>NZ_JAPEOB010000001.1:1200000-2400000 GCF_026341775.1 Streptomyces sp. NBC_00654 | reverse complement strand
GGTGCACGCCCCCTGGGCACTGGCGATGTCCGCCCGCCTGAGCGAGCGGTACGGAATGGACGCCCAGGTCATGCATGCCGACGACGGCATCGTGCTGCGGCTGCCCGACGCCGATCTGATGGGCCTCGACCTGCTCGACTTCGATCCGGCCCCGGGACCGGACGGCGTGTCCGCCGGAGCCGGACCGGCTCCGGCCCCGCCGGACGTGGCGTACGACAGCGATCAGCCCCCGATCGGTGCGGCCGACGTCGTGTTCGACAAGGGCGAGGTCCAGCAGATCGTCACGGATCAGGTGGGCGGCTCGGCGCTGTTCGCCTCCCGGTTCCGCGAGTGCGCCGCCCGCGCGCTGCTGCTGCCCCGGCGCAGCCCCGGCAAGCGCACCCCGCTCTGGCAGCAGCGCCAACGTGCCTCCCAACTGCTCCAGGTGGCCTCCGAGTTCGGCTCGTTCCCGATCGTCCTCGAAGCGGTCCGCGAATGCCTCCAGGATGTCTTCGACGTTCCCGGGCTCACGGAACTGATGGGCGATCTGGAGGCGCGGCGCGTCCGGCTGGTCGAGGTGACCACCCAGGAGCCCTCACCGTTCGCCCGCTCGCTCCTCTTCGGGTACGTCGCCCAGTTCCTGTACGAGGGCGACTCCCCGCTCGCCGAGCGCCGGGCCGCCGCGCTCTCCCTCGACTCCCATCTCCTGGCCGAACTGCTCGGCCAGGCGGAGCTGCGCGAGCTGCTCGACGCCGATGTGCTGACCGAGCTGGAACAGGAGCTCCAGTGGCTCACCGAGGACCGGAGGATCAAGGACGTCGAAGGCGTCGCCGACCTCCTCCGGGTCCTCGGTCCGCTCACCGGCGCCGAGCTGGCCGAGCGGGGCGCGCAGCCGCAGTGGGCACCCGAACTGGCGGCCGCCCGCCGGGCCATCCAGGTCCGCATCGCCGGCGCCGACCACTGGGCGGCGATCGAGGACGCGGGCCGGCTGCGCGACGCCCTGGGCACCGCCCTGCCCGTCGGCGTGCCGGAGGCGTTCACCGAACCGGTGAAGGACCCGCTCGGCGATCTCCTCGCCCGCTTCGCCCGTACGCACGGTCCGTTCACCTCGACCCGGGCTGCCGACCGCTTCGGGCTCGGCACCGCCGTCACCGACGGAGCGCTCCACCGGCTGTCCGCGTCGGGCCGGACCGTCCAGGGCGAGTTCCATCCGGCGGGCATCGGACAGGAGTGGTGCGACGCGACCGTCCTGCGCCGGTTGCGCCGTCGCTCGCTCGCCGCTCTCCGCCATGAGCTGGAGCCCGTTCCTCCCGCCGCGCTCGCGGCCTTCCTCCCGCAGTGGCAGCACGTCGGCGGCAACAGCCTGCGCGGGATCGACGGACTGGCCCGTGCCGTCGAGCAGTTGCAGGGGGCCCCGGTTCCCGCGTCCGCACTGGAGAAGCTGATCCTGCCGAGCCGGGTCATGGGGTACACCCCCGCCATGCTCGACGAGCTGACGACGACCGGGGAGATCGTCTGGGCCGGTGCGGGCTCCCTGCCCGGCAAGGACGGCTGGCTCTCGCTCTACCCGGCCGGCAGCGCACCCCTGCTCCTGCCGCCCCCGCACCCGCTGGAGCAGTCCGCGTTGCACGAGTCGGTCCTCACCACCCTCTCCGGCGGATACGGGCTCTTCTTCCGGCAGATCGCCGACCAGGTGCGTGCCACCACTCACCCGGACTGCACCGATCCGCAGCTGGCCGACGCCCTCTGGGACCTGGCCTGGTCCGGCCGTCTCACCAACGACACCCTCGCCCCGCTGCGCTCGCTCCTGGGCTCCGGGCGCACAGCGGGCTCGACCGCCCACCGCGCCAGACGCAGCGTCCCGCGCGGCCGGTACGGATCGCTCACCGCGGCGGCCCGCCCCGCCTCCCGCACCGGCCCGCCCACCGTGTCGGGCCGCTGGTCCCTGCTGCCCCCGGCCGAACCGGAACCGACCCACCGCGCGCACGCCCTGGCCCGTACGCTGCTCGACCGCCACGGCGTGGTGACCCGAGGAGCGGTGCAGGCGGAGGGCGTCGAGGGCGGCTTCTCCGCGACGTACCGCGTCCTCGCCGCCTTCGAGGACAACGGCCAGGCACGCCGGGGATATGTCGTCGAAGGCCTGGGGGCCGCCCAGTTCGCGATGGACGGCGCCGTCGACCGGCTGCGTGCGGCGTCCACCGCCCGCGACCGTACGGATCCCGGGGCCGCGCCCCATGCCCTGGTCCTCGCGGCCGCCGACCCGGCGAATGCGTACGGGGCCGCGCTGCCCTGGCCGGAGTCCCCCGACGGAGCCGGTCACAAACCGGGCCGCAAGGCAGGGGCCCTGGTCGTCCTCGTCGACGGCGAGCTGACGCTGTACATGGAGCGCGGTGGGAAGACGCTGCTGGCCTGGCCGTCCGACCCCGAGTCCCCGGCGCTGAGAGCGGCGGCCCAGGCACTGGCCGCGGCGGCCGGCGCGGGCGCGCTCGGCACCGTCACGGTGGAGCGCACCAATGGGGCGTCCTCCCTCACCTCGCCGCTGGGCCGCACGCTGGAAGCCGCCGGATTCCTCGCCACCCCGAGAGGCCTGCGTCTGCGCGCCTGAGCCGTCGAAGGGCGTCCCCGCACCCTCCGTATCTCCCGGCACCCGCCATCCGCACCGCGCATCATGGAGGCATGCCCGAAGGAGACACCGTGCTGCGGACCGCCGAGCGGCTGCACGCAGCGCTCGCAGGCCGGGCCCTGACCTATGCCGACCTGCGCGTACCCAGGTTCGCCACCGCCGATCTCACCGGCCGCACCGTGGCCGATGTCACCGCGCGCGGCAAGCATCTGCTCACGCGCCTCGACGACGGCCTCACCCTCCACAGCCATCTGCGGATGGACGGCGCCTGGCGCGTCTACGACCCGGGCGAGCGCTGGCGCGGCGGCCCCACCCATCAGATCCGCGCCGTGCTGGCCAACACCGAGCACACCGCGGTCGGCTACCGGCTCCCCGTGCTCGAACTCCTCCGTACCCAGGACGAGGACAGGGTCGTGGGCCATCTCGGACCGGATCTGCTGGGCCCCGACTGGGACCCCGGAACCGCCCTGCGCAACCTGCTCACCACCCCCGGCCGCCCCCTCGGCGAAGCGCTTCTGGACCAGCGCAATCTGGCCGGTATCGGCAACGTCTACAAGTGCGAGCTCTGCTTCCTGGCCCGAGCCACCCCCTGGCTCGCCGTGGGCGATCTTCCGCCCACGACCCTCGCCCGCCTGGTGGCCACCGCGAAAAGGCTCCTCGAAGCCAACCGTGACCGCCCGACGCGGACCACCACCGGCCTCGTCCCCGGCGCGGGCCCCGCCCGTACGCGGTCCCCCGACCGCCTCTACGTCTACGGCCGCGCCCGGCGCCCCTGTCTGCGCTGCGGCACACCGATCCGCGCCACCGAGCAGGACAGCCGCCCCACCTACTGGTGTCCGCGCTGCCAATCAGGCCCCACACCATAGTTGACGTACCGTCAGATCCAGTCGTACGGTCCGGTCATGCCCCTCTCCGCGTACGACCTCACCGGCCGGTCCGCGTTCGTCACCGGAGCCGCCGGCGGCATCGGCCGGGCCAGTGCGGCCCTGCTCGCCGAGGCAGGGGCCACGGTCCACTGCGCGGACCGCGACGAGAAGGGCCTGTCGGAGACCTGCGGGCTGATCGCCGGTTCCGGCGGTACGGCCATCGCCCACCCGCTCGATGTGACGGACCGTGGCCAGGTCGAGCGAGCCGTGGCCGAAGCCGGAGACCTCGACATCCTGGTCGCCGTCGCCGGAATCATGCATACGAGCAGCGTTCTGGAGACGGCCGACGAAGATCTCGACCGGGTCCTGTCGGTCAACTTCAAGGGGGTGCTGTACGCCTGCCAGGAGGTGGCCCGCGGCATGATCGCCCGCTCCGCCCCCGGGTCGCTGATCACCATGGCATCGGGCGCGGTGGACGCCGCGAGTCCGGGCCTGCTCTGCTACAGCGCCGCGAAGGCCGCCGTCGTCCAGCTGACGAAGACCCTCGCCACGGAACTCGGCCCGCACTCCATTCGCGTGAATGCCGTCGCCCCCGGCTGGATCCGCACGCCGATGACCGACCGCCACGACGCGGAGCAGCAGCATCGGGCAGAGGCCATGATGGTGCGGGTCTCGCCGCTCGGACGGGTCGGTGAGCCCGAGGACGTCGCGCACACGGTGCTGCACCTCGCATCGGACGCGTCGGCCTTCATGACCGGTCAGATTCTCCGCCCGAACGGCGGCGTCGCCATGCCCTGGTAGCCGGCCGCCGCCCGGTACGCCCCGCTCCGGTCAGCGCCCTCGGCGGCCGTACCGACGCCGCCGCATGGACGGGCAGCAGGCTCAGCCCCCACCCGCCCGCCGCGACCGCGCCCTCCACCACACCGGCGTGCTCCGGTTCCAGCGCCAGCCGTAGCACCGCCCACCACCACAGCCCACCGAGGACCAGCGCCGGCACCCATCGCCGCACCATGGCTGCCTCCTCCGGCCGACGCTAGACCGGCTCGCGCACCCGAGGGGAGGGCGCACCGGTGCAGTACCGGCGCGCACGGCACGGGCTACGGGCACTCGCGCTCCCGATACCGGCACACCGTTCGGACGCGGCCCCGGTGATCGGGACCCTTCCCGGCAGTTTCCCCTGGCACCGCCCCCGCTGCATCCAGAGCAAACAGCCGGAGGACAGGCGTCCGGACGCCTGGAACGGGCGTCCGGACACGGAAGGAAGCGGGCCGGACACGGAAGGGAGCAGGCCGGACGGGGAAGGGAGCAGGCCGGACGGGGAAGGAAGCGGGCCGGGCGCGGGAGAGAGCGGGCCGGGCGCGGGAGACAGGCAGACGAAGACCGGGCGGCCAGGAACCGGCGCCGAGGACCCGGCGCCACCCGCGCACGCAAAAGCCCCGGACAACCCCTCCAAGGGATCGACCGGGGCTCCCGATCACACCGAACCGCGCCGATCAGGCAGCGGCGACCGCTTCTGCGGGCGCCTTGATGGTCACCCGTCCCGTCGGCACAGCTGCCACCGAAGACACGGAGACGGAATTGAGCCTTGGGCGTACCGGCACAGGTACCGGATCGCTGGCTGCCGCCGACTCGGCCAGTTCAGCCAGGGAAAGTTCGTCGCTCACTTCACGCATGAGCTCGGACATCCGTACGTCAAGCGCGTCGCAAATCGCGGAGAGCAGCTCGGAGGATGCCTCCTTCTGCCCCCGCTCCACCTCGGAGAGATAACCGAGCGAGACCCGGGCGGACGAGGAGACTTCGCGCAGAGTACGGCCTTGGCGCTGGCGCTGCCGACGCAGCACGTCACCAAGCAGGCGACGGAGCAGAATCATCGGTGGCTCCCTCCTCGGACCGCGTAGCCGCATCCTTCACGCCCTACCGTACCGCCTTGTGCTGCGGCCGTGCGGGGAGCGATGTCGTGTTCACTCAGGGCTGCAAACATCAATTCTCCCCGTTCTGTTCCGTATCCTGTGCCCTCACATTTTCACCGAGTTCGCTCACGAGCAGCTTGAGCACGCTCCGTACAGTCTCTCTACGGATGTCCGCCCGTTCGCCGTTCAACCGCAGCGAGGCGACTTTCTCGGTGCCGCAGGGTCCCGAAACCGCGACATGGACCGTTCCGACAGGCTTCCCGTCCTGCGGTTCGGGGCCCGCGACACCGGTGGTCGCGATGCCCCAGTCCGCGCCCAGGACCCGTCGCACCCCGGCCGCCATCCCCCGTGCGACCTCGGGATCGACCGCGCCGCGCTCCGCCAGAAGGGTCCCGTCGACGCCGAGCACGTCCCGCTTCAGGGGTGTGGCGTACGCCGTCACCGAGCCCCGGAAGGACTGCGAGGCACCGGGGACGGAGGTCAGCTCGGCCGCGACCAGCCCGCCGGTCAGCGATTCGGCGACGGCGAGCGTCTCCCCGCGCTCCACGAGCCTCCGCAGCACCAGGGCCGCCGCTGTCACCGCTCGGCCTCCGCGGCACCACGGGCATCAGCGGTGGTACGAGCATCCCCCGTCGCACCCACGACGTCGGAACCGCTCGCGATATCAGCACCGCCGGCCACATGAGACCCGCCGGCCACACCGGCGTGCCCGGCGGCCGCACGCTCGGTGGCGAGGCCCCTGCGGCGCAGGACGACGGCCTGGCGCACGTAGTCCAGCCCGGTGGCGACCGTCAGCACGACGGCGGCCATCATCACCCAGAAGCGCATCGTCGCCAGCGGACCGGTCAGCACCAGAACGTACATGCCGGCCGCGGTGCCCTGCGCCAGCGTCTTTATCTTCCCGCCGCGGCTGGCCGGAATCACCGCATGCCTGATCACCCAGAACCGCATCAGCGTGATCCCGAGCTCACGCGCGAGGATCACCCCGGTGATCCACCACGGAAGATCACCGAGCGAGGAGAGGCAGATCAGCGCCGCGCCCATGATCGCCTTGTCGGCGATCGGGTCGGCGATCTTCCCGAAGTCCGTGACCAGGTTGTACGTACGCGCGAGATGCCCGTCGAACACGTCCGTGATCATGGCGACGGCGAACGCCGCCCAGGCGAAGGCACGCCAGACCGGGTCGTCGCCGCCGTTGTGCAGCAGCAGCAGGACGAAGACGGGGACGAGGAGCAGCCGCAGCATCGTGAGGATGTTGGCGATGTTCCACAGGCTGGCCTGGTTGACGGCCGCAGTACCCAGCTTGCCGCCGCGGACCGGCTTCGCGCCGGAGCCGCCTGCCGCCGATGCCGGGACTCCGGTCATCTGGCCACCTCCGCGAGCTCATGGTGTTCGGCCACCAGGTCCACTCCCTCGGTGCCCACTACCTTTGCCTCGACCATACGGCCCGGTACGAGCCCCTCGCGTGTGGTGAAGACCACCTGTCCATCCGTTTCGGGGGCCTGGTGGGCGGCGCGGCCCACCGCGACCTGGCCGTCCTCCTCGGAGTCGACGGACTCCACGAGCACCTGGAGCGTCTCACCGAGCCGCTCCTCGGCCCGCTGCGAGGTCAGCTCCTCGGCCAGCTGGGAGATGTGCGCCAGCCGCTCGGCGATGACGTCCGCGTCCAGCTTGTTCTCGTAGCCGACCGCTTCGGTGCCCTCCTCGTCGGAGTAACCGAAGACGCCGATGGCGTCCAGCCGCGCTCCGGTGAGGAAGCGTTCCAGCTCCGCGAGGTCGGCCTCGGTCTCGCCGGGGAAGCCCACGATGAAGTTGGACCGGGCACCGGCCTGCGGGGCCTTGCCCCGGATGGTGTCCAGGAGCTCCAGGAAGCGGTCCGTGTCACCGAACCGGCGCATCGCCCTGAGCACACCGGGGGCCGAGTGCTGGAAGGAGAGGTCGAAGTACGGGGCGACCTTCGGGGTCGAGGTGAGTACGTCGATCAGCCCCGGCCGCATCTCGGCGGGCTGGAGGTAGCTGACCCGGATCCGCTCGATCCCCTCGACGTCCGCGAGCTCCGGCAGCAGCGTCTCCAGGAGCCGGATGTCGCCGAGGTCCTTGCCGTAGGAGGTGTTGTTCTCGGAGACGAGCATGACCTCCTTGACGCCCTGCTCGGCCAGCCAGCGGGTCTCCCCCAGGACGTCGGAGGGACGCCGTGAGATGAAGGAGCCGCGGAAGGACGGGATGGCGCAGAAGGAGCACCGGCGGTCGCAGCCGGAGGCGAGCTTGACCGAGGCGACCGGGCTGGTGCCCAGGCGGCGGCGCAGGGGCGCCCGCGGCCCGGAGACCGGGGCGACGCCGTCCGGAAGGTCCGCGGGGGCCGGTGCGGGAGCGGCCTCCTGCGCGTGGCCCGGCAGGGCCACCGCGGCGTCCTGCCGTTCGGCGGGGCTGATCGGCAGGAGCTTGCGCCGGTCGCGCGGGGTGTGCGAGGCGTGGATACCGCCGTTGAGGATGGTCTGGAGCCGGTCGGAGATGTCGGCGTAGTCGTCGAATCCGAGGACTCCGTCCGCCTCCGGCAGGGCCTCGGCGAGGTCCTTGCCGTAGCGCTCGGCCATGCAGCCGACGGCGACCACGGCCTGGGTCCGGCCGTGGTCCTTCAGATCATTGGCTTCGAGCAGGGCGTCGACGGAGTCCTTCTTGGCGGCTTCGACGAAGCCACAGGTGTTGACGACAGCGACATCGGCGTCGGAGGCGTCCTCGACGAGCTCCCAGCCGTCCGCTGCCAAGCGGCCTGCAAGCTCCTCCGAGTCCACCTCGTTACGGGCGCATCCGAGAGTGACAAGGGCGACGGTACGGCGTTCGGGCATGGGCTCAAGACTACTTTGTTGCGGCGCCCGCCCTGCCGTGCAGGGTTGCCCGCTACAGCGAGTAACACGGAATGGGCGCCCGGCACGAGTGCCGGACGCCCATTCCGTGAGGAGCGGAAACCGAGAAGCCGAGCCGACGGCTCAGCCGGCCTCGGGGTCGCCCTTCGTGTACGAGAGCCGTTCGACCTGACCCGGCTCGAACTGGTCCTCGACCTTCTTGCCGTTCACGAAGAGATCGGTCGCCCCGGCGTCGCCGAGGACGAGGTCGATGCGATCGCTGTCCTGGAAGGTCTTGGACTCGCCCTGGAGCAGCAGGCCGTCGAAGAGCAGCCGGCCGTTGTGGTCCTTGGCGGAGATCCAGCTCTTGCCCCGGGTCGCGCTGAGCTTGACCGTCACCTTGTCCCGGGGGGCAGCGGCGATGGCACTCTCGGAGGGCACGGGCTTGGGGTCGGCCGGTTTGCTGGCGGCCGGCTTGCCGGTCTTGTCGGGCGTCGAGCCCTCCGCCACCTGGGCGGTGCTCGGTACCTGCTCGTCGCCGTTGAAGAGCGTGAAGCCGACGAAGCCGACCACGGCGACGATGGCCGCGACCATGGCCGCGGTCCAGTTGGGCCGTCGGGGTTCGGAACGGATGCGTTCCGCCTCGAACAGCGGTGCCGCCGGAGTGGGCACAGGACGGCCGCCGTGTCCGGCGTCGTACTGCTCGACCAGGGGTTCCGGGTCGATATCGACGGCACGGGCGAGCGTACGGATGTGGCCGCGCGCGTACACGTCGCCGCCACAGCGCGAGAAGTCGTCCTCCTCGATCGCGCGCACGATGGGGATGCGCACCCGGGTGGAGCTGCTGACTTCCTCGACCGTCAGACCTGCGGCGATACGAGCCTGCTGAAGCACGCGACCGATCGAAGGCCGGTCGTCTTCGGGGGAGTTGCCGATGGACACGGGGGCGCCTTTCGAGCGTGAGCCACCTGCTGGATGTTCAGTCTAGGGGGGGTACGAAAGGGTGGGGCAACCGGGAGGGACGACTTTGTACGCCATCGGGATCGCCGGACAGCCCCATGGACGGCTCCGCGGCCGGCCTGCGGGGCGGAGCACGGAACTGGACACACTGAGCACTCGACTGAGCAACGGGAGGAGCTGAGGACGGGGTAGGGGACGGAGCCGGAATCCGGGCCGCCGGAACTGCTGATGGAGAAGCATCTACTGTCCCTCCTCCCAAGTTGACGTACGACCCGCCGGAACGGTTGCCTACAAAACCTTTACGGAGCAGTTTCCCCCCGGATCAGCGCCAACACCCCGTCGAGCTCCTCCGGTTTCACCATCACATCGCGCGCCTTGGATCCCTCGCTGGGCCCCACGATGTTGCGGGACTCCATGAGGTCCATCAGCCGTCCGGCCTTGGCGAATCCGACCCGGAGCTTGCGCTGGAGCATCGAGGTCGACCCGAACTGTGTGGAGACGACCAGCTCGGCGGCCTGGCAGAGCAGATCCAGGTCGTCGCCGATGTCCTCGTCGATCTCCTTCTTCTGCTTCGTGCCGACCACGACGTCCTCGCGGAAGACCGGTGCCATCTGGTCCTTGCAGTGCTGGACGATGGCCGCGACCTCGTCCTCGGTGACGAAGGCGCCCTGCATACGGGTGGGCTTGTTCGCCCCCATCGGCAGGAACAGCCCGTCCCCCTTGCCGATGAGCTTTTCGGCACCCGGCTGGTCGAGGATGACGCGGCTGTCGGCGAGCGAGGAGGTCGCGAAGGCCAGCCGGGAGGGCACATTGGCCTTGATCAGACCGGTCACCACGTCGACCGAGGGCCGCTGGGTGGCGAGCACCAGATGGATGCCGGCGGCACGGGCCAGCTGGGTGATGCGGACGATCGAGTCCTCGACGTCACGCGGGGCGACCATCATCAGGTCGGCCAGCTCGTCGACGATGACCAGCAGATACGGGTACGGCGACAGCTCCCGCTCGCTGCCCTCGGGGGCCTTGGCCTTGCCGTTGCGCACGGCGTGGTTGAAGTCGTCGATGTGCCGGTAGCCGTACGCCGCGAGGTCGTCGTAGCGCAGATCCATCTCCCGTACGACCCACTGGAGGGCCTCGGCGGCCTTCTTCGGGTTGGTGATGATCGGCGTGATCAGGTGCGGGATGCCCTCGTACGCGGTGAGCTCGACCCGCTTGGGGTCGACCAGGACCATCCGGACGTCGTCCGGGGTCGCCCGCACCATGACCGAGGTGATCAGACAGTTGATGCAGGAGGACTTGCCGGATCCGGTCGCACCGGCGACCAGGACGTGCGGCATCTTCGCGAGGTTGGCCATCTCGTAGCCGCCCTCGACGTTCTTGCCGAGCGCCACGAGCATCGGGTGGTCGTCCTCCGCCGCGTCCGCGAGGCGCAGTACGTCGCCGAGGTTGACCATCTCGCGGTCGGAGTTGGGGATCTCGATGCCCACCGCGGACTTGCCGGGGATCGGGGAGATGATGCGGACGTCCGGACTGGCGACGGCGTACGCGATGTTCTTGGTGAGCGCGGTGATCCGCTCGACCTTCACGGCCGGCCCCAGCTCGACCTCGTACCGCGTGACCGTCGGGCCGCGGGTGAAGCCGGTGACGGCGGCATCCACCTTGAACTCCGTGAAGACGTTCGTCAGGGAGGCGACGACCACGTCATTTGCGGCGCTGCGGGTCTTCCCCGGCCCGCCGCGCTCCAGCAGGTCGAGCGAGGGCAGCGAGTACGTGATGTCCCCGGAGAGCTGGAGCTGCTCGGCCCGCGCGGGCAGCGGCTGCGAGTGCTCGGGGGCGGGCTTCGTGAGATCCGGTACGCCGCCGGAGAGCGACCCCGCCGTTCCGGCGCCCGGGCCCTTCGCCCCGGCCCGGCCCTTCTCCGCCTCCCGGGCCCCGGGCACGGGGGTGCCCGCGCCCGTACGGTCGCGGTCCCGGTCCACGGAGACGCCCTGGGTCAGGTCGGCGACGAGCGGCGAGGGGGGCATGCCGTTGAGCACGGCGCCGTCGAGCGCCGCGGCGGCGGCCGCGGCGACATCCACGGCGTCCATGGTGCGGTTCATCGCGGGCTGCACGGACGGCTTGCGCGACCGCCCGCGCCGGGAGAGCGCCTCCGACTCGGCGTGGTCCGGGTCGTACTCCGTGTCCGCCTCCGAGCGGCGGCCGGTGCCGCGGCGCGAGCGGCCGGGCAGCGCCTCGCGCCACTGCTCGTCGTAACGGTCGTCGTCGCTCCCGCCGTCCGCGCCGGGCTCGTACGCCGGCTCGACGATGCCCAGCTTGACGCCGAGCGTCCGCAGCCGCTGGGGAATGGCGTTGACGGGGGTGGCCGTGACCACGAGCAGTCCGAACACGGTCAGCAGCACGAGCAGCGGTACGGCGAGGACCTCGCCCATCGTGAACACGAGCGGCTTGGAGGCGGCCCAGCCGATCAGTCCGCCCGCGTCCTGCATCGCCTCGGTGCCGTCCTCGCGGCCCGGCGAGCCGCAGGCGATGTGGACCTGTCCGAGGATACCGATGACGAGTGCGGAGAGCCCGATGACGATCCGGCCGTTGGCCTCCGGCCTCTGCGGGTACAGGATCAGCCGGACGGCGATGGCGCCCAGCAGTATCGGCACGAGCAGATCCAGCCGGCCGAACGCCCCGGTCACCAGCATCTCGACGAGATCGCCGACCGGTCCCCGCAGGCTCGACCAGGTGCCCGCGGCGACGATCAGCGCCAGGCCGAGCAGGAGGAGCGCGAGGCCGTCCTTGCGATGGGCGGGGTCGAGCCCCTTCGCCCCGCGCCCTATCGAGCGGAACAGCGCACCGACGCCGTGCGCGGCACCGAGCCAGACGGCCCGCACGAGCCGGTACACGCCCCCGGTGGGAGACGGTGCGGGCTTGGGCGCGGGCTTCCTGGCGGCGGTCTTCTTCGCGGGCGCCCTTTTCGCCGGCGCCTTCCTGGCGGGCGCGGACGCGGACGCGGACTTCTTCGCCGGGGACTTCGGGGACTTCTTGGCGGGCGCGGCTTTCTTCGCCGGGCCCGCGGTACGGCCGACGCTCTTCGCGGTGCCCGCCGTGCCCTGGGAACCCTTGCCGGACGTACGTGAGGCCATGGGACCGAGGTTACCGTTGCCGACGCCGGTGAACACGCGTGCCTACTGGTTCACCCGACCGTGTCGCCTTACCGGGGCGGGAAACTGACGCGCACTCACCGCGGCGGGCGCCACCCGGCCGCCCTCGGGCAACCGCGAAGCGGCGGACGCCCGTTGCCGTGCGCCCGCCGGGAGTTACGGACCGGTGCTCAGCTCTGCGAGGGCAGGACACCGGCGTTGCCGTTCGCCCCCGGCTCCAGCGCGTCGAGCGCGCGACGCAGCCCGGTGAGCTTGCGTTCGAGGTGGGCGGCGGTCGCCACCGCGCCGGCGTCCGCGGATTCGTCGTCGAGCTGCTTGGACAGCGCTTCCGCCTGCTCCTCGACCGCCGCGAGCCGTGCGGAGAGTTCGGCCAGCAGACCGGCCGGCTCCCTCTCGTGCTCCCCGGCCGCGTGGCCACCGCCTTCGAGCTGGAGCCGCAGCAGTGCGGCCTGCTCGCGGAGCTGGCAGTTCTTCATGTACAGCTCGACGAAGACCGAGACCTTGGCGCGCAGCACCCACGGGTCGAACGGCTTCGAGATGTAGTCCACCGCGCCCGCCGCGTATCCCCGGAAGGTGTGATGGGGACCGTGGTTGATCGCGGTGAGGAAGATGATCGGGATGTCCCGGGTCCGCTCCCGGCGCTTGATGTGCGCGGCGGTCTCGAAACCGTCCATGCCCGGCATCTGGACGTCCAGCAGAATGACCGCGAAGTCGTCCGTGAGCAGCGCTTTGAGCGCTTCCTCCCCTGACGATGCCCGTACCAGTGTCTGATCGAGCGCAGAGAGGATGGCCTCCAGCGCCAGCAGATTCTCCGGCCGGTCATCGACCAGGAGGATCTTGGCCTTCTGCACCATGGCCCGTCCTCCTCGCCCCGGAATCACACCGGGTGCCGCCCCAGGGGACGACTCCCTTACGCCGTCCGTCCTTGTGCCGGTCATGGTAGCCGCACCCCGCCCGTCACCACACCCTGTCACCGCGATGTCACTGTGCACGTAGCGCAAACGCGGTGGGAGACTGGAAGGTTCCCCGAAAAACCCGCACTCACACCCGTTCAGCCACAGTCGGTCAGCAATTCACCGTGATTCATTCACGCCCCGATCACTCTCCGTGCATCCACTGCTCCATGACCGCAAGCAGATGATCAGGGTCGACCGGCTTGGTGACATAGTCGGAAGCACCACAGTCGATGGCCTTCTCCCGGTCACCCTTCATCGCCTTCGCGGTGAGCGCGATGATCGGCAGTCCGGCGAACTGCGGCATCCTGCGGATCGCCGTCGTCGTGGCGTAGCCGTCCATCTCGGGCATCATGATGTCCATCAGTACGACCGTCACATCGTCGTGCTGCTCCAGCACCTCGATGCCCTCCCGGCCGTTCTCCGCGTACAGCACCGAAAGGCCGTGCTGCTCCAGCACGCTGGTGAGCGCGAAGACGTTACGGATGTCGTCGTCGACGATCAGGACCTTCTCACCGCGGAACCGGAACGTCCGCCGTGCCTCCGGCTCCTCCTGGGCTCCCTGGACCCACTCGTCCCGCGCGGCACCCGCACCCGCACCCGCGCCGGCACCGCCACCGGCGCCCGCGCTCGGACGGGCGGGCAGCGCGGGCCGCCGTGCCACGTCACCCAGTGCCTTGCGCCGCCGCCGGAACAGCCCGGCGGAGTTGGCCGGATCACCCAGTGGCGCCTGCTCGGCGCCGCGGACCGCCTCCCCGTGCAGGGCGCTCCCGTCCGTCATGCCAGGGATCTCGATGGGGCCGGGACCCACCTGCGGATAGCCCTGCGGCGGCAGTTCGCTGGCGTGCAGCGGCAGATACAGCGTGAAGGTCGAGCCCCGGCCGGGCTCGCTCGCCGCATGGATCTCACCGCCCAGCAGCCGGGCGATCTCCCGGCTGATGGAGAGACCCAGGCCCGTGCCGCCGTACTTCCGGCTGGTCGTCCCGTCCGCCTGCTTGAACGCCTCGAAGATCACCAGCATCTTGCTGGACGCGATGCCGATCCCGGTGTCCGTGACCGAGAAGGCGATCAGATCGGCGTCCGCGTCCCGCAGCGAACCCGCTTCCAGCAGATGCTCCCGGATCGAGTTCGGCACATCCGCCCCGGCCGGCCGGATCACCAGCTCCACCGCACCGCTGTCGGTGAACTTCACCGCGTTGGACAGCAGGTTGCGCAGCACCTGGAGCAGCCGCTGCTCGTCCGTGTGCAGCGTGGCGGGCAGCTCCGGGGAGACCCGTACCGAGAAGTCGAGCCCCTTCTCCGCGGTGAGCGGGCGGAACGTCGCCTCCACATAGTCGACGAGCTGGACCAGCGCGATCCTGGTCGGGCTGACGTCCATCTTGCCCGCCTCGACCTTCGACAGGTCGAGGATGTCGTTGATCAGCTGGAGCAGATCGGAACCGGCCCCGTGGATCGTCTCGGCGAACTCCACCTGCTTCGGCGAGAGGTTGCCCTCGGCGTTGTCCGCGAGCAGCTTGGCCAGGATCAGCAGCGAGTTGAGCGGGGTACGCAGCTCGTGGGACATGTTCGCCAGGAACTCGGACTTGTAGCGCATCGAGACGGCGAGCTGCTCGGCACGCTCCTCCAGGACCTGCCGGGCCTCTTCGATCTCGGTGTTCTTCACCTCGATGTCGCGGTTCTGCTGGGCCAGCAGTTCGGCCTTCTCCTCCAGTTCGGCGTTGGACGCCTGGAGTGCCTTCTGCCGGTTCTCCAGCTCCTGCGAGCGGTCCCGAAGCTGCTCCGTCAGCTCCTGGGACTGTTCGAGGAGTTTCTCGGTCTTCGTATTGACGCTGATGGTGTTGACGCTCGTCGCGATCATCTCGGCGAGCTGGTTGAGGAAGTCCCGCTGGATGTGCGTGAACGGCTGGAAGGAGGCCAGCTCGATCACACCGAGGACCTTGCCCTCGAACAGCACCGGCAGCACGATCACATGCGCGGGCGGCGCCTCGCCGAGCCCGGAGGAGATCTTCAGATAGCCGGGCGGCACGTTGTCCACCTGGATCGTGCGCTTCTCCTCGGCCGCCGTGCCGATCAGCGTCTCGCCGGGACGGAAGGAGGTCGGCATCGAACCCGCCGAATATCCGTAACTGCCGCGCATACGCAGCTCGTACAGGCTCTCCGCGTCACTGTCCGAACCGACCTCGCCCGTGTCGCCCGGCGCCATGGCCAGGAAGAACGCGCCGTGCTGCGCGGAGACGACCGGGGTCAGCTCGCTCATGATCAACGAGGCGACGTCGTCCAGATCGCGACGGCCCTGCATCAGACCGGAGATCCGGGCCAGGTTGCCCTTGAGCCAGTCCTGTTCCTTGTTGGCGAGCGTGGTGTCACGCAGGTTGGCGATCATCGTGTTGACGTTGTCCTGCAGCACCTGGATCTCGCCGGCCGCGTCCACGTCGATCTTGAGGTTCAGATCGCCGCGCGTCACCGCCGTGGCAACGGCCGCGATGGCACGCACCTGACGGGTCAGGTTCCCGGCCATCTCGTTCACCGATTCGGTGAGGTCGCGCCAGGTACCGTTGACGTCCCGGACGCGGGCCTGACCGCCCAACTGCCCCTCCGTGCCCACCTCGCGGGCCACGCGGGTGACTTCCTCGGCGAACGAGGACAGCTGGTCGACCATCGTATTGATGGTGTTCTTCAGCTCCTGGATCTCACCGCGCGCATCGATGTCGATCTTCTTGGTGAGATCTCCCCTGGCGATCGCCGTGGTGACCGTGGCGATCTGGCGCACCTGGCCGGTCAGGTTGGAGGCCATCGAGTTCACGGACTCGGTGAGGTCCTTCCACGTACCAGCGACGCCCGGCACCCTGGCCTGTCCGCCCAGCGCGCCCTCGGTACCCACCTCGCGGGCCACTCGCGTCACCTCGTCGGCGAACGAGGAAAGCGTCGTGACCATCGTGTTGACGGTGTCGGCGAGTTCGGCCACCTCACCGCGCGCCTCGACGGTCACCTTCTTCGTCAGATCGCCGTTCGCGACCGCGGACGAGACCCGGGAGATGTTGCGCACCTGGCTGGTGAGATTGCTGGCCATCAGGTTGACGTTGTCACTGAGGTCCTTCCAGATGCCGGTCGCACCGCGCACCCGGGCCTGGCCTCCGAGGATGCCCTCGGTGCCCACTTCCCTGGCGACCCGGGTCACCTCGTCGGCGAAGTTCAGCAGCTGGTCGACCATCGTGTTGACCGTCGTCACCAGTTCGAGCATCTCGCCCTTGGCGTCCACGGTGATCTTCTTGGAGAGATCACCCTTGGCGACCGCGGTGGTGACTTCGGCGATGTTGCGGACCTGAAGGGTCAGGTTGTTCGCCATGCCGTTGACGGACTGGGTGAGGTCCTTCCAGGTACCGGACACGCCCTGCACCTCGGCCTGGCCGCCGAGAATGCCTTCGGTACCCACCTCACGGGCGACCCGGGTGACCTGCTCCGCGAAGTTGGAGAGCTGGTCGACCATGGTGTTGAGGGTGTTCTTCAGCTCAAGGATCTCGCCCCGGGCGTCCACATCGATCTTCTGCGACAGGTCACCGCGCGCCACCGCCGTGGCGACCTGCGCGATGTTACGGACCTGGGCGGTGAGGTTCCCCGCCATGCCGTTCACCGAGTCGGTCAGATCGCGCCACACGCCCGCCACCCCGGGCACCTGCGCCTGCCCGCCGAGCCGTCCGTCCGTGCCCACCTCACGGGCGACCCGGGTCACCTGCTCGGCGAAGGCGGAGAGCTGGTCGACCATCGTGTTGATGGTGTTCTTCAGCTCAAGGATCTCGCCCCGGGCGTCCACATCGATCTTCTGCGACAGGTCGCCCCGCGCCACCGCCGTGGTCACCTGGGCGATCTGGCGTACCTGCGAGGTCAGGTTCCCCGCCATGAAGTTGACGGAGTCGGTGAGTTCCTTCCACGTTCCCAGGACGCCGTCGACCCGCGCCTGGCCGCCGAGACGGCCCTCCGTGCCCACGTCCCGCGCCATCCGCGTCACCTGGTCGGCGAAGGACGAGAGCTGCGCCACCATCGTGTTGACGGTGTTCTTCAGTTCCAGCATCTCGCCCGCGACATCGACGGTGACCTTCTGCGACAGGTCCCCGTTGGCGACCGCGGTGGTCACCTGCGCGATGTCCCGCACCTGACCGGTCAGGTTCCGGAACGCGGTGTTCACCGAGTCCGTGAGGTCCTTCCAGGTCCCCGCCGCCCCCGGGACCTCGGCCTGACCGCCGAGCCGGCCCTCGACGCCGACCTCCCGGGCGACCCGGGTCACCTCCGAACCGAACGACTGCAGCTGGTCCACCATCGTGTTGACGGTGTTCTTGAGCTCCAGCATCTCGCCGGCCACATCGACGGTGACCTTCTGGGTCATGTCACCGCTGGCCACCGCCGTGGTCACCTGCGCGATGTCGCGCACCTGGGTCGTCAGGTTCCGGAAGACCGTGTTCACCGAATCGGTGAGGTCCTTCCACGTTCCCGCCGCGCCCGGCACCTGGGCCTGCCCGCCCAGCAGCCCCTCACCACCGACCTCGCTGGCCACACGCGTCACTTCGTCCGCGAAGGTGCGCAGCGTCTCGGTCATCTGGTTGATCGTCTCGGCCAGTTGCGCCACCTCGCCGCGGGCGCTCACCGTGACCTTCTGCGACAGGTCGCCGTTGGCGACCGCCGTCGTCACCTCCGCGATACCGCGCACCTGGGAGGTGAGGTTGCCCGCCATCGTGTTGACGGAGTCGGTGAGGTCCTTCCACACCCCGGCCACACCCGGCACCGTCGCCTGACCGCCGAGCTCACCCTCCGTACCCACCTCACGGGCGACACGGGTCACCTCGGAGGAGAACGAGGACAGCTGGTCGACCATCGTGTTGACGGTGTTCTTCAGCTGGAGCATCTCACCGGCCACATGGACGGTGACCTTCCGTGACAGATCACCCTTGGCGACCGCCGTCGTCACCAGAGCGATGTCCCGCACCTGGGCCGTCAGCCGGTACGCCATGGTGTTCACGGAGTCCGTGAGGTCCTTCCAGGACCCGGACATCCCGCGCACCTGGGCCTGCCCGCCGAGCTTGCCCTCGGTCCCGACCTCGACCGCGACCCGGGTCACCTGCTCGGTGAACGCGGACAGCTGATCGACCAGGTTGTTGACCGTACGGGCGACCTTCAGGAACTCGCCGCGCAGCGGCCGTACCGTTTCGTCCGCCGTGTGCGAGCGCAGTTCCATCCGCTGTTCGAGGTCACCGTCGGCGATCGCCGCGAGCACCCGTCCGACCTCGGAGACCGGTCGCGAGAGATCGTCGACCAGCTCGTTGGAGGCATCGATGGCGGCCGCCCAGGAGCCTTCGCAGGCCCCTGTCTCCAGGCGCTCCGTGAGCTTTCCCTCACGGCCCACCACGCGCCGTACGCGTGCCAGCTCACCGGTGAGATGGAGATTCCGGTCGGCGACCTCGTTGAAGACCGCCGCGATCTCCGTCATCACGCCATCGCCCGAGACGGTCAGCCGCCTGCGGAAGTTGCCGTCCCGCATCGCCACGAGGGCCGCGAGCAGTCTGTTCAGAGCTGCCGCGTCCACATCGATGGTCCCATTGCGCTGTTTTTTCACGGACTGTCCGCCTTTTGTGCGCGTTGCTGAACCCCGCGCCGCCACGCCAGACTCCACCGTGTCCCTCCCGCAGGGTTTGACCGTATCGCTCGGGCCTATCCGGAAGCTTGCCCAGTTCTACTTTGACTCACCGCCACTGCACACCGTTGACGGGTGACCATGCGGACGTCAAATCGTTGAAACGTACCAGGCCGGAACTGGTCGGGGTGGAAGCTCCAATGGACGCCGCACAACCGCCCCTTGGGGAACCCATGGTTGTGCGCCCGCGCACAACTGCCGGGGCATCCCGTACCGAAGTCGGCCCTCGTGTACCCGGGACAGTGAACGAGCGTCTAGCCTGGCAAGCGAATCGAAGCGGCGAGAAACGGGCACAGGACTCGGGGAAGCGACGAGACACCATATGGGGAGTGCTGTGATCACCGCGCGCGCGGCTGCCACCTTCGACCCGGTCGGGCGCTCTGTCGCGACCGCCCGCGCCTTTGTCCGTGACACCCTCCAGGGGTGGGGCTACACCGATGTCGTCGACGACGCGGTCGTCCTCACCAGCGAGCTCGTGACCAACGCCGTCGTCCACGCGGGAACCGCCGCCGACGTCCTGTGTCTGCGCACCGAGGACGGCGTACGCGTCGAGGTCTCCGACCACTATCCGGAGCGCGAGGTCCCGCTCCAGAGCAGCGGCCTGGACTACGGCAGCCCCGACCGTGAGAGCGGCCGGGGTCTGCTGCTCTGCGCCGCGCTCGCCGCCCGCTGGGGCGTCGAGTACACCCCGACGCGCAAGCACGTCTGGTTCCAGCTCGACCTCCCCGAGCGGCCGGTGGGCATCCGCTCCGCGGGCCCGCTCCTGCCCACGGCGCTCCTCCCGGTCACCGACGAACGCGTACGGGTCGCCGTCGTGCAGATCGACGGCTCCGGCTCCATCTCCGCGTGGAACGACGACGCCGCGTTCCTCTTCGGTCACACGGCCGAGCAGGTCACCGGAAAGCAGCTCACCGACTTCGCGGCCTGGCCGCACACCCCCGGCACCAACACCGGCATCGCCGACGCGCTCCAGCTCTCCCGCTGGGAGGGCAGCTACGGAATCCGCGGCTCCGACGGCCGGGTCATCCCGGTCTACGCCTCACATCTGCGGGTGCGCGACACCGAGGGCGAGCCCTCCACCGTCTGTCTCCTCGTCCGCGACTACGAACGTGCCGTCCTGCAGTCCCCGGTACGCGCCCCCGTCTCGGACACGGCCCACGAGAACCGCGCCGCGGACCCCTTCGAGGTCTTCATCGGCTCCCCCGCCCCCGACGACCTCGACGGCCTGCTCCAGCGCACCGTCGAACGGGCCCGGGACATGCTCGACGCCGACGCCGCCTTCCTCCTGCTGGCCACCGACGACGAGACCGAACTGGAGGTCCGGGCCACGACCGGCCTCCCCTCGGCCCGCCAGCGCTTCGCCCGGGTCCCCGTCGAAGCCGGAACGGGACGCTACGGCTCCGCCCGGATGCCCGCCGTCCATGAGGACCTCACCGCGGTCCCCGGCGCCGTCCCCCTGCTCGGCGACACCGGAATGCGCTCCGTCGTCACCGTCCCGCTGAAGGTCGAGGGCCGCCTCACCGGCTCCCTCGGCGTCGCGGCCGAAGCGGCGGGCCGCTACTCCAACGAGGAGGCGCTGCGTCTCCAGTTCGCCGCCGACCGCATCGCGCTCGCCGTCGAATCCGCCCGCCTGGGCGAACTGGAACGTCTGCGCCGCGGCTCCCTGTCCTTCCTCGTCGAGGCCTCCGACCTGCTCGCCGGCACCCTGGACCGGGACCAGACCCTGGCGCTCATGGCCCAGATGACGGTCCCCACGCTCGCCACCTGGTGCGCCGTCTACACCATCGCGGACCAGGCCTCGGAGCCGTACCTCTCCTATGTCCTCCACGAGGACGAGGACCTCATCGACGGCCTCAAGGCCCTGCTGTCCAAGATCGACCCGCCGGAACCCGTGCCGACCCCCGGCGCACGTGTCTGGGCCGCACCGTCCGAGGCCGCCCACCGGGCGGCGCTGAGCACCTCGATGCGCAGCCTCGACCACGACGCGCCCCTGAGCATGGGCATGGCCACCCGCACCACACTCGCCACCGCCTCGGCCGTGGGCGGCGAGACCGTCGTGCTCCCGCTGGTCGCCCGCAACCGCGTCATCGGCATGCTCACGCTCGGGAAACCCTCCGACGACCACTTCCGCCAGGAGATCCTCGAACTGGCCGAGGACCTCTCGCGCCGCGCCGCACTCGCCCTGGACAACGCCCGCCTGTACTCGGAGCGCATGGCGATCAGCCAGTCCCTGCAGCGCAGCCTGCTGCCACCGGGCCTCCCCGACGTACCCAATGTCGAGATCGAGGTCATCTACCGCGCGGCGGGCGAGGGCAATGAGGTCGGCGGCGACTTCTACGACGTCTTCCCGATCCGCGACGGCGCGTACGGCTTCGCCATCGGCGATGTGTGCGGTACGGGCCCGGAAGCCGCGGCCGTCACCGGTCTGGCCCGCCACGCCCTGCGTCTGCTGGCCCGCGAGGGCTTCGGCGGCCCGGCCGTGCTGGAACGCCTCAACGCCGCCATCCTCGACGAGGGCGCACGCAGCCGCTTCCTCACGCTCCTGTACGGCGAGCTGTGGCCCCAGGAGGACGGCAGCGCGCTGCTGAAGGTGGTGTGCGCGGGACACCCCCTCCCGCTGCGTCTGCGCCAGGACGGCTCCGTCGAGGCCGCCGCCGAGCCGCAGGCGCTGCTCGGCGTCATCGAGGACCTCGAACTGTACGAGCAGGAGGTCACCCTCGACCCGGGCGACGTCCTGCTGTGTGTGACCGACGGCGTCACCGAGCGCCGCGAGGGCGCCCGCATGCTCGGCGACGACGGCCTCGCGGACGTCCTCGCCACCTGTACGGGCCTGACGGCCGGCGCGGTCGCCGCCCGGATCCTGCGCGCCGTCGAACGCTTCGCGGCCGAGCCGGCCTCCGACGACATGGCCATCCTGGCCATGCGTGTCCCCGAACCCCCGCTCGTCTGACGAACAGGCCCCGGGCACGGCTCAGCGAGCGAACGGGCCGTCCAGCGCGGCCCACTGGAGCAGCATGATGGTCTTCGCGTCGGCGATCGAGCCGTCGCGGATCATCGTGAGCGCCCGTGCGAAGGGCAGCTCCACCGTGCTGATGTCCTCGCCCTCGGCGGCGATCCCGCCTCCGCCGCCGGTCGCGGTCGCGGGGGTGTACGGGGCGGCGAAGAAGTGCAGCCGCTCGGTGACGGAGCCGGGGCTCATATAGACGTCGAAGACACGCTCGGCCGCGCCCACGGTGTGTCCCGTCTCCTCGGCGGCCTCCCTGCGGATGGCCTCCTCGGGGCTGTCCCCGTCCAGCAGGCCTGCCGCCGTTTCGAGGAGCATCCCGTCCGGGTGGCCGTTGACATAGGCCGGGAGACGGAACTGGCGCGTCAGCAGCACGGTACGGCGGTCGGCGTCGTACAGCAGGATGGTGGCGCCGTCGCCCCGGTCGTAGGTCTCACGCTGCTCCCGGCTCCAGTGCCCGTCGCTGTGCTGGTAGTCGAAGGTGCTCCTGCGCAGGACGTACCAGTCGCAGGAGAGCACTTCCACGTCGAGGATCCGCACCTGCGGATTGCCGGTCAGGTCCCGGCCGTGCCGGTCCAGGCCGGTACGGCCGCGGCGGTCCGGGGTGTCGATGCCGACGGTCATCGTGCCCCCGCGGCACGGTCGGGGCCCGTCGGCGGGTGGGGAAGAGCGTTCATGGCAGCACCTCGATGGCGATGGCGATGGGGCGGGGTCCGGGTGGGGCGTCAGGCGAGATGGACGGGGACGCCGGCCTCCCGCAGAGCGTTCAGGGTGTACGGGCCGTTCGGATGGGTCTCACCGTCCTCGGCGCCCGTGTCGGTGACGAAGCCGTCCACGACTCCGAGAGGGGCGACCTGGCTGAACGCCCGCACCCCGAGCTTGGTGGCATCGGCCACGGCGACGGTACGGGTGGCCTGGGCGAGCCCGGCCTGCTTGACGGCGGCGTCGTCGAGGGAGAACTCCGACCAGCCGTGCTCGGCGTGCACTCCGCCGATGGACATGATGAAACAGTCGAAGGCCAGCGACTCCAGCGTGCGCAGAGCCAACGGGCCCACCAAGGACCGTTCTCCGGGCCGTGAGCGCCCGCCGACGACGAGCAGATCGATACCGGGCCGGTCCGCCAGGCACACGGCCGCCTGAAGGCTCAGCACCGTCACCGTCAGCGGCCCCCGGGCGGCGAGGTGCTCCGCCACGTGCACGGTCGTGGTCCCCGCGTCCAGCAGCACCCGGGACCCCGGCTCGACCATCGCGGCCACCCGGGCACCCAGCCGGTCCTTGGTGGCGGCCTGCCAGCCTTCCCGCGCGACAAAGCCCGCGCCTTCTTC
Organism: Streptomyces sp. NBC_00654; assembly: GCF_026341775.1. Classification (NCBI taxonomy): domain Bacteria; kingdom Bacillati; phylum Actinomycetota; class Actinomycetes; order Kitasatosporales; family Streptomycetaceae; genus Streptomyces; species Streptomyces sp. NBC_00654. The sequence goes on along the minus strand of NZ_JAPEOB010000001.1, from coordinate 2,376,708 downwards.
CCTCGCCCTGGTGGCGACGGCACCACCATGCACCCGGCGTACGAGGTCCTGGCGCTCCAGCGCGTCGAGGTCCCGGCGGACCGTCATCTCAGAGACCCCGAGCCGCTGGGAGAGCTCGGCAACGGAGACACGGTCAGCGGCGCCCTGCACCAGCCGCAGAGTCAGGTCCAGACGATCGGCAACACTCATGAACTCTTTTTACCATGCGAGTGTTCGTTTGAACGTCAGCATGTGAGATTGATGTCGATGGAATGGCCGAACACATAAACGCAAGAAAGGCCCCCGCCTGACGGCGAGAGCCTTTCTTCTACTGGAGCCCCAATGCGGAATCGAACCGCAGACCTTCTCCTTACCATGGAGACGCTCTACCGACTGAGCTATTGGGGCCTGTCGCGCTGTGGCAACGAGGTAAAGCATACCCTGGATCCGGGGGTGTTCATAACCATCGGAAGAACCGATTCCCGCAGGCCTCCACCAGCTCCCCCCGCTTCCCCGCCGGCCACCGCACCCGCACCCGCACCCGCACCCGCACCCGCACGGGAACGGAAAGGAACGGCACAAGGAGCCTGGGCGAACGGGAGGGCATTCGGAGTTGAAGGGTGAACGCAGAAAAGCCCCGTACCTTGCGGTACGGGGCTTTCCCGGAAAAATTGTTCGGCGGCGTCCTACTCTCCCACAGGGTCCCCCCTGCAGTACCATCGGCGCTGAAAGGCTTAGCTTCCGGGTTCGGAATGTAACCGGGCGTTTCCCTAACGCAATGACCACCGAAACACTATGAAATTAACCAACACCGGAACACACACGGCCGTTCGTTATTTCAGAACTAACACAGTGGACGCGAGCAACTGAGGACAAGCCCTCGGCCTATTAGTACCAGTCAGCTCCACCCGTTACCGGGCTTCCACATCTGGCCTATCAACCCAGTCGTCTACTGGGAGCCTTAACCCTTCAAGAGGGTGGGAATACTCATCTCGAAGCAGGCTTCCCGCTTAGATGCTTTCAGCGGTTATCCTTTCCGAACGTAGCCAACCAGCCATGCCCTTGGCAGGACAACTGGCACACCAGAGGTTCGTCCGTCCCGGTCCTCTCGTACTAGGGACAGCCCTTCTCAATATTCCTACGCGCACAGCGGATAGGGACCGAACTGTCTCACGACGTTCTAAACCCAGCTCGCGTACCGCTTTAATGGGCGAACAGCCCAACCCTTGGGACCGACTCCAGCCCCAGGATGCGACGAGCCGACATCGAGGTGCCAAACCATCCCGTCGATATGGACTCTTGGGGAAGATCAGCCTGTTATCCCCGGGGTACCTTTTATCCGTTGAGCGACAGCGCTTCCACAAGCCACTGCCGGATCACTAGTCCCGACTTTCGTCCCTGCTCGACCCGTCGGTCTCACAGTCAAGCTCCCTTGTGCACTTACACTCAACACCTGATTGCCAACCAGGCTGAGGGAACCTTTGGGCGCCTCCGTTACTCTTTAGGAGGCAACCGCCCCAGTTAAACTACCCATCAGACACTGTCCCTGATCCGGATCACGGACCCAGGTTAGACATCCAGCACGACCAGAGTGGTATTTCAACGACGACTCCACAACCACTGGCGTGGCCGCTTCAAAGTCTCCCACCTATCCTACACAAGCCGAACCGAACACCAATATCAAACTATAGTAAAGGTCCCGGGGTCTTTCCGTCCTGCTGCGCGAAACGAGCATCTTTACTCGTAGTGCAATTTCACCGGGCCTATGGTTGAGACAGTCGAGAAGTCGTTACGCCATTCGTGCAGGTCGGAACTTACCCGACAAGGAATTTCGCTACCTTAGGATGGTTATAGTTACCACCGCCGTTTACTGGCGCTTAAGTTCTCAGCTTCGCACACCCGAAAGTGCACTAACCGGTCCCCTTAACGTTCCAGCACCGGGCAGGCGTCAGTCCGTATACATCGCCTTACGGCTTCGCACGGACCTGTGTTTTTAGTAAACAGTCGCTTCTCGCTGGTCTCTGCGGCCACCCCCAGCTCACCGAGTAAATCGGATCACCAGTGATGGCCCCCCTTCTCCCGAAGTTACGGGGGCATTTTGCCGAGTTCCTTAACCATAGTTCACCCGAACGCCTCGGTATTCTCTACCTGACCACCTGAGTCGGTTTAGGGTACGGGCCGCCATGAAACTCGCTAGAGGCTTTTCTCGACAGCATAGGATCATCCACTTCACCACAATCGGCTCGGCATCAGGTCTCACCCTTATACGTGTGACGGATTTGCCTACCACACGGGCTACACCCTTACCCCGGGACAACCACCGCCCGGGCTGGACTACCTTCCTGCGTCACCCCATCGCTTACCTACTACAAGTCTGGTTCATCGGCTCCACCACTACCCTCAACTCCGAAGAGATCGGGCCGGCTTCACGGACTTAGCATCGCCTGATTCAGTACTGGGCGTTTCAAAGCGGGTACCGGAATATCAACCGGTTGTCCATCGACTACGCCTGTCGGCCTCGCCTTAGGTCCCGACTTACCCTGGGCAGATCAGCTTGACCCAGGAACCCTTAGTCAATCGGCGCACACGTTTCTCACGTGTGTATCGCTACTCATGCCTGCATTCTCACTCGTGAACCGTCCACAACTCGCTTCCGCGGCTGCTTCACCCGGCACACGACGCTCCCCTACCCATCCCAGCCCCCGTTGGGGGTACATGCTGGAATGACACGACTTCGGCGGTACGCTTGAGCCCCGCTACATTGTCGGCGCGGAATCACTTGACCAGTGAGCTATTACGCACTCTTTCAAGGGTGGCTGCTTCTAAGCCAACCTCCTGGTTGTCTCTGCGACTCCACATCCTTTCCCACTTAGCGTACGCTTAGGGGCCTTAGTCGATGCTCTGGGCTGTTTCCCTCTCGACCATGGAGCTTATCCCCCACAGTCTCACTGCCGTGCTCTCACTTACCGGCATTCGGAGTTTGGCTAAGGTCAGTAACCCGGTAGGGCCCATCGCCTATCCAGTGCTCTACCTCCGGCAAGAAACACACGACGCTGCACCTAAATGCATTTCGGGGAGAACCAGCTATCACGGAGTTTGATTGGCCTTTCACCCCTAACCACAGGTCATCCCCCAGGTTTTCAACCCTGGTGGGTTCGGTCCTCCACGAAGTCTTACCTCCGCTTCAACCTGCCCATGGCTAGATCACTCCGCTTCGGGTCTTGAGCGCGCTACTAAATCGCCCTATTCGGACTCGCTTTCGCTACGGCTTCCCCACACGGGTTAACCTCGCAACACACCGCAAACTCGCAGGCTCATTCTTCAAAAGGCACGCAGTCACGACTGACAGCACAAGTGCTGCCAGCGACGCTCCCACGGCTTGTAGGCACACGGTTTCAGGTACTATTTCACTCCGCTCCCGCGGTACTTTTCACCATTCCCTCACGGTACTATCCGCTATCGGTCACCAGGGAATATTTAGGCTTAGCGGGTGGTCCCGCCAGATTCACACGGGATTTCTCGGGCCCCGTGCTACTTGGGTGTCTCTTAAACGAGCCGTTAATGTTTCAGCTACGGGGGTCTTACCCTCTACGCCGGACCTTTCGCATGTCCTTCGCCTACATCAACGGTTTCTGACTCGTCTCACAGCCGGCAGACCGTGAAAAAGAGATCCCACAACCCCGCATGCGCAACCCCTGCCGGGTATCACACGCATACGGTTTGGCCTCATCCAGTTTCGCTCGCCACTACTCCCGGAATCACGGTTGTTTTCTCTTCCTGAGGGTACTGAGATGTTTCACTTCCCCTCGTTCCCTCCACACTGCCTATGTGTTCAGCAGCGGGTGACAGCCCATGACGACTGCCGGGTTTCCCCATTCGGAAACCCCCGGATCAAAGCTTGGTTGACAGCTCCCCGGGGACTATCGTGGCCTCCCACGTCCTTCATCGGTTCCTGGTGCCAAGGCATCCACCGTGCGCCCTTAAAAACTTGGCCACAGATGCTCGCGTCCACTGTGCAGTTCTCAAACAACGACCAGCCACCCATCACCCCACCCATACAGGTGAGTGCACTGGGGCCGGCAACCGAAGGCAGACTCAAACGAGTCCGTACCCTCAGATACCCAACAGCGTGCCCGACCCGACCGATCCCTCCCCACGTTCCACGCCGAAGCAGTACTAGTGAAAAACAACCTGTCGTGCCGAGTAGTCAACGTTCCACCCATGAGCAACCAGCACCGAACATTCGCCGGTGTACTGGCCTCTGACCAGACCAAAAGGCCCGGTAAGAAATGCTCCTTAGAAAGGAGGTGATCCAGCCGCACCTTCCGGTACGGCTACCTTGTTACGACTTCGTCCCAATCGCCAGTCCCACCTTCGACAGCTCCCTCCCACAAGGGGTTGGGCCACCGGCTTCGGGTGTTACCGACTTTCGTGACGTGACGGGCGGTGTGTACAAGGCCCGGGAACGTATTCACCGCAGCAATGCTGATCTGCGATTACTAGCAACTCCGACTTCATGGGGTCGAGTTGCAGACCCCAATCCGAACTGAGACCGGCTTTTTGAGATTCGCTCCGCCTCGCGGCATCGCAGCTCATTGTACCGGCCATTGTAGCACGTGTGCAGCCCAAGACATAAGGGGCATGATGACTTGACGTCGTCCCCACCTTCCTCCGAGTTGACCCCGGCAGTCTCCTGTGAGTCCCCATCACCCCGAAGGGCATGCTGGCAACACAGAACAAGGGTTGCGCTCGTTGCGGGACTTAACCCAACATCTCACGACACGAGCTGACGACAGCCATGCACCACCTGTATACCGACCACAAGGGGGGCACCATCTCTGATGCTTTCCGGTATATGTCAAGCCTTGGTAAGGTTCTTCGCGTTGCGTCGAATTAAGCCACATGCTCCGCTGCTTGTGCGGGCCCCCGTCAATTCCTTTGAGTTTTAGCCTTGCGGCCGTACTCCCCAGGCGGGGAACTTAATGCGTTAGCTGCGGCACCGACGACGTGGAATGTCGCCAACACCTAGTTCCCAACGTTTACGGCGTGGACTACCAGGGTATCTAATCCTGTTCGCTCCCCACGCTTTCGCTCCTCAGCGTCAGTAATGGCCCAGAGATCCGCCTTCGCCACCGGTGTTCCTCCTGATATCTGCGCATTTCACCGCTACACCAGGAATTCCGATCTCCCCTACCACACTCTAGCTAGCCCGTATCGAATGCAGACCCGGGGTTAAGCCCCGGGCTTTCACATCCGACGTGACAAGCCGCCTACGAGCTCTTTACGCCCAATAATTCCGGACAACGCTTGCGCCCTACGTATTACCGCGGCTGCTGGCACGTAGTTAGCCGGCGCTTCTTCTGCAGGTACCGTCACTCTCGCTTCTTCCCTGCTGAAAGAGGTTTACAACCCGAAGGCCGTCATCCCTCACGCGGCGTCGCTGCATCAGGCTTTCGCCCATTGTGCAATATTCCCCACTGCTGCCTCCCGTAGGAGTCTGGGCCGTGTCTCAGTCCCAGTGTGGCCGGTCGCCCTCTCAGGCCGGCTACCCGTCGTCGCCTTGGTAGGCCATTACCCCACCAACAAGCTGATAGGCCGCGGGCTCATCCTTCACCGCCGGAGCTTTTAACCCCCGCCCATGCAGGCAGGAGTGTTATCCGGTATTAGACCCCGTTTCCAGGGCTTGTCCCAGAGTGAAGGGCAGATTGCCCACGTGTTACTCACCCGTTCGCCACTAATCCACCCCGAAGGGCTTCATCGTTCGACTTGCATGTGTTAAGCACGCCGCCAGCGTTCGTCCTGAGCCAGGATCAAACTCTCCGTGAATGTTTTCCCGTAATCGGGAACACACATCACGAGAGCGGAACAACCGGTCGGAATAAGACCAGTCGTTCACAGCGTCCTCGCTGTGTAATTGCCTACCGGAACCGTGAGGCCCGGCAGGACTTTCAAAGGAACCACCAACCTGCCGAAGCAGGCCGGGGTATCAACATATCTGGCGTTGACTTTTGGCACGCTGTTGAGTTCTCAAGGAACGGACGCTTCCTTCGGTCCCGTTTCACCGGGGCCCTCCGGGCGCTTCCCTTCGTTCTTGCGTTTCCGACTCTATCAGACTCTTTCGTGTCCGATTCCCGGTCGAAGCGGGTCAAGCTCTTTTCGCTTTCCAGTTCTTCGCTTTCGCGTTTCCCTTTCCGGCGAGTCCGACTTTACCAGACTCTTTTCCGTTCCGTTTCCGGTCCGAATTCGATTCCAGTGGCCTGCGGAGTGGCCTTTGCCTTTCGGCGGACCCGACTTTATCAGAGATTCTGAGTCGGAATTCCCGCCCCGTTCGGTGGGCTCCCTGCGCATGACTGCGCGGGCGCTTCCCGGTTGGGCGGAGACGTAAACGTACTGGAGCGGGGCGCCCCGATGCAAATCGAGGTGCCCCGCTCCGGATCGGCGGTCGTGAGGATCAGACCTCGACGACGACCGGAAGGATCATCGGGCGCCGGCGGTAGGTGTCGGAGACCCACTTGCCCACGGTGCGGCGGACGAGCTGCTGGAGCTGGTGGGGCTCCATCACTCCGTCCTGGGCCGACTTGTTGAGCGCTTCCTCGACCTTCGGGACGACGGCGCTGAAGGCGGCGTCGTCGATGCCGGAGCCCCGGGCCTGGATGTGGGGGCCGCCCACGATCTTGCCGGAGGAGCTGTCGACCACGATGAAGACCGAGATGATGCCCTCGTCACCGAGAATGCGGCGGTCCTTGAGGGAGGTCTCGGTGACATCGCCGACCGAGAGGCCGTCGACATAGACGTAACCCGCCTGGACCTTGCCGACGATCTTGGCCTTGCCGTCGACCAGGTCGACGACGACGCCGTCCTCGGCGATGACGATGTGGTCCTTGGGGACACCCGTGAGTGCGCCCAGTTCGGCGTTGGCCCGCAGGTGGCGCCATTCGCCGTGGACCGGCATCAGGTTCTTCGGCTTGCAGATGTTGTAGAAGTACAGCAGCTCGCCGGCCGAGGCGTGGCCCGAGACGTGGACCTTGGCGTTGCCCTTGTGGACGACATTGGCGCCCCAGCGGGTCAGGCCGTTGATCACGCGGTAGACCGCGTTCTCGTTGCCCGGGATCAGGGACGACGCCAGGATCACCGTGTCGCCCTGGACGATCCGGATCTGGTGGTCGCGGTTCGCCATGCGGGACAGAGCGGCCATCGGCTCGCCCTGCGAGCCCGTACAGACGAGCACGACCTCGTCGTCCGGCAGGTCGTCGAGGGTCTTCACATCGACGACCAGGCCCGCGGGGACCTTCAGATAGCCCAGGTCACGGGCGATGCCCATGTTGCGGACCATCGAACGGCCGACGAACGCGACCCTGCGGCCGTACTCGTGGGCGGCGTCCAGGATCTGCTGGATGCGGTGGACGTGGCTGGCGAAGCTGGCCACGATGATGCGCTTCTGGGCGTTGGCGAAGACCGTGCGCAGGACGTTGGAGATGTCCCGCTCGGGCGGTACGAACCCGGGGACTTCCGCGTTCGTCGAGTCGGAGAGCAGCAGGTCGATGCCCTCCTCGCTCAGCCGTGCGAAGGCGTGGAGGTCGGTGAGGCGCCCGTCCAGCGGGAGCTGGTCCATCTTGAAGTCACCGGTCGCGACGGCCATGCCCGCGGGGGTGCGGATGGCGACCGCCAGCGCGTCCGGGATCGAGTGGTTGACCGCGATGAACTCGCAGTCGAAGACGCCGATGCGCTCGCGCTGGCCCTCGGTGACTTCGAGGGTGTACGGGCGGATCCGGTGCTCCTGGAGCTTGGCCTCGATGAGCGCGAGGGTCAGCTTGGAGCCGATGAGCGGGATGTCCGGCTTCAGGCGCAGCAGATACGGGACGCCACCGATGTGGTCCTCGTGGCCGTGCGTGAGGACGATGCCCTCGACGTCGTCCAGACGGTCCCGGATGGTGGTGAAGTCCGGAAGGATCAGGTCGATCCCGGGCTGCTCCTCCTCGGGGAAGAGCACTCCGCAGTCGACGATGAGCAGGCGGCCGCCGTACTCGAAGACCGTCATGTTGCGGCCGATCTCGCCGAGGCCGCCGAGCGGGGTGACCCGCAGGCCGCCCTTCGGAAGCTTCGGCGGGGTACCGAGTTCAGGATGCGGATGACTCAAAAGACTCTCCTTACCACGCGCGCCACGTACCGCTGAGGCACGTGGCGCGCGTGTCATTCGTGCACTTGCTGTTGTCTGGGATGGTGCTCGGCGAGCGTTCGTCGCCTATTCAGTTGTGAAGTCCGTGGTTACAGCTGTACCCCACCGGCAGCCAGATCGATCTTGAGCTGCGCCGTCTCCTGTGCGGTGAGTTCCACCAGGGGGAGGCGCAGCGGACCTGCCGGGAGGCCCTGGAGCGTCAGAGCGGCCTTCGTGGTGATCACGCCCTGGGTGCGGAACATGCCGGTGAAGACCGGAAGCAGCTTCTGGTGGATCTCCGTGGCCTTGTGGACGTCGCCGCCGAGGTGGGCCTCGATGAGTGCGCGCAGATCGGGGGTCACCACATGGCCGACGACGGAGACGAAGCCGACCGCGCCGACCGAGAGCAGCGGGAGGTTCAGCATGTCGTCGCCCGAGTACCAGGCGAGGCCGGACTGGGCGATGGCCCAGCTGGCGCGGCCCAGGTCGCCCTTGGCGTCCTTGTTGGCGACGATACGCGGGTGCTCGGCGAGCCGGACGAGCGTCTCCGTGTCGATCGGGACACCGCTGCGCCCGGGGATGTCGTACAGCATCACGGGGAGGCCGGTGGAGTCCGCGATGGCGGTGAAGTGGCGCAGGAGGCCTTCCTGCGGGGGCTTGTTGTAGTACGGGGTGACGGCGAGGAGGCCGTGGGCACCGGCGCGCTCCGCGGTGCGGGCCAGCTCGACGCTGTGACGGGTGTCGTTGGTGCCGATGCCGGCCACGACGTGGGCCCGGTCTCCTACCGCTTCGAGCACCGCCCGTACGAGCTGGTCTTTCTCCGCGTCGCTGGTGGTCGGGGACTCGCCGGTGGTGCCATTGATGATCAGGCCGTCATTGCCTGCGTCCACCAGATGGGCGGCGAGCCGCTGGGCGCCGTCGAGGTCGAGTGCGCCGTCCGCCGTGAAGGGCGTGACCATAGCGGTGAGGACCCGCCCGAAGGGGGTCTGCGGAGTGGAGATCGGAGCCATGGGTAACACGCTACTCGTTGCTCAGCGCACGATGTCCCCTCGGGGGGACGGGGAAGTGGAACCCGACACTGCCTGCTCGGGGGTTCAAGCAGTGCCGGGTCCGTTTGATCAGCCTAGATGAACTTCATGAAACGCCGCAATACGGACACCGCTTACGGGGCGACCCGTCCATTTTTGTTGAAGGCGGCATGAGTGAGCGGCATGAGCTGCGCCCAGTGGGCCTCCATCTGCTCACCGACCATCTCGATCTCGCGCTGCGGGAAGGACGGGACCTTCGCCATCTCGTGCTGCGTGCGCAGGCCGAGGAAGTGCATCAGGGAGCGGGCGTTGCACGTGGCGTACATCGTCGAGAAGAGGCCGACGGGCAGGACCGCGCGGGCGACCTCACGGGCCACTCCGGCGGCGAGCATCTCCTGGTAGGCCTCGTACGCCTGGCGGTAGGAGTCCTCCATCGCACGGCCGGTGAGCTCGTGCTGCGCCTCGGTGCCCTCGACGAACTCGTACTTGCCGGGGCGGCCCTGCTGGACGAGCTTGCGGGACTCCCCCGGGACGTAGAAGACCGGCTCCAGCTCCCTGTAGCGGCCCGATTCCTCGTTGTACGACCAGCCGACGCGGTGCCGCATGAACTCGCGGAAGACGAAGATGGGGGCACTGATGAAGAAGGTCATCGAGTTGTGCTCGAACGGACTTCCGTGCCGGTCCCGCATCAGGAAGTTGATCAGCCCCTTGGACCGCTCGGGGTCCTTGGTGACCTCTTCGAGCGACTGCTCGCCCGCCGTGGAGACACGGGCGGCGAACAGGACGTCGGAGTCACCTGCGGCGTGTTTCACCAGGTCAACGGTGACATCACTGCGGAAGCTGGGCTTTGCGGGTTCGGGGGTGTCGGTCACCGGCGGGGGTCCTTCCAATGGCGTCGCTCGGGCGGCGTCCACTCTACGGCCCGGCACCGACAACGCGGCCGGGACCGCCCGTACGGGGAAATCTCGCATTGATTCGGCGATTCGGGGCACCGATCGGGCGTTCCGTGCGTCTGACTCATTAGCAGCACCCGCCACAGACTTCAAGGAGAGTTTCCTCATGTTCCGCCGGCGTGAATCCGTCCCGTTCTCGTTCGTCGCCGAGGCCGACCGGTTCCGCAGTAATGTCACTCCGCCGCCTCGGACCCGCGTCAGCGTCTCCGAGCTGGCGGGCCGTTCCCTCGTGGGGCTGACCGTGGTCGCGGGCCTCGTCGGATCGCTGCTCTTCGGCCTTCCCGCTCTCGACCCCGACCAGGCCCCGGCCCAGGGCAAGCAGTCCGAGGCCTCCGAAGGCCGCTGACTCGTACGGACCCCCTGGGGTGGTCGGCCCGGTGCGGGTCTCGGTAGCCTCACCGGGCACAGCAATCGAGCGTGCTTGTGAGTGAGGATCAGTCGTGCCCCTGCCCTTTCTGACGGCCGACCGCGCATTCGACGCGAGCGCGGAGGACATCGCGCTGCCGTTCGACGACCACGACAGCTGGCGGCGGCCCTACCGTCCCGGCCCGTGGCGGGTCGCGGCAGCGGCCACCCTGTTGTTGCTCGCCTCGTTCGTACTCCTCGCGGCCGTGATCATCGGTGCGGCGGGCGGGCTGTCCGGAGCGCTCGCGTGCTTCGCGCTCGCCGCCGCGGTGATCATGTGCTCGCTCCGGCTGCTCCGGGTCGGTGCGTGGGTCAGCCGGCACGGTGTGCGGCGGGTGGGTTTCTTCCGGACCACCACCGTGCCGTGGAACCGGGCGGCGGCGGTGCGTACCGTCCAGCAGCCGGTGAAGTGGCTCGGTCTCCCCCGTACCGTGCAGGGTCAGGCCCTCGTCGTGGTCCGCCACGGCGGCGACACCCTGCCGCCGCTGGTCACCGACCACAACGCGGACTTCCTGGGCCGGGACGAGGCCTTCGAGCGGGCGACGGACACCATCGAGGCCTGGGGCGACGAATACCGCCAGTAGTGGCCCCACGCGGACCGCGGGCCCGGTACGGATACTCCGTACCGGGCCCGCGGTCCGTGAGGACGTCCCCGGTGACCGGGGACGCGTGTTCGCCTGCTCGCCGGACGTGCCGGCCCGTGCCCCGCCGTCAGGCCCGTACCGGCTTGCTCCCGTGCAGCGCGATCGCGCGTTGCATCGCCTTGCGGGCGCGTGGTGTGTCCCGCGCGTCCTGGTAGGCGACCGCCAGCCGGAACCAGCACCGCCAGTCGTCCGGGGAGTCCTCGGTCTCCTCACGGCGGCGGGCGAACACCGCGTCGGCGGAGTCGCGGTCGATACGGCCGGCCGGGGTACGGGTCAGTTCGTCGACCGGGAGCCCGCCCTCGGCCTCCAGCGCCGCGGCCAGCGCGTTGGCCCTGCGGACGAACTGGGTGTTCTTCCAGAGGAACCAGACGCCGATCACCGGCAGGACCAGGACCGCCACACCGAAGGTGACCGTCAGCAGGGTGCCGTGCCGGATGAGGAGCAGGCCGCGGCTGCCGACCAGGGCGAAATAGAAGACCAGGACGGCAGCGGTGACAACGTAGGTGATCTTTGCGCGCATGGGTGTGGCCCAGTCAGTTCAGGTCGAGGAAGTGCTCCAGGCCGAACGTGAGGCCCGGAGTAGTCACCACACGGCGGGTGCCGAGCAGGATGCCCGGCATGAAGCTGCTGTGGTGCAGGGAGTCGTGGCGGATGGTGAGGGTCTCGCCCTCGCCGCCGAGCAGCACTTCCTGGTGGGCGAGGAGGCCGCGGAGCCGGACCGCGTGGACCGGGACTCCGTCGACGTCCGCGCCGCGGGCACCGTCCAGAGCGGTGGTGGTGGCGTCCGGCTGCGGGGCGCGGCCGGCCTTCTCGCGGGCCGCCGCGATCAGCTGGGCCGTACGGGTGGCGGTGCCGGACGGCGCGTCCACCTTGTTGGGGTGGTGCAGCTCGATGACCTCGACCGACTCGAAGTACCGGGCGGCCTGCTCCGCGAATTTCATGGTCAGGACGGCACCGATGGAGAAGTTCGGGGCGATGAGCACTCCGGTCTCCGGGGAGCCCTCCAGCCAGCCCTTGAGCTGCGCGAGCCGTTCGTCGGTCCAGCCCGTGGTGCCGACGACGGCGTGGATGCCGTGCCGGACGCAGAAGTCGAGGTTGCCCATCACCGAAGCGGGTGTGGTGAGCTCGACGACGGCCTGGGCACCGGTGTCGACCAGGGTCTCCAGCCGGTCGCCCCGGCCCAGGGCCGCCACCAGCTCCATGTCTCCGGCGGCCTCGACGGCTCGTACCGCCTCGGCTCCGATACGGCCCTTGGCACCGAGAACGGCTACGCGCAGCTTGCTCATTGCTTGCTTCCTTCGGGGTTAGGAGACCGCTTGGTGGAGGCGGTCCGCCTGCTTGTCCTTGAGCGGGCCGATGACGGAGAGCGAGGGCCGGTGCCCCAGGAGGTCGCCCGCCACCGCGCGGACGTCGTCGGGGGTGACCGCCGCGATGCTCGCGAGCATGTCGTCGACCGACATCTGCTCGCCCCAGCACAGCTCGCTCTTGCCGATCCGGTTCATCAGCGCGCCGGTGTCCTCCAGGCCGAGGACGGTGGAGCCGGAGAGCTGCCCGATGGCGCGCGCGATCTCCTCGTCGCCGAGGCCGTCCGTCGCGACGCGGTCGAGCTCGTCCCGGCAGATCTTCAGCACATCGTGGACCTGGCCGGGCCGGCAGCCCGCGTATACGCCGAAGAGCCCGCAGTCGGCGAAGCCCGAGGTGTACGAGTACACGCTGTAGGCGAGGCCGCGCTTCTCCCGTACCTCCTGGAAGAGGCGGGAGCTCATGCCGCCGCCGAGGGCGGTGTTGAGTACGCCGAGGGCCCAGCGGCGCTCGTCGGTGCGGGCGAGACCGGGCATGCCGAGGACCACGTGGGCCTGCTCGGTCTTGCGGTTCAGCACCTCCACGCGGCCGGCGGTGCGCAGTGTGCGGGAGCCCTCGCGGGGCGCCATCGGGACGGCGTCCGTGCGGGAGAGCGCGCCCGCGCGTTCGAAGGCCTTGCGTACCTGGCGGACGACCGTGGCGTGGTCGACGTTGCCGGCCGCGGCGACGACGAGGTGCGTGGGGTCGTAGTGCTTCTTGTAGAAGCGGTCGATCTGGCCGCGGTTGAGCGCGTTGATGGTGTCGACGGTGCCGAGGACCGGGCGGCCCAGGGGGGTGTCGCCGAGCATGGTGTGCGCGAACAGGTCGTGCACGCAGTCGCCCGGGTCGTCCTCCGTCATCGCGATCTCTTCGAGGATGACTCCGCGCTCGGCGTCGACGTCCTCGGGGGCGATCAGGGAGCCGGTCAGCATGTCGCAGACGACATCGATGGCCAGCGGCAGGTCGGTGTCGAGGACCCGCGCGTAGTAGCAGGTGTACTCCTTCGCCGTGAAGGCGTTCATCTCGCCGCCGACCGCGTCGAGCGCGGCGGAGATGTCGAGGGCGCTGCGCTTGGCGGTGCCCTTGAAGAGGAGGTGTTCGAGGTAGTGGGTCGCGCCGTTCAGGGTGGGGGTCTCGTCGCGTGATCCGACGTTGGCCCAGATACCGAAGGTGGCGGAGCGTACGGAGGGCAGGGTCTCGGTGACGATGCGCAGACCGCCGGGGAGGACGGTGCGGCGGACGGTGCCGATGCCGTTGGTGCCCTTGAGGAGCGTCTGGGTACGGGCGACGGCCCGCGCCTTGGGAGAGGTGCGGGCCGTCGTCACGGAACTACGGGACGTCACTTGGCGGCGTCGTCCTTCTCGTCGGCCTCTTCGCCCTCGATCACGGGGATCAGGGAGAGCTTGCCGCGGGAGTCGATCTCGGCGATCTCGACCTGGACCTTGGCACCGACGCCGAGCACGTCCTCGACGTTCTCCACGCGCTTGCCACCGGCGAGCTTGCGGATCTGCGAGATGTGCAGCAGGCCGTCCTTGCCGGGCATCAGGGAGACGAACGCACCGAAGGTGGTGGTCTTGACGACCGTACCCAGGTAGCGCTCGCCGACCTCCGGCATGGTCGGGTTGGCGATCGCGTTGATCGTGGCGCGCGCGGCCTCGGCCTGCGAGCCCTGCTGGGCACCGATGTAGATGGTGCCGTCGTCCTCGATCGTGATGTCGGCGCCGGTGTCCTCCTGGATCTGGTTGATCATCTTGCCCTTGGGGCCGATGACCTCACCGATCTTGTCCACCGGGATCTTGACGGTGATGATCCGCGGGGCGTTCGGGGACATCTCGTCCGGGACGTCGATGGCCTCGTTCATGACGTCCAGGATGTGCAGACGCGCGTCACGGGCCTGCTTCAGCGCGGCGGCCAGGACCGAGGCGGGGATGCCGTCGAGCTTGGTGTCGAGCTGGAGCGCGGTCACGAACTGCTTCGTACCGGCGACCTTGAAGTCCATGTCGCCGAAGGCGTCCTCCGCACCGAGGATGTCGGTGAGGGCGACGTAGTGGGTCTTGCCGTCGATCTCCTGCGAGATCAGGCCCATGGCGATACCGGCGACGGCGGCCTTGAGCGGCACACCGGCGTTCAGCAGGGACATGGTGGAGGCGCAGACCGAGCCCATGGACGTCGAGCCGTTGGAGCCCAGCGCCTCGGAGACCTGGCGGATCGCGTAGGGGAACTCCTCGCGCGAGGGCAGGACCGGGACGATCGCGCGCTCGGCGAGGGCGCCGTGGCCGATCTCGCGGCGCTTGGGCGAGCCCACGCGGCCGGTCTCACCGACGGAGTACGGCGGGAAGTTGTAGTTGTGCATGTAGCGCTTGCGGGTCACCGGGGAAAGGGTGTCCAGCTGCTGCTCCATCCGGAGCATGTTGAGGGTGGTGACGCCCAGGATCTGGGTCTCGCCACGCTCGAACAGCGCCGAGCCGTGCACGCGCGGGATGGCCTCGACCTCGGCGGCGAGCGTACGGATGTCCGTGACGCCGCGGCCGTCGATGCGGACCTTGTCCTTGATGACGCGCTCGCGGACCAGCTTCTTGGTCAGCGAGCGGTACGCGGCGGAGATCTCCTTCTCGCGGCCCTCGAAGGCCGGGAGCAGCTTCTCGGCGGCGATCTCCTTGACGCGGTCCAGCTCGGCCTCGCGGTCCTGCTTGCCGGCGATGGTGAGCGCCTGGGTCAGCTCGGAGGTGACGGCCTTGGAGAGCGCCTCGAAGACGTCGTCCTGGTAGTCCAGGAAGACCGGGAACTCGCCGACCGGCTTGGCGGCCTTGGAGGCCAGGTCGGACTGGGCCTTGCAGAGCGCCTTGATGAAGGGCTTCGCGGCGTCCAGACCGGCGGCGACGATCTCCTCGGTGGGAGCCTCGGCGCCGTCCTTGACGAGCTGGATGGTCTTCTCGGTGGCCTCGGCCTCGACCATCATGATCGCGACGTCGCCGTCCTCCAGGACGCGACCGGCGACGACCATGTCGAAGACGGCGTCCTCGAGCTCGGTGTGCGTCGGGAACGCGACCCACTGGCCCTTGATCAGGGCCACACGGGTGGCGCCGATCGGGCCGGAGAAGGGCAGACCGGCCAGGATGGTGGAGCAGGAGGCGGCGTTGATCGCGACCACGTCGTACAGGTGGTCGGGGTTGAGCGCCATGATCGTCTCGACGATCTGGATCTCGTTGCGCAGGCCCTTCTTGAAGGAGGGGCGCAGCGGGCGGTCGATCAGGCGGCAGGTGAGGATCGCGTCCTCGGAGGGCCGGCCCTCGCGGCGGAAGAAGGAGCCGGGGATCTTGCCGGCCGCGTACTGCCGCTCCTCGACGTCCACCGTCAGGGGGAAGAAGTCGAGGTTGTCCTTGGGCCGCTTGGAGGCGGTGGTGGCCGACAGCACCATGGTGTCGTCGTCCAGGTACGCGACGGCGGAGCCGGCGGCCTGCTTGGCCAGGCGGCCCGTCTCGAAGCGGATGGTGCGGGTGCCGAAGGTTCCGTTGTCGATAACGGCTTCGGCGTAGTGGGTCTCGTTCTCCACTAGTGATATCTCCATACTCGTCGTCTTCGTCCTCCTGCCCGTGTGGCGGAGGACGGTACGGAGAAGCGCACCGTGGGTGCGGGCCGGTCTTCGATCGAAGCTCCCGGGCGTTGTCCCGGGGGCCACTACCGAGGACCGGCGGCGGCGTCGATGCGCCTCTCCATCGTTCTGGTGTATTGCGCCCAGGTTACTGAGCTTGACACCGGTCCTGCACATACGGCAAAGGGAGCGGCCCCCTAGAACCGGGAACCGCTCCCTTCCACAGCGTCCTTACTTGGCGCCGCCGGCCGCACCGCGGCGGATGCCGAGGCGGTCGACGAGCGCACGGAAGCGCTGGATGTCCTTCTTGGCGAGGTACTGCAGGAGGCGGCGACGCTGGCCGACCAGGATCAGCAGACCACGACGGGAGTGGTGGTCGTGCTTGTGCGTCTTGAGGTGCTCCGTCAGGTCCGAGATCCGGCGGGAGAGCATGGCGACCTGAACCTCGGGGGAACCGGTGTCACCCTCCTTCTGGGCGAACTCGGCCATGATCTGCTTCTTCGTAGCGGCGTCGAGCGGCACGCGTACTCCTCTTGATGTTCGATGCGCCCACGAGTGCCCCTGGTCTTGATCGCAGGGGTGCTTCCGTGACTCGGAGGCGAAGGTCCGATGAGCGCAGTCCTCAGGCAGTCCCGAGGGCGCGTACACAAACGGCCACCAGTCAGAGTACCAGCCCGTTCGGAGCACCCCGGCCGGGCCTCAGCTGGTGAGGGCCCTGGCCTTGGCGAAGACGTCGAGGACGGCCAGGCAGAGCGGGACCAGGGAGAGCAGCAGGGTGCTCTCGGCGAGGTCGAGGAGGCGGCCCCAGAAGGGTGAGAGCCCCTTGCGCGGGATGACCAGGCCGATCGCGGTGAACAGCGCGGCGCCCGCGGCGACGGCCGCGGAGAGCCAGATCGTACGGATGTCGAGGGAGCCGCGGTCGCCGTAGCGGACCAGGTCGTACAGCAGGTCGGTGGGCGGGTTCAGGGAGAGGCCGAGCACGAGCAGGGCGATGGCGCCGACGCCGGCCACCAGGACGCAGGCGACCTGGGAGGTGTAGCGGAAGAGGCGGGCGCGCAGCAGCATCGCGAGGCCGGCGGCGAGCGCGAGGATCTGGCCCCAGATGTTGTCCGAGAAGCCGAGGACGGCGGCGGACCCGACGGCCACGGCGGCACAGCCGCCGACCAGGCCGAGGAGCATCTCGTGGCCGCGCCGGGCCTGGGCGGCGATGCGCTCGGCGTCGACGGGCTCCGGGTCGGCGCCGGGGCCGTTCGGGTCGGCGAAGTCGTCGTCGTAGCCGCCGGGGGCGGCGCGCGGAGAGGCGTAGCCGATGGGCAGCCGGGCGAAGCGGGCGGAGAGGCCGGGGAGGAACGCCACGAGGCCGAGGGCGACCGGGGCGCAGACGGCCGCGGTCTGGGTGGCCGACGCCTCGGTCAGTATCGCGACGAAGGTGGCGAGCGTGCCGACGGTGGCCAGGAAGGTCGCCGCGACGAACGGCGCGTCACCGCTGGGGGTCAGGGCGACCAGGGCGACGGAGGCGACCAGCACGGCGACGCAGCCGAGGAGGAACTGCAGGCGTCCCGGTCCCTGGCCGGCGTCCGGGCCGATGATGCCGGAGCCCGCGATGAGGACGAGCGGGAGTGCGCCGAGTCCGAGGGCGACGGCCGTGGCACGGTCCGCGTACACCCGGGCGCGTACGCCGGCGAAGGCGGTCAGCAGGAGTCCGGCGGAGCCCGCGATGATGCCGGGCAGGCTGTGCATGTCGTGCCGGACCGGGTCGGCGAACCAGAGCACGAAGCCCATGAGGACGAGCAGGAGGACTCCGCCGACCAGGCCCGCGCCGCGCAGCAGTTCGTCGCTCCAGAGGTGGCGGTCGCGGGTGACGGCCGAGGCGACGGCGTCCGAGACGTCGTCGAACACGGCGGGCGGCAGCGACTGCGCGAACGGGCGCAGGCTGAGGAGTTCGCCGTCGAGCACCTGCTGGGCGGCGAGGGTGCGGGCGCCGTCCAGGACGGTTCCGTCGCGGCGTACGAGGTGATAGCCAGTGGGCGCTCCGGCCGCCTGGGTCTGGCCCGTGAGACGCAGGATCTCCGGGTAGACGTCGGCGACGGCGATGTCCTCCGGCAGGGCGACGTCGATCCGGCTGTCGGGCGCCACGACAGTGACGCGGCAGAAACCCGTCGCTGCGGTCGTACTCACGTGTCTGGTCCCCCTGATTCGCGGTTGCGCACAGTGCGCGCGCCACCCTACCGGGAGGTGGGCGGGTGATCTGCAAGTAGGATCGCCGTCGCGCGGAGGGAAGTCCGCGCACACGCAGCCACGGGGGCGTCGGTGCGGACCAGACCGGCCTTCCGCCCGTCCGTATTGAGGGATTGATGTTCCGGTGAGCCAGATCGTCGTGAAACGACCTCCGCGGTCTCTGCCGCCGGAAGTACCCGCGGAAGAATTGACGTTGGAGGCTCCTCCCGAACTGCCGCGCGGGCAGCAGGAGGGCATGCTGATGCAGATCCTGCCGGTGCTCGGCATGGGTTCGTCGGTGGTCTTCTTCTTCTCGCCCCAGGCCCCTCCGTTCATGCGGATCATGGGTGTCCTGATGCTCGTCTCGACCGTCGGAATGGTGGTCGCCCAGCTTGTCCGGTATCGCCGCGGTACGCAGGGGCAAATGGCAGATGTCCGGCGGGACTACCTCAAATACCTGGCCCAGACGCGGCGGACGGTGCGCAGGACGGCGCGCTCCCAGCGCGATGTGCAGCTGTATCTGCACCCCGCGCCGGAGCAGTTGTGGTCGGTGGTCGCCGAGGGCAGCCGGGTCTGGGAACGGCGTGTCGGGGACAAGGACTTCGCGCAGGTCAGGGTCGGGCTCGGGGCGCAGCAGCTGTCGACGCCGCTGATCGCTCCGGACACCGCGCCGGTGGATGAGCTGGAGCCGATGTGCGCCGGTGCGATGCAGCAGTTCCTGGCGGTGCACGGGTCGTTGGACGGGCTGCCGATGGCGGTCTCGATGCGGGCCTTCTACCACGTGACGGTCTCCGGGCAGCCGGAGGCGGCGCAGTCGACGGCACGCTCGCTGGTGGCGCAGCTGGTGACGCTGCACTCCCCGGAGGATCTGATGGTCGCCGTGGTGGCGGCGCCGGGCGCGGTGCAGCGCTGGGACTGGACGAAGTGGCTGCCGCACACGCAGGTTCCCGGTCAGGTCGACGGGGCGGGTACGAAGCGGCTGTTCGGGGATGATCTGGGCGAGCTGGAGCAGTTGCTGGCGAGCCGTCTCGACGGGCGGCCGCGGTTCGGCCGGGAGAGCCAGCCGGTGCTGGACCAGCCGCATGTCGTGGTGGTCCTGGACGGCGGGATGGTGCCGCCCGACTCGCTGTTCGCGGCGGTCGAGGGCCTGCAGGGCGTGACGATCGTCGAGGTGGTCTCCGGCGAGCTGGACGAACAGCGCGGTGGCCTCTCGGTGGTGGTACGGCCGGGGCTGCTGCGGCTGGAGTCGGGTGCGGGGCTCGCGTACGAGGGCGCGCCGGACGGGATGTCGCTGCCGGCCGCCGAGGCGCTGGCCCGGCAGCTGGCCCCGCTCCGGATGGGCGGGGGCGACGACGACGAACCGCTGCTGGCCAACCTGGACTTCACGGATCTGCTGAACCTGGGGGACGCGGGCTCGGTCGATGTGGCGCGCACCTGGCGGCCGCGTTCGGTCTCGGAGCGGCTGCGGGTGCCGATCGGTATCGGCGAGGACGGCCAGCCGGTGATGCTGGACCTGAAGGAGGCCGCGCAGGAGGGCATGGGGCCGCACGGGCTGTGTGTCGGCGCCACGGGTTCCGGCAAGTCGGAGCTGCTGCGCACCCTGGTGCTCGGACTCGCGGTCACCCACTCCTCGGAGACCCTGAACTTCGTCCTCGCGGACTTCAAGGGCGGTGCGACGTTCGCGGGGATGTCGCAGATGCCGCACGTGGCGGCGGTCATCACCAACCTGGCGGACGACCTGACGCTGGTGGACCGCATGGGGGATGCCATCCGCGGTGAGCTCCAGCGCCGTCAGGAGCTGCTGCGGTCGGCGGGCAACTACGCCAACATCCACGACTACGAGAAGGCGCGGGCCGCGGGCGCCGCGCTGGAGCCGCTGGCCTCGCTGGTCCTGGTGATCGACGAGTTCTCCGAACTCCTCACCGCCAAGCCGGACTTCATCGACATGTTCATCCAGATCGGCCGTATCGGCCGTTCGCTGGGTGTGCATCTGCTGCTGGCCTCGCAGCGTCTGGAGGAGGGCAAGCTGCGTGGTCTGGACACCTATCTCTCCTACCGCATCGGTCTGCGGACCTTCTCGGCGGCGGAGTCGCGTACGGCGCTGGGCGTGCCGGACGCGTATCACCTGCCGTCGGTGCCCGGTTCCGGTTATCTCAAGTTCGGTACGGACGAGATGACCCGGTTCAAGGCGGCGTACGTGTCGGGGACGTACCGTACGGGCGGTCCCGATCTGTCGGTGGGGCAGCTGCCGATCGACCGGCGGCCCGCGGTGTTCACCGCCGCTCCGGTGCCGGTGGTGTACGCGGCCCCGGATCCGGCGCAGTTGGCGGCGACGCGGTCGGCGGAGGAGGACGACGCGCTGGCCGACACCGTGCTCGATGTGATCGTGCGGCGCCTGGAGGGTCAGGGGGTGCCGGCCCACCAGGTGTGGCTGCCGCCGCTGGACCGGGCGCCGACGCTGGACCAGTTGCTGCCGGGGCTGGCGCCGACGTCGGACCGCGGGTTCTCCTCGACCGAGTACACACGTCCGGGCGGGCTGATCGTGCCGCTCGGTCTGATCGACAAGCCGTTCGAGCAGCGCCGTGAGGTGCTGTACCGGGACTTCTCCGGTGCGGCCGGTCACATGATGGTGGTCGGTGGTCCGCAGTCCGGGAAGTCGACCATGATGCGGGCGCTGGTCTCGTCGTTCGCGCTCACCCACACCCCGCACGAGGTGCAGTTCTACGGTCTCGACTTCGGTGGTGGCGGGCTCGTCTCACTGGCGGAGCTTCCGCATGTCGGCGGGATGGCCTCCCGGCTGGACCCGGAGCGGGTACGCCGTACGGTCGCCGAGGTGGCCGGGGTCCTCAACCGGCGCGAGGAGTTCTTCCGGGCCCACTCCATCGACTCGATCGCCACCTACCGGCGCAAGCGCGCCCGGGGCGAGCTGCCCGGCGAGCCCTGGGGCGACGTGTTCCTGGTGATCGACGGCTGGGGCGGTTTCCGGGCCGAGTACGAGCTGCTGGAGCAGACCGTCACGGACATCGCCTCGCGCGGTCTCGGGTACGGCATCCATGTGGTCATCACGGCGGCCCGCTACATGGAGGTGCGGGCGGCGCTGAAGGACCAGATCCTCGGCAGGCTCGAACTGCGCCTCGGTGACGTGATGGACTCCGAGTTCGACCGCAAGGTCGCCTCCAACGTGCCCGCGGGGGTGCCCGGCCGTGGTCAGGTCCCGGAGAAGCTGCACTTCATGGGTGCTCTGCCGCGTATCGACTCGGTCAGCAGCGCCGCGGATCTCTCCGACGGCACGGCCGCGTTCGTCAGCACGGTGAAGGCGAACTGGGCCGGGCCGTCGGCGCCCGCGGTGCGGCTGCTGCCGCGCAAGCTGCCCGCGGACCAGCTGCCCAAGGGGTTCGAGTTCCCGGAGCGGGGCATCGCGATCGGGATCGACGAGACGGCGCTGGAGCCGGTGTTCGTGAACTTCGAGACGGACCCGTTCTTCCTGATCTTCGGCGAGAGCGAGTCCGGCAAGACCAATCTGCTGCGGCTGATCGCCAAGCAGATCGCGGAGCGGTACTCCCCCGACGAGGCGAAGCTCGTCGTCGGGGACTACCGGCGGGCTCTGCTGGGCGCGCTGCCGGAGTCGCATCTGCTGGAGTACGCGCCGATGGCCAGCTCCATGCAGATGCACATGGAGGCGCTGTCCGGGGTGTTCGCGCGGCGCCAGCCGCCGACGGACGTCACCCCGCAGCAACTGCGGGACCGCAGCTGGTGGAGCGGGCCGCAGATCTTCATCATCGTGGACGACTACGACCTGGTGGCGACGAACGCGGGCAACCCGCTGGGTCCGCTCGCGGAGTATCTGCCGTTCGCCCGGGACACCGGGGTGCGGTTCATCATCGCCCGCAACTCGGCGGGCGCGTCGAGGTCGATGTACGAGTCGTTCATGCAGCGGATCAAGGAACTGGGCGCGCAGGGCGTGGTGCTGGCCGGTGATCCGGGCGAGGGCGAGCTGATCGGTTCGGTGCGCGGCCATGCGATGCCGCCGGGGCGCGGGTACTTCGCGTCGCGCAGGCGCGGTACACCGCTGGTGCAGATCGGCCGGTTGCCGGAGCAGCACTGAGGCAGTCGCCGGCGGTACGACCGGGGCCCCCGCGCGGTGTGTGCGGGGGCCCCGGCGCGTTCCCGGGAGGGGTGGGTCCGGGGCGCGCGCCGTGGGCCGTTGCGGGTCCGCCCGAAGGGGGCCGGGGGCGAAGGCCTGGGCCCGGACAGAAACCGGTAGCGACCATGTATTAGCGTCGAGTGGTGATCCATCGGTGCGCCCGGGTAACGGCGGCACCGTCCACAGGCATGCGATACGGGGGAATCTCATGGGCTTCGACGACGAATGGGCCACGCTGCGCGCGGAGGCCACGCAGCGGCAGAGCACGGACATGCGGCTCAACGGCGCCGACGACGGCCCGCTGCCCGGCCTCGGCGGACAGGTCCTGGCCTCGACGCCCGCGGAGAAGGCCGCCGCGGCGAACACCATCGAGAACGAGCTGGAGGACAGTACCAACAAGTCCACCAACCTGGCGGACGAGGCCTCGTCCGCCGCGGCCAAGGAGTTCACCGACTGGGCCACCGGTCCGGCGATCACCAAGCTGGGCGAGACCTGGGACAAGCAGGTGAAGACCCTGATGGGCAGGCTGAGCTCGGAGAAGAACGGCCTGCGCGGGGCCGCCAACGGCTTCGCCCGCAACGACCTGGACATCAACTCCCAGTTCTCGCCGCTGCTCAAGCCGCAGTACGGTCCGTGGGCGTCCGGCCTCGGCGGGGTGTAGGGCGGAAACCCGATCATGATCCGGAACCCATTGACCCTCCCCCGTACGCGCAGGACGAAAGGCCCCGGCCCCATGGAACGCACACGACTCCGGAGCGGCGGCGCCCTGGCCGTACTGCTCGCGACAGCGCTGCTGACCGGTTGCGGGCAGGACGGCGGAGACGGTGGCTCCGGCGCTTCCGGCGACTCCGACGCGGGGGCGGGGAAGGCCTCCGGTCCCGTGAGCGTCTCCGCGCTCCGGGCGGCCGCGGACAAGGTCGGGCCGGACGGAGCGGACAGCTGCCCGCTCCCGTACGACATCGCCCGCGCGGCGAAGGCGGCGGGGCTGTCCGGGAGGACGGGTGCCGGGGCCGCCCCGGGCGAGGACGCGGACGAGCCCGCCGTCACCGCCGAGAACGGGCGCGACGCGCAGGGGCCGGGCGGATTCGCCGCCAATCCCGGAGCCCTGGTCAGCTGTCTGTTCCACGTGGGCGCCGGCACCGTGGAAGTCCACACGATCGCCACGGAGTCCGCGTCGGCCGAGAACCTGCTGGCACCGGTGATCATGTCCGCCGGCGGATTCTCGACCGAGGAGCTGACCGCGTATCTGCGGCGGACGGCGGCGGGAGCGGCCGGTGAGGCGGTGGCCTCCCGGAACGGCGACTGCGTCACCGTGCGGGTGAAGCCCTCGGACGACGGCGACGCCTCGCTGGTGGTGACGGCGGGCGAGGACGGGAGCGCCGGGCCCGGGGGCGAGAAGCTCTCCGGCCTCGCGCTGGCGCTCCACGCGCAACTCGCCTGAGGTTTCCGGCCGCCACGCGCGGGCCCGGGCCGCGCCGCCCGGGCCGCTTCGACAGAACACAGCATCACGGGAGAAACATGCTCACCTACAGCGAGGTCATGACGACCGACCTGGGCAAGCTGACCACGGCCGCGGACAAGTGGGACGACGCGGCCGCGGAGATCAAGAAGGTCGAGAACCGCTACAAGGACAGCGTCCAGTGCATCACGCTCGGCCAGTCCTGGTCCGGGCTGAGCGCGAACACCGCCCAGATGAACTTCGCCGCCACCCGCTACGAGTACGCCGCCGCGCAGACCCAGGCCAAGGCCATAGCCTCGCTGCTGCGCGACGCTCACAACGACTTCGTACGCCTGAAGAAGAACCTGGAGAACCAGTGCGCCGCGGCGGTCAAGGCGGGCATGAAGATCTCCGAGGGCGGCGTGGTCACCTACGACTACGCGAAGCTCACGGAGGCCGAACGCGCGGCCACCCGGCACGACCCCGACTACGCGGAGAGCATCCGCAAGTCCGTGGCGTCCTGGTCGAAGGCGGTCGACGACTGCGTCAAGGCGGTGGACGACGCGGACCAGGGCGTGAAGATCGCGCTGGAGGCCGTCACCAAGGACGGGTACGGGGACAAGAACGACAACACGCTGGGCACCGGCTTCAACGCGCACGCGCAGGGCGACGTGGAGAAGTACGAGGCGGAGAACACCAAGGACATCGCCACCCGCATCAACAACGGTGACAAGGTCTCCGCGGCCGACATGGCGGAGTTCCAGCGCTCGGTGCGGGACAACTCGCACGACAAGGCCTTCTCCCAGACGCTCCTCAACGGGCTGGGCCCCGACGGGCTGATCAAGGTCAACAACAAGCTCAACGACCGTGCCTACGACTCGGACAAGAAGAACAAGGACCAGTACCTGGAGATCCAGAAGGGTCTGGCCAACTCCGCCGCCACCGCCACCCAGGTGCCGGGCAGCGTCAAGGACGCGCCGCCCGGATCGGACGCGTTCAAGAAGTGGAAGGCGTCCGACGAGGGCAGGTTCTACCGGGAGTGGACGGACAGACTCGACAGCTCCGGCACCAAGAACTTCGGCTCGAACACCCAGCCGCTGTACGGCTACCAGTCGTTCGTCAGCATGATGCAGCACGCGGACACGAAGTTCGACGATCAGTTCCTGTACGAGCTGGGCGATGACCTCATAGCCGCCGAGAAGAAGCAGGACGGCATCTTCACGCTGTGGGGCGGCGGTCACAAGGGCATCGAGAGCGACCCGATCGACGGCCTCCTCGGTGTCATGAGCAAGAACCCGGACGCGGCCACCGCCTTCTTCGACTCCACGGGCAATGGCGCGGACGGCGACAAGGTACCCAACAACCACCTGAAGTACCTGCTCGGCGGCGGCGACGACGCCCGCGACTGGCCGAAGAACACGATCACCGGCTACGGCGTCACGACCTTCGACGACCCGACCTCCAAGATCGGCCTCGGTCTCGCCCTGGAGGCGGCGACCACGGGCCGCGAGCCCAACGCCGGAGGCGCCGCGTTCGGCCACCACTCGGAGGCCCAGGCCCGGGTCATGCAGGAGACCATCAGCGTCCTGGACCAGGATTCCAAGGGCGACACGATCCCGCAGAACCTGAAGGTGCCCCTCGGCCGTGCCCTGTCGGACTACACGGCCGACACCCACGCCATCCTCAGTGGTACCGCCCCGGGCAGCCCCACGGGTCTCGACGAGATCAGCGGGCGCGGCGACGAGTCCGGGATCACCAACTCCAAGCACAGCCTTCTGCGGGTGATGCGCGGTGTCTCGGACGCCGCGTACGGGCAGACGGCCGATGGCGAGCCCGTACTCGTCTACGACCTGCTGTACGAGAACGAGAAGCGGTACGCGGCCGAGTACCTCCTCACCGCGAAGGACGCTCCGCCGGAGCAGGTGGGCAATGTCGTCGGCGACTGGGACAACAAGGCCCGCCATGTCGGCGAGGTGTACGGAGCGATGAACGCCATCGGCTCCGACATGACCCTGGACGACCGCGACACCAAGATCGGGAACCTCAACGACGAGATGCGGTACACGTACCACGGCGTCGGTGGCCTCTTCACACAGATCCCGGTCGTGGGCGACCCGATCCAGCGCATGGTCGACGCGGCCACCTACGAGTACTCCAAGGACGTCGCCGCCGAGGCGGAGGACGCGGCACGCGCCAAGGAGAGCACCAACACCTCGGCAGGGATCGCGGGCACGAACAAACTGCTCGACGCGTGGGGGAACGAGCGTGGTGTCGCCGGCTCGGAGGCGCACGACCACGCCAAGGGCGAGGCCAAACAGAGTTACATCACGGGGCGCGAGGACGCGTACTCGGCGCTGCGCACGAGGAAGTAGGACATGACGCAAGGCAAGGGCAACCGGGCACCCCGGTGGAAGTGGATCGCTCCGGTACTGGCGCTCGGTGTCGTGCTCGCGGGTTTCCATGTGTGGCTGAACACCAATCTCGTCGCCGGGGACGAGGTGTGCGGGGGACTCGTGTCCACCGCGCGGGCCGACGCCGTCCTGTCCGGGGGCGGCCGCATCTCCGACGGGAACGGCCTGGATGCCCGGCCGGGCGACGACCTGGAGTTCTCCTGCACCGTCGAGGCCTCGTCGTTCCTGCCCGGTGCCGGTGAGGGGCACCTGAGGATCTCGGCTACCCATGAGCGGGGTGACTTCGCGTTCACCGACGGCCGCTGGCCCGGTCCCGCCACTGTGTCCTTCTTCTCCGGACCGGCGACCGGGGGTGTGGGCAGGGACCACGGCTGGGTGCTCCTGCCGGAGGGCTGCGCGAAGACGGCCCCGGCCATCGTCGAGGGCTACGCCCCCGAGGGCTCCGACCCCACGGCACTGGCCGCGCTCCTGACCGACGTGGCGAACAGGGCGGCGGAACGCGCGGGGTGCGCGCCGGACCGGCCGCTCGCCCTGTCCGGCAGCCTCCCGGCCGTACCGGCCGGCCAGAAGGTCCCGGACGACGCGGTGTGCGGCATCAAGGGCCTGACCTTCCCCGGCCCGGCCGCGGGAAGGCAAGCGGCACGCCAGACGGTCCAGGGGCGGACCGGTCCCACCTGGGCCTGCGAGGTGAGCGGACACGCCACCTTCTCCGTGACACAGGAGCCGCGCGTCCTGGAAGCGATCGCCTCCTCCCCCGGCTTCGGGGAACAGCCGCCGCTCGCGGGCCTGCGTGTCTCGGGCTTCGACCAACGGCACGTGGTGGCCGACTGCTCGGGCACACCGACGTACTTCTCGATGGAGCTCGGTCCCACCTACCAGTCCGCCCTCGAATCCCCCGGCACCCCCTCGGCCAAGGCCGTCTTCGCCGACTTCGTCACCTCCGCCGGCAAGAACTACGGCTGCTCCACCACGGCCCCGTGAACCGGACGCGATCCCGCCCCGGCGTCGGTGTACGGCGATAGCCTGGACAGGGCGAGGAACACGTTCCGCCGCACGAGAGGAAAGGCAACTGATGGGCACGCAAGCGGAGAAGGACGAGCTGTACGCACTCGACATCTCGGGGGTGGAGTGGCTCAGTGCCCCCGGGACGGAGCAGGCGGAGGAGCGTGTGGAGATCGCGCATCTGCCGGGCGGGGCCGTGGCGATGCGGTCCTCGCTGGATCCGGAGACCGTGCTGCGGTACACGGAGGCCGAGTGGACCGCGTTCGTGCTGGGCGCCCGTGACGGCGAGTTCGACCTGAAGTAGGGCTGTCGGCCGGGCCCTCCGGGCCGGGCACATGAGAGGGGCACGCTCCGGTGGGAGCGTGCCCCTCTTGTGTGCGTGGGCGCCCGCGCGCCGAGGCGGTCGCGCCGCGGTGGCGCACGGGCCGCCGCGCGTGGGTCAGAACGCCTCGGTGAAGTAGCGCGAGGCCTTGACGTCGGTGGAGCGGTAGCTGTCCTTGCCGGACTCGATGATCTTGGCTACCTGGTCCAGCCGCTTCTGCATGTGGTCGGCCCGGCCCTTGTACTTGCCCTGCAGCGTGACGTACTCGCCGTGGGCGTCACCGTCCCAGGTGTCGGTGACGACCTTGAGCGCGGCGTCCATCTCTTCGAGGTCCTTGATGATGTTGCGCGACACCACACGGATGCGGTTCGCCATCTCCTGGACGCTCTCGTACCTGACCTTGGTGTTCGGGTCCCCAGCCATCAGTCTTCTCCTCTGTGCTCAGCGTGTGCGGTAAAGGGGTGCGGCGGGTGGCTCAGACGCCGTTCAGGCCGGACGTGTTGGAGGACGACGCCGACTCCTTCACCGCGTTGAAGGCCGCGCGGACCTCGTCGTCGTTGGCGTTGCTGAGGTTCTTCGTCTGGCCCACGGCGTTGAGCAGCACCTGGAGCAGGCGCCGGATCTCGTCGTGGTCCTCGTTGATCGTGACCTGCGCAGTCGTGAATCCCGAGGCACCGACACCCGTCCAGCCCGCGCTGACCGTCGCGAGGATGTCGGCGAGCTCACGGGCCTGCTTGGACACCGCGTCGGCCGTGTCGACGATCTTGTTCTTCGCCTGGATGATCGGATCGTCGGCGAGTCCGAAACCAGCGGCGGGGTTGGTCATCCGGAGGTCCTATCTCTCAGTTCCCGAGCCTGCCCGCGGGCCGCGGTCAGGCTTCCTCTTGCCCCCGTGTGCTCCGGATAAGGAGTGGGGTACATGCAAGGCCCAAGAAGTGCGTGGCGGTGTTCCCACGCCCTGGAATCGGACTCGACCACTTCTCGTTCCCCCGTCACACACGTGAAGTCTGCTACCACCCTAGTCACTTCGTCATCTCTCCCCAACTGCGGTTTATAGGAGAGATCCACGTCACCGCCGGCGCCCTCAGCGCAAACCGCGTCGTCGCCGGACATCACGGACGACCGTCGCCGTACCGGCCACGACGGAGACCAGCACCGCCGCCAGGGCCAGCGCGTAGGTGGCGTATCGCTCGCTGCGCTCCTGCGAGGTCTCCGACATGGCCAGGTGCGCCGGCTCCGGAGCGGGCGCCCTGGGCGGTGCCGGGTCCGGGCGGGCCGCGTCCAGCGGGACGTCGTCCTTGTCCCCGGCGAGGGCCCTCACCGGGTCGACGACGCCCCAGCCGACGTACGCGTCATGGCCGGTGACCGACCGCTCGGCGGTCTGCTCGATCCGGGCGGCGATCTGGGCCGGCGTCCACGTGGGGTACTTGGCGACGAGGAGGGCGGCGACTCCGGCCACGTACGGCGCGGAGAAGCTGGTGCCGTTGTCGGTGCACTGGCCGAAACCCGGCACGGTGGAGACGATGTCGACGCCCGGCGCGGCGACGCCGACGAACTCACCGGCCTGCGAGAAGGCGGCGCGTTCGTTGTTGCGGTCGGAGGAGGCGACGGCGAGCACCCCGGGGAAGGCGGCCGGGTAGGTGTTCTTCAGCTTGCCGTCCATGCCGTCGTTGCCCGCCGAGGCGACGACGACGACGCCCTGGCCGATCGCCTTGGCCACGGCCCTGCCGAGCGCCGAGTCGGGGGTCAGCGGTTTGGTGGTGTCCTGGGAGATGTTGATGACATCGGCCTTCTTGGCGAGCGCGTGCTCGATCGCGGTGGCCATCGTGGTGTCCTTGCCGCTGTTCTTCTCGTCGTTCTGGCGGATCGGAATGATGGTGGCCTCGGGCGCCAGGCCGACGAACCCGGTGCCCTTCGCGGGTCGCGCGGCGATGATGCCGGCGACCTTGGTCCCGTGGCCGACCTCGTCGGTGGTGCCGTCCGCCTTGCCGCCCTTGAGCAGATTGCGCCCGGCGGTGATGTCAACGGCGGGCTTGAGCTGCGGGTTGGCGTTGTCCACACCGGTGTCGATGACCGCGACACGGACCCCCTTGCCCTTGGTGTCCTGCCACAGTTCGTCGAGCATGACCCGCTGGAGCGGCCACGGCCTGCCCTCGAACTGCTTCTTCATCGGGAAGGTGCATTCACCGCTGCCGTCTATCCCGAGGCCGCCCGGACCTGCGGAGTCCTGGGCGGCGTACGCGGCCTGGGGCGCCGCCAGTACGGCCAGCGCGGCGGCGGCCGCCGTGAGCAGCACGGTCTTCCGGTACAACATCTGTTCCTCTCCCCCGAGTCCCGCGGTCCACCGTCCCGCGGCGGCCGCGGGGCTGTCGTACGGGTGGCTCACGAGCCCTGGGGCTGCCGGGCGCTGTTGGTGTCGAGCCGGGGGCCCTTGGACAGGAAGTCCGACCATTCGATCGGTACGAGCGAGGGCGTGACCTTCTCGTAGCCGAGCCGGATCTGGGCCTGGCTGGCCTCGGGGCGGCCGTCCTGGGTCTGCTGGCCGCCGGTGCCGATGTCGGAACGCTCCGCGTCGCTGTCGCCGTTGGACTGGACCGCGTAGCGCAGTCCGGTGTCGGTGACCAGGAAGAGCGAGCCGTCGGGGCGGGTCTGCTTGCCCTGGATCTGGGTGTAGAGGAGGCCGCTGCCGGGGGTGACGTAGGTGCTGGTGCCACCGGCGTTGATCGCGGCCGGATATTCGCTGCCCGCCCAGGTGCTCAGCGTCGTACGGCCCCGGTCGTCGACCTTGCGCAGCACGCTGCAGACCGTGTCCCGGCTGCCGTCGCCCCCGGCCGAGTTGACCTGCTGGGCCTTGTGGGCCGGCCAGCGCGGGGCCTGGCCGGCGAAGGGCTGGGGGTCCGGGACGAAGTCCTGGAGGTCCGCGGCACGGGCCTCGCTGGCCAGGTTCAGGGGCGCGGTCTGCGGGGAGTTGATCAGCAGCCAGGCGGTGAACTCGGAGATGGGCTGGACCTTGCCGTCGAGGACCACGTAGTGCGCGGTGCCTTCGCCCGTACGGGTCTTGAGCACCATGCCCACCTTGTTCTCCTCGGCGGAGAGCTGGCCCTCGATGTGTGCGGGGGCGCCGATGGTGCCGGGGATCTGCGGGAAGACGATGGGGCTGCCCTCGTGCAGGGTGGCCAGCCAGTCGTCGGTGACGGACTGCGGCTGCCTGGTGCCGACGAGGGCGTTGGTCAGGTGTCCGTTGTCCGTGGCCACCTCGTTGACGCGGTACTTCGTGCCGCTCGCGTCCACCAGGTAGCGCGTCCCGTCCTGGCCCTGGACGTACAGCACCTGTCCGCCGCCGAGCTTCTCCTTCTTGCCCTCGGTGAGCTTGTTGTCGCGCTCGGCGAAGACGAAGGCCGCCTTCTGCACGGTGTTGCCCTTGCCGCCGGGCTGTTCGCAGACCGCCCACCGCTTGGCGGTGCCCGCGTCCGTCGCCTCGGGCAGCCGGTCGGGGGCGTAGGGGATGCCGAGGATCGGCCCGCGCGGTGGCTTGCCCGCGTCCAGGATGTTGTCGGCGACCTGGATGACGGCGAACTGCTGCGGGGTCAGCAGCAGCCGGGCCGAGGCGAGGTTCAGTACGGGGTGGAGCAGGTTCTTCCTGTCCTTGCCCTTGCCCGTGGAGAGCACCACATAGCGGGTGGTGGACTTCTTGCCGACGATCACCTTGGTGCCCGGCTTGTCCCAGTCCTTGGGCGCGGTGGGCTTGAACATCCCCCAGGCCCCGAACCCCGCCAGGATCAGCGCACCGACGATCAGGCTCGGTACGACCGCCCGCAACGGGCGCGGAGCGCCCTCCTCGGTACCTGTGGGCGAGGGTTGGAGGAATGCCGCGACCGTGCGCTTCTTCGCAAAGGTGTACGCGTTGAGCTCATCCCGCCGTGATGCCATGAGTCTGTCTGTCTCCCGTGTCTCCCCGCGCGGCTCCAGGGGCGGACACACCCCTGCCCCCGTGCCGGACCCCCGATGCCGGACCCTGGTGCCGGACCGGCCCCCTACTATGCCTGCTGAAGGCGAGTGCCTGTGGGGCGGGTAGGGTGATCCAGCCTCCAAAGCCCCCGGCGGGGCAGGGGCGATCGGGTTGAGTTGGGGCCTTACGAACGGGGGAATGCCGGAATGATGGCTTCCGCGACGCGGACACGTCCGGCCGGGAACAGGGGGCCCTCCGGGGCTCCCGGGGCAGGGGAACCACCCGCCTCTCGCAGGGGTTCACGCTCCTCGTCCCGAAGGCCCTCCGGTGACCCCGCGGGGACCGGCGGACCGGCCGCACCACGGCTGAACGGACGTGCCGGACACTTCGGTTCGTTCCGATTGCAACAGTTCGTACTGATCGAAATCGCCGCCGCTCTGCTGCTCGCCGCCTGGGTGGTGGAGCCGCTGCTGCTCGCCCCGGCCGGGGTGTTCGCCGCGCTGCTGGTGGTGCTCGCCGTGGTCCGCAGGCACCGCCGCTCGCTGCCCGAGTGGCTGGGTACGGTCTTCGCGCTGCGGGCCCGCACCCGCCGGGCCGCCGCACTGGTGCTGCCCCCGGACACCGAGCCGGGTCTCGCGCCCGCCGTCGAGTGCGACCCGGCGCTGCGCACGTACTCCTTCAGCGACCGCGACCGGCGGCCGGTGGGCATGATCGGTGACGGTACGTTCGTCACGGCGCTGGTCCAGGTCGAGTCGGACGCCACGGCGCTGAGGCCCGACCGTTCGGCACGGCCGCTGCCCCTGACACTCGTACGGGATGTGCTGGAGGTCGACGGCATCCGGCTGGAGTCCGCGCAGATCGTCCAGCACACCCAGCCGGCGCCCGCGCCGCATCTGCCGCAGCAGTCGGTCGCGGCGCGCAACTACGCGCCGTTGCAGGCCCAGACGGGTTCGCCGGCGCTCCGGATCACCTGGATCGCGCTCAAGCTGGACCCGGAGCTCTGCCCGGAGGCGGTGCAGGCGCGCGGCGGCGGGATCATCGGCGCGCAGAAGTGCGTGGTGCGGGCCGCCGACCAGCTGGCCAGCCGGCTGACCGGGGCGGGGTTCCGCGCGACGGTGCTCACCGAGCAGGAACTGACCTCCGCCATCGCGACCTCGGCGTGCGTCAGTCCGCTGGCGATGGCCCAGGCCAGCCGGGCGGAGACACCCGGCAGGCGCACCGAGGAGACCTCGCGCACCTGGCGCTGCGACGACCGGCGCCACACCACGTACTGGGTGGGCCGCTGGCCCCAGCTCGGCGGCGGCGGTGCCTCGATGCCTCAGCTGGTGGCGCTGCTCACCTCGATCCCGGCGCTGGCCACCACGTTCAGCCTGACGCTGGGGCACGGGGACCGCTCGGGGGTGTCGGTCACCGGGCATGTCCGGATCACCGGCCGCAGCGATGACGAACTCCTCGCCGCCCGCCATGAGTTGGAGCGCACCGCACGCGGTGTGAAGACGGCGCTGGTACGACTGGACCGCGAACAGCTGCCCGGTGTGCTGGCCACCCTGCCGCTCGGAGGTACCCGCTGATGTCCACCTCTACCGGCAACCGGCCCCGGCTGGGTTTCGGGCTCATCGGTCCGCGCCGCGGCCGGCACGCGGTCTCCTTCGACGAACTGGCCTCGCTCGGCCTGCCGGTCGGTGACGACGGCACGGTGATCGGGGTCGACGCCGAGGGGCGCCCGGCGGTCCTGGGCATCAACCGGCCCACTCCGTACGAGGTCACGCTGATCGGCGGCCTGTGGACGGCGCAGGTGCTGGCGCTGCGCGCCGCCGCGACGGGTGCCCGGATCGCGGTGGAGACCGGACGGGCCCAGGCCTGGACCGGGCTCGCGCAGGCGGCGGGCGGGGGGCAGCCCTGTGTCTCGCTGCACGATGTGGGCCGGGTGCCGCCGCAGGGCGCGTCGGCCGGATCGCCGGTCGTCGTGGTGCGCGACTGCGGGATGCGGCCCCCTCGCGGCCGGGTGGTGTCGGGGCCCTGGCAGTCCGTCGTGACGCTGCTCCCCTATCTCAGCCCGGTGGCGCCGCGGTTGATGGAGAAGTCCGCGCTCGTCGGTGTCCAGCGGGTCTCCCCGGACGAGGCGGCGCAGATCGGCCGGATCATGAATCTGTCGGCCGCCGAGGCACAGGCGCTGTCCACGCTGGCCGACGGTGTGACGCTGTGGTGCACGGACCGGGACCGGCAGTTCGTGATGACGCAGGCGACCGACGCCGAGACCGGACTGCTGGGCAGCGCCCGCCGGATGGACTGACCCGCGCGTCCGTACATCGGCCCGCGCGGGGTCCGTACTTCGGCCCGCGCGGGGTCCGTACTTCGGCCCGCGCGGGAATTCGTGTTCCCGCCGCATCGGACCTGTACGTCGGCCGTGCGGGATCCGTATGCCCGCCCGCGCGGGGTTCCTTGTGCCGGTCCGCGCGATCGACTTGCACGCAACGTTCCGCATTCGTACCGCTTTCGGTTCGCTCCCCTTATCGCTTCCCGTTCACCCGGGGGCAGCGCGTGACGTACGGGACAGACCTCGCCTTGCCGTACGGCCTGCCGTAGAGCGCCCGATGGCGATTAGGGTGGGTGCGGGCGCGGCAGCAGAACCTGCGGACAGGCATGGCGCGTCCCAGGGGGAGAGCCGGGCGGATCGGACGCCGGGAACCGACACCCCCACCCCCCACGGCACAAGGGTGCTCGACCACACCAGGAGGCAAAGTGAACGGCGATCGGGACGAGATCCGCGGGGGATGGAACACGCCCGTCGACGAGTCGTCCGACGCGGATCCCGCCGAGATGACGGGTGAGTTCACCATCGACTACACCCCGCCCGCCTGGTACACGCAGAACGCCGCGGGGGATTCGTCGGGCGGGGCGGGGTCCCATCTGGCACCGCCTCCGCCGCCCCACGGGGCGCCGGTCTCCGTGCCGGGACCGCCCGCCGCGGGCGGCTTCGACCCCAACTGGGCACCCGCGCCGCCCGCTCCGGCGGAGCCCTCGCTGCCGGGCGTGCCCGCTTCGGCGCCACCGGCTTCGATGCCGCCCGCCTCCCTGCCGTCGCCCGAGGCCGCCTCCCCGTCGGCACCCGCACCCGCGTCCCCGCCCGCGCAGGCTCCCTCCGAGGGGGCCGGGGCCGAGGACGGCGCAGCCGACCCGTTCGGCGGCGGCGACCTGGAGAGCGGCGCGACGATGCGGTTCTCCCCGGCCGCGCTGAAGCGGGAGATCGCGGAGCGTGAGGCGGCGGCCACCGCGGCACCGGACGGCACCGCGGCTCCGGACGCCACCGGTGCGCGGCCGGACGCCGACGCTCCGGAGAACGGGACGCCGGGGACGACGGACACCGCCGGAACCGGTGCGGCCGGCACCGCCGGACCTGACGAGGACGCCCCGGAGTCCCGTACGGATGCCGTGACGGCTCCGGAACCGGACTCCGCCCCCGCCGTCACCGACGCGGTGCCCGCGGATCCCCGGAGTGCCGGGGCCGCGGACGGGTCGGCGGACGCCGGGAGCACCGAGGGGGCGGCGGGCGACGACTCCGCCGCGACGGATCCGGCGGCGCCCGCCGACGAGCCCCCGCACGCCGTCACGGACGCGGCACCCAAGGACGCGCCGCAGGCGGCCGCCGCTCCGGCGCCGTGGGCGCCGGCGCTGCCCGCCCAGGCCGCCCTGCCCCCGCTGCCGCCCGCCTTCCAGCCCGCCGCACCGCAGCCCACCGCGCCGCAGTCCGCGTCGCAGTGGCCCGCCCCGGTGCCCGCGAACGAGGCGCCCGGCGGATACGGATTCCCGCAGGCGGCCCAGGTACCGCAGCCTCACCAGGCACCGCAGCCGTACCCGGCGCCGCAGTCACACCAAGCACCGCAGTCTCAGCCGCAGCCGTACCAGGCGCCGCAAGCGCCTCAGCCGTACCAGGCGCCTCAGGGCCAGCAGCCCCCGCAGCAGCAGTTCCCGGGGCAGAGCGCACCGCTTAGCGCACTGCTGCCACCGCAGGCCCCGCAGGCCGCCGGCGGGTACGGATTCCCCCAGCAGCCGCAGGCCCCACAGCAGCAGGGCGGTTACGGGTTCCCCCAGGCGGCCCAGGCACCTCAGCAGCCCCAGTCGGCCCAGGCCCCCCGGCCCGGGTTCCCCGGACAGGGAGTACCGCTCCCCGCGCAGCAGCCGGCCCAGGGCACGCCTCACCTGCCCGCGCCCATCGCCCCGGCCGCCCCGCAGCCGCCGGAGCAGTATCAGCCCCAGCCGCACCTCCCGGCCCAGCAGCAGCCACCGCAGCAGGCGCCTCAGCAGCCCCAGCGCCCGGACCCGCAGGCTCCGCCCGTCGACCCGCGTACCGGCAACGCCTGGCCCACGCCGGTCACCCATGACCAGCGCGAGCGCTCCGTGCCGGGCGCGCCGCTCGGCTACACGGCCGCCGTCGAGCTCTCCTCCGACCGGCTGGTCCGGGGCAAGCAGAAGGCCAAGAGCAGCCGCAACCCGTCGGGGGTGTCCCGGTTCAAGCTCGGCGGCAAGAAGGAGGAGATCGAGCGTCAGCGCAAGCTGGAGCTGATCCGCACTCCGGTGCTGTCCTGCTACCGGATCGCCGTCATCAGCCTCAAGGGCGGTGTCGGCAAGACCACCACGACGACCGCGCTGGGCTCGACGCTGGCGACGGAGCGGCAGGACAAGATCCTCGCCATCGACGCCAACCCGGACGCCGGTACGCTCGGCCGCCGGGTGCGCCGCGAGACCGGGGCGACCATCCGCGACCTGGTCCAGGCGATCCCGTACCTCAACTCGTACATGGACATCCGCCGGTTCACCTCGCAGGCGCCCTCCGGTCTGGAGATCATCGCCAACGATGTGGACCCGGCGGTCTCCACGACGTTCAACGACGAGGACTACCGGCGTGCGATCGAGGTGCTCGGCAAGCAGTACCCGATCATCCTCACCGACTCGGGCACGGGTCTGCTCTACTCCGCGATGCGGGGCGTGCTCGACCTCGCCGACCAGCTGATCATCATCTCGACGCCCTCCGTCGACGGCGCGTCCAGTGCGTCGACCACGCTGGACTGGCTGTCCGCGCACGGGTACGCGGATCTGGTGCAGCGATCCATCACGGTCATCTCCGGGGTCCGCGAGACCGGCAAGATGATCAAGGTGGACGACATCGTGCAGCACTTCGAGACGCGCTGCCGGGGCGTCGTCGTCGTACCGTTCGACGAGCACCTGTCCGCGGGCGCCGAGGTCGACCTGGACATGATGCGGCCGAAGACCCGCGAGGCGTACTTCCATCTCTCCGCGATGGTCGCCGAGGACTTCGCGCGCGCCCAGCAGCAGCAGGGGCTGTGGACGTCGGACGGCTCCATGCCGCCGCAGTTCGCCCCGCCGATGCCCGGACACCAGCAGCCCGGACAGCCCATGCCGGGTCAGCCGATGCCCGGACAGCCCATGCCCGGACAGCCGATGCCCGGACAGCCGATGCCGGGTCAGCCCATGCCGGGTCAGCCCATGCCCGGACAGCAGCAGCCGTACCCGCCCCAGGCGTACCCCCAACAGCCCTATGGCGGCCAGCCGCCGTACGGGGGAGCTCAGCCGGCCCAGCAGCAGCCCCCGCAGCAGCCGTATCCCGGTCAGCCGGCCCCCGGCGCCCAGCAGGGCGGATGGCAGCAGAACGGCTGGCAGCAGCAGTCGCCGCCCCCGCAGGCCCCGTCGGACGCGAGCCCGGCGCTCCCGCTCCCGGAGGCGGGACGGCCGGGCGGACAGGGCGAACTGGAAGGTCCCGTACCGCCCTCGGGCTGGCAGCAGACCCCTCCGCAGCCACCGCCCGCACCCCAGCAGTAGGGCAATAGAGGTCTAAACCAATGAGGGCCCGCACCGTTCCGACGGTGCGGGCCCTTTGCGTATTTTCGCAGCCCACACGCGGTTTGACGGACCGTTGACGCGGCTCGGCCACCGCTGATAAACCTTCGCTTCACCAGCTGGCGAACCAGAGATCTGCCCGCCTTCTCCATGCGAGTCATGACGCGAGGTCCACGTCCCATGGTCACAAGAGTCCCACCACACTCCTCCCGGCCACGTCGCCGTATGCGCGTCCTCCTGGCCTCCGGCGCCGCCGCACTGGCGCTCGCCGCCGGATCGGTCGTCCCCGGGAATCCCCTCACACCCGCGCCCTCGCAGGCGCAGGCCGCCGACAGCGGCAAGACCACTCTGACGGTCGCGGTCGCGCAGAGCGTCGACTCCCTGAGCCCGTTCCTCGCGCAGCGCCTGGTCAGCACGAGTGTCTCCCGGCTCATGTACGACTACCTGACGAACTATGACCCCAAGGACAACCGCGCGATCCCGGCGCTCGCCACCACGTGGGAGCCCTCCGCGGACAAGCTGACCTGGACCTACACGATCCGGTCGGACTCGAAGTGGTCGGACGGGCAGCAGGCCACCGCCGAGGACGCCGCGTGGACCTTCAACAAAATAATGACCGACGAGGGCGCTGCCACCTCCAACGGCAACTTCGTCACCAACTTCAGGAAGGTGACCGCGCCCAGTGCGGACAAGCTGGTCATCGAACTGAAACAGCCGCAGGCCACGATGGCCGCGCTCGATGTGCCGATCGTCCCGAAGCACGTCTGGGAGAAAGTCCCCGACTTCTCCAAGTTCAACAACGACACCGAGTTCCCGATCGTCGGGAACGGTCCGTTCATCCTCACGGACTACAAGGTCGACAGCTTTGTGAAGCTGAAGGCCAACAAGGACTTCTGGCGTGGTGCGCCGAAGTTCGACGAGATCGTCTTCCGTTACTACAAGGACCAGGACGCGGCCGTCGCCGCCCTGCGCAAGGGTGAGGTCTCCTTCGTCGCGGGCAGCCCCAGCCTGACTCCCGCCCAGTCGGCCTCCCTCAAGAACGCCGAGAACATCAAGGTGAACGACGCGCCGGGCAGGCGCTTCTACGCCCTCGCCGTCAACCCGGGCGCCCGTACGAAGGACGGCAAGAAGTTCGGCGACGGCCACCCGGCGCTGCTCGACCAGAAGGTGCGCCAGGCGCTCTTCATGGCCGTCGACCGCAGGACCATCATCGACAAGGTCTTCCAGGGCCATGCCGTGGAGGGCGAGGGCTACATCCCGCCGCGCTTCTCCGACTACTTCTGGAAGCCCGCCGACGGCCAGAAGCTGGCGTACGACCCCTCCAGGGCGGCGGCCCTGCTCGACAAGGCCGGATACAGGAAGAACAGCGGCGGCAAGCGCGTCGGCAAGGACGGAAAGCCGCTCGACTTCCGGATCCTGTGCCACGCCACCGACCCGAACGACAAGGCGGTCGGCAAGTACCTCCAGGAGTGGTGGGGCGGCCTGGGCATCGGTCTGAAGGTCGACTGCATCGACAACGTCACCGACCCCTGGTACGCCGGCGAGTACGACCTCGCCTTCGACGGCTGGTCCGTCAACCCGGACCCCGACTTCGTGATGTCGATCCACACCTGCGCCGCGCTGCCGTCCAAGCCGAAGGAGTCGGCCGCCACCGACAACTTCATCTGCGACAAGCAGTACGACGGGCTCTACGACCAGCAACTGGCCGAGTACGACCCGGCCAAACGGGCTGATCTGGTCAAGCAGATGGAGTCACGGCTGTACGACACCGGGTACATGAACGTCATGGCGTACCCGAATGCCGTCGAGGCCTACCGCACCGACCAGATCAAGTCGATCACGACCATGCCCTCGGACGCGGGCAATATCTACGGCCAGGACGGTTACTGGAGCTGGTGGTCCGCGGTTCCGGCCGCCTCCGCCTCCTCCGGCTCCGACGACTCCGGTGGCAGCTCCACCGGGGTGCTCATCGGTGTCGGTGTCGCCGTCGTCGTCCTCGCCGGTGGCGGACTGCTGTTCGCCATGCGTCGTCGTTCCACCGCGGAAGACCGTGAATAGTCCATGAGCACAGAAAGCACTCCCGCGCTCCTGAAGGGCGCGGCGGGCGTGGACGGTGCGGAGTCCGACGGCCCGGCTCCGGCCGGGCCGTCGGCCCGCGGTCCACGCTCCCGCAGCACGACCGCCTATCTCCGCTATGTGGCGGGCAAGCTGGCCGGTGCGGCCGTCTCGCTGTTCGCCGTGCTCGTCACCAGCTTCTTCCTGTTCCGGCTGATTCCCGGCGACCCGGTCAAGCAGATGACCGGCGGCCGGCAGGTGTCCACGGAGCAGATCGCCGCGATGCGCCGCGAGTTCGGCCTCGACCTGCCGCTCTGGCAGCAGTTCACCGACTACTGCGGCAAGGCGCTCACCGGGGACTTCGGTACGTCGTACCAGTTCCGCGCCCCCGTGATCGACAAGATCACCGAGGCGCTGCCCGCCACCCTGCTGCTCACCGGTACCGCCTTCGTGATCTACACGGTGATCGGCATCTGGCTGGGTGCCCGGTCCGCCTGGCGAAACGGTTCTGTCGGGGACCGCACCCATACGGCCTTCGCACTGACGCTCTACTCCGTGCCCTCGTTCTGGCTCGGTCTGCTCCTGATCATCACCCTGTCGGTGGGCATCGGCCCGATCCCCGGGCTCTTCCCGACCGGAGGCATGGAGTCCGGCAGTACGAGCGGCTTCGACTACGTCCTCGACGTCGCCCACCACATGGTGCTGCCGGTCATCACCCTCGTCGCCGTCGAGTACGCGCGCACCCTGCTGGTGATGCGCTCCTCGCTGCTCGACGAGATGGGCAGCGACTATCTGACGACGGCCCGCGCGAAGGGGCTGCGCGACGATCTCGTACGCCGCCGCCACGCCGTGCCCAACGCGATGCTGCCGACCGTGACCCTGCTCTTCGTGAACCTGGGCAACACGGTCGCGGGCGCCATCCTGGTGGAGACCGTGTTCTCCTGGCCGGGGCTCGGTGGGCTCTTCTACCAGGCGCTGAGCG
The DNA here is from genome assembly GCF_026341775.1 of Streptomyces sp. NBC_00654. Classification (NCBI taxonomy): domain Bacteria; kingdom Bacillati; phylum Actinomycetota; class Actinomycetes; order Kitasatosporales; family Streptomycetaceae; genus Streptomyces; species Streptomyces sp. NBC_00654. The sequence continues at coordinate 2,336,235 of NZ_JAPEOB010000001.1, read as the reverse complement.
TGCCCGACCTGCCACTGGTGCAGGCACTGTTCTTCGTCTTCGCCGCCGCGGTGATCCTGATGAACACACTCGCCGATGTGATCTATCCGCTGCTCGATCCCCGGGTGGGCCGATGACGACCTCGACCGATGCCGTGAAGAACAGCGGCCCGCGCGCGCTCACCTGGGCCCGCAGACGCCGTTCGGCGGCCGCCTTCTGGCAGCAGTACCGCAGCCACCGGGCGGGCCTCGTCGGCCTCGCCGTACTCTCCCTGATCGCCCTGATCGCGCTGGCCGCGCCGCTGCTCGTGGGCGCCGGCTCCCAGAGCGTCACCCAGGCGCCGGGCGGCCCCCTGGAACCACCGAGCGGCGAATTCCCGCTGGGGACCGACCAGTTCGGGCGCAGCCTGCTGGCCCTGCTGGTGTGGGGCACCAGGGTCTCGCTGACCGTCGGCCTGCTCGCGGCGTTCCTCTCGGTCGCGATCGGCACCCTGGTCGGGATCACCGCGGGACACTTCAAGGGCTGGTACGGGACCGTCGTCATGCGGATCACCGACTGGTTCCTGGTGATGCCGACCCTCGTGCTCGCCATCGCGCTGGCCACGGTCCTGTCGCGGTCCGTCTGGACGACGATCCTGGCGATCGGCGTGACGACCTGGCCGACGACCGCCCGGCTGGTCCGCGCGCAGACGCTGTCCGTCGAGTCCCGGCCGTACATCGAGCGCTCCACGGCGCTCGGGGGCGGCCACGGGCACATCATGTCCCGCCATGTGCTGCCCAACGTCATGCCGCTGGTGCTCGCCCAGACCACCCTGGTGATCTCCACCGCCATCCTCACCGAGGCGACACTCGCCTTTCTCGGGCTCAGCGATCCCACGATCGTCTCCTGGGGCGGGCTGCTCCAGGACGCCCGTGAGGCCGGCGCGGTCAGCTCCGGCAACTGGTGGTACCTCGCTCCGCCCGGACTCGCCATCGCGGTCGTCGCCCTCGCGTTCACGCTGTGCGGCCGCACCATCGAGACCGTGCTCAACCCCAAGCTGGGGGTGACCCGTTGACCACCACGACGACCATCACGAAGAAGCCCGCGACCGGGCAGCCGCTGCTCGAAGTCCGGGACCTGCGGGTCACCTACGGCTCCGGAGCCCTCGCCGTGCCCGCCGTGCGCGGCATCGACCTGCGCGTCGAGGCCGGCCAGAAGCTCGGCATCGCCGGGGAGTCCGGGTGCGGGAAGTCGACGCTGGCCCTCGCCCTGCTGCGGCTGCTGCCCGCGTCGGCCACCCTGTCGGGCGAGATCCTGCTGGACGGCGAGGACGTCCTCACCATGAAGTGGGGCCGGCTGCGGGCGGTGCGCTGGGCCGGGGCGTCGATCGTCTTCCAGGGCGCGATGCACTCGCTGAACGCCGTGCACCGCGTCGGGGACCAAATTGCCGAACCGATCCTGCTGCACCGGAAGGCCACCCCCGCCGCAGCCCGCAAGCGGGCCGGTGAACTGCTGGAACAGGTGGGGCTGCCGGCCGCCCGCGCGCAGGCCTATCCGCACGAGCTGTCCGGCGGCCAGCGCCAGCGCGTGATGATCGCGATGGCCCTGGCCTGCGACCCGCGTCTGATCGTCGCGGACGAGCCGACCACGGCGCTCGATGTGATGATCCAGGCGCAGATCCTGCGGCTGATCGAGCAGCTCGTCGCCGACCAGGACGTCGGGCTGATCATGATCAGCCACGACCTGGCGGTGCTCGCCGACACCTGCGACCGGCTGTCGGTGATGTACGCGGGCCGGATCGTCGAGGAGGGCCCGGCCAAACAGGTGTACGAGAGCGCCCGCCACCCGTACGGCAAGGCGCTGTCGGCCGCCTTCCCCAGGATCGGTGATCTCTCCTCCCGCCACGCCCCGCGCGGGCTGCCGGGCGACCCGCCGGACCCGGCGGCGCTGCCCTCCGGCTGTACGTTCCATCCGCGGTGCCCGGAGGCGCTGGACTCCTGTGCCACCGCGGACCAGGAACTGCGGGCCGCCGGGGCCGGGCGCCGGGCGGCCTGTGTGCTGGTGGAACCGGAGGCCGTCGCGGCCGCGCTCGCGGGCGCCGATGCCGGGCCACCGGATACCGGGCCGCCAGACGCCGGGTCACCGGACGCCGGGCCGACGGATACCGGGCCGACGGACGCCGTTCTGCCGGATACCGGTCTGCCGGACGTCGCGGCCGCCGCGGCCGGAGCCGACTCCGCCCCGCCGGGGGCACAGCCCGGTCTTCCCGGGGCCGAGGAAGCGAGGAGCACCTCATGACCGCCACCACTCCCCTGCTCAGCGCCGAGGCGCTGAAGGTCACCTTCCCCGGCCGGCGCGGTGCCGCCGCGGCGCGCGCCGTGGACGGCGTCGACCTCGACATCGGGCGGGGCGAGATCGTGGCCCTGGTCGGCGAGTCGGGCTGCGGCAAGACGACCCTGGCCCGCTCCCTGCTGGGCCTGGTGGCGCCCAGCTCCGGCCGGGTCACCTTCGACGGCACCCCGCTGGACTACTCGGGCCGCGCCCTCAAGGCGTACCGCAAGCGCGTGCAGCTGGTCCTCCAGGACCCCAGCGGCTCGCTCAACCCCCGGCACACGGTGTACGACGCGGTGGCGGAGGGGCTGCGCATCCACGGGTACACGGGCGACGAGCGGGCCGCGGTGGCCCAGGCGCTGTCCCTGGCCGGGCTGCGACCGCCCGAGCGCTTCTTCCTGCGCTACCCGCACGAGCTGTCCGGCGGCCAGCGCCAGCGCGTCGTCATCGCGGGCGCACTCGTCCTGGAGCCCGAACTGATCGTCGCCGACGAACCGGTGGCCTCGCTGGACGCGTCGGTGCGCGGCGAGATCCTGGCCCTGCTGCTGCGGCTGCGCGACGAACTGGGGCTCTCCGCACTGGTCGTCACGCACGATCTGGGTCTGGCGTGGAACATCGCGGACCGGGTGGCCGTGATGTATCTGGGCCGGATCGTCGAGACGGGCCCGGTGGAGCGGATACTGACGGCACCTCAGCACCCGTACACCAAGGCCCTGTTGTCCGTGCTGCCGGACGCGGAGGGCGAACCGGTGATTCTGACCGGGGAGCCGCCGGACCCGTCGCGGGTGCCGTCGGGCTGCCGGTTCCATGTCCGCTGTCAGGTCCTGGCCTCGGGCGAGGCCGAACGGGCGGGGGTGGCGGACGCCTGCCGTACGAAGGATCTGCCGGTGCTGGAAGGGGGCGACGCCACCCAGGTGGCGTGCCACTGGGCCACCGCGGTCCCGAAGGCGCCGGTCCCGGCCTGACGCGCCGGTCCCGGCCTGACCGGCGTCCTGCCCGGCCGGCGCTCCGGCCGGCCCTCACCCGCCGGACGGGCCGGGTGCCCCATGGTGGATGGAGCCCGCCAGTTCGCCCAGCGGGCGGCCCGTCCCGCCCCAGCGGTGCTGGATGATCTCGGCCGCGATGGAGACGGCCGTCTCCTGCGGGGTACGGGCCCCGAGGTCGAGGCCGACGGGTGAGGCGAGGCGGGCCAGTTCCGCCTCGCCCACCCCGGCCTCGCGCAGCCGGGCGGTCCGGTCGCGATGGGTGCGGCGGCTGCCCATGACCCCGATGTAGGCGGCGGGCGTCCGCAGCGCGGCGACGAGCAGCGGCACATCGAACTTCGGGTCGTGCGTCAGCACACAGATGACCGTGCGGGCGTCGACCGGGGTCGATTCGAGGTACGTGTGCGGCCAGGCGCGGACGACCTCGTCGGCGGACGGGAAGCGCTCCCGGGTGGCGAAGGCCGGGCGGGCGTCGCAGACCGTGACCCGGTAGCCGAGGAACGAACCGATCCGCGCGGTGGCCGCCGCATGGTCGATGGCGCCGAAGACGAGCATGCGGGGCGGTGGGGCGAACGTCTGGACGAAGACGGACACCTCCTGCATCCGGCGCTGGCCCCGCGCCCCGTACCGCTGCACCCCGGTGGCCCCCTGGGCCAGCAGCCCGCGGGCGTCGTCGGTGACCGCCGCGTCGAGTCCCTCGGCGCCGAGCGAGCCCGCCGTACGGTCCGCCAGGACCACCAGGAAGTCCCCGGCCCCCAGGCCTCCCGGAACCGGAATCGGGTCCTTGTCCGGGCCGGTGTCCGGGTCCGCTCGCGGCAGGACCGTCGCCACCGCCACCGGCTCATCGGCGGCGACGAGGTCCATCACCGTGCGCAGCCGGTCGCGGTCCGCGGCCGAGGTGTAGGCGCGTACCAGGACCTCGATCGTGCCGCCGCAGGTCAGACCGACCCCGAGGGCGTCGTCGTCACTGATCCCGTAGGACCGCAGCCGCGGCCGGCCGGTGGCGAGCACCTCGTCGGCCACCTCGTACACATCGCTCTCGACGCAGCCCCCGGAGACGCTGCCCGCCGCCGCGCCCCCGGCGCTGACCGCCATCGCGGCACCGGGCTCCCGGGGCGCGCTGCCGTGGACGGCGACGACGGTCGCCAGGGCGAAGGGCGTACCGGCCGTGTGCCAGTCGCGGAGTTCGGGCAGGATGTCGCGCACCCTGCAAGCATCCGCCGTCCGCCGCGGGACCGCGCGACGACAGGCGGATACCGGGCACGGACAGGGGCCGCGTCGGGCCGCTGTCCGGTGTCCGGTGTCAGGCGTCAGGCGTCCGGTGCCAGGCGTCAGGCGTCAGGCGTCAGGCGTCAGGCGTCAGGCGGGGCGCCCGTACGCCTCGATCAGCTCGCTGCACCGCTTCACATCGGCGGCCATGGCCACCAGGAGGTCGTCGACCGAGTCGAACTTCAGCATCCCGCGTACATACGCGAGGAAGTCCACGGCGACATGCAGCCCGTACAGCTCCAGGCCCACACGGTCGATCGCGTACGCCTCGACGGTCCGCTCGGTGGCATCGAACTGCAGGTTGGTCCCCACGGAGATCGCGGCGGGCATGGCCTCGCCGTTCACCTGGAGCCAGCCCGCGTAGACGCCGTCGGCGGGGATCGCGGTGTGCGGCAGGGTCTCCACGTTCGCCGTCGGGAAGCCCAGCTCACGGCCGCGCTGCGCACCGCGCACCACGATGCCCTCGACGCGGTGCGGCCGGCCGAGGATCTCGGCGGCGCCCGCCACATCGCCCTCGGCGACCAGCCGGCGGGTGAGGGTGGAGGAGAACGGCTGACCGCCGCCGGCCGCGCCGCTCACATAGAGATCGATGACCTCGACGGTGTAGTCGTAGGTGGCGCCCAGCTCGGTGAGCAGCGCCACGTTCCCCGCCGCCTTGTGGCCGAAACGGAAGTTCGGTCCCTCGATGACGGCCTGTGCGTGCAGTTTGTCGACGAGCACCTTCACGATGAAGTCGGTGGGCGACAGCTTCGAGAACTCGGCCGTGAACGGCAGGATCAGCACCGCGTCCACGCCCAGCTCCGCCATCAGCCCGGCGCGACGGTGGTGCGGGGCCAGCAGCGGCGGGTGGCTGCCGGGGCGGACGACCTCGCTGGGGTGCGGGTCGAAGGTCACGACGACGGACGGAACGCCCAGTTCGCGCGCCCGTTCCACGGCACGGCCGATGATCAGCTGGTGCCCGCGGTGCACTCCGTCGTAGGAGCCGATGGTGACGACGCTGCGTCCCCAGTCCTGGGGGATGTCCTCCAAGCCACGCCAGCGCTGCACTGTGACCGCTCCTCGCCCGAACCTGTGTACGTGTGTATGTCGATTACGCAGGTCTAAGACTGCCATGCTCACGTCCCGCGACCCGCATCGGCACCGGCATCGCGGGCCGCGACGCCTCCAGCGCCTCCACGGTCCGCCGGGTGCTCGGGCCCACCACGGCCGCCCATTCCTGCGGGGCGTCGGTCAGCCATCCGATGACCAGGGCGGCGAACCCGGGCACGTCCCGGGCGAGTTCGACGAGCCGCCGGTCGAAGCGGGCGGCGCCCTCCGGTGTGCGCACCAGCAGTATGCCGGTGCGGTGGACCAGCGCTCTCGTGCGTACCTCGGGCCGGCTCCCGCAGCCGGCCGCGGCGGCCCGCAGCAACGCGTCCAGTACCTCCGGGTCCCGCCCCCTGTCCTGCTCGAACTCCAGCAGGACCTCCAGCAGCTCGGCCCGCAGCGGCCGGGAGTCGGCGCTCCCCGGCCCCGCGAGCACACCGGCTAGCGCCCCGCGCACGACGGGCGGCGCGGGCCGGTCGCGGAGCAGCCCGGTCACCAGGGGCAGCAGCAGGGCACGGGCGGCGGCGCCGTGCTCCAGCCGGAGGTCCACGTACTCGGCGGCGGGCGTGCCGTCCTCCGGATGGCTGTCGATGTACTCCCGTACGAGCCCTGCGGCGTGCAGTGCCAGGGCGGGCGTGTCCAGCGCGGCCAGCTCCCGCAGCACCTCGCCCGCGCCGTCCCCGGGCCGGGCCAGCCGGGCGCGCAGGGCGGCGAGCACCGGCTGCGGGCGGGCCGGGAAGACCTCCGCCAGCAGTGCCACCGGCAGCCCGGGATCACCTGCGGCGAAGACCCGCAGGGCCTCGGCGAGGTAATCGTCCCTGGTCTGCGGATCGCGTACGAGGAGGGTGAGCGCCGCTCCGTGCAGCGCACCGGCGGAGCGGCGGCCCAGCAGTGCGAGGGCGGCGGTGCGCAGCAGGGCCCGGTCGGTGCCGGTGAGCGTGCGCCCGGCGAGCAGCGTGGCGTGGTGGGCGGCGGCCGGGTGCCGCGCGGGCCGGTCCTCGTCGCGCGCCCAGCGGGCCACGGCCCGGCAGAGCGCGGCCGGCTCGTCCTCGGCGAGGGCGGCGAGGAGTTCGGCGGCCCGGGGGTGGGGCGTCACCACGAGGGCGTCGGTCAACTCGTCGACGGCCAGGTCCCGGCGGGCGTACAGGAGGGCCTGCGCGGCGGCGGCCACGGTGGGCCGCAGGGGCACGTCCCGGTCGTGGAGCAGCGGGCGCTCGTCGGTGAACCACCGGCACAGCAGCGCCTGCACCGCGGGCGGGTCGACGGCGAGCCGCCGGGCCACGGCGTCCAGATACCGTTCGTCGCCGTCCGCGCGCGGGACTCCGTCGGCGGGCACGAGCCGCCGCAGCAGGTCGATCCGGTCCTCCTCGGGCAGCCGCAGCCGCCGCCAGAACCAGGGACCGAACTCCGCGTACGCCCCCAGTCCGGCCGCCCCGCCCCCGTCGGCGGACCGCCGGGTGATCCGTCCGGCGAGCACCCGCAGGACGCCGAGATACGGACGGGCGTCGGGCACGGTGAGCAGCGACTGGCCCAGGAGATGGGCGGCCCACCACACGGCGTCCTCGTCCGGCCGCGCCTGCCCCTCCTCGTGGGAGAGCCGGTCCAGTGCCTCGATCAGATCGGCCATCCGGTGCGCCAGGGCGGAGGCACCCTGGCGGCGCCCCAGCAGGAGCATCGCCTGGATCACCGGTCCGATGCGGTGCCTCGGTACGGGCAGGCTGCGGGGCTCCGGTGTCCCGGGGAGCTCCTGGGCCGGCCGGGGCTGCCGGGGCACCTGGAGCGGTGCGGGCTGCCACCGCCGGCCGCGCCGGGGCTCGCCCGGCTCGGAGGACAGCCGGGGTTCCCGGGGCTGCTGGACCCGCTGGGGCTGGCGCGAGCGACGGGGCCGCGGCATGTGCGGTCCGGGGGCCCCCGGGGCGTCGGGCTCCTCCGCCGTGTGCCAGCGGTGGACCAGTGACCGCAGTGCCGCGTCGAGGTCCAGATGCGCGCCCTGCACCCAGTCCCCCAGCTCCTCATGGGCGAAGCGGTAGCCCGCGCCCGCGGGGACCAGGAGGCCCTCGGTCAGGACCGCCGAGGCCCAGCCGGTGCGCCAGGGGAAGATCTCCTCGAACGCCGCCCGGTCCAGCTCGCCCTGGCCCGGCCCCAGACAGCGCCGGGCCGCCTCGTGGACCTGCCCGGCCACCCGGGCGGCCAGCCGGCGCACGGCGGTGCCCCGTGGCTGCGGATCGGCCGCCGCCGCGATCCGGACCGCGACGCGGACGCACATGAGGTCGAGGTGGGCGCCGAAGACGTCCTCGGTGCCGGGCCGGCCGGGCACGTCCGGGGGCAGCGCCCCGCGTACCTCGGCGAGCAACCGCAGGGTGAGCGGGTGCCGTTCATGGCCCGGGACGAGGGCGCCGGACGGGATGCCGTACCGCTCGCGGGCGCGTTCGGCCTGGCTCGCGGTCAGATCGCCCAGCCGCAGCGCGGGCGGCAGCCCCCGGGCGGACCGCGCCGGGCGGTGCAGGGTGTCCGGCGGGTAGAGCGAACCGGCCCGCTCCCAGTGCTCGGGGCGGCAGGCGACGACGAGCCGCACTCCGTGCTGCCGCAGCCAGCCGGCCGTGCCCGCCGTCCACTCGGCGAGCCGGTGGGCCAGCAGCGGGGGCATCTCCTCGGGGCCGTCGAGCACGACGAGCAGCGGGCGCCCGGCCGCGGCGGCCAGTCCGGCCACCCGCTCGGGGGTGGCCGTCGCCATGTCGCCCCGGGCCCCGGCCGCGGAGACGATCCGCGCGGAACCGGCGAGGGTACGGGCGAGTGCCCCGGCGATGGAGACGTCGTCGGCCAGCAGGTCGGCACCGCGCAGCCACAGGGTGAGCGCGGGGTCCTCGCCGCCGGCCCGGCGGGCGGCCAGGGCGGCGAGTTCCGTGGTGCGGCCGGTGCCGGGCGCCCCGACGAGTCCGAGGACCGTGCCCGTGCCGTCCTCGAAGGCGGTGAACTCCGCGTGCACGTCCTCCCGCTCCACCGGTTCGGTACGTGAGTGGGGGCCGCCGGCGGAACCGACCGAGGTCGCGGTGAGCTGGAGGGCACCGGCGAGGTTGAGGTCGCGCCCGTAGCCCGGGACGGCAGACGCGTTGCGCCGCAGCAGAGCGCCGAGCGGGCCCTCCGCGTCATCGGGGCCGGCCGCGAGCGGCAGGGCGAGCCCGGCGGCCTCGTGGGCGGCGCGCAGGGCGGTGCAGAGCACGCCGAGGACCGCACCGGTCACCGGGTCCGTCACCGGGCCTCCCACGGCCGCCCCGCCCGAGCGCAGCGCGTCGCGCCCGTCCGTGCCGAGGGCCAGTTCCAGCGCGGCGCCGACCGGATGGCTCCGGCCGCGCTCGGTGTACGTCGCCGGGGACGTACCGAGCACGCGGGCCTCGCGCCAGCCGTGCGCAGCGATCCGTACGTACGTCCCGGCCTCGATCCGCTCCCGTGCGGCGATGGGCAGCGGCTCGGCGCCGAGCGCGTCGGGGCCGCCGGTGCGCAGCAGCGCCAGGCCGAGCGCGGGCAGTGCGGTGATGTCGCCGGGGCCGAGCGGGACGCTGCGGCCGTCGCTCCCGTGCAGCACCAGGGGGGCGCCCGAGACGACGGCCTGGTGGCCGGTGACGACCGTCCCGCGGTCGTCCGCGACAAATCCGGTCCCTCGCGGCCGGCCGGCCTGATCGCAGATTCTTACCAGCTTCGACCGGTCCCCGCTGCCCATGCTGCAAACGGTAGGTCGGGAGTGATCGGCGCGAGAAGCGCGAGGTACGAACACGCCCCCTCGTACACCCCTCATTCACTCCGAGCGCCCGTCCATTGGGGTGAATTCGCCGGGCAGGATGGACAGGGCTCAACCCGGGAGGGGGGTCGTGGAGCGGGCATCGGGGGCTGTGCCCGCTCCACGGCAGGACCGGCGGTGGAGCGGGCAGGCCCCGGGGAGAGCGTCCGTCAGGCGAAGACGGCGAGGCTCCTGGCCTTGCCCTTCTGCTCCTCGACGAGCACCAGGAACGTCCCGTCGGGCCCGAAGACCCCGACCGGTCCCGGCGGATACGCGGGCATGTCCAGCCGGACCCCGTTGAGCAGCAGCCTGGCCCGCTTCTCGTCCACGTCCCAGCGGGGGAACGCGGAGGCGGCGGCCTCGGCGACCGGCATCACGGTCAGCTCCTCCTGGTGCGCCTCCAGCGTCCTCGCCGCGTCCAGGCCGTACGGGCCGACCCGGGTGCGCCGCAGCGCCGTGAGGTGACCACCCACGCCGAGCCCGGCACCGAGGTCCCGGGCGAGGGCGCGGATGTACGTACCGGAGGAGCAGACGACGGAGACGACGAGGTCGACGACCGGGGTCCCGTCCTCGGCGACGGCCTCGCGGACGTCGTAGACGTGGAAGGACGAGACGGTCACCGGACGGGCCGGGATCTCGAACTCCTCGCCACCGCGCACCCGCGCGTAGGAACGCTTGCCGTCGATCTTGATGGCACTGACCTTGGACGGCACCTGCATGATCGCGCCGGTCAGCGCGGCCACCCCGGCGTCGATGCCCTCCCTCGTCACACCCGAGGCGTCGGTGGACGAGGTGATCTCGCCCTCCGCGTCATCGGTGACGGTGTCCTGACCGAGCCGGATCGTGCCGAGGTACTCCTTCTCGGTCAGCGCGAGGTGGCCCAGGAGCTTGGTGGCCTTCTCGACGCCGAGCACGAGCACACCGGTCGCCATCGGGTCGAGCGTGCCTGCGTGCCCGACGCGGCGGGTGCGGGCGATGCCGCGCATCTTGGCGACGACGTCGTGCGAAGTGAAGCCGGACGGCTTGTCGACGATGACAAGGCCGTCCGGCGTCCTGTTGTTCTGCTGTGTCATGCGGAGGCCGAGCCCTCGTTCCCGCCGGGGCGCTCGGGCCCGTCGGACCCCTCGGCCTCGTCCTCGTCCTCCGGCTTGCGGTACGGGTCGGCGTCGCCGGCGTACTTCGCGCCGGTCGACACCTCGCGTACCGCGGCGTCCTTGGCCCGCGCCTTGTCGAGGAGGTCCTCGATGGTGCGGGCGTTGTCCGGCAGGGCGTCCGGGACGAAGGCCAGGGTCGGTGTGAACCGGACCCCGGTCTGCCGGCCGACCTCGGAGCGCAGGACGCCCTTGGCGCTCTCCAGCGCCGCGGCGGAGGCCGCGCGCTCCTCGTCGTCGCCGTAGACCGTGTAGAAGACCGTGGCCTCCCGCAGGTCGCCGGTGACACGGGCGTCCGTGATCGTCACGAATCCGAGCCGCGGATCCTTGATACGCCGGTCCAGGGTCTCCGCGACCACGACCTGGATGCGATCGGCCAGCTTGCGGGCCCGCGCGTTGTCGGTCACCGGTCCGTCACTCTTCCTTCTGGTTTTTGCTTACGGTTCAGTCTTCGTCACTGTGCAGCCGCCGTCGAACCGACAGCAGCTCCACCTCGGGACGCGCGGCGATCAGCCGCTCGCACCGGTCCAGTACGTCCGTGAGGTGTCCGGTGTCCCCGGAGACCACGGCAAGGCCGATCTCGGCCCTTCGATGGAGATCCTGCCCGCCGGTCTCCGCCACACTCACCGCGTACTTGCGGTGCAGTTCGGCGACGATCGGACGGACGATGGAGCGTTTCTCCTTCAACGACCGTACGTCGCCGAGGAGCAGATCGAAGGACAGTGTCCCCACATACATGGATGTCCGGATGTCCCGCCGGTTCGGGTTCGGGTGCCCGGGGGCATCCCCCGGGCCGGCACAGCCGCGCCCTGCCCGCACTCGGCAGGGACATCCAGAACCGTACCGGAACGGCCGGGGCCGATCGACGGAAATATGACCCGTCGACCGGCCCCGACCGTTGAGGTACGGATCAGCCGCGCGGCTTCTCGCGCATCTCGTACGTCGCGATGACGTCGTCGATCTTGATGTCGTTGAAGTTTCCGAGGTTGATACCGCCCTCGAAGCCTTCGCGGATCTCGGTGACGTCGTCCTTGAAGCGGCGCAGACCGGAGATGTTGAGGTTCTCCGCGATGACCTTGCCATCGCGCAGCAGGCGCGCCTTGGTGTTGCGCTTGACCTCGCCGGACCGGACCAGCACACCGGCGATGTTGCCCAGCTTGGACGAGCGGAAGATCTCGCGGATCTCCGCCGTACCGAGCTCGACCTCTTCGTACTCCGGCTTGAGCATGCCCTTGAGGGCCGCTTCGATCTCTTCGATCGCCTGGTAGATGACCGAGTAGTACCGGACGTCCACGCCTTCGCGCTCGGCCATCTGCGCGGCACGCCCCGCGGCGCGCACGTTGAAGCCGATCACGATGGCGTCGGAGCCGGTCGCCAGGTCGATGTCCGACTCGGTGACCGCACCCACACCGCGGTGCAGGACCCGGATGTCGACCTCTTCACCGACGTCGAGCTGGAGCAGCGAGGACTCGAGAGCCTCCACCGAACCGGACGCGTCGCCCTTGATGATGAGGTTGAGTTCCTGGACCAGACCGGCCTTGAGCGCCTCGTCCAGGTTCTCCAGGGAGAACCGGACACCCTTGCGGGCGAAGTTGGCGTTGCGCTCACGGGCGGCACGCTTCTCGGCGATCTGACGGGCCGTACGGTCCTCGTCGACGACCAGGAAGTTGTCGCCGGCGCCCGGGACGTTGGTGAGACCCAGCACGAGGACGGGGGTCGAGGGACCCGCTTCCTCGACGTTCTCGCCCTTGTCGTCGAGCATCGCGCGGACTCGGCCGTACGCGTCGCCGACGACCATCGTGTCGCCGACCCGCAGCGTGCCTCGCTGGACCAGGACGGTCGCGACGGCACCGCGGCCGCGGTCGAGGTGGGACTCGATCGCAATACCCTGCGCGTCCTGCTCCGGGTTGGCCCGCAGGTCGAGCGAGGCGTCGGCGGTGAGGACGACGGCCTCCAGCAGTGCCTCGATGTTGAGGCCCTGCTTCGCGGAGATGTCGACGAACATCGTGTCGCCGCCGTACTCCTCGGCCACCAGACCGAACTCGGTGAGCTGACCGCGCACCTTGGTCGGGTCGGCACCCTCGACGTCGATCTTGTTGACCGCGACCACGATCGGCACCTCGGCCGCCTTGGCGTGGTTCAGCGCCTCGATCGTCTGGGGCATCACACCGTCGTTGGCCGCCACCACGAGGATCGCGATGTCGGTCGACTTCGCACCACGTGCACGCATGGCGGTGAACGCCTCGTGACCCGGGGTGTCGATGAAGGTGATCCGGCGGTCCTCGCCGTTGACCTCGGAGGAGACCTGGTACGCACCGATGTGCTGCGTGATGCCGCCGGCCTCGCCCGCGACGACATTCGTCTTGCGGATCGCGTCCAGCAGTCGGGTCTTACCGTGGTCGACGTGACCCATGACGGTCACGACCGGCGGACGGGAGACCAGGGCCTCTTCGCCGCCCTCGTCCTCGCCGAACTCGATGTCGAAGGACTCGAGCAGCTCGCGGTCCTCCTCCTCGGGGCTGACGATCTCCAGGACGTAGTTCATCTCGTCCGCGAGGAGCCGCAGCGTCTCGTCGGAGACGGACTGCGTGGCCGTGACCATCTCGCCGAGGTTCATCATCACGGCGACGAGCGACGCCGGGTTGGCGTTGATCTTCTCCGCGAAGTCGGTGAGGGAGGCACCGCGCGACAGCCGGACAGCCTGTCCGTTGCCGCGAGGCAGCATGACGCCGCCGACCGACGGGGCCTGCATGGCCTCGTACTCCTGGCGCCTCTGCCGCTTCGACTTGCGGCCACGACGCGCCGGACCGCCGGGACGGCCGAACGCACCCTGTGTGCCACCACGGCCACCGGGGCCACCGGGACGGCCACCGAAGCCGGGACGACCGCCGAAGCCGCCGCCACCACCGGGACGACCGGCACCGCCGCCGCCACCCGGACCACCGGGACGGCCGGCGAACCCGCCGCCACCGCCGCCGGGACCGGCCGGACGGCCCGCGAAGCCGCCGCCACCGGGACGACCGCCGCCGCCACCGCCACCACCGGGACGACCGCCGCCACCGCCGGGACCACGGCCACCGCCGGGGCCACCGCCGGGACGCGGACCCGCGGCGGGACGCTGCGGCATCATGCCGGGGTTCGGACGGTTACCCGCGGGGCCACCGCCGGGGCGGGGAGCCTGCGGACGGGGCATGCCGCCCGGAGAGGGACGTGCGCCACCCTGACCCTGGGGGCGCGGGGCGCCGCCGGGACCACTGCCCTGCGGGCGCGGGGCGCCGGGGCGCTCCTGACCGCCACCGGGGCGCGGGGCACCGCCGGGACGGGGCGCCTGGGGGCGCGCCATGCCGGTGGAACCGCCGGAGGTGAAGGGGTTGTTGCCCGGACGGGGACCGGCCGGACGGGCGCCGCCGGGGCGCGGGGCGCCCTGGCCCGCGGGACGCGCGGGGCGGTCGCCGCCACGCTCGCCACCACGGCCGCCGTCACGCTGACCACCGTCGCGGCCGCCGTCACGCTGACCGCCGGCCGGAGCCGGGCGGGAGGCGGGACGCGGGCCGGGGGTGGCGCCTGCGGGACGGGGGACTGCTGCTGCGCGGGCGCGGCCGGCTGGGCCGGAGCCGGTGCCGAGAACTCGGCAGCGGGGACCGGTGTCACCGGGGCGGGCTTGGGCGCGGGCTTCGGGCCCGGACGCGGGCCCGCCGACGGCGCGGAGGGCGCTGCCGGGGCGCTGCTCGCCGGGGTGCTGCTCGCGGGGGCCTCGGCGGCGGCCGGCTTGGGGGCCGGGGCGCCGGGCTTCGGGGCAGCGGGACGTGCCGCGGCGGCCGGGGAGGGCGCTGCGGGCTTTGCGGGCGCGGCCTTGCGGGGCGCGCCGGGCTTGGCAGCGGACTTGCCGGCGTTGCCGCCGGGCCCCTGCAGTGCGTCAGTCAATTTGCGTACAACCGGCGCCTCGATCGTCGAGGACGCCGAACGGACGAATTCACCGAGTTCTTGGAGCTTGGCCATGACGACCTTGCTCTCGACGCCGAACTCCTTGGCGAGTTCGTATACCCGGACCTTAGCCACTTCGCTCCTTTTAGGTCCGGGTTACCGCCGGACCGTCGCTACTTCATGGGCGTACTCATCGCGTACTCATCGAGTGCTCATCGCAATCTCGACCTACTTCCAACTCGCGAGGTACCTGACCGCACGGGGACCCGTGCCGTTCACTTTTCTTGCGGTGTCACCCGCTCGACGAACCGCCGCAGTGCGGCGGAGTCGAACGGCCCCTCGGCCTTGAAGGCCCGGGGGAATGCCCGGCGGCGAACCGCCAGGTCGAGACAGACAGATGCGGGGTGCAGATAAGCACCCCGGCCGGGCAGCGTACCGCGTGGATCAGGGGCGCAGGCGCCCTCGTCCACCACAATGCGCAGCAGCTCGCTCTTGGCCGCTCGCTCCCGGCATCCCACACAGGTTCGCTCGGGGCAAGCGCGGGCTTGCGTCCGGCCAGACACGGTTAAGTCTACCTCCCCGTACCGACCTCACCCCTTTGGGGCAAAAATCGAACGGATGTTGTCGTGATCTCGGCGGCTTGCCACCCAGATCTATTCCTTGGAGCGGCTCCGGGTCAACGCCTTTCCGAGCGCTCCCGGGCCCGCTCGGCCCGCTCGCGGTCCGCGATGTCGCGCTCGGCGTCGGTCTCGGTGTCCGGCCGGATGTCGATGCGCCAGCCGGTGAGACGGGCGGCGAGGCGGGCGTTCTGCCCCTCCTTGCCGATCGCCAGCGACAGCTGGTAGTCCGGGACGGTGACCCGTGCGGACCGGGCGCCGAGGTCCACGACCTCCACCTCGCTCACCCGGGCGGGCGACAGGGCGTTGGCGACCATCTCGGCCGGGTCGTCCGACCAGTCCACGATGTCGATCTTCTCGCCGTGCAGCTCGGCCATGACATTGCGCACACGGCCGCCCATCGGGCCGATGCAGGCGCCCTTGGGGTTGAGGCCGGAACGGGTCGAACGGACCGCGATCTTGGTGCGGTGACCGGCCTCGCGGGCGATCGCGCAGATCTCGACGGAACCGTCGGCGATCTCCGGGACCTCCAGCGCGAAGAGCTTCTTCACGAGGTTGGGGTGGGTGCGCGAGAGCGTCACGGACGGACCGCGCACACCCTTGGCGACGCGCACGACGTAGGTGCGCAGGCGCAGGCCGTGGGTGTACTCCTCGCCGGGCACCTGCTCCTGGACCGGCAGGATCGCCTCCAGCTTGCCGATGTCGACCAGGACGTTCTTCGGGTCCTTGCCCTGCTGGACGACGCCGGTGACGACATCGCCCTCGTGGCCCGCGTACTCGCCGAAGGTCTTGTCGTCCTCCGCGTCACGCAGCCGCTGCATGATGACCTGCTTGGCGGTGGACGCGGCGATGCGGCCGAAGTCGGACGGGGTGTCGTCGAACTCCTTGGGCTCCTGGCCCTCTTCGAGATCGGCCGGGTCCTCCTTCGCCCATACCGTGACATGGCCGGACTCGTCCAGCTTCACCCGTGCGCGGCGGTGGCTGTGCGGGGTGTGGTGGTACGCGATGAGGAGGGCCGATTCGATCGCTCCGACGAGCACCTCGAAGGGGATCTCCTTGCTCTGCGCCAAGCCCTTCAGAAGCTTCACATCGATGTCCACGGCTACGCCTCCTCTTCCTTCTTGTCCTTGCGGTTGAATTCGATCTCCACGCGCGCCTTGGCGATGTCGGCGAAGGCGACCCGGCGGGACGTGGGCTTCCGGCCCTTGACGCCCGGCACTTCGAGGTCGAGCCCCTCCTCGTCGACGGCCAGGATGCGCGCGACCAGCTCGTCCTGGTCCGGGCCCGCGGTCAGCCGGAACCTGGCGAGCCTGCCGGTGGCGCGTACGTAGTGGCGGTGCTCGGTCAGCGGGCGGTCGGCGCCCGGCGAGCTCACTTCCAGGACGTACTCGTCCTCGCCCATCACGTCGGTCTCATCGAGCTTCTCGGAGATCTCGCGGCTCAGCTCGGCACAGGTGTCGAGCTCCACGCCCTCTTCGGAATCCACGATGATCCGCAGCACACGACGCCGGCCTGCCCGGGAAAGCTCGATCTCCTCGAGATCCAGCTGCTTCGCGGCGGCGAGCGGTTCCAGCAGTCCGCGCAGCCTCTCGCTCTGGGTGGTGCTCATCCGGGTGACTCCTCGGCCGCGTGTGCTGTTGTGGGGATCGTCGTGCGTCAGGTCAAAGGGTATCCGGTCCCGAGGGGTGTTGCCGTCCGCCTGCCCCCGCTCCCGCAGGTACGCTCGCCTGCGGTGATCACTTCAGGACAGATCCGGTCAGGACCGGTCCAGACTCGAAGGAGAAAAGTGCGGCGCACGGGGACGACGCGCAGGGGGGCGCTCACGGCGACGGGCGCTCTGGCGATGGGCGCTGTGCTGGCCGGCTGCGGTGGCGACGGCGGGACCGGGGGCCGCGGGGGCACCGCGCACACCGGCGCACAGGCCGCCGCGGTCCGGGCCGACCGGACGCTGCGGGCCGCTGCCGCGCGGACCGGTGCCGGGCTGCTCGCCCGGTACGAAGCGGTCGGAGAGGCCCATCCGGCGACCGCGGCGGGGCTCGCTCCCCTGCGGGCGGCGACGGAGGAACATCTGAAGGCCCTCTCGGCGGGCGCCGGGAAGAAGCAGTCGCTCTCCTTCGTCAGGATGCCCCCGGTGGCCGACGCGAGGACCGCGGTGAAGGAGCTGGCCGCGGCGGAACGGCGGGCCGCCGACGCCCACGCCAAGGCCCTGCTGACGGCCGGACCGGAGCTGGCCCGGCTGCTGGCATCCATCGCGGCGGCGTCCGCGGCGCACGCGTACCTGCTGACCGAACTGGCCAAGGAGACGTCATGAGCACGCAGGCCGGGAAGCCGGACGGGCCCGTCCCCGCCCTGACCGCCGCACTGGCGGCGCTGGCCGCCGAGCACGCCGCGGTCTACGGCTACGGGGTGGTGGGCGGCCGGGTCGCCCGCGAGCGCCGCGACGAGGCCACCGCGGCGTACGACGGCCACCGGGCCCGCCGGGACGCGCTGGTGCGCACCGTGCGTGACCTGGGCGGTGCGCCGGTCGCGGCCGCCGCCGCGTACGCTCTGCCGTTCGCGGTGACCGACCCGGCGGCCGCGGTGCGGCTCGCCGCGGTGCTGGAGGACCGGGTCGCCGGCGTCTACTCCGATCTCGTGCGCGCCGCCGAGGGGGAGCTGCGCCGGGAGGCGGCGGGAGCCCTGCGCGAGGCCGCCGTGCGTGCGGTGCGCTGGCGGGGCAGCGGCGTAGCCTTTCCTGGGCTTGCCGAGCGGGCCGCCGGCCGCGAACCCGTGGCGACGGCGCCCGTGGAGGCCGCCGGGGCGGACGGGACGCACTGACAGAAGGCTCTGAAAGGGAACAAAAGGCGTATGGGTTTCGAACCGCCGCAGCGTCTGGTGCGAGCGCTCGGCGAGACGTACGGCGAAGCCGCCGCCGCCGACTGGCTCGGGCAGCGGCTCCCCGCACTCACCGCGGAGGCACTGACCGGCGACGGGCGGGATCTGTCCGTCGAACGGGTGGTCGCCCCCGGCGGGCGCAGCAGTCTGGTCCTGCTGGTGCAGCGGCCCGACGGAACCCCGGCCGCGCTGAAGATCGCCCCGCCCTGCGCCGGGCCCGCACAGGAGCGGGCGGCGCTGGCGCACTGGGACGGCTGGGGCGCGGTACGGCTCCTGGACCTTCCGGGCGCCGGGGCGGACCCGGCCGGCGGGCTGCTGCTGGAGCGGCTGCACCACGAGGTGTCGCTGCGTTCGCTGCCGGAGGCGAAGGCCCTGTTGGAGGCGGCGGGCACGGTGCGGCGGCTGTGGGTCGAACCGCCCGCCGGGCATCCTTTCGAGACGGTCACCGAGCGGACCGCACGTCAGGCCGGGCCGATGCGCGACGCCGCCGAGGCGGACCCGGTACTGGCCTCGCTCGTCTCCGCGGCGCTGGCCGCCCGCGCGGAGCTGGTCGCCCACTCCCCCGAACTCCTGCTGCTGCACGGTAACTTCCGCCAGAGCAAGGTGCTCTCCGGTGAGCGCGCGCCCTGGCTGACGGTGGGTCCCGAACCGCTCGTGGGTGAGCGGGCCTACGACCTGGCGCGGCTGGTCCGTGACCGGGTGGAGGACCTGATCGCCTCGCCCGGCGGCCCCGTGACGGCACGCCGGCGGGTCAAGAAGCTCGCGGAGTCGCTGGATGTGGCACAGGAGCGGCTGCACGGCTGGACGTTGTTCCGGGCGGTGGAGTCGGGTATCCGGGCGCTGGCCGAGGGGCGGCGGCAGACGGGTGAGCTGACGCTGGAGTTCGCGGGCTGGCTGTGAGGGCGCGCCCGTGATCCCCGGCGGGTGGCGCTGATCCCCGGCGGGTGGCGCTGATCCCCGGCGGGCGCCGCGACAGGACATCCCGGACACCCCGCGCACCCGCCGACGCGAGAAGGCCCCCGCAGCACCTGCCGGTGCGCGGGGGCCTCGTCGTAGGTGCGGACGGATCAGCCCAGGTCGGCGGTGATGCGCGCGATGGCCTCGTCGACGGTGAGCTCCTCGCGCTCGCCGGTGCGCCGGTCCTTCAGCTCGACGACGCCCTCGGCGGAGCGGCGTCCCGCGACCAGGATCGTCGGTACGCCGATGAGCTCGGAGTCGGTGAACTTCACGCCGGGCGAGATACCCGCGCGGTCGTCGACCAGGACCCGGACCCCGGCGGCGCCGAGCTTCTCGGAGACCTCCAGGGCCAGCTCGGTCTGGAGCGCCTTGCCCGCCGCGACCACGTGGACATCGGCCGGGGCGATCTCGCGGGGCCAGCACAGGCCCTTGTCGTCGGCGGTCTGCTCGGCGAGTGCGGCCACGGCGCGGGAGACGCCGATGCCGTACGAGCCCATCGTGACCCGGACGGGCTTGCCCTGCTGGCCGAGGACGTCGAGGGAGAAGATGTCGGCGTACTTGCGGCCGAGCTGGAAGATGTGGCCGATCTCGATGGCACGGTCCACCTGGAGGCCGGCGCCGCAGTTGGGGCAGGGGTCGCCCGCCTCGACGACGACGACGTCGAGGTACTGGTCGACCTCGAAGTCGCGGCCCGCGACGACGTTCTCCGCGTGCTTGCCCTCCTTGTTGGCACCCGTGATCCAGGCGGTGCCGGCGGCGACACGGGGGTCGGCGATGTAGCGGACCTTCTCCAGGCCCTGCGGGCCGACGTAGCCGCGGACCAGCTCGGGGCGGCCCACGAAGTCCTCGGCGGTGACCAGCTCGACGACGGCGGGGGCGAGGTGCTCGCCGAGCTTGCCGAGGTCGACCTCACGGTCGCCGGGCACGCCCACGGCCACGATCTCGCCGTCGACCTTGACCAGGAGGTTCTTCAGGGTGGCGGACGCCGGGACGCCGAGGTGGGCGGCGAGGGTCTCGATGGTCGGGGTGTCGGGGGTGTCCAGCTCCTCGACGGGGCCGGTCGCGGAGCCGTCCACCGGGGTGGCCCGGAAGGTCACGGCCTCGGTGTTGGCGGCGTAGTCGCAGTTCGGACAGTCGACGAAGGTGTCCTCGCCGGCGGGCGCGGGAGCCAGGAACTCCTCGGAGGCGGAGCCGCCCATGGCGCCGGAGACGGCGGAGACGATCCGGTGGTCGAGGCCGAGGCGCTCGAAGATCCGGATGTAGGCGCCGCGGTGCAGCCGGTACGCCTCCGACAGGCCCTCGTCGGTGGTGTCGAAGGAGTACGAGTCCTTCATCTGGAACTCGCGGCCGCGCAGCACACCGGCGCGGGGACGGGCCTCGTCGCGGTACTTGGTCTGGATCTGGTAGAGGATCACGGGCAGGTCCTTGTAGGACGAGCACATGTCCTTGACGACCTGGGTGAAGATCTCCTCGTGCGTGGGGCCGAGGAGGTAGTCGGCGCCCTTGCGGTCCTTGAGCCTGAAGAGCAGGTCGCCGTACTCCTCGTACCGGCCGCTCGCCTCGTACGCCTCCTTGGGCAGCAGCGCGGGAAGCAGGACCTCCTGGCCGCCGATGGCGTCCATCTCCTCGCGGACGACGCGGGTGATGTTGTCCAGGACCTTCTTGCCGAGCGGCAGCCAGGACCAGATGCCGGCGGCCGTGCGGCGTACGTATCCGGCCCGGACGAGCAGCTTGTGGTTGAGCGTCTCGGCGTCCGCCGGGTCGTCGCGCAGTGTCTTGATCATCAATCGGGACATGCGCTGGACCTGGGCCATGATGAACTCCTGCTCGCAAGGGTGGTGTGGCCGAGGTTAACCGGGCGGCCCGTGCGGGCGGAAATCGATTCAGCCGGAACGGCGGAGCGGCAGCGGTGCGCCCATGACCGCGTACGGCAGCGGGGCGCTCGGGAAGACCACCTGCCGGGCCAGGTCCTGGTAGCCCAGCGCGCGGTACAGGCCGCGTGCCGGGCTCTCCCTGTCGATGGCGGAGAGGATCGAGCGGGGGTGGTCCACGGCGTCCGTGACGGTGGTGATCAGGGCACGTCCGATGCCGCGCTGCTGGTAGTCCGGGTGGACATGGAGCTCGGTGATGACGAACGAGTCGTCCAGCCAGCCGTCGGAGCCGGTCGCCCGCAGATAGGGCTCGACGACGGTGGACCACCAGTGGGCGCGGTCGTTCGGCAGGCCGTAGACGAACCCGACGAGCCGCCCGGTGGGCGTGGTGGCGCCCAGCGCCCGTGCGAAGGGATGGTCGAGGTGTCTGAGGACGATGTGGCGGCGCACATCGATCTCGTCCTGGCTGAGTCCGAAGGCGACGGCCTGGACGAGCAGGGCTTCGTCGACCCGTGCGGCCAGGTCGAGCGGGCCGATCACGATGCCGGGGGTCCGGGGGCCGTTCCCGGGAACTGCTGCTGCCATGCGCGAACCCTACTGTCCGTACCGCACGGCCAGAACAGCCCGCCGCGGGCCGCTCGCGGCGGCACGCGTGCGTCCGGCCGGACGGGCACGCTCCGCCACGGTCAGAACAGCACGCTCATGAAGGCGCCGACCTCACGGAAGCCGACGCGGGCGTACGCCTTGCGCGCGGGGGTGTTGTAGTCGTTCACGTACAGGCTGACGACCGGTGCCACATCGGCCAGCGCATGGGCCAGGACGGCCGCCATGCCCGTCTCGGAGAGCCCGCGGCCGCGGAACTCGGGGGCGACCCAGACGCCCTGGATCTGGCAGGCCAGGGAGGTGGCGGCGCCGATCTCCGCCTTGAAGAGGACCTTGCCGTCCTCGATACGGGCGAAGGAACGGCCGGTGCTGATGAGTTCGGCGACGCGGGCCTGGTAGAGGAGTCCGCCGTCGCCCGCCAGCGGGGAGACGCCGACCTCCTCGGTGAACATCGCCACGCAGGCCGGCATCAGGACGTCCATCTCGTCCTTGCGGACGCGGCGTACGAGCGGGTCGGGCGGCACCTCGGCGGACAGGCTCTCGGTGACCATGAGCGGCTGGTTGGCCCGGACCTCGCGGGCGGGGCCCCAGCTCGGTTCCAGCAGGCGCCACAGCCGGGCGGTGGGTTCGGCGGGGCCGACGATCGAGGAACAGCGGCGGCCGGCCCTGCGGGCCCGGTCGGCGAAGGCCCGGACCGCTTCGGGTCCGGCGCAGATGGGGACGAGGTTGGCGCCGGAGTAGCAGAGCGAGCGCAGCCTGCCGTCGGCGTACCAGCCCCACATCTCCCCGCCGAGCCGCCATGGGTCGAGCCCCGCGACCTGCACGCGGGACGTCACAAAGGCGTTGGCCACGGGCTCGCTCTCCAGGATGGCGAGCGCTGCGCCGAGGTCGCTGGGTTCGAGGACCCGGGTGGTGGTCTGCGTCAACACGAGGGGGCCTCACCATACGGTCTGCTGATTTCCGCACTGTACCGAACAAGGCTGTCGGGCGCCGCCCGCGGACCGGTCCGCTGCCTGGCGGGGCACCCCCGGCGGTCCGGCACGGCACGGCCGCGCCCCGCCGGACACGGGGTCCGGCGGGGCGCGGTCGGGAAGGGCGGGGGCGGGTCAGCTGATGGAGACCTCGGGTTCGCCGGACGGGATGCCGTCCTTCTCCATCTGCTCGGCGATCTTCATCGCCTCTTCGATGAGCGTCTCGACGATCTTCGACTCCGGCACGGTCTTGATGACCTCGCCCTTCACGAAGATCTGGCCCTTGCCGTTGCCGGAGGCGACACCGAGGTCCGCCTCACGGGCCTCACCGGGACCGTTGACGACGCAGCCCATCACGGCGACCCGCAGCGGGACCTCCATGCCTTCGAGGCCCGCGCTGACCTGGTCCGCCAGCTTGTAGACATCCACCTGCGCCCGGCCGCACGAGGGGCACGAGACGATCTCCAGCCGACGCTGCTTGAGGTTCAGCGCTTCGAGGATCTGCAGGCCGACCTTGACCTCCTCGACGGGCGGTGCCGACAGGGACACCCGGATCGTGTCGCCGATGCCCTCGGAGAGCAGCGCGCCGAAGGCGACGGCCGACTTGATCGTGCCCTGGAACGCGGGACCCGCCTCCGTCACACCCAGGTGCAGCGGGTAGTCACTCCGCGCGGCCAGCTGACGGTAGGCGTTCACCATCACGACCGGGTCGTTGTGCTTCACCGAGATCTTGATGTCGCCGAAGCCGTGCTCCTCGAAGAGGGACGCCTCCCACAGCGCCGACTCGACGAGGGCCTCCGGGGTGGCCTTGCCGTACTTCTTCAGCAGCCGCGCGTCCAGCGAGCCCGCGTTCACGCCGATCCGGATCGGCGTACCGGCGTCACCGGCCGCCTTCGCGATCTCCTTGACCTTGTCGTCGAACTGCTTGATGTTGCCCGGGTTCACCCGGACCGCCGCGCAGCCCGCGTCGATCGCCGCGAAGACGTACTTGGGCTGGAAGTGGATGTCCGCGATCACCGGGATCTGCGACTTGGCGGCGATGGTCGCCAGCGCGTCGGCGTCGTCCTGGGTCGGGCACGCGACCCGTACGATCTGACAGCCCGACGCCGTCAGCTCGGCGATCTGCTGCAGCGTGGCCCCGATGTCCGACGTACGCGTCGTCGTCATCGACTGCACGGAGACGGGAGCGTCCCCGCCGACCGCGACCGAGCCGACCTGGATCTTCCGGCTGGCCCTCCGGTCGGCGAGCTTGGTCGGAACGGCCGGCATTCCGAGAGAAATCGCAGTCATGCGCTGAGCATCCCCAAGGTGTGGATCAAGGTGCGGATCAAGGTGGTTCAGGGTGGTTCACGGTGCCGGGATCGACGGGCTCCGGCTTTCGAGGTTACGGCACGGGAGCGGTGACGGACGCATCACGCCGCCCGAGCGAGCCGGTGGTGGGCCGCCGGACACCACGTGTGTGTCCGGCGTCCACCTGTGGGGCCGCCGGGGCGGCTGTGGCGGTCAGGAGATCTTGACCGGGTTCACGATGTCGGCGACCAGGACGAGCAGGGTGAAGCAGATGAAGATCCCGGCGACGACATAGGCGACCGGCATCAGCCTCGCCACGTCGAACGGACCCGGGTCGGGACGCCTGAAGACCTTGGCCAGATTGCGGCGCAGGGCCTCCCAGAGCGCCCCCGCGATGTGCCCGCCGTCGAGCGGGAGCAGCGGGAGCATGTTGAACAGGAACAGTGAGAGGTTGAAGCCGGCCAGCAGGAACAGCATCATCGCCATCTGGTTCTGCGCCGGAACGTCCAGCGTCATCACCTCGCCGCCGATCCTGGCGGCACCGACCACCCCGACCGGGGAGTCGTCGGCGCGCGGGCCGTCGCCGAACGCCGCGTCCCACAGGTCCGGGATCTTGGAGGGCAGGGCGATGATCGAGTCGACGCCGTTCTCCAGCATGTCGCCCATGCGCACCACGGACTCGCCGAAGGTGAGCGGCACGATCTCGGTCTGCGCGGCGAAGCCGAGGTAGCCCGCCTTGATGTACTGGTCGGGCACCACCTCGCCGTTGGAGTCCTTCTTCGTCACGGCGTTCTCGCGCAGCACGGCGTGCAGCGTCACTTCCTGGCCGTCGCGCTGCACGGTCAGGGTGGCGGGGCCGATGGTCCCGCGGATGCGGTCGGAGAGCGTCGCCCAGTCGTCGATCCGCTGTCCGTCGAAGGCGACGATCCGGTCGCCCTTCTGGAGTCCGGCGGCCTGGGCCGGTGAGACGGGGTCGGACTTCTTGCAGGTGTCGCGCTCCTCGCTCTGCGAGATCACGCACTTCTGGACGCCGGCCACCTCGGTGGTCTGGGTCTGGAAGCCGAAGCTCATCGCCACGCCGATGAAGATCACGACGGCCAGGACCAGGTTCATGAACGGTCCGGCGAACATCACGATGACGCGCTTCCACGGCTTGCGCGTGTAGAAGAGCCGCGTCTCGTCGCCCGGCTCCAGCTCCTCGTAGGCGGCGGATCTGGCGTCCTCGATCATGCCGCGCCAGGGCGAGGTGGAGCGCGCTTCGATCCGGCCGTCCGCTCCGGGCGGGAACATGCCGATCATGCGGATGTAGCCGCCCGCCGGGATGGCCTTGATGCCGTACTCGGTGTCGCCCTTCTTGCGCGACCAGAGGGTCGGGCCGAAGCCGACCATGTACTGCGGCACCCTGATGCCGAAGAGTTTGGCGGTCGAGAGGTGGCCCAGCTCGTGCCAGGCGATCGAGAACAACAGCCCCACGGCGAAGATGACGATCCCCAGGATCGTCAACAGGATCGTGGTCAGACTCATGCGCGCGCCTCCGCTGTCGCTTTCGCCGAGAGTTCCCGGGACCGGGCACGGGCCCAGGTCTCCGCATCGAGGACGTCCGCGACCGTCAGCGAAGTTCCCGGGGCGGGGGTGCCGTGTTCGGTCACCACCTCGGTGACCGTATCCATGATTCCGTTGAACGGCAGCCGTCCCGCGAGGAACGCGTCCACGCACTCCTCGTTCGCGGCGTTGAACACGGCGGGCGCGGTGCCGCCGAGCGTGCCGACGTGCCTGGCGAGTCCGACGGACGGGAACGCCTCGTTGTCCAGGGGGTAGAACTCCCAGCTGGAGGCCTTCGTCCAGTCGAAGGCGGGTGCGGCGTCCGGGACGCGCAGGGGCCAGCCGAGGCCGATGGCGATCGGGCCGCGCATGTCCGGCGGGGTGGCCTGGGCGAGCGTGGAGCCGTCGGTGAACTCCACCATGGAATGCACGTACGACTGGGGATGGACCACGACCTCGATCCGGTCGAACGGAATGTCGTAGAGGAGATGCGCCTCGATGACTTCCAGTCCCTTGTTGACGAGGGTCGCCGAGTTGATCGTGATGACCGGGCCCATGGCCCAGGTCGGGTGGGCGAGGGCCTGCTCCCGGGTGACATCGGCCAGGTCGCTCCTCGTCCGGCCGCGGAAGGGACCGCCGGAGGCCGTGACGACGAGCTTGCGGACATCGGCGCGGGTCCCGGCGGCGAGTGCCTGGAAGAGCGCGGCGTGCTCGGAGTCGACCGGGATGATCTGGCCCGGGGCGGCGAGTGCCTTCACCAGCGGGCCGCCGACGATCAGCGACTCCTTGTTGGCGAGGGCGAGCGTGCGGCCCGCCTCCAGTGCGGCGAGGGTCGGGGCCAGCCCGATGGAGCCGGTGATCCCGTTCAGCACGGTGTGGCAGTCGCTCGCGGCGAGGTGGGTGGCCGCGTCGGGTCCGGCCAGGATCTCGGGGAGCGGCTCCCCGGCTCCGTACCGCTCCCGCAACGCCTCGCGCAGGGCGGGGACCGCGTCCTCGGCGGCGACCGCCACCGTGGCCACCCGGAGTGTGTGTGCCTGCTCGGCGAGGAGGGCGACCCGGCCGCCCGCGGCCGAGAGCGCGGTGACCCGGAAGCGGTCGGGGTTGCGCAGCACCAGGTCGATGGCCTGGGTGCCGATGGACCCGGTGGAGCCGAGGATCACGAGATCCCGGCGTCCTTCTGCGGCGTCGAAGACGAGATGCGGGTCGGCGAGGGGGGCAGGGCTGTCGCTCATGCCCCCCATTGTTGCCGCATCGCCTGTGCGCGTGGACAGGGCGTCCCCGTCGGCCCTCGCGCGGCGCGGGTTTTCCCGGTCCGGGTCGTTCTCAGGTCTGATGCGGTCTCCTGCTTCCGTCCGACCCCGGGCGCCCGCGGAACACCCATCCTGAAGTGATGCGCCGTCCGCACCGCCGATGCTCCCTCCGCCGGTCCGTCCGCCCGTCCTTCCTCCGCCGCACCGGGCTGTGGCTCGTGCTCTGCGCTCCCGTGGTGATGTCCGCCGTCGTCCTGGGGAGCGGTCACCGGGCCGAGGCGGCGGTCGCGGTGCCCCTGCTGGGGGCCGCCGTGGGGGTCTCGCGGCGGTGGCCGCTCGCCGCGTCGAGTGTGCCGGTGCTGCTGGGCCTGTGGTCGGGTACGGGGTCGCTCGCGCCCGTGTACTGGGGGGCGCTGGCGGTCTTCGTCTTCCTCGCGGGGTCCCGGCCGTCCGCCGCCCGGCCCGCGCCGCTGTCCCTCGCCGGTGCGGTGCTGCCGGTGGCGGGCGTCCTGGCGTGCGCCTGCCTCACGCGGGAGCCGTGGGACCGGCCCGCGGCGGTGCTGGGCCGGGTGTCCCTGGAGCTGCTGGTTCTGCTGTTGCTGCCCTGGCTGCTCGGCCGCCACCGCAGGCGGTACACCGAGCTGATCTCCACCGGGCGGCGGGTGGCCGGTCTGGTGGCGAGCGAGCGGCGGGCGGTCGCCGACCGGACCCGGATCGCGGAACAGGCCCGGATCGCGGGCGACATGCACGACTCGCTCGGCCATGAGCTGACCCTGCTCGCGGTCCGGGCCGCGGCGCTGGAGCTGAACCCCGCGCTGGGGCCCGGAGGGCGGGCGGCCGCCGGTGAGCTGAGGGAGGCCGCGGCGGCGGCGACCGGAAGGCTGCGCGAGATCGTAGGCGTACTGGGCACGGAGGACCGCCCCGCGGCCGGGGAGTCCCTCGGCGCCCTGGTGGAGGGGGCGCGTGCGTGCGGGGTCGCGGTCTCGTACGCCCCCTCGGGCGAGGAGAGCGCGGACCGGATCACCGAGGGGCTGCCGAGGACGACCGCCCTCGCGGTGCACCGGGTCGTCCAGGGGGGCCTGACCAACGCGGTCAAGCACGCCCCGGGCGCCGCGGTCCGTGTCGAGCTGGCGCGGAGCGGCGGACGGGTCGGCGTCGCGGTGGTGAACGAGGCGTCGAGGTCCGGTGCTCTGCCCGGGGTCGCCTCCGGCGCGACGGGGCTCGTCGGGCTCGGCGAACGCGTACGGCTGGCAGGCGGCACGCTGGTCTCCGGGCCCACGCCCCGGGGCGGCTTCCGGGTCGTCGCCGAGCTGCCCGCCGAGTCGCCCGCAGGACCGGCGGCCAACTCGGGCGCCGGGACCGGGACCGGGACCGTGGCCGTGGCCGTGGCCGGTTCCTGGAGTGACGCCGTGCCGGAGCCCGCACCGTCCGCCGTCGAACTGGAACGGGCCGGACGCCAGGTGCGCCGGCTGCTCGCGCTGACCGTGCGGGCGCCGCTCGCGGTCGTCGCCGGAGCACTCGTCCTGGTGGTCCCGGCCAGTGTGGCCGGCTCGTCCTTCGCGGTCCTGGACGGTGGGCGGTACACCCGCCTGACCGTGGGCGAGCCGCACGCCGATGTGTCGGAGCGGCTGCCCGCGATGACCCGGGGCGAGCCGCCGTCCGGGGCGGGTGAGGCACCCGCCGGGGCGGACTGCGTGTACTACAGCACGGCGCCGATGTCCTCGGACGCCTACCGGTTGTGCTTCACCGGCGGACGGCTGTCGTCCAAGGCGGTGGTGGGGCCGTCGTCCTGATCCTGCCCGCCCCACCGCACCGCACCGCACCCCACCGCACCGACGCACGGTTCAGATGTGCGCCTCGACGCCGAACCTCAGGCGCAGCCGCTCCATGTCCTGGCGGTCCCGGTCGGCCGGCTCGTAGCCCTGGTGGAACAGCACCTGCTGCTCGGCCGAGAGGCAGCGCACCTCGGTGCCCCCGACGGTGCCGGTGACGAAGCACTCGGCCGGGTAGCGGTAGGGCTCCGCGGGGTCGAGCGAGGACTGGACCGCCGAGCCGTCGGGGGCGTACGCCAGCGGGTGCAGGTCGATCTCCAGACCCGAGGGGTGGCTGTAGACGAAGCGCGCGGGGCGCCGGTCGAGCGTCTCGGTGTATCCGGCCGCCGTCAGAGCGGCGATGAGGGCGGGCTCCTGCTCGCGGTCGTGCAGGAGATCGGCATCGCGGTGTTCGCGGGTCTGCTCGCCGAGCAGGGCGTCGATGCCCCAGCCTCCGCCGAGCACCACATCGGTGCCCGCGTCGCGCAGCAGAGCGAGGACGGACAGAAGATCGTCGCGGGACATCATGGACGTGAGCGTAGCCGTCCGGGGGCGGGCGGACCCGAGCGTTTTCCGATCGGGTGGGAGCGGCGCACGGAGACGGGAACGGGCCCCGGGCCCCGGACCCCCGGACGGCAGGCCCCGGACGGCGGGCCCCGGACGGCGGGCCCCGGACGGCGGGCCCCGGAAACCTCAGCCGGCGGTGTCCGTCCGTCCCCCGGCCGGTCCCGCGAATCCGGCGAAGACCTCGTGGAACTGCGGGAACGTCTTGCGGACACAGCCGGGGTCGTCGTACGTCAGGCCCCGCGTCCGCAGTCCGGCGACCGCGAACGACATGACGATGCGGTGATCGCCGTGCGTGGCGATCTCCGTGGGCCGCGGGGTGCCGGGGTGGATCTCGATCCAGTCGTGGCCGGTGTGAACGGTGATGCCCATGCGGCGCAGGTTCCCGGCGCACGCCTCCAGCCGGTCGCACTCCTTGACCCGGGTGTTGGCGACGTCCTCGATCCGTACCGGCGCGTCCGCGTAGGGCGCGATGGCGGCGAGCGTCGGCATGGTGTCGGAGATGTCGCGCATGTTGACGGTGAGCCCGCGCAGGGTTCCGTCGGAGCGGACGGTGGTGCCGTCGGCCGTCGTGCGGACCTCGGCGCCCATCCGCCGCAGGACGTCGGCGAAGCGCAGATCGCCCTGGAGCGCGCCGGTGCCGAGCCCGGGGACGGTGACCTCACGGCCGGCGAGGGCCGCCGCGGCGAAGAAGTAGCTCGCGGTGGACGCGTCGGGCTCCACGGCGTAGGTGGTGGCCCGGTAGCCGCCGGGCGGGACGGTGAAAGTGTTCCCCCGACGGGCGACCTCGACGCCGAAGCTCCGCATCATCGCGAGGGTGATCTCGATGTACGGCGCCGAGACCAGCTCGGTGACCTCGATCCGCAGGCCCTCGGCGGTGAGCGGGCCGAGCATCAGCAGGGCCGTGAGGTACTGCGACGACTCCCCGGCGTCCAGGGTCAGTTCGCCGCCCCTGATGCCGGCGGAGCGGATGGTCAGCGGGTGGTGGCCCTCGGCCCCGTCGTGCCGCAGGTCCACACCGAGGGTGCGCAGCGCCTCGGTGAGCGGGGCGAGCGGGCGGCGGCGCATCTGTGCGGAGGCGTCGAAGCGGTACGTTCCGGAGGCGGCGGCCGCCGCGAGGGTGGGCAGGAAGCGGGCGGTGGTGGCGCCGTCCCGGCAGTAGACGTCGGCGTCGGTGGCGGCGGGCCCGGCCGGGCGGCCCTCGATGTGCCAGCGGTCCGCTTCGCGGGTGACCGCGTACCCGAGGCGGTCCAGCCCTTCGGTGAAGCCCTCGGTGTCGTCCGAGCGCAGGGGGCGCAGGAGGGTGGTGGTGCCCTTCGCCGCGGCGGCCAGGAAGAGGGCGCGCGCGGTGACGGACTTGGAGCCGGGGATGTCGATGACGGTCACGGTCCGTCATTCTGCCGTGTGCCGGGCGGCCGGGCGGGACGCGTCCGGCGGGTGGACGCGTCCCTTCCGGGCTGTCCCCGCGGGGACCCGCCGCTCAGCGGATCGGCCGGTGCAGGTTCTCCTTCGTGGACGCTCCCGGGGTGGCGTCGGCGATCCAGGGGCCGTCGCCGCTCGGGTCGACGACGCCCTCCTCCAGCCAGGTGTACGTACCGGCCAGCACGCCGTCGACCACCCGGCGGTCGAGGTCGTCGGTGTTGGACCAGAGGCGGGTGAAGAGCTCCTCGGCCCGGATCCGGGACTGGTGGCAGAAGGCGTCGGCGAGCTGGTACGCCTCCCGGCCGTGGTCGCCGCTCGTGCGCAGCAGTTCGGCGCGCACGCAGGCGGCGCTCATCGCGAAGAGTTCGGCGCCGATGTCGACGATCCGGCCGAGGAAGCCCTGTTTGGTCTCCATCCGGCCCTGCCAGCGGGACATCGCGTAGAAGGTGGACCGGGCCAGTTTGCGGGCGGAGCGTTCGACGTAGCGCAGGTGGGCGGAGAGGTCGGGGTGGCCCGCGGGGTGGAACTCGCCGTAGGTCCGCGGGAGCTGGCCCGGTCCGGCGACCAGTCCGGGGAGCCAGCGGGCGTAGAACCCGGCGGCGTTGGCGCCCGCCCTGGCCTTGGCCGACAGCGGTTTGTCCGGGTCGATGAGGTCGCCCGCGACCTTCAGATGGGCGTCGACGGCCTCCCGGGCGATCAGCAGGTGCATGATCTCGGTGGAGCCCTCGAAGATCCGGTTGATCCGCAGGTCGCGCAGGAGCTGCTCGGCCGGGACGGCCCGTTCGCCCCGGGCGGCCAGGGAGTCGGCGGTCTCGAAGCCGCGGCCGCCGCGGATCTGGACCAGTTCGTCGGCGATCAGGCAGCCCATCTCGGAGCCGTACAGCTTGGCGAGGGCGGCCTCGATCCGGATGTCGTTGCGGTTCTCGTCGGCCATCTGGGAGGAGAGGTCGACGACGGCCTCCAGCGCGAACGTGGTGGCGGCGATGAAGGAGATCTTCGCGCCGACCGCTTCGTGCCGGGCGACCGGCCTGCCCCACTGTTCGCGTACGGCCGACCATTCACGGGCGATCTTCAGGCTCCACTTCCCGGCGCCGACGCACATGGCGGGCAGTGAGAGGCGGCCGGTGTTGAGCGTGGTGAGGGCGATCTTGAGACCGGCGCCCTCGGGGCCGATCCGGTGGGCGGCGGGGACACGGACGCGGTGGAAGCGGGTCACACCGTTCTCGATGCCGCGCAGTCCCATGAAGGCGTTGCGGTTCTCCACGGTGATGCCCGGGGAGTCCGCCTCGACGACGAACGCGGTGATGCCGCCCTGGTGCCCCTCGGACTCGGGCACCCTGGCCATGACGACCAGCAGATCGGCCACGACCCCGTTGGTGGTCCACAGCTTCACGCCGTCCAGGACGTAGTCGTCGCCCTCGGGGACGGCGGAGGTGGCGAGCCTGGCCGGGTCGGAGCCGACGTCGGGTTCGGTGAGGAGGAAGGCCGAGATGTCGGTGCGGGCCAGCCGGGGCAGGAAGGTGTCCTTCTGTTCCTGGGTGCCGAAGATCTTCAGTGGCTGCGGTACGCCGATCGACTGATGGGCCGAGAGCAGCGCGCCGAGCGAGGGGCTGGCCGATCCGACGAGGGCGAGCGCCTTGTTGTAGTACACCTGGGTGAGGCCGAGACCGCCGTACTTCGTGTCGATCTTCATGCCGAGCGCGCCGAGTTCCTTGAGCCCGTTGATCACCTCGTCGGGGATCTTCGCCTCGCGCTCGATCAGGGCTCCGTCGACGCGCGTCTCGCAGAATGCGCGCAGCCGGGCCAGGAACTCCTCGCCGCGCCGGACGTCGTCCGGGGGCGGCAGGGGGTGCGGGTGGATCAGGTCGAGCCGGAAGCGGCCCAGGAAGAGCTCCTTGGCGAAGCTCGGCCTGCGCCAGTCCTGCTCGCGGGCGGCCTCGGCCACGCGGCGCGCTTCGCGCTCGGTGACTCGGGGGATCTCGGACGTGTGGGGTGGGGCGGACATGAGGAGCTCACCTCGCCGCGTGAGGGCCGATGGACCGGAACATACGGATTTCTACGTGTACCAATGGACTCGGTACTACTTGTCCGTATCTACCCGATCCAGGCCGGGCCCACCACCGGTGGGGCAGGGAACGCGAAGGGCCCGAGCCCCCGCACAGTGGGTTCGGGCCGTTCGCGTTCCCCCGCCCGCCGTCGTGCTGTCCAGGCGGAATGCGGGCGGGTGGCTCCTGAGGGCCCTAGAGGGCCAGGCCGGTGAGGACCAGGACGCGCTCGTAGGTGTAGTCGTCCATCGCGTAGCGCACACCTTCGCGGCCGACGCCGGACTGCTTGGCTCCGCCGTACGGCATCTGGTCCGCGCGGTACGAGGGGACGTCGCCGATGATCACGCCGCCCACCTCCAGGGCGCGGTGGGCGCGGAAGGCGGTCTGCAGGTCGTGGGTGAAGACGCCTGCCTGAAGGCCGTACTTGGAGGAGTTGACGGCGGCGAACGCCTCGGCCTCGCCGTCCACCTTCTGGATGGACATGACCGGGCCGAAGACCTCTTCGCAGGAGAGCTTCACATCGGCGGGGAGGCCGGTGAGCACGGTGGGGGCGTAGGTGGCCCCGTCGCGCTTGCCGCCCGTCAGCAGCTCGGCCCCGGCGGCGACGGCCTCGTCGACCCAGGACTCGACGCGCTTGGCCGCGTCCTCGCTGACCAGCGGGCCGACGTCGGTGGTGGCGTCGGCGGGGTCGCCGGTGACCAGCGCCTCGACGGCGGAGACGATCTTCGGGAGCAGCCGGTCGTGGACCGAGGCGTCGGCGATGACGCGCTGCACCGAGATGCAGGACTGGCCGCCCTGGTAGTTGGAGAAGGTCGCGATGCGGGTCGCGGCCCAGTCCAGGTCGGCTTCGGAGGCGTAGTCGCCGAGGACGACCGCCGCGCCGTTGCCGCCCAGCTCCAGGGTGCAGTGCTTGCGGGGCACCGACTCCATGATCGAGTAGCCGACCGGGCCCGAGCCGGTGAACGAGATCACGGGCAGCCGCTCGTCCTGGACCAGGGCGGGCATCTTCTCGTTGGGCACCGTCAGCACGGACCAGGAACCGGCCGGGAGGTCGGTCTCGGCCAGCAGTTCGCCGAGGATCAGCGAGGAGATCGGGGTGGCCGGGGCGGGCTTCAGGATGATCGGGGCGCCGACGGCGATGGCCGGGGCGACCTTGTGCGCGCTCAGGTTGAGCGGGAAGTTGAACGGCGCGATACCGAGGACGGCGCCGCGCGGGAAGCGCCGGGTGAGCCCCAGTCGGCCGGTGCCGCCGGCGTCGGTGTCCAGCCGCTGGGCGTCGCCCCCGTTGAAGCGGCGGGCCTCCTCGGCGGCGAAGCGGAACACGGAGACGGCGCGGCCGACCTCGCCGCGGGCCCACTTGATGGGCTTGCCGTTCTCGGCCGAGATCAGCTGGGCGATCTCCTCGGTGCGCTCCCCGAGGCGCCGGACGACATGGTCGAGCGCGGCGGCCCGGACATGCGCCGGGGTCGCGGCGAACTCCTCGCGCACGGCGTGCGCGGCGGCGACGGCCTCCTCGACCTGCGCGTCGGTCGGCACGCTGACCGTGCCGACGAGACGGCCGTCGTAGGAATTGGTGACGTCGAAGCTGTCCTCGCCGGTGGCCCGGCGGCCGGCCAGCCAGAAGGCGTGGGTGGAAGTCATGGCGGTTCCGGCCCTTCGGAGGTCGTGACGGAGTTCGCGGGCACCCGGAGGGCTTCCCACTGGTGTCCCACGTTAGGGCGGCGGAGCACTCAGGACGTTTGTCCGACATGGAGCACACGGAAGGGACCGTGCTACGAATTGTCGAGGCGGCCGCGGGGCACAGCGCGGACGGCCTGCCGGTCACCCCGGTACGGGCCCCGCCGTCGACCCCGCCGTCGTCGCCTTCAGCGCCAGCCAGAGCTCCATCCGGACGTCCGGGTCGTCGAGCGAGCGGCCCAGGATCTCCTCCACCCGGCGCATCCGGTAGCGCAGCGTGTGCCGGTGCACCCCCAGGTCGGCGGCGGCCGCGTCCCACTGGCCGTGCCGGGAGAGCCAGGCGCGCAGGGAGGCGACGAGGTCGCCGCGGCCCTTGGCGTCGTGCTCGTACAGCGCGCGGAGCATCCCGTCGGCGAACGCCCGTACCGCGTCGTCGGCGAGCAGCGGCAGCACCGAGCCGGTCGCCAGTTCCTCGTGCTCGACCAGCGCCCGGCCCCTGCGGCGGGCGACCGAGAGGGACTGTTCGGCCTGCTTGTACGCGGCGGACACGGCGATCGGTCCGGCGGGGGCGGAGAGCCCCACGACCACCTCCCCCTCTTCCGCGCCCGGCTCGCGCGCCGGGCGCGCGTCCTGTGCCTCGGCATACGCGGTGCAGGCGGCGACGGCCGCGCCGCCGTCCGCCGCCAGGACCACCAGGCGGTCGCCCTCGGGCACCATGAGCAGCGACTCGCCGGACCGGGAGGCCGCGGACTCCATGGCCTCGGCGAGCGGTTCGGAGCCGGCCGGTTCGGCGGTCTCCGCGATCAGCAGCCGGAAGGGCGCGTCCAGCAGCCCGCCGTACAGGTCCCCGGCGACGGCCCGCGCGTGGTCGGGCTGCCCGGCGAGCAGCATCCGCAGGACCGCCGCGCCGAGGCGCTGTTCGGCGCCCTGGAGCGAGCGGGAGCGGGCGGTGGTGAGGGTGAGCAGGGCGACGGCCGAGTGCACGGCGTACCGTTCGGCGGTGCCGAGCGCCGCGCCCGTGCCGACGGCGAGGGCGCCGCGGGCGCGCCGTCCGGTGCCCAGCGACTGGAGCTCGACCCGGTCGTCGCTGTCGCCGACGACCACGCTGGCCGGGGCGGGCCGCTCGCGCAGGCGCTCCACGTCCGCGGTGAGGCGCGCGGCCCGGCGGGCGGCCCAGTCCGGCGCGGCGGCGACGACCGCCCCGGAGGTGTCGTACAGGGCGGCCCAGCC
Source organism: Streptomyces sp. NBC_00654 (assembly GCF_026341775.1). Taxonomy (NCBI): domain Bacteria; kingdom Bacillati; phylum Actinomycetota; class Actinomycetes; order Kitasatosporales; family Streptomycetaceae; genus Streptomyces; species Streptomyces sp. NBC_00654. The sequence continues at coordinate 2,301,034 of NZ_JAPEOB010000001.1, read as the reverse complement.
GTCGATGTGCGCGGCGAGCCGCGTGAGCAGCCCGGCGGGTCCGTCCCCGGCGAGCGCGGCCCGGGTCAGTTCCCGCTGGGCCTCGAAGCCCGCGGTGACGGCGCGGTACTGGTCGGCGGCGATGGCGGCGGAGACGGCCTTGCTGATGGCGATGAACGGGGTGCGGCGCGGGACTTCGAGCAGCGGCATCCCGGCCTCCTCGGCGGCGTCGACGAGTGCCTGGGGGATGTCCTCGTAGGTGACGCCGACCGCGAAGCCGACGCCGGCGACTCCGGCGCCCGCCAGCCGCCGCACATACCGGCGCATCGCCTCGGCGTCCTCGGCGTCGAGGTTGGTGGCGGTGACGAGCAGGAGCTCGCCGCCGTCCATGTACGGCACGGGGTCGGCGAGTTCGCTGGCGTGCGCCCAGCGCACCGGGGTACCGAGCCGGTCCGCCCCCGCGCGCACCGTGAGCCTGAGCGCCGGATGCTTGATGAGCGAGGCGAGAGTAGGGGGCATGGGACCGGAACCCTCAGAGGTCGATGGTGTCGATTTCGCCGTCCCGTATGAACGGCTGCCTTCGATTCTGCCAGGGCGGCAGGGTGCCTGGAACCGCTCTCAGCCACCGAGCTCCACCAGGAGCGGGGGCGCGTGCTCCCCCGCCACCGTGGTCAGCGAGAGCACCGCGTGCCCGGCCGGAACGGAGTAGGCCAGCTCCGAGGCCGACCAGCGCTCCCGCTCGACCTGCCGTACGGTCACGGCGTCCCTGGTCACGGCCTTGCCGGTGACGAGCTTGCGCAGCGCGTGCAGCGCCCGGGTGAACGGCTGGTCGGCGAAGACGGTGTGCTGGGCGACCTCGCGGGTCTCCACCCACTCCTTGCCCCAGGCCTCCGTGAACCGTTTGCCGTCCCAGGTGGTGATGCCGGAGAAGGCCATGCTGCAGCCGACCGCGCCGAGCAGCGGGGTGTGCAGCGTCTCGGGGACGTCGTCGATGGTCCGCAGGGCCAGGACCACGCCCGCGTTCACCGACCGCAGGCGCCGGATGCCCCGGACGGTCTCGGCGGTGACGGCGTGGGTGGCGTCGTCCAGGACGAGTCCGGCGAACAGCGAGCGGTCGGTACGAGCCGCGGCGACGGCGTTGAACTGGGCGAGCAGCAGCCGGGTGAGCAGCCGGGAGGCCTCCGCGTGGCCGCGCTCGGGAAGGTCCACGCGGACCCGCAGCGGATACTGCTCCAGGGAGCGCAGGGAGAAGACGCGGGCCCCGCCGCCGGTGGTGAAGAACCCGGCGAACGCGGGCCGGTCGAGCAGGGCGATCCGGTCGGCGAGCGCCGGCGCGGGGTCTCCCGCGCCGCCCGCCTGCCGGGCGCGGGCGTCCAGCTCGCGCAGCATCGCGCCGTGCCCGCCCGCTTCGAGTGCCGCCCGCAGCGCGGTGAGCGCGGCCGGGCCGCCGTCGAGGAGTTCGCGCAGTTCGGGGACGCCGGGGAAGTGGCCGTGGGCGGTGCGGTAGGGGCCGAGCAGCTGGGCCAGGACGGTCGCGGCGCGCCGGCTGTCGAGGCTGCCGACATCACCGGCCAGCCCCTCCGCGAGCACGGCCGCGGCCTCGTCGGGGTCGGTCGTACCGCCGTACAGGTCGAAGTCGTGGCCGGACGCCGGGTCACCGATCTTCACGACGACGTCGTAGGCGTCGTCGGGGCCGAGCGGGGCGCCCCTGCCGCCGACGGCGACCAGCGCCGCCTTCCCGGCCAGGGCCTGGAGGGCGAGGGACTCGACGACCGGGCGCACCAGCCGGTCGGACTTGCCGGCCCCGGGCGGCCCGACCGCCAGCAGCGAGGTGCCCAGCAGCGCGGGTTCCAGTGCCAGGCCCGAGCCCCGGCGGGCGTACGGGTTGTGCGCGTCGTCCGCGCAGCGGCCGATCCGGACCTGCCCGGTGAGCAGATCGTGCTGCGCGGTGCGCCGGGGCAGGTCGCGGCTGCCCGAGGGGTGCAGTGCGGCGGCGCCCCCGTCGCGCAGTACGGCCTCGCCGAGCGCGGCGAGCCGGTCGGGGTGGTCCCGGCCGACGGCCCAGGCGTGGCGCAGCCGGGCGCAGTCGACGTCGTTCATACGGCCGGTGCGCACCTCGGCGGTGAGGGTGTCGGCGGCGTCGGTCCACCCGGCGTCCCGCAGCTCGGGCCAGCGGTCGGGGGTGGGTGCGGCGAGCTGTGCCGGTACGGAGAGCTCCGCGTCCCCGCCCCGCGCGGCGGAGCGGCGGCCGAGGCGGTCGGCGGCCAGTTCGCGCCAGCGGCCCAGCCGGGCGAACGGCCAGAGCACCGCGGCGGCGATCAGCGTGTAGACCAGGTTCACGACCGTCTGGCTCTGGAAGTTCTCGCCGCCCACGACGGCGGCGGCCAGGATCAGCGCGGGCCGGAGGACCGGCACGGCGTCCTTCCAGACGAGGAGCTGGGCCAGTCCGGCGGCGAGCGCCGCCGCCACCGCGAGGGAGGGCTGCCCCCGGCTCGCCACATGGCGCCGGAAGAGCTCGGGCCAGTTGCCCAGGCGCCCGCAGCCGTAGACGAGGAGGCCGAAGAGGAGGGCCTCGTACACCGTGAGGGCACGGGCCCCCTCGACCGTCGCGGGGCCGCCGAAGCTCCCCGCGTACCACCAGTCGCCCGGCGTGAAGAGTTTGACCGGGATCAGCCGGTAGGGGATGTAGCCGTTGCGCCAGAGCGACCACAGGAGCAGGCCGGAGAGCAGCGAGATCACCACGCCGACCACCAGTGAGCGGTCGGAGACGCCCTCGGGCCGCTCGGGCGGGCGCGGGATGTGGCCGTACCGCCAGACACCCGGGGCCTGGGGCCGGCGCGGGGTGCGCAGCCACTCCCCCAGCGGGGTGCCCCCGTCCCCGGGCCCCACCCGGGGCGGCAGGGACGGCAGGGGTGGCGGGGTGGGTCCTGGCACACGTTTCGCACTCGTGCCCCGTGCGTGGTGCGTGCCTTCGTCGTTCATGAACCGTTGCCCCCTGACCAGCCAGGTCCGTCCACTGCCCCGGTCAATCTAGTGCGCGCGCACGGGTAGTTCAGCCAGGCGTCCGGATCCGTACGACGGGCGCTCCCCGGCACCCGCGCACCGGCATCTGTCCGCGACGGACAAGGACACGCGCCCACCACTCCCGATCGGAGCATGCCCGCTCCGTCGCGGCACCCCTAGCCTGCACGAGGAAGCGTCCGAAACACCCCCCAGGAGCCCCTCATGACCGCAATTCCGCAGGAGCGCCGCGTCGTCACCGCCATCCCCGGCCCGAAGTCGGCCGAGCTGCAGGCTCGCCGTGTCGCGGCGGTCGCCGCAGGTGTGGGCTCCACCCTGCCGGTGTTCACCGCCCGCGCCGGTGGCGGCATCATCGAGGACGTGGACGGCAACCGGCTGATCGACTTCGGTTCCGGTATCGCCGTGACGTCGGTGGGCGCCTCCGCCGAGGCCGTCGTACGCCGCGCGTCCGCGCAGCTCGCCGACTTCACCCACACCTGTTTCATGGTCACGCCGTACGAGGGGTACGTCGAGGTCTGCGAGCAGCTCGCCGAGCTGACGCCGGGCGACCACGCGAAGAAGTCCGCGCTGTTCAACTCGGGTGCCGAGGCCGTCGAGAACGCGGTGAAGATCGCCCGCGCCTACACCAGGCGCACCGCGGTCGTCGTCTTCGACCACGGCTACCACGGCCGGACGAACCTCACGATGGCGCTGACGGCGAAGAACATGCCGTACAAGCAGGGCTTCGGTCCGTTCGCGCCCGAGGTCTACCGGGTCCCGGTCGCCTACGGCTACCGCTGGCCGACCGGTGCCGAGAACGCCGGCGCCGAGGCCTCCGCCCAGGCCATCGACGAGATCACCAAGCAGATCGGCGCGGACAACGTCGCCGCGATCATCATCGAGCCGGTCCTCGGCGAGGGCGGCTTCATCGAGCCCGCCAAGGGCTTCCTCCCGGCGATCGCCCGGTTCGCCAAGGACAACGGCATCGTGTTCGTCGCGGACGAGATCCAGTCCGGCTTCTGCCGTACCGGCCAGTGGTTCGCCTGCGAGGACGAGGGCATCGTCCCGGACCTGATCACCACCGCCAAGGGCATCGCGGGCGGCCTGCCGCTGTCCGCCGTCACCGGCCGCGCCGAGATCATGGACGCCGCGCACGCCGGCGGCCTGGGCGGCACGTACGGCGGTAACCCGGTCGCCTGCGCGGGCGCGCTCGGCGCGATCGAGACCATGCGCGAGCTGGACCTGAACGGGAAGGCCCGGCGCATCGAGGAGGTCATGAAGGGACGCCTCGCCGAGATGCGGGCGAAGCTCCCGAACGGCGACATCATCGGTGACATCCGCGGCCGCGGTGCCATGATCGCGATCGAGCTGGTGAAGTCCGGTACGAAGGACCCGAACCCGGAGGCCGCCGGCGCGCTGGCCAAGGCCTGCCATGCCGAGGGGCTGCTGGTCCTCACCTGTGGCACGTACGGCAATGTGCTGCGCTTCCTGCCGCCGCTCGTCATCGGCGAGGACCTGCTGAACGAGGGGCTCGACATCATCGAGCAGGCGTTCGCCAAGGCCTGATCAAATCGAACCTCAGGCCGAGAATGCGGGACTTTCTCCGGGGCTGGACGCGGCGCGCGTGTGGGCCTGTGAAGAAGGTGTGCGGGGCCGATGGCGGGACCGGGTTCCGACTGTCGGTCGCACTCCGGCTGCCGTACGGTTTCTGCAGATGAGAGAAACACCTCGCCCGCAGGGGACTGCGGGCGATGCCGGGCCGGGGCTTCCCCAGCACGGACCCGGTCGTGCCTTCGCGCACACCACCGGAGCCTCTGGCTCCGGGACTTCTCACCGATCGGACGGCCGCTCGCCCCACACCCCCCGGGGCGCGCGGCGAACCGATCCGGCCGGCCATCCCGGAACAACCCCCCCTGTTCCCGGGTGGCCGGCTTCTCTCGTTGTCCGGATGTCGGTGCTGCTGAGCGTCTTCGCGCTCATCACCTGGCAGGTCGTGGCCGACGGCCCCCTGCTCGCCCCCGACGAGCGGATCGGCCGGGCCCTGGCGGGGCGGGGCTCCGCCGGGTTCACCGACGCCCTCTCCGACCTCGGCGGTATGCGGATCGCCCTGCCGGTACTGGCCTGCGCGATCGTCTTCGCCCTGGTCCGCGGCGCCCGGCGCGAGCCGTTGTACGCGGTCCTCACCATGGCGGCCGTACCGGCGCTGGTCGTCCCGCTGAAGATCTGGACCGACCGCCAGGGCCCCCTGACCGAGGCGACCGGCTACTACCCCTCCGGCCATACGGCGACCGCCGCGGTGGCGTACGGCGCGGCGGCCCTGCTGCTGGTCCCGTATGCGAAGCGCTCATGGCCGATGCCCGTGGCCGCCGTCCTGCTGACGGCGGCGACGAGCATCGGCCTGGTGCTGCGCGGCTACCACTGGCCACTGGACGTGGTCGGCAGCTGGTGCCTGAGCGGGGTGCTGCTGCTGGTACTCCGGGCGGGACTGGAGCGGGTCAGCCGCCGAAGTACGCGTCGAAGTTCTTCGAGAACTCCCAGTTGTTGAAGCGGTCCCAGTTGATCGACCAGGTCATCAGTCCGCGCAGCCCCGACCAGGTGCCGTGGGTCCGGTACGAACCGCAGTCGGTCTTCTTCGTCAGGCAGTTCAGCGCCTTGGTGACCTCGGCGGGCGAGGTGTGCCCGTTGCCCGCCTGGGTCGAGGCGGGCAGGCCGAAGGCGACCTGCTCGGGACGGAGCGCCGGGAAGACCTTCGCCTGGTCGCCCGCCACCGGGAAGCCGGTGAGCAGCATGTCCGTCATGGCGATGTGGAAGTCGGCGCCGCCCATCGAGTGGTACTGGTTGTCCAGGCCCATGATGGAGCCCGAGTTGTAGTCCTGGACGTGCAGCAGGGTCAGATCGTCCCGCAGGGCGTGGATGACCGGGAGGTAGGCACCGGCGCGCGGGTCCTGGCCGCCCCAGGGGCCGGAGCCGTAGTACTGGTAGCCGAGCTGTACGAAGAAGGTCTCCGGCGCCATGGTGAGGACGAAGTCGGAGCCGTACTTGGCCTTGAGGGACTTCACCGCGGAGATCAGGTTGACGATGACCGGGGACGTCGGGCTGCGGAAGTCGGTGTCACCGGTGTTCAGCGAGAGGGAGTGGCCCTCGAAGTCGATGTCCAGGCCGTCCAGGCCATAGGTGTCGATGATCTTGGACACCGACGAGACGAAGGCGTCACGGGCGGCGGTGGTGGAGAGCTGCACCTGGCCGTTCTGGCCGCCGATGGAGATCAGCACCTTCTTGCCCGCGGCCTGCTTGGCCTTGATGGCGGCCTTGAACTCCGCCTCGGACTCGACGTTCGGGCATTCGGTCACGGGGCACAGCGAGAAGCGGATGTCGCCGGAGGTGACCGAGGTCGGCTCGCCGAAGGCGAGGTTGATGACGTCCCAGGAGGCGGGCACGTCCGCCATCCGCGTGTAGCCCGAGCCGTTGGCGAAGCTGGAGTGGAGGTAGCCGACGAGCGCGTGGGCCGGGAGCCCGGCGTCACCGCCGCCTCCGCCCGCGGTGGTGGTCGCGGTGACGGCGGCCGACTTCGCGGACTCCCCGGCGGCGTTGGTCGCGGCGACCTGGAAGCTGTACGCGGTCGAGGCGGTCAGGCCCGTCACCGTGGTGGAGGTGCCGGTGACCAAGGCCACCTTCGTACCGCCCCGGTACACGTGGTAGCCGGTGGCGCCGGTGGCGGCCGTCCAGGACAGGGGCACGGAGGACGAGGTGGGCGCTCCGGCCTTCAGCCCGGCGGGCACGGACGGGAGCGCGACGGGGTCGCCGCCCGGACCGACCAGGGTGAGGTCGTCGGCGTAGTAGGCGGGAGTACCGAACCAGCCGTGGGTGTAGACGCTCACCGAGGTGGTGGCGGGCCCGGTCCTGAAGGTGGTGGTGAGCTGCTTCCACGCTCCGGCGGACTGGGTCCAGGTGGACACGTCGGTGGTGCCGGTGCCGGCCGCGCCGAGGTAGACGTAGGAACCCTGCACCCAGGCGCTGAGCGTGTACGTGGAGTCGGGCTTGACCGTCACCGTCTGGGAGCACTTGGCGTTGTCGCCGCCGGCCGGGGTGGCCCGCAGCGCGGAGGTGCCGCTGTGCACCGGCGTACTGACTGCGGCTCCGCTGCCGCCGGTACAGCTCCAGCCGTCCAGGCCCGCCTCGAAACCGCCGTTTCGCGCCAGGTCGGCATCAGCCGCGCCGGCCGCGGGCGCCGAGGCGACCAGCGTGCCGGCGGCGAGCAGGGCGGCCGAGAATGCGGCCAGAAGTCCGGAATATCGGGCGGGGGGTCCCGTGCGTTCCACAACAGCCTCCGTGCAGGGGGGAATTGGGCGTGGCGTGCGCACAACATGGTCCAGACCAATCAGGTTGTCAAGACCTCTGGCGCCACTCGGGTGCCACGCCCTTCCCGCCTCAGCCGCCCTGTCGCCCCTCGGCTCCGCCCCCGCCGCCGAGCGCCGCCGCCCCCGCGGCCTCGTGCATCGCGAGTTCCAGCAGGGTCGCGTCGACGAGCGTCCCCGAGCCGTCGGGCGGGATCACCCAGCGCACTCCCCCGGCCGCCCGCCCCGGGTACGGGACGACGATCCAGGTGCCCCGGCCCGCCCCCCGTACGCCGGTTCCGAGCCAGCGCGACACGGTGCCCGGCGGTACGAAGAAGCCCAGCCGGGCGTCACCGAAGTCGGCGAGCACCGGGCCGGGCCGGTCGACGAGACGGGTGAGCACATCGAGCGCCGGACGCCCCAGCCCGCCCGGCAGAATCAGTACGTCCCAGCACTTTCCGGCGGGAAGGAGCGCGATCCCGTGAGGATTGCGCTCCCATTCCCACCGGCACGCGGCCGGGTCCGGTGCCACGGACACGAGCCACTGCACCGCCGCCTTTACCCCCGAGTCAGTCATGATCCGCCTTCCCGTTCCATGGGCACCGGCAGGGTCCCGCCGGTGCGTACACGAGCGAGAGAGGGCCGGGCCCGGATCATGACGCGGGTTTCGCTACTCGTCGGTAGTGAAGTGGGTCACAGCGGCATCGGCGCAGCTCAGCTGTCGAATCCGAGCCCCAGCCGGTCCATGGTCCGCAGCCACAGATTGCGGTGTCCGCCATGGCTGTCGGCACGGGCCAGGGACCGCTTGGTGAGCTCGATACCGGCCCAGGCGAAGGGCTCCGGCGGGAACGGCATCGGCTTGGAGCGGACCATCTCCAGCTCGGTCAGCCCGGTGCGCTCGCCGGACAGCAGATCGAGCATCACATCCGCCCCGAAACGGGTCGCCCCGACACCCAGCCCGGTATATCCGGCGGCATACGCGACGCGCCCCTGATGGGCCGTCCCGAAAAAGGCGGAGAAGCGGGAACAGGTGTCGATGGCACCTCCCCAGGCATGCGAGAAATTCAGCCCGGAAAGCTGCGGAAAACAGGTGAAGAACTGGTCCGCGAGCTTCAGGAAGGTCTCCGGGCGCTGGTCCAGATCGGCGCTGAGCCGGCCCCCGTACGGATAGATCGCGTCATAGCCGCCCCACAGAATGCGATGGTCCGCGGAGAGCCGGAAATAGTGGAACTGATTGGCGCTGTCGCCGAGTCCCTGACGGTTCTTCCAGCCGATGGAGGCGAGCTGCTCGGGGGTGAGCGGTTCGGTCATCAGCGCGTAGTCGTAGACCGGCACGGTGTAGGGGCGGACCCGCTTGACGAGCGAGGGGAAGATGTTCGTGCCGAGCGCGACCCGGCGGGCGAAGACCCGCCCGTAGGGGGTGCGTACCGCCATTCCGGAGCCCGTACGGGCGAGTTCGAGGGCACGGGTGTGCTCGTGGATCCGTACGCCGAGGCCGAGGCAGGCCTGTTTCAGGCCCCAGGCCAGCTTGGCGGGGTGCAGCATCGCGACCCCGCGCCGGTCCCAGAGCCCGCCCAGGAAGGTGGGTGAGTCGACCTCGGCGCGCAGCGCGTCGCGGTCGAGGAATTCCAGCCCGGTGAAGCCCCGTTCCGTGGCCTCCCGGTGCCATTCCCGCAGCTCTTCGAGCTGGTGCGGTTCGGTGGCGACATCGATCTCGCCGGTCCGCTCGAACTCGCAGTCGATGCCGTAGCGGGCGACGGCCGCCTCGATGGCGTCGAGGTTCTGTGCGCCCAGCTCCTCCAGCCTCCCGATCTCGTCCGGCCAGCGCTCCAGGCCGTTGGGCAGGCCGTGGGTGAGGGAGGCGGCGCAGAATCCGCCGTTGCGCCCCGAGGCGGCCCAGCCCACCTCGTGCCCCTCGATCAGGACGACATCGCGCTGGGGGTCGCGCTCCTTGGCCAGGAGCGCGGTCCACAGTCCGCTGTAGCCGCCGCCGATGACGAGCAGGTCGGTCCGTTCGTCGCCGGTGAGGGCGGGGAGCGCCTGTGGCCTGGCGGGGTCGTCGAGCCAGTAGGAGACCGGCTTCGCGCCGGAGAGGGATTGTGCGGCACTACGCATGGCAGCTGGGGCCATGGTTTCCAACTCCTTCGGGACTTTCAGTTCTTCGCGCTGTTCTTCCGCCGGTTCGCGACGAGCTGGCCGGCGAGTACCACCAATACCGCAATGACGAACATCGCGGTGCCGATGACGTTGATCTGCACGGGCGTGCCGCGCTGTGCCGATCCCCAGACGAACATGGGGAAGGTCACGGTCGAGCCCGCGTTGAAATTGGTGATGATGAAATCGTCGAAGGAGAGCGCGAAGGCGAGCAGCGCGCCCGCGGCGATTCCGGGGGCCGCGATCGGCAGGGTCACCCGGACGAAGGTCTGGACGGGCCCCGCGTAGAGGTCGCGGGCCGCTTCCTCCAGCCGCGGGTCCATCGACATCACCCGTGCCTTGACCGCCGTCACCACAAAGCTCAGGCAGAACATGATGTGGGCGATCAGCACGGTCCAGAAGCCCAGCTCGGCGCCCATGTTGAGGAAGAGCGTGAGCAGCGACGCGGCCATGACGACCTCGGGCATCGCCATCGGCAGGAAGATCAGCGAGTTGATCGCGCCGCGCGCCCGGAAGCGGTAGCGGACCAGCGCGAAGGCGATCATCGTGCCGAGCACCGTCGCGCCGACGGTGGCCCAGGCGGCGATCTGGAGGGAGAGCGAGAGCGAGCCGCACAGGTCGGCGACCCCGCACGGGTCCTTCCAGGCGTCCAGCGAGAACCGCTGCCAGGCGTAGTTGAAGCGCCCGTTCGGCTTGTTGAACGAGAACACCATCACGACGATGTTCGGCAGGATCATGTACGCGAGGGTCAGCAGACCCGCGATGACGATCAGATTGCGGCGAAGCCAGCGCAGTACGGGCATCAGACCAGGTCCTCCGTCCCGGAGCGGCGGATGTAGACGGTGACCATCAGCAGGACGATCGCCATGAGGATGAACGAGAGCGCGGCGGCCGTCGGATAGTCCAGGACCCGCAGGAACTGGGTCTGGATGACGCTGCCGACCATCTTGGTGTCGGTGGAGCCGAGCAGTTCCGCGTTGACGTAGTCACCGCTGGCCGGGATGAAGGTCAGCAGGGTCCCCGAGACGACCCCCGGCATGGACAGCGGGAACGTCACCTTGCGGAAGGTGGTGGCGGGGGTGGCGTACAGATCGCCGGCCGCCTCGTGGAGCCGGCCGTCGATCCGCTCCAGCGAGGTGTAGAGCGGCAGGATCATGAACGGCAGGAAGTTGTACGTCAGACCGCAGACAACGGCCATCGGGGTGGCCAGCACACGGTTGGACTCGGTCCAGCCGAGCCAGCTGGTGACGTCCAGGACGTGCAGGGTGTTCAGGACGTCGACGACCGCGCCGCCGTCCGCGAGGATCGTCTTCCAGGCCAGCGTACGGATGAGGAAGCTGGTGAAGAACGGGGCGATGACCAGCACCAGTACCAGGTTGCGCCAGCGGCCCGCCTTGAACGCGATCAGATACGCGAGCGGATAGCCGAGCAGCAGGCACAGGATCGTGGCGGTGCCCGCGTAGAGCAGGGAGCGGATGAACTGCGGGTAGTAGTCCCGCAGCGCGTCCCAGTAGGTCGCGAAGTGCCAGGTGACCTCGAAGCCCTTCTCCAGGGACCCGGTCTGTACGGAGGTCGACGCCTGGTAGACGAGCGGCAGGGCGAAGAAGACGACGAGCCACAGGATGCCGGGGAGCAGCAGCCAGTACGGGACGAGCCGCCTGCGGGTGGAGGGCTTGCGGACGGAGGGCTTGCGCGGCTGCGGCTCGGCGGTCTTCGCGGGAGGCGCGTCGGTGACACTCACGCCGCGTCCTCCACGCTCTCCACACCGGCGTCGATGTCCTGGTCGGCCCCGAGGCCGAAGGTGTGGGCGGGGTTCCAGTGCAGGACGACCTCGGCTCCGGGGGCGAGCCCCGCGCGCCGCTCGACGTTCTGCTCGTAGACGTGGAGCGCCTGGCCCGTGGCGCTGCGCACCACGTACTGGGTGGAGACGCCGATGAAGCTGGAGTCGACGATCTTGCCGGTGACGCGGTTGCGGCCGTCGGCTATGGAGCCGGCGTCGTCGGCGTGCGCGAGGGAGATCTTCTCGGGGCGGACGCCCAGGAGGATCCTGCCGCCGTTCTCCGCCGGGGCCGAACACCGGCCGCCGGGCAGCCTGAGCTTCCCGCCGCCCGCCGAGACGACGAGGTCCTCGCCGGTGGAGAGGATCTCGCCCTCGATGAGGTTCGAGGTGCCGAGGAAGTTCGCGACGAAGGTCGTCCGCGGGTTCTCGTACAGATCGGCGGGTGCGCCGAGCTGTTCGACCCGGCCGCCGTTCATCACCGCGACGGTGTCGGCCATGGTCATGGCCTCTTCCTGGTCGTGGGTGACATGGACGAACGTGATGCCGACCTCGGTCTGGATCCGCTTGAGTTCCAGCTGCATCTGGCGGCGCAGCTTGAGGTCGAGGGCGCCGAGCGGCTCGTCGAGCAGGAGCACCTGCGGGTGGTTGATGAGCGCGCGGGCCACGGCGACGCGCTGCTGCTGGCCGCCGGAGAGCTGGTGCGGCTTGCGGCGGGCGAAGTCGCCGAGCTGGACGAGTTCCAGCATGTCGTCGACCTGTTTCCGCACGGACTTGATGCGGCGCCGGCGCAGTCCGAAGGCGATGTTCTCGGTGATGTCCAGGTGCGGGAAGAGCGCGTAGCTCTGGAAGACGGTGTTGACGGGCCGCTTGTAGGGGGGCAGGCCGGTGATGTCCACGCCGCCGAGCGAGACGGTGCCGGTGGTCGCCTCCTCCAGGCCCGCGATCATGCGCAGGGTGGTGGTCTTGCCGCAGCCGGACGCGCCGAGCAGCGCGAAGAAGGAGCCCTGCGGAACGGTCAGATCGAGCGGCTGTACGGCGGTGAAGGAGCCGTAGGTCTTGCTGATCCCGGAGAGGCGGACGTCGCCGCCCGCTGTCTGCTGCTGTGTCATGGGTCGCGGTCCCAGTGTGTTCGGGGGAGAGATCGGGGAAGGGGGCGCACGAGGGGCCCGCCGGCACGGGAGGCGCCGGCGGCCGGCTCAGGCTCCGATGAGCTTGGCGAACTTCTCTTCGTACGCCGTCTCTTCCTCCGTGCTCAGCGAGCGGAAGGAGCGGGACTTCGCCGCCATCTCCTTGTCGGGGAGGATCAGGGTGTTGGAGGCCATCGACTCGTCGATCCGGGCGAGTTCGTCGCGTACGCCGTCGACGGGGCACACGTAGTTGATGTACGCGGCGAGCTGGGCGGCGACCTTCGGCTCGTAGTAGTGGTCGATGAGCTTCTCGGCGTTGGTCCGGTGCCGGGCCTGCGCGGGGACGAGCAGGTTGTCGGTGGAGGTGATGTAGCCGGCGGCCGGGATGGCGTACTCGATGTCCGGGTTGTCGGCCTGGAGCTGGATGATGTCACCGGCCCAGGCGACACAGGCGGCGATGTCGCCCTTGCTCAGATCCGCGGTGTAGTCGTTCCCGGTGAAGCGGCGGATCTGCTTCTTGTCGACGCCCTTCTGGATGCGCCCGATCGCGGCGTCGTAGTCGGCGTCGGTGAAGTTCCCGGGGTCCTTGCCCATGTCGAGCAGCGTCAGCCCGACCGAGTCGCGCATCTCGGAGAGGAAGGAGACCTTGCCCTTGAGCTTGGGGTCGTCCAGCAGCTGGGTGATGGAGTCGACCTTGCGGCCGCCGGTCGCCTTCACGTTGTAGGCGATGACGGCGGGGATGCCGGTCCAGGGGTAGGAGTAGGCACGGCCCGGGTCCCAGTCGGGGGTGCGGAACTGGGAGGAGAGGTTGGCGAACGCGTGCGGCAGGTTCGCCGGGTCGAGCTTCTGCACCCAGCCGAGCCGGATCATGCGGGCGGCCAGCCAGTCGGTGACGCAGATGAGGTCGCGCCCGGTGTCCTGACCGGCCGCCAGCTGCGGCTTGATCTTCCCGAAGAACTCGACGTTGTCGTTGATGTCCTCGGTGTACTTGACCCTGATCCCGGTGCGTTCGGTGAACGCCTCCAGGGTGGGGCGGCCCTTGTCGTCCTCGCCGACGTCCATGTATTCGGTCCAGTTGGAGAAGGTGACCTGCTTCTCCTCGGCCGAGTGGTCGTCGGAGGACGCCGCCCCGCCGTCCGCCCGTTTGGCGGGCGGGATACCGCACGCGCCGAGCGTGCCGAGCCCTCCGAGCGCGAGTGCGCCCATGCCGGAGGCGCGCAGCAGTGAACGGCGGGTGAGGGCGCCCCGGCCGGTGGTCAGGCTCCGCCTCATGGCCGCCAGCTGAGGCGGTGAGAGGCGGCCGGGCTCGTAACTCTCCATACGCGTTGCCCTTTCGGGTGGGTGTGGCCGCTGGTCGGCGGCGGCTGCTATCGGTCCCCGAAGATCGTGCGGTGCCAGTCCTTCCGGGCCACCGCGGTGTTGTCGTACATGACGTGCTTGACCTGCGTGTACTCCTCGAAGGAGTACGAGGACATGTCCTTGCCGAAGCCGCTGGCCTTGTATCCGCCGTGCGGCATCTCGCTGATGATCGGGATGTGGTCGTTGATCCAGACACAGCCCGCCTTGATCTCGCGGGTGGCGCGGCCCGCGCGGTACAGATCGCGGGTCCAGGCGGAGGCGGCGAGCCCGTAGGGGGTGTCGTTGGCCAGGGCGATGCCCTCGTCGTCGGTGTCGAAGGGCAGCACCACCAGGACCGGGCCGAAGATCTCCGACTGGACGATCTCGCTGTCCTGCGCGGCGTCCGCGATCAGGGTCGGCCGGTAGTAGGCGCCCGCGGCGAGGTCGCCGCCGGGTGCCTCGCCGCCGGTGACGACGGTGGCGTACGCGCGGGCCCGCTCGACGAATCCGGCGACCCGGTCGCGCTGGGCGTGGCTGATCAGCGGGCCGAGGTCGGTCGACGGGTCGAAGGGGTCGCCGAGCCGCACGGTCTCCATCAGCGCGGCGACCTCCCGCACGAAGGTGTCGTACAGCGGGCGCTGGACATAGGCGCGGGTGGCGGCGGTGCAGTCCTGGCCGGTGTTGATGAGCGCGCCGGCGACCGCGCCGTTGACCGCGGCTTCGAGGTCGGCGTCGTCGAAGACCAGGAAGGGGGCCTTGCCGCCGAGTTCGAGGTGGAGGCGCTTGACGGTGGAGGTGGCGATCTCCGCGACGCGCTTCCCGACGGCGGTGGAACCGGTGAAGGAGGTCATCACGACGTCCGGGTGGCCCACGAGGTGCTCGCCCGCGTCCTTGCCCGCGCCCGTGACGACGTTGATCACCCCGTCGGGGATGCCCGCCTCGGTGGCCGCCTGCGCGAACATCAGCGAGGTCAGCGGGGTGATCTCGGCGGGCTTCAGCACGATGGTGTTGCCCGCCGCGACGGCCGGGAGGATCTTCCAGGCGGCCATCTGGAGCGGGTAGTTCCAGGGAGCGATGGAGCCGATGACCCCGATCGCCTCACGGCGTACGTAGGAGGTGTGGTCACCGTCGTACTCGGCCGCGGACCTGCCCTCCAGATGCCGGGCGGCGCCCGCGAAGAACGAGGTGTTGTCGATCGTGCCGGGCACGTCGAACTCGGTGGAGAGCTTGACCGGCTTGCCGCACTGGAGCGACTCGGCGTACGCGAAGTCGTCGGCCCGCTCGGCGAGGACCGCCGCGAACCGGTGCAGCGCCTCGGAGCGCTCGGCCGGGGTGGCACCGGACCAGCCGGGGAAGGCCGCGCGGGCGGCGGCGACAGCCGCGTCCACGTCGTCGGTACCCGCGAGCTCGTAGCGGTGGACGGTTTCGCCCGTCGCCGGATTCACCACTTCGTGGTGGCGTCCCGATGTACCGGGAAGCAGTTCGCCGCCGATGAACTGCGCACCCTTCGCGAAGTGGTCCTGCACCTGGATGCCGTTGCCCATGACGTTCTCCTCCGCCGCGTGCCCGCTGGGCGGGACCGGCGTAGATTCTTCGTGAATTGAGTGCCGATCCTGACAGAGGGACCTGAGCCCAACAAGTGATTCCGTTGTTGCCTTTTGGTTACGCGACGGAATCTGTCGACCATGTGTCGTGTCGGTGCGGAAATCCCCGTACGGAGTGTCAGTGGCGGATGCCAGACTCACCTGTCATGGAACGGATTGATGACCTTCTGGCCGGTCTGGCCCGCGGGAGGCGGGTGAAGTACCTGCCGTTCTGGGGCCACCGCCCCCGTCCCGACGGCACCCTCGGACCGAGTTGTCTCAGCCAGTGGTGGCCCTCGCCGTTCACGGTGGATTCGGTGACCTACCCGACGGCCGAGCACTGGATGATGGCCGGCAAGGCGCGGCTCTTCGGCGACGCGGCGGCGGAGCGTGAGGCCCTGGAGGCGAGCAGCCCGGCGGCGGCGAAGAAGGCCGGCCGGCTGGTGCGCGGCTTCGACGAGGACACCTGGGTGCGCGAGCGCTTCCCGCTGGTGGTCGAGGGCAGCGTCCACAAGTTCGGCCAGGACCCGGACCTGTGCGAGTTCCTGCTGAGCACCGGGGAGCGGGTGCTGGTGGAGGCGAGCCCCATGGACCGGATCTGGGGCATCGGCCTCGCCGCGGACGACGAGCGGGCGGAGCGCCCGCAGCAGTGGCGCGGGCTGAATCTGCTGGGCTTCGCGCTGATGGAGGCGCGGACGCGGCTGCGCGACCGGGACGCGGCATGACACCGCCGCCCGTCCGGGTCCGGGAATCACTCCCGGCCCCGCACGGGCGGCGACGGCCGATACGGGCCGGCCGGTGTACGGGCCGGCCGCGCGGTGCCCCCCGTCCTACCGGGTGACGTCGACGACCAGGGACGTGGCGAAGGGGTCGTCCTCGTAGATGTCCTCGCCGCTGCTGGACTCGCCGCTGGCCACGGCCCAGATGAGGAAGCCGAGGAACGCGGCGCCGATCAGGGTGCCGATCGATCCCAGGATGATCCCCGCGAGTGCCATGCCTCCGTTGTTCGCCTCACCCCGCTGCGCGCGGCCCCGGCCGATGATGCCGAAGGTCAGCGCGAGGATGCCGAGCAGGGCGCCGACGCCCCACATGCAGAAGGCGACCACCGAGATGATGCCGAGCACCAGGGCGGCGGTGCCCAGGCCGTTCGACGGCGCCGGGCCCCAGGCGGGCTGGCCGCCGAAGGCGTTGTACCCCGGGTAGCCGCCGTACGGCTGCGCGGGCGGTGCCGGGTAGCCGTAGTGACCGGCGGGCGGACCGGGCGGACCCGGCATCTGTCCGGGGCCGTTCGGAGCGATCGGCGGCGGCGGTACGTCGGCGGGCGACGGGCCGAAGCCACCGGTGCCCGGGACCGGCCCGCTCCCCGCCACCGGTATCGGTCCGGTCCCCGCTGCCGGTATCGGACCGGTCCCGTCCCCGGGGCCCGTTCCGGCGCCCGGCATCGACGTCACCGTCGGCTGGTCGTGCACTGCGGGCGGACGGGCGTCGGCGGGCTGCTTCCCCAGATCCACCCTGCTGTCCGGCGGCGCCCACGGATCGCGCGGCGCGGGTCCGCCGCCGGGCTGCTCTCTGTTGTCTGACATGGGCCTCCCCCATCGTGGTCCCGTCATGCTACGGCCCGGCCCCGGGCCACCGGGCCCCGCCTACGATGATCGGTGCAGCCGGTGAGCCCGGCCGAAATCCTTGAGAACCGGGAGATGTCCCATGACCGATCCGCACCCCTTCATCGCGGGGCTGCCCAAGGCCGAGCTCCATGTCCATCACGTCGGATCCGCTTCGCCCCGCATCGTCGCCGAGCTCGCCGCGCACCACCCGGACTCCCGGGTCCCCACGGACCCGGAGGCGCTGGCCGACTACTTCACGTTCACCGACTTCGCCCACTTCATCCAGGTCTATCTCTCCGTGGTGGACCTGATCCGCACCCCCGAGGACGTCCGGCTGCTGACCTTCGAGGTCGCCCGGGACATGGCCCGGCAGAACATCCGGTACGCGGAGCTGACCATCACGCCGTTCAGCTCGGTCCGGCGGGGCATCCCGGAGCAGGGCTTCATGGAGGCCATCGAGGACGCCCGCAAGGCCGCCGAGGCCGAGTTCGGGGTCGTCCTGCGCTGGTGCTTCGACATCCCCGGCGAGGCCGGGCTCGTCTCGGCCGAGGAGACCGCGCGGCTGGCGGTGGACCTGCGGCCCGAGGGGCTGGTCTCCTTCGGTCTGGGCGGACCGGAGATCGGGGTGGACCGCCCGCAGTTCAAGCCCTACTTCGACCGGGCCATCGCCGAGGGCCTGCACTCCGTGCCGCACGCCGGGGAGACCACCGGACCGGGGACGATCTGGGACGCGCTCACCTCGCTGCGCGCCGAGCGCATCGGCCACGGCACCAGCGCCACCCAGGACCCCGCGCTGCTGGCGCACCTGGCCGAGCACCGGATCGCCCTGGAGGTCTGCCCGACCTCGAACATCGCCACCCGCGCCGTCGCCGACATCGAGCGGCACCCGGTCAGGGAGATGGTGCGGGCGGGCGTCCTCGTCACCATCAACAGCGACGACCCGCCCATGTTCGGCACCGACCTCAACAACGAGTACGCGGTGGCGGCCCGCCTCCTGGACCTCGACGAGCGGGGGATCGCCGATCTCGCGAAGAACGCGGTTGAGGCGTCGTTCCTCGATCCGGCCGGCAAGCGGAAGCTCGCCGCCGAGATCGACACATACACGGCGAACTGGCTGGAGACTCCCGGCCGCTGACCCCCAGTGGTCACAATGGCCCCATGGCCAAACCTTTCTCCAGCACCGGCGCCGTCACCGCCGTGGGGCATCGCGGCGATCCCTACCGGCTCCGCGAGAACACCCTGCCCTCGATCCGCTCCGCTCTCGCACGGGGGGCGGACGCGGTCGAGATCGATGTCAGGGTGACCCGTGACGGGGTACCCGTACTGCTCCACGACGCCACCCTGGAGCGGCTGTGGGGCCACGACCGCCGGCTGGAGCGCCTCGATCACCGGGAGCTGCTGGAGCTGACCCGCGGCCAGGTGCCCACCCTGCGCGAGGCGCTGCTCGCGGCGGGGGCGCACCGGGTGATGGTCGACCTGCCCGGCGCCACGGACACGTCGGTACGCAGAATCGTCGGGGTGGTCCGCGAGTGCGGGGCGGGCGAGCGCGCCTATTACTGCGCGGGCGCCGGGGCGATGCTCCAGGTACGGGCGGCGGACCCGTCCGCCGAGATCGCGCTGACCTGGACGACGCTCGCCCCGCCGCGCGCCACGCTGCTGGAGGCGGTGAAGCCGCGCTGGCTGAACTACCGGTTCGGACTGGTCAGCCGGGAGCTGACGGACCGTGCGCACCGCGACGGGCTGCTGGTCTCCGTCTGGACGCCCGACACGAAGCGCTCGATGCGCCGGCTGATCGCGCGGGGCGTCGACTCGATCACCACCAACCGGATCGACGCCCTGCACAGCCTGCTGACCAACTCCCCCACCAGCGACGTTTCTTGATCCGTCCGGCATGATGGGCAGTGCCCGCATCGCCCGTGATGCCCGGCCCGGCACCAGAGGAGCAGACGTGACCGATCCCCGCAAGCCCTCCGATCCCGCCCGCATCCGTTCCGACATCGCCCACAACGCCCGGGTGTGGAACTACTGGCTGGGCGGCAAGGACAACTATCCGGTGGACCGGGCGGTCGGCGACCAGGTCACCGGCATGTACCCGAGCATCGGCGAAGTGGCGCGCGCGGACCGGGCGTTCCTCGGCCGCGTCGTGCGGCATCTGGCCGGCGACGCGGGCATCAGCCAGTTCCTGGACATCGGCACCGGTCTGCCGACGTTCCACAACACGCATGAGATCGCCCAGCACACCGCGCCGCACTCGCACATCGTGTACGTCGACAACGACCCGATCGTGCTGGCCCACGCACGGGCCCTGCTGACCAGCTCGCCCGAGGGTGCCACCGAGTACATCGACGCGGACGCCCACCACCCCGAGCAGATCCTGCGGGCGGTCGAGCCGACGCTGGACCTGAAGCAGCCGGTCGCGGTGATGATGCTCGGCATCCTGAACTTCGTGCTGGACACCGGCGAGGCCCTGTCCATCGTGCGCAGGCTGATGGACGCGATGCCCGCGGGCAGCTATCTGGTGCTCACCCATCCCACTCGGGAACTGGGCGGTGAGGGCAACGAGGCGGCGATGCGCTTCTGGAACGAGAACGCCACCCCGCCGATCACCGCGCGCAGCCGCGCCGAGTTCGCGGAGTTCCTGACCGGTCTGGAGCTGCTGGAACCGGGCATCGTGTCCTGCTCCCGCTGGCGCCCCGAGGAGGGTGCCGAGTCGCCCGAGGTCGCCCAGTTCGGCGCGGTGGCCCGCAAGCCCTGACGCCGGTACGGGGGTCCGGCGGCGGCTGCGGGGGCTCCGGCCCCCGGGCCGCGGCCGCCGGCCCGGATCAGAGGCCGACGATGGAGTTCCACTTCTTCGCGAAGCCGGTGCGCTCCTCCGACGTGATGTCCCGGGCGATCGCCAGCCGTGCACGCATCGCGTCGTCGGGGAAGATCAGCGGGTCCTCGGCGAGCGCGGCGGTCTCCTCGTCCTTGGCGGAGGCCAGGATCTCCCGGGCGGCCGGGACCGGGCAGACGTAGTTGACCCAGGTGGCCAGTTCGGCCGCGACCTCGGGCTCGTAGTAGAAGTCGACCAGCTTCTCCGCGTTGCGCTTGTGGTGCGCGAGGTTGGGGATCATGAGCGACTCCGCCCAGAGCTCGCCGCCCTCCTCGGGCACCACGAACTCGATCTCCGGGTTGTCGGCCTGGAGCTGGATGACATCGCCGGAGTAGGCCTGACAGGCGAGCACATCGCCGGTGGCCAGGTCCTTGATGTAGTCGTTGCCGGTGAAGCGGCGGATGTGCCGGGACCTCACCCGCTTCTCCACCTGCTCGCACACCGTGTAGAAGTCGTCGGCCGTCCAGCGGGTGACGTCGACCCCGTTGCCCTGCATCAGCAGCGCGAGCGACTCGTCCAGTCCGGACAGCAGCGTCACCTTGCCGCGCAGATCGTCGGCCCACAGCTCGCTCGTGTGCCGGATCTCGCGGCCCAGCCGCTTGCGGTTGTAGGCGATGCCGGTGATCCCGGACTGCCAGGGAACGCTGTGCCGCCGCCCCTCGTCGAACGCGGGCGTGCGCAGCTGCGGGTCCAGGTACGTGGCGACATTGGGCTGCTCGGCCCGGTCCATCTCCTGCACCCAGCCCAGGCGTACGAAGCGGGCGGCCATCCAGTCGCTGATCACGATGAGGTCGCGGCCGGTCTGCTGGTGGTTCATCAGCGCCGGACCGATCTTCCCGAAGAACTCGTCGTTGTCGTTGATCTCCTCGGTGTACGTGACGGAGATCCCGGTCCGCCGTGTGAACGCGTCCAGGGTGGGCCGCTTCGACTCGTTCTCGTCGTCGGTGTCGATGTAGAGCGGCCAGTTGGCGAAGTGCAGGGAGCGGTCACGCTCGGAGCTGTCGCGGCCGGCCCGGTCCCCGGGCTCCACATAGGCGGCGGGCACGCCGCAGCCGGCCAGCGTGGCACCGGCCGCTCCCGCCCCGAGGGCGCGCAGCAGGGAACGGCGGGACATGGGATTGTTCGGGATCGCTCGCACGTCCGCAGGATGCCGTTCGGCGGGGCGGCGGGCAATGGACCAACCGTCCAGCGGCACCCGCCCGGTCCGCACACCCTGTCGATGGCGCGGACGGCCGGTGATGGTGCGGACGTCGCCGATGGTGCGGACGTCGGCGATGACGCGGACGCCCGGCGCGCCGGGCCGCCGCCGTACAAAACGGCCGCGCGGCGCGGAACGGCCCCGGGCCGGAGCCCGGGGCCGTCATCGATGCGGACGCCGTTGCCGGTGCCGATACGGACGCCGCGCATCGGCGGCGTCCGCCGATGTGACGTCAGTCGAGCGACGTCATCACGTGCTTGATCCGGGTGTAGTCCTCGAAGCCGTACGCGGAGAGGTCCTTGCCGTAGCCGGACTTCTTGAACCCGCCGTGCGGCATCTCGGCGACGAGCGGGATGTGGGTGTTGATCCACACACAGCCGAAGTCGAGGCTCTTGGACATCCGCATCGCGCGGGAGTGGTCCTTGGTCCACACCGAGGAGGCCAGCGCGTACTCGACGCCGTTCGCGTACTCCACGGCCTGGGCCTCGTCGGTGAACGACTGGACCGTGATGACCGGGCCGAAGACCTCGTTCTGGATGATCTCGTCGTCCTGCTTGAGGCCGGAGACGACGGTCGGGGCGTAGAAGTAGCCCTTCTCGCCGACCCGGTGGCCGCCCGCCTCGACCTTGGCGTGGGCGGGGAGCCGCTCGATGAAGCCGCTGACCTGCTTGAGCTGGTTGGCGTTGTTCAGCGGGCCGTACAGCACGTCCTCGTCGTCCGGCTGCCCGGTCTTCGTGTCGGCGGCGGCCTTGGCGAGCGCGGTCACGAAGTCGTCGTGGATCGACTCGTGGACCAGGACGCGGGTCGCGGCCGTGCAGTCCTGCCCGGCGTTGAAGTAGCCGGCGGCGGAGATGCCCTCGACGGCCTTGGCGATGTCGCTGTCCTCGAAGACGACGGCGGGCGCCTTGCCGCCGAGCTCCAGGTGGACGCGCTTGACGTCCTTGGCCGCCGACTCGGCGACCTGCATCCCGGCCCGTACCGAACCGGTGATGGAGGCCATCGCCGGGGTCGGGTGCTCGACCATCGCGCGGCCGGTGTCACGGTCGCCGCAGATGACGTTGAAGACGCCCTTGGGGAGGATCTGGCCGATGATCTCGGCGATCAGCACGGTCGACGCCGGGGTGGTGTCGGACGGCTTGATCACGACGGTGTTGCCCGCGGCGAGCGCCGGGGCGAACTTCCACACGGCCATCATCATCGGGTAGTTCCACGGCGCGACCTGCGCGCAGACCCCGACCGGCTCGCGGCGGACGATGGAGGTGAGGCCCTCCATGTACTCACCGGCCGAGCGGCCTTCGAGCAGCCGGGCGGCACCCGCGAAGAAGCGGATCTGGTCCACCATCGGCGGGACCTCGTCGGTACGGGTGAGCCCCAGCGGCTTGCCCGTGTTCTCCGACTCGGCCGCGATCAGGTCCTCGGCCCGCTCCTCGAACGCGTCCGCGATCTTGAGCAGGGCCCGCTGGCGCTCGGCGGGCGTGACATCACGCCAGGCGGGGAACGCCGCGGCGGCAGCGTCCATGGCGGCATCGACATCGGTCGGGCCGGAGAGCGGCGAGGTCGCGTAGACCTCTTCCGTCACCGGGTTGACCACATCGATGGTCCGCCCGTCCGCGGCGTCCCGGAACTCTCCGTTGATGTAGTTGCGCAGACGGCGCACCTCGGTGGTCACAACCACCCCTCCTGTCGGCTGTCCGATGGGTGAGATGTCCACCCTAATCGGTCCGGTGTCGCTTTCGACATACCCAACCACCGGCAACTTCGGATTCAGTGATATCCGGACCCTCAAACAACGAATTTCATCGATCTGGGGTTGCGAGACAGACGAGTCCCGGTGCATGGTGAGTGCGTGGCCAGTCGCAGCGCAGACTCCAGGACAGGGAACGGATCGCCCCCGGCGGTCGATGCCGTCTCCCTCGCGATCATCGAGCAGCTCCAGGAGGACGGACGGCGTCCGTACGCCGCGATCGGCAAGGCGGTCGGCCTCTCCGAAGCGGCTGTGCGCCAGCGTGTCCAGAAACTGCTCGATCAGGGCGTGATGCAGATCGTCGCCGTCACGGACCCTCTCACCGTGGGCCTCCGGCGCCAGGCGATGGTCGGCATCAATGTCGAGGGTGACCTCGACCCCGTGGCCGAGGCCCTGTCGGCCATGGCCGAGTGCGAGTACGTGGTGATGACCGCGGGCTCGTTCGACCTCATGGTGGAGATCGTCTGCGAGGACGACGACCACCTGCTGGAGACGATCAACAAACGCATCCGGGCGATACCCGGCGTGCGCTCCACCGAGAGCTTCGTCTACCTCAAGCTCAAGAAGCAGACCTATATGTGGGGAACCCGATAGCCGTGAGCAAGGACCTCAGCCGAACCGCGTACGACCACCTGTGGATGCACTTCACCCGCATGTCGGACTACGAGAACGCCCCCGTTCCCACCATCGTGCGGGGTGAGGGCACCTACATCTACGACGACCAGGGCAAGCGGTACCTCGACGGCCTCTCCGGCCTGTTCGTCGTCAACGCCGGCCACGGCCGCCGTGAGCTGGCCGAGACGGCGTACAAGCAGGCGCAGGAGCTGGCCTTCTTCCCGGTGTGGTCCTACGCCCACCCGAAGGCCGTCGAACTGGCCGAGCGACTGGCGGACTACGCGCCCGGCGACCTCAACAAGGTCTTCTTCACCACCGGCGGCGGCGAGGCCGTCGAGACCGCCTGGAAGCTGGCCAAGCAGTACTTCAAGCTCCAGGGCAAGCCGACCAAGTACAAGGTCATCTCACGCGCGGTCGCCTACCACGGCACCCCGCAGGGCGCCCTGTCGATCACCGGGCTGCCGGCCCTGAAGGCCCCCTTCGAGCCGCTGGTCCCCGGCGCCCACAAGGTGCCGAACACCAACATCTACCGCGCCCCGCTCTTCGGCGACGACCCGGAGGCCTTCGGCCGCTGGGCCGCCGACCAGATCGAGCAGGAGATCCTCTTCGAGGGCCCGGAGACCGTCGCCGCGGTCTTCCTGGAGCCGGTGCAGAACGCCGGCGGCTGTTTCCCGCCGCCGCCCGGGTACTTCCAGCGGGTCCGCGAGATCTGCGACCAGTACGACGTGCTGCTCGTCTCCGACGAGGTCATCTGCGCCTTCGGCCGCCTGGGCACGATGTTCGCCTGCGACAAGTTCGGCTATGTGCCGGACATGATCACCTGCGCCAAGGGCATGACCTCCGGGTACTCCCCGATAGGAGCATGCATCGTCTCGGACCGGATCGCGGAGCCGTTCTACCGGGGCGGCAACACCTTCCTGCACGGCTACACCTTCGGCGGCCACCCGGTCTCCGCCGCGGTCGGCCTCGCCAACCTGGACATCTTCGAGCGCGAGGGCCTCAACAAGCACGTCCTCGACAACGAGAACGCGTTCCTCACGACGCTGCAGAAGCTGCACGACCTGCCGATCGTCGGCGACGTCCGCGGCAACGGCTTCTTCTACGGCATCGAGCTGGTGAAGGACAAGGTCACCAAGGAGACCTTCACCGACGAGGAGACCGAGCGCGTCCTGTACGGCTTCCTCTCCAAGGCGCTGTACGAGAACGGCCTCTACTGCCGGGCGGACGACCGCGGCGACCCGGTCGTGCAGCTCGCGCCGCCGCTGATCTCCGACCAGTCGACGTTCGACGAGATCGAGGGCATCCTGCGGGGCGTCCTGACGGAGGCCTGGACAAAGCTCTGACCTGCCTCACGTCCTCTGGATGATCAGCGTCCAGCGGTCATTTCATACGGTCCACCTGGCCCGGATGCACCCGTTCGAGTGAGAAGGGGCGCATCCGGGCCACGTGCTGTACGCACACCCCGGTCCGACTCCCTACGGTGCCGAGTGACCGATCGGCCGCGTCTTCGTTCCCCCGTACGGGGGAACGGGAAAACTGATCTGAACCGAGGTGTTACGCCATGGTGGCCCCGCCGGACAACGACGTGATCTGGGCGCGTTCCCTGCACCACTCCCACAACGGCTCGCCCGGCCTCGACGGTGTCTCCCTCGGCATCCGCGACGGCGAGATCCTCGCCGTGACCGGCGCGCGCGGCAGCGGGAAGACGACCCTGCTGCACTGCCTCTCCGGCCGGCTGGTGCCCCAGCAGGGCGAAGTCTGGTTCAACAGCGTCCCCGTGCACACCATGGGGCCCCGGCTGCGCGAGCGGCTGCGGCGCGACCGCTTCGGCTGGATCGCCTCCGACCCCCAGCTCGTCCCGGAACTGACCACCTGGGAGAACGCCGCCCTCCCGCTGCTGCTGCGCGGCGTACCGCACCGGACCGCCAAGAAGGCCGCGCTGGAGTGGCTGGACCGCCTCGACATCGGCGCGTCCGCCAGGAAGCGGCCGCACGCGCTGCTCCAGGCACAGCGCCAGCGGATCTCCGTCGCACGGGCCCTGGCCGCGTCCCCGTCCGTGATCTTCGCCGACGAGCCGACCGCCACCCTGCACCGCGCCGACCGCACCCAGCTCCTGCGCACCCTGACCACCGCGGCGCGCTCGCACGGCATCACCGTCGTGCTGGCCACGCACGACGCGGAGATCGCCGCCCTCGCCGACCGCACCGTCGCCCTGCTGGACGGCCGCCGGGTCGCCACCGTCACTCTGCCCGCCGTATCGGATACGGAAGGCCGCTCGGCGTGCTCGCTCTCCGTCTAGCCCGCGGCAGTCACCCACTGGTGCTGATGCGGCGGCTGCTCGTGGCCGCCGCATCGGCCGGGGTCGGCTTCCTGCTGCTCTGCACCCTGGGGTACGCCTCCGGGCACCCGGCGCAGGCCACCGGCTCCGTGCTCCGGCTGCTCTGGTGCTTCGTACCGCTGGCGGCCACCGTGCAGTTCGCGGTCGCGGTGGCCCGTACGGACCCGAGCACCCGCCCGCGCGCCGGGCTGTCGGCCGTCGGTCTCGGCCCGGTCCGGCTCTCGGTGCTCGCCGCGGTCTCCACCGCCGTCTCCACCACTCTCGGCTCGATGGTGGCCCTGCTCCTCTTCCTCCATCTGCGCGGCGATCTGACCGGCCTGCCGTTCGACGGCAGTGCGGCGGAACTCCTCGGCGCGAACGCCCCCTTGCCGCTCGCCGCCGCGCTCACCCTGCTGGTCCTCGTACCGCTGGCCTCGTCGGCCGCGAGCGCGCTGGCACTGCGGAACCGGCCCCCCGCCACGGCCGAGGAGACCTTCGAGACACCGGAACCGTCCGCTCCGGCACCCGCTCCGGCCGGGCTGCCCTGGGGCGTTGCCCTGACGGCCGCCGGTCTCGCGGTCGAGGCGTACGCGAGCCGCGGCTCGGCCGGCCACGCGTTCCCGCTGCCCGGCAGGCTGGATTCCACCCCGGCGGCGGTGCTGGCCGGCTGGGTCCTCACCGCGATCGGCCTGGCCATGGCGGGCCCCGGAGTCACCCACCTCTGCGGGCGGCTGCTCCAGGCGGTGCGCCCCGGCGCCGTACGTCTGCTGGCGGGCCGGGTCCTGATGGACGAGGCGCGCCGGATCGGCCGTCCGCTCGGTGTGGTCTGCGCCGTGCTCTCCGCGGGGATCGCGGCCGCGACGCTGTACGGGACGGGCCCGCGGCCCTACGGCCCGCTGACCGCGCTGGGTGCCGTGCTCGTTCTGGGCTGTACGACGGCGACGCTGCTGACCTCGGCGGTGGAGGCCAGGAACGCCCGCGCCCACACCGCCGAAGCGCTGCTCAGGATGGGTGCCCCGGCCTCGGCACTGCGGTCCGCGACCGCCCTGCGCGCGGGTGTGCTGCTGGTCGTGTTCGCCCCGTTGACCTGGGTGATCGCGGAGCTCGCGGCACTGCCGCTGACCGCCTGACCGGCTGCCCCACGACGGACCGGGGCGGCTCGGCGCACGGGGCGGGACGCAGCCCACACCCCGGGCGGTCACGGGCGAAGGAGCGCCGCCAGCGTGTCGTACGCCCGGTCCCATCCCCAGTCCTCGCGCACCCAGGCCCGGCCCTTCTCCCCCATCGCGGCGGCGGCCTCGCGGTCCCGCAGCAGGCCGACGAGCCGGGCGGCGATGGCCGGAACGTCCCGCCCGTCGACCAGGTGCCCCGTCTCCCCCTCGCGCACGGTGTCCGGCGCACCGCCCGAATCCCCGACGAGGACGGGCAGCCCCGCCGCCGCGGCCTCCAGGAAGACGATGCCGAGGCCCTCGACCTCCAGGCCGCGACGACGTGTGCGGCAGGGCATCGCGAAGACATCGGCGGCCGCGTAGTGGTCCGGCATCGCCGTATGGGGCTGCCCGCCCGCCAGGATCACGGCGTCCCCGACCCCGGCGGACCTGGCCAGGCGGTGCAGGGTGCGCGCGTACGGTCCGTCCCCGGTCAGCAGGAGTACGGTGCCGGGAACCGCCCGCCGCACGGCCGGAAGCGCGCGGATCAGCATGTCCTGGCCCTTGCGCGGAACGAGCCTGGCGGCGCACAGGATCACCGGCCTCCCGCCCAGCCCGTACCGCTCCCGGACGCTTCCGGGGCCGCCCCGCGCCCCGGACCGTACCCGGAACACCTCCGTGTCGACGCCCGGGGCCAGGCGCACCATCCGGCGGGCGGCGGCGGGCCCGAGCGCGGCGGCGATCGGTGCCCGGGTGGCCGCGCCGAGGTAGGTCACGGCATCCGTGCGCTCGCCGATCAGGCGCAGCAGGGACCGGGAGCCCGGGGTGCGGGCCCACCAGACCTCATGGCCGTGGGTGGTGGCGACGGCCCGCCGCACCCCGGCCTCGCGGCGCAGCCGGTCCGCCATCAGGCCGAGCGGCGCGGCGGCCCCGAACCACACACTGTCGCAGCCGTGGCGGCGGGCGAGTTCCGCGGACCGGGCGGCGACGCGGGCGGTGGGCAGCAGCATCCGGGCCGGATCACGGATCACGGGGTACGCGAGGGCCGCGTCATGGGCGGCGGCGCCCGGTTCGGCGGAGGTGTGGACGACGACGGAGCCGGCGGGGAACCGGCTGGTCATGGCGTGCACGAAGGTCTCTATGCCGCCTTGACGCGGTGGGAAGTCATTGGTGACGACGAGGGTGCGGTGGCGGGACAACGGAGTGCCTTTTCTCGTACGGGTGGTGGGGGCCACTGCGGCGGCTACGGCGACGGGGCGGGGACAAGCGCGGGGACGGGCGAGGGCGCGGCTGGGCAAGGACGGGGTGGGCGAAGGGCGGGGGCGAAGGGCGGGGGCGGGCGAAGGGCTGAGGGCTGAGGGCGCCGCACCGTGAGTGGTGCCGCTGTGCCCATGAGTCCGAGGCTAGGAGCGGCGGGCTCACGGGGCGTCACACCACCGTCCGGTCCGGGGACTCAACCCGTGGCATGAGACGGGACGGGGAATTCCACCCCTGCTCCGATGCGTCTCCACCCGGTGGTGACGAAGAATCACGGCATGAGCAGCACGCCCCGGGCCGTCCCGGCCACTCCGGCGGGACCGGCCCCTCCGGCCGCCCCGGCAGGGCCGGCAGACCCGGCAGACCCGGCAGACCCGGGAGGCCCCACCCCGCGCCCGCCGGCGGCCCGCCGCGCTTCCCCGCAGGTGCGGCAGCGGGCGCCCGAGCGGCTGCGGCAGCGGGTGCGCCGCTGGTCGGCGGCGCCCGCGTACCCCCGGCTGACGGGTGCCGCGCTGACCCTCTTCGCGCTCGTGGAGCTGGTCATCGTGCCGGGCTCGGCCATCACGTCCTTCGGGGTGCTGGTCTGTACGGCGTCACTGATGTGGCGCGGTTCCCGGCCCGCCGTCGGCTTCCTGACCGTCGGCGCGGCACTGCTCAGTTTCGCGACCGACGGCAATCTGTCGTACGCGACGACGGCCGGTGCCGTCATCGGCTGCTACACCCTGGGGCGCCACCGTGTGCAGCATCCGGCACTGCTCGTGCTCGGAGGGGCGCTGGCCTCGCTCACCGTCAATCTCGTCCATATCGACCGGTGGGCACGCGCGGGATCCCCCGGGCTGCCCGCGCTCCAGGGCAGTGACCGCTTCAGCCTCGGGCTGTACGCCGAGACGCTGGCGCTGACGGTCACGATCCTGGGAGCGGTGAGCATGGGGGACGCGGTGCGGTCCCGCGAGGAGACCCGGAACGAGCGGGCCGCCGCCCAGTCCCGGCTGCTGGCGATGGAGCGCCGACAGGCGGCCGAGGCCGAACGGGCCGCCATCGCGAGGGAGTTGCACGACATGATCGCCCACTCGGTCTCGATGATCGCGGTGCAGGCCGAGAGCGCGACGTACACGACTCCCGGGCTCTCACCGCCGGCCCGGGACGCGTTCCAGCAGATCGCCGGGACGGCCCGGTCCTCGATGACGGAACTGCGACGGCTCCTGGGGGTGCTGCGCACGGACAGCGGAACGGCCCCGGCCGCGCTGACCGCTCCACAGCCGTCCCTGGCCGGCGTCGGCGAGCTCCTGGAGCAGCACCGGGCGGTGGGCGGCACCGCCGAACTGCGGGTCAGCGGTGAGCAGATACCGCTGCCGGCCTCCTGGGAGCTGTCGGCGTACCGGATCGTGCAGGAGGCTCTGACGAACACCCGCCGCCATGCGCCGGGTGCCCACGCGGTCGTGGAGATCGGCTACCGTCCGGGCCTGCTGACGGTACGGATCGGTGACGACGGTCCGGGCCCCGCCCCCGCCGGTGCCGGAGCTGACGACGGCATCGGCCATGGCCTGGTGGGCATGGGGGAACGGGCCGCCCTGCTCGGCGGCAGACTCACCACCGGCCGGGGCCCCGCCGGTGGCTTTCTCGTGGAGGCGGAACTGCCGTGGTGATCCGGGTTCTGGTGGCCGACGACCAGGCGGTCGTCCGGACGGCGTTCTCCAGCCTGCTGAACACGCAGGAGGACATCGAGGTGGTCGGCGAGGCCGAGGACGGGGAGCAGGCGGTCCGGGGCGCCGCCGAGCACCGGCCCGATCTGGTGCTGCTCGACATCCGGATGCCCCGGCTGAACGGCATCGAGGCGGCGCGGAAGATCGTCGCCGCGTCGGAGGGCGCCACCAGAGCGCTGATGCTGACGACGTTCGGCCTGGACGAGTACGTGTACGAGGCGCTGGCCGCGGGGGCGAGCGGCTTCCTGCTCAAGGACGCGACCTTCCCCGAACTGCTGCACGCGGTACGGGTGGTGGCCGACGGACACGCGCTGCTCTCGCCCGAGATCACCGGGCGGCTGATCGCGGAGTTCGCCCGGCAGCGGGTCTGCGCTCCCCCGGTCCGCGACATCGAGGGACTCACCGCCCGCGAGTGCGAGGTACTGGTACTGATCGCGCGGGGCCTGTCGAACGGGGACATCGCCGGCCGGCTCACCATCACGGACCACACGGTCAAGACCCACATCAACCGGCTGTTCGCCAAGATGGGACTGCGGGACCGGGCACAGGCGGTCATCCTGGCGTACGAACTGGGCCTGGTCGTCGCGGGAACGAGAGGGGCGTGATCGTGATGCCACCGTCGCACATCACTCCCGGGCCAGGACGACCGTCTCCGCCGCGTCGAAGCGGACTCCCACCACCGCGCCCTCCCGCGGGGTGTCCCGCAGCGCGCACTCCGCCTCCAGCACCGGGCCGCTGTCGGGCCTCAGCCGCACCGCCACATGGTTCCCCCGGAACGTCCCTACGCCGACCGTGCAGCGCAACCCGCTCTCCGGGGCGCCGATCCGCACCCCGGCAGGCCGGACCAGCACATCGCAGCGGCCCTGTGGTGACCCGCCGGGCACCGGCACCTTGCCCCACGCCGTGTCGGCGGTCGTGCCGGTCACCGTCGCGTCGACCACATTGTCGAAGCCCAGGAAGCGGGCGACGAACGCCGAGGCGGGCCGCTGCCAGACCTCCAGCGGCGTACCGGCCTGGGCGATCCGCCCGTCCCGCATGACGACCACCCGGTCGGCGAGCGCGAAGGCTTCGCCCTGGTCATGGGTGACGGCCAGCACCGTCGTACCCAAGCGGCCGAACAGGGTGCGCAGTTCGACGACGAGGCGTTCGCGCAGGCTGCGGTCCAGCTGGCCCAGCGGCTCGTCCAGCATCAGGAGCTTCGGGCGCGGGGCGAGCGCACGGGCGAGGGCGACGCGCTGCTGCTCACCGCCGGACAGCGCGGCCACCGCGCGGCGTGCCGCGCCGGGCAGCCCCACCAGATCGAGGAGTTCGCCCACCTCGCGGTCCGCCCCGGCCCGGCCGGCCCCGTGCATCCGCAGCCCGAAGGCCACATTGGCGCCGACATCCCGGTGCGGGAACAGCTGGTGATCCTGGAACATCAGCCCCAGCCCGCGCTTGTGCACGGGCACCCCCGACTGATCGGCCCCGTCCAGCAGCACCCTGCCGCCGTCCACCGCCTGCAACCCGGCGACGACCCGCAGCAGGGTGGACTTCCCGCTGCCGCTCGGCCCGAGCACACACACGATCTCGTGGTCGGCGACCTCCAGATCCACGGCGTCCAGGGCCGCCCGCTTCCCGAACCGGACCGTGGCCTCTTCCAGCCTCAGCATGCGCAGAACTCCCCATCCATCACTCAGAACTCCCCGGATCGATCGGTGCGGATGCGTTCGAGAAGCAGCAGCGACACCGCGCACACCAGCATCAGAATGGTGCTGAGGGCCATCGCCTGCCCGTAGTTGAGCTCCCCGGAGCGCCCCAGGAGCCGCGCCACGGCGACCGGAAGCGTCGGATTGTCGGGCCGCGCGATGAACACGGTCGCCCCGAACTCACCCAGCGACACGGCGAACGCGAAACCCGCGGCGACCAGCACCGCCCTGCGCACCAGCGGCAGATCGACCTCGCGCCAGGCCCGCAGCGGCGAGGCGCCGAGTACCGCCGCCGCCTCGCGCAGCCGCCCGTCCACCGCACGCAGGACCGGCAGCATGGTCCGTACGACGAAGGGGACGCCCACCAGCGCCTGGGCCAGCGGCACCAGGATCCAGGACGTCCGCAGGTCGAGCGGCGGCTTGTCCAGGGTGATGAGGAATCCGAAGCCGACGGTGACGGCGGACACCCCGAGCGGCAGCATCAGCAGGGCGTCGAAGCCACGCGCGAGCCGCCCCGCCCGCCGGGTCAGCGCCGCTGCGGCGAGCCCGCCGACGACAAGGGCGATGACGGTCGCGACCAGCGCGTACTGGAGGGAGTTCCAGATCGCTTCGAGGGGGGCGACCAGGAAGGTGGAGCCGCCGGCCCCGGCGGACTGGAGCGCCCGGTAGTAGCCGAAGCCGTATCCGCCGGGCCCGTCGAACGAGCGCTCCACCAGCACGCCGAGCGGCAGCAGGATCAGCAGCAGGATGGTCAGCAGCACCCCGCCGAGCAGCGCCCACTGTCCGGCGCCGCGCGGGCGGCGGGCCGTCTGCGCGGGATCGACCAGCTTCAGCGCGGTCTCCCGGCGCCGTACCGTCCAGGCGTGCACGGCGAGAATCCCGCCCACCGCCGCGAACTGCACGAGGGTCAGTACGGCCGCCGTCGGCAGGTCGAGCAGTTGCGCGGTCTGCCGGTAGATCTCCACCTCCAGGGTGGAGTAGGCCGGACCGCCGAGGATCTGCACGACGCCGAAGGAAGTGAAGGTGAACAGGAAGACCATCAGCGCCGCGGCGGCCACGGCGGGCGCCAGCGCGGGCAGCGTCACCCGTCGCCAGGCGGCGAACCGTCCGGCGCCGAGCACCCGCGCGGCCTCCTCCTGCCGGGGATCGAGCTGCGACCAGAGCCCGCCGACGGTCCGTACGACCACCGCGTAGTTGAAGAAGACATGGGCCAGCAGGATCGCCCACACGGTGG
The DNA here is from genome assembly GCF_026341775.1 of Streptomyces sp. NBC_00654. NCBI lineage: Bacteria > Bacillati > Actinomycetota > Actinomycetes > Kitasatosporales > Streptomycetaceae > Streptomyces > Streptomyces sp. NBC_00654. The sequence goes on along the minus strand of NZ_JAPEOB010000001.1, from coordinate 2,268,362 downwards.
TGTCGAGCCGTACGCCCCACAGTTCGTCGAGGAAGCCGCCGCGCCCCAGCAACGCCAGGAACGCGGTGCCGACGACCACCGTCGGCAGCACGAACGGCACGGTGACGACCGCCCGCAGCAGTTGCTTTCCGGGGAAGTCCAAGCGGGCGAAGACATAGGCGCCGGGCAGGGCGATCAACAGGGTGAGCCCGGTCGAGGCGCACGCCTGCCAGGTGGTGAACCAGAGCACGTCCAGGATGTCCGGCCGGGCCAGTACCTCACCGATCCGGCCGAACTGCCAGCTGCCCCCGGACTTCAGGCCGCGGCCGACGATGGCGGCGACGGGGTGGGCGAAGAACAGCGCGAAGAACGCGACGGGTACGGCCATCAGGCCGAGCCGCACCGCGTTCCCGCGCCGGTCGCCACCGGGCCGCCCACCGCCGGACCGTCCACCGCCGCGGCGAGCGGCGGAGGCCCCGGCCCCTGCCGCCTCGCCTACTTCACGACGAGCGAGTGCCACGACTGGACCCACTGCTCACGGTTCTCGGCGATCTTCTCCGGAGCCACGGTGACGGGCTTGTCGATGGTCGCGCCGAACTTCGTGAAGAGCTCCGGCAGCTCCGCGTCCTCGGCGACCGGGTTCACGAACATGTTCAGGGGCATGTCCTCCTGGAACTTCTTGCTGATCAGGAAGTCCAGCAGCGCCTTGCCGCCCGCCTCGTTCTTCGCGCCGGTGAGCAGCCCGGCGAACTCGATCTGCCGGAAGCAGGTGCCGGTGGCGACCCCGGTCGGGGCCTCGGCCGGCTGCGGCTTCGCGTACAGCACCTCGACCGGCGGGCTGGAGGCGTAGGAGACGACGAGCGGCCGCTCCGCCTTGGCCTTCTTCCCGCCCGCGGAGCCGGAGAACTCCTCGTTGTACGCCTGCTCCCAGCCGTCGACGACCTTCACGCCGTTGCTCTTCAACTGCTTCCAGTAGTCCTGGTAGCCGTCCTCGCCCTTGTCGGCGATGGTGCCGAGGAGGAAGCCCAGACCGGGAGAGGAGGTCGCGGCGTTCTCGGTGACGAGCAGGTTCTTGTACGCGGGCTTCAGCAGGTCGTCGAAGGACTGCGGGGGCGCGAGCTTCTTGTCGGCGAAGTACTTCTTGTCGTAGTTGACGCAGACGTCACCGGTGTCGACCGGAGTGACCCGGTGCTTGTCGTCCAGCTGGGTGCCGGCCGCGACCCGGTCCAGGCCCTTGGCCTCGTACGCCGTGAACAGGCCGTTGTCGAGGGCGCGGGAGAGCAGGGTGTTGTCGACGCCGAAGAAGACATCGCCGCGCGGAGAGCCCTTGGTCAGGATCTCCTGGTTGAGCGCGGCCCCCGCGTCACCGCTCTTGAGCACCTCGACCGTGTAGCCGGTCTCCTCGGTGAACTCCTTCAGTACGGATTCCGAGGCGTTGAAGGAGTCATGGCTGACCAGGGTCACGGTCTTGGAGCCGGAGCCCTTGGTACCGCCCGCTCCCGGCGAGGTGTCGTCGGAACTGCCGCAGCCGGCCAGCACCGTGACGCCGAGCGCAGCGGCGAGGGCCGTCGCCGCGTACTTCTTGGTGGTGTTCATGTGATTCCTCCTGGAGTGACCAGGAAGAGACGCGGCCCTGCCCGCTCACGGCGAACCGCAAGCGGGCAGGGCGCAACAGCTTGAGTAATGACCGAACTTCCTACCCGGAATGACCCGGGCGAGGTTCAGAGGGTCTGCGGCCAACCTGTCCGGTGCCGCACTCTCAGCGCTGTGGCGCTCCCCTGTCGGAATATGAAGTTGAATTCGCACCCAGGCTACACGGGCGATTTCCGGCCTACCGCTCGGAGGCCGCCAGCTGACCGCAGGCCCCGTCGATCTCCTGACCCCGGGTGTCACGGACGGTGACGGGAACGCCGTGGGCCGCGATGGCCTCGACGAACGCCTTCTCGTCCTCGGGCCGCGAGGCGGTCCACTTCGACCCGGGCGTCGGGTTCAACGGGATCAGGTTGACGTGTACCCGCTTGCCCTTGAGGAGCCGTCCGAGCAGGTCACCCCGCCAGGCCTGGTCGTTGATGTCGCGGATCAGCGCGTACTCGATGGAGATACGGCGGCCGGACTTCTCCGCGTACTCCCACGCCGCGTCCAGTACCTCGCGGACCTTCCAACGGGTGTTCACCGGGACGAGGGTGTCACGCAGCTCGTCGTCCGGGGCGTGCAGCGAAACGGCCAGCCGGCACTTGAAGCCCTCGTCGGCGAAGCGCAGCATGGCCGGGACCAGTCCGACGGTGGAGACGGTGATCCCGCGCTGCGAGAGCCCCAGCCCGTCCGGCTCGGGGTCGGTCAGGCGCCGGATCGCGCCGACGACGCGCTTGTAGTTGGCCAGCGGCTCGCCCATACCCATGAAGACGATGTTGGAGAGCCGCGTGGGGCCGCCCGGAACATCGCCGTCGCGCAGGGCCCGCATGCCGTCCACGATCTGGTGCACGATCTCGGCGGTCGACAGATTGCGGTCGAGCCCGGCCTGCCCGGTGGCGCAGAACGGGCAGTTCATCCCGCAGCCGGCCTGCGAGGAGATGCACATCGTCACGCGCTCGGGATAGCGCATCAGGACGGACTCGACGAGCGTCCCGTCGTGCAGCTTCCAGAGGGTCTTGCGGGTGGTGTCGTCGTCGCAGCTGATGTGACGGACCACGGACATCAGGTCGGGGAACATCGCCTCGGCGAGCTTGTCCCGCGACGCGGCCGGGATGTTGGTCCACTCCGCCGGGTCGTGCGCGTACCGCGCGAAGTAGTGCTGCGAGAGCTGCTGGGCGCGGAACGGCTTCTCGCCGATCGCGGCGACCGCTTCCTTGCGCTCTGCGGGCGTGAGGTCGGCGAGGTGCCGCGGGGGCTTCTTGGCTCCGCGGGGCGCGACGAAAGTGAGTTCTCCGGGCTTAGGCATGGTTCATCCAGTGTCGCAGAAAGACGAGTGAGGGCCCGCCGCCCTGTGGACAACGGACCCTCACTCGCAAGAATTGCAGGTCAGACGTTATGTGAGCGGGTTCGGCTCAGCCGGATCCGACGAACAGCACCAGCAGCAGCCACACCACCGGAGCGGTCGGCAGCAGCGAGTCCAGCCGGTCCATGATGCCGCCGTGACCGGGCAGCAGGGTGCCCATGTCCTTGATCCCGAGATCCCGCTTGATCATGGACTCGCCCAGGTCACCGAGAGTGGCGCTGACGGCGACCGCGAAGCCCAGCAGCAGTCCCTGCCACCAGGAGCCGCCGTCGATCAGGAACTGCATGCACAGCGCGCCGCCGGCCATCGCGAAGGCGACCGCTCCGAGCAGGCCCTCGCGGGTCTTCCCGGGGCTGATGCGCGGTGCGAGCTTGTTCTTGCCGAAGCGCCAGCCCACCGCATAGGCACCGGTGTCGCTGACCACCGTGAGCAGCAGGAAGGTGAGCACCCGCTGCGGCCCGTCGTCCGCCGTCAGGAGCATCGCGACGAACGTGGCCAGGAACGGTACGTAGAACGCGGCGAAGACCCCGGCCGTGACGTCCTTGAGATACCCCTCCGGCGGCTGGGTCATCCGCCAGACCAGCACCGCGAGCGCGGTCAGCGCCATGGCGACCCAGGCGCCCTCCGCGCCCCGCGCGTAGCCGGCGACGACCATGGCGGCCCCGCCGACGGCGAGCGGCACGAGAGGGGCCTTGATGCCCTTGCGCTCCTCCAGGCGGGAGGTGAGCTCCCAGAGGCCGACGACCACGGCGACGACTATCACGCCGACGAAGACGGCCTGCACGATGAAGAGCGAGGCGACGATGACCGCGCCGAGCCCCACGCCGACCCCTATGGCGGCGCGCAGATCGCGCCCCGCACGCTTCTTCTGCGGCGGGGGCGGCATCGGGGTGGACATGGGCTCCTGCGGCTTCTCGTCACGGAACAGGGGGCCGCCGACGTGAGCGGCATCCCCGTCCCGGTCGTCGCGGTCGTCTGCGTCTCTACCTGCGTCGGGAACGTCCGGCACGTTGGGCATGGGCCGAGTCTGCTGGGCGTCATGCACATCGTAGGCAGGACCCGCCGGAGCAGCCCCCATCTCGGGCGTGCCCCAGTAACCGGCTCCCTGCGGCGCGCCCCAGGAAGAGTCGTTCATCAGACCTCGAGCAGCTCGGCTTCCTTGTGCTTGAGCAGCTCGTCCACCTGCGCGACGTACTTCGCGGTGGTGTCGTCGAGCTCCTTCTCCGCGCGGCGCACCTCGTCCTCGCCGGACTCCTTGTCCTTGACGAGCTTGTCGAGGGTCTCCTTGGCCTTGCGGCGGATGGAGCGGATCGAGATCTTGGAGTCCTCGGCCTTGGTCTTGGCGACCTTGATGTATTCCTTGCGGCGGTCCTGGGTGAGCTCGGGGAAGGTCACCCGGATGATGTTGCCGTCGTTGCTCGGGTTGACGCCGAGGTCGGAGTCGCGGATCGCCTGCTCGATGTTGCGCAGAGCGGTCTTGTCGAACGGCGTCACGACGGCCATCCGCGGCTCGGGAACCGAGAACGAGGCCAGCTGGTTGATCGGGGTCAGCGCGCCGTAGTAGTCGGCGACGATCTTGTTGAACATCGCCGGGTGCGCGCGGCCGGTACGGATCGCGGCGAAGTCCTCTTTCGCGACGACAACGGCCTTCTCCATCTTCTCCTCGGCCTCGAGGAGGATTTCTTCGATCACCACGTGCTCCTGCGTGTCTTGTGTGGGCCCGGCATCGTCATCGCCGGGCCCGGCGGGTCCTGCGTCGCGTCCTCACCTGCACGGTGTCCGACCGGCAGGCCGTTGTCCATCCTTGGGGCCGTCAGGCCCGGGTGCTCTCGTCACTCACGAGCGTGCCGATCTTCTCACCCTTGACGGCACGGGCGATATTGCCGGCGGCGGTCAGCTCGAAGACGAGGATCGGGAGCTGATTGTCACGGCACAGGGTGATGGCGGTGGCGTCGGCGATCTTCAGATCGCGGGCGAGCACCTCGCTGTACTCCAGCGCGTCGAACTTCACCGCGGCGGGGTTGGTCCTGGGGTCGGAGTCGTAGACCCCGTCCACCCCGTTCTTGCCCATCAGCAGCGCCTCGGCGTCGATCTCCAGGGCACGCTGGGCAGCTGTGGTGTCGGTGGAGAAGTACGGCATCCCCATGCCGGCGCCGAAGATGACGACGCGTCCCTTCTCCAGGTGCCGGACGGCACGGAGCGGGATGTACGGCTCGGCGACCTGGCCCATGGTGATGGCGGTCTGGACGCGCGAGTCGATGCCTTCCTTCTCCAGGAAGTCCTGGAGTGCCAGGCAGTTCATGACCGTGCCGAGCATGCCCATGTAGTCGGACCGGGCCCGGTCCATGCCGCGCTGCTGGAGCTCGGCACCACGGAAGAAGTTGCCGCCGCCGATGACGACCGCGATCTCCGCGCCGTCGCGCACGACGGCGGCGATCTCGCGGGCGATGGCGTGCACGACATCGGGGTCGACACCGAGGCCTCCGCCACCGGCGAATGCCTCGCCGGACAGCTTCAGCATGAAGCGTCCGGAAACCTTGCCGTCGTCGCGCTTGTGGTCACCCTGAGTGGCGTCCGCGCCCTTGTCCATGGAAATTCTCCTCGTGCACATACGAAGAAGGCCATTGCCGGTGGGTCTGGTGTCCCTCAGCGGCAATGGCCTCCTCGTCAGATCTGCGGTCGTCCGGCATGAGTGCGGCCGTCGACTGCACTAGACCCTATCGGGGTCCACCGTTGTTCGCGGACGGGCTCAGATGCCGACCTTGATGCGCGAGAAGCGCTTCAGGGTGACACCGGCCTCGTCCAGGACCTTCTGAACAGACTTCTTGGCGTCCAGCGCGTACGGCTGACCGAGGAGGGTGGCCTCCTTGAAGAAGCCGTTGACGCGACCCTCGACGATCTTCGGGAGCGCGGCCTCGGGCTTGCCCTCGGCGCGCGTGGTCTCCTCGGCGACGCGGCGCTCGGCCTCGACGATCTCGGCGGGGACGTCCTCGCGGGACAGGTACTTCGGGGCGAACGCGGCGATGTGCTGCGCGATGCCCTTGGCCAGCTCGGCGTCGGCCTTGTCCAGCTCGACCAGGACACCGATCTGCGGGGGCAGGTCGGGCATGGTGCGGTGCATGTACACGGAGACGAAGTCGCCGGTGAACTGCGCGAAGCGGTCCAGGACGATCTTCTCGCCGAGGTTGGCGTTGGCCTCGTCCACGTACGCCTGGACGGTCTTGCCGGGCTCGATCTCGGACGCCAGCAGCGCCGCGATGTCGGCCGGGGAGGTCGCGGCCACGTGGGCGGCGAGCGTGTTGGCGACGGCCTGGAACTTGTCACCCTTGGCGACGAAGTCCGTCTCGCACTTCAGCTCGAGCAGGACGCCGGACGTCTTGTCCTCGGAGATGAGGGAGACGACGGCACCGTTCTCGGCAGAGCGGCCCTCGCGCTTGGCGACGCCCTTCTGACCCTTGATACGGAGCGCCTCGACGGCCTTGTCGACGTTGCCATCGGCCTCGTCGAGCGCCTTCTTGCAGTCCATCATGCCGGCGCCGGTGAGCTCACGGAGCTTCTTGACGTCAGCGGCGGTGTAGTTCGCCATGAGTCTGTATTTCTCTCTCGAAGTCTGAAAGATCTACGGGTGAACGGCGGGGACGGTGCCCTGTGGCACCGGCCCCGCCGTCTTCAGCCGTGACGGGTGTCAGGCCTGCTCGGCGTCCGCGGCCGGAGCCTCGGCCTCGGCAGCGGGTGCCTCGGCGGCGGCGTCGGTCTGCTCGGCGTCCGCGACCTTCTCGGTCTCGGCGGAGGTCTGGACCTCGGCGGCGGCCGCGGTCTCGTCCTTCTTGTCGCCCTCGAGCAGGTCGCGCTCCCACTCGGCGAGCGGCTCGCCGGCGGCCTTCTCGCCCGGCTTCGAGTCACCGGTGGCGGCACCGGAACGGGCGATGAGGCCCTCGGCGACGGCGTCGGCGATCACACGGGTGAGCAGGGTGACGGAGCGGATCGCGTCGTCGTTGCCCGGAATCTTGTAGTCGACCTCGTCGGGGTCACAGTTGGTGTCGAGGATCGCGACGACCGGGATGTGGAGCTTGCGCGCCTCACCGACGGCGATGTGCTCCTTCTTGGTGTCGACGATCCAGACGGCGCTGGGCACCTTCTGCATCTCGCGGATACCACCGAGGGTCTTCTCCAGCTTGGCCTTCTCGCGCGAGAGGACCAGGAGCTCCTTCTTGGTGAGGCCGGAGGCGGCCACGTCCTCGAAGTCGATGAGCTCGAGCTCCTTCAGACGCTGAAGGCGCTTGTAGACGGTGGAGAAGTTGGTGAGCATGCCACCGAGCCAACGCTGGTTGACGTACGGCATGCCGACGCGCGTCGCCTGCTCGGCGATGGCCTCCTGCGCCTGCTTCTTGGTACCCACGAACATGATGGAGCCGCCGTGGGCGACGGTCTCCTTGACGAACTCGTAGGCGCGGTCGATGTACGACAGCGACTGGAGCAGGTCGATGATGTAGATGCCGTTGCGCTCGGTGAAGATGAAGCGCTTCATCTTCGGGTTCCAGCGACGGGTCTGGTGACCGAAGTGGACGCCGCTTTCCAGCAGCTCCCGCATCGTGACGACGGCCATGGCCGTACTCCTTGAGGTGCTCGGTTGTCGCGACCGCAGGATTGCGATCGCGCCTGACGCCCCTACGCGCCGTGCCACAAGGGACCGAGGAGCGCGGCCACCCCCGAAGAGAGGGAGGTGGCGGGGCGTGCGAAGTCGACCCGGTGACCCGGATCGCCACAAGAAGTGTACGGGACCCGCCGAGTGCCGGGTGACGGCGATGTCCACAACCGGCGGGCTGTCCACAGGAACGGTTCATGATCCCCCGGATCGGGCGTACCGGAGGATCGTTCCGTGCATGCGCACCACACCCGGACCTCCTCGCTCCAGCTCGCCCGCGTCCAGGCCTCCGCCCGTCCCGCGCGCCCGGCGGACTGCCGCACGGGCCGCACCGCCGGCCGTGCTCCTGCTGACCGCCCTGGCGGCCGCCGTGCCGGCGGTGCTGCTCGGACCGTCCTCGGGCCGGGCCTCGGCGGGGCCGGGACCGGGCGGGGTTGCGGCTCCCGCTCCCGCACGGGAGCCCGCTCCGGATCCCGTCCCGGATCCCGTTCCCGTTCCCGCTCCGGCCCCCGCTCCGGCCCCCGTTCCGGGAGACGAACGGGCCTGGCCACTGCCCGGCCGGCCCATGGTCGTACGCGGATGGGAGCCCCCCGCCGGCCCGTACGGGCGGGGCCATCGCGGCGTCGATCTCGCGGCGCCGCCCGGAGCCGGGGTCCGGGCCGCGGCCACCGGCCGGGTGACGTTCTCGGGGCGGGTGGCCGGACGCGGGGTGCTCACCATCGAGGTGGCGGGAAGCGGGGAGCCGCCGTTGCGCACCACGTACGAGCCGGTGCGGGCGCTGGTGGCCCGGGGTGAGGAGGTGATCGCGGGCCAGGCGGTCGCGGTGCTGGAGCAGGGGCCGTTCCACTGCCGTACGGGCTGTCTGCACTGGGGGCTGCGACGCGGGGACGTCTATCTGGATCCGCTGTCCCTGCTGCCGCCCCCGGCGCTGCGGCGGGGCCCTTCCCGGCTGCTGCCGGTCTTCGGCGTACCGCACCCGGACGGGCCCCGACCAGCTCGTTAGGGGCTGTCGTACGGGGCGGGGTCAGCCCCGTACGCCGCGCAGGATCATGGCGACGGCGGTGTCGGCGACGACGCCCGGCTCCTCCGCCACGCCCAGCTCGATACGGCGCACCGCCGCGTCCACCGAACCCTGCAGCAGCATCGCGGCAAGCCTCGGCTGGGTATGGCCGAGATCGCCCAGCGCCTCGACGATCATGGCGATCAGACCGCCGTGCGCGGCCCGGATCTTCTCGCGGGCCCCGGCGTCCAGCTCGCTCGCGGAGATCGCGACGACCGCGCGGTGGCGACGGTCCCCGACGAGATCGAGCTGCCGGCGCACATACGCCTCGATCTTCGCCTCGGGGGTCTCGGCGCGCTCCATGGCGTTCTCGACCTCGGCCGCCCAGACGGGGAAGTCGACGGCGCACAACTCCTCGACCACGGCCGCGCGGGAACGGAAGTACTCGTACACGGAGGACCGGGCGAGGCCCGTGCGTTCGGCGAGCGCGGGGAAGGTCAACGCCTCCGTACCGCCCTCGGACAGCAACGAGCGCGCGGCGTCCAGGAGGGCGCCGCGCTGCATGGTCCGGTGCTCGGCCACGGAGGCCGCTCGAATCCTGGGCACGCTTCCACTCTACGGCGGCACGTGTTCGGGGGAAGGGCGCGACCTCCCTCGGGATGGCCGACGGCGCACGCTCAGCGCCCGGCGTCGGCCAGTTTCGCCCGGAGCTGCAGCACGGACTTGGTGTGGATCTGACTGACCCGGCTCTCGGTGACCCCGAGGACATTGCCGATCTCGGCGAGCGTGAGGCCCTCGTAGTAGTAGAGGGTGACAACGGTCTTCTCCCGGTCGGGGAGCGTGTTGATGGCACGTGCGAGCAGCCGTCTGAGCTCACGGTCCTCGGCGACTTCCACCGGGTTGTCGGCGGCGGTGTCCTCCAGTGTGTCCATCAGGCTCAGCCGGTCGCCACCCTCGCCGCCGACATGCAGCAGCTCCTCCAGGGCCACCACGTTCGCCAGCGACAACTGGCTGAAAACCGCGTGGAGTTCCTCCAGGGCGATGCCCATCTCCGAGGCGACCTCCGCCTCCGACGGGGTGCGGCGCAGCCGGGCCTCCAGGGTGGCGTAGGCGCGTTCCACGTTCCGCGCCTTCTGCCGTACCGAGCGCGGGATCCAGTCCAGCGCCCGGAGTTCGTCGATCATCGCGCCGCGGATCCTGGTGATCGCGTACGTCTCGAACTTGATGGCCCGTTCGATGTCGAACTTCTCGATGGCGTCGATCAGTCCGAAGACTCCGGAGGAGACGAAGTCGGCCTGTTCGACGTTGGACGGCAGCCCCACGCTGACCCTGCCCGCGACGTATTTGACGAGTGGCGAGTAGTGAAGGATCAACTGCTCCCGCAGGCGCTCGTCGCCCGTGGTCTTGTACGAACGCCACAACTCGTCGAGGGAGGAGGGAGCGGAAGGGCGCACAGTGCCACGCGCAGCCGGTGGTACTGCCGCGCGGTCAGACCCGGAGGTGTGCTGGGGCATGTGGTGCCTTGAGCCGTTCTGCTGTGAAGTGCTGGGGGACGTTTGTCTGGGGCGGAATCCTTGTGAGCGTAGCGTGACTGGAGCGTCGCAGTGCGCGCAGGATACGGGTTCGACGCTGTGCGATTTCGCACCGGCGATTCTGCCGCCGGACACGGCCGACGGCCGGGACCGTCGCCGCGCGCACCGGCCCCGGAGGCGCCGCTGAATTAACTGCCGAGATCATCGGCATTACCTTTTCACCCGAATGCTCCAGGTCAAGTACCGCCTCGCCGCGCGTCGCCGTTGCATGCCGGCGCCTTGGTCAACCTCCATCCGTCGCCCTCGCGTTCGACGAACCCCAGTGAGTGCAGTTCGTACAGTCGCCCGAGTGCTTCGTCGGCGGACGCTCCCGCGGCGCGGGCGACGTCACGCACGTCGACGATTCCGTGGTAGGGGAGGGCGTCCAGCACTCTCGCGGTGACCGCGTCCAGCAGGTCCCGGGGCAGGACCGGGCCGCGTCCGACCGGTGCGAGGTCACCGATGTCCCCCACCAGTTCGGCGACTTCCGACGCATCGGTGACGAGGACGCCCTCGCCGCGCAGCAGCTCATGGACGCCTGCGGACAGACCGCTGGTCGCCGGGCCGGGCACCCCCATCGTGTAGCGGCCGAGGCGCTGGGCACTGCGGGCGGTGACGAGCGAACCGCTGCGGTATTCGGCCTCCACCACGACCGTTCCCCTGGTGAGTGCGGCGATCACCCTGTTGCGGAGGATGAACCGACTGCGGGTGGGATGCCCGGAGGGCGGCAACTCCCCGATGACCAGCCCCTGTTCCACCATGCGTGCGATCAACTCGGCATGACCGCGGGGATAGGCAACGTCGACCCCGCAAGCCAGCACCGCCATCGTCGCCCCGCCCGCGGCCAGCGCCCCGCGGTGGGCCGCCCCGTCCACCCCGAACGCGGCACCCGACACCACCACCCAGCCGCGCTCCGCCAGCCCCGCGCCGAGGCTCGCCGCCATATGGGCCCCGTACGGGGTGCAGGCCCTGGCGCCGACCACCGCGACCGAACGCAGGGCCCACAGGCGCAGGTCGGGACGCCCGCGCACCCAGAGCCCGACCGGCCGTGCGTCACCCAGGTCGTCGAGCTGGCTGGGCCACTCCCGGTCACCCGGGCAGATGAAGCGGCCTCCCAGCTCGGCCACCGCCGCCAGGTCCCGCTCGGGCTCGGCCGCCGCGGCACGCAGACGGTAGCCGCCCAGGCGCGCGGCGGTCATGCCCGGCAGTTCCCCGGCCGAGCCGTCCCGGGCGGTGAGCCGCCGCACCAGCTCGACCGGCCCCGACTCCCGCAGCCACCGTCCGGCACGCTCGTCGCCCGGCTCCAGAATCCGTGTCAACGCGGCCCTGGCCAGCCGCACCCCCTCCGTGCACCCGCCGCCGTCCCCGTCACGTCCGTACCCGCCGCCGTCCCTTCCGCCTTCCGGCCCGCCGGGCCCTGCGCGGCCCGGTCCGCCGCCCCTTCCGCCGCCCGGCCCGCCGCTCCCCGGCCCCGCACGTCCCGCTGTCTCCGGCCGCCCCGTCACGATGGCGCTACCTCCATCGGCACCCCGCGCTGGATGCCCGTGCGCAGTTCCAGTGCCACCGCGATGTCGGAGGCGTCCGGGCGGTCGGCGCCGCGCAGGTCCGCCACCGTCCACGCCACTCTCAGCACCCTGTCCAGGCCACGGGCCGTGAGCGTGCCGCGCTCCATGTCCCGCTCCGCCGCCATCAGTGCCCCGGGGGCCGCCAGCAGCCGGGTCCGCAGCTCATGGCCCGGCACCTCGCTGTTGGTGGTCCAGGGCGTGCCCGCCAGCCGCTCGGCGGCCCGCGCCCTGGCTTCCCGTACCCGTGCGGCGACCTCGGCCGTCGACTCGCCCAGGCCCCCTCGCCCCATCAGGTCGGCACGGCTGACGGGCTCCACCTCGACCCGCAGGTCCACCCGGTCCAAGAGCGGCCCGGACAGTCTCGCCTGGTAGCGCCGCACCAGGGAGGGCGGGCATTCGCAGCCCGTGCCGCTGAGCGTGTGCCGGCCGCAGGGACACGGGTTCGCGGCGAGCAGCATCAGGAATCTGGCGGGCAGCCGCACCACCCCGGCCGCCCGCGCGACCACCACATGGCCGGACTCCAGAGGCTGGCGCAGCGCGTCGAGCACCTTGCCGGAATACTCCGGTGCCTCGTCCAGGAAAAGCACCCCCCGGTGGGCCAGCGAGACCGCTCCGGGCCTGGGCAGTCCGTTGCCGCCTCCGACCAGCGACTGCATCGTCGCCGAGTGGTGCGGCGCGCAGTACGGCGCCCTGGTGACCAGAGGTTCACCCGGTGGGAGGATTCCCGCCACCGAATGGATCGCCGTCACTTCGAGGGATTCCTGCCGGGTCAGCGGAGGCAGGATCGCCGGCAGCCGCTCGGCCAGCATCGTCTTCCCGGCCCCCGGGGGCCCGGAGAGCAGCAGATGGTGTCCGCCCGCCGCGGCCACCTCAAGGGCCTTGCGGGGACGCGCCTGCCCCGCGACGTCCGCCAGGTCGGGCCGGTGGCCCTCGCCCCGCGCACGGAGCGGGGCGAGTCCGGTGCCCACCCCGGCGCCCGGCATCATCAGTCCCGCCAGCATCGCGTCGGGACGGCCCTGGTCGTCGGCCGGCTCGTCGGGGACGGGTTCATCGGCCAGTACCGCGATCAGCTGGCGCAGGCTCCGTACGCCGAGGACCGAGACCCCCGGCACCAGGGCGGCCTCACCGGCGGTCTGCTCGGGAACGACGACGTGGTGATACCCCGCCTCGGCCGCGGCGAGCACGGCGGGCAGCACCCCGCGCACCGGGCGCACCCGGCCGTCCAGCCCCAGCTCCTCGATCATCACCACGTCGGCGATGGCGGCCGGATCGATCCGCTCGGCCGCGCCGAGCACCGCGCAGGCCACGGCGAGATCGAACCCCGAACCCCCCTTGGGCACGGACGCCGGGGAGAGCCCCACCGTGAGTTTCTTCTGCGGCCACTCGGCCCCGGAGTTGACCACGGCGGCCCTGACCCGGTCGCGGCTCTCCACCAGGCTCTTGTCCGGCAGTCCCACGAGGGCGAACGCCGCCACGCCCGGTTCCAGGTCCGCCTGGACCTCCACCACCACCCCTTCGACGCCCACCAGCGCCACCGAACACGCTCGCGCGAATCCCATCAGGACACCCCGCGCACATGTTCGGTGACCGGGGCTCCGCGCCGGGGAACGACCACTCCGACCAGGTCGATCCGGACCCCGCCGTCCGGCGGCCCGCCGTGACCGTCCAGCCAGATCTCGGCGAGCCGTCGCAGCCGGTCCGTCTTGACCGGTGTGACGGCCGCCATGGGGTGTTCGAAAACCCCGGACCTGCGGGTCTTCACCTCGCAGATGACCAGTGCGTCACCGTCCCTGGCGACAATGTCGATCTCTCCGGCGCGACAGCGCCAGTTGCGCTCCAGGACCGCCATTCCGGCTTCGGTCAGCAGCCGCGCCGCCAGATCCTCGCCGTACCGCCCGAGTGCCCCCCGTGCGTTCATTCGGCACCACCTCCGGCACCGACTCTGACGCTTCCGGCCCAGACGTGTGGATCTTGGTGATTTTCGGTGGACAACTCCGCGAATGTGGATATCCCGGCCACCCATACGGGTGACCGGTCCGTGGATCAGCCGCCCGGAAGTTCGAGATCGCTCTTGTTGAGCTCCTCGATGTTGACGTCCTTGAAGGTCAGCACGCGGACCTGCTTGACGAACCTGGCGGGCCGGTACATGTCCCACACCCAGGCATCCGCCATGGATACTTCGAAGAAAACCTCGCCCTGGACCGAGTGCACCTGCATCTCGTAGTCGTTGGTGAGGTAGAAGCGCCGTTCGGTCTCGATCACATATTTGAACAGACCGACGACATCGCGGTACTCCCGGTAGAGCTTCAGCTCCATCTCGGTCTCGTACTTCTCGAGGTCCTCGGCGCTCATGGCATGTTCCCCTTCAGCCGTGCGTCCCCCTATTGTGCGTCAGCCCCTGGCACCCCTGGACGATTAGACGATTTCGGGGGCCAGAACGAGCGGAGCACGTGGGGGACCCTCGTCGAGGAGCGTGCGCAGCAGCTCGGCGAGTCTGGTCGGGTACACCGTCTCACGCGCCGCGAGGAGTTCGGCGGAAGTCCACCACCTCAGACCGGCGACGCTGCGCCGCTCCAGGTCGGTGAGGCCCTGCGGGTCGGTGGTGGTCTGCGCCGTGCGGGCCAGGAAGTACCACTCGTCCTGGTTCCAGCGCCGCCCGTCGAACGGGAAGGAGCAGGTCCGCCGCCAGAGCACCGGGCCCAGCTCGATGTCCGTGATCCCGGTCTCCTCGGCCAGCTCGCGCCGCGCGGCCTGCTCCCGGGTCTCGTCGCCCTCCAGGCCGCCGCCGGGTGTGAACCACCAGGTGTCCGCGGGGTCGTCCGGCTCGTAGCCGTGCATCAGCAGGATGCGGTCCTCGGGGTCCAGCAGCACCACCCGCGCGACCTTGCGGGTCTTCCCCGTGATCGCGGGGCCCTCACTCTCCTCAGACACCGGCGGCCGCCGGTGTCTGCTGCCTCCGGCGTGCGGAGCGGGCCGCGACCGGCCCGTACGCGCTGCCGCCCAGGATGAGCACCAGGCCCGCCAGGACCGCACCGAGCTGGAGCTTCAGCGGCCCGTTGGCGGACACCCCGCCCGGCAGGGCCGCGAACGACCCCGGCCGTCCGATCATGCCGTCCATCGGCCAGGCGACCGCGTCCACCCGGGCCTCGACCGCGCCGAGGGGGACGGAGCCCTGTCCCGGGTCGTCGAGGTGGACCCGGGAGTCCAAGGAGCCGGCCCGTTCGTCCCCGAGGAGGAAGATCTGGCCCTCGGGCACCTCGGCGGTGAAGCCCTGCGGCGAGGCCGGAGTGCCCGCGGCCGAGCCCGCCGAACCGTCGTACGCCCGCAGATACGGTTCCTCAACGGGGATGCCGTTGACCGTCAGCCGGCCGCCCTTGTCGCAGCAGGCCACCTTGTCGCCGCCGATGCCGACGACCCGCTTCACCATCGGCACGGCGCCCCAGGCCGGATCGGTGAACACCACCACGTCCCCGCGCCGCACATCGGCGCCGTCCACGCGCTCCGCGAGCACCCGGTCCCCGGCGTTCACCGTCGGGGACATCGAGTCCGTAGGCACCGTGTACGGCTTGTACACCACCGCTCCCCAGGCGAATCCGCCGAGGAAGAGCACACAGCCGACGGCCACGGCCAGGCCCGACAGCACACTGCCGAGCCGGCCGCGGCCGTCGCCCGTACGTCCCATTCCGCTCATCCCAGCGCTCCCCCATCAGAGATCGACAATCGCTGATCCGAGTCGGCACCCTACCCGGCGGTACGCGCGCTGGTCAGCCTCTTGCGGCGCCACAGCACGAGGGGCAGCGCTCCGGCCACGCCCAGTGCTCCGGGAGCCATGGCGACCGCCGCGTTCAGACCGGGCTGGTCGAACGTGTTGGGAACCGGCAGCGTCGCCCAGCGGTTGATGGGCCAGGCCACGACGACGGCGCGGCCGACGACCTCGTCCGTGGAGACCGTGCCCTGACCGGGAAGCTCCTGGTGGTACCGGGAGTCCAGCGAGTTCTGACGGTGGTCGCCCATCACCCAGATCCGGCCCTCGGGCACATGGATCGGCCCGAACGGCTCGTCGTTGCACGCAGTGTTCCCCGGGAAGATGAACGACTTCTCGTCCAGCGCCTTCCCGTTGACCGTCACCGGCCCGTTCTTCTTGCACTCCACCGTGTCGCCGCCGACCGCGATGACCCGCTTGATCAGGTCCTTCTCCTCGGCCGACGGCATCAGGCCGATGAAGCTGAGGAACTTCTGCACCGCGTTGGGCTCCGGTGTCACGGTGTCCTCCAGCCAGCCGCCCGGGTCGTGGAACACCACGACCTCGCCGCGCTCCGGCTCCGAGCCGAACCACGGGGTCAGCTTGTCGACCAGCACCCGGTCACCCCGCTGCAGTGTGTCCTGCATGGAATCCGAGGGGATCGAGAACGCCTGCACCAGGAAGGTCTTGATCAGCAAGGCCAGGACGAGCGCGATACCGATGAGCAGCGGCAGTTCCTTCCAGAAGGAACGCGGCTTCTTCGGAGTCCTGCCACCGCTGCCCGCGGAGCCGGCGTCACCCTCCGCCCGGCCCGCCGCGGCCTCCCCGGAGGACTCGGCGTGCTCCGGCCGGTCCTCGGGTTCGTCGTGTCCGGATCGTGCGCCGACCGCCAAATCCCCCACATCCACTCCTCAATCCGTGCCACTGCCCGCGCCCGGTCCGGTGCAGGCCCACCACTCCCATAACGAGCGGGAGTTCCGCAGGGGTCGGGAGCCGGACCATCGCATATCGATCCTGGGGGGACACACTATTCGACATGCGGGGCGACGCCGCCGCCCCGGCACGCGCATCCGGCACCGAGGCGAAGGTCTCGCGTTCCTCCAGGGTGCGCCAGTGCCCGAACGGCCAGGCGATCACGACAGCCCGTCCCACGACCTCGTCCTCGGACACCGTGCCTCTGCCCGCGTCGTCGAGGTGGAAGCGCGAATCCGCGGAATTGGACCGGTGGTCCCCCATCACGAAGATCCGGCCGACCGGAACCTTTACCTCGAATTGGACAGTCGATGGCTCATTGCCGGGATGCAGATAGGGCTCGTCCAGAGGGACGCCGTTGACACTGACCCTGCCGTCCTCGCCGCAGCACTTCACCGTGTCGCCGCCGACCGCGATGACCCGCTTGATCAGGTCCTGCTCGTCGTCGGACGGCAGCAGTCCGATGAAGGTCAGCAGCTCCATGACCTGTTTGACGCCGATGGGGGCGTCCTTCCCGTCCGTGTCCGCCCGCTCCGCGTTCAGCCAGCCGCCGGGGTCCTTGAAGACCACGACATCGCCGCGCCGCGGCTTCGACCCGAACCAGGGGGTGAGCTTGTCCACGAGCACGCGGTCGCCGATCCGGATGGTCTGTTCCATCGATCCCGAAGGGATCACGAAGGCCTGCACCAGGAAGGTCTTGAGCACCAGCGCGATCAGCAGGGCCACCACGATGAGCACGGGGATCTCCCGCACCGCCGACCCGCGCCGCCGCCGTCGGACCTTGCGGGCGAGCCTCCGGCGCTCGGCGCGGGTCCGCGGCGAGCGCGGAGCGGCCTGCCCGGTCGCGGCGCTCCCGCCCGGCGGCTCGCCTCCCCGGTCCGGTGCGCCACGCCCGCGCCCCCGGTTACCCATGGGCTCCGGCAGGCTCCGGCACCCCGGCGAAGGCGTCGGTGCCCGGCAGTGACCCCAGCCGCCCCAGCGGCCAGCCCAGCCAGTCGACCCGCCCGATCACCATGTCGACGGGGACCATGCCGCCGCCGGGCTGCCCCAGGTGGTCCCGGGAGTCGCGCGAACTGCCGCGGTGGTCGCCCATCATCCACAGGGTGCCCATGGGCACGACGATGTCGAAGGGCACCTGGGAAGGCACGTCCCCGGGGTGCACATACCGCTCGTCCAGCGGCCGGCCGTTCACCTCGATCCGGCCCCGCTTGTCGCAGCAGACCACCCGGTCGCCCCCCACGCCCACCACACGCTTCACGAAGTCGGTCGCGGCGGGTTCGGTCAGCCCCAGGGACGCGGCCGCGCCGCGCAGCAGCCCGGCGACGGCGTTCTCCTCGGCGTTCTCCTGGACGAAGGAGCCGGTCCCGTCGAACACCACCACGTCGCCGCGCTCCGGCCCGGAGCCGAACCGGTACGCCAGTTTGTTGACGAGCACCCGGTCCCCGACCCGCAGGGTGGGCTCCATCGAGCCGCTGGGGATCAGGAAGGGCTGGATCACATACGCGCTGAACAGCAGCAGGACGACGGTGCAGACGGCCCCCAGGGCGGCTGCCCGGCGCCAGGACATCGGCGGGGCCGAACGGTCCCGGGTACGCGAGAAGCGCGACCCCTCCTCCGGCCCGTTCCCGGGTCCGGAGGAGAGATCGCGCTCCGTGTGCTGTGCTTCCGTGTCCATCGCGGCCGAAGCTTATCCGGCCGCGCTGTGGACGGGTGCGTCAGCTCAGTTGTCGCGCTTCTCCTTGATCTTCGCGGCCTTGCCGCGCAGCTCACGGAGGAAGTACAGCTTGGCGCGACGGACGTCACCGCGGGTGACGAGCTCGATCTTCTCGAAGATCGGGCTGTGCACCGGGAAGGTGCGCTCGACACCGACGCTGAAGGAGACCTTGCGGACCGTGAAGGTCTCGCTGACGCCCGAGCCCTGGCGGCGGATGACAACACCCTTGAACTGCTGGATACGGGAGCGGTTGCCCTCGATCACGCGCACGTGGACGTTGACGGTGTCACCGGGGCGGAAGGACGGAACGTCCGTACGCAGGGAGGCGGCGTTGACGCCATCGAGCAGGGAAGCCATTTTGTCTGCTTTCTTCGCCGATGCCACAGGTCATCGACGGGAGATCGTAAGGAGTTCGGAGTGCCGATCGCGTCGGGCGGGCGTCATTCCCCCTGTGGCAGGGGCGCACGCCGGACGTACAGCAGCGGCCTATTCTTCCACGGCCGGGGGCCTGCGCCAAAATCGGCCGCCCGGCTCCGGTGACCAGCCGAGGATCGAGAGGATCTCGCGGTCCTTCTTGTCGAAGCCGCTCGCCTCGCAGCGCTCGATGAGGTCGGGCCGGTACAGGGCGGTACGGGCGAAGGCCTCGTCCCGCCGCCAGCGCGCGATCCTGCCGTGATGACCGCTGAGCAGGACGTCCGGGATGCCCCGGCCGCGCCACTCGGGCGGCTTGGTGTAGACCGGCCCCTCCAGCAGACTGGCCATGGCGCCGGGGGCGAACGAGTCGTCGCGGTGCGACTCCGCGTTCCCTAGCACCCCGGGCAGCAGCCGGGCCACGGCCTCCGTGATGACCAGGACGGCCGCTTCCCCGCCGGCCAGGACGTAGTCACCGATCGACACCTCGATGACCGGTATCCGGGTGGCGTACTCGTCCATCACCCGGCGGTCGATGCCCTCGTAGCGGGCCGGGGTGAAGATCAGCCAGGGCCGCTCGGCGAGCTCGACGGCCAGTTCCTGGGTGAACGGCCGGCCGCTGGGGGTCGGGACGACGAGCACGGGGGAGCCCGCCCCCGCCTCGTACCCGTCCGCCAGTGCGTCGTCCAGCGCCTCGCCCCACGGCTCGGTCTTCATGACCATGCCGGGTCCGCCGCCGTAGGGGGTGTCGTCCACCGTGTTGTGCCGGTCGTGCGTCCAGCCGCGCAGATCATGCACGTGTACGTCGAGCCGGCCGCGGGCGCGGGCCTTGCCGACGAGCGACACGTTCAGCGGTTCCAGGTACTCGGGGAAGATCGTGACGACGTCGAGCCGCATTACGCGTCACCCTTCGGCGCCTCGCCCGCGCTGTCCGCCGCACCGGCACCGTCCGCCTCGTCGTCGCGGGCGGAGGCCACCACGGCCTGGCTCTCGTCGATGAGGCCGGGCGGCGGGGAGATGACCGCGCGCTGCTCGTCGAGGTCGATCTCGGTGACGATCTCCTCCACGAACGGGATCATCACCTCGCTGCCGTCCGGGCGCTCGACGATGAACAGGTCCTGCGAGGGCAGGTGACTGATCTCCGTGATCCGCCCGACCTCGGTGCCGTCGGCGAGGACGACATCGAGGTCCATCAGCTGGTGGTCGTAGAACTCCTCGGGGTCCTCCGGGAGTTCCGCCGGGTCCACGTCGGCGATCAGGAGAGTGTTGCGCAGGGCCTCGGCGCCCGTACGGTCCCGCACGCCCTCGAAGCGCAGCAGCAGCCTGCCACTGTGCACCCGGCCGGTCTCGATCGTCAGCGGCCCCGTCGCGGCCGGATCGGTGGCCAGGACGGCCCCGGGCCCGAGCCGCAGCTCCGGCTCGTCCGTACGTACCTCGACGGTGACCTCGCCCTTGATGCCGTGGGCGCGGCCGATCCGCGCAACTACCAACTGCACGCTGCTTCTCCGATTGATGGGTGTACGGACGTAGAAATGGTGTACGGACGTAGAAGTAGATGGTGACGGACGACAAAGGCCGGGGACGGCTCGAAAGCCCTCCCCGGCCCTGGCCGGTGTTCAACTCTTTCAGCGAACCTGGTCCACATCGACGAGGTCGACACGGATACCACGGCCACCGATGGCGCCCACGACGGTACGCAGAGCGCGAGCGGTGCGGCCGTTGCGGCCGATCACCTTGCCGAGGTCATCGGGGTGGACCCGGACCTCCAGCACGCGCCCGCGGCGCAGGGTGCGCGAGGCCACCTGCACGTCGTCGGGGTTGTCGACGATGCCCTTCACGAGGTGCTCGAGAGCCTCCTCGAGCATGCTCAGGCCTCGGTCGACTCGGTGGACGCGGCAGCGTCAGCCGCCTCGTCCGCCTTCTTGTCGGCCTTCTTGGCCTTCTGGGTGATGGCCTCACCCTTGGCCTCGTCGCCGTCCGAGGACAGGGCCTCGAACAGAGCGCGCTTGTCAGCCTTGGGCTCGGGCTGCAGCAGCGGCGCCGGGGCCGGAAGACCCTTGTGGGCCTGCCAGTCACCGGTGAGCTTCAGGATCGCGAGAACCGGCTCGGTCGGCTGGGCGCCGACGGACAGCCAGTACTGCGCACGCTCCGAGTTGACCTCGATGCGCGACGGGTTCTGCACCGGGTGGTACAGGCCGATCTCCTCGATGGCCCGGCCGTCACGGCGGGTACGGGAGTCGGCGACGACGATGCGGTAGTGAGGCGAACGGATCTTGCCCAGACGCTTCAGCTTGATCTTGACTGCCACGGAAGTGGTGTCTCCTGGTCTTGACGTGGTTGGGCACAACGAAGATGCCACGTGGGGTTGCGGTACTCGCGTGCCCGACGGACGCGTCAGCCGGAGGAGAGAGGGGTCCTATGCGACTGTCGAGTACAGCTAGCCATTGTGCCACACCACATCGCCTCACCCCACCGCGACCGCCGCTTCCGGGATCTGGAAGGGCTTGCCGCAGCCGCCGCAGACGATCGGCGCCTGGGCGAGGACCGAGGGAACGACACGGACGTTGCGTCCGCAGTCGCAGACGGCCTTGACCCGGACGCCGCCCCCGGAGGAGCCGTGCCGGGCGGCGGGACCGCGGAAGGAGCGCTTGGTGTCGGCGGCGGTGGCCACGGTGTGCGCCTTGAGGGCGCGCTGCAGCCGTTCGGTCGTCGGGCGGTACCGGCGCTTGGCCTCCGGATTCAGCGTGACGAGCGAGAATCCGCTGCTGGGGTGGGGCTCCTCGGCATGATCGAGGCCCAGCTCCTCGGCGATCGCGAGGAAACGTCGGTTGTGATAGCGGCCGGCCCGGGAGGTGTCTCGGACACCTCTCGCGGCGGCGATGCCGTGGACTGCCTCATGGAGCAGTCGTTCGAAGGAGAGCTCGGCGCCACAGGCGGACGACGACTCTCCGATCAGGGACTCGGGCGCGGCAAGATCGGGCAGCTCGGGGTGGTACCGCTGAATGTCGGCCCACGCCTGTGCCAGCTCTGCGGCAAGTACAGGTGGTGTCGTGCTCACGTCGTGACAACGAGCCTGAGTGCCCCGGTGTTCCTATTCCGGGGCATCCCAAATAATTTGCACGTACCAGTCAGTTGCCCTTGATGCGTCCGGACGAGGGCGGGTGCGCAGATCTGCGGAGAAGGCGCGCAGCTCACAACAAGGTGGTACGTAGCACCTGGTGCGCCCCGGCGTACCGACGGGCGCGGGACACTGCCGCCGCGTGCGACATTACCCGGCGGATCACCACCCGCGGCACCGGGCCGCCCGGCGGTGCGCGCGGCGGGCCGCCCACCAGCGCTTCATCGGCCGGCGACGCCCGCGCGGGATTCCGGGGCCGCGTTCCCGACGTGCCGCGCCCGGCGGCTCGGGTAAGACTG
Organism: Streptomyces sp. NBC_00654; assembly: GCF_026341775.1. Lineage (NCBI taxonomy): Bacteria > Bacillati > Actinomycetota > Actinomycetes > Kitasatosporales > Streptomycetaceae > Streptomyces > Streptomyces sp. NBC_00654. Next base: position 2,246,351 of record NZ_JAPEOB010000001.1, on the reverse strand, counting down.
GGACCCAGGAGCGGGACGCGGCACGGTGCCACGCGCGGGGGCGCACGACCGGGCACACGAGCATCGCCGTTGAACCCGTCGCACCCCCTTCGAGCCCTCGACGGGGCCGCGGATGCGCAGTTCCCTGACCTATGGGGACCGCGGGCGCACGTACGCGGGGGACTGTCACTCGGGCACGGCCGGCCTCTCGGCGGATTGGGGCGCATTCCATGACACCAACGCTCGTCCGGCATCACCGGTACACGGATCCGTACGCCGATCCGTCCCTCCCGGTGGACGCCGGCACCCGTGCCCGTGACTGGGCCGAGATCCAGGAGCGGATGCTGGCGCCGCTGTACGAGGCGGTGTACGAACGGCTGGAGGTCGGGGCCGCCACACGGCTGTTCTCCCTCGGCTGCGGCTCCGGGCTCGCCCTGCTGATCGCCGCGTCCCGGGGGGCGCGGGTCACCGGCGTCGACACCGACCGGGAACGGCTCGCGCTGGCCCGCGAGCGACTGCTGCCCGATCCGGGGCACCCGGCCGGGCCGCCCGGCGGTCCGGCGGCGGAGCCTGCGGCCCGGCTGGCCGTGGGCGGACCCGCGGCGGCGCCCCCGGCGGAGGGTGGACCGTACAACCTGATCACCGCGTTCCACCCGATCGGGTGCGTGGCCGGTGACTCCGAGGGGCTCGCCCCCGCACTGGAGTCCGCCGTACCGCTGGCGGCGCGGGGGGCCGCCGTGGTGCTGACCGGCTGGGGTCCGCCCGAGCGGTGCGCCACCGCCGCGGTGCTGCGGGTGGCGTCACGGCCGGCCGGTTCCGGTCCGGAGCGCGGCGGGCGGGCGGACAGCTGGCGGGCCGCCCGGCGGGACGATCTGGAGGAGGTGGCCGCGCGGGCCGGACTGAGGCCGGACGGCTCCGGCCGGGTGTCATGTCCGTTCGGGTACGCGGACCTGGACAGCGCGGTGCGCGGGCTGCTGTCGACCGGCCTGTTCGACACGGCGGCGCGGGCCGCGGACCGCGCCCCGGTGGAGAAGGAAGTGGCTCGGGCGCTGCGTCCGTATCAGCGGCCGGACGGCACCGTATGGATGCCGAACGTGTTCCGCTATCTCGTGTGCCTGGTCTGACCCGCCCCAGGAGAACCCCGGCCGTCCGGTGAACGGGGCGGCCGGCACGCACCGGGACGGCACGCGCAGGACGCGCACGCGCCCCGGCCCCGCCACCGGCACACCGTCAGGAGGCGCCGCCGTCCGGCTTGTCCAGCCGGGTGACGCCGGCCGCCCGGTAGGCCGCCGCCTCGTCCAGGGTCTCATTCGCCATCAGCGCCTCGGCCAGTGAGTCGAGCTTGTCGCGGTTCTCGCGCAGGAGACGGCAGGCGTCCTCGTAGCACTCGTCGACGATGCGGCGCATCTCGGCGTCGACGGCGTCGAGGGTGGCGGGCGCCGCGGAGAGGCCGTAGGCCTGCTGGGCGTCGGCGGGGATGGCGGTGAGACGGCCGATCCTGTCGCTCATGCCCCAGCGGCCGACCATGCCGCGGGCCAGGGAGGTGACCTGTTCCAGGTCGCTCTCCGCACCGGTGGTGATCACGTCGTACACCACGTGTTCGGCCGCCATCCCGCCGAGGGCGCCGATGATCCGGCCGCGCAGATACTCCTCGGTGTACGCGTACTTGTCGATGTCCGGGGTCGAGAGGGTGACGCCGAGGGCGCGCCCGCGCGGCACGATGGTGATCTTGCGCACCGGGTCGGCGCCGGGCTGGAGCATGCCGAGGAGCGCGTGGCCGCTCTCGTGGTAGGCGGTCCTGCGGCGCTCCTCGTCGGGCATGACGAGCGGACGCTCGGCACCGAGCTGGACCTTCTCCAGGGCGTCGGACAGGTCGGACTGGCTGACCTCGGTCTGCTTGCGTTTGACGGCGAGCAGGGCGGCCTCGTTGGCCAGATTGGCGAGGTCGGCGCCCGTCATGCCGGGGGTGATCCGGGCGACCTGGGCCAGGTTGACGTCCCCGGCGAGCGGGATCTGCCGGGTGTGGATCCTGAGAATCGCCTCCCGGCCGCCCTTGTCCGGCGGGCTGACCTGCACGATCCGGTCGAAGCGGCCGGGCCGGGTGAGGGCGGGGTCCAGGACGTCGGCGCGGTTGGTGGCGGCGAGCACGACGACGCCTTCGGAGCCGGAGAAGCCGTCCATCTCGGTGAGGATCTGATTGAGGGTCTGTTCGCGCTCGTCGTGGCCGCCCATGCCGGAGCCGCCGCCGCGCGCCCGGCCGATGGTGTCGATCTCGTCGATGAAGATGATGGCGGGGGCGACCTTGCGGGCCTCGGCGAAGAGTTCACGCACCCGGCCGGCCCCGACGCCCACGATCATCTCGATGAACTCGGAGGCGGACGCGGAGAAGAACGGCACCCCGGCCTCGCCCGCCACGGCTCGGGCCAGGAGCGTCTTGCCGGTGCCGGGCGGACCGGCGAGAAGGACACCGCCGGGCATCCGGGCGCCCATCTTCGCGTACTCCTGGGGGTTCTTGAGGAAGTCGACGACATCGTTGAGCTCGCCCTCGACCTCGTCGATCCCGGCCACGTCCTCGAAGGTGGTGCGCTTGCGCCCTTCGAGTTCGACCGGCTTGGGCGGGGGCTTGCGTCCGAGTCCGCCCATGCCGCCGCCGAGCCCGCCGCGCATCCGCCGGGCGATGACGACCCAGAGCAGGACGAGCAGCAGCATCGGGGCGAGCGAGATCAGCAGGTTGGCCAGGAAACTGCGCTGCTGGACGACCGGTTCGGCGGTGACGGTGACATCGTCCTCGGTCAGCTCGGCCCAGAGGTCGTCGTCGGCGAAGGCGGGCCGCTGGGTGGTGAACTTGGTGTACTTGTCGTCCTTGCCTGGGACCTTGGTCTCCTTCTTGAGCTGCCCCTGGATCGCGTCGCCCTTGGAGTAGATCTTGGAGACGTTGCCCGCGGTGACCTGCTTGCTGAATTCGGTGTACGCGATGGTCGGCTCGTCGTCACCGTTGAAGAAGGACAGCACCAGGTTGGCGATCAGATAGACGGCCAGAGCGGTCAGGAGCAGCCCGCCCCAGCCGCCGGGCATCTTGCGGCCGGGCGGCTGGGGCGGGGGCGCGCCCTCGGAGCGCCATGGCTGGTCCGTCCGATCGCGCGGAGGTACGGGGTTGGTCACTCGTGCTCCTCTGCCGACGGCCACTGATGGCGACATTAGGGGAGAAATCACACCAAAGCCTCTGGAGGGGCGCCCCAGTGGCCCCATGGAGGGACATGGCGGGTCGCGGTGGGGGCGGCGGGGCGACGGACGCCACCCCGTGGCCCACCACGCCCCCCGGGTGAACTCCTTGCCAATATCCAGAATCCTGTTTACTGTTCGTTTCGTGAACGCTTTCGATGACCGATTCCTCACGCGAAACGGCCTCGCCGCCCGGCAGCTCGCGGTTCTGCTGCTCAACCACGAGCCGGACACCCGGCTGCCCCGCGTTCGCGACTACGCCCAGGAGCTGGGCTGCGGCAACGGCACGGTCCAGGCCGCGTTGCAGCTCCTGGAGGAATCGGGCGCCATCGAGACGACCGCCCGGGGGCACCTCGGCACCTTCCTCGTCCGCTCGGACCGCTCCATACTGTGGCGGCTCTCCGGCCTCGGGACACTGCTCGCCGCGATGCCCCTGCCGTACTCCCGGCGGTACGAGGGTCTGGCGACCGGGCTGCGCAGCGCCTTCGAGGAGGCCGGCGCCCCCTTCGCGATCACGTTCATGCGTGGCGCCGGAGCCCGTACCGCCGCGCTGCTCGAAGGAAAGGTCGACCTCGTCGTCCTGTCCCGCTTCGCGGCCGACCAGCTGATCTCCGAGCACCCGGTGGAGCTCGTCGCCGATCTGGGCCCGGCCACCTATGTCGGCGCGCACGGCATGCTCGTACGCCGTGGCGTCGACCTCGACGCCCCCGGCCTGCGGGTCGCGGTCGACCATGCGTCGGAGGACCTGCGGATGCTCGTCGAGCGGGTCTTCGCCGGGCGCGAGGACGTCCTGTGGCGCGAGGCCTCGTACATGCAGCTGCGCGATCTCTTCGCCCGCGACGAGGTCGACGCCACCGTGTGGAACCTCGACGAGGCACAGGACCGGGTCGGGCTCGGCGTCGATGTGCTCCCGCTGGGCGACGAGGTCACCCGTGAACTGGCCCTGCGCAACTCCAGCGCGGCCATCATCGGCCGGACCGACGGGACGAAGGCCCTGGCCGCCGTCCGGGACTCGCTCGACCTCTCCCTGATCACCTCGCTCCAGAACGAAGTACTCAGGGGCGAGCGCGTGCCCTCGTACTGACGGACCGTCCTGCCGGGCTCCGGCGGGGCGGGGGCCGAAGGTCCTGAAACCGGGGGACCTTCGCCACCTTCAAAATACAAAATCCTGGTTATTGTTGATTTTAGGAGGATCACCATGGACGACCAGCTCGCTCTGCGGATCCAGCTCTTCCGTGAAGGCGGACAGGTCAGGCCCGAAGTGGCCGACTTCGTCGCCGCCGAGCTGGCCGCCCTCGAAGCGGACGGCCGCACCGTCACCGAAGCGACCGCGGGCATGCTCACCAGTCATCTGATGATGGCGCTCACCAGGCTCCTGAACGGCGAGCCCATCGAGCAGTTCCTCACCGACGACCAGGTCGCCGCGGAACTGGCCGGGCACCCCGACGCCGTGGCCCGCGCCCGCGCCGTCTCCGCGCGCGCCGAGCGGGACCTCGGCGCCGCGCTGCCGGAGTCCGAGGTCAATTTCCTCGGCATGCACCTGGCGGTCCTGGCCCAGCAGTCCCCCGCCACCCCCGCCCCCTGACCCACCCGCTCCCCCGGCCGGGACCGTCCCCCGGCCGCAGCACCCCACGGAAGAAGGACAGCCATGACGAAGATCCTCACCGGCGGCGTCGGCAAGATCGAGGTCACCGACACCATCAAGAAGCTGGGCATCGACGGCATCGACGTCGTCGCCTCCAGCGACATGGACGCCGCGATGAAGCTCCGCGTGGGGCAGGCCGACTACTACCTGGGCACCTGCCACACCGGGGCCGGTGCCTCGCTCGGCGTGCTCGTGGGTCTGATGGGCAACGCCGCCTGCCACACCTTCGGCCGCAGCGTCCCCACCGAGGAGCAGATCACCGCCCTGCTCGCCGAGGGCAAAAAGGTCTTCGGCTTCTCGATGGACCAGATCGACACCATCGCTCCCCTCATGGCGCGCGCCATCGCCGCCCGCGGCTGACCCCAGCCACTTTTCTTGATCATCCCGGGCACGAAGGAGTGACCCCGTGAGTACCACACTCGCAGCCGGCGCCGGCCTCGATTTCTCGCTGGCGCAGCAGCTGACCGTGATAGCCCTCTGTGCGCTGACCGCGTACATCTCGCACATGGCGCTGGCCGTCTTCAACGACGGCGTACGACCGTTCCTCCTGGACTTCATCCAGGGGCGCACCACCCGCAGCGCCACGACGGCGGTCTCTTTCGGTCTCTCGGCCGGGTTCATCTTCGGACTCGGCGCGCCGATGGCCCTCTCCACCGGTGTGCTGAACCCGTGGCTCCTCTTCCTGCCCACGGACATCCTCGGCATGCTGTCGCCGAAGAAGTGGCTCGCGCCGATCCTCGGCGGGGCCTGGGGCGCGGTCGTCGTCTTCGGGCTGAACGGCGCCAACAATGTGGCGCACGACCTGCCGGTCGACTTCATCACGGCGATGCAGCAGATGTCGACGCCGATCCTCTTCCTCTTCACGCTCTTCCCGGTGCTGGCCATCACCAAGCAGTTCGGCCGCAAGTGGGGCGGCATCGCCGGTGTCCTGGAATTCGCCCTGGTCGTCATGACCATGAAGCTCTGGCCGAACATGTTCGCCGGAGCCCTCGCGATGGCCGTCGGCGTGCTGATGCTCATCGGCCTCGCCGTCGCCAAGGACCTGGGGCAGCGCAGGGCCGACAAGGCGGCGGGCGTCACCGAGGTCGTCCTCGACGACGATCCGATGGCCTCGCTCTTCAGCGCCAGCGCGGCACGGCTGCGCAAGTACCTCCCCCTGTTCATGGTGCTGGGGGCCGGGGTCTGTGTGCTCGCCCAGATGCACATATTCGGCGGCGGCGAGGCGACCAGCTTCCTGATCGCCAAGGGGCAGTACGCCGAAGCCGCCCAGGTCGACTTCTACCGGGTCTTCGGGTTCATCCCGCTGATCGCGACGACCGCGCTGGCCTCCGGCGCGTACGGCATCGCCGGCTTCACCCTCGTGTACCCCATCGGCTACCTGCTGCCGAACCCGTTCGTCGCCGCGATCGTCGGCGCCCTCGTCTTCGCCATCGAGGTGCTGGCCCTCTCCTACATCGGCAAGCTCCTCGGCAAGCTGCCCAGCGTCCGCGACTCCTCGGAGCACCTGCGCAGCGCGATCAGCGACACCCTCCAGCTGGCGATCCTCTTCGGTTCGCTGATGGCCGCCAACGCGATGGGCGGCGGGCTCGGCATCCTCGTGGTCGGCGGGCTCTACCTGCTGAACGAGGCGATGGGCCGGCCGATCGTCCGGATGGCCGCGGCACCGGCGGCCGTGATCGTCGGCGGCGTCCTCCTCAACCTCCTGTACTGGCTCGATCTGTTCACCCCGGTCAAGGGCTGACGCCCGGTCCGGATCAGGTACGCCACCGCCAGGAAGGACCCCCACGATGAACAGCGCCACCCCCCGACCCGCCCCCGTTCTCCGTACCGTCCTCGGAGACCTCGCCCCCGGTTCCGTACGCGGCCCCGCCCTCGCCCACGAACACCTGGTCCTGGACCTGGACCACCGGGGCGACGGCGCCGCCGTCCTCACCCCCGAGCGGCACGCCGCCGCCGTCACCGCGGAGCTGGCCGGACTCCGCGAGGAGTTCGGGCTGTCCCTGGTCGTCGAGCTGACCTGCCGCGGCATGGGCCGCGATGTGCGCACCCTGGCCCGGATCGCCCGGGACTCCCAGGTCGCCGTCGTCGCCGCGACCGGCTGGTACTACGAGCCGTTCCACACCCCCGAGATCGACGACAGCAGCGTCGAACAGCTCACCGGCACCCTCGTCCGCGAGATCAACGGCGGGATCGGCGCCACCGGCATCCGGCCCGGCGTCCTCGGCGAGATCGGCAGCCACGGCGACATCCCGACGGCGCCCGAGACCAAGGTGCTGCGCGCCAGTGCGCGGGCCGCCGTCGCCACCGGGCTCTCCGTGGCCACCCACGCGCAGCTCGGCCGCGGCGGCCTCGCCCAGCTGGACCTGCTCACCGCCGAGGGCCTGGAGCCGCACCGGATCAGCATCGGCCACCAGGACCTGCTCGACGACCCGGCGGTGCACAAGGAGCTGGCGGCGAGCGGCGCGTACGTCGCCTTCGACACGGTCGGCAAGGACGGCTACCAGAGCGACGACACCCGGCTGCGGCTGCTGCTCGCCCTCCTGGAGGCCGGACACGCCGACCGGGCACTGCTCAGCTGCGACATCTCCCGCCACGGCTATCTGACCACCGAGGGCGGCCAGGGCTACGGGCACCTCTTCCGCGGCTTTCTGCCCAAGGTCCGGGCGGCCGGTGTGGACGAGGACCTGATCGACCTGATGACCCGCCGCAACCCGCTGCGCTTCCTCACCGGCGCGAGCGTGGAGGAGATCTGACCATGAGTCCCGTACTCCCCGAGACGTTCCCGCTGCCGACGGTGGAGCTGTCCGACGCCGTCGCCCGGCAGTTCCGGCTGATCGAGGCCACCGCCCGGCACTTCGAGGGCCCGCAGCTCTTCGCCTCCGACGCCGGGGTCGTCCCCGGTCTCGGCCGCCCCCGCACCACCGCCCGTGTCGAAGCCGTCCTCGCCGACTTCTTCGGCGCCGAGGACGCCGCCTTCGTCCAGGGCGCCGGCACGGGGGCGATCCGGGCCGCCCTGAACGCCGCCGTGCGGGCGGGCGACCCGCTGCTGATCCACCGCGCGCCCGTCTACCGCACCACCGAGGTGACCCTGCGCGGCATCGGCGTACAGACCGTCGAGGCCGACTTCAACGACCCCGACGAGCTGCGCGCGGCGCTGGAGTCGGGCCGGTTCCGCTGGGCCTACGTCCAGCACACCCGCCAGCGGCTCGCCGACTCCTACGACCCCGGCGCGGTCCTGGCGGCCTGCCGGGCGGCCGGTGTCCGCACGATCGTCGACGACAACTACGCCGTCATGCGCACCCCCGCCGCCGGGGTGGAGCTGGGCGCGGACGCCTCCTGCTTCTCGCTGTTCAAGCTGCACGGCCCGGAGGGGGTCGGGATCGTCGTCGGCGCCCGGGACCTGGTCGAGCGCGTCCGGCGCGACAACTACTCCGGCGGCGGCCAGGTCCAGGGCCACCAGGCACTCGACGCGCTGCGCGCGCTCACCCACGTACCGGTCATGTGGTCCGTACAGTCGCAGGTCGGCGCCGAGGTCGCGGACCGGCTGGCGGCCGGCGAGGTGGCCGGGGTCGCCGAGGTGCGGCTCGCCAACGCCCAGGACCGGTGCCTGCTGGTCCGCCTCGACCGGCCGGTGGCCAAGGAGCTGCCCGCCGTCGCCGCCCGGTTCGGCGCGGCCCCGTACCCCGTCGGCTCCAACTCGCGCTACGAGATCGCCCCGCTCTTCTACCGGATGTCCAGCTCCGCGCTGGACGACTCCCCCGAGCTGGCCGACTGGACCGTGCGCATCAACCCGATGCGGGCGGGCGCGGATCTCGTGATCGAGATCCTGCGCCGTTCGCTGGACACCCTGAACGACCCGAAGGACGACTGACCGTGTTCCTCGACACCCTCCTCACCCGCAACCCCGGGCTCGTCGAGACCGCGGCGGCCCTCCACCGCGACGGCGCGATCCCGCCCGACACCTATGTCATGGACCTCGACGCGGTGGAGGCCAACGCCGCGCTCCTGGCCGCCGAGGCCGAACGGCTCGGCCTCTCGCTCTGGTTCGTCGTCAAGCAGCTCGGCCGCAACCCGGAGCTGATCGCCGCCGTCGCCCGGCACATCCCCGAGTACGCCGCGATCGACGCGCCCGAGGCCCGCACCCTGCACGCCGCGGGCGCCCGCGCGGGCAACCTCGGCCACCTCGTCCAGATCCCCCGCCGCGCGCTGCCCGGGATGCTGGCCTGGCGGCCCGGGACCGTCACCGTCTACGACCTGGACAACGCCCGCGCGGTCTCCGAAGCGGCCACGGGGCTGGGCTTCGTCCAGGACGTCCTCGTCCGCCTCGAAGGCGCCGAGGGCACCGTCTACCCGGGCCAGGAGGGCGGTGTCCCGCTCGCCCGGCTGGACGCGTTCGCGGAGGCCGCCGAACGGCTGCCCGGTATCCGGATCGCGGGCGTCACCGCCTTCCCGTGCGTCCTGTGCGATCCGGTGACCGGGGTCCCGTACGCCACACCCAACTTCGCGCTCGCGCTCAAGGCCCGAGAGCTCCTCGCCTCCCGCGGGCACGAGGACCTCAAGCTGAGTGCCCCGAGCGCCACCTCGATGGCCTCCCTCCCGCTGCTCGCCGGACTCGGCGCCACCCACGGCGAACCGGGCCATGCCCTGACCGGCACCACTCCGCTGCACGCGCTCGACCCGGCGCAGCCGGAGACCCCCGCCTATGTGTACGTCAGCGAGGTCGCCCACACGCTGGACGACGGCCGTCCCGCGCTCTTCGGCGGCGGGTTCTACGCCCGCTCCCACATCAAGAGCGCACTGCTGCCGCGCACCGGCGCACGCCTGGGCGTACAGGACGCGCCCGCCGAGAACATCGATTACTACCGGCTGCTCGACGCGCCCGCCGCCGGGCAGGACGTCCGGCTCGGCGACACCGCGCTGCTCGCCTTCCGTACCCAGATCTTCGTCACCCGCTCGACCGTCGCCGTCGTCTCCGGACTCTCCTCCGGGGGCCCTCGCCGGATCGGTCTGTACGACGCCCAGGGCCGGGCCCTGAGCTGAGGAGGCATCCCATGGCCAAGACCGTCATCGTCGTCATCGACGGATTCGGCATCGGCGCCATGCCCGACGCGGGCACACTGCGCCCCGGCGATCTCACCGCCGACACCTGCGGACATGTCCTGGACCACTGCCGCGAGGCCTTCGGCCGCCCGCTGCGGCTGCCGGTGCTGGGCGCGCTCGGCCTCGGCCTCGTCCACCCGCACCCGGACCTCGCCCGCCGGACGCGTCTGCCCGTCGCCGCGGGCCGGGCCGCCCTCGGCTATCCGGGCGCCGACACCTTCGCCGGCCACCAGACGATGATGGGCGCCGACTTCAGCCGCGTCACCGTGGCCCGGCTCGCGGATCACATCGGGGAGGTGACCGCCGTCCTCGAAGCGGCCGGACACCGCGTCGAGCCGCTGGAGGGCAAGCCGCTCCTGGTCGTCGACGGGGCCGTTCTGGTCCACGACAACCTGGAGGCCGACCCGGGGATCAACTGGAACGCCTCCGGCCGGCTGGAGGACCTGCCGTTCGACGGACCGGACGGCATCCTCGCCATCGCCCGTACGGTACGCACCGTCGCCCCGGTGGCCCGGGTCATCGCGGTCGGCGGCCATGCGGACAGCCCGCTGCCGCGCTTCGTCCGCGACGGGGAGGCGGGCACGGTCGGCCTCGACACCCCCGCCACCGGCTTCTACCGCAACGGCGGCCTCGAAGTGCAGCACCTGGGCGCCCGGCTCGACCACACCCGCCAGCTCCCCGATCTGGCCGCCCGCGCGGGCATCCCCGTCACCCTGGTGGGGAAGGCCGCCGACATCCTGGCCTGCGACGCGGCGGTACGGCACCCCGCAGTGGGGACCGCGGACGTGTTCACGTACACCCTCGAAGCGGTACGCGCCCCGGGCGACGCTCTGGTGGTCGCCAACGTCCAGGAGACGGACCTGGCCGGGCACCAGCAGGACACCGAGCGGTACGGACGTCTCCTGGAGCAGGTCGACGCGGGCCTGGCCGCGCTCGTCGCCCTGCTCGACAGCCCCGGCGACCGCCTCATCGTGACCGGTGACCACGGCAACGACCCGACGGTCGGGCACGCCTTCCACACCCGTGAGTACGTCCCCGTCCTCGTCCACCGGCCCGGCGCGGGCGCGGTGGAACTGCTGCCGGACGCGGACAGCCTGGCGGACGTGGGCGCGACCGCCGCCGTGTCGCTGTCACTGGACCCGGCGGGCCTGGCCAACGGCCGGGCGCTGCGCCCGGGGCGGCACGCGGCCTGAAGGCCTGGGTCGCGCGTGAACGCCGTAAGGGGCGCCCACCATGGTGGGCGCCCCTTACGCGTGGTCCGTCGGCCGTCAGCCCATGAACTTCTTGAACTCGTCCGGGAGGGCGAAGTCCTCGGCGGGCTTGCCGCCCTGACCGGCCGGCAGTCCGAACGCGCCGCCCTGCGCCGCCTGCTCGCGCCGGGCCGCCTCGGCCTGCTCCTCGGCCTTGCGCTTCATGGGGTTGCCGCTCTTGCGCTTACCCTTGGCCTGCTTGACCTGCTTCTTCTGACGGCCGGGACCGCCGCCCATGCCCGGCATCCCCGGCATCCCGGGCATGCCACCGCCCTGGGCCATCTTCGACATCATCTTGCGGGCCTCGAAGAAGCGCTCCACCAGACTCTTCACGGCGGAGACCTCGACGCCCGAGCCCTTGGCGATACGGGCCCGGCGCGAGCCGTTGATGATCGTCGGCTCGGCGCGTTCCTTCGGGGTCATCGACTTGATGATCGCCGCGGTACGGTCCACGTCGCGCTCGTCGATGTTGTTGATCTGGTCCTTGATCTGCCCCATGCCGGGCAGCATCCCGAGCAGCTTGGAGATGGAGCCCATCTTCCGGACCTGCTCCATCTGGGCCAGGAAGTCGTCGAGCGTGAAGTCCTTGCCCTTGCTCGACGCCAGCTTGGAGGCCATTTTGGCGGCCTCTTCCTGACTGAACGTCTTCTCCGCCTGCTCGATCAGGGTGAGCAGGTCACCCATGTCGAGGATGCGGGAGGCCATGCGGTCCGGGTGGAAGGCGTCGAAGTCCTCGAGCTTCTCGCCGTTCGACGCGAACATGATCTGCTTGCCCGTGACATGGGCGATCGACAGGGCCGCGCCACCGCGCGCGTCGCCGTCGAGCTTGGAGAGCACCACGCCGTCGAAGCCGACGCCGTCGCGGAAGGCCTCGGCGGTGTTCACCGCGTCCTGGCCGATCATCGCGTCGACGACGAAGAGGATCTCGTCCGGGCTGACGGCGTCGCGGATGTCCGCGGCCTGCCGCATCAGCTCCTGGTCGATACCGAGGCGGCCCGCGGTGTCGACGACGACGACGTCGTACTGCTTGGAGCGGGCGAACTCGATCGAGTCCTTGGCGACCTGGACCGGGTCACCGACGCCGTTGCCCGGCTCCGGGGCGTACACCGCGACACCGGCGCGGTCGGCGACGACACTGAGCTGGTTGACGGCGTTGGGGCGCTGGAGGTCACAGGCGACCAGCAGCGGGGAGTGGCCCTGGCCCTTGAGCCAGAGGCCGAGCTTTCCGGCGAGGGTGGTCTTACCGGCACCCTGGAGGCCCGCGAGCATGATCACGGTGGGCGCGGTCTTGGCGAACCGCATGCGCCGGGTCTCGCCGCCGAGGATGCCGACGAGCTCCTCGTTGACGATCTTGATCATCTGCTGGGCGGGGTTCAGCGCCTGGGAGACCTCGACGCCGCGCGCCCGCTCCTTGACGTTGGCGATGAACGCGCGCACGACCGGCAGGGCCACATCGGCTTCGAGGAGCGCGATACGGATCTCGCGGGCCGTGGCGTCGATGTCCGCCTCGGACAAGCGGCCCTTGCCCCTGAGGTTCTTGAAAGTCGCGCTAAGGCGGTCGGAGAGAGTATCGAACACGGCGCTCGTCGGTCCTCAGGGTCGGGGGCGGGGCAGGTCAGTCGCACTCCAGGGTATCCGGCCCCCGCGGAACGCGAAGCCCTCGCCCGGTTCTCGTACCGGACGAGGGCTTCTCCGCGCGTTCGGACGGGTCAGCCGAGGGCCTTCTCGACCTCCTCGGCGACCTCGGCGGCCCGCACGCCGGGCAGCGGTCCGCCGTCCGTCCCGGTGACGTAGAAGGCGTCCACCGCGTTGGCTCCGAGCGTGGAGACATGGGCGCTGCGCACCCGTACCGCGCTCTGCTCCAGAGCCCGGCCGATCCGGTGCAGCAGGCCCGGGGCGTCCTGGGCCCGGACCTCGATCACCGTCGCGAGCCGGGAGCCCGCCGCCGCGACCGTCACCCGGGGCGGCGGGGCCTTCACCCCGCGGCGGCGCGGGTGGGCGGCCTCCCGTTCGGCGAGGCGGGCCCGGATGTCCAGGGATCCGTCCAGGGCGCGTACGAGGTCGGCGCGGAGCCGGGCCGCCTGCGGGAGGCACCCGTACTCGGCCGCCACCCGCCAGCTGAGCAGCAGCAGGTCCGCGGAGTCACCCACTTCGGTGGGCAGCTCCACGGCGCGCAGTTCGGCGGCGCGGACGGTCAGGCGGTGCAGGGCGAGGACTCCGGCGGCCGCGGGCAGCACGCCCGGACGGTCGGGCAGGGCGATGAGCAGCTCCACCCCGACGGGTTCCGGTCCGCCGTCGGCCGCGGGCAGCGCGGGCTGGGTGTGCAGGGCCAGGACGGGTTCGCCGGTACGCAGGGCCTCGATGGCGAGGCGTTCCTGTTCGGCGCCGGGCACGGTGGGTTCCGGTTCCCGGGGGGCCTCGCCCGCGAGGACGGCGGAGACGCGTTTGACGAGGTCGGCGACGAGCGAGGCGCGCCAGGAGCTCCAGGCGGCGGGGCCGGTGGCGAGCGCGTCGGCCTCGGTGAGGGCGTGCAGCAGCTCCAGCGTGGAGGTGCTGCCGACGGCGGTGGCGACGGAGCGGACGGTGGCGGGGTCGTCGAGGTCGCGGCGGGTGGCGGTCTCGACGAGCAGCAGATGGTGACGTACGAGGGTGGCGACGACGCCCACGTCGTGCCCGTCGAAGCCCATGCGGGCGGCCATGTCCCGGGCGATGACCTCGCCCGCCACGGAGTGGTCGCCGGGCCGGCCCTTGCCGATGTCGTGGAGCAGCGCGGCAACCAGGAGGAGGTCGGGGCGGTGGACGCGGCGGGTGAGGGCGGCGGCCCGGACGGCGGTCTCGACGAGGTGGCGGTCGACGGTCCAGGTGTGGACGGGGTTGCGCTGGGGGCGGCAGTGGACCCGCTCCCAGTCCGGCAGCAGCCGGGTGATGATCCCCTCGGACTCCAGCGCCTCCCAGACGCCGACGGTCGGCTCGCCGGCCCCGAGGAGGGTGACGAGTTCCTCGCGGGCCTCGGCGGGCCAGGGCACGGGCAGCGGGCGGGCCGCGGTGGCGAGGTGGCGGACGAGGTGGCGGGAGAGCGGCAGTCCGGATTCGGCGGCCGCGGCGGCCGCCCGGAGGGTCAGGACGGGGTCCTTCTCGGGGCGGGCGGCGCGGGCGAGGACGACCTCGCCGTCCGCTTCCACCACCCCGTCGGCGAGCGGGGTGCGCTCGGGGGCGGCCCTGCCGCCGAGCCCGCCGCCGAGCAGGGCGCGGAGCCGGGGGCGTACGGAGCGGGCGCGCAGGACGCGGTTGACCTCGCGCCAGGTGACGTCGGTGGCGTACGAGACGGTGCGCGCGGCCTCGTACACCTGGCGCAGCAGTGCGTCGGCGTCGAGCAGACCCAGGGCCTCGGCGACCTGGTCCTGTTCCTGGAGGGCGAGGCGGTCGGTGGCGCGGCCGGTGGTGAGGTGGAGGGCGTCGCGGACGTCGAGGAGGGTGCGGCGGGCCTCGGCGAGTCCTTGGCGGGGGGCGTCGGCGACCCAGGAGGCGGCGACGGCGCGCAGCACGGTGGCGTCGCGGAGGCCGCCGCGGGCCTCCTTGAGGTCGGGTTCCAGGAGGAACTGGAGCTCGCCCGTCCGCGCGGCCCGCTCCCGGCAGAGTTCGTCGAGGGCGGGGAGGCGTTCGGCCGCCTGGTTGCGCCAGTCGGCGAGGACCGCGGTGCGCAGGGCGGCGACGAGGCCGAGGTCCCCGGCGACGGGGCGGGCGTCCAGCAGGCCGAGCTGGACCTTGAGGTCCTCCCCCGCGGTCCTGCGGGCCTCGCCGGGGGTGCGTACGGAGTGGTCGAGGGCCAGGCCGAGGTCCCAGACGGGGTACCAGACGCGGTCGGCGAGGGCGGCCAGTGCTCCGGCGTCGGCGCTGCCGTCGTGCAGGAGCAGCAGATCGAGGTCGCTGCGCGGGGAGAGTTCGCCGCGGCCGTAGCCGCCGACGGCGACGAGGGCGGCGCCGCGGACCCCGGTCTGTCCGGCGGCCGCGGTGAACAGGCCGGTCAGCCAGTCGTCGGTGAGGCGGGCGAGGGCCGCACGGCGCGGCGGCCCGGACCACGTCTCCTCCTGGAGGAGACGCAGCCGGGCCGCCGCGTAGCCGCTGGGTCCCGAGGCCTCGGATTCGGTGGTCGCTTCGGTGCTCGTCACCCAGCTGCCTTTCCGTTGGCGGGCCGTCGGTCAGAGGGCGTCCGGGCCGCGTTCGCCGGTCCGGACACGGACGGCGGTCTCGACGGGGACGCTCCAGACCTTGCCGTCCCCGATCTTGCCGGTCCGGGCCGCTTTCACCACCACGTCGATGAGCTGTTCGGAGTCCTCGTCCTCGACCAGGACCTCGATACGGATCTTCGGGACGAGGTCGACGGTGTACTCGGCACCCCGGTAGACCTCGGTGTGCCCGCGCTGACGCCCGTAGCCGCTGGCTTCCGTGACGGTCAGGCCCTGGACGCCGAAGGCCTGGAGGGCCTCCTTGATCTCGTCCAGCCGGTGGGGCTTCACGACTGCGGTGATGAGCTTCATGCGTCCACCTTCTCTGCCTTCGATGCTGCCGTCGTGCCCTGCGCCGGGGCGGTACGGGGGGCGGTGCCGCCGCCCGCGCCGCTGAAGTCGTACGCGGTCTCGGCGTGCTCGACCTGGTCGATGCCGGAGATCTCGTCGTCCTCGGGGACCCGCATCCCGATGGTCCGGTCGAGCAGGAGGGCGAGGAGCGCGGAGACGACCAGAGAGTACGCGAGGACGGCGAGGACGCCGACGGCCTGCTTGCCGAGCTGGTCGAGGCCGCCGCCGTAGAAGAGGCCGGCCGCGTCGGACTGGACACCGCCGGTGGCGAAGAGGCCGACGAGCAGGGAGCCGGCGATACCGCCGACGAGGTGGACGCCGACGACGTCCAGGGAGTCGTCGTAGCCGAACCGGTACTTCAGGCCGACGGCCATGGCGCAGAGCACACCGGCGACGGCACCGACGGCGATGGCGCCGAGCGGGCTGACCGAGCCGCCGGCCGGGGTGATGGCGACGAGTCCGGCGACGGCCCCGGAGGCGGCGCCGAGCGTGGTGAAGGAGCCGTGGCGCAGCTTCTCGTATCCGAGCCAGGCGAGCATCGCGGCGGCGGTGGCCACCTGCGTGTTGACGAACATGACGGCGCCGACGCCGTCGTCGTTGCCGAGCCAGGATCCCGCGTTGAAGCCGAACCAGCCGAACCACAGGAGACCGGCGCCGAGCATGACGAGCGGCAGGCTGTGCGGCCGCATCTGGTCCTTCCTGAAGCCGACGCGCCTGCCGATGACGAGGATCACGCCGAGGGCGGCGGCACCCGCGTTGATGTGGACGGCGGTACCGCCGGCGAAGTCGATGACCCCCATCTCGAAGAGCCAGCCGCCCGCGCCCCAGACCCAGTGGGCGACCGGGAAGTAGACGAGGGTGACCCAGAGGGTGATGAAGACCGCCCAGGCGGTGAACTTGACGCGGTCGGCGAGGGCGCCGCTGATCAGGGCCGGGGTGAGGACGGCGAACATCAGCTGGAAGACGGCGAAGACATAGACCGGGATGGTGTAGCCGCCCCAGAGTTCGGTGACGCCGATCCCGCTGAGGCCGACGTAGTCCGCGCTCCAGCCGATGAGCGAGCCGGTGTCGGTGCCGAAGGCGAGGCTGAATCCGTAGAGCACCCACAGGATGGTGACGATCCCGAGGCTGATGAAGCTCATCATCAGCATGTTGAGGGTGCTCTTGACGCGGACCATGCCTCCGTAGAAGAAGGCCAGGGCCGGGGTCATGAGCATCACCAGGGCCGAGCAGATGAGCATGAACCCGGTGTTGGCGGCAGACAGCGGGGCGTCTGCGGCAAGCGTCGTGATGCCTGGGGGCATCGGCGTCTCCTCGTCGTCGGTGCGGCCGCGTGCGGGGAAAGCCGCGGGACCACTGGGGAAAAGGTGCGGGCCGGTTATGGGCCATGAGATTGACGGAGCGCCGTTTCCACGGATGCCGCACGATGTTTCGCACCAGTGACGAAGAGGGAGCGCGTGTTACGGCGGAATGAACCGCCGGTGGCGTGTCCGGTGCCCCGGCTACCATGCGGCCCACGCCGCATACGGTGCGGTTGAGCTGCCGGGACACGGGAACCGGCCACGGCGGCCCTCCGTACGACCGGCGACGGCGGAGCCGGGTCGGGGTGTACGGGGAGGGGCGCCGCGGCCGGTGGCGGTCGGGCCGGATCAGACCGCTTCGGCGGTCTCCGGCAGCTGTTCGGTGAGCCGGTCGGTGAGCCGGGCGACATCGTCGACATCGCCGAAGTCCCTGGCGGCGGTGTCGACGGTCTTGCGCAGCCGGGTGTTCACCCGCTCGGAACGCACCTTCCGGGCGATCTTCAGCGCCTCGGCGGCCAGCACCGTGGACTGCTCCGGCTCGCGCTTGAGCAGATGGACGGTGGCCATCCCGATCAGATTGAGCGCGTACGAGCGCTGGTGCTCGTCGTCCTCGCCGAAGAGGTCGACGGCCCTGGCCATGACGGGCTCGGCGAGCGAGGCGTACGTGGGGCTGCGGCCCGCGACATAGGCCAGGTCGCGGTAGGAGTGGGCGTTCTCGCCGTTGAGCTCGGCCTCGGAGAAGAAGCGGATCCAGTCCGGTTCGGGCTCGCCGTCGAGTCCGGCGTCGAGGAAGGTGTCCTCGGCCATGCGGACGGCCCGCTTGCACTTGCTGGGCTGGCCCATGTTGGCGTAAGCGCGGGCCTCCATCGCATACAGCATGGCCTGGGTGCGGGGGGTGGCGCAGTCCCGGCTGCCGTACTGGGCGAGATGGATGAGTTCCAGGGCGTCGTCGGGGCGGCCGAGGTGGATCATCTGGCGGCTCATGCTGGACAGCACATAGCTGCCGAGCGGCTTGTCACCGGCCTCCTTGGCGGCGTGCAGGGCCAGGACGAAGTACTTCTGCGCGGTGGGCTGGAGGCCGACGTCGTAACTCATCCAGCCCGCCAGTTCGGCGAGTTCGGCCGCGCACCGGAAGAGCCGCTTGGACGTGGCCGCGGGCTGCGGCTCCTGCAACAGGTCGGTGACCTCGTGGAGCTGGCCGACGACGGCTTTGCGGCGCAGTCCGCCGCCGCACTGCGCGTCCCACTGGCGGAACATCGCGGTGGTGGACTCCAGCAGATCCAGCTCCGGCCGGGAGAGCCGGGAGGGGCGGCGCGCGGCGGGCGGCTCCTCCTCCGTGGTGTCCGTGCCGGCCACGGGCACCAGCCAGCGCTGCATGGGTTCGATGAGCGCGGGGCCCGCGGCGAGGGCGAGCGAGGTGCCGAGGAATCCGCGCCGGGCGAGCATCAGGTCGCTGCGGGAGAACTCGCTGAGCAGAGCGACGGTCTGCGGGCCCGCCCACGGCAGGTCGACACCGGCCACCGAGGGGGACTGGTGCGCGGTGCGCAGCCCGAGGTCCTCGACGGCGACGACGCTGCCGAAACGTTCCGAGAAGAGTTCGGAGAGGATGCGCGGGATCGGCTCGCGGGGCTGTTCGCCGTCCAGCCAGCGCCGCACGCGGGAGGTGTCGGTGCTGATGTGCAGGGCGCCCATCTGCCGCGCCCGCCGGTTCACCTGCCGGGCCAGCTCGCCCTTGGACCAGCCGCTGCGCACGAACCACGATCCCAGTTGCCCGTTGGGGCGCTTCCCGGCATTCGTCCCGCCTGCGCCGCTGCCACTCACTGGAACGCCCCCATCCCGCCGAAAACCTCATCGCGCGAACCACTATCAGAATGCCGTGCGTCGGTGCTGTCCGTACGGAGATCACGCACCATCGAACGGGAAATCGGTTTGCCTCCGGCATACCCGTGGGTGCACATACTTCCAGGGTTCGTGTACCGACGGTAATCCTACGATCACCCCTCCCGCGAGGGCCCTTACGGAAACGCCACCATTCGCCACCCCTTCGAATGAACCCGACTGCCACCGGGCGCGCTTGACTTGACAGACGACGATCAGCGGCAGGCGGATTGGGGCACTTAGGGGGCGCGTAATCCGCGCCATTCACCCTCTGTGCACACCCGCGCGCCGCCCGATCGAGAGCGACAGCGGAGGGTTGAGCGAAGGCTCCGGGTCGTAACCACCGATGACTCGGACCCGTTGGAGGGGGTATGGGCTTCACGATCGGCGGCATCCGTGAAATGCGATCCGGCTCACGGCGCCGCGGCCGCACGGCCGAGGGCACCGCGGTGGCCGAGTACACAGGACTCTGGGGCTGGGCGGTGATGCCCGGCGCGCGGGCCGTGGCGGGCGTCTGCTCGTGCGGCGACCCGGTGTGCCCGGCGCCCGGCGACCATCCGCTGGCCTTCGTCCGCGAGGTCCCGGCCGGTGCCACGCTCGATGTCGCCGCGCGGGCCTGGTCCGAGGTGCCCGGCGCCTCGATGCTGCTGCCCGTGGGCCGCGCCTTCGACGTCCTGGACGTCGCCGAGGGAGCCGGGCGCCGCGCGCTGGGCCGGCTCGAGCGGATGGGCCTGCCGCTGGGGCCGGTGGCCGTGACCCCGGCGGGCCGGGCCCAGTTCCTCGTCGCCCCGGGAGCCGCCGCCGAGCTGCCCCGGCTGCTCTACCGGATGGGCTGGGACGACGCCGGTCTGGACCTGCGGGGACTGGGCCCCGGAACGCACATCACCGCTCCGCCGTCCGACGTCGGCGGCCTCGGGCCGGTCCGCTGGCTGCGCCCCCCGGTCCTGGACACCGCGGCCGCTCCCCCGCAGGCGCGGTTGCTGCTGGGCACGCTGGCGTACATCTGCCACCGCTCATAGGCGCCGGTCCACCTGCCGCGCGCCGGCGCACGATCCCCTCGCCCCGCGCGCTCGGCCTGCCCCGTCGCGATGGAGGCGCGGTACGCGTGCGCAGGCACGGGACGCGTGCGCAGGCGTGCGCGCAGGCAGGGACATGAGCGTGGGAGTGGGCATACGAACGGGCGGCGGCCCCGCGAGGGGGTCCACCGCCCGTTTGTCCGTGCGGAGGGTTCAGTCGCCGATCAGCGCGTCGACGAAGGCTCCCGGCTCGAACGGGGCCAGGTCGTCCGGACCCTCACCGAGACCGATCAGCTTCACCGGTACCCCGAGCTCACGCTGGACGGCGATGACGATGCCGCCCTTGGCGGTGCCGTCCAGCTTGGTGAGGACGATGCCGGTGATGTCGACGACCTCGGCGAACACCCGGGCCTGGACGAGTCCGTTCTGCCCGGTGGTGGCGTCCAGGACGAGCAGCACCTCGTCCAGCGGTCCGTGCTTCTCCACGACCCGCTTGACCTTGCCGAGCTCGTCCATCAGACCGGTCTTGGTGTGCAGACGGCCCGCGGTGTCGATGAGGACGACATCCGCGCCCTCGGCGATGCCTTCCTTCACCGCGTCGAAGGCGATCGACGCCGGATCGCCGCCCTCCGGCCCGCGGACCGTGCGGGCGCCGACGCGCTCGCCCCAGGTCTGGAGCTGGTCGGCGGCGGCGGCCCGGAAGGTGTCGGCGGCGCCGAGCACGACGCTGCGGCCGTCGGCGACGAGCACCCGGGCCAGCTTGCCGGTGGTGGTGGTCTTGCCGGTGCCGTTGACGCCGACGACCATGACGACGCCGGGGGTCTCGGCGCCGCCCTCCGTCTTGACCTCACGGTCGAAGTCGGGGCCGAGCAGGGTGATCAGCTCCTCGCGGAGCAGGGCGCGCAGATCCTCGGGGGTACGGGTGCCGAGCACCCGGACGCGCTCGCGCAGCCGCTCCACCAGTTCCTGGGTGGGGGCGACGCCGACGTCGGCGGTGAGGAGGGTCTCCTCGATCTCCTCCCAGGTGTCCTCGTCGAGGTTGTCCCGCGACAGGAGCGTGAGCAGCCCCTTGCCGAGGGAGTTCTGCGAGCGGGCGAGCCGGGCGCGGAGCCGGACGAGCCGTCCGGCGGTGGGCTCGGGGACCTCCAGCGCGGGAGCGGCGGCCTCCGGTTCGGCGACGGCCGGGGCTTCCCCGGCGGGAGCCTCGGTGTCCGGGAGACCGACCTCCTCGACGGTGCGCCGCGCTTCGTCGCGCGGCGCCTCGGCTTCCTCGCCGACATGGGGCTCGGCGGGAGGAGTGATGGTCGGCGTGCTCGACGGTGCCGAGGGCGGCAGCTGCTTCTTCTTGCGGCTGCTGACCACGAGCCCGCTGATCAGGCCGACCGCGACCAGGGCGATGACTACAGCAAGGATGACGATTTCCATAACCCGTCCAGTATCGGCCACAGCCGCACCTGGGCGCGGCCGTGGCGGATCCCGCACGAATCCCCCGCACACTTAGACCCCTTTTGGGGGTAAAGGTGCACCTTGACCGGCCACCCGCCCCGCGGAGGTGCCCGGCAGCGGACCCCTACCGTTCTGACGCTCCGTCAGTTACGGTGCCCGCCTCCACCAAGCCCGCCCGGCGAAGGGGACACCCGTCATGGCCTTCACAGTGGTCCGGTTCAATCTCGTCGATCCCGACGCCACCCCCGGGACCCTCTCGGCCCGCTATCGCGCGGCGCTGGAGATGGCCGCGTACGCCGATGGGCACGGCATCGACACGGTGCAGACCGAGGAGCACCACGGCGCCGCCAACTCCTGGCTGCCCTCTCCCCTCGTCTTCGCCGGTTCGGTCTTCGGCGCGACCCGGCGGATCGCGGTGACCGTGTCGGCGATCATCGGCCCGCTGCACGATCCGCTGCGGCTGGCCGAGGACATCGCGGTGCTCGACCTGCTGAGTGCGGGCCGGCTGGTCACCGTCGCGGGCATCGGCTACCGGCCCGCCGAGTACGAGCGGGCCGGGGTGGAGTGGGGCCGGCGCGGCAGGCTCCAGGACGAGCTGCTGGAGACGCTGCTGCTGGCGTGGACCGGGGAGCCGTTCCCGTACCGGGGCCGTACGGTCACGGTCACCCCGCGCCCGTACACCCGGCCGCACCCCCTGCTGCTGGTGGGCGGCAGCTCGCGGGCGGCGGCGCGGCGGGCGGCCCGGCTGGGGCTGCCGCTCTTCCCCAGCGCGCATCTGCCGGAGCTGGAGGCCTACTACCACGAGCAGCGCGCGGAGCACGGGACGGAGGGCTTCTGCATGATGCCCGCCGCCACGACGCCGCTGCTGCATGTCTCCGAGGACCCGGAGCGGGCGTGGGCGCTGTACGGCCGGCACTTCCTGCACGAGGCCCGCACCTACTCCTCCTGGCAGTCGAAGGACATCCGCTCGGCGGTGCGTTCGACGGCGACGACGGTGGCGGAACTGCGCGAGGAGGGCGTGTACCGGATCCTCACGCCCGCACAGTGCGCGGAACCGGACGCGGACAGCCTGGTGCTGCACCCGCTGTGCGGCGGGATGCCGGTGGAGGAGGGCTGGCGCAGTCTGCGGCTGTTCTGCGCGGCGGTCGGGGGCTGAGCGGCCCGGCGGGCCCGGCCCGCCGAAGGCACCCTCAGCCCATCTCCTCCAGCGTCTTGCCCTTGGTCTCCTTCACGAACCTGAGCACGAAGGGGATCGAGAGCGTGGCGAAGCAGGCGTAGATGACGTAGGTGCCCGACAGGTTCCAGTCGGCCAGGCTCGGGAAGCTCGCGGTGATCGCCCAGTTGGCGATCCACTGCGCGGACGCGGCGACGCCCAGCGCGGCGGCGCGGATCCGGTTGGGGAACATCTCGCCGAGGAAGACCCAGACCACCACACCCCACGACAGGGCGAAGAAGAGCACGAACACATGGGCCGCGACGAGGGCGACGGCGCCCTCGGTGCTGGGCAGCTTGCCGTCGACGAGCTCGGCGGAGAACGCCCAGGCCTCGAAGGCCAGCGCGATCGCCATCCCGGTCGAGCCGACCAGCGCGAGCGGCCTGCGGCCCACCCGGTCCACCAGCACCATCGCGATCACCGTGCCGATGATGTTGATGATCGAGGTGGTGAACGAGTAGAAGAACGAGTCGGTCGGGTCGATGCCGACGGACTGCCACAGCGTCGCCGAGTAGTAGAACGCCACGTTGATGCCGACGAGCTGCTGGAAGACGGACAGCCCGATACCGACCCAGACGATGGGCAGGAAGCCCAGACGGCTGCCGAGCAGGTCCTTGAAGGTGGACTTGTGCTCCCGGCGCATGGCGGTCTCGATCTCCGCCACCCGGCGGTCGAGGTCGATGTGCTCGCCCTCGACCTCGGCGAGGATCTCCCGGGCCCGCTGCTTCTTGCCGACCGAGATCAGGAAGCGCGGCGACTCGGGGATCGCGAACGACAGCAGCCCGTACAGGAGCGCGGGGAGGACCATCACGCCGAGCATCCACTGCCAGGCCTCCAGGCCGCCGATCTTGCCGCGCTGGTCTCCGTCGGCGATCTGGAGGATGCCGTAGTTGACCAGCTGGGAGATGGCGATGCCGATGACGATGGCGGCCTGCTGGAAGGAGCCGAGCCGGCCGCGGTAGGCGGGCGGCGAGACCTCGGCGATGTACGCCGGGCCGATCACGGAGGCCATGCCGATGGCGAAGCCGCCGATGATGCGCCACATCGCCAGGTCCCACAGCGCGAACGGCAGCGCCGAGCCGACGGCGCTGACGGTGAAGAGCACGGAGGAGATCTGCATGCAGCGGATACGGCCGATGCGGTCGGCGATACGTCCCGCGGTGGCGGCTCCGATCGCGCAGCCGATCAGGGCGATGGCGATGACCTGGGCGAGGGTGCCGGAGCCGATGTCGTACCGGTCGCGGATGGCTTCGACGGCGCCGTTGATGACGGAGCTGTCGTAGCCGAAGAGAAAGCCGCCCATCGCCGCGGCGGCGGTGATGAAGATGACGTGGCCGAGGTGGTCCGGATGGGCCTCTCGGGCTCCGGGCGCCGGCCCCTGCGATGCGCTGCTCACATGAACTCCTGGTGCCCGGCCGCGTCGTCGGGCGTGGGGGGTGAACGCTTGAGACCGACCGGTGTGTGGGGTGCGGCATCGCGGGACCCGGAAAGCACCTCTGCGGCGTTGTCGTCACGCACCGTGGTTCCTTCCCCGAGCTCTCGACTGCGCTTGAGCAGGGGAGGCCCCCATCCGCCTCGGTCCTCCGCCTCGCAGCTGCACGTGCCCAGCCCCGCTCCTTCTCCCACTCCTATGTGCCGGTCGGTCCAAGTGGCGCACAGGATCGGGCCCGCCACCACTTGAAGGGGAATTCGCCTTCTCGGGAATTGCTGATTCATCCGCCGAAGCCAAACCCTTTTCGGCGGTCTCCGCCAATGGACCGACGTCTACCCGGGATTACGGAAATACCGCGTCGAAGCTGTGACGTTCGAGTGAAGGTTCAGCGCAGCCGCTGACTGATGACCTTCGACACTCCGTCACCCTGCATGGAGACCCCGTACAGCGCGTCGGCCACCTCCATCGTCCGTTTCTGGTGCGTGATCACGATCAGCTGGGAACTCTCCTGGAGCTCCTCCATGATCCGGATCAGCCGCTGGAGATTGGTGTCGTCCAGCGCCGCCTCGACCTCGTCCATCACATAGAACGGACTGGGCCGGGCCTTGAAGATCGAGACCAGCAGCGCCACGGCCGTCAGGGACCGCTCGCCGCCCGACAGCAGCGAGAGGCGCTTCACCTTCTTGCCGGGCGGGCGGGCCTCGACGTCCAGGCCGGTGGTGAGCATATTGCCGGGATCGGTCAGGACCAGCCGGCCCTCACCGCCGGGGAACAGCCGGGAGAACACCCCCTCGAACTCGCGGGCGGTGTCGTGGTACGCCTCGGTGAACACCTGCTCGACCCGCTCGTCGACCTCCCTGATCACCTGGAGCAGATCGGCCCGGGTCTTCTTCAGGTCTTCGAGCTGCTCGGACAGGAACTTGTGCCGCTCCTCCAGCGCCGAGAACTCCTCAAGGGCGAGCGGATTCACCTTCCCGAGTTGCTGGTACGCCCGTTCGGCCGCCTTCAGCCGCTTCTCCTGCTCGGCCCTGACGAACGGCCTCGGCAGGTTGCGCGGATGCTCCGGATCGTCCGGCAGCTCCTCGCCCTGGGCCGCCGGGGACGGGGGGACGAGACGGTCGGGGCCGTACTCGGCGGCCAGCCCGGCGGGCTCCACCCCGAGCTCCTCCAGCGCCTTCGTCTCCAACTGTTCCATCCGCAGCCGCTTCTCGGCGCCCAGCACCTCACCGCGGTGGACCGAGTCGGTCAGCCTGTCCAGCTCGCCCTTCAGCTCCCGGCCCCGGTCGCGCCCGGCCGCCAGCTCCCGCTCCCGCCCGGCCTTCGCCGCCTCGGCCGCGGTCCGCTCGTCCTGCGCCCGTACGACGGACACCTCCACGTGCGCGAGCAGCTGGCGGGCCCCGGAGGCGACGGCCGAGGCCACCGCGGCCTCGTGCCGCAGCCTGGCCCGGTGCCGCTCGGCGCGGGCGCGGGCCTCACGTTCGGCGCGGGCGGCACGGTCCAGGGAGTCGGCGCGCCCGGCGAGGGACTTCACCCGCTCCTCGTGGGTACGGGCCTGGAGACGGGCCTCCATCTCGGTCTGGCGGGCGTTGGCACCGTCGGCGGCGAGCCGGTCCCGTACGGAGGTGTCGGGCTCCTCCTCCACGGGCATCTCCTCGGCCACGAGCAGCCGCTCGGCCAGCTCCCGCGCCTCCTCCGTCGCCCGCTCCAGGGCCTCCTGGGCACGCGCCGCGGAGGCGGTCATCCGCTCCGCCTCGCCCGCCGCGCCCCGCGCCTGTCCGGCGAGCCGCCCCAGCTGCTGGGCCACCCCCGACTTCTCCCGCTCGGCGGCACGCCGCCGCTCCCCCAGCTCCTCCACCAGCAGGGCACCGGCCCGGCGCCGCTCCCCCGCGAGCTGCTGGGCCCCGGCCAGTTCCTCGCACCGTACGGCCAGCTCCGCCAGGGAGGCGGCCGCCTCGTCGACGGACGCCTGCACTTCCAGGAGGCTCGGCGCCCCGGCGGAACCGCCGTGCGCGAAGTGGGCCGCCAGCACATCGCCCTCCGCGGTCACCGCGGTCAGCTCCGGGTGCGCGGCGACAAGATCCTCGGCGTCCTCCAGGGTGCTGACGACGACCATGTCCCGCACCAGCCGGTGTACGGCGCCCATCAGCTCGACGGGCCCCCGCACCAGCCCGGCCACGGCGGGGGCCCCTCCGGTCCCCGGGGCACCGGCCGGCGGTTCGCCCCCCGCCCGCGCGTCCTCCGGAGTGCCCGGCCGCGGAGCGCCGCCGCCCAGCAGCAGCGCCGCGCGCCCCGCGTCCTGCTTGCGCAGCAGCCGGATCGCGTCCGCCGCGGTGGCCGGGTCCGTCACCGCCACCGCGTCCGCCGCGGCGCCCAGGGCGGCGGCCACCGCGACCTCGTACCCCGGTACCACCGTGAGCAGTTCCGCGGCCGGACCGAGCAGGCGGTGCAGCCGGTCGCGGGCGCCGAGCAGCGCGCCGGTGCCGTCCTTGCGGCGCAGGCCCAGGGCCAGCGCCTCGTGCCGGGCCGCGACCGCGGCGCGTCTGCGCTCGGCGGCCGTCGCGGCCTCCCGGGCCGCGCCATGGGCCGACTCCGCCCCGGCGAGCGCGCGCTTGGCGTCCTCGTGCCGCCCGGCCAGCTCCGCGTCGTCCGCGTCCAGACCGTCGACCTCGGCCCTGAGCTGCTCGTACTCCTCCTGGGCCGCGACCGCGCGCTCCTGCGCCTCGTCCCGCGACGCGGCCAGCCGGTCGATCTCCGCCTGGGCCGAACCCGCCCGGCCGCGGGCCGCGTTGACCTGGCCGTTCAGCCGGGCGAGCCCCTCGCGCCGGTCCGCGATGGCCCGTGCCGCGTCCTTGAGCCTGCGTTCCTCGGCCGCCAACTCCCGTTCCAGGTCGGACCGGTGGGCGACGGTGTCCTCCAGGGCGTGCTCGGCGGCCTCCAACGCGGCCGTCAGCTCCGCCTCCTGCTCACGGATCCGGGCGGCCTCGCGCTCCATGTCCTCCGGGTCCCGGCCGCGCCGCTCCTCGGCGGGCGCCGCGGTGGCGCTCTTCACCCGGGCGTCGGCCAGCGAGATCGTGCCCCGTACCCGCTCGGCGAGCTGCGACAGTTCGTACCAGGTCTGCTGGGCCCGCTGGAGCCGGGGCGCGAGGCGGCGCACCTCGCCCTCCAGCTCCGCCTCCCGGGCGAGCGCCGCCTTGAGTTCGGCCTCCGCGGCGTCCTTGCGCTTCTTCAGTTCGGCCTCGTCGGCGATCTCGTCGCGCAGCGCGCCGCGCAGGGTGACGAGGTCGTCCGCGAGCAGCCGCAGCCGGGCGTCGCGCAGATCGGCCTGGATGACCGCGGCCCGGCGGGCCACCGCCGCCTGTCTGCCCAGCGGCTTCAACTGGCGGCGCAGTTCGTCGGTGAGGTCCTGGACACGGGCCAGATTGGCCCCCATCGCGTCCAGCTTCCGCAGCGCCTTTTCTTTTCGCTTGCGGTGTTTGAGCACGCCCGCCGCCTCCTCGATGAAGGCGCGGCGGCCCATCGGGTCCGCGTGCAGCACGGAGTCCAGCTGCCCCTGCCCGACGATGACATGCATCTCACGGCCGATACCGGAGTCCGAGAGGAGTTCCTGGATGTCGAGCAGCCGGCAGGTGTCGCCGTTGATCTGGTATTCGCTGCCGCCATTGCGGAACATGATCCGGGTGATCGTGACCTCGGCGTACTCGATGGGAAGCGCGCCGTCGGAATTGTCGATGGTCAGCGACACTTCGGCGCGGCCCAGCGGTGGCCGCCCGGTCGTACCGGCGAAGATCACGTCTTCCATCTTGCCGCCGCGCAGGGATTTGGCCCCCTGTTCACCCATGACCCAGGAGAGCGCGTCCACCACATTGGATTTCCCGGATCCATTGGGGCCGACGACACAGGTGATCCCCGGTTCGAACCGCAGGGTCGTGGCGGAGGCGAACGATTTGAATCCACGCAGGGTCAGAGCCTTGAGGTGCACGCCGCCGGACTCTACCTTTCACTCTCGGTTTCGCTGATGAAGGTGCAGGGCACATCAGACGGTAAGGGAAGGGCTCTACGTCCGGGCAGGCCCGGGGGCGAGTCCGGGGGGAAGTCCGGGGCGGGAAGTCCGGGGCGGGAAAGCGGACCGGGGGGTCGGGAACGAAATAAGGGACGCCGAGGCGTCCCTGTAAATCTTGCGCAGTCCTGCGTGACGGATCGCTGATGAGCCGGACGACGAGGAGATCCTCGGTCTTCCGGACACGGCCAGAACCGGAGACGTTCCCGGATTCCGGGAGGTCCTCGGTGTTGCGGGACGGCGATCCGTGACGAAGACAATCCAGAGTGGTTCTCAGGCGACTGAGCGTGCCTGTGCCCGACCGGCCCGACAGGGCCACCGGTCAGGTCAGCGCAGGCTCCGCCTGGGGTACGTCGATGTCGATGCTGTCGAGCAGCGACTCTTGGTGCTGGGCGGCGGCGTTCAACGCGTCGTTCTCGTCCTGGATCCGTACGAGCTCGGATTCCAGGTCCTGGACGCGCTGCTGGAGCCGTCGCATCTCGGCGAGGAGTCGCGGGTCGGAACCGCCGACGTAACCGAGAAGCGCCTTTGCCATGATGGATGGTCCTCCACACTGAGTGACCGACCGAGAGCGGTGTGGGTCGTGAGGGAATCGCACCCGCGGTGCTCGGCAGTGCCCTGTCAACACTGCGGTTCTGCTGCCAAACAGCTCTGCCAAACAGCTAAGGTGCGCGGGGTTTTCAGCGTCTCACCAAAAAGTTTGACGGTCAACACGATCACACCCCGTTGAGGCGGGTGTCCCGGGGGCGCGCGGCCGGACGATCATGCGGCGCGACTCTCCTGCGGGGCCCCGGGGGGCGTGGAGATCTTCGTTAATGCCGCAGCCTGGCACGACATTCCCTTCTTGGCAACCACAGGCCGCCGCCGGGTCCCTTCGCAGGTCATTTCGGGTGCGGCCCGATTTCCGACTCATCGGTAACCGCTCGGCGCACTCCGGACACGGAGCGGATCCGGAGCCCCCGTCATCGCCATGATCAACGGATCGCGAATCCCTCGTAAATCCCGCGCGGGGTGTCCCAGATCTCAGTGACTCCGTCCACGCGCCCGGGTGTGTCGTCGGAGCCCAGCCAGTCCAGCAGACGGTGGCAATTCTCACGTGGACCCTCGGCGACGACCTGCACCCGGCCGTCGTCGAGATTGAGGGCAAAGCCGGTCAGTCCACCGATCTCCAAAGCGTTTGCCCTGGTGAACCAGCGGAAGCCTACTTGCTGTACTCGGCCGCGTACCCAGACGACGAGTCGTGCATCTTCGCTCATGCGTGAACGCTAACCGGCCCATGGTTCCCGGAGCACTTCGCCCCCGTGACCCATGGCGTACAGTCCGGTCGCAAAGCTTCACTCGATCGGGTGATCACGGCTGAGAAATGTGACGTCTCAGGGGCGTCCGGAGCATCAGGAAGGCACAGCGCATGGGACGCCACCGACGGTCGGCCGCGGGCTCCGCCGCTGAAGAACCCGCGACCGGGGACGGATTCGGGCACCGGGGTACGCGGCGGAGGAAGCGGGCCTCCCTGCCCGTGCGGGCCGGTCTGCTCGGCATATCCGCGGCCGTGGCCATGGGAGCGGTCGCCGTCGCCTCGGGTCTGCTGCCCGGCGGCGACACCCACACCGTGGGCGGCACGTCCACCGCGGACGAGGTGCGTTCCGGTGGCGCCCCGGACCTGCTGACACAGGGCAGCCGCTCGGCCGATCCGACCGACCGCGCCTCCGCTTCGGCCTCCGCACCCGCCGGCCGGGGCAGCGCACGGCCGGCGGCCCCCTCGAAGTCGGCTTCCGCTTCCGCCTCCGCCACCCCGGACAAGAAGCCCTCGGCCACCGGCTCGAAGCGGCCCTCGGAGTCGAAGGGCCCCACGGCGGCCCCGGAGAAGAAGTCCGCGAGCCCGTCCGCGAAGGCCCCGGCCGCCCCGAAGACCTCGTCCGCCGCGCCCTCGCGCAAGGCACCGGCCCCCGCACCCGCCCCCACCTCCGCCCAGGCCGCCGTCCTCGCCCTGGTGAACCAGGAGCGGGCGAAGGTCGGCTGCTCCCCGGTCACCACCAGCGCGCCGCTGACCGCACTCGCCCAGAACTTCAGCGAGGACATGGCGGCCCGCGGCTTCTTCGACCACACCGACCCCGATGGCGCGACCCCGTGGGACCGTGCCGCCAAGGCCGGCGTGCAGAACCTCGGCGGCGAGAACATCGCCCGCGGACAGGCCGACGCCGAGGCCGTGATGGAGTCCTGGATGAACAGCGACGGACATCGCGCAAACATTCTCAACTGCGACTACAAGACCCTCGGTGTGGGCATGCACGCCGGCTCCGGCGGCCCCTGGTGGACACAGGACTTCGGCTTCTGACCCTTGAGGCACCCACCGGGCCCGCGCGCCCACCGGGCCCGCGCGCCCGCAGGCCCTCACACCCATCGCCCCTCACACCCACCGGCCCTCGCGCCGGCCGGCGCTCACCCCCACGACCCGCTTTCGCCCGCACAGCGCACCCTCCTGGTGAGCGCTGTGCGGGCGTAAGCTGTCGCGTATGGACAGCCTCGCCTTCGACGTCTTCTCCCGGCAGTGCCCCTCGCGCGGCACGCTGGAGCATGTCACCGGGCGCTGGGGCAGCCTGACGCTGGGCGCGCTGTACGAGGGTGGTCTCCGGTTCAACGAGCTGCGGCGCCGGGTCGACGGGGTGAGCGAGAAGATGCT
This sequence comes from Streptomyces sp. NBC_00654, assembly GCF_026341775.1. Taxonomy (NCBI): domain Bacteria; kingdom Bacillati; phylum Actinomycetota; class Actinomycetes; order Kitasatosporales; family Streptomycetaceae; genus Streptomyces; species Streptomyces sp. NBC_00654. The sequence continues at coordinate 2,215,555 of NZ_JAPEOB010000001.1, read as the reverse complement.
CTCCCAGACCCTGCACGCGCTGGAACGCGACGGACTCGTCCACCGCGAGGCGCAGCCCACCAACCCGCCCCGGGTGGACTACGAGCTCACCCCGCTCGGCCGTGAGGTGGCCGGCCGGCTGATCGGGCTGATCGGGCTCGTGGAGGGCCGGATGGCCGAGGTGCTGGCGGCCCGTACGCGTTACGACGAGGCGCGCGGCGGCCGCTGACAGCGCGGGCAGTAGTAGCTGGAGCGGTTCATCCAGGGCCGACGGCGCATCGGGGTACCGCAGCGGTGGCACGGCTCGCCCTCCCGCCCGTAGGCGTCGAGCGACCGGTCGAAGTAGCCGGACTCACCGTTCACGTTCACATAGAGGCTGTCGAAGCTGGTGCCACCCTGGTCGAGGGCCGCGTTCATCACATCGCGGGCATGGCCCAGCAGCTCGGCCGACCTGGGCCGGGTCAGCGTCGCGGTCGGCCGGTCGAAGTGCAGCCTGGCCCGCCAGAGGGCCTCGTCGGCGTAGATGTTGCCGACGCCGCTGATCAGCGACTGGTCGAGCAGGGCGCGCTTGACCGTCGTACGGCGCAGGCGCAGGGCCGTGTGGAACGCGGCGTCGTCGAACTCCGGGTCGAGCGGGTCGCGGGCGATGTGCGCGATGGTGTCGGGCAGCCCGTCCGGGGTGTTGTCGTGGAGCGAGAGCCCGCCGAAGGTGCGCTGGTCGACGAAGCGCAGTTCGGTGCCGAGCGCGTCGTCGAACCGGATCCTGACCCGCAGATGCTTCTCGTCCGCGGCGTCCTCGGGCTGCACGAGCAGCTGACCGCTCATACCGAGATGGCCGAGCAGCGAGGAGGACGCGTCGTCCAGCGGCACCCAGAGGTACTTGCCGCGGCGCATCGCCGTACCGAACCGGGCCCCGTGCAGCCGCGCCGCGAAATCCACGCCGCCCGCGAGGTGCCTGCGGACCGCACGCGGGTGGAGGACCTCGACATCCGTGACGGTGCGGCCGGTGACCCAGCGCTCCAGACCTCGCCGTACGACTTCTACCTCGGGAAGCTCGGGCACGATGGCGCTCCTGGAACGACGTGGTGGTACGGGACGGTGGGGACGGCGAAGGACGCGCGGCGGCGGGCGAGCGCCGCGCGGACAGCGAGAACCCCCCGGTGCGCGAGGCACCGAGGGGTTCCCGGTCGGTTCAGGCCGGAGCGGCGTCCGTGTGCGGCGACGGGTCGGCAGGGGTGTCGGCGACCCCTCCGTCGGCTGCGGCCTTCGCCGCGGCCTCCCGCGCTTCCGCGGCGGCGCTGATCTCACGCCAGGCGGATTCCGCCGCCTGCTGCTCCGCTTCCTTCTTGCTACGGCCGGTGCCGGTGCCGTACGAGACACCACCGACGCGAGCAGCAGCAGTGAAGGTCTTCTCGTGGTCCGGGCCGGTCTCCGTGACGAGGTACTCGGGGACTCCGAGGCTCTCGCTCGCGGTGAGTTCCTGGAGACTGGTCTTCCAGTCCAGGCCGGCGCCGAGGTTCGAGGACCTGTCGATCAGCGGGTCGAAGAGCCGGTGAACCAGCTCCGAGGCCGCACTGAGGCCCTGGTCGAGATAGACCGCGCCGATCACCGCTTCAAGGGTGTCGGCGAGGATGGAAGCCTTGTCCCGGCCCCCCGTGCCCTCTTCACCGCGGCCGAGCCGGATGAAGGAGCCGAGTTCGAGGCCGCGGCCCACTTCCGCAAGTGCACGCGAGTTGACCACCGCGGCCCGCAACTTGGCCAGCTGGCCTTCGGGCAGGTCGGGGTGGGTGCGGTACAGCGTGTCCGTGACCACCAGGCCGAGCACCGAATCCCCGAGGAATTCGAGCCGCTCGTTGGTGGGCAGGCCGCCGTTCTCGTATGCGTACGAACGGTGGGTCAGCGCACGCACCAGAAGGGCGGACTCGAGGTGATACCCGAGCCGCCCTTCCAGAAGCGTGTGGGACGAGGCTGTGTTGACGTTGTCTGCCTGCTTCTTGGCACTGGACAACTCAGACATCGGGCCTCTCACCAGCCGCTCAGACCTCGAGGACCTGGCGCTTGTTGTAGGTGCCGCAGCTCGGGCACGCAATGTGCTGGAGCTTCGGCTCCTGGCAACGCTCGCACGAAACCAGGGTGGGGACCGCAGCCTTCCACTGCGACCGGCGGTGGCGCGTGTTGCTGCGCGACATCTTCCGCTTCGGAACAGCCACGGCTACTTCTCCTGCTTCTCGTCGACGCCAGGTTCGGCGCCGCCCATGTTGTCCTTCTCGCCGTCCTGAACGGTCTCGGCGAGTCCTTGCAGTGCCGCCCAACGGATGTCGACGGCATCGTGGTGGTGTCCGGGATTCTCGTCCAGCCTGATTCCGCATTCGGAACACAGACCGAGGCAGGTCTCCTTGCACACCGGCTGCATGGGCAGTGCGAGCACTACCGCGTCACGCAGCACTGACTCGAGGTCGAACAAGCCGTCCTCAAGGAAGAACACGTCCTCGTCGTCCTCGGCGTCGTCGACCGGGTCCGCCGCTTTGCCGCGGCCCCGGTCATCGGCGTCAGGGTACGAGAACATCTCCTGGAAGTCCGCTTCGACCTTGACGGTCAGCGGCTCCAGACACCTTACGCACTCCCCCTCGGCCGATGCACGGGCGGTGCCTGTGACAAGCACCCCTTCCATGACCGATTCGAGGCGGATGTCCAGCACCACGGGTGCGCCTTCCGGCACACCGATGACGCCGTCGATACCCAGATCCCTGGGCGCCTCCACCGAGCGGGTCAGCCGCTTGAGGGCACCGGGACGCCGGCCCAGCTCGTGCGTATCGAACACGAGAGGGTTTCGGTGGTCGAGGTGGCCGTTCAGGGCTTTTCCTGCTTTCGCGATCATGTGCGTCGTGCTGCATCGGGAGGGGCCGGCCCGGTCCGGAGTCGAAACGGGCAGCCGGGATCGCGGATCTACGCGCGACCGAAGAGCCAGGATACTTGACGTACCGCTCAGCACCCAATCCGGGCCGGTCCGCCCCCGGGCCCACCGGCCCGGGACACCACGGTCAGCGGCCCTGTTCGTACCGGCGCAGCTGCTCCAGATCGATCATGCTGGTGTCGAAGAGGCTGGTCTCGTCCAGTGCGCTCTCGCCCTGCGGGGCCGGAGCCGGCGGCTGGGCGGGCTGCTGGGGCCAGCCGTAGTCCTGCTGCGGCTGCTGGGCCTGCTGGGCCTGCAGGGAGCCGGGGTCGTAGCTCTGCTGCTGGTAGGCGGCGTACGGGTCGGGCTGCTGCTGGTAGCCGTAGACGTCCTGCTGGAGCGGCTGCTCCTGGTAGGCGTACGTCTGCGCGTACTGCGGCTCGGGCTGCGCCTGGGCCGGGTAGCGCGGCTGCGGGGGCTGCTGCTGCGGGTCCGGGGTGGCGAGCTCGGCCAGACCCGCGAGGTAGTCGGCGTCGCTGGTGTGCCCCTGGCTGCCTGCGGCGTCCTGGGCGGCCATGTGCGCACCGAGGTCGTCGCCGGCCACCCGGCCGTGCAGCTTCTGCCGGCCCCGGCCGACCGCCTCCAGGGTCTTGGCGAGCACCGCCTCGAAGGCGCCGAGCTTGGTGTCGACGTACTCGTCGGCGCGGCGCTGGAGCGTGGCCGGGTCGGCGCTGCGCTCGGGCGCCTCGGCGAAGTCCGGGTCCTGGTATCCCTGCTCGTCCAGTCCCTGCCCCCGGCCCAGCAGCTTCTCGCGGCCGCGGTCCACGGAGCCGATGGTCTTGGTGAGGACGACCTCGAAGTTGGCGAGCTTGCTGTCGACGTACTCGTCGGCGTCGGCCCGGACCTCGTCGGCCTCCCGGCGGGCCTCGGAGAGGATCCGGTCGGCCTCGCTCCGTGACTGCCGGGCGATCTCGGTGTCGGAGACGAGTGTTCCGCGCTGGGCGTGGGCGGACTCGATGATCCGTCCGGCCTCCTGGCGGGCCTGCTCGACCAGCTGCTCATGGCCGCCGATCACCTCCGCGGCCTGGGCCAGCGAGCCGGGCAGGGCCTGCCGCACCTCTTCGAGCATCGCGAGCAGTTCGGCGCGGTTGACCACGCACGACGCCGACATGGGCATGGAGCGGGCGCTCCCGACCGCTTCGACGATCTCGTCGAGCTTCTTCTGCACGTCCACCGTGTGCTCGCCACTCTCTGCTGCTGTTGGAGCCGGACGGGACGACTGTAAGGCCAGTCGGCTCCCGCCCGACACCTGGTGACGGTCAGTCAGTGACTCACCGCTTGCCCAGGCGCTCTATGAGGGCTTCGTGGACAACCGGCGGCAGCAGGTGGGAGACGTCGCCGCCCCAGGTCGCGACCTCTTTGACCAAGGACGACGACAGGAAGCTGTAGGTGGGATTGGTCGGCACGAAGAGCGTCTCGACTCCGGAGAGGCCGTTGTTCATCTGGGCCATCTGGAGTTCGTAGTCGAAGTCGCTCACGGCCCGCAGGCCCTTCACGATCGCCGGGATCTCGCGCTGCTTGCAGAAGTCGACCAGCAGGCCGTGGAAGGACTCGACCTCGACGTTGCCGAAGTCGGAGGTGACCTGGCGGATCAGATCTATCCGCTCCTCCACCTCGAAGAGTCCTTTCTTCGACTGGTTGATCATCACCGCGACGTGTACGACGTCGTACAGCTTCGAGGCTCGGCCAATGATGTCGAGATGTCCGTTGGTGATGGGGTCGAACGACCCCGGACAGACGGCGCGGCGCAACGTGATTCCCTCGCTCTCCGGTCCGGTCATCGTGCGTCTTCGCACGTAGAGGCGGCGCGACCGTACCAAAACGTTCCCTCGCCGTAGCGACGGGCCCGCAGTGGCTCGAATCCTTGCGGCCAGCCGAATTCTCCGCCTCTGGTGCTGCGCTCCACGGTGACGAGTGCATCGCCGGTGAGCCAGCCCTGAGCACGGAGTGTGAGCAGGATCTCGCCAAGATCGCCATCGGTGACGGCGTACGGCGGGTCCAGGAAGACCACGTCGTAGGGCTCTGCGGGCGCGGGTCCTGTCACGATCTGCTCGGCTTTGCCGTTACGGACCTCGGCGCCGGGCAGACCGAGCGTGCGGACGTTGTCCCGGACGGTGCGGGCGGCCTTCGCGTCGGCCTCGACGAGGAGCGCGTGGGCGGCGCCCCGGGAGAGCGCTTCGAGGCCGACGGCGCCGGAACCGGCGTACAGATCGGCGATGCGGATGCCGTCGAGGGTGCCGAGGAGCGCTTCCCACGTGGAGAACAGGCCCTCACGCGCGCGGTCGGAGGTGGGGCGGGTGCCGGTGCCGGGCGGGACGGCCAGGCGGCGTCCGCCGGCCGAGCCGGCGATCACGCGGGTCATGGGTGACTGGTCCTCGGGTCGTGGGGCGGCACACAGGGCGACGGTGTGCCGTGCACCCACGATATGGCGTCGGGCCCGCCCCGGCCTTCGCACCTCCGCCTGCCGGGCCTTCGCACCGCTCCCGGCTCCGGCCTCAGCGCCTCTTCCGCCCCCGGGCCGGGCAGGGGCCCCTGCCACCCGCCGGCCTCCGCGCCCCTCTCCTCGCCCCTTCCTCTCACCCCTTGTCGAGATACTCCTCACGGTCCTTGTCCAGCAGGGCGTCCAGCGCGGTCCGCAGCGCCGGCAGGTGCTCCAGCTCCGGGTCGGCCGCGACGATCGCGACGGCCTCCTCACGGGCGGCGGCGATGACCTCCTCGTCGTCGATGACGGTGAGCATCCGCAGCGAGGAGCGGACGCCGGACTGGGCCTGGCCGAGGACATCGCCCTCACGGCGCTGCTCCAGGTCGATCCGGGAGAGCTCGAAGCCGTCGAGGGTGGCGGCGACGGCGCCGAGTCTGGCCCGCGCGGGACTGGCCTCGTGCGCCTCGCTGACCAGCAGACACAGCCCGGGGGCGGAGCCGCGGCCGACCCGGCCCCGCAACTGGTGCAGCTGCGATACGCCGAACCGGTCGGCGTCCATGATCACCATGGCGGTGGCGTTGGGAACGTTGACCCCGACCTCGATGACGGTCGTGGCGACCAGCACATCGACCTGCCCCGCGGCGAAGCGGCGCATCACGTCGTCCTTGTCGTCCGGGTGCATCCTGCCGTGCAGCACCTCGATCCGGAGTCCGGCCAGCGCGCCCCTGCGCAGTTCCTCGGCGATCTCCAGCACGGCGAGCGGCGGCCGCTTCTCGCCGTCGTCCTCGGGCGCCCCGGCCTTCCTTCCCTTCTTCTTCTCCCCGGCCGCCTCATCGGCGTCGTCACCGATGCGGGGACAGACGACATACGCCTGATGGCCGTTCTCGACCTCCTCACGGACCCGCTCCCAGGCGCGGGCGAGGAAGTGCGGCTTGTCCTTGGCGGGGACGACATGGCTGGCGATGGGCGAGCGGCCGGCCGGGAGCTGGTCCAGTACGGAGGTCTCCAGATCGCCGAACACCGTCATCGCGACCGTACGGGGGATGGGGGTGGCGGTCATGACCAGCAGATGGGGCGACCGTCTTTCCCCCTGGGAGTGCGCCTTGGACCGGAGGGCGTCGCGCTGCTCCACGCCGAAGCGGTGCTGCTCGTCGACGACGACCAGGCCCAGGTCGTGGAACCGCACCTTGTCCTCGATCAGCGCGTGGGTGCCGATCACGATCCCGGCTTCTCCGGTGACCAGGTCGAGCAGTGCCTGCCGCCGGGCGGGGACACCCATGGAGCCGGTGAGCAGGACGACCTTGGTGCCCCGGTCGGAGCCGCCGAGCATGCCCCCCTCGGCCAGCTCGCCCATCATCTCGGTGACGGACCGGTGGTGCTGCTGGGCGAGTACCTCGGTGGGCGCGAGCATGGCCGCCTGCCCGCCCGCGTCGACGACCGCGAGCATGGCGCGCAGGGCGACCATGGTCTTGCCGCTGCCGACCTCGCCCTGGAGGAGGCGGTGCATCGGGTGCTCGGTCGCCAGGTCGTCGAAGATCTCGCCGGTGACCTTCCGCTGCCCTTCGGTCAGGGTGAAGGGCAGCTTGGCGTCGAACGCGTCCAGCAGCCCGTCGGGCACCGGCCTGCGTGCCACGGCCGGGAGTTGGGTGTCGGCGTACCGTCTGCGGGCGAGCGCGACCTGGAGGACGAACGCCTCGTCCCACTTCAGCCGCTCCTTGGCGTCGGCGATGTCCGCCTTCGTCTGCGGCCGGTGCACCTTGAGCAGCGCCTCCGGCAGCGGGGTGAAGCCGCGGCCCTCGCGCAGCGCCTCGGGCAGCGGGTCCACGGCGTCCCGCGCGCTGGGCAGCACGGCGTCCACGGCCTTGGCGATCCGCCAGGAGTCGAGCTGCTTGCAGGCGGGATAGATGGGCAGCAGCCGCCCGGCGAAGGCGTCCACGGCCTCCGTCGCCTCGTCCGCGTCCGCGGCGTCCAGCAGCTGGTACGTGGGGTGGGCGAGCTGCATCCTGCGGTTGAAGACGGAGACCTTGCCCGCGAACATCGCCCGGCGGCCGGGCAGCAGCTCCTTGTGGGGCTTGTGGACGCCGTGGCCGAAGAAGACCAGCTGGAGCCGGCCGCTGCCGTCGGTGAGGGTCACTTCCAGACGCTTGCCGCGGCCGTTGTTGAACACCGCGACACGGGCGTCGGCGACCTGCGCGACGACCGTCACATGCTCGTCGAGCGGGAGGTCCGCCAGTGCCGTGAGCTGACCGCGCTCCTCGTACCGCCGCGGGTAGTGGTGCAGCAGATCACCGACCGTGTGCAGGTCGAGGTGTTCGGCCATCACCTTCGCGGTGGCTCCGCCGAGCAGCTTCTTGAGGGGTTCATCGAACGCAGACACGCGGTCCATTGCACACCACGGCACTGACACCTGTCCCCCGCGCGGCCCGGCGCGCCCCTCGCGAAGGGGTTACTCGACGCCGATCAGCAGCGGTGCGCTCTGGTGACCGCCCCGGTAGACCACGGTGTCCACGGCGAGATAGCCCTCGCGCACATGCTCGGTGAGGGCGTCGGCCAGGGCGTCCGGCACGTTCTCGCCGAGGACGAGGGTGACCAGTTCGCCGCCCGAGGCCAGCATCCGGTCCAGGACCGTGCGGGCCGTCGCGGGCACGTCGGCGCCGATGACGGCGACGTCCCCGTCGATCAGGCCGAGGATGTCGCCCGCCTGACAGATGCCGGCCATGGTCCACGACTGCCGTTCGGCGACGGCCAGTTCGGCGTACCGGGTGGCGCCCGCGGCCGCGGTCATCGCGACCACGTCCTCGTCGAAGCTGCGGTCCGCCTCGTGGACGGCGAGCGCGGCGATGCCCTGGACGGCCGCGCGGGTGGGAATCAGGGCGACCCGGACCCCCTCGGTCCTGGCCTGCTCGGCGGCGGCCCCCGCGGTGTGCCGCAGCGCCGCGTCGTTGGGCAGGAGGACCACCTCGCGGGCGTGGGCCCGGCGGATCGCGTCGACCAGTTCGCCGCTGGCGGGCGGTTCGCCGGGGCGCGCGATCACGGTGGTCGCGCCGGCCTCCGTGCACAGCCCGGCCAGCCCGTCGCCGGGAACCACGACGACGACGGCGCGCCGGGCGGGCTCCGTGTGGGGGCGGGTGTCGAGCAGGCCGTCGGCGCCGAAGTGGGTGATCCCGATCCGGTACGGCCGTCCGGCCTCGACCCCGGCCTCCACCGCCGCTCCCGCGTCGTCGACATGGACGTGTACGTTCCACAGCCCGTCGCCGCCGACCACGACCAGGGAGTCCCCGAGCGCGTCCAGCCGGGTCCGCAGCCGGTCCACGGCCTCGTCGTGGGCCTCCAGCAGGTAGATCACCTCGAAGGCGGGACCGCTCCCTCCGTCCGGGCAGTCGTCCGCGCCCCCGTCCGCGCGCCCGTCGGCCGTGCCGCCCCCGCCGTGCGCCGGCTCCGGAAGCACCGCGGGGACCGCCCAGGAGCGGCGCACCGGCGCCTGCCCCGACACCGTCTCCAGCAGCGCGCCGAGTACCGCGAGCAGCCCCCGTCCGCCCGCGTCCACGACGCCCGCGCGGCCGAGGACGGCGAGCTGGCCCGGGGTCGCCTCCAGCGCGGTGCGCGCGCCGTCGTACGCCGCCCGCACCACCGCGGCGAGGCCGGGGCCCGCGTCCCGCGCGGCTTCGGCGGCCGCGGTCGCGACGGTGAGCACCGTGCCCTCGACGGGGTGGGCCACAGCCTGCCGGGCGGCCGACGCCGCGCGGGCGAAGGCCTCGCGCAGCCGGTCCTCCCCGCCGCCGTCGGCCAGCACCCCCGCCATCCCGCGCAGCAGCTGGGCCAGGATGGTGCCGGAGTTCCCCCGGGCGCCGATCAGCGCTCCGTGCGCCATGGCGCGTACGGCGTCGGCGGTGGCGGGCGCGGTGGAGCCGGTCTCATGGGCGGCGAACACTGCCTCGACGGCCGCCGCCGCGGATTCCACGGTCAGATAGAGGTTGGTGCCGGTGTCACCGTCGGCGACGGGATAGACATTGATCGCATCGATCTCCGCGCGCTCCCGGCCCAGGGCCTCCAGGGCCAGTGAGCACCAGGTGCGCACCGCGACGGCGTCCAGATCGTCGGGGAGCTGCGGCACCGATGGTCCTCCTTGAAGCGGCCGTGGCAGCGGGCTGCACCGCAGGGTAGCCCGCCCGCGACGGGTGGGTCCGGAACAGGGGGCGGGCGGACGGTGGGCCCAGCCGTGGTAGTTTCGTATCTCCGGAGCAGCCGTTGTATGCTGCTTCGGTTGCCCGATGAAAGTCGGGCCATACCTCCGGTACCGCCACTTCAGTCAAATGATTCCGGCGCGCCGGAATTCACTGTAAGTGCACCTGAAGTCTTTGGAGTGACCCGTGGCTGCCAACTGCGACGTCTGCGGCAAGGGGCCGGGCTTCGGCAACAACATTTCGCACTCGCACCGCCGTACGTCCCGTCGCTGGAATCCCAACATCCAGCGCGTGCGTGCCGTGGTCGGTCGGACGCCGAAGCGGCTCAACGTCTGCACCTCGTGCATCAAGGCCGGCAAGGTCGCGCGCTGACGTTCCCGTCGTAGCGCAGCCTTCCGGTTGCCCAAAAAGCCGGTCCACCTCGGTGGACCGGCTTTTTGCTGTACCCACGGCGGCCGTTCAGCGCTGCCGGGTGCGCCAGCCGTGGTCGACGGGTCCGATGCCGCCGCCGAGCGGGAATCCGGCCTCGATCGCCCCGGTGACGTACTCCTTCGCGCTCCTTACGGCCGTGGGGACGTCCTGGCCGAGGGCGAGCGAGGCGGCGATGGCGGAGGCGAGGGTGCAGCCGGTGCCATGGGTGTGCCGGTTGTCGTGCCGGGGTGCGCGCAGCCAGTGCTCCTGGCTGCCGTCGGTCAGCAGGTCCACGGCCTCGCCCGGCAGATGGCCGCCCTTGATGACCACCCAGCGCGGCCCGTACGCCAGGATTCCGGCCGCCGCCCGGCGCATGTCGCTCTCGCCGGTGACGACGGTGCCGGTGAGCTGTGCCACCTCGTCGAGGTTCGGGGTGGCGACCGTCGCGACGGGCAGCAGCTTCGTCCGTACGGAATCGAGCGCCTCGGCGGCCAGCAGCGCGTCCCCGTGCTTGGAGACGCCCACCGGGTCGACGACGACCGGCGCCTCGGTGCTGGCGAGCAGCTCGGCGACGGTCTCGACGAGGGCGGCCGAGGCGAGCATGCCGGTCTTCACCGCCTGGACGCCGATGTCGTCGACGACGCTGCGGTACTGGGCGGTGACGGCTTCCACCGGAAGCTCCCAGACTCCCTGGACGCCCCGGGAGTTCTGGGCGGTGACGGCGGTCAGCACGCTCATGCCGTGCACGCCGAGGGCCAGCATGGTCTTCAGGTCGGCCTGCACGCCCGCGCCGCCGCCGGAATCGGATCCGGCGACGGTCAGGACACGGGGTGGTGCGGCGGTACGTATGGGCATACGCCGCAATCTACTGGGCGTCCTCGATGTTCCCGAAGTGGTCCCAGCCGCCCTTGCTGGTCCAGGGCGCTCCGTCCACCGTGACCTGGGGCAGGGCGGAGGGGTTCAGGACCTCGCCGATCACCTTCCAGCGGGCCGGGAGCTTCACGTCCTGGGGGAAGGTCGCGACGATCGCGTGGTCCTCCCCCCCGGTGAGCACCCACTGGAGGGGGTCGACGCCGACGGCCTGGCCGATGTCGGACATCTGCGAGGGAATGTCGATGAGCCCGGACCGCAGATCGATGCGGACCTTGCTGGCCTCGGCGATGTGCCCGAGGTCGGCGACCAGTCCGTCGCTGACGTCCGTCATCGCGGTGGCACCGAGTCCGGCCGCCGCGGGGCCCGCGTGGTACGGCGGTTCGGGACGGCGGTGGGCCTCGACGAACGCGCGGGGCGAGCGGAAGCCCCGGGAGAGGACGGCGTACCCGGCGGCGGACCAGCCGAGCCAGCCGGTGACGGCGACGACGTCACCGGGCCGGGCGCCGGACCGGGTGACCGGTTCGTGGTTGCGCAGGTCGCCGAGGGCGGTGATCGAGACGGTGATGGTGTCGCCGCCGACGACGTCGCCCCCGACCACGGCCGCGCCCGCGACCTGGCACTCGTCGCGCAGGCCGTCCATGAGTTCGGCGGCCCAGGTGACCGGGAGGTCGGCGGGGACGACGAGACCGAGGAGCAGCGCGGTGGGCACGGCACCCATGGCCGCGATGTCGGCGAGGTTCTGAGCGGCGGCCTTGCGCCCGACGTCGTACGCCGTCGACCAGTCGCGGCGGAAGTGCCGCCCCTCCAGCAGGATGTCCGTACTGACCACGACCCTGCGGTCGGGAGCGGCCACGACCGCGGCGTCGTCGCCGGGCCCCAGCCGTACCGCCGGAGTGGTGGTGAGCCGGGAAGTCAGCTCCCTGATGAGCCCGAACTCCCCCAACTCGCCCACGGTTCCCTTCACCGAGTCTCACCTCTCATTTATCGCCCCGGACACCCGTCCGGGCCCCCGGTCGCGAGCCGTCACTGCTGTCGGTACCGTCAAGAGATACGTCAACTTCTGTTGTCTGTACGCCACGCTGTGGACGTCATCCGGCCCACAGGTCTCCCCGCGGCCCGCGGCAACGCGATACCGTGGCGTCCCTTTCCCCCACATGATCCTCGTGGCCGCCCTGGAGGTTCCGTGGTACAGGCGTACATCCTTATTCAGACCGAGGTGGGCAAGGCGTCGACCGTCGCCGAGACCATCGCCAAGATTCCGGGAGTCATCCAGGCAGAGGACGTCACCGGTCCCTACGACGTGATCGTGCGGGCCCAGGCCGACACGGTCGATGAGCTCGGCCGCATGGTGGTCGCCAAGGTGCAGCAGGTGGACGGCATCACGCGGACACTGACCTGCCCGATCGTCCACCTCTGACCCCCGTCTAGGCTGGGCCGGTGACGTCTTTCCGCCGCCGGTCCTCCCGCTCGCTGTTCCTCGGTCCGTCCGCTGCCCTGCTGGTCCTGGCCGCGGCGGGCTGTTCCTCCAGCCACGGCCAGCCCCCTGTCGCGGTTCCCACCCCGCCGTCCGAGGCCGCCGCGTACTGCGAAGCGCTGCACAAGGCGCTGCCGCAGACCGTCGTCGACCTCGAACGGAGTGATCCCGGACCGGATTCGGAGCTGACCGCCGGCTGGGGGGACGGGGCGATCGTACTGCGCTGCGGTGTGCCGCGGCCCGCGAAGATGGACGACGCCCAGTCCAAGGCGATCGAAGCGGACGGCGTCAACTGGATGCTGGAACAGCGCCAGGACGCCGGTCCGCGTTTCACCACCACGTACCGCGAGGCGTATGTCGAGGTCACCCTCTCCGAGGAGTACGCCCACGACGCCAGCCCGCTGGCCGCGTTCGCCGCCCCGGTCAAGAAGACGGTTCCGGACAGTCTCTGAGCGGGCCGGGAGACGGCGGTCCGGGCCGGGCCGCCGGAACGGGCCGGCCCGGTCCGCCGCAATGGGTCAGCGCAGTCCGGTGGAACGGGTCAGCGCGGCCTGGATCAGCCGGTCCACCAGCTCCGGGTAGTCCACGCCGCTCTCCTGCCACATCCGCGGGTACATCGAGATCGGGGTGAACCCCGGCAGGGTGTTGATCTCATTGATGACGAAGCCGCCGTCCTCGGTGAGGAAGAAATCGGCGCGCACCAGCCCTTCGCAGGAGACGGCCTCGAAGGCGGCGACGGCGAGGCGCTGGACCTCGGCGGTCTGCTCCGCGGTGAGCGGGGCGGGCACCAGACCGGCGGCCGAGTCGATGTACTTGGCCTCGAAGTCGTAGAAGTCGTGTGCGGTCACCGGCGGGATCTCGGCGGGCACACTGGCCCGCGGCCCGTCCTCGAACTCCAGCACCCCGCACTCGATCTCGCGGCCGCGCAGCAGCGACTCGACGAGGAACTTGGGGTCGTGGCGGCGGGCCTCCTCGATCGCCTCGTCCAGACCGGCGAGGTCGTCGACCTTGCTGATGCCCATCGAGGAGCCGCCGCGGGCGGGCTTGATGAAGAGCGGCCAGCCGTGCTCGCCGGCGAAGTCGACGATGCGCTTGCGGGCGGCCGCGCGGTCGCCGTCCCACTCCCGGGGGCGTACGACCTCGTACGGTCCGACGGGCAGCCCGAAGGAGAGGAAGACCCGCTTCATGTACTCCTTGTCCTGGCCCACCGCCGAGGCGAGGACACCGGCTCCGACGTAGGGCACACCGGCGAGATCGAGGAGCCCCTGGAGCGTGCCGTCCTCCCCGTACGGGCCGTGCAGCACGGGGAAGACGACGTCGACCTCGCCGAGCGCCTTGGGCACCGAGCCCGGTTCGCTGTAGACGACTTCACGGCTGCCGGGATCGACGGAGAGCACCACGGTGCCCTCGGCGGTCTCGGCCAGCTGCGCCACATTGGGCACCTGCCGGTCGCTGATGGCCATGCGTCCGGGCTCGTCGGCGGTGAGCGCCCAGCGCCCGTCCGTCGTGATGCCGATCGGCATCACGTCGTACTTGGTCCGGTCGATGGCGTTCAGCACGGCGCCGGCCGTGACGACCGAGATGCCGTGTTCGGAGCTGCGGCCGCCGAACACGACAGCCACGCGCGGCTTACGGCGCTGCGGCTCAGGGCTCTCGGGGCGCTCAGGGCTCTGGGGGAGGTTCTCGCTGCTCATATCACGATGAGCGTACCTGCTGGAAGAGAGACGTCAGCGCCGCTCGGCCTTGGCGCTGCGCGACATCAGCTCCTTGAGCGCGACGACCGGCGGCTTGCCCTCGTGGACGATGCCGACGACCGTTTCGGTGATGGGCATGTCGACGCCGTGCCGGCGGGCCAGGTCGAGCACCGATTCGCAGGACTTGACGCCCTCGGCGGTCTGCCTGGTGACGGCGATCGTCTCCTGGAGCGTCATGCCGCGCCCGAGGTTGGTGCCGAAGGTGTGGTTGCGCGAGAGCGGCGAGGAGCAGGTCGCCACCAGGTCGCCGAGGCCCGCCATTCCGGAGAAGGTCAGCGGATCGGCGCCCATGGCCACGCCCAGGCGGGTGGTCTCGGCGAGGCCGCGGGTGATGAGCGAGCCCTTGGCGTTGTCGCCGAGGCCCATGCCGTCGGCGATGCCGACGGCGAGACCGATGACATTCTTCACGGCGCCGCCGAGCTCGCAGCCGACCACGTCGGTGTTGGTGTACGGGCGGAAGTACGGGGTGTGGCAGGCGGCCTGGAGGCGCTGGGCCACGGACTCGTCCTGGCAGGCGACGACGGCCGCGGCGGGGCGGCGTTCGGCGATCTCCTTGGCGAGGTTGGGCCCGGAGATGACGGCGATACGGTCCGCGGTGACCTTGGTGACGTCCGCGATGACCTCGCTCATCAGCTTGGCGGTGCCGAGTTCGACGCCCTTCATCAGGGAGACGAGGACGGTGCGGTCCTCCAGGTGCGGGGCCCAGTCGGCGAGGTTGGCGCGCAGCGTCTGCGAGGGCACGACGAGGAAGGCGAACTCGGCGCCGCGCAGCGCCTCGGCGGCGTCGGTGGTGGCCCGGACCGAAGCCGGAAGCTCGATGCCCGGCAGGTAGTCGGGGTTGGTACGGGTCGTGTTGATGGTCTCGGCGACTTCGGCGCGGCGTCCCCAGAGGGTGACCTCGCAGCCTGCGTCGGCGAGGATCACGCCGAAAGCCGTACCCCATGAGCCGGTTCCGAAGACGGCTGCTTTTACGGGGTGCGTCACGTGGGTCCCTTTCCCTGGGCCTTGCGCCGTAGTTCAGCACGGGCTTTGCGGTGATCGTAGAGCTCCGCGGGGGCCTTCTCGCCACGCACGATCTCCAGCTGGGCGGTGACCGCGGCCATGATGGCCTCGGTCGCCTGCCGCAGCACGTCGGGCGTCGGCTCCATTCCGTAGAAACGGCTGAGGTCGACGGGCGGTCCCGCCTGTACCTGGAGGGTCTTGCGGGGGAACAGCCTGAGCTTGTTCTCCTTGGCGTACGGCGGCATCGCGAGATTGGCGCCCCACTGGGCGACGGGGATGACCGGTGCCCTGGTCATCAGCGCGACGCGGGCGGCGCCGGTCTTGCCGGCCATCGGCCACATGTCGGGGTCGCGGGTGAGGGTGCCCTCGGGGTAGAAGGCGACGCACTCGCCCCGTTCGATGGCGTCCACGGCGGCACGGAACGCGTCCAGCGCGTTGGTCGTCTCACGGTAGACGGGGATCTGGCCGGTGCCCCGCAGCATCATTCCGACGAAGGGGGTGCGGAAGAGGCCCGCCTTCGCCAGGAGCCGCGGCACCCGGCCGGTGTTGTACTGGAAATGTCCGTACGAGAGCGGGTCGAGATACGAGTTGTGGTTGACCGCCGTGATGAATCCGCCGTCGGCCGGAATGTGTTCCATTCCCCGCCAGTCGCGCTTGAACAGAACCACCAATGGCGGTTTGGCGATGACCGCCGCCAAGCGGTACCAAAAGCCGATTCTTCGGCGGGACACTCGGACACCTTCCTCTGATACGCGACCTACTGCTGCCTGGCTACCGACGGTCAAGTCTCGCCCCAGGCCCCTGCTCTGTCGAGAACACCGTACGCCTCACCTTCGGGACCGAGCCTCCGGGCCGTCGTACCGGCAGGCGAGAATATGTCCTGACGCGTACGGAGGGGGAGATCGCCACGAACACCGACCTGACCGGGGCCTGGTCCCTGGTCGTTCCGCTGAAGCCGCTCGCACGGGCCAAGAGCCGGTTGGGGCGGGCGACGGGAGAGCTGCTGCGGCCCCGGCTGGCCCTGGCGTTCGCACAGGACACCGTGGCCGCGGCACTGTCCTGCCCCGGAGTGCGGGATGTGGTGGTCGTCACGGACGACGCGGTGGCCGGGGCCGCCCTTTCCGCGCTCGGGGCCCGCATTCTGCCCGACACACCGGCCGCCGGGCTCAACGCCGCTCTGGCGCACGGTGCGCGCTGTGCGCGGGAGCTGCGTCCCCGGGGTGCGGTGGCGGCACTGAACGCGGATCTGCCCGCGCTGCGTCCCGCGGAACTGTCGCGGGTGCTCGACTTTTCCGCCGCTTTTCCACGCGCATTTGTCACCGATGCTGCGGGAATCGGCACGACATTCCTGTCCGCCGCTCCGGGAGTGGAATTGCGCCCGGCCTTCGGCGGTCCTTCACGGGCCGGACATCTGGCTTCCGGGGCGACGGAAATCCCTCTGCCCGGCCTCGACTCGGTCCGCCGGGACGTGGACACCGGTGAGGATCTGCGGGTGGCGCTGGCGCTCGGCGTGGGCCCGCACACGGCGGGGCTGAGCGGCGCGGTCTCCCCCGCCCCGGACCGATAGGCTGCCGCCCATGCAGGCGACCTCGTACACGTACGACTCCGAGACCCGCACCGGCAGTGTGCTGCTGGACGACGGCACGCCGGTGGAGTTCGACGCCCCGGCCTTCGACGCGGGCGGCCTGCGGCTGCTGCGTCCGGGGCAGCGGGTCCGGATCGAGGGCGAGGGCGAGGGTGCCGCCCTGCGGATCACCCTGGTGACGCTGCAGACGTTCTGAGACGGCGCGGGGGGACGGGACGGGTTCCGGGGCATTCCGCCAACGCCGCGGAGAGACATCCCGGGACTCCCTGGGGGCCGTCGGACACCTTCGGCCGCGCCCGTTCGTACCCCGGACAGCCCGCGGGCCGGGCTCCCCGAGGGGAGCCCGGCCCGGCGCGTGTGAGGAGCGAGCGCGTGCCCGGTCTCACTTCTTGCGTGCAGTGGCCTTCTTCGCCGTGGTCTTGCGCGCCGTGGTCTTCTTCGCGGGCGCCTTCTTCGCCGTGGTCTTCTTGGCGGGCGCGGTCTTGCTGGCGACGGCCTTCTTGGCGGTCGTCGCGGCCTTCTTCGCCGGGGTGGCCGCCTTCTTCGCGGTCGCGGTGGCCTTCTTCGCCGTGGCGGTGGCCTTCTTCGCCGTGGTCTTCTTCGCCGTGGCGGTCGCCTTCTTCGCCGTCGCCACGGTCTTCTTGGCGGTGGCCTTCTTCGCCACGGCCTTCTTCGCGGTGGCCTTCTTGGCCGCGGCCTTCGCCGTCGTACGGGTGGAAGATCCGCCCGAGAGGCTGCCCTTGGGCGCCTTCTTCACGGCCACATCGTTCTTGGGGAGCTTCTTGGAGCCGCTCACCAGGTCCTTGAAGCCCTGTCCCGCACGGAAGCGGGGCACCGAGGTCTTCTTGACCCGGACGCGCTCACCCGTCTGCGGGTTGCGGGCGTACCGGGCGGGGCGGTCGACCTTCTCGAACGAGCCGAAGCCGGTGACCGAGACACGGTCTCCGGCGACAACGGCACGCACGATCGCGTCGAGTACCGCGTCGACAGCGTCTGCGGCCTGCTGACGGCCGCCGACCTTGTCGGCAATCGCTTCTACGAGCTGCGCCTTGTTCACGTCTTCCCCTTCGGAGACATTGCCAGAACGAAAGTGTTCAAGCTATTTCGCACGTTAGGCAGATATATACCGCAAATCAAACACGAAACGGGCTAATCACCCTAGTGCCGCAACGAAGTCGACCGCTGCGCAGTTCCGCAGAGTCAGTCACCTTCGGGGAATCGGCCCTCATCGAGGTCCTTCATCAACCGGTCCAGACGCCTTGCCGCGTCCGGGAGATCGTGCTTCGCCGCGGCCGTGACGACCAGCAGCTTCCGGGACAGCGCCATCCTTACGCCCTCCGGGACTTGCAGTGCACGCACCCTTGCGTGCGCTTCCTTCAATCGGTCGGCGACTTGGCCATAGAGCTTGAGTTGGCTGTCGCGTTCCATGCACCGATTGTGCCATCTGGGGCGAGTTGTCGCCCGAGGGGGGCTCAACAAGCGACTGCGCCCCCTGCCCGAAGGCAGGGGGCGCAGTCTGGGAAAAGCGCTGCTCAGGCCTCAATTGTACGCGGCTTGAAGGTCGGCCTTGCCGCCTCATAAGTCGCAATGTCCGCTTCGTTCTGAAGGGTGAGGCTGATGTCGTCGAGCCCGTTGAGCAGCCGCCAGCGGGCGTTCTCGTCGAGCTCGAAGCCGGCCGTGATGCCCTCGGCACGGACCTGCCGCGCCTCCAAGTCAACAGTGATTTCGGCCGTTGGGTCGGCCTCCGTCAGCTCCCAGAGCGCGTCCACGGTCGGCTGGTCCAGGACGACGGTCAGCAGGCCGTTCTTCAGCGAGTTGCCACGGAAGATGTCGGCGAAGCGGGACGAGATGACGGCCCGGAAACCGTAGTTCTGCAGGGCCCAGACGGCGTGCTCCCGGGAGGAGCCGGTACCGAAGTCGGGACCGGCCACCAGGACCGAGGCGCCGCTCCGCTCGGGGCGGTTGAGGACGAAGGACCCGTCCTTGCGCCAGGCCTCGAAGAGCCCGTCCTCGAAGCCGTCGCGGGTGACCTTCTTCAGCCAGTGGGCGGGGATGATCTGGTCGGTGTCGACGTTGCTGCGGCGCAGCGGGACGGCCCGGCCGGTGTGTGCGGTGAAAGCTTCCATGATTCTCAGACTCCGGCGGGCGTACGGGCTTCGGACAGGTCGGCGGGCGAGGCCAGATGGCCCAGCACCGCGGTGGCGGCGGCGACCTGCGGGGAGACCAGGTGGGTGCGGCCGCCCTTGCCCTGCCGGCCCTCGAAGTTGCGGTTCGAGGTGGAGGCGGAGCGCTCGCCGGGGGCGAGCTGGTCGGGGTTCATGCCGAGACACATCGAGCAGCCCGCGTGCCGCCATTCGGCTCCGGCGGCGGTGAAGACCTTGTCCAGGCCCTCCGACACGGCCTGGAGCGCGACCCGGACGGAACCGGGAACGACCAGCATCCGCACCCCGTCGGCGACTTTGCGGCCCTCCAGGACCGAGGCCGCGTTACGCAGGTCCTCGATCCGGCCGTTGGTGCAGGAACCTACGAAGACGGTGTCGACGGTGATGTCGCGCAGCGGCTGTCCGGCGCTCAACCCCATGTATTCCAGGGCCTTTTCGGCGGCGTTGCGCTCCGAGGCGTCCTCGTACGAAGCCGGGTCGGGGACGCTCGCCGACAGGGGCGCGCCCTGGCCGGGGTTGGTGCCCCAGGTGACGAACGGGGCCAGTTCCGTGGCGTCGATGACGACCTCGGCGTCGAAGACGGCGTCGTCGTCGGTGCGCAGCGTACGCCAGTACGCGACGGCCGCCTCCCAGTCCTCGCCCGTCGGGGCGTGGTCACGGCCCCGCAGGTACTCGAAGGTGGTCGCGTCCGGGGCGATCATGCCCGCGCGGGCACCGGCCTCGATCGACATGTTGCAGATGGTCATCCGGGCTTCCATCGAGAGCTTCTCGATGGCGGATCCGCGGTATTCGAGGATGTAGCCCTGGCCGCCGCCGGTGCCGATCCGGGCGATGATCGCCAGGATCAGGTCCTTCGCGGTGACGCTGTCGGGCAGTTCGCCCTCGACGGTGATGGCCATGGTCTTCGGGCGGGCCAGCGGCAGCGTCTGGGTGGCCAGGACGTGCTCGACCTGGCTGGTGCCGATGCCGAACGCCAGCGCGCCGAAGGCCCCGTGCGTGGAGGTGTGGGAGTCACCGCAGACCACGGTCGTACCGGGCTGGGTCAGTCCCAGCTGCGGGCCGACCACATGCACGACGCCCTGCTCGACATCGCCCAGCGGGTGCAGCCGTACGCCGAAGTCCGCGCAGTTCTTGCGCAGGGTCTCCAGCTGGGCTCGCGAGACCGGGTCGGCGATCGGCTTGTCGATGTCGAGCGTCGGGGTGTTGTGGTCCTCGGTGGCGATGGTGAGGTCGAGGCGCCGCACCGGACGTCCGGCCTGGCGCAGACCGTCGAAGGCCTGCGGGCTGGTCACCTCGTGCAGCAGGTGAAGATCGATGAAGAGAAGGTCGGGCTCGCCCTCCGCGCGCCGGACGACATGGTCGTCCCAGACCTTCTCCGCGAGTGTCCTACCCATCGCTTTCCCTCCGGCCGGCGTCTTCGCCGGCCCAACTAGAGATTCGGTGCGCCGCCGTCCGGACCCCCGAGCGGGGCGGTGGCAACGGGCCGTTGTGCGGCCGCCCGTACAGGTTCGCAACTTCCGCCGGAAATTGAACTTGCGTTTCACAGAGTGAGACGCGAGTATCGTCGTATGGACAACTCTAGCGGCGTCGGCGTTCTCGACAAGGCGGCTCTGGTATTGAGCGCTCTGGAGTCCGGTCCGGCCACCCTCGCCGGGCTGGTCGCGGCGACCGGGCTCGCACGGCCCACGGCACATCGGCTGGCCGTGGCACTGGAACACCACCGGATGGTGGCGAGGGACATGCAGGGCCGGTTCATTCTCGGCCCCCGGCTCTCGGAGCTCGCGGCGGCGGCCGGCGAGGACCGGCTGCTGGCCACGGCGGGACCGGTGCTCACCCACCTTCGCGACATCACCGGCGAGAGCGCTCAGCTCTATCGCCGGCAGGGCGACATGCGGATCTGTGTCGCCGCGGCGGAGCGGCTGTCCGGACTCCGGGACACGGTTCCGGTCGGCTCCACACTCACCATGAAGGCGGGATCGTCCGCCCAGATCCTGATGGCCTGGGAGGAACCGGAGCGCCTGCACCGCGGCCTCCAGGGCGCCAGGTTCACGGCGACGGCCCTCTCCGGCGTACGGCGCAGGGGCTGGGCGCAGTCGATCGGCGAGCGGGAGCCGGGCGTCGCCTCGGTCTCGGCACCGGTGCGCGGCCCCTCGAACCGGGTGGTGGCCGCGGTCTCGGTCTCCGGCCCGATCGAGCGGCTGACCCGCCACCCGGGCCGGATGCACGCCCAGGCGGTCATCGACTCGGCGGCCCGGCTCAGTGAGGCCCTGCGCCGCACGGGCTGAGCCGCACCGGCCACAAGAAGCTCCGCCTCTCCCCCGAACTCCCCGAAGGCCGCCCCAGCGCCGTGGCGGCCCCTTTCACCTCCCGCTGCTTCACCACTCCCCTCCCCACGCTCGCCGGCCGGGAACGCGGAAGGCCCCCCACCGAAGTGAAGGGCCTTGCCGATACTGCTCTGTTGTACCCCCGACCGGATTCGAACCGGCGCTACTGCCGTGAGAGGGCAGCGTGCTAGGCCGCTACACAACGGGGGCGTGTTTACTGCTGACTTGCGCTGGGCTACCAGGACTCGAACCTAGAATGACGGTACCAGAAACCGTAGTGTTGCCAATTACACCATAGCCCATGGTGTGACAAGTACCCCCGACCGGATTCGAACCGGCGCTACTGCCGTGAGAGGGCAGCGTGCTAGGCCGCTACACAACGGGGGCCCTAGCGATCCTGCATCAAGAACGTGGGTGCGACCCAGATGTTCTCGCGGGAAGGATCTGTACCCCCGACCGGATTCGAACCGGCGCTACTGCCGTGAGAGGGCAGCGTGCTAGGCCGCTACACAACGGGGGCGTGTTTACTACTGACTTGCGCTGGGCTACCAGGACTCGAACCTAGAATGACGGTACCAGAAACCGTAGTGTTGCCAATTACACCATAGCCCACTGAAAAGCAACCCCTGATGGGGGTTTTATTTCTGTGTTGCGCTTCCCGGCCGGATCTTTCGGCCCGCTCGGGCGGCGCAGGAAGAACATTACCCGAAGGTGTCCGGCGCTCCAAAACGGGTATTGCCCGCCAGCAGCCCGGGAAGCTGATCGAGCCCGGTGATCCGGACAAGATCCTCCCGCCCGCCCCTCCCCCGCCGGTCGAGCCAGATCCCCGCGAGCCCGGCGGCGACCGCGCCGCTCGCGTCGATGTCCGGCTCATCGCCCACGTACGCCACCTCCCGCGGGGCGAGCCCGAGCTCCTCGCAGGCCGCGTGGAAAGCGCCGGCCCGCGGCTTGGAGATCCCCAGCTCGACGGCGCACACCACGGCCTCGAACCGGTCCCGCACCCCGAGCGCGGTCAGCTTGCGGTGCTGGTTGTGGATGCTGGAGTTCGTCAGGACCGCGTGCCGGTAGTCGTTCGCCAGCCGGTCCAGTACGGGCACCACATCGGGGAAGAGCGCCCAGGCGGCCTCGTAGTGCGCCGCGTGCCTGCCGAACCAGTCGTCGGCCTCGGCGTCCTCCATCGTGTCCCGCGAGAGGAAGTCACGGATCCGGTCGCGCCGCTGCTCCTGGAAGTCGGCCTCCCCCGCGGCGAACCGCGCCCAGTGCACCTCGGTCACCGCCCGCCACCCGTCGAGGGCCTCCTCGACGGAGCCGTACCCCTCGGGCAGCCCCTCGCGCTCCAGGTGCTGCCGCATACCGGTGCGGTCCGCGCCCGAGTAGTCGAAGATCGTGTCGTCGATGTCCCAGAGGACCGCTCGGATCGGCATGGGGCGAGGTTAGCCGGGAGGCCGTCGGCGGGCCAGACCGTCACCCGGCGCGCGGCCCGTCGCGCCGGGGCACCCGGGGTGCCGGGAGCGCGAAACGTACGCCCGTCAGCTCTTCCGACAGCTCCCACAGGCGGCGGCCCGTCGCTCGGGGCGCGGGGCCGGGGCCGGTCTCTCTCCGCGGCCGGCCGCCGGGATGGCACCGACGGCCCTCGACGCCGTGCTCCAGCGGTGGAGCGCCAGCGAGGGCGCCAGCGAGGGCGCCGAGGACCCGGCCGCCCTGACCGACCGGGCCTTCGCCGTCATCGCGCCGGCGCTGGACGGTCCCGTCTGACGGTGGAACGCCGATGGGTGGCCGCTCCCTCGGGAGCGGCCACCCATCGGCGTTGTGTTTCGTACGGCTCGTGCCGGTTACGCGGCCAGCTTCGCCAGTGCCGCGTCCACCCTGGCGAGGGTCTTCTCGCGGCCGAGGATCTCCATGGACTCGAAGAGCGGCAGGCCGACCGTGCGGCCGGTGACGGCCACCCGGACCGGGGCCTGGGCCTTGCCGAGCTTCAGGCCGTGGGCCTCGCCCGCGGTGAGGACGGCGTTCTTCAGCGCCTCGGCGTTCCAGTCGGCGGCGGCCAGGTTGGCGCGGGCCGTGGCCAGGAGGGCGTCGGAGCCCTCCTTCATCGCCTTGGTCCAGGACGCCTCGTCGTTCACCGGCTCGTCGAGGAAGAGGAAGTCGACGTTGTCGGTGATGTCCGAGAGGACGGTGACCCGGGTCTGTGCGTGCGGGGCGATCTCCGCGAACTTCTCCGCGTCGAAGGACTCCGGGGCCCAGGGGGCGAACGGGGCCTTGAGCCAGGGGCCGCAGGCCTCGGTGAAGGCCTTCACATCGAGCTTGCGCACATGCTCGGCGTTGATGTGCTCGCACTTCTTGAGGTCGAAGCGGGCCGGGTTGGCGTTGACGTCCTTGATGTCGAAGGCCGCGACCATCTCGTCGATGGTGAAGATGTCGCGGTCCTCGGCGATCGACCAGCCCAGCAGCGAGAGGTAGTTCAGCAGCCCCTCGGGGAGGAAGCCGCGCTCGCGGTAGAGGTTGAGCGAGGCCTGCGGGTCACGCTTGGAGAGCTTCTTGTTGCCCTCGCCCATGACGTACGGGAGATGACCGAAGGCGGGGGTGTCCTTGGCGATGCCCAGCTCGATCAGCGCGCGGTACAGGGCGATCTGACGCGGGGTGGAGGAGAGCAGGTCCTCGCCGCGCAGGACGTGCGTGATCTCCATCAGCGCGTCGTCGACCGGGTTGACCAGCGTGTAGAGCGGGGCACCGTTGGCCCGGACGATGCCGTAGTCCGGCACGTTCTCCGGCTGGACGGTGATGTCGCCGCGGACCAGGTCGGTGAAGGTGAGCGCCTCGTCGGGCATCCGGAAGCGGACGATGGAGGTGCGGCCCTCGGCCTCGTACGCGGCCCTCTGCCCGGCCGTGAGGTCGCGGCAGTGGCCGTCGTAGCCGGACGGCTTGCCGGCCGCGCGGGCGGCGTCGCGCCGGGTGTCGAGCTCCTCGGTCGTGCAGTAGCAGTGGTACGCGTGGCCGGCGGCGAGGAGCTTCTCCGCGACATCCTTGTAGATGTCCATGCGCTGCGACTGGCGGTACGGGGCGTGCGGGCCGCCGGTCTCGGGGCCCTCGTCCCAGTCGAGGCCGAGCCAGCGCATCGAGTCGAGCAGCTGGTCGTACGACTCCTCGGAGTCGCGCGCCGCGTCGGTGTCCTCGATACGGAAGACCAGGGTGCCCTGGTTGTGCCGGGCGAAGGCCCAGTTGAAGAGAGCTGTCCGGACCAGGCCCACATGGGGGTTACCGGTCGGGGAGGGACAGAAACGTACACGGACAGGTCCGTTAACCACGCTTGATCACCTTGTTGGTGAGAGTGCCGATGCCTTCGATGGTGACGGCGACCTCGTCGCCGACGTGCAGGGGTCCGACCCCCGCGGGAGTTCCGGTGAGGATCACATCGCCCGGGAGCAATGTCATGGCTTCCGTGATGTGGACGACGAGATCCTCGATCGAGCGGACCATGTCGCTCGTACGGCCCAGTTGCCGTTGCTCGCCGTTGACCGTCGCCTGAATGGTGAGGTCGTGGGGGTCGAGGTCGGTCTCCACCCAGGGGCCGAGCGGGCAGGAGGTGTCGAAGCCCTTGGCCCTGGCCCACTGCTTCTCGCGCCGCTGGACATCACGCGCGGTGACGTCGTTGGCGCAGGTGTAGCCGAAGACGACGTCCTTGACGCGCTCGCGTGGAACTTCGCGGCACATACGGCCGATGACCACGGCCAGCTCGGCCTCGTGGTGCAGCTCGTCGGAGAAGGAGGGGTACTCGATCGCGTCGCCCGAACCGATCACGGAGGTGGTGGGCTTGAAGAAGGCGACCGGGACATCCGGGACCTCGTTGCCGAGTTCGGCGGCGTGCTCCGCGTAGTTGCGGCCGATGGCCACGACCTTGTTGGGGAGCACGGGGGGCAGCAGCCGGACCTTGTTCAGCGGGACCTTGGTTCCGGAGAGCTCGAAGTCGGCGTACGGAATGCCCTTGATGATGTCGAGGACGAGGTCACCGGATTCCACGGTGCCCTGACCCTCGACGGCGCCGAAGGCGACATTGCCGTCGATGGAGAACCTGGCGATGCGCACGGGATGCTGTCGCCCCTCACTTGCTGGCTGACTGAAGACTGACGCTCCAGGCTAACGCGGGCGAGGGGGACAGCCGCGCCGATTTCCCCGCGGTCGCGACCCGCCTACTCCGCGGTCGTGGCCGGTGCGACCATCAGGATGGTGCGGCGCGGGTTGGCCGTCTGGGTGGGCAGGTCGACGGCGTGCTCCGGCCGCTCCGGCGTACGCAGCGCCTCGGCGTCCTTGAGGTGCGCCAGCGTGGTGCGCCGGGGGTTGGCAATGTTGCGGAACATCATCGTCGTCTTCATCTGCCGTCCGGACCTTGTCGGTGGGGGCGCCACCCGTGGGGGGGCACCGGGTTGTCGGATTCGCCATCCGTGTAAAGCGTCAGGCTAAACATCCGATTCCCCGCAGAAGCACAGAAGAGACGACGATCATCATGTGAGTTTGCTCACGAACTTATCGACAATTGCCTCATTCCGGGCACCCAATCGCGGCCCAGGAAACGGACATTGCACCACTGAATGAGCCATTCCGCTCCTGATCATGTCGACTGGGACACCCCTCGTTCGTGATCAAGTCATCCGCAATAGTCCGATTTAACCATGAACACTCTCCACTGCTTGTTACTCGGCAATCACAACGGGTCACCCGGGTCGTGGCACAAAACTTGGGCCTTGTTGGAGATCCCCCACTGTGCTGGAATTCCACGCACCGCCGCGGGTTTCAGGCCGGCGCGCAGGGGCGCAACGCAGCGCCGAGTGGCGGCGGAAGGGGGAGATCGCCGGTCACTCACGACCACCATGGGGCGCGTCCAGCTCCCCACGACGCCGACACCGTCCCGCCCGCCTGGCGGAGGGACGCCTGGTCCAGAGGTTGCGACGCTAGTGCAGGGACGTTTCAAGAGGGATGGCAGTGCTCCGGCGGAACAGGAGCCGCGCGGCGGGACCGACCGCGGTTCCTCCCCCCAGCACGCCCAGAACCCCGGGCCGGCCGCAGCCGGTGACAGCGGCGACCGCGCGCAGCGCTCGGGTTCGACGACGAGCGGCGGCGCCGAGCCGGCCACTCCTCTCAAGCCCCGCGGCCCCATCAGCACCGGCTCGCGGGTAGCGCTCCGCAACTGGCGCATCAGCACCCGTCTGGTCTCCCTCCTCGCCCTCCCCGTCGTCGCGGCGACCACGCTGGGCGGACTCCGGATCAACGAGTCCATGACCGACATGCAGCAGCTGGAGCACATGCAGCTGCTGACCCGGATGACCAAGCAGGCGACGACGCTCGCCCAGGCGCTCCAGGTGGAGCGCGACCAGTCGGCCGGTCCGCTGTCCAACAAGTCGAAGGCCACCGACTACAAGGTCACCGAACCCCGGAAGAAGACCGACCGGGCCAAGGACGCGTTCTTCGACGCCACGAACGCCATCGGTGACGCCCAGGGCGACGAGGCCCTCGAAGGCATCCACGCGAGCGTCGCCCAGATCGCCTCGCTGCTCGGCGACATCCGTACGATCCGCAAGACGGCGTACGCGGAGGGCTCCCCGAGTCTCAACACGATCGACCAGTACAGCCAGCTGATCACCTCGCTGCTGAGCCTCTCGCAGGACATGGCGCAGGCGACCAGCAACCCGGAGATGATCAAGCGGACCCGTGCCCTGGCGGCGTTCTCCTCCGCCAAGGAGTACGCCTCGGTCCAGCGCGCGATCATCGCCGCGGCGCTGCCCGGCGGCAGCGTCAAGGAGCCGCACCTCAACCCGAACGACCGGCAGTTCGGCCAGAACGCGCTCGCGAAGGAATCCCGCGCCCTCACGTCGTTCAACACGATCTACGGGACCACCGGCGACAGCGCCGCCGAACTGACGGCGCCGCTGGACAACGGCAACCCCGAGATCAACGCCGCGAACATGTACGCCAAGCGGGTCCTGGACACCACGTCCGGCATCGAGGGGACCAAGGTCCGCTCGTACCTCGACTGGTACGACCAGAGCTCCACCAAGATCAACGCGATGCAGACGATCGAGGCCACCCTCCTCAGCGACATGGAGGCCAAGGCCCGTGAGCTGCGCGAGGCCTCGCAGCGCGAGGCGATCGTCAACGGTGCGGTCATCCTGCTCGTGCTCGGTGTCTCGCTGGTCGGCGCCTTCGTCGTGGCGCGGTCCATGATCCGCTCGCTGCGGCGCCTCCAGGACACCGCTACGCGTGTTGCGCAGGACCGGCTGCCCGAGCTCGTCAAGCAGCTCTCCGAGACCGACCCGCAGGATGTCGACACCTCCGTCGAGTCGGTCGGTGTGCACTCCCGGGACGAGATCGGCCAGGTGGCCGCGGCCTTCGACGACGTGCACCGCGAGGCCGTCCGGCTCGCCGCCGAACAGGCCCTGCTGCGGGGCAACGTCAACGCGATGTTCACCAACCTCTCGCGCCGTTCGCAGGGCCTCATCCAGCGTCAGCTCTCGCTCATCTCCGAGCTGGAGTCGCGCGAGGCCGACCCGGACCAGCTGTCCTCCCTCTTCAAGCTCGACCACCTCGCCACCCGCATGCGCCGTAACGGTGAGAACCTGCTGGTCCTCGCCGGTGAGGAGCCCGGCCGCCGGTGGACCCGCCCGGTGCCGCTGGTCGACGTGCTCCGCGCCGCCGCCTCCGAGGTGGAGCAGTACGAGCGCATCGAACTGGCCGCGGTGCCCGCCACCGAGGTCGCGGGCCGCGTCGTCAACGACCTCGTGCACCTGCTCGCCGAACTGCTGGAGAACGCCACGTCGTTCTCCTCGCCGCAGACGAAGGTCCGGGTCACCGGTCACGCGCTGCCCGACGGGCGGGTGCTCGTCGAGATCCACGACACCGGTATCGGCCTCTCCCCCGAGGACCTCGCCGCGATCAACGAGCGGCTCGCCGCTCCGCCCACCGTGGATGTCTCGGTCTCCCGCCGCATGGGCCTGTTCGTGGTCGGCCGGCTGTCCCTGCGTCACGGCATCCGGATCCAGCTGCGGCCCTCCGACTCCGGCGGTACGACCGCGCTGGTCATGCTGCCCGTCGATGTCGCGCACGGCGGCAAGCAGCCGGTGCCCAAGCAGGGACCCGGCCAGCACTCCGGCGCCCCCGGCGGCCTGCTGGCCGGCGCGGGTCCGGGCAACGGTGCGGGCAACGCCCAGCGTCCGGGCCTCGGCGGCGGTCCTTCCGCCCCGCCCGCGAAGGGGCTCGGGGCCGGTCCCGGCACCCCGCGCGGACAGGTCGGCGCGGGCTCCGGCCCGCGGGCCGCGCTGCCCTCGCGCGACACCGGGCCGCGCCAGCCGCAGCCCCAGCACAACGCCGACCAGCAGAACAACGGGCCGCAGAGCCCCGGCCGGCCGAACCAGGCTCCGCAGGGCGGTCCGCAGGACTTCCCGCGCCCGGAGCCGCAGCGTCACGGCGGCGGCCTCTCCAGCGCCTTCGGCGGCGGGGCCCGGCTGGGCGCCCGCGGCAACCAGGGCGAGAACCCCGGCCGTACGGAATCGGGTCAGCCCAACCTGTTCGGCCACGGCGGTCCGGCTCCGCAGGGCCCGAACGCCCGGCAGGGCCAGTTCGCCCAGCAGGACGCCTTCGGCCAGGACCCGTTCGCGCAGGACCCGTTCGCGCAGCAGGGCCAGAACGGTCCGAACGCGCCCCAGCCCCAGCAGTCCCAGCAGTCCCGCCAGGAGCAGAACGGTCCCGGCGGCCAGGGCGGCCTCCAGCAGCCCGGCGGCCCCGGCCGTCAGCTGCCGCCGCCCGGCGGTCCGCGTGCCGAGCTGCCCGGGGGCAACCCGCAGCCGCAGCGCCCGCAGGCCACCAGCTGGGGCGTCGAGGAGCAGGGAGCGCCGCGGCGCAACCCGCTGGACGCGCCGCGCGGCCACGAGGAGCCCGAGACCACCGGCCAGTTCGCGCGGCCGACCGGCCCGAACGCCGGACCGGGCCGGAACCAGCCGTTCGACGCGCCGCTCGCCCGGCGGCCCTCGATGGACGACCGGCAGGGACCGGGCGCCACCTCCGAGTTCGCCCGCCCGGACTTCTCGGCACCGCAGTCGCCCCAGGCACCGCAGTTCCCGCAGGCGCCGCTGGGCCAGGACCCGGCGAGCACCGCGCAGTTCGCCCGCCCGGACTTCAACGCGCCGCGCCCGCCGGAGCAGGGACTGCCCGCGCCGCGTCAGCGCGGCGGGGACGACAGCGACTTCGGCGTACCGCGTCCGTCGGCGGCTCCCGCCGGTGAGGCACCGCACCGTCCGATGCTGCCGCAGCAGCCGCAGCCGGAGGCGCTGCCGCCGGCCGGTCCGGGGGACGGACGTACGCCGCTGTACGACACGCTGGAGACGAACTGGTTCCACGGCCCGCAGCAGGGCGGCCAGCAGCAGCCCGCCGCCGAGCCGCAGGCACCCGCAGCTCCGGACGCCGGGGGCCCTGTTCCTCCCATGCCCCGGCGTGAGGGTGCCGACAACGGCGCCACCGGTTCCTGGCGCCCCTCACCCAACGACGAACTCGTCCGGCAGGCCGAACGGGTCAAGAAGCCCGCGGCGGGCGGAGTCACCACCTCCGGACTTCCTCGCCGTGTCCCGCGTGCCAATTTGGTGCCGGGCACCGCTCAGCAGCAGAATCACCAGACCGGACCTCAGGT
This sequence comes from Streptomyces sp. NBC_00654, assembly GCF_026341775.1. NCBI lineage: Bacteria > Bacillati > Actinomycetota > Actinomycetes > Kitasatosporales > Streptomycetaceae > Streptomyces > Streptomyces sp. NBC_00654. Next base: position 2,185,761 of record NZ_JAPEOB010000001.1, on the reverse strand, counting down.
TTCGCGTGCGCCCGATGACGTGCGCGGGCGTCTGACCAATCTCCGCCGGGGCATCCAGCAGGGTCGGCAGGCCAACAACGGCCAGTCGACCGGCAGTTTCCAACTCGGCCCCACTCACCAGCAGGAGCGTTAGTTGAGCCCCATGAGTCAGGCCGCGCAGAATCTGAACTGGCTGATCACCAACTTCGTGGACAACACCCCAGGGGTGTCCCACACGGTGGTGGTCTCCGCCGATGGACTGCTGCTCGCGATGTCGGAGGGTTTCCCGCGCGACCGCGCCGACCAGCTGGCGGCCGTCGCCTCCGGTCTGACGTCGCTGACCGCGGGTGCCTCCCGGATCTTCGAGGGCGGCGCCGTCAGTCAGACGGTGGTGGAGATGGAGCGCGGATTCCTCTTCCTGATGTCCATCTCGGACGGTTCCTCACTGGCCGTTCTCGCCCACCCGGACGCCGACATCGGTCTGGTCGGGTACGAGATGGCCCTCCTGGTCGACCGCGCGGGTACCGTCCTCACGCCCGACCTCCGCGCCGAGCTCCAGGGCAGTCTGCTCCACTAGGCGGCCATGCAGCGGATTCCAGACACGATCCCCTCAGGTACTTCCCACAACCCTCACCCGTCCGGCCGCCACAGCCCCCTCACCGGCCCCATCCGACAGCAGGCTGACCCCCTGTCGTCACGCCCGGAGGATTCATGACCCCGCCACCCGCCTCACACGATCCGTACGGCGCACTGCATCACGCGTCGTACGACGGTGAAGGCGACCAGCCGCTGGTACGTCCGTACGCCATGACCGGTGGCCGGACCCGGCCGCGCTACCAGCTCGCCATAGAGGCACTGGTCAGCACCACGGCCGACCCGGCGCATCTGGGAACGCTGCTCCCCGAGCACCAGCGGATCTGCCACCTGTGCCGTGAGGTCAAGTCGGTGGCCGAGGTGTCGGCGCTGCTGTCCATGCCGCTCGGTGTGGCCCGGATCCTTGTCGCGGACCTGGCGGAAGCCGGCATGGTGGCCATCCACCAGCCGGGTAATGGAGAGGCCGGCGGCGCGCCGGATGTGACACTGCTCGAAAGGGTGCTCAGTGGACTTCGCAAGCTCTAACGGCGGTACGGGCCGTGCCACCACCTCGGCGAAGATCGTGGTGGCGGGCGGTTTCGGCGTGGGCAAGACCACGTTCGTCGGAGCCGTTTCGGAGATCAACCCGCTGCGCACCGAGGCCGTGATGACGTCCGCCTCCGCGGGCATCGACGACCTGACCCACACCGGGGACAAGACCACCACCACGGTGGCCATGGACTTCGGCCGCATCACCCTGGACCAGGACCTCATCCTGTACCTCTTCGGCACCCCCGGACAGGACCGGTTCTGGTTCATGTGGGACGACCTGGTCCGCGGCGCCATCGGCGCCGTCGTCCTCGTCGACACCCGCCGCCTCGCCGACTGCTTCCCCGCCGTCGACTACTTCGAGAACAGCGGCCTCCCCTTCGTCATCGCCCTCAACGGCTTCGACGGACACCAGCCCTACACCCCCGACGAAGTACGCGAAGCACTCCAGATCGGCCCCGACGCGCCCATCATCACGACGGACGCCCGCCACCGCGCCGACGCCAAGAGCGGTCTGATCACCCTGGTCGAGCACGCCCTGATGGCCCGCCTGAAGTAGACGTAAGTCGTTAACCGCATACGGAAGTTGCTGTAGTCACGCGGGGGCGACCTGTGTCCTTTGACACGATCCGCCCCCGCGTTCATAACGTTTCGACAGAGAATTGCCCACGAAACAACACCCGACGCATCCGACCGGTGCCACTGCGCTCACATGAGCCCCGCCTTTTGACGGGGCTCGCTCTTTATGCCCGTTTTATCTGAGGCCTGGACCACTCGGAATGGCCGATTCCGAGTGTTTGGAACGTGGCCGGTCCCCGTGCTGCAATGCGACGAACTACCGAGTAGTACGGCCCTGAACGAAATCCGGCACAACGTGGGTGCCGACGCCGAGAGGTTGTTGGTCAGTGAGGCGAAGCAACGAGGGCTCCGCGGCGCAGCCCGAGCGGGGGAACTTCACCCCGCCGCCGCGTGCCGCGGCGGCGCCCGCGACCGCTCCCGAGCCGGTCGGCAGCACCAGCCGGCTGGCCCCGCGCAACTGGCGGGTGGCCACCCGGCTGAACGCGATCCTCCTCATCCCCGTACTCGTCGGCCTGGTCATGGGCGGCTTCCAGGTGAGGGAGTCGGTCGACACCTGGAGCGAGGCGCAGGACGCCGAGAAGACCGCGCTGATCGTGCGCGCGGCCTCGGACTACGGGCAGGCGCTGCTCAACGAGCGCGACCTCACCGCGCAGCCGCTGCTGTCCGACGAGCGCTCCGCGGCCGTCGTCGAAGAGGCCCGTGCCACCACGGAGGACGCCCGGACGAAGTTCGACGCCGCCGTGAAGGACATGCCCGCGAAGCAGGGCCTGGAGCGTCGTCTCAAGCTCTTCAAGGCCGAGGAGCCCAAACTCCCCGGGCTGCGCAAGGCCGCCTATTCCGAGGCGCTGGACCCGGTGAAGACCGAAGAGGGCTACACCCAGGTCCAGCACTCGCTGATGGAGTTCTCCAACGAGCTCGGACTCGGTACCGGCAACATCACCAGCTACGGCCGCACCGTCTACGCGGTCGAGCTGGCCAAGGCTGCAGAATCGCTTCAGCGCTCCATCGGCATGCATCTGCTGGTACGTCCCAGCCAGCGTCCCGGCACGTTCGACGAGCAGGTCACGGCCTTCGGCTCGTACAACTATCTGGAGCAGATCGCGCTCGGCGAGTTCAACTCGGGCGGCACCCAGGCGGATGTGGACCGGCTCAAGGAGGTCATGGCGGGCAAGGCCGCCGAGGGCGCCAGGCAGATCAGGACCGCCGAGGCCGAGGCGAAGGCGGCGGGCAAGCCGTTCGTGGCGCCGCCGAGCATCGACGGATCGGTCTTCGACGGCATGGCCGAGGAGATCGGCCGGGGCCGGACCCCCGAGAAGCTGAAGGCGAAGGGGATCACCCCCGAGACCTGGATGGCGGCCGCCACGGCCAAGTTCGAGGGCTACGCCACGGTCGAGGACGAGCTGGTCGACAAGGCCGTGACCGAGGCGGCGGACATCTCCGCCGGGGCGAAGAGGGATGCCATCGTCAACGGCGCCGTCGTGGTCGTCGCGCTGCTGGCCGCCTTCGTGCTGGCCGGGCTCATGGCCCGGCAGATGAGCCGCTCGATGCGCCGGCTGCGTACCGCCGCCTTCGCCATCGCCGAACAGCGGCTGCCGATGCTGGTCGACCAGCTGTCGCGGACCGATCCCGGCCGGGTCGACACCCGGGTCCAGCCGATCCCGGTCAACACCCAGGACGAGATCGGCGAGGTCGCCCGGGCCTTCGACCAGGTGCACCGCGAGGCCGTCCGGCTCGCCGCCGAGCAGGCCATGCTGCGGGGCAACGTCAACGCGATCTTCACCAACCTCTCGCGCCGCAACCAGTCGCTCATCGAGGGCCAGCTGACCCTCATCACCGGCCTGGAGAACAGCGAGGCCGACCCGGACCAGCTGGAGAGCCTGTTCAAGCTGGACCACCTGGCGACCCGGATGCGCCGCAACGGCGAGAACCTCCTCGTCCTCGCGGGCGAGGAGCCCGGCCGCCGCTGGAACCAGCCGGTACCCCTGGTCGACGTGCTGCGGGCGGCCTCCTCCGAGGTGGAGTCCTACGAGCGCATCGAGCTCACCGGCGTACCCGAGAGCGAGATCCACGGCCAGGCCGTCACCGACCTGGTGCACCTGCTGGCGGAGCTGCTGGAGAACGCCACCACGTTCTCCTCGCCGCAGACCAAGGTCCGCGTCAACGCGACCCGGCTGCCGGACGGCCGGGTGATGGTCGAGATCCACGACAAGGGGATCGGTCTCACCCCCGAGGACTTCGCGGACATCAACCACAAGCTGGCCAACCCGCCGACCGTGGACGCCGCGGTGTCCCAGCGCATGGGCCTGTTCGTGGTCGGCCGGCTCTCCGACCGGCACGGCATCCGGGTCCAGCTGCGCCCCTCGGGGGAGCAGGCCGGGACCACCTCGCTGGTCATGCTCCCGGATGCCATCACCCACGGTGGCGGCGGCGAACCCGGAGCCGCGCAGGGCGACTTCACCGTCTCCTCGATCATCCCCGAGCAGCAGTCCTTCCCGTCCGCCCCGCAGCAGCCGCAGATCCGTACGGCGGCCGAGCTCGGCTTCGACGATTCCCGGTACGAGACACCGGCGGACCCGGAGCGGCTGGACCCGGTCAACCGCTCGCTGATGCGGGAGGAGCGCCGGGCCGCGCTGGAGTCCCAGCAGCCGCAGGGCCAGGACCAGCAGCCGTACGCGCAGGACCCGTACGGCCAGGGGCAGTACGGCCGGGACCCGTACGGCCACGAGCCGTACCCCCAGGGGCCGTACGCGCCGGAGCAGTACGCGCAGGAGCCGGGCCGGCAGGGCTACGAGGAGGGCTCCCACGAGAGCCCCTACGAGCCGTACGGCACCGGGGACGGCTACCCGCGCCAGGCGCGGCAGCTCCACCCGTCCCCGCAGGAAGGCTATGCGGAGGCGGCATATGCGACTCCGTACGGCTCCGGGAACGACCAGCCCCACCAGGATGACTGGCCTGATCAGAGTGGGTACCAGGGCACTTATGAGCCGGTTGCCCAGCTCGAAGCGGAATCTCTTCCCAGCGCCCCCGCGGAACCTCGGGAGCGCGTAGGCTTCGATCGTCCGGGGTCTGCTCCGGACGACGGCCACGAGCTGACCGAAGCCGGTCTGCCGCGCCGGGGAGGCCAGCAGCACTGGCAGCCCACCGGCCGCGGAAACGGTCAGCCCGTCGCAGCCCGACAGCAGCCGCAGCCGCAGCAGGAACAGCCGCAGTCGCAGCCGCCGCAGGAGCAGCAGCAGGCCGCGCAGGCGGACGGGGACGGCCCGGACGACTGGCGCTCGACGAACGACGAGCGCTGGGAGCGGGCCGAGAAGCTCCGTGAACCGAAGGCGGGCGGGATCACCCCTTCCGGTCTTCCCCGGCGTGTACCCAAGGCCAATCTGGTCGAGGGCACGGCGGAGCAGACCCAGCAGGGCGGCCCACAGGTCTCCCGCGCCCCCGAGGACGTCCGTGGCAGGTTGAGCAACCTGCGACGCGGCATCCAGCGGGGACGCAGCGCGGGGTCGGACACAAGTAATACCTACAACCAGGAGCGTTAGTGTGAGCCCGATGAGCCAGGCGGCGCAGAATCTCAACTGGTTGATCACCAACTTCGTGGACAACACCCCCGGGGTGTCGCACACGGTGGTGGTCTCCGCCGACGGACTCCTGCTGGCCATGTCCGAGGGATTCCCGCGCGACCGCGCCGACCAGCTGGCGGCCGTCGCCTCCGGTCTGACGTCGCTGACCGCGGGTGCCTCCCGGATCTTCGAGGGCGGCGCCGTGAACCAGACCGTTGTGGAGATGGAGCGTGGATTCCTCTTCATTATGTCCATCTCTGACGGTTCTTCCCTTGCTGTCCTCGCCCACCCGGATGCCGATATCGGTCTGGTCGGGTACGAAATGGCCCTTCTGGTCGACCGCGCGGGGGGTGTGCTGACCCCGGACCTCCGGGCAGAGCTCCAGGGAAGTCTTCTTAACTAGTAGACAGACAGTGCGTTTCTCGCCACCGCGCCATAAAGTGCGGTGGCGCGGCCCCACTGGGATCGGCGACCGGCAGGCGGAGGAGGAAACGTGGCAGCACCCACAGACGGGCACCCATATGACGGTGGCCGGCGCGTTCCGGGTGAGCACGGTGACAACCGGTTCAACTTCCCCTCCGCACCCAGCAGACAGGGTGCGCAGCAGCCCCACCAGCAGTACCAGCAGCCGTTCCACCAGCCGTACCGGCAGCCGCAGCAGCAGCCCTGGAGCACGCAGGGGTCCGACTGGCCCCCGCAGCACCCGGGTTCGGGGTGGCCCCAGCAGTCCCCACAGCCCCAGCAACCGCAACAGCCGCGCATTCAGCCGGTGCAGCAGCAGCGGGCTCCCGAGCCCGCCGCGCACTCCGGGCCCAACCCGCTGGTCCGTCCGTACGCCATGACAGGCGGCCGGACCCGGCCGCGATACCAGCTCGCCATCGAGGCGCTGGTCAGCACCACGGCCGATCCGTCCCGGCTGCAAGGGCAGTTGCCCGAGCACCAGCGGATCTGCCGGCTCTGCATCGAGATCAAGTCGGTAGCCGAGATTTCGGCCCTTCTCTCGATCCCCCTCGGCGTTGCCCGGATCCTCGTCGCCGACCTGGCCGAGGCGGGACTCGTCGCTATCCATCAGCCCGGCGGCGACGAGGCCGCCGGCGGTCAGCCAGATGTGACACTGCTCGAAAGGGTGCTCAGTGGACTTCGCAAGCTCTAGCGGCGGAGCGGCCCGCTCCACTACCTCGGCGAAGATCGTGGTGGCAGGGGGCTTCGGCGTGGGTAAGACCACGTTTGTCGGTGCCGTTTCGGAGATCAATCCGCTGCGTACCGAAGCCGTGATGACGTCCGCCTCCGCGGGCATCGACGACCTGACCCACACCGGGGACAAGACCACCACCACGGTGGCCATGGACTTCGGCCGCATCACCCTGGACCAGGACCTCATCCTGTACCTCTTCGGCACCCCCGGACAGGACCGGTTCTGGTTCATGTGGGACGACCTGGTCCGCGGCGCCATCGGCGCCGTCGTCCTCGTCGACACCCGCCGCCTCGCCGACTGCTTCCCCGCCGTCGACTACTTCGAGAACAGCGGCCTCCCCTTCGTCATCGCCCTCAACGGCTTCGACGGACACCAGCCCTACACCCCCGACGAAGTACGCGAAGCACTCCAGATCGGCCCCGATACCCCGATCCTCACGACGGACGCCCGCCACCGCGCCGACGCCAAGAGCGCGCTCATCACGCTGGTCGAGCACGCCCTGATGGCCCGCCTGCGCTGACGGTCCCGGCCGCCGCACGCGAAAGCCCCGCACTCCTGGGAGTGCGGGGCTTTCGTATGGACCGTGAAGCATGGGCCGTGAAGCATAGGCCGTGAAGCGCGGGCCGCCGGGAGGCCGTGGGGCCGTCAGGCGCCCCCGCGGCCTCTCAGCGGCCGTTCTCAGCCCTGCCAGCTGTGCGGGGCACGGAATCCGGGGGTGCGCTCCAGACGGCGCCATCCGGCGGTGTCACGGCCCCGGTGGGCGGGAGCGGCGGAACGGGCCGCGGCGCGGGCGAGCAGCACCGCGGTGATGGCCGCGAGCTCCTCGGGGTCCGCCTGGCCCTTCTCGACGCGCAGCACTGACTCGGCAGGGGTGAGGCTCATAGGGATGTCTCCGTCTTCTCGGCAGGGTTTCCGTGGACTCCGGCGGGGGGCCGCCGGAGCGTTGCCTACTGCGGCGGGTTGCCGTGCTTACGGGACGGCAGGTCGGCGTGCTTGTTGCGGAGCATCGCGAGCGAGGCGATCAGTACCTCGCGGGTCTCGGCCGGGTCGATGACGTCGTCGACCAGACCGCGCTCCGCGGCGTAGTAGGGGTGCATCAGCTCGGCCTTGTACTCCTTGACCATGCGGGCCCGCATGGCCTCGGAGTCCTCGGCGTCCGCGATCTGGCGGCGGAAGATGACGTTGGCGGCACCTTCGGCGCCCATGACGGCGATCTCGTTGGTGGGCCAGGCGTAGGTGAGGTCGGCGCCGATGGACTGGCTGTCCATGACGATGTAGGCGCCTCCGTAGGCCTTGCGCAGGATCAGCGAGATCCTGGGCACGGTGGCGTTGCAGTACGCGTAGAGGAGCTTCGCGCCGTGCCGGATGATCCCACCGTGCTCCTGATCGACGCCGGGGAGGAAGCCGGGTACGTCCAGGAGAGTGATGATGGGAATGTTGAACGCATCACACATCTGGACGAATCGCGCGGCCTTCTCGGACGCCTCGATGTCCAGGACCCCGGCCAGCGACTGCGGCTGGTTGGCCACGATGCCGACGACGGCGCCGTCCATGCGGGCCATGGCGCAGATGATGTTGGTGGCCCAGCGTTCGTGGATCTCCAGGTAGTCGCCGTCGTCGACGAGTTCCTCGATGACCTTGTGCATGTCGTAGGGGCGGTTGCCGTCGGCGGGGACCAGGTCCAGCAGGACGTCGCCGCGCCGGTCGGCCGGGTCGCCGCTCCCGGCGGTGGGCGGGTTCTCCCGGTTGTTGGACGGCAGCATCCCGATCAGGTACCGGACCTCGGCGATGCAGGTCTCCTCGTCGTCGTACGCGAAGTGCGCGACGCCCGAGGTCTCCGCGTGCACGTCCGCGCCGCCGAGACCGTTCTGGGAGATCTCCTCACCGGTGACCGCCTTCACCACGTCCGGACCCGTGATGAACATCTGCGAGGTCTCGCGGACCATGAACACGAAGTCCGTCAGCGCCGGGCTGTAGGCCGCGCCGCCCGCGCACGGGCCGAGCATCACACTGATCTGCGGGATGACACCCGAGGCCCGCGTGTTCCGCTGGAAGATCCCCCCGTACCCCGCGAGCGCCGAGACACCCTCCTGGATCCGGGCACCCGCGCCGTCGTTCAGCGACACCAGCGGCGCACCCGCCGAGATCGCCATGTCCATGATCTTGTGGATCTTCGTGGCATGGGCCTCGCCCAGCGCCCCGCCGAAGATCCGGAAATCATGCGCGTACACGAAGACCGTCCGGCCCTCGACCGTGCCCCACCCCGTGATCACACCGTCCGTGTACGGCTTCTTCGCCTCCAGCCCGAAACCGGTCGCCCGGTGCCGGCGCAGCTGCTCGACCTCCTTGAACGAACCCGGATCCAGCAACAGCCCGATACGCTCACGCGCCGTCAGCTTCCCCTTGGCGTGCTGCGCCTCGGTCGCCCGGTCGCTCGGTCCACGCCTCGCCTGCTCACGCAGGGCCAGCAGTTCGGCCACCCGGCCACGGGTGTCGGTCGGCTCACCCGGGGTTTCCTCCACAACGGTCATGTATCGACCCTACGAACCCCGACCCAGAAATCGTGCCGTCGACTCCGAACAGTCTCCTGACCCGTTTCGTGGTGGGTGTGAACAGAAGCCCGCCCCGATGCAGCCGAACCACCAGCCCCACAGGGCTCCGCCTTGTGGGGCCTCCACAAAGCGGAGCGTGTGGTGCGCAGCACAGGGAGGGGCGGTCGTCAGCGCACTTCGCAGCGCAGCACGGCGCCTTCGGTGCCGGGTTCGGCGCGCAGGACGAGCCGGTTCCCGGTGGCCCGGACCTTGATTCCCGCGTCGGCGCGGACCACTGTACGTACCGGCCGGTTCCAGACCACGTCCACCGGGGTGCCGGACCGGTCGGGTCCGCTGACACAGAGCGTAGTGGAGCGCGGGCCCCGTCTGACAAGCACGCTCGCCGGAGCCGTGGCGGAAAGCGGTCCCGCCGCACCGGCCTGCCAGAAATTGGCGGCGGTCAGGCCCAGTGAGCGCACGGCGACGGCCTGCGCCGCGGCCGTGTTGGCCAGCACCTTCAGCCAGCCGCGGTCGGCCCCCCGGGCGGCCACCGTGCGCCGGTCGGCGCCCGGCATCAGCAGGTAGACGTAACCGGCGTCGGCCGGGTCGGTGCCGTGGTCGAGCCAGAGCGTCTGCCAGTGGCGGGTCTCGCGGGCGGTCGAGCTGGTGGTGTTGATGTCGGCCCAGGCCCCGGTCCTGGCCTCGCGCAGCGTGCGCAGCGCGGCGCCACCGGGCAGGACCCAGCCGCCGTGTCCCTCCAGGTGGGCCCAGCGCGGGCGTTCCCGGTCGTCGAGGGTGAAGGGGTGGGCGGCGCCGTCCGGGCCGAGGTTGCGGTTGTCGACGACCGTCTCGACGGGCACCCCGTCGGTGGCGGTGATGCCCGCGCCCAGGCAGATGACCGCGTCGGCGGCGCAGAACCAGGACTTACGGGCCTCCAGGGTGGAGCCGAGGCCCTTGACGTGCTGCCCGACCGCGGCGAACTCGCCGTCGTGCGCGCCGCCGGTCCAGCGGGCCGCGGGCCGGGGTTCGCCCCATTCGCCGCCCGCCCGGTCGGGGAGGCGCTTGGTGGAGACGGTGATCCCGGGCAGGCGGTACCAGTCGACGGTCGGCCAGAACCAGTCGGTGTACTGGTCGCCCCGCTCTGCCCCCGGCCACCAGTAGAGCATCCCCGCCCCGGTGTGCCAGCCGCGCGGGTTCTCGCCGTTGCCGCACTCGTAGGAGCTGATGCGCTCCGAGGACATGGAGATGTTCGCGGCCCAGCCGGGGCGGCGGTGCACGGCCCGGTCCATGGCCGCGAACAGCGTGTGGCCGACCGGTTCGGGGGCGGCGGGGACGGGGGCCGCCGCGGCGGCGTGCAGCCGGGCGAGGTCGGCGACGTCGAACTGCGGGGCGGTCAGGACCGGGGAGGTGGTGTCCCGCTCGATCCAGCCCTTGACCATGGCGTTCCACCGGTCGCGCTCGGCGGCGGACGCCCCGCCCGCGAGCAGCGCGATGGCCGCGATCAGGCCCTGCCCGTGGAAGTGGTCGCCCCGCAGCACCCGGCGTTCGTCACCCTTGAGCAGGCCCCGGCTGATGGCTCGGCCGTTGACGCTGTCCATCGCCAGGCCGTTGTAGATCAGGGGCGCGTAGGCGTGCTCCACGCTGTCGAGGACGGTCTGCCGGGCGGGGTCGGTGACCGCCCAGGAGGACCCGGCCAGCAGCGCGAAGAGCCGGCCGAGGCCGTCGAGCATGACCTGCCCGTACGTCCCCGAATAGGCGACCCAGGTGTGCTGGACGAAGGAGCCGTCGGCATAGAGCCCGTCGCCCTTCGTCACGTACGGGAAGACGGGCGAGAGGGCGTCACGGGCCAGCGCGATCTTGGCGGGGTCCCGGCCGAGGATGCCGCGCAGGGCGACGGAACGGCAGAGGTCGACCCGGTTGGCGCCGGTGGAGATGCCGCTGTAGTCGCGGAGCACGGAGTCCGGGATGAAGTGGTCGACGGCGGCACAGGCGGCCTGCCGCTGCTCCCGCGTGAGGTGGTCGTGCAGGACGGCGACGATGTCCATGAGGAGGCGGGGGCTGCCGATCTGCCACTCCCACCAGTTCCCGTAGCGGGTGGTGGAAGGGTTGTAGACCGTGGCGGCGAGGTGGTCGAGGCCGCGTACGACGGCGGCGAGGAGAGCGGTGTCGCCCGTGTGCCCGGTGCCGGGCTGGGCGTAGGCCTGGGTCATGGTCCACAGGCGGCTGTAGCTCTGGGTGATGCCGGACGGCGGGTCGAAGGTCCGGTCGGGCCAGAGGGATCCGGGGGCCGGGCTCATCGACGCGGCGAACCCGGCGGCGCGTTCACCGGTCGCGGTGAGGCGGGAGGCGTAGGGCTCGGCGGCGGCGTCGTAGCCGGTGCCGAGCGCCAGGCCGGTCCAGCGCAGGCGGAGGGCGTCGAACTCCTCGTCGGCGAGGGCGTCCCGGGGACCGGCGGCAAGGGCCGGTCCGGGCAGGGCGGCACCGAGGGCGGTGGCGCCGCCGGTGGCCAGGAAGGCGCGGCGCGACCAGGCGGCGGATGTGAGCGGCACGGAAGAACCTCCAGGGGCGGGGGTCCGGCCACCGGCCGGGCCCCGAACGGTGTGCACCGGGCGCCCGCCGGTCCAGCGCCCCTCCCGGCAGCCCCTACCCCGCCGCGCCGCCCAGCACGCACGCTCGCGGCGTCGGTAAGGGCCCGGGGCGGGATGGAAGCGACGGGACGGGGCGGGGTGGAAGGGGCGGGCGGAAGGGGCGGGTGGGAGAGGCGGGTGGGAGAGGCGGGTGGGAGAGGCGGGTGGGAGAGGCGGCCGGCCGGGTCGGATCAGGGGCGCCGAGAGGGTGCGGCCGGCTTCCCGGCCGCGCCCCCCTCAGGCACTCAGCTTCCGCAGTGGAAGCGGGCGTTGCCCCAGTCCGCGTGGTCGTTGCCGTTGCTGTCGCCGCCGTCGTCGACGACCAGCTCGACGTACGCCGCGCCGGTGACATCGGCGGTGAGCGGCCAGGCGGCGTCGGCCGCCCCGAGCACCGGCGACTTCACCTTCCCGGTGCCGTCGGCGGTGACGGAGAACCGCACGCTGCCGCGCGAGGCCTGGACGTCGTCCACACCCACTTCGGCGGTGAAGGAGGTGCACTTCCCGCCCAGGTAGTAACGGACCCTGGCCGGGGCGTGGGTGCCGATGCCCTTGGCGTACATGACTCCGCCGATCTTCAGCGGGGAGCCGTCACCGGTGCCCGTCTCACCGTTGGACAGATCCCGCTCGACCGGTCCCCAGCCGTTCTCGGAGGCCGTCCAGTCCAGGTCACTGGCCCAGCTGTCCGCGGTGGGCGGCGGCGGCAGGGTTCGTACGGAGGTCTGCGCGGCCAGCTTCCGCCCGGCGCCGCCGACCGTGTACACGGCCTGCGAACCCAGTTGGTACGTCCGGTACTCGGCGGCCGGCGGCGGGGTGACCCGCCACGTTCCGGTGGCCTTCGCCCCCGGGGCGACCGAGTCGAAGGCGACGGCTCCCACGGGCTCGGCGCTCCAGCCCTCCGGCACGGTCAGGGCCACCTCGACGCCGGTCGCTGCCACGGTCTCGTGGTTGCTGAACGTGGCCTTCACCGTGTTGGCCTCGCCGGGCACCAGCGCCTCCGCGTCGGCGGCGACGGCGAGTGTGCCGCAGGCGGCCTCCTGGCCGGCGGGGGTGGGGCCGAGGTCGGTCACGGTGAAGCCGTCGAGGACGAAGTCGGCGCCGTCCGGGGCGTCCCCGCGCTTGCGCAGCCCGGTCCAGGTGTCGCCGCAGCCCGCGGTGAGTGTCCGGCTGAAGTGGCCGGTGGTGCGCTGCTCACCGATGGGGGTGGCCCGGGTCTGTGTGGTGACGGGGGTGCCGTCCGTGCCGGTCCGGTCGTAGCCGTCGGCCCATTCGTAGGCCCCGGCGTGGCTGGACTGGTAGTCGTACTCGATCCGGTAGCTGCGGCCCTCGGCCATGGGCACGGTCCAGGGGGCCGTGCGGTAGACGAGGCCGGTGTTCTCCTCGTGGGCCTTGAGCGACTCCTTGCCGCCGAGCACGTCGTCGACGAGCTTCCCGTTCCAGCCCGCCTGGGTGTACGGGGCGTTCAGCTGGGAGATGCTGGTGCGGGGGTCGGTGGAGCCGCCCGCGTCGCCCTTGAGGAAGGGGCCCCAGCCCTGGTCGACGTCCTCGAAGTCCTCGTACACGACCGTGTTCTTCCTGGTCGCGGGAGCGTTCTCGACGATACGGACATCATCGGCGCGGACCGTGGCGGCGCCGGTGCCGCCGCCGGTGCCGTCCCTCGCCGCTTCGACGCGGAGTGTGGTGCGGCCGTTCGCGGGGGCGGTGAAGTTGACCTTGGCCCGCTGGAAGTACGTGCCGTTCCGGTCGGAGGCGGCGACCTGGTCCTTCGCGGTGGAGCGGTCCACGGCGACGGACCTTCCGCCCGCCGTGAGCGTGGTGTGCCGGCTCCTGCCGGGTTCGACCTCGATGAGGGCGGAGGCGGTGTAGCGCCTGCCGGGTTCGAGGCCGGTGATCCGCTGGGAGACGGCGGCGGTGGCGGCACCGGAGAGCGCGGCGCTGTTGCGCCCCTGACCGTCCGTGTCACGGGTGACGGTGCCGGTCCGGGTCCAGTCGTCGAGCCCGCCGTCGTTGAAGCCGGGGTCCTCGACCGGGGTGCCCTCGCCCCACCGGGGGTCGGCGGCGCGGGGGGCGCGGTCCGGGTAGAGGACGTACGGCTGTCCGGCGGTGGCCTTCAGCGTGATCCGCCCGTCCACGGGGCGGACGGTGGTGACCTTCTCCCGGCCGTTGTCGGTGAGCCGGTAGACGGTGTACGGGCCCTTGCCGGGCACCGCCCAACTGCTGCTGCCGCCCTTCTCGCTGTAGTGGTAGAGCTTCTTCCCGCCGTCCCAGGGCAGCAGGTAGTCGGTGCCGCTGAGGACCTTGCGGCCATGGTCGTAGAACGTGCGCTTTCCGTCCTCGACCGTGCCGCGCACCTCACCGGTGAAGGTGATGTCATGGCCCTTCCAGCGGGTGATCCGCTGCTGCTGGAGGTACTTCGCGGGCAGGTTCTTCTGCCAGATGTTGGCGTAGAAGGCGTTCCAGTCGCTCTCGCCGGTCCAGCCCTCGAACTCCTCGATGGCGGTCTGGCCGAGGACCGGGTCGTTGTTCCAGATGTCCTTCTCGCCGTTGCGGATGAAGCGGATGATCTGCGAGTTGAGGCCCTTGTTGGTGGCCCCGCCGTAGTTCAGGTCGTTCGCCCAGTGCGACCACAGGGAGCCGCGCTCGAACTTGTCGGCCCACTCGGTGCCGACGTTCCAGCCCTGCCGCTGCACGGCCCGCAGGGTGCTGTCGGCGATCCAGCCGTGCGAGTAGTAGACGTCGATGTACAGCAGGCTGAGGTTCTTGTCGGTCTCGTCGCGCAGCTGCTGGAAGCGCCGGGCCAGGTCGCCGCTGTTGATGTCGCGGCGCTGGTCGATGTAGTAGCTCTGGTTGAGCCAGTTCCAGCCGGGCCTGGTCCGGTCCACGAGCTTCTCGTCGAAGGCCTTCGCCTCGGGGTAGGACTCGGTGGCGTTCACATGGACGCCGAAGGTGGCGCCCCACTTCTTCCCGTCCTTGAGCAGTTCGTTGAGGTCCTTCAGCCCGCCGGCGCGCTTGTTGTAGTTGCCGCCGTAGTCGGGGTGGGCGGAGTCGTGGCCCTCGGAACCGTATCCCTTGAGGACGGCGAGCTGGCCGAGGCCGTCCGTGGCCTGCGAGATCCGCTTGACGTCGTCGAGCGTGCGCAGGAAGGGGTGGGTGGCCTGGCTGGCGAAGTTGAACGGGATGTGGGTGATCACCCGGTCCGGGGTGTCCCGCGCGCCGGGCGCGGCGATGCCGATCGTACGGAACGCGACGGCGCCGTCCTGCCAGTCGACGGCCTTGTCGCCGTTGGCGTCGGGGGTGACGACGACCTTCGCCCAGGGCAGGTCCGCGCCGCTCGCGGGCTTCGGCGCGCCCTCGCCCCTGTAGGTCCACTGGCCGGACCAGAGGCCGACCCGGACGCTGCCGTCCCCGGCCTCGCGGGCCTGGTGCCAGAAGCGGGCGTCGTCGCCGCCGGTGGCACCCGCGGGCTTGTCGTACGAGGAGTTGGACTCGACGGCCGCGGCGAGCGAGCCCGTGTTCACGAGGGCATACGTGGCGCCGACGGGTGCGCTGTCGGGGGCCGTCGCGGCGGTGACCTCCGCGAAGACGTCGGCGGTGCGCGTGGAGTCCGGGTCGAGCGTGGTGAACGCGGTCGCCGCACCGGGCTCCTCGGAGCCCACGGAGACCAGGTCGTGCCCGGGTATGTCGATGGTGGAGACGCGGAAGGCCTCGGTGTCGCGGACGGCGGTCACCCTGAACGTGGTGGCGCGTCCCGCGACGGAGAGCGTGGCGTCGATCTCGATGCCGGGCAGGTCGGTGAGGGTGAGGGTGTAGCGGGCGGTGGAGGCGGTGACCTCGGGGGCGCCCTTGAGCCTCACCGGGTGGGCGGTGCCGTTGAGGGTGATGGTGGTGACCGGCCGCGTACTGCCGAGGAGCTGCTTCCCGCCGGCCCGGTCGGTGTACGACAGGACGCGCGGGAAGTCGTCGGCGACGACGACGGAGAGCTGCGCGGATCCGATGACGGCGGAGCCGCTGGGGGCGGCCGCCCCGGCTGCGGCGGGGAGCGGGTCGGCGGCTGCGGCGGGGAGGCTGGTCCCCACGAGCGCCAGGACGGCTGCTGAGGCGGCGGCGACGGCGCCGGCCGAAGTGAATCTTCGCGACATGGGCCCTGAGTAGTCCTCGTGTCCGGACACCGTCAACGATGTACGGCGTCATGGGCCGTCGCAGTCCAACAACCGCCACGCGTTAGTCCAAGTGGGACGGGCCCGGACCGGACGGGCCGGCGCATTCATCTCTTGATCTCCGGATCCGGCGATCCGTCCCACCCTGCCCGCCCCCTTTCCGGACGGAGCCGTTCAAGTGAGGCGTGTGTGCGACGAGTTGTGAAGACTCCGCATTTCTGAGAGCGCTCTCAGTCACAAGTCTTGACGCTCACCCCGGGCGTCGCAAGAGTGGTGCGCACCGCGGACGCTCCGGGGCGCCACCTCTCCCCCCACCTCCTGGCCGCTTCCCCTCATCCCCCTCGCCGCCCCCGCGATCCACCGTCCGCGGCCCCCACACACACCTCGGGAGTCCCTCGTGATTTCGCGCAGAACGTTCCTGACGGGCACCGCCGCCTCGGCCGCGGCACTGAGCTACCCCCTCTGGGGAAGCGCGCTGAGCCCCCGCGCCGCCGCGGCACCCGCGACCTGCGAACTGGCCCTGGAGAACCGCTCGCTGCCCGGCACGGTGCACGCCTATGTCACCGGCCACGAGCAGGGCACCGACCGCTGGGTGCTCCTGCGTCCGGACGGCGGCGTGTACCGCCCGGAGTCCCCCGGGGCGCCGCAGACCCCGCTGCCGGTCGACTGCGCCATCCCGCTCAAGGGCGCGGGGGCCGGTCCGGTCGTGCTGACGTTGCCTCAGATGTTCGGTGCCCGGGTCTACTTCGTACGCGACGGCAAGCTGGACTTCTATCTGAACCCCGGCCCCTCCCTGGTGGAACCGGCCTTCGCCACGCCCACCGACCCGAACTACGGGCGGACCTGGTCGTTCTGCGAGTTCACCTTCAACCCGCAGCAGCTGTTCGCGAACATCAGCTACGTCGACCTGGTGACCTCGCTGCCGATCGGGCTGAGGCTGGAGGGCGACGCCACGCACACCGTCGCCCCGCTGCCGGACGGCGCGGTGCGGCGGATCGCCGACGGCCTCACGGCGCAGGCCGCCGCCGACGGGCAGCCCTGGGACAAGCTGGTCACCCGGGGGCCGGACGGCGGTGTGCTGCGGGTGATCTCGCCGCAGAACCTGATGGCCCCGTTCTTCGACCGGCCGGACCAGATGCCGTTCCGGGATCTGTTCACGGCACAGATCGACGAGGTGTGGAACAAGTACCGCTCCACCGATCTGCGCATCGACCTCCAGGGCGGCCGGGGCACGCTCGCCGGGCGGGTCAGCGGCGACACCCTGACCTTCGCGGGCGGCCACACCTTCACCAAGCCGGTGTCGAAGGACATCTTCACCTGCAACCACGGACCGTTCACCAACAACCCGGGCGACTCCGACGACAAGAAGGCGATCCTGGCCCGGCTGGCGGCGGGCTTCAACCGCTCGATCATGCTCAGCCACCCGGACCAGCCGAACGGCACCACGGTGGCGGACTACTACAAGGGAACGGTGACCAACCACTGGTCCCGCGTCGTCCACGCCAACAGCCCGATCGGCTACGCGTTCCCCTACGACGACGTACGCCCCGACGGCCAGCCGGACGTCTCGGGCGCGGCCCACGACGGCAACCCGCGCCGCTTCACGGTGAGCGTGGGCTCCTGAACCCTCCCCCCACAGGGCCGGGCACGGCCCGGGGTTCCGCGGCGCCCCCGCCCCCGCTCTCCGGGGCGGGGGCGTCGCGCGTCGCGGGCCCGGGTCGCCCGGATGAGGCGTACCACCTCTCTCCCCGGGTGAGGCCTGCCACCTCCGGGCCTCCCGGACGAGCGGCAGGTTAGGTTAACCTAAGTTCATGCTGGCAACAGTCCCGGGCCGCGAGCGCGGCGAGGCGCCCCCGGCGGTCGCGCCCCGATGGGCCGAGCCGTCGCCGGGCGGTGCCGAAGTGTCCGCCCCCTATCTGCTGACCACCGCGGTCTTCGACGGCTCCAAGCCGCCGGTACCGATCATCACCGGCGCGCACACCCACCCCGACGGGCTGCTGGTCTGGCCGCACCACGGTTCGCTGACGCTGCACACCCGTCACACGATGCGCCGGCTCGTACCCGGCCAGGGGATCTGGCTGCCGCCCGGCACCCCGCACGACTCCTCGCCCGACCCGGGCAGCGTGAGCTGCTACACCTATGTGACCCGTGCGGCCATTCCGCCGCACTGGTCCGCACCGCGTCCGCTGCGGGTGCGGCGGGCCCTCCAGGAGATGCTGCTCCACCTCGACGCCACCTCGATGCCCGACGACCTGCGGCTGCGGACCCAGCGCGTCGTCATCGAACTGCTGGAGGAGGACCCGCATCCCGCCATCGACGTCCCCGTCCCCGAGGACGCGCGGATCCGCGCGCTGGCCGACGATGTCATGCGCGACCCGGAGAGCGATCTCTCGCTGGAGGCATGGGCGGCGCGGCACGCGCTGAGCGTACGCACCGTCACCCGGGCGTTCGGCCGCGATGTCGGCATGTCCTTCGCACGGTGGCGTTCGCTGGTACGGATGTCCGCGGCGACGACGCTGCTGGCACAGGGCCGTCCGGTCAATCTGGTCGCCCACCGCTGCGGTTACTCCACGACGAGCGCGTTCTCCGCCGCCTTCCGGCGGGTGACCGGAGCCAGTCCGACCGAGTACCTGCGCGAGCAGACGGTACCGTCGCCCGCCGGCCACTGAGCGCTCCGCCACCACCCGAAGGGCCCCCGCCGACGCGGGGGCCCTTCGCCGTACGGAGGCACCGTGCCCGGAGAACCGGCCATGGATCGGATGCGTGGCCGATTCTCGACACACCATGGCCACTCCGCGTCCCCCGCCGGCGCCCCGACTCCCTAGCGTTCAGTTAGGTGAGGGTTACCTAAGTTGCAGTGTGGGTTCGGTCGCACGCGTGTCGTCCCGCCGCGGTCCCCTTCCCCGTACAACCGTCGTCGCGCCATCGCGTCGTGCACAGATCCGAGGAGAAGCATGTCCATATCCATCCCGGCCGGACGCGGACCGGGCGCCGTGGCCCGCCTCACGGCGCTGGTGATCGCGGCCGTCGTCGTCCTGGCGGGCTGCGGCAGCGGCAGCGGCGAGTCCGGAGCGGACACGGCGAAGGCCAAGTCCGGTGCCGCCGCGGGCAGCTTCCCCGTGAGCATCAAGCACGCCCACGGCACCACGACGATCAAGGAGAAGCCCCAGCGCGTCGTGACGATCAGCTGGATGTCACAGGACGTGGTCGCGGCCCTGGGCACGGTCCCGGTCGGCGTCGACAAGCAGTGGGGCGGCGACAAGCAGGGCCACACCCCGTGGTTCCGCAGCACGGTCGAGAAGCTCGGCGGACCGCTCCCCGAGACGCTGAACTACGGTGACGCGGGCGAGATGGACTTCGAGCAGATCCTCTCGCTGAAGCCGGACCTCATCCTCGGCCTGTACTCCGGCATCAGCGATGTCGACTACAAGCGCCTCGCCGAGATCGCTCCCACCATCCCGTACATGAAGAAGCCCTGGGACGGCGGGACCTGGCAGGAGATGACGCTCACGATCGCCAAGGCGCTGGGCGAGACCGGGAAGGCCCAGGGCATCGTCGGCGACGTCCAGGGCACGCTGGCCACGGTGGCCACGGAGCACCCGGAGTTCAAGGACAAGACCTTCACCTACGGAGTCGCCCTCACCCCCGGATCGACGGACCTCGGCCTGTACCTCAACTACGACGCCCGCGTCCGGCTGCTCACCGAGATGGGCTTCAAGAACACCCCGTCGATGGAAGCGATCGCCTCCACCGTGAAGGGCACCAACTGGTACGGCGGGGTCAGCCTGGAAAAGCTCGACACGATCGAGGCCGACGTCTTCGTCGGCTGGGCCAACGGCTCGGCCGAGGTCCCCTACTCCCTCAAGGACCCGATGTTCTCGCGCTGGAAGCCGATCGCCGGAAAGCACTACGCGTTCGTGCAGGACCCCACCCTGGCCATGGCCACCAGCGGGCCGACCGTGCTCTCCATCCCCTGGGCGATGGAGCGCTACGTCCCGATGCTCGTCGACGCCGTCGAGGGCAGGGGCAACACCGGCGCGGACTCCTGACCGCCGTCCGCCGCTCCCCCAGGTGACGCCCTCCCCCAAGGACCACGATGACGACCGCCTCACCCACGGGTGACCTCACCACCGGTACGGCGCGCGATGTGCCGGGCCCGCGCCACGGCGCGGGCCCGGCCCGGCGCAACCGGTCCCGCCTGCTGATCCTGCTGACCGCGATCGGGCTGCTGCTCGTCGTCGCCGTCCTCAGCGTGATGGTCGGCGCCCGCTCCATCGCTCCCGGCACCGTCTGGGACGCGCTGTTCCACTTCGACGACTCCGACGAGCATGTGATGGTGCGCGAACTGCGCGTGCCGCGCACCGTGATCGGGCTGGTCGTCGGCGCGGCCCTCGGCCTCAGCGGCGCACTGATCCAGGCGTTCACCCGTAACCCGCTGGCCGATCCCGGCATCCTCGGTGTGAACGCGGGCGCGAGCCTCGCGGTGACGTTCGCCGTCGCCGTACTCGGGTACACCGGTGCCGGCCAGTTCATCTGGTTCGCGCTGGCGGGTGCCTTCGGGCTCACCGTGCTCGTCTACACGCTCGGCTCCATCGGCGCCGACCGGGGCAGCCCGGTGAAACTCACCCTCGCGGGAGTCGCGTTCACCGCCGTGTGCGGCGGCCTCACCTCCGCCATGGCGCTCAAGAACACGACCACGCTCGACATCATGCGGTTCTGGGGCGTCGGCTCCATCGGCGGCCGGTCGCTCGACATCCTCCCCGTCGCCCTGCCGCTGATCGGCGCCGGTCTTCTGCTCGGACTGTGCAGCGCCGGCTCGCTCAACGCCCTCGCGATGGGCGACGACATCGCCCGGTCGCTGGGCACCCGTCTCGCGGTGACCCGGGTGGTCCTGGTCCTCGCCGTGACCCTGCTGGCCGGAACCGCCGTGGCCGTCGCCGGTCCGATCTCGTTCGTCGGGCTGATGGTGCCCCACATCGTGCGCTGGTTCGTGGGACCCGACCAGCGCTGGATCCTGCCCGTCACGGTCATCGTCTCGCCCGCCTTCCTGCTGGCCGCCGACATCATCGGACGGGTGATCCTGCCGTCCGGCGAGATGCGGGCCGGCCTCGTCACCGCGCTCGTCGGCGCACCCGTCCTCGTCGCGCTCGTCCGGCGCCGGAAGGTGAGCACCCTGTGACCACCGGAACAACGAAGCAAGCCGCGGCGGACCGCGTCGACTTCGGACGGACCGTCTGGGCCTGGCGCCGGAGCGGAATGGCGCTGCGCGTCGAGCGGCGGTCGGTCCTCGTCTGCGCCGCCCTGGCCCTCGCCGTGGCCGCCCTCGGCGTCCTCACCCTGGGCACCGGATCCATCTCGCTCACCCCGGCACAGGTGCTGTCCGCCCTGTTCGACCCGGGCGCCGACTCCCGTGACCGGCTGGTCGTCGTGACCTGGCGGCTGCCCCGACTGCTGTTCGCGATCGTCTGCGGAGCGGCGCTCGCCATCAGCGGCGCGCTCTTCCAGTCACTCACCAAGAACCCACTGGGCTCCCCCGACGTGATCGGCTTCGCCTCCGGTTCGTACGCGGGCGCGAGCGTCGTCATGCTGCTGATCGGCACCGCCAACTACCTCGCCGTCGCCACGGGTTCACTGATCGGCGGAGCGGGCACCGCGCTCCTGGTGTATCTGCTGGCCTACCGGGGCGGGCTGGCCCCCTTCCGTCTCATCATCGTCGGGATCGCCGTCGGTGCCTTCCTCAGCTCCCTCACCTCGATGCTGCTCCTCTCCGTCAACCCGCAGCAGGCGATGCTGGCGGCCACCTGGGGGGCGGGCTCCCTCAGCGGGCTCGGCTTCGAGCAGCTGCGGACGACGGCCGTGGTCTTCGTCGTGCTGCTGATCTGTTCGGCGGCCGTGGTGCGGCCCCTGGTCCATCTGGAGCTGGGCGACGACGCGGCGGTGGCCCTCGGGGTCAACGCGCAGCGCGCACGGCTGGCGGCCACCCTCGTCGGGGTCGCGCTCACCGCGCTCGTGACCGCGGCCGTCGGCCCGATCTCGTTCATCGCGCTCGCCGCACCCCAGATCGCCCTGCGGCTGACGCGGAGTTCCACCACCGTACGGATCGTCCCGGCGGCGCTGACCGGCGCCGCGGTCCTGGTCGGGGCCGACTTCATCGCCCAGCGCGTCGACCTGCCCGTGGGCGTGATCACGGTGTGCGTCGGCGGGGTCTATCTCGCCTGGCTGCTCGCCCGCCAGTACGCGGGACGGCGCGGATGACCGTACCGGCCCCGTCCCGCCCGTCGCCCTTGCCCGCCCCACCGCGCCCGCCCGGACCTGTCGCACCCGGACATCCCGTCGCACCTGCCCGCCCTGCCCGCACCCGCCGCTCCGGCCGCCCATCCGCGAGGAGTACCCGTGACCATCACGACGCAGCGCACCCGGACCCCGGTCCCGGCACGGCTGGAGGTGCTCGACGCGACCATCGGCTACGGCCGGCGGCCCATCTCGGAGCACCTGGACGTCCGTATCCCGGACGAGTCCTTCACCGTCATCATCGGCCCCAACGCCTGCGGCAAGTCGACCCTGCTGCGCGCCGTGTCCCGGCTGCTGAAGCCCAGCGCCGGAAGGGTCGTCCTCGACGGACGGTCCATCGCGGAGTACCGCTCCAGGGAAGTGGCGCGGACCCTCGGGCTGCTGCCCCAGACATCGTCGGCGCCCGACGGGATCACCGTCGCCGATCTGATCGCCCGGGGCCGCCACCCGCACCAGAAGCTGATGCGCCAGTGGACCGCGCAGGACGAGAAGGCCGTACTGGAGGCCATGGCGGCCACCTCCGTCACGGAGCTGTCCGACAGGCCGGTCGACGAACTCTCCGGCGGCCAGCGCCAGCGCGTCTGGGTGGCGATGGTCCTCGCCCAGCAGACCCCGATCCTGCTGCTGGACGAACCGACCACGTTCCTCGACATCGCCCACCAGATCGATCTGCTGGAGCTGTTCACGGATCTGCACCGCGCCGGGCACACGCTCGTCGCCGTACTCCACGACCTGAACCACGCGGCCCGTTACGCGACCCATCTCATCGCCATGCGCGACGGCCGGGTCATCGCCGAGGGCACCCCGGAGGAGGTCGTGACCGCCTCACTCGTGAAGGAAGTGTTCGATCTGCCCTGCCAGGTCGTCCCCGACCCGGTCACCGGCACGCCCATGGTCATCCCCCTGGCCCGGCAGCGGGACCCCCGGTGAACGCGACCGGAACCGCCCGCACCGACGGGCACCGTACGCGCGAGGGCGCCGACGGGCCGAACTCCGTCCCGGCACTGTTCCGGGTCGCGCTCCTGCGTGACGGCCGCGGCCGCCGGCTGACCCTCACCGCCCTGGCGTTCATGGTCCACCAGCTGTGCGAGGCGCTGGTGCCGGTCCTCATCGGCGTCGTCATCGACCGGGCGCTGGCTCCCTCGGACCGCTCCGCCCTGTTCTGGTGGCTCACCGTGCTCGGCGTGGTCTTCGTCGTGCTGTCGCTGTCCTACCAGCGGGCGTCGACGGCCATGGTCGACGTCTACGGCTACGGCGAGCACGAGCTGCGGCAGCGTGCGATGACCCGGCTGCTGGACCCGCGCTCCCTGCGCCGCCGGCCCGGTCCGGGAGAGGCGCTCTCCCTGGTCTCGTCCGACACCTACCGGGTCGCGGGGGTCTCCTGGAGCGTCGTGCAGCAGGCCTCGACCGTCACCGCGATCCTCACCGCGTCGACGGCGCTGCTCCTGATCTCCGTACCCCTGGGCCTGGGTGTCATCGCCAGCACGGTCCTGGTGCTCGTCGTGATGCGCCGGGTCTCGATGCCGCTGGAGGCACGGGGACTGGCCGAGCAGAGTTCGGCCGCGCGGGCCGGCGACGTGGCCACCGACATGATCACCGGACTCCGGGTGGTCGTCGGCATGAACGCCCGGTCGGAGGCCGCCCGTCGCTACCGCGCCGCGAGTGAGGATTCGCGGCGCGGTGCCGTGGCCACCTCGCGCTCGATGCTGGCGTACGGCAGTCTCAGCCTGCTGCTGTCGGGGGTGTTCCTCGCGGCGCTCGCGACGGCGTCGGGGTATCTCGCCCTGGACGGCGGCATCACGGTCGGCCAGCTCGTCACCGTCCTCGGGCTCGCCCAGTTCCTCCAGGGCTCGCTGGCCCATGTCGGTACGTTCGCCTCCAACTGGATCCACAAGCGTGCCTCCGCCCGGCGGCTGGGCGATCTGCTGGACGAGCCGCCGCTGATCGGCCCCGCCGAAGCCACCGGCGCGCCCGACACCGGTCCCTCCACCACCTCCGGATCCGCCACCGCCGGTCCCGCATCCGGTGGCCCCGCGCTGCGGTGGCATCCGTCCGAGCACGGCGAGCCCCTCGATCTGCGGCCCGGCGAACTCGTCGGCGTCGTCCCCGGTGACCCCGGGCACGCGAGGGAGCTCAGCGACCGGCTCGGCTACCGCGTCCCGCTCCGCCGCGGCGAACTCCTGGTCGACGGGGCCGACGCCGTCGACCTCGGCCCGGACGCGGTGCGCGCCCGGATCGCGGCGCCACCCCACCACGGTGCGGTGTTCTCCGGCACCCTGCGCTCCAACCTCACCCCCCGAGGGGGCGAGAGCGACCCGGCCGTACTCCGGGCCGCGATGCTCGACGACGTACTCGAACTGGTCGGGGGCGACCAGGCCGAGGTCGGCGAGCACGGCCGCAGGCTCTCCGGCGGCCAGCGTCAGCGCCTGCTGCTCGCCCGCGCGCTGCACAGCGACGCCGACCTCGTCGTCCTCGACGAACCCACCACCGCGGTCGACCCGGTGACCGAACAGCGCATCGCCGAAGGCCTGCGCGGCCTGCCCGCCACGACGCTCCTGATCACCACCAGCCGGATCCTGCTCTCCGCCTGCGACCGGGTCGTCGACCTCGGCGGAGTCCACCCCGAACCGAACGGAACCCCCAGGTGACCCCCGCGAAAGGCACCCTGCCCATCGCCGGCCCCCGCCGCACCCGCGAGGAGCTCGTCCACCGGCTCGGCGCGCACCGCGGCCGGCTCGCCGTGTCGCTGCTCACCC
The DNA here is from genome assembly GCF_026341775.1 of Streptomyces sp. NBC_00654. Lineage (NCBI taxonomy): Bacteria > Bacillati > Actinomycetota > Actinomycetes > Kitasatosporales > Streptomycetaceae > Streptomyces > Streptomyces sp. NBC_00654. Next base: position 2,160,970 of record NZ_JAPEOB010000001.1, on the reverse strand, counting down.
TGCTCGGCGGTACGGCCGTCACCCTCGCCACCCCCCAGGTCCTCGGTGACATCGTGGACGCCGTCGCGGACGGGGCGGGGCGGGGCCGTATCACCGTGCTCGGCGTCGTCCTCGTACTCGTCGCCGTCGCCGGGGCCGCGCTCGCCTACGCGGGCGGCCGGATGCTGGTCGTCCTCGTCCAGGGCGTCCTCGCCGCCCTGCGCGAGGACGTGTTCGAGACCGCGGTCCACCTTCCGGCGAGCACGCTGGAGTCCTCGGACAGTTCCGATGTCGTCTCCCGGGTGACCCGCGATGTCGAAGCGGTTTCCGAAGCGGCCTCGGACGTGCTTCCCGATGTCACCAACGCGAGCTTCACGATCGGCCTCAGCCTGGTGGGCCTCGCGGTCCTCGATCTCCGTCTGGCCCTCGCCGGCCTGATCTGCCTGCCCGTTCATGTGTTCGCCACCCGGCAGTTCCTCTCCCGCTCGCACGTCGTGTACGGGGACATCCGCCGGCTGGAGTCCACACGCGGCCAGTCCGTGATCGAGGCGGTGCACGGCGCCGAGACCATCCGTACGTACCGGACCCAGGACCAGCACCTCGGCGAGCTGGCCGGACACAGCGAACTGGCCATCGCACGGCAGCGCGACGGCGTACGGCTGCGCAACCGGTTCACGGGCCTGCTCAACGCGGCGGAGTTCATCGGCCTGGCCGCCGTGCTGGTCACGGGCTTCGTGCTGCTGGACTCCGGGGCCATCTCGGTGGGCGCCGCCACGGCCGCCGCCCTCTACTTCCACCGTCTCTTCGGTCCGGTCGGGGCGCTGCTGGGGAGTCTGGACGACATCCAGCGGGCGACGGCGGGGCTGTCCCGGCTCGTGGGCATCACCGACCTGGGCCGCGGGCGCGACAGCGACAGCACCGGCACCGGCGACGGGCGGGACGGCCGGGCGGATACGCGCCACCGCCCGGCGATCGACGTGAAGGGGGTCTCGTTCTCGTACGACGGAACGCGCCCCGCCCTGCACGATGTCTCGCTCCACATCCCCGCGGGTACGAGCCTCGCGCTCGTGGGCGCCAGCGGCTCGGGCAAGAGCACGCTGGCCCATCTGATCGCGGGCCTGGGCGAACCGGACCGCGGCGAGATCATCACCGGGGACGCGGAGGGCGTTCACTCCGCCACCCGGTATCTGGTCACCCAGGAGATCCATCTGTTCGGCGGCACCCTGGCCGACAACCTGAGGATCGCCCGGCCCACCGCCACCGACGAGGAACTCCGCGCCGCCCTGCGCGAGGCCGGAGCCGACTGGGCGCTGGAACCGGAATCGGGACTCGACACCGTCCTCGGCGCCGCTGGCACCCCGCTGGACGACGGATCGGTCCAGCACCTCGCGCTGGCCCGCGCGCTGCTCGCCGACCCGGACGTCGTCATCCTCGACGAGGCCACCGCACAGTCCGGTCCGCAGACCCGCACGCTTCTGCGGACGGCGCTCGAACGCGTCGCCCGCGGACGCACCAGTGTGATCGTGGCGCACCACCTGGAACAGGCGCGCGACGCGGACCACGTCCTGACCCTCCGCCACGGTGAGGTCGCCGAGTACGGCACGCACAGCGAACTGCTGGCCTCCGAGGGCGAGTACGCCGCGCTCTGGCAGGCGTACACCGGCACGGCCGCCGGTACCGGCGGGGCCCGGCAGCCGTGAGGACCACCACCGCCCCGCCTCCACCCACCCCGACCGCAGCACCCACCCCCGACCCGACCCCGCACACGAAGGAGCAGCACCCATGACCATTCACCGCGCCGTGGTGGCCCGCGTCCGGCAGCTCACCCCGTCCATGGCCCGCGTCACGTTCCACGGCGGGGGCCTCGCCGCGTTCACGTCCACGGGTGTCGGCGACGAGTACGTCCGGCTGTTCTTCCCCCACGGCCCCGACCGCACGGACGTCTCCCTGCCCGACCCGACGGAGAACGGCGGCTGGCAGACCCCCGAAGGGCAGCCCGAGGCGCCCGTACGGACGTACACCATCCGGGCCGTCCGCCCGGAGGCCGGCGAGATCGACATCGACTTCGTACTGCACGGCCACGGCACGGCATCGGGCTGGGCCGCCGCCGCCGCGCCCGGAGACGTGATCGGTCTCAACTCCCCCACCGGCCTCTACAGTCCCCCGGCCGACCTGGCGTGGCAGGTCCTGGTCTCCGATCTGAGCGGTCTGCCCGCCGTCGGCCGCATCGCCGAGGACACCCCGGACCACATCACGACCCGGGCCGTCCTCGAAGTGCCCGACACCTCCTGCGTGCAGCCCCTCACCGGCCGGCCCGACGTCCGGGCGACCTGGACCTACGGCGGCAACGGACATGGCCCCAGCCGCCTGGCCGAACTGGTCGCCGCCGCGATCCCGCCCGGCACGGACCTGACCGGCGGCTATGTATGGGTCGCGGGCCGGACGGACGCCCTGCGCGCCGTACGCCGCTACCTGCGCAAGGACCTGAAGCTTCCCGCCGACCGCTTCAAGGTCGTCGGCTACTGGATGCCGGACGGCGACTCCTGGACCGAACGCTACGAAGCACTGCCCGCCGCCGTCCGTGCCGAGCTGGACAGCATGTGGGACAGCCCGGCCGACGAGCCCGAGGACCTCACCATCCGGTACGAGGCCCGCCTCAGCACGCTCGGCCTGTGACCCGGGGCGGCCCTCACCCGCTCAGCCCTCAGGACTGAGCCGGCTGACAGTGCACCGTTCCGGGTTCGGCGGGGACTCACGGAGGTCCCGGGTCGGGGGACGGGTACTCAGGATGGTGCGATGGCCCGAGGGATCCAGAACTGCCGGTCCTGTACCCGGCACTGACGCTTGTAGTGCTCAGCGGCCAGCCCGTCGTGATGTCGGGCGAGACGCTGCAGGTGCGCTTGGTAGAAGGAGGCGACCGTGGCGGCGGTGCCGGGCCGACGGAGGATGCTGTGGGCAGCCAGGCTGCCTTGCATGGCAGTGGTCATCGCGGTCTGAACGCCTTGCGCGGACAGTGGGTCGAGGGTCAGCGCCGCCTCACCGATCTTGATCCAGTCACGGCCGACGGTGCCCTCGGCGATCGAGCTCGTGGCATCGCAGGCGAACGTTCCGGTGATCTGTGTGCCCAGCCAGGGACCGACCAGGTCCGAGGCGGACAGCATCGAACGGTAGAGCCGCCGCCGTGCGTCTTTGTCCAGCGCGACACACCGGGCGCGCTCGACGAAGACCATCGCGTTGATCGTGTCGTCCGGCAGCAGCGCGGCGCAGAGCCACTCGTCGTAGCCCGCCTCGACACGGACGTCGGGACCGTCCCGCACCCCCGGTCGCCAGTATCCGTAGAGAGCGGTGGTACGCGCCCCCGCGCGGCGGCGGTTCTGGCGAAGCAGACCCGTCCGTCCGCCGGCGTCGATGAGGAACCCGCAGTCCAGATCGAAGCGTCGGTCGGCCTGCCGCACCTCGATGCGCCAGCCGTCGTCATGCCGGCGCGGGCGCCGGGCGAGCGCGGGCTGCGACACCTGTACTCCGGCCGTCCGCGCCGCGTCCAGCAGAAACGCGTCGAAGACGCCGCGGTCGGCGACGAACGTCGGTGCGCGGTGCTCGGCGCCCGCCCACCGCGCGAGCAGCTCCGCGGGGCGCACCCCGGCGGGGGCGGGATGGCCCAGGGCGCCCAGGACCTGAGAGATCCCCAGCGCCAGACAGTCACCGAGCCGGCGGCGGGGGAACACCGCACGTTCCACAAGGTGGACGGAATGCCCCAGCAGGGCGAGCTGGCGGGCGGCGGTCGAGCCCGCGGGCCCGCCGCCGATCACGCAGATGTCCGCCCGGACGGACATCGTCACCGGCCGGGGCCGATCACGTCGAGGTAGTCCGGTCGCTTCTCCGTCAGCCGCGCGTACATGCACAGGCAATGGTGGAGCCAGCCCCGGATGTAGTCACAGGCCGGGCGGCCACGCCCGATCACCTCGTGATGGCATCCCCCGCCGCACAGGTACCGCGCCCAGCAGTCGGAGCACGGCTGCTGCCGATGCACATGCCGGTCGTCCAGCCATTTCAGCTGCCGCGCTGGATCCACCCCGGTGAGGACGTCGCCCATCTTGCGCTCGTCGTCCCCGACGAAACGGTGGCAGGCAAACAGCTCACCGTCGGCGGACGCGCCCAGATATCCCGCTCCGGCACCGCACGGGTACGGGCGGTGGGTACCCCGGTGGATCTCCCGCAGCGCGTTGACGGCGTTGAGGAACGGATAGGCGATGCCCTTCTCGACCCGCTCCTCGAAGCGCTCGGCGCAGGCGGTCATCTGTTCGAGCATGATGTTCAGGTCGGACCCGGCCATCTCGTCGGCGCCGGTGGGCGAGCTGAGCATCGGCGAGAACCCGACACTGTCGAACCCCAGGGAGATGAATTCCTCCAGCGTCTCCGGAAGAGACAGGTTCCGCGGTGTCACGGTGACGCGGGCGGAGACATTCATGGTCCCCCGTCGGTCGTTCAGCAGCGGCTCCAGACGCCTGAGCACCCGTTCGTAGGTGGGCCGTCCGTTCCTTGCGGGGCGCAGCCGGTCGTGGACGGCGCCCACGCCGTCGAGGCTGACGGTGACGGCGAATCCGTGCCGTGCGAAGAATTCGGCGTCATCGGGCCTGACCAGTGTTCCGTTCGTCGTGATCGAGTATCCGACGCGGACTCCGCGCTCCGCGGCGCGCACGGCGGCGTGCTCGGTGGCGGACCGCAGTACACGGCGATTGGCGAGCGGCTCGCCGCCGAGGAACGCGATGGTGATCCGCTCCCCGGCCGCCGCGTCGTCCACCAGGCGGTCGACCGTCGCGTGGGCGACCTGCTCGGACATGAGCTTGGCGGCACCGCCGAAGTCGCCCTGCTCCGCATAGCAGTAGGTGCAGCCCAAGTTGCAGGTCTGCGCGATGGCGAGGGAGATGGAGCGCAGGGGGACCTCGCCGGGGACCTCGTCGAGCGCTACCGGGACGTCGAGACCGAACCGGGCGAGCAGGGCGCTCGCGGCGGCCTCGTCCCGCGCCTCGGCCGCGTCCTCGAAGAGCTCCCGGGCCTCCGGCGGAATCGCGTAGACGAGCGAACCCGCGGAGACAAGGATGTGCGGGCCGTTCCCTCCGTCGAACAAGTGATAGCCGCGGACCCGGGGCTCAGTCACCGTCGCGGTCATGGTCGTCCTTTCCCTCAAGGACGAAGCTGAGCTTGTCCTCCCAACTGGCGATGATGTCCTCGTGCTGGAGCAGGTCCGACTGACGAAGCGTGTAGACCTTGGGTGTGGTGGGTGTCCGATCGCGCTGGAGCCAGTTGTGGCCTCGGCTGCCCTTGGCCTCGTCCGCCTCGACGTTGACGTAGTCGGGCCGGCTGGCGGCCCAGTAATAGCAACCGCAGCCGATGAAGTCGTTCTGCCACGGGGAACAGAGGCTCTGTGTCAGCTCACCGGGCTCGGCGAGCTGACGGCTGAGCACCGCGGTGCGGGCATCCTCCCCGCCCTCGGGCCCGGACTCCTCAAAGATCTTCCGGACCCTCAGCGAGACGTCCTGCTGATCGTCGTCGCCCTTGGTGAACGTGCACCGGACTTCCTGCCCTGCCTTCTGCGCGACGTCGGCAAGGGCGTTCGACCATTCCAAGGACCAGTTGCCCAGACTCTCGTCGGCCCCTCCGGGTGACCGTGGGCCGACGACCTCGATCCAGACCGGATGCCCGTCCACGGCGAGAAGGATCTCGCCGACAAGCCCCCGCACCTCTTCGGGCGCGTCGTCGTCGACGGCCAGGACCAGGGCGACCGCCTCGTGCAGTTGGATTCCGGCGAAGACACGGCGCCACAGATTACGCAGGTCCAGTTCAAGGCCCGGGTAGAAGTTGCCGACGGAGGACGCCGGGGTCGTACCGGGAGGGTTGCCACGCGCCCGGTACGCGAGCTGGGCGGTCAGGTTCCGGGGCGCGATCGGTTCCACGGCTACTCCTGGGCTCTGCGATGACGGTGATGGGGGCGGCGCGGATGGCGGTCGTCACTCGTCCCCGTCCGGCTGCATCGCGGCGATCCAGGCCTCGACGATCTCGAGGCCGGTCCTGTCGGTGCCGGGCACGGTGCGGCTGAACGGTCCGTGCATGGGGTGGTCCTCGCGGCGCAGCAGGCGTACGAACGCCGAGGCCTCCACGTCGCCCGGGGTCACCAGGCGCTGCCCGGCCTCCGCTCCCGCGAGCGGTCCCTGGGCGTTCGCCGTACGGACGTGATCCAGCAGGTCCAGGGGATGCACGAAGAGGTCCGACAACGGACCCGACTCCGTGGGAATGTGCTCATGGAGGGGAGCCATCGCGCGGAAGAACTCCACCAGACGGAGCATCATGCGCTCGGGCTCGGTCGTGGCCTGCGTCTCCAGGGCGGCACGACGCAGGAGCTCGATCTGACGGCGGGTGAGCGCCAGCTCCAGGGTGTCGCTGCCGCGCATGAGCGCCGGCATCTTCTGGCGTGCCATGGTCGAGAAATCACCGGCTTCGTCGTAGGAACGGATCAGATCACGCGGGATGGGCAGTACGCCGTTCTGCCAGCTCGTCATGAGCTGCTCATGAATCGCCAGGACCTGGTGGTAGGGAGCCTCGCCCTGGCCGAAGACGGGTTCGAAGGCGCGCTCGTACTCGGCGGTCTCGTGCCGCGCCTGGTTGGTGGCGTTCGTCGCGACGCCGCCGATCCCCTGGTCCGCGTTCATGGCCATCGTGTTCATCAGGCGCACCGTCTCCAGGGCGCGGCGCAGGGTGTCCTCCACTTCGTCCCGGTCCAGCTCACCGGACACGGTGGGCCCGAACAGCGCCTGAACGAGGTCGTCCTGCAACGTACGGACGTGGAAACTGTCCGGCGCGAAGTCGGGCACCCCGGAGCAGATCCGGGCCGACGCGCTGAGCACCTGACCGCCGATGGTGACCTCGACACCGACGATTCCGTCACAGGCGTCGTCCACGTAGCCCTTGGAGATGTAGCGCTGCCCCTGTTGGTCGAGCGTGCCCTCGTAGGTCTGGGCCGGGAAGGTCACCAGTGGCGCGGCCGGGTCGCCGTCGAAGTGGTCGTCCCAGCGCCCCACGGCGGGGTCGTACACGTCGTCGCTGACCTGTGGATCACCCGGCCGTGCCCCGAACACCGCGCCCCGGCTGGGCACGAAACGCATCCGGATCTCGGGGAATTCGGCCGTCGGCCTGATGAAGCGGACCGTGCCGAGCGAAATCGACTTACCTGCTTGGAAATTGTCGGCGCGCCCGGCGAGCGGATGCTCGGCGTGGTCGTTGAACGGCCCGGTGTCGGCGTGGATCCCGTCCTTGACGTCCCCCGTGCGCCGCGCGGCCTTGAGGTTGGCCACCACAACCCGCCAGCGGAGGTCGGCGGGGGTCAGGCCGGCGGCTTCGAGGCGTGCGGTGGTGAGGGGTTCCAGGTCGCCGGTGCCGAAGCGGGCCCACAATTCCAGGAAGGGCGCCACCGGACGGATCCGGCCCGTGCTGTCCCGGAATCGGACCTCAGCCGGCTGTGTCTCCTCCGTGATCGCTCCGCTGTCAGGGTCGACGTGCAAGGTCGGCGCGGGCTGCAGCTCGCGATATCCGGTCGGTTCGCGGACCACGGCGTGGTAGTTGTCCATCGGCTCGCCGGACGACCCGAAGCGACCGATGGCCAGTGGCGGGAGGATCCGCAGTTCCGTGATGCCGCTACCGTCCAGCCGGCCGTCGGGCACCGATCGGCCCTCGGCGCCCCGCACCGGCCGGAATTCTTCGGCGTCGTCCGCCGCCGTTGTTCCCTCGGTGCTCTGCCGTGCGCCCAGTTCCTCGTCCCGACGTACCCGGCGAGGGGAATTCATGGGTCCTCATTTCCTGCGTCGGCTGCCCTCAACGCGAAGTCGGATTCACGGACAGCAGGAAGTGTCTGGTCCCATGGCTGTACGGCTGTCCTGGTCACCTCCTTTGTCCAGGCATTCCCCCTGTTCGCCCGGCCATGACCTGCCAATCGTGTGGTTTTGTAAACCGGCGATCGCATGGTTTCGTAAAGCCGCAGGGGAACGCTCGCAGCCGGCGTTCAGCGGGGCGCGTCGGCTGATCGGAGCCGTCCGCGGACTCCCCCGCCCGCCTCGGTGAAAGCCGTGGGGCGGCTCGGCAGTGGCCTGTACTGCCGCTCAGGCTGTCCCGTCGTCCCTGGACAATCAGCGCGCGGCGCCGGATGCGGTGCATCGCAAGGCGCAGGGACATCCGCATACGGGATGTATGCGGATGTCCCGGAAACGCCGCGAGGTGCCGTAGCAGTCGTCGCGCGCCCGCCAGGAATGACGGGACAGCCTTTACACGCTCAGCCCGTTGATTACACGCTCAGCCCGTTGATGCGGTACTGCATCACCCGGTAGTTCTGGTCGTCGTACCACTGGCTGACCGCGATGTGGAAGTCGCCGAAGGTCGAGCCCGGGATGATGAACCCGCCGTACGGGCTCGCCACCGCGTTGCCGAATTCCAGTCCGGGCACGGTGGGCACGATGATCGTCTGTTCCGGTGTGGCGAACAGGTTGGATGTCGGCAGCGGGAAGATCTGCGCGCGCATGTCGAGCGGGTCCATGTTGAGCCAGGTGAGGGCGTACTTCCCGTCCATGGCCCGGAAACAGATCTCGCCCCAGCGGCGCGGTCCGGAGACCGAGGTCGGGTGGTTCCCCCAGGCCCAGGCGCCATTGGCGTAACCCCAGGGTTCGTAGGCGGCGGGATTTCCCAGGGCGTCCTGCGGAACCCGGTGGAGCAGCAGGTCCGATGTCACATCGCGATTGAAGACGGTGGACAGGACGTAGCAGTACCCGTCGTCCGCCACCGCGTATGTCTTCTGCTGGAACTGCCCGTTGTACTGGTCGCCCGGCCATTGGCAGAGGTATTCCCAGGTCTCCCCGCTGTCCCGGGAGCGCCAGAAGTCGGAGTGGTGCGTCTGGTAGATCACCCCGCGCATCAGGTGCATGTACATCGTGTCGCCGATGGTGAACACGTCGGAGGGAATGGCGGTGGTGCCGCCGTCGTGTCCTTCGGGAACCAGGCTCTCGGCGTGGGCGCCTCCGACGCTGTCGTCGATGACGAGCGAGCCGAGGGAGGGGTTGCGGGCGCGCAGACCCACCGGGGCCCGCCAGTCGGGGCCGCCGACGCCACCGCCGTCGAAGGTGTCGCCACCGACGAGGAGCATGGTGCCGTCGGGGCAGCGGGCGGGGATGCCCAGGTCGGTCCAGGGGGCGGCGAAGCGGCCGGTCTCCGCGGGGCCGGTGAGGTTGCGGATCCTGGCGCCGGTGATCAGCCTCGCGCCGCGCTCGGTGGCGGTCGCCTGCGCGGTGCCCGCGGCGATGCCCGCCGCGGCGAGGGCGGCGCCCGTACCGGCCCTCAGGAGGGAACGGCGGCTCAGGGAGCGGGAGCCCCGCGGATCCAGGTCCTGCGGATCGGGACCCTGCGCATGAGGGCCCTGCGGTTGGGGGGATTGCTGCATGGACAGCTCCTGTGGGGAGGGCTCGCTGCGGGCTGTGCGACACGGCCGGCCATTCGGCCGCTCCGCCGCACCTTTCGGATCGTAGGGCGCGAAGTCCGCGCGCAACAGGTGGTGTTGACCGGCGCGAATTCTCTGCCATTGGTCCGACCGCTGAAAGGGATGCCGCCGGACGGGGCATCCCCCGAAGGCCCAACTCGCCTTTCCTGCAACGGCCTTGACTTTGCGATACCGGGCGCGACACCGTGCTGTATGCGAAAGAACAGAACCCCCCACCGCATGTTCGCGAGCCTGGCCGCTGCCGGAATTCTGCTCGCCCTTCCGGCCACCGCCCATGCCGCGCCCACCCCCGACCCCACATCCCATGGCCTGCGCGCCTTCCAGGCGAACCACGGACTCCGCCCCACCGGTTCCGTGGACGCCGCCACCGCACGGCTGCTCGACGCCGCCCCGGACAGCGAATTGCGCACGGTCTTCGCCGCGCCGTCCGATCTCGGGCCGGAGGAACTCGCCAACGCCCGTACCGTCATCGGCGTCGGGAAAGGCGCGCAGATACCGGAGCAGGGTCAGGTCATCGCCCTGATGACGGCGATGCAGGAGTCGAAGTTCGTCAATTACACGGTCCCCGTGGACCATGACTCGCTGGGCATCTTCCAGCAGCGGCCCAGCATGGGCTGGGGCACTCCGGAGCAGATCACGGATGTCGCCACCTCGTCCAAGTCCTTCTACGGGGTGGCCCCGTTCGGCAACAACCCCGGGTTGATCCAGATCGCCGGCTGGGAGTCCATGGCGCCCGGTGAGGTGTGCCAGGCGGTGCAGCGTTCCGCCTATCCCGACCGGTACGCGCAGTGGGAGCAGTTCGCCCGCGACCTGCTCGCACAGGAAGGCCCCTCGGTCGACCCCATCTACTGACGGGTGAGGCCCCGGCGCCTCCACACACGCGGGTGCCCCCGTCCGGCGGGACGGGGGCACCCGTACGTTCGCGGGAGGCTCGGTCAGCAGCCGCCGCAGTTGTAGAACGTCACGTCCCAGTGGTTGCCCTCGTCCGCGTAGATGTTGCCGGAGCCGGACTGGTACTGGGGCGCACCGTCACCCCGCACGCCTATGTAGGTGAAGACACCCTTGACGTAGTTGGTGACGCAGGTGCTCTTGGCGAAGTCGAGCTTGTAGCCGTTCCAGTGGGAGTACGTGCCGCCGGCGTGCCCGGTCTCGGTGCCGCCGGTGATGTTGAGCGCACAGCCCGTGGCGCCCTTCAGGGTCTGGGCGCCCTGGGCGGTCGCCAGGTTCAGCTGGTCGAAGGACGTACACGTGGGCACGTTCCGGTCGGAGCAGCCGCCCGACGACGACCAGGTGATCCCGGACGAGCTGAACCGGGAGGTCGCCTGCGCGTGGGTGAGCTTGGTGTCGGCGTGCGCCTGGGTGGCGCCGCTGCCGAGCACGCCGATACCGGGGGCGAAGAGCGCGCCGAGGACAAGGGCCAGGGCGGTGAGGGCGGAGCGGAGTCTCGGGCGGGTGGCCTGGGGCACCATGGGGGGATTCCTCCTGCTCATGACAATTTATGGGGTGGCCGGGCGCGCGGAACGCACACACCGGGCAAGGAGATAGTGCCCGAGATCTACGCGCGTCCGCCAGAGGTCGGCATGTTGCCATGCGGTGAACATCGCGACACCCGGCCCGGCGCATGACCCGGGAGACCCTCGACCGCAAGGGGCCCGGACGGCGGCCCGGCGGTCACCGAAGGGCGCCCGGAGCCCCCGAACCCCTCAATGTTGAACATTGAACTAGATTGCTCTACAGTGAATCTCGTTGAAGGTTAAACAACACCGACGACATCGGTACCCCGCCGCTCGAAACGTCCCCCGAGGAGGAGCCATGGCTCTGTTCAACCGCAAGTCCACTGCCACCCCGACCGCCGCCGAGACCCCCGCGGTGGACCCCGCGCTCGCCGCCCTGACCGGCGACTACGCGATCGACCCGGCCCACAGCAGCATCGGCTTCACCGTGCGTCACGCCATGGTCACCAATGTGCGGGGCTCCTTCGGTGAGCACGAGGGCTCCCTGAAGCTGGACGGGGCCGACCCGGCCAACTCGGCGGCCTCCATCGACGTCAAGATCGCCAGCGTCGACACCGGCATCGCGGACCGTGACGGCCACCTGGTCAGCGGCGACTTCTTCGATGCCCAGAAGTTCCCCCTCATGACGTTCCGCTCCACGCGGGCGGAGCAGCTCGGCGGCGACAAGTACCGCGTCACCGGCGACCTCACCATCAAGGACGTCACGCGTCCCCTCGCCATCGACCTGGAGTTCAACGGCTCCGCCACCGACGTCTACGGCAACGAGCGCGTCGGCTTCGAGGGCAGCGCGGACATCCTGCGCTCCGACTGGGGCCTGACCTGGAACGCGGCGCTGGAGACCGGCGGCGTGATGGTCAGCGACAAGGTCAAGCTGAACTTCGACATCTCCGCGATCAAGGCCGCCGCACCGCAGGCCTGATCCTCCCGGGTGCCACGCCCCGGAACGAGCGCGCCCGCCTTCCCTTCCCCTCACGGGGAGGGAGGCGGGCGCTCGGCGTGCGGGGCCGGTACGCGGGCCGGCGGGCCACCGCCCCGCCCCGGAGCGCGCGCCGGCGGACCACCGGCCCACCGCCCGTGCGTACGGTCGGCGGGACAGCCTTCAGCGCGGGGACGACCAGACCGTGCCCCGTGCTTCGTACTCCAGCATGCTCTCGATGCCGGTCGCGGCGTCCGGGCCGAGCTCACGGCGGACGATCCACAGCGCGAGCTCCAGTCCCGAGGTGATACCGCCCGCGGTCACCAGATCGCCGTCGTCGACGACGCGGGCGTTCTTCAGTACGCCGCCCTGCTGCTCCAGGTCCGCACGGGCGCGCTGATGGGTGGTGCAGGGGCGCCCACGGGTCAGGCCCGCGGCCGAGCAGAGCATGACGCCCGTGCACAGCGCGCCGATCGTGAGCCCGGGGCGTACCGCCGCCGCCAGCGCGCGCGGCAGGGTGCCCCTGTTGATCTCGGCCCACACTCCGGGGCTGTCCCGCCGGGCGTAGCCGCCGCCGGGCACGACCAGCACATCGGCCTCTTCGGGCTCCCAGGGGCCGATGTCGCGCAGGCGCGTGCCGTAGGCGGCGGTGACGCCGGCCGGTCCGGAGGCCCTGACGTAGTCGACCGTCACCGGCCGCGAGGTGAAGAACTTGGCGGCGGAGAAGACCTCGTACGGTGCGGCGAAGTCGAGTTCCTCCACCCCTTCGTACATGACGACCTGGACCCGGAAGGGACCGGCCGGTTTCCCTCTCGCACTCCGCTCCCCCGCCGCCGCTGCCGCTGGGCTCGCGACGCCCGCCAGCACGCCGGTGGCGCCCAGCGCGGTGGAGGTACGGAGCACCTCGCGTCGGTTCATGGGTTTCATACGGTCTCCTGTCCGGTCCGGGGCGTTCTCCTCCAGTTGTCGGGCTCCGTGCCGTCGGAGTTCCCGTCCGGTCCGGGGTTTCCGCGGGCGGCGCTCACACGGGGGACGGCGGGGCGGGGCCGTCGGACGTCGTCGCGCCGACCACCAGCGTGCACGGGTGGGCGTGTACGCCGGGGTCGTCACGGCCGTCCGCCACCTGTGCGCCCGCGGCCGCGCCGAGGCCCGCCAGGCCGGTGTCGACGGTCGTCAGGTGGCGGGTGCCCTGGCCGCTGATCACCGTCTCCCAGTTGTCCACCCCGACCAGCGCGACATCGTCCGGGACTCGCCTGCCGGCCTCCAGCAGGACGGACTCCACGCCCAGGGCGATCTGGTCATTGCCGCAGAACACCGCGTCGAACCGGACTCCGGACGCGAGCAGCCGGCGGCAGACCGCCGCGCCCGAGGCCCGGCTCCAGTCGCCCCGGAGCGTGTCGGCCGCGGCGGACAGCCCCGCTTCGGCCAGTACGGCCAGCAGACCCCGCTCCCGTCCCGTCGCCGCGGTGTCGTGCTCCCCGGCGGTGATGTGGGCGATGTGCCGCCTGCCGAGGGACAGCAGATGCTCACCGGCCAGCCGCCCGGCCATCTCGCTGTCCGGTACGTAACAGGCGTCGTCCGGGCGGTCGGTGAGACCGTGCGCGTACACCACCGGGACGGAGAACTCGCCGGTGAGGGAACGCAGTCGGGCATGCAGACCGTCACCCAGGACCAGCAGCCCGTCCACCCGGCGGGCCTGCAGTCTGCGGACGCTCTCGGCCAGCACGTCCGGGTCGCGCCCCATGTCGTAGAGCAGGCACGCCTGTTCCCGGCTCCCCAGATGGGCGACCGCGCCGACCAGCACCGGTTCGGTGAACGCACCTCGCGCGTTGTGGGCGAGGATGCCGATCGTCCGGCTGCGTCCCAGCGCGAACGACTGGGCCAGCGCGTTGGGGCGGAAGTCCAGCCGGAGGGCGGCCTCCGCGATGCGCGCCCGGGTCGCCTGGGAGATCCGCCCGCCGCCGTTCAGCGCCCGCGACGCCGTGGAGAGCGACACTCCGGCGACCGCCGCGACATCGCTCAGGGTGACCCTGTTCCGTTCCGACATGGCCCCACCCTACCGAGCTGCGCAACTGCTTGCTCGCTCAAGGGATTTACCGGTTTAACTCTTGACACCAGCATGGGCCCGGAACAGTCTGTGCCGCGATGAGCAACCGCTTGCGCACATGCTTCGGCGCGGCGGTTCCGCGCGACGACCAGGGAGTTCACACCATGCGACTTCGATCACGGCAGCGCCCATCGCGACGGCAGAGACGGCGGCGTCCCGCGAGGGCGGGGACAGCGGTGGCGCTGGCGCTGCCCCTGCTCCTCGGCCTTCTCGCACCCGCTCCCGCCTCCGCCGCGGCGACAGGTTCAGGAGCGGCGGACGCCGATCGCCGCGCCTCCGCCGCGCCGGCCGCCTCCGCCACTCCCGCCACGTCCGCCACCGATGACGTCAAGGTCGAGGTGACCACCCCGGGCAACCTCTTCGATCCGGGGCAGCGGGCGACCTTCGGGGTCCTCGCCGCCCGTGACCGCAGCGTCCCCTGGACCGTCCGCGACTACCGGGGCCGCACGGTGGAGTCCGGTACCGCCGCCGTCGACCCGGCCACCGGCAAGGGCTCGGTGGATGCCGGTGAACTCCCGCTCGGCTACTACACGTTGACGCTGCGGGGCAGCTCCGCGGACGGCGCCCCCCTCTCCCGTACGGCAGGCTTCGCCGTACAGCACCCGGGGCCCGACCCGAAGCTGACCACCGACTCCTTCTTCGGCGTCAACCACCACCACCGCTCCGCCCCCGGCGACGCCTGGGACGACTCCACCCTGCTCGCCGCGCGGGGCGGCATGGACGCCCTGCGGGTCGACTCCACCTACTGGCGCTCCATCGAGAACCCCAAGGGCCAGTACCAGTGGCCCGAGGCCACCGAGCGCGTCACCGCCGGCTTCGGCGACCGCGGCCAGAACGGTCTGATGCTGCTGGGCTTCGGCAACAGCGACTACGGCGGTGTCCCGAGCACCCCAGCGGCGTACGAGGGCTTCGGAAAGTACGCCGGAAAGGTCGCCGAGCAGGCCGGGGGCCGTATCGAGTCGCTGGAGGTCTGGAACGAGTACTACGGCGGCTTCTCCAGCGGAGTGTGCTCGCAGAGCGCGAAGTGTTACGCCAAGCTGCTCGCCGCCGCCTACCCGGCTGTCAAGGCCGCCGACCCGAAGATCACCATGGTCGGCGCCTCGTCGTTCAAGGTGCCGCTGGACTGGTTCGAGGAACTGTTCAGCCTGGGCGCGCTGAAGCACATGGACGCGGTCTCCATCCACCCCTACCGGGCGCCCGGCACCCCGGAAGGTGTCGACCTGGACATCGCGGGCCTGAAGCGGCTGATGCGCAAGTACAACGACGGCGAGGAACTCCCGATCTGGATCACCGAACAGGGCTGGACCTCCGCCGACCGGAACGGCATCGGGGTCAGCGAGCAGACCCAGGCGCAGTCCACCGCCCGCGCCCTGCTGGAGGCCAAGGCCGCGGGCATCGCCCGCTACTACTGGTACGACCTGGTCAACGACGGCAACGGGCCGAGCAACGGCGAGCACAACTTCGGCCTGCTCCGCGCCGCGGGACCGGAGGCCACCGGCCTCAACCCGAAGCCCTCCTATCTCGCCTACGCCACCACCGCCCGCGAACTCACCGGGTCGGCGTTCACCGGGCGGCTGCGCACGGGCGACCGCGACCTGCACGCGTACGCCTTCGCCCCGGCGCCCGGCTCGCCCGGCGCGGGCGCGAGCACCACGGCGCTGTGGAGCAGCGACCGCACCGACAAGCCGGTACGCGTACGGGCCACGAAGCCGGTCACCGTGGTGGACATGCTCGGAGCCGAGCGGGTACTGGAGCCGGTGGGCGGCTGGGTCCATCTGACGGCCACCGGGGAACCGGTCTACCTGCGGGCCGCGGTGAGCAAGGTCGAGAAGTCGTCGCTGCTGTCGCTGTCCACCCCCCGCGAGATCGCGGCGGGCTCCGACGTGCCGGTGACCGCCACCGTCGACAACCGCGCGGCGGCCGGCCATGGCACGGCTTCCGCCCGGCGCACCGCCGTCTTCGAGATCGAGGGCGAGCGTGTCACCGTCTCGGCGGCACCCGGCCGGCGAGCGAGCGCCGTGCTGAAGGTCCCGGCCGGAGCGACGCCCGGCAGCCGCGGGCTGGCGGCAGCCGTCACCCTCGGCGGGAAGCGGGCCGGAGCGGTCGCGACCGGCACCGAAGTGGCAGCGCGGTCCGTGAGTGTCGACGTCTCCCCGGACATGTCGGTGAAGCACGGCAGCCGCACCGACCGGCTGGCCGTGACCGTCACCAACCACTCGCCGGACAAGCCGGTCACCGTGACCGGCATCGACTGGTCCTTCGGCGACCGCACCGGAAGGATCGACGGCGCGGGCGTCGAAGCAGCGGGCGCCGAAGGAGCGGGCGGCAAGAACGCTGCCGACCGGCACCGCGTTCCGCCGCTCGGCAGCCGCACCTACCGTGCCGGGATCGAGGGCGCGAGCGCGTATTCCGTTCAACCGGTCGCGGTGACCGCCGAGTTCGCGGACGGACAGACGGCCGGTGACAACGACTCCTTCGGCTTCAGCCCGATCGGCCGGGCCACCCCGCGGCTGGTGGACGGGAAGCTGACCGGTCTGGCGGGCGTGCCGAAGGTGGACCTGTCCGAGGTCGGGACGTACCAGGGAATCGCTCCCTCCGTCACCGACGGGGACATGTGGGCGACCTGGGACGAGCGGAATCTGTATGTGTCCGCCGTGGTCCGGGAGAAGGACTACCGGGCCCCGGAGAAGGTGGCCTGGCTGCCCGCCGGCGACAGCATCGGCATCGGGGTGCAGCCCGGAAAGCCGGGCGAGGGCCTGGGCCGCTGGGGCGCCGACTGGTACATGCTCTATGCCGGTGACACCACGCAGGAGGGCCCGGGGGTCTTCGTGGAATCGCTGCCGAAGGACTACCCGGTGGGCTCCGTGGAGGGCGCGGATGTCCGGGTGGCCCGTGACGCGGTGGCCGGGACGACGACCTACCTGGTCTCCGTACCGTGGAAGCGGATCGCTCCGCTGTCACCCGCCGACCCGTCGTTCTCGCTCACCCTCACGGTCAACAAGAACGACGGGGTGCAGCGGGACAAGTACCGTTCGCTCGGTCTGGACGGCTGGCAGACCTGGGGCGACGGGCTCAACAACTGGAAGCTCGTGCGCTATCAGCAGGTGCAGCTGACCCGCTGACGTGACTCACTGGTGTGACCCGCTGGCGTGGTCCGCTGGCGTGACCCGCTGACGACTGCCCGTCACAGCGGCCGGGTGTCCGCCGGAGCAGGAACGGCGGCCACCCGGCCATCCCCTTCCCCCACTCACCGACGGGTCATCACACCCCGTCGCGATCACCTGGAGGGCGACTCCCATGACCAGAACCCGCGGTACCGCCCCACCCCGGCACCCCCGCCCCCTGCCCCTGCCCCTCGCGTTCGCGCTCACCCTCACGCTGGCGCTCTCGCTGATCGTGGGGCTCCCGCCGTCCGCCCCCGCCGCGGCACACACGCTGTCCGTCACCTCCCCGAGCCTGATCTTCCAACGGGGCCAGGGTGCGGTGCAGTTCGGTTCCTCGGCCGCCTCGGTCTCCTGGTCGTTCACCGACGAGCGCGGCACCCGGGTACGCAGCGGAACCAGCTGGCTCTCCGGCGGCAAGGCCTCGCTGTCCGTCGCCGACCTCCCGCCCGGCTACTTCGAGCTGGCCCTGCACGCGGGCGCGGCACCCGAGCCCACCGACCTCCGCACCTCGTTCGCCGTCATCGAGAAGGTGCCGGACAGCGCGGTCGGCCCGTCCTCCCCGTTCGGCGCGGCCGTGCACCTGGCGCGCACCGGCTGGGGCACACAGGTGCTCGACGAGGCCCGGAAGGCGGGTGTCTCGCACATCCGCGAGGACGCCTGGTGGAACAAGTTCGAGATCACGAAGGGCAGTTACACCTATCCTGCGGCGTTCACCGCCGGGATGACGCGCGCCCGTGCGCTGGGCATCACGCCGTTGATCATCGCCAACGGTGCCAACCCGCTGTACGACAAGGGGGTGACGCCCAGCACCCCCGAGGGCATCGCCGCCTTCGGGAAGTTCGCGGCGGCGGTCCTGGAGCACTACGGCGAGAACAACGTCGAGGTACTCAACGAGTACAACGGCGACACGTTCAACAAGAGCGCGTGCGGACGCACCGCCGCGTGCTACCTGGACGTGCTCACCGGCGTCAACAAGGCGGTGAAGGCCGTGAACCCGCAGGCCACGGTGGTCGGCCCGGCCACCATCGGCATCGCCAACTGCACACCTCCCGACGGCCGCACGTGCTTCGCGCCGGATCTGATCGGCCGTGGCGGCCTGACACAGATGGACGCCTACAGCGTGCACCCGTACCACTATCCGGGCGGCCCGGAGTGGCTGGCGGGCTCGGGCGACACGATCGCCGGGCTGCGGCAGCGGATCCGTGACGCGAACCACGGCGAGGACAAGCCGATCATCCTCAGCGAGATGGGCTGGCCCACCGACACCGCTCACGGCACCAGTGAACTCCAGCAGGCCGACAACCTGATCCGGCTCTACGCGGTCGGCCTCGCCAACGGCGTGACCCGGATCTACTGGTACGACCTGGTCAACGACGGCAGCGACCCCGCCGAGAAGGAGCAGAACTTCGGCATGCTCCGGCAGCCGGTCACCGCCACCGCCGCGAACCCGGTCTCCGTCACCGCCAACGCTCCCAAGCCCGCCCTGGTCGCGCAGGCCGTGACCGCGCGGATGATCGGCGGCGCGTCGTACGCGGGGGACGACGGCCTGGCCGCACCGGCCCGCTCGGCCCGGTTCACCGACGGCGGCACGACCACCCGGGTGGTCTGGGCGACCAGCCCCCGCGACGTGGTCGTCTCGGCGACCGGCCCGGTGACACTGGTCGACTCCTGGGGCCGGAGTTCGGTGAGGCAGCCGACGAACGGCGGCTTCACCCTGGCGGCCGGTACGTCACCCGTGTTCCTCCGGGGCCCGGTGACCGGCATCACGGGCCCCGCGACGGCCACCGGTGCCGGCGGGACCACCGGCACCACCGGAGCCGACGGAACCACCAGCACCACACACACCACCGACACCACCGACACCACCGGCACCACTGGCACCACCGGAGCCGATGGCACCACCGGAGCCGATGGAACCACCAGCACCACGCACACCACCGGCATCAGCCGATAACCACTCCCACCCCCGCCCGGCGCGCCTCGACCGCGCGCCGGGTGTCGTCGGCGATCAGGTCGGCGTTGATCGCCACGGCCGCCCGCAGTCCCGCGTTGGCCGCGCCGATCACCTGCTCCATCAGGTTGGTCACATTGCCGGCCGCCCAGACACCGGGCACCTCCGTCGCCCCGGACGGGTCGGCCGCGATGTACGACCCGATCACATGCCCGGCCGCCTCCTGCGCGACCGGGACCAGCCCCAGACTCTCCAGGACGGCGGACCGGGCCGTGAAGCGGGGCTGGACCACCACGACCTCGCGCGCGGCCACCCGGCCACCGGCCAGACGGAGTCCGGTGAGCCGGTCGTCCGTGATCTCCAGGCCGGTCACCTCGCCGTCCACGACGGCGATGCCCCGGGCCGCCAGCTGCTCGTACTCCTCGTCGCCGAACTCGGGCCCGGTGTGCCGGAAGAGGGTGACGTCATCGCTCCACTGCCGCCATGTCAGCGCCTGGTGCACCGAGAGCGGGCCGGCCGAGAGCACGCCGACCGGGCGGTCCGCGACCTCCGAGCCGTGGCAGTAGGGGCAGTGCAGCACGTCACGCCCCCACCGCTCGGCCAGACCCGGCACCGGGGGCAGCTCGTCGACGATCCCCGTGGTCACGAGCAGCCGCCGGGCGACAACGGCGGAACCGTCCTCCGTCACGACCCGGAACCCCTCGTCGCCCGGCAGCCGCTCCGCCGACACGACGCCGCCCCGCACGATCTCGCCCCCGTACCCGGCGACCTCGGCACGGCCGATCGCCGTCAGCTCCGAGGGTGGGGTGCCCTCACGGCCCAGGTAGTTGTGCACGTGGGAGGCGGGCGCGTTGCGCGGGTCGCCCGCGTCGATCACCAGCACCGAACGCCGCGCCCGCGACAGGGCGAGAGCCCCGCCCAGCCCGGCCGCCCCGCCTCCGACGACCACCACGTCGTACCGCTGCTTCATGTCGTTCACGCTGTTCACGCTGCTCATACGAAACACCTCCTGTTACGGGAGAGAGTGCGCACGAAACGCCCAGAACGACAAATCTACTTGCCGAGACAGCAAACCCCGGGAACGACATCCGCCAGGCCGGCCCGCTCCCGGCCCGACGACAGGCCGGGTCGGCTCGTTCCTGCACCCGAGGTCACACGACGCCACCGTGCGACATCAGCACGTCGGGCCGTACAGCGGGACCGTACGACCCCTGACGGGGCACCGCAGGTCAGGCGCCGGACGGGTCCGCTCCGGCGGCGACCTTGTGGACGATGGTGTCGTCCGGGCTCAGCAGCCGCCCGTCCTCCGACCGGACTTCCAGCGCACGCAGTCGACTGCCCCGCTGCCGGTCGACCAGCTCGGAGTGCGGTTCGCCGGGTGCGAAGAAGTTCCGCTCGCCCCACTGCCGCAGGGCCACGATGACGGGGAAGAGGGACTCACCCTTCGGGGTCAGCACGTATTCGCGATAGGCGCTGCCGTCCGAGGCGGGGACGGTTTCGAGGACACCCCCGGCGACCAGGGAACGCAGGCGGGCGGTCAGGATGTTCTTCGCCACGCCCAGGCTGCGCTGGAACTCCCCGAAGCGGCGGCTTCCGTCGAAGGCGTCCCGCACGATCAGCAGGGACCACCAGTCACCGATCGCGTCGACCGATCGCGCGACGGGGCAGTCGCTGTCGTCAAAACGTGTCCGGTTCACCATGACGTCCTCTCTTTCCCAAGATGGTTGCAACATGCTACCAAAATGATTACCGTCCCTAGTGGTAGCAAGATGAAACCAATCGCGAAGGGCACTCCATGAGCGGCGACGGCAGGGCGGCGATACCAAGGACCATGGCGCGCGACGGGGGCGCTCCCGCGTTCGCCCTGTCCCCTGGCATCGTCATGCTGTTCGCCGTCGCCTGCGGGGCCGCCGTCTCCAACGTCTATTTCGCGCAGCCGCTCCTGGTGACACTGGGCCACGACCTCGGGATGAGCCCGGCTCTCGTCGGCAGCGTCGTCACGCTCACGCACATCGGATACGGGCTGGGGCTCTTCCTCCTCGTGCCGCTGGGGGACGTGGCCGACCGCCGCCGGATCGTCGTGGCCCAACTGTTGCTGCTGGTCGCGGCGTTGGCCGTGGTCGGCACCGCACACAGCGCGGCGGTCCTGCTCGCGGGCATGGGCTCGGTGGGGCTGCTCGCCGTGGTCACGCAGACACTGGTGGTCTTCGCCGCGTCGCTGGCCCCGCCCGCCGAGCGCGGACGGGTCGTCGGACTGGTGACCGGCGGCGTGGTCATCGGCATCCTGCTCGCCCGTACCGTCTCCGGTCTCCTGGCCGACCTCGCGGGGTGGCGCTCCGTCTACCTCGCATCGGCCGCGCTCATCGCCGTACTCGCCCTCGTCCTGCACCGGGTGCTGCCACGCCACAGCGACGTACCGCCGGCCACTCCCCTGCGCTACGGACAGCTCCTGCGTTCCACGGTCACCCTGTTCGCGCGGGAACGGCTCCTCCGCCTCCGGGCCGCGTTCGGCCTGCTGATCTTCGCCGCGTTCAGCACCCTGTGGAGCAGCATCGCGCTGCCGCTCAGCGAGCCCCCGTACTCCCTCTCCCACACCGCCATCGGCGCATTCGGTCTGGTGGGGGCCGTGGGCGCGCTCGCCGCAGCCGGAGCTGGCCGCCTGAACGACCGGGGGCTCTCCCGGCGGACCACGGGTATCGGCCTGGCGCTGCTCGCCGCATCGTGGCTGCCCCTGGCCCTCACCCGCAGCTCGCTCTGGGCGCTGGTCGTCGGCGTGATCATCCTCGACCTGGCCGTACAGGCGGTCCATGTCACCAACCAGACCCTGATCTACGCACTGCACCCGGACGCGGGCGGCCGGCTGATCGGCGGATACATGATCTTCTACGCGGTCGGCAGCGCCACCGGCGCCCTCGCCGCGACGTCCCTCTACGCGGCGGCCGGGTGGGGCGCCGTGTGCGTACTGGGCGCCGGGATCAGCGGCCTCGCGTTCCTGCTGTGGGTGCTCACGAGGCATACGGAGTACGGGGGTTGAGCCGGCCCGCTCGCGTCGGCGGGGTCATCCGACGTCCCTGGCGCGTATCGGTGCGCAGGAGGTCGCCCAACGGACCTGTACGGCTCCACTCGGCAAAGAGCGAGAAGCGGACGGGGGACGTTCTGGCATCTGATCGGCGTCCAGCCGGCGAGGGACCGGATCGAGCCGCTGATGCCGGCCGATCCGGTCCGTGCGACCACGGGTTTCAGGACAGGAAATCGTAGAACGGGCCATCGGGCGCGAAGTTGCGGGAGCACAACGTCACGTCATAGCCCTTGAGGTAGTCCAGAAACCATTCACCGAACGTCATCTCGTAGAGGGTCCAGGCCGGGCTGTCGAACTCCTGGACCACGACGCGCCAGGGCGACGCGGGGGTGTCGGGACGGCGGAGGAAGATTGCCTCGCCCGTGGTGGCCGTCGCCACCGGCATCAGCTCTCCGGGGTTCGCTCCCACCGGGCTCGGCAGGAACTCCGCCATGTCCTCCTCGCGCCAGAGTTCGAGATCGCCCTTGATGTACCTGCCCAGACTGTGCAGAAGGTGACCGGCGGGGTGCTTCAGATAGAGCTGCCTGTTGATCTGGATCGAGCCGTAGGCATCCACGATCTCGCGGAAATCCGCGGGGAACTCGATACCGAGTTCCCGCTCCAGCTCGATCCACGGAGCCGGATCCGACCAGGTGAACCGAGGTTCGCCCAACAGGGCTGTTATCTCTGGAAGCGTTGCCACTACTGGATTCCTTCGAGCACGTCGAACCGATACCGGTCCTGGAACTGACCACCGCAGTACAGGGGACAGTCTCCTCGACGCCCTGGCCGTCCGTACATGGTCAGGCGTGGTGCTTGACGGTCTTCCGGATCCACTCCGCGTAGGCGGGCACGTTGCTGTAGAGGCCGGGCCCGTCCGAGCAGGCGACGCCCGGGGCGCCGGGGCCCGATGTGGCGCCCATCAGCTCCCACCGTCCGTGCCGGCCCTTCTGGAGCTGCGGCCCCCCGGAGTCCCCGAAGCACGCCATGGCCTCGGGGACGCGGCTGATCGTGCACAACCGGGTCCGGTCCGCGTAACCGGGGGCGCACTCGGCGATGGAGCCCCTGCGCGTGTCGAGCTCCTGCAACCGCTCCGCGAACTTCATCTCGGTGTCGACGGTGGTGCCGAATCCCAGGATCCGGGTCGGGGTGCCGGGCCGCGCGGCCCGCTCGGCGATACGGATGGGCTTCTCGGCGACCGGACGGTCCAGGCGGACCAGCGCGATGTCGTCCTTGTTGGCGGCCTTCCCGGCGCCGTTCACATAGCCGGGGTGCACGACGGTCCGCTCGATGGCCCGGACGGTTCCCCCGGACTTCCGGTGCGAGCTGCCGATCCGGACGATGCCGTCCAGCTCAAGGCCGTCGCCCTGGACGCAGTGGGCCGCCGTCAGCACCCACTGCCGGTCGATCAGTGACGCCCCGCAGGTGCCGTCGTACAGGCCGTGGGCAGGGGCCGACTCCGGGATCGTCGCCATGAACGGGTAGCGCTCGGTGGCATCGGACCCGTTGACGATCGCCCCGGCGCTGCCGGTCATCAGGGTGGCGCAGGCCGCGACGGCGAGGGCGCCGACAGCAGTGGTGCGTACCGCGCGGCGGCGCGCCGACTTCAAGCTGAACACTGAGAGTTCCTTACCTCGGAGAACCGGACGTGTTCAGCCTGCTCGCTCGGGATTCGCCGGACCATCCGGGCAGCAGGCCTGATGGAGGTGTAGCCTGCACCCCCGCCGCGCCGGCCGGTCCGGGGGTCCGGGGTCCATAGTCCGGGGACCGGGGACCCGGACAACGTCAGAAGCCGCCGCCGTCGAAGCCTCCGCCGCCCCCGCCGAAGCCGCCGCCGTCCCCGAAGCCTCCGCCGCCGAAGCCGGAGGAGTCGAAGTCGGAGCCGGAGAAGTCGCCGCCGCCCCAGTCGCCGCCGGTGCCTCCGCCGAAGTCACCGCCGCCGTACTCCCCCGCGTACGCCGGGGTGGCGAGCATGGAGCCGAGCATCGTGCCTACCAGCAGGCCCGGCAGCAGGCCGCCGCCGAAGTAGCCGCCCGCCCACGGTCCGTAGGCCGGGCCGGCCTCCCAGTACGGGCGGCGGCGGCCGTCGCCGACGTCGACCGTGCGGCTCATCGGGTCCTCGCCCTCGCGCAGCCGTACCTTGTCGGCGCCGCAGACGGGGACCTCGCGGGCCGATCCGCCGGACGGGGTCCACAGCACGTCCGCGACCGAGGGGCCGTGGCGCGGGTCGAAGAAGCAGGGCGGGCGGCGGGCCGGGAGGGGCTTGCCCGTGCGGCGGGCCTCCAGGACCGCGAGGGAGAAGCGGCCGTCCTCCAGGGACTGGGTGACCGGACGGACGTCCGAGGGGTGCTGGGCGTGCTCCATCTTGGACTTGGCGCTCTCGTAGGAGTCCAGGGCCCGTTCGTAGTCGGCCCGCATGGCGTCGTCCGCGCCCTTCTCCGCCGGGTGGAAGTCCAGCCGCTCCAGGGCTTCGCCGTACGCGGTGATGTCCTCGTCCACGACGACGCGGAGCTTGTCGAGGGCGGCCCGTTCCTCTTCCTCCTTGCGGCGCCGGTTGCGGCGGGAGATCGCGTACGCGCCCGCGCCGCCGGCCACGGCGACCGCGCCGAGGGCGATCAGGCCGCCGGCCGGGAATCCGCCGTCGTCCGCGCTCCCGCCGGACCAGGCGGCGGGGGCGCTGCCCCGGGCCTGTTGCACCGCGCTGTCGACGAAGGCGTTGAGCTGGGCCGCTGTGTCGGTGTCGGTGGCCGGTGTCTTCACGGCCGCCGAGAGGTTCTGGACCGCCCGGGTGGGCATGACCTGCGGGTCCGCGCCCGCGTTGAACCCGTCACCCAGGCGTATCGCGTAGACGCCGGTGATGCCGGTCTCGGCGCGCAGGGTCTGGAGCAGGCCCTCTTCGGGGAAGGCCGAGGTGGCGGGGAGGACGGCCACGAGCACCGGTTTGTCGGCGTCCGTGATCTTGTTCTCCAGAGCCTTCTCCTGGCCGGTGGAGAGCTGGTCACGGGCGCCCGGGTCGACGTAGACCGGGTCCTTCCGCAGTTCCTGCGCGGCATCGTTGATGGTGGCGGCGGGGGCGGCGGACGCAGCGGGGGCGAGAGCGAAGACCACCGCGGCCAGCATGAGCAGCAGGCCCGCCATGAGCGTGGGAAAAAGCCTTTTCCTCATACTTCACGCTACTGCAGACGGGCAGCACGCGCCGCTGCCCGTCCGGAGTGCGCCCCGGGGCTGTCCGTTTCGGCCCTGCGCGGGCCGGGCTACTTCTGTTCGACCCGTACCCAGTCGATCTCCGCCTTGATGCCTCCCTGCGCGACGCGGTCGACGCTGGACTGCGGGAGACCCCAGTAGGGCTGGGTGACCTTGTTGTGACCGGCCGGATACGCACCGCCCAGGGCCAGGTTCAGGATCACGTACTGGTTGTGGTCGAAGACCCACTGGCCCCGGGTGGATTCCAGCTTCTGCCGGGAGGTCTGCTGGACGACCCGGTCGTCCACGGTGAACGTCATGCCCTCGGGCGTCCACTCGACGCCGTAGGTGTGCCACTGGTCTGCGCGGCCCCCGTCCGGGAAGGTCTGGGACCTTCCGACGTTGGCGGGGGCGGGCTCGCCCCCGTACACCTGGAAGGAGAACAGCGAGTATCCCCAGGCGGTGGCGCGTTCGATGCCCCGCATGCGGACGTAGCGTCCGGTGACCTCCTGCGGGTGGGTGTGGGCGGTGACGGTGCCGCCGGTGCCGTCCGTCTCGGTGTAGAAGTCCGTCCAGTCGGTGGCGATCAACGTCGTACGAGAGGGCATGTGGGGGTGCTCCCAGTCGGTCAATCGGTACGGGAGTCGCGGCTGAGGTGGATGGTGTCGCGGGTGAGGCGGATGGTGTCGCGGTACCACTTGGCGCTGTCCTTGAGGGTCCGCGCCTGTGTGCCGTAGTCGACGCGGACGATGCCGAAGCGCTTGTCGTAGCCGTACGCCCACTCGAAGTTGTCCATCAGCGACCAGGCGAAGTAGCCCCGGACGTCGGCGCCCCGGACGCGGGCCTGGGCCACGGCGTCGATGTGGTCGGCGAGATAGGCGGTGCGGTCGGTGTCCGGTACGGAGCCGTCGGCGGCGACGGTGTCGTCGAAGGCGGCGCCGTTCTCCGTGATGACGGTCGGCAGCGCGTAGTCGCGCTCCAGCCGCAGCAGCAGATCGGTGAGTTCGCCCGGGGTGATCTCCCAGTCCATCGCCGTACGCGGCAGATCGCGCTCCACGGCGCGGGTGACGGGGAGGCCTTCGGCGTCGGTGGGCGAGCCGTCCTCGGTGAGGCCGGAGAACAGCGCGCCCCGGTAGAAGTTGACGCCGAGGACGTCGAGGGGGGTGGCGATGGCGGCCAGGTCGCCGTCCTGGACGGGCAGTTCGATGCCCTGGGCGGCCAGGTCCCGGACGATGTCCTCGGGGTAGTGGCCGTGGACGACCGGGTCGAGGTAGAGGCGGGTGCCGAGCCCGTCGGCGCGGCGGCAGGCCTCGCGGTCGGCCTCGCTGTCGGTCTCCGGTGTGGCGGTGCCGAGGTTGAGGGTGATGCCCAGCTCCAGGGGGTTGCCGCCCGCGGCCTCCCTGATGCGCCGGGAGGCCAGGCCGTGGCCGAGGAGCAGGTGGTGGACGGCGTGGATGGCGTCGCCGAGGTGCTGGCGGCCGGGGGCGTGGAGCCCGTAGGCGTAGCCGAGCATGGCCGAGCACCAGGGCTCGTTCAGCGTCGTCCAGTGCGCGACCCGGTCCCCCAGCGCCTCGTACGCGAGCATCGCGTAGTCGGCGAAGCGCAGGGCGGTGTCGCGGACCGGCCAGCCGCCCGCGTCCTCCAGCTCCTGCGGGAGGTCCCAGTGGTACAGGGTGATCCAGGGGGTGATCCCCTTGTCCTGGAGCTCGTCGACGAGCCGTTTGTAGAAGTCGAGGCCCTTGGCGTTGGCCGGGCCCCGGCCGCCGGGCTGAATGCGCGGCCAGGCCAGCGAGAAGCGGTAGGTGTCGACACCGAGGCCGGCGATCAGCTCCACGTCCTGGGGCATCCGGTGGTAGTGGTCGCAGGCCACGTCCCCCCTCTCGCCGCCCTCGACGGCACCGGGGACGTCGCAGAAGGTGTCCCAGATGGACGGCGTGCGGCCGTCCTCCGCCGCCGCGCCCTCGATCTGGTACGCGGAGGTGGCCACGCCCCAGCGGAAGTCGGCCGGGAGCCCGGGGACGGCGGCGGGCCGCGGGAGGCGCCGGTTCGGGGAGGTGGTGACGGGGTGGTTCATCGGTCTCCGTAGGTGAGGGCGTCAGGCGGCCGGGGCGGGCTTGGACGGTTCCGGGTGGGGGGAGTGCGCGTCGCGCGGAGCCGGTGTGCCGGGCGTCGCCCGCGGGTTCTCCGTGTGCAGCCAGCAGGCGACCGCGCGGTCGCTCCCGCCGGTGGGCGGGGTCAGCGACGGGACCCGCCGGGAGCAGGGGTCGAACGCCTTGCCGCAGCGGGGGTGGAACGCGCAGCCCGTGGGCATCGCGGACAGGTGCGGGGGCGAGCCGGGGATGCCGGTCAGCTCGCGGCGGGGTCCGTGCAGCGCGGGGAACGAGTGGAGCAGCCCGTCGCTGTAGGGGTGGCGGGGGTCGCGGTAGATCTCGGCCGCGCCCGCCTCCTCCACGATCCGGCCCCCGTACATGATCGCGATCCGGTCCGAGAACTCGATCAGGAGCGAGATGTCATGGGTGATGAACACGACGGAGAAGCTGAGCTGTTCCCGCAGTTCGACCAGCCGGCGCAGGATCTGCCGCTGCATGACGACGTCGAGCGCGGTGGTCGGCTCGTCCATGATGACGATCTCGGGTTCCAGTGCCAGCGCCATCGCGATCATCACGCGCTGGCGCATCCCGCCGGAGAGCTGGTGCGGATACGCGGCGAGCCGGTCCGCCGAGATCCCGACGAGGTTCAGCAGCTCCTCGGCGCGGGCGGTCCGCGCGGCGGAGCGCATCTGCGGGCGGTGGGCCTTGAGTACGTCGGTGAGCTGGCTGTGCACGGTGTGGACCGGGTTGAGCGAGTTCATCGCGCCCTGGAACACGATGGACAGTTCCTGCCAGCGGAAGGCGCGGAGCCGGTCCGGTGCGAGGGAGAGGATGTCGACGCTGTCCCCGCCCGGCCGGTGGTAGTGGACGTCGCCGCCGGTGATCACCCCGGGCGGGGAGAGCAGCCGGGTGACGGCGTAGGCCAGGGTGGACTTGCCGGAGCCCGACTCGCCCGCCAGGCCCAGGACTTCGCCCCGGTGCAGGGTGAGGTCGATGTCGCGCAGGGCGTGCACGGCCTGGTCGCCGGTGCCGTAGTCGACGTTGAGTCCGCTGATGGTGAGGACCGGCTCGGCCGTCATGTGCTCTGCTCCTTGCTGGGCGTGGCGGCCGTCCGGGCGACCGGGGTGAAGCCGACCCGCATCCTGACCTTGCGGGAGGCGCCGGTCGCGGTGCGCAGGCGGGGGTTGACGAACTCGTCGATGCCGAAGTTGATGAGGGCCAGGGCGGTGCCGAGGAGGGCGATGCACAGACCGGCGGGGACGAACCACCACCAGGCGCCCTGGGCGAGGGCCTGGTTGGACTGGGCCCAGAACAGGACGGTGCCCCAGTTCCAGTGCGAGATGTCGGCGACGCCGATGAAGGCGAGGGTGATCTCGGTGAGGATGGCGAAGATGACCGTGCCGACGAAGCCGGAGGCGATGACGGCGGTGAGGTTCGGCATGATCTCGAAGAGGATGATCCGCCAGGTGGACTCGCCGGTGGCGCGGGCCGCCTCCACGTAGTCGCGCCGGCGCAGCGACAGGGTCTGGGCCCGCAGGATGCGCGCCCCCCAGGCCCAGGAGGTGAAGGCGATCGCGGTGGCGATGAGCAGGTCGCCGGTGTCCGGGACGAAGCTCGCGATGATGATGATCAGCGGGAGTCCGGGCAGCACCAGGAAGATGTTGGAGAGCGCGGAGAGGATCTCGTCGGCCGCGCCGCCGAGGAATCCGGCGCTGACCCCGACGAGCACGGACAGGACCGTGGCGAAGATCCCGGCGACGAAGCCGACGACCAGGACGCCGCGGGTGCCGACGAGGATCTGGGAGAGGACGTCCTGCCCGGTCTGCGTGGTGCCGAACCAGTGGTCGGCGGAGGGCGGCCGGAGCAGTTGGTCGGTCATCGCGTCGGGGTCGTGCGGGGCGATCCAGGGTCCGGCGATCGCGAGGAGCACGAAGAACGCCAGGATGATCAGCCCGGTGCGGGTCTTCCCGCCGCGCAGGAACCGGAGCCGGGCCCGGCGGCTGGGCGCCGCGGGGGCGGGGGCGCCGTCGAGGACGGCGGTGTCGGTGGCGGTGACGGACATCTGGAGTCAGGCCTCCTTCCGGGTGCGGGGGTCGAGCACGGCGTAGACGAGGTCGGCGAGCAGGTTCGCGGCGAGGACGGACAGCGTGATGATCAGGAAGACGCCTTGCATCAGCGGGTAGTCCTTGCCGCCGACGGCCTGGAAGAGCTGGTATCCGATGCCCGGGTAGGTGAAGACCATCTCGACCAGGAGCGTGCCGCCGACGATGAAACCCAGGGAGAGGGCGAAGCCGGAGATGTTCGGCAGGACCGCGTTGCGGGCGGCGTAGCCGAACATCACGCGCCGCTCGGAGAGCCCCTTGGCCTGCGCCACCATGACGTAGTCCTCGGAGGAGACGGTGACCATCATGTTGCGCATGCCGAGGATCCAGCCGGCGACGGCGCTGAGCACGATCGTGACGCCGGGCAGGAACCCGTGGTACAGCGCGCTGGAGACGAACGGCCAGTCGAACGCCGGGACGAGCGAGGAGTCGTACCCTCCGGCGGCCGGGAAGACGGGCCACTTCACGGCGAACACCGCGATGGCGATGAGGCCGAGCCAGAAGTAGGGGATCGAGGAGATGAAGGTGGTGACGGGCAGCAGGCTGTCCAGCCAGGAGCCGCGCTTCCAGCCGCTGTAGACGCCGACGCCGGTGCCGAGCAGGAAGCTGATCACGGTGGTGATGCCGACCAGGGCGAGCGTCCACGGCAGGGACTGCGCGATCACCTCGCTGACCGGTGTCGGGAAGAAGGTGAACGAGAGCCCGAGGTCGCCGTCGAGCAGATGCGCCCAGTAGTCGGTGTACTGCTGCCAGAGCGACTGGTTCTCGTCGAGGCCGAAGAGGGCCTTGAGGGAGGCGATGGCGTTGGTGTCGAGCTGGCCCTGGTAGCGGCTCATCAGCGCCTGGACCGGGTCGCCGGGCATCAGGCGCGGGATGAGGAAGTTGATGGTGATGGCGGCCCACGCGGTGACGGCGTAGAAGGTGAGCCGTTGCAGCAGGTACTTCACTCGCCGGCCCCCCGCAGATCGGTGTGCCGTGTGGGGGTGCGCTCGGCAGGTGTCCGCTCGACGGAGGTCCGCTCGGCGGAGGTCCGCTCGGCGGAGGTCCGCTCGGCGGAGGTCCGCTCGGCGGAGGTCCGCTCGGCGGAGGTCCGCTCGGCAGGTGTCCGCTCTGCGGAGGTCCGCTCGGCGGGGGTTCCCGGTGTGCCGGTCCCCTCGTACAGCCAGCAGGCGGCCCACTGTCCCCCTGCCAGGCCGAAGCGCGGCGGCAGTTCGGTGCGGCAGCGCTCCATGGCCTTCGGGCAGCGCGGGTGGAAGCGGCACCCGGCCGGCGGGGCGATCAGCGACGGCGGCTCGCCGGTCCCGGTCTCCTCCTGCTCCGCCTCGGCGACCACCCGGTCCGGGTCGGGCGCCGAGGCGATGAGGAGCTGGGTGTAGGGGTGGGCGGGGTGCTGGGTGACGGTCTCGCTGTCGCCGCCCTCGACGATCCGGCCCGCGTACATCACCAGCGTGGTGTCCGCGAAGTAGCGGGCGGAGGCGATGTCGTGGGTGATGTAGAGGATCGCGAGCCGCAGACGTTCCTTGAGGTCGCGCAGCAGGTTGAGGACGCCGAGCCGGATCGACACGTCGAGCATCGAGACCGGTTCGTCGGCGAGGAGGACCTGCGGGTCGGCGCCGAGCGCGCGGGCGATGGCGACGCGCTGGCGCTGCCCGCCGGACAGCTCGTGCGGGAACTTGTCCAGGTACTGGTGCGGCGGTGTCAGCTGGACGCGGTCCAGCAGCGCGGACAGGTTGGCCTCCAGTTCCGCGTCCCCGCTGCCTGCCCGGCCGTGGATCCTGAGCGCCCTGGTGAGGTGGTAGCGCACGGTGTGCACCGGGTTCAGCGAGGCGAACGGGTCCTGGAAGATGAGCTGGACCTGCTTGACGTAACGGCGGAAGGACCGGCCGCGCCCGGCCTTGACCGCGGTGCCCGACAGCCGTATCTCGCCCGAGGTGAGCGGATGGAGCTGGGCGAGCAGCCGGGCGACGGTGGACTTGCCCGAGCCGGACTCCCCCACCAGGGCCGTGACGGTGCCGCGCCGGAGTTCCAGCGAGACGTCGTCGACGGCGTGGACGGTGCGGCGGCGGCGTGCGGCGAGATCGCGGCCGGTGCGCCGTACGGGGAAGTGTTTGGTGACTCCGCGTGCTTCGAGCACCACGTCGGTGCCCGCCCGCACGCTCTCGGACTGTTCGGTGGTCATGGCCGGTTCCTCCCCCGTACTCACTTGGTGGGCTTGAGCTTCAGCACGATCTGCAGCGCGGTGGGCTGGGTGTGCTGCGGCGGGGCGTAGGGGTCGGACTCGGTGGGCCAGCCGGTCCAGTTCTTCGAGGAGTACTCGGCGCCGATGGGGGCGGCCGCCGTGGGGATCACGGGCGCCTGCTCGACGAAGATCTTCTGGAGGGTGTTCATCGCCCTGGTGCGGGTGGCGTCCTCGGTGGCGTTGGCGTACTCCTTGAGCGCCGCGGTGGCCTCCGGGCTCTTGAAGCGGCCGAAGTTGCCGAGCTGGGAGCTCTTGCCGACGGGCTGGAGGATCGAGCCGTCCATCATGTTCTGGTACATGTCGTAGGGCGTGGCACCGCTGTTGGTCCAGTGCAGGGTGGCGTCGAAGTTGCCGTTCGCGACATCCGCGCCCCAGGCGTCGGCGGTCTGTGTCCTGACCTTGGCCTCGATGCCCAGCTGCTTGATGTTGTCCTTGATGATCGAGAGTCCGGTGATGTAGTCGTTCCAGCCGGCCGGGTCGGTGAAGGTCAGCTTCACCGGTTTGCCGGACGGGTCCTTGAGTGCGCCGCCGCTGAGCGTGAACCCGGCGTCGGCGAGGATCTTCCTGGCCCCCTCCACATCGGGCTCGGTGGTGGCGCCCTTGTACTCCGGCGCGAGGAAGGGGTCACCGGCGGGCAGCGGGATGCCGGTCGGGCTGGTGATCTCCGGGTAGAGCGTCGCCTGGGCCTGGATGTGGATCGCCCGGCGGTCGACGACCATGGCCATCGCCTTGCGCAGCGCCGGGTTGTCGAAGGGCTTGCGGGCGGTGTTGAACCACAGTCCGTGGATGCCGAGCCCGGAGGGGAACCACAGCTGGTGGTGCTTGGGGTCCTTGGCGATGTACAGCTGCTTGTAGTTCGGCATGAAGACGAACGACCACTCGACCTTGCCGCTCGCCAGCGCCGTGGTCGCCGCGCTGTTGTCGTTGTACGCGGTGTACCGCAGCTCCTTGACCTTCGTCGCGCCCTTCCAGTACGCCGGGGTCGCCGTCAGCGTGGTGGTCTGCGGGGTGAAGGTCTTCAGCTTGTACGGGCCCGAGCCGACCGGGGTGCGGTTGGGCCAGGTCTCCGGGTTGTCGACCTTCTCCCAGATGTGCTTGGGCACGATATAGGTCTGGATGATCTTGTTCTGGTTGACGAACTGGGACTCCTTGAAGGTCAGGACGACCTTCCCGCCCTCCACGGCGATCCCGTCGAAGGGGATGCCGTTGCCGTTGAGCGCCGGGTGCTTCTTCAGCAGGCTGAAGGTGTACTCGACGTCGGCGGCGGTCAGCGGCTTGCCGTCGGCCCACTTCGCCCGGCCGTCGAGGGTGAAGGTGACCTTTGTGAAGTTGGACTCCCACGTCCAGTCGGTGGCGAGCCAGGGTGCCGCCTTGTCGGTGGGGCGGATCTGGTTCGTCATGGCCAGCGGCTCGTAGATCATGTGGCGGTAGCCGAGGGTGGCGCTCGCCGAGGTGCTCAGGAACGGGTTGCTGTTGTTCGTCTGCGGCCCGTCCGGCTTGCCGAGGGTCAGTACGCCGGTGGCGCCGGCTCCCCCTTTGCCGGAACCCGAGTTGGCGGACGAGCAGCCGGCGGCGAGCGCGACCACGGCGGTGGCGACTGAGAGCGCTCTCAGCGTGTGACGACGGCGTACGGACATGACGACTCCAGAAGGACTGCGGGTCTGGGAGATCCGGGAGGCGGGCAGCGCTCGACGCGCCGGGTACAGGTGGTGCGGGCGGTGCGGGCGACACAGGTGGCGCCGGAAGGTGCGGGTGGCGCCGGGAGGTGCGGGGGCGGTGCGAGGTGCGGGGGCGGTGCGAGACGTGCGGATGGCGCACGGTGGGGCGCGGTTGGGGATGCGGGCGGGTGTCCGGCGGGGCCGGGCCCGTTACGGCGCCGAGTGGCGCACGACCAGTTCGGTGGGCAGCACGGCCGGTTCGTCCGGTGCGGCCGTGCCGCCGAGGTGGGACAGCAGCATCCGCGCCGCCGTCTCACCCATCCGCCGGGTGGGCTGGCGCACGGTGGTCAGGGGCGGGGCGGTGTGCTCGGCCATCGGGATGTCGTCGAAGCCGACCACCGCGATGTCGTCCGGCACGCGGCGTCCGGCGGCCCGCAGGGCCCGCAGGACGCCCGCCGCACTGATGTCGTTGTGCGCGAAGACCGAGTCGAACTCCACGCCGGCCGCGAGGAGTTCCTCGACCGCGAGGCGGCCGCCCCGTTCGGTGAAGTCCCCGTCCGCGACCAGGTCGGTGGGCAGGACCGAACGGAAACCGCTGAGCCGGTCACGTACGCAGCCGAAGTGCCGCGGACCCGTGAGGACCAGCGGCCGGGTGCGCCCCGAGGCCAGCAGATGGCGGGCCGCCGAGGCACCTCCCTCGTCATTGGTGGTCACGACGGAGGGGAATGCGGGGTGGTGGCCGCGGTCGTCGATCAGGACGATCGGCAGGCCCTTGCGGTGCAGTGCGGTCAGATGGTCGAGCGTGTTCTCCGGCTCCACGACGACGAGTCCGTCGAAGGCACGCGCCGACACCTGGTCGGTGAAGCGCTGTACGGACTCCGCGCCGCGGTTGCAGGTGAAGAGCAGCAGTCCGTAGTCGGCGGCCTCGACGGTGTCGACGACGCCCTGGAGCAGTTCGCCCATCCATGGCCAGGTCAGCGAGGGCACCAGCATCCCGACCGTACGGCTGCTGCCGCGGGCCAGTCCGACGGCACCCGAACTGGGTACATAGCCGAGCTGTGCGATCACTTCACGAACACGGGAGGCCGTGGAGCCGTCCACTTCGCCCTTGAGGTTGACGACCCGGGACACGGTCGTCTTGCTGACGCCGGCCTCACGGGCGACATCGGCGATGGTGACACGCATCAGGGCCCTCCGGGGACAAGGCTGAGCAGGGCGGAGCAGGACCGGGCGAGGTGAAGCGGACGAGGCGCGGAAGTCCGTGACCATCGGTCGCCGGTACCGGTTCCGCAACCGGTCCCGGAACCGGTACCGGCGTTGCGGCTGGAGTTAACCCCGCCGGAACACAGCCGTCAATACTTCACACCGAAATTGGTCCGTACCCATCTCCCCACCGGGCAGGGCGAGTTACGCGTTCAAGTTCTGAACGCGTCCCCCTTGACGTGAGTCCGCAACAGCAGTTCACTCACGCACCGGTCGACGGCATCACCCCCACGCACCCTGCCGGGAGGGGCGGCAGCCCATGATCCGGTCCGGTGGAGCCGGCCATGTATCCGGTCCGGCGGAGCGGTCTGTGTACGGGGCGCCACCGCACTCGGCGCAGCGGGTCCCACCGGGCTCCCCTCCGGTACGGCACGGGTGGCCGGCAGGTCACCCGGGACCTTCAGGCCCGGACCCCCGCGCCTTCACTGCCGGGAACGGCGGCGCACACCCTCCCGGGCCGCGCCTCGGCGACCCTCACCTGGCCGGGCACCCGGTCCCGGGCCCTGAGCCCAGCCCGGGTTCCTGAGCCGGTCCGGGCGCCGGTCCGGGCGCCGCTCCGGGCCCTGAAGTCCCGGTCGGGCCCCACTCCGAGCCCCCTCCGGGCGCTGAGTCCCGGTCCCGGGCGCTGAGTCCCGGTCCGGGTGGGGCGCACAGAGCGAAGGCCCGGATGTACATCCGCAACGCACGCGCCGGAGCCGCCGGCCGAAGGCGGCTCCGGCACGGCGGCTACTCGGCCGGCTCGATCCCGGCCCGCAGCAGACCGAAGGTGTACGCGTCCTCCAGCGCCTGCCAGGACGCGGCGATGACGTTCTCCGCGACCCCCACGGTCGCCCAGTCACCGGACCCGTCCCCCGTGGTGATCAGCACCCGGGTGGTGGACTCGGTGCCGGTGCGGCCCTCCAGGATGCGGACCTTGTAGTCGACCAGCTCCAGCTTGGCGAGCTGCGGGTAGAACCGCTCCAGGGCCACGCGCAGCGCCCGGTCCAGGGCGTTGACCGGGCCGTTGCCCTCGGCGGTGGCGACGATCCGCTCGCCCTTGGCCCAGAGCTTCACGGTCGCCTCGTTGGCGTGTGTGCCGTCGGGGCGGTTCTCGACGATGGCGCGCCAGGACTCGGTGCGGAAGTAGCGGCGGGCCCGGCCCTCGACCTCGCCGCGCAGCAGCAGCTCGAAGGAGGCGTCGGCGGCCTCGTAGGTGTAGCCCTTGAGTTCGCGCTCCTTGACCCGCTCGACGACACGGCCGATGAGCTCGCGGTCGCCCCCGAGGTCGATGCCGAGCTCCTTGCCCTTCAGCTCGATGGAGGCGCGGCCAGCCATGTCGGAGACCAGCATCCGCATGCTGTTGCCGACCAGCTCCGGGGCGATGTGCTGGTACAGGTCGGGGTCGACCTTGATCGCGGAGGCGTGGAGTCCGGCCTTGTGGGCGAAGGCGGAGACCCCGACGTAGGGCTGGTGGGTGGAGGGCGTGAGGTTGACGACCTCGGCGATGGCGTGCGAGATCCGGGTCATGTCGGCGAGCGAGCCCTCGGGCAGCACGGTCTTTCCGTACTTCAGTTCCAGGGCGGCGACGACGGGGAAGAGGTTGGCGTTGCCGACCCGCTCGCCGTACCCGTTGGCGGTGCACTGGACATGGGTGGCGCCCGCGTCCACGGCGGCCAGGGTGTTGGCGACGGCGCAGCCGGTGTCGTCCTGGGCGTGGATGCCGAGCCGGGCTCCGGTGTCGGCGAGGACGGTGCCGACGACGGCCTGTACCTGGGCGGGGAGCATGCCCCCGTTGGTGTCGCAGAGGATGACGACATCGGCGCCGGACTCGTGGGCGGCCCGGACCACGGCCTTGGCGTACTCGGGGTTGGCGCGGTAGCCGTCGAAGAAGTGCTCGCAGTCGACGAAGACCCGGCGGCCCTGTTCCCGGAGGTGGGAGACGGTGTCGCGGACCATCTCCAGGTTCTCCTCCAGGGTGGTGCGCAGGGCCAGTTCCACATGACGGTCGTGGGACTTGGCGACCAGCGTGATCACCGGGGCACCCGACTCCAGGAGCGCCTTGACCTGCGGGTCCTCGGAGGCCTTGCCACCGGCCCTGCGGGTCGCGCCGAACGCGACGAGCTGCGCGTGCCGGAACTCGATCTCCTGCTGGGCACGGGAGAAGAACTCCGTGTCGCGGGGGTTGGCGCCCGGCCAGCCGCCCTCGATGAATCCCACACCGAAGTCGTCCAGGTGCCGGGCAATGGTCAGCTTGTCCGCGACCGTCAGGTTGATGCCTTCACGCTGTGCACCGTCGCGCAGTGTGGTGTCGAAGACATGGAAACTGTCGTCGGTGGCCTTGGCCTTGGTGGTCATGCTGATCTGACTCCTGTCGGATGAGTGGATCCGGACGATCTGGCTCCACTTGCCCCCATCATCCCGCGCGCCTCGCCCCGGCCGAGGTGAGGGCCGGAAAACGAAAAAACCCCTCGCGGGTGCGAGAGGTCTGCGCGCGGGTCTGGGGCACGGTGCCCGTGCCGTACGTGGTGGTACGGAACGATCACTGCGGACCGGCGCGCCTGTTGCCAATAATCATGACGAACGAGGACACGGAAGCAGTCTGGCACACCGCCGCTCCCGTGCCCCGGCCCGTCTCAGGATGCGGGCGGTGGGCGCGGAACGTCACACGCCGTTCATGAAGGGGCGGGTGCCAGCAGCTCGTCCACGAACTCCGCCACCTGAACCAGGGCCTGGTCCCGGCCGGTCCCGGGGATGCCCACGGTGACATGGACGCTGAATCCGTCGAGGAGCGCCCGCAGCCGGGTCGCGCAGCGGTCCGCGTCCACGGTCCGGAACTCCCCGCGCGAGACCCCCTCGGCCAGCAGCGCCACCAGGTCCCGGTGCCAGGCGCCCTCGATGGCGGCCTGCCGGACGCGGCCCTCGTCGTCCGCGTTCTGCGAGCGGTTCCAGACCTCCAGCCAGAGGGTCCAGTGCGGGTCGCGGTG
This sequence comes from Streptomyces sp. NBC_00654, assembly GCF_026341775.1. Taxonomy (NCBI): domain Bacteria; kingdom Bacillati; phylum Actinomycetota; class Actinomycetes; order Kitasatosporales; family Streptomycetaceae; genus Streptomyces; species Streptomyces sp. NBC_00654. Next base: position 2,123,248 of record NZ_JAPEOB010000001.1, on the reverse strand, counting down.
TCCGTCGGGGAGGTACAGGGCGATGTACGCGTCCAGCCGCTCCCGTACCGTGCCCGGCCGGGCGAGCAGCGCGCGGCGCTCCGCGCCGAGGCGGCCCTCGCTCCACTCCAGGGTCCGGAGCAGCAGCTCGTCCTTGGTGCGGAAGTAGTAGAGCAGGTGTCCGCTGCTCATACGGACCGCGCGCCCGAGGCCGGCCATGGTGAGCCCGTCGAGCCCCCGCTCGGCGATGGTGGCCATGGCGGCGGCCAGCACCTCCTCGCGCGGCGGGGCGGTGTTGCGGCGGCGGGGTGCGGCGGGCATGGCGTCAGACCTTCGGTTGCTGCTGGGTGATGCAGTGGATGCCTCCACCGCCCGCGAAGATCGTACGGGCGTCGACGAGGGTCACCGTGCGGTCCGGGAAGAGCCGGCCGAAGAGGGCCGCCGCCGCCCAGGGTGACGAGGCCGCTGTCCGCGTCCACGGCCACCTCTCCGGTACGGGAGTTGAGGCGCAGGTCCGCAGGGCCGATGCCCCGGGTGCCGCGGACGGCGACCCGGCGGCGGGCACGCACAGCCGCATGCCGTACGCCGCGCTCCGGTCGAAGTCGAGCCGGGGGTTGGCCTCGAAGAGACGGTGTCCGCGATCAGGGGCGTCGCCTCGGGGACATTGAGCCGCAGGCCCCGGGCACGGCGGGCCCTGGCCAGTTCGGCGGCGCCGAAGAGCAGCAGCCGGTCGCGTTCCGTAGGGGTCAGTCGCATGTCCCCGCACCTCCTGTTTAGAGCAGCACTCTAACCATGAGTGCTGGGTGACGGGAAGCCTGACACCATACGCTTAGAGCGGCACTCCAATACGCGGGCGCAAAAAAGGGCCGCGCCCGGCGGGGAGCCGGGCGCGGCCTGTTTCCGAACGAGAGGGGCCCCAGGGCGTGTGTCGAAAGTCCCGCCCGGCTCGCGACGCCCTAGCCGAGCGGGTGCATCCAGCCGTGGGTGTCCTCGACGACTCCGCGCTGGATGTCGAGCAGACGCTCGCGCAGCTTCATCGTGACCTCGCCGGGCGTGCCGTCGCCCTGGGTCCACTCGCCGCCCGCGGACTTGACGGTGCCGACGGGCGTGATGACGGCGGCGGTGCCGCAGGCGAAGACCTCGGTGAGCGTGCCGTTCGCGGTGTCGTCGCGCCACTGGCCGATGGAGACGCGGCCCTCCTCGGAGGTGTAGCCGAGGTCACGGGCGACCTTGAGGAGCGAGTCCCGGGTGACACCCGCGAGCAGGGAGCCGGTCAGCTCCGGGGTGACGATCCGCTTCGAGCCGTCCTCCTGCCCGTACACGAAGTAGAGGTTCATCCCGCCGAGCTCCTCGACCCACTTGTGCTCCACGGCGTCGAGGTAGGCGACCTGGTCGCAGCCCTGGGCGGCCGCCTCGGCCTGGGCGAGCAGGGAGGCGGCGTAGTTGCCGCCGGTCTTGGCGTCGCCCATGCCGCCGGGGACGGCGCGGACGCGGTTCTCGGAGAGCCAGATCGAGACGGGCTTGACGCCACCGGGGAAGTAGGCGCCCGCGGGCGAGGCGATGACCAGGAAGAGGTACTCGTTGGCGGGCCGCACCCCGAGGCCGACCTCGGCCGCGATCATGAACGGGCGCAGATAGAGGGACTCCTCGCCGCCGTGCGCCGGAACCCATGCCTTGTCCTGCTGGACCAGGACGTCACAGGCCTCGATGAACGTCTCGACCGGCAGCTGCGGCATCGCGAGCCGCGCGGCGGAGCGCTGGAAGCGCTCGGCGTTGGCCTCGGGCCGGAAGGTGGCGACCGACCCGTCGGACTGGCGGTAGGCCTTGAGGCCCTCGAAGATCTCCTGCGCGTAGTGCAGGGTCATATTGGCCGGGTCCATCGACAGCGGGCCGTAGGGCACGAGCTGGGCGTCGTGCCAGCCGCGGCCCTCGGTCCACCGGATGGTCACCATGTGGTCGGTGAAGTAGCGGCCGAATCCGGGGTTGGCCAGGATCGCCTCGCGCTCCGCGTCGGACAGCGGGTTCGAGGAGGGCTTGAGCTCGATCGTGGGCGTCGTCATGAGTGCGTGTCCTTCACCGGTCTTGTGTGTGATGGACCGCGCTCACGCCCGCCTGTCCCGACTGTTTCCGGTCAGGTCCTAGGACGTCCGAGCTTTACCGCAAGCCACGGCCCCGCGTTCGATTATCGCTCGCGGGTGGCCGTGGACGAAATGGCGCGAATGCGGTCCAGTGGTCGATGGTGGCATCCGGAGGCCGCACGGGTGAAGCCGCCGGGTGCGGTTGCGACCCGGCGGCTTCGAAGTGGAGTCGTCGGGTCAGCTCGCTACCCGTACCGCGAGGGCGTCGCCGATCTCGTCGGTGGTACGGGTGGAGCTCCCGTCGCGCTCCGCGAGGTCTGCGGAGACGGCGTCCTCGATGCGCGCGGCCTGGGTCTCGTAGCCGAGGTGGCGCAGCAGGAGGGCGACGGAGAGGATCGTGGCGGTCGGGTCGGCCTTGCCCTGGCCCGCGATGTCGGGGGCAGAGCCGTGGACCGGCTCGAACATCGACGGGAAGGTGCCCGTCGGGTTGATGTTGCCGGACGCGGCCAGGCCGATGCCGCCGGTCACGGCGGCGGCGAGGTCGGTGAGGATGTCACCGAAGAGGTTGTCGGTGACGATGACGTCGAAGCGCTCCGGCTGGGTGACGAAGAAGATCGTCGCGGCGTCGACGTGCAGATAGTCCGTGCTGACCTCGGGGTACTCGGCCGCGATCCGGTCGAAGGTGTTCTTCCACAGGTGCCCGGCGTAGACGAGGACGTTGTTCTTGTGGACCAGCGTCAGCTTCCTGCGCGGCCGGGCGTTCGCCCGCTCGAAGGCGTCGCGGACGACACGCTCGACGCCGTACGCCGTGTTGACGCTGACCTCGGTGGCGACCTCGGCGGGGGTGCCGGTGCGCAGCGAGCCGCCGTTGCCCGTGTAGGGGCCTTCGGTGCCTTCGCGGACGACGACGAAGTCGATGTCGGGGCGGCCGGCCAGCGGCGTCGCGGTGTTCGGGAAGAGCTTCGACGGCCTCAGGTTGATGAAGTGGTCGAAGGCGAAACGCAGCTTCAGCAGCAGCCCCCGCTCCAGGACGCCGGAGGGCACGGACGGGTCACCGATCGCACCGAGCAGGATGGCGTCGTGGTTCTTCAGCGCGTCGAGCTCCGCGTCCGGGAGGGTCTCACCGGTGCGGTGCCAGCGCCGGGCGCCGAGGTCGTACTCCTTGGTCTCCAGCTTCACGTCCTGCGGGAGGACAGCGTTGAGGACCTTGAGGCCCTGGGCCACGACTTCCTGGCCGATTCCGTCACCGGGGATCACTGCGAGATCGATGCTGCGAGACATGACGCCAGCCTAACCATGCGTCCCATCCCATGACATCCGATGTCCACCATACGGACATGCTCCGCGGGCTGATCCTTCGGGGCACGGACATCCCCCGAGCCGGGCGAACGCGTCGACCGCTTCGGGATCGCCCAGGTCACCGGGACCGGACGCCGGTGGGCTCAGTGGCCGGTGGAGCCGCCGTTGTCCCTGCGGTCCAGGGCGCGCTGCAGGGCGGCGGCGGCGTTCTCGCGCTCCGACTCGGTCGGGCGGGGGGTGTGACGGACGCGGCGGCGGACAGTCGTCTCGGCCATGGTGGATCGACTCCTTGAGATCGCGTGGATGCCGGTTCCGGGATCCGGGGAAGGCGGACGCCGGCAGTCGTGAGCGGGATTCCGAGGCGCCGGAAGGGGTGGGGAGTGTACGCCGCAGGGGTTGCCTGCTCCGTGGCGCGCTCACCATCACCCGTCGCTGGATCGAGCGAGTCGTTCGGCTCCTACAAAGCTAGGACAGCCGGGCCGCTCTGTCTCCACAATTACTCGGACTTCCTACTATCTGAGACGGCGGCCGCCCCGTCGCCGGAGAGCACCGGCGGGGTCCGGGGCGGCCGCGGCGGTGATGTACCCAGGCCCTGCCGCCGTCCTCCCCCGGGTACTCAGTGTCCGGTTGAGTATCCGGGCCGTTTCGAAGAACTGTGCGTCGCACGAGAGTTGCCCCCATGAACGGCCTCTACGCTCTCAAGCCCTGGTACGCGAACCGGCTCGCCGGTGTCCGCGCCTCTCTCGTCCGCCGTGAGGTGTCGCCCGACACCCTCACCGCGGCGGGCGTGGCCGCGGCGGCCGGCGGGGCCGCCGCGCTGGCCTGGCTGCCCGCCGGACCCGCGGCGCTGCCGGTCGCCGTGCTGCTCGCGGCGCGGCTCGCGTGCGCCAACCTCGACGGGGCGCTGGCCCGTGACACCGGCCGGACCACCCGGCGCGGCGCGGTCCTCAACGAACTGGGCGACCGCGCGGCCGATCTGCTCGTGCTCGCCGGGTTCCTGACGCTCGCCCCGCTGTGGCTGGTGGCGGTGGCCGCGCTGGCGGCGACCCTGCCGTCCTGGGTGTCGCTGGCGGGCGCGGCGGCCGGGGCGCCCCGGCGCAACGGCGGCCCGGTCGGCAAGACCGAACGCTGTCTGCTGGCCGTCGTCGCGGCGGCGAGCGGCTGGGCCGTCCCGGTGCTCATCGTGATCGCCGTCGGTTCGCTGCTCACCGCGGTGCTCCGGCTGGCCGGACTCCGGCGGGAGCTGGCATGAGCGCCGTACTGATCGCCGAGGAGGCGGCGGCCCGTGCCGTTCCGCTGGTCGCGGGTGTGCTGGGGGCGGGCGGGGTGGCCGTGGCCGTACTGCCGTCGAAGGTCCGGATGCGGGCCGAGCTGCGCAGACGGTGGAGGACCTGGGCGCTGGTGGCGCCGGTCTTCCTGGGGGCGTACTTCCTGGGCGGCGGCGGTACGTTCGCGCTGGCCGCCGGGCTCGGGGTCGTCGCGGTGACCGAGTTCGTCCGGATGGCCGGGCTGCGGCAGGGCGACCACGCGGTGCTGATCGCGGCGGCGGTGGGGGCGCCCGCCCTGGCGTGGCTGGCTCCGGAGCTCCTGGATGTGCGGGCGGCGGCCCTGCTGCCGCTCGTGGCGGCGCTGCCCCCGGTGCTGTCGGGCGACGACGGCGCCGGTTTCACCCGCGGTGCCCGCACGGCCTTCGGGCTGCTGTGGATCCCGGTCGCGCTGACCGGACTGGTGACGCTGGGCGAGACGGCGGTGGTGGTGGGCCTCGCGGTGGCGCTCGGTGATGTCGGTGCCTGGTGCGGCGGTACGGCCCTGGGGCGGCGGGGTCCGCTCGCCCGGCGGCTCTCCCCGCTCTCCCCCAACAAGACCTGGGCGGGGGTGCTGGGCGCGGCTCTCGCCACGGCCGTGCTCCTGCTCGTGCTCGGGGAGTTCTCGGTGAGGCTCTGGGCCGCGGTGCTCGGCGGCTGTGTCCTCGGCGACCTCATCGAATCGATGGTCAAGCGCGAGTCCGGGGTGAAGGACGCGGGGAGCTGGCTGCCCGGGTTCGGCGGCCTCCTGGACCGGATCGACTCCCTGCTCGTGGCCCTTCTCCTGGCGATGGTGATGATGTGATGACGACCCTGGACACCGCGCCCGGCCGGGTGGTGCTCCCCGCGCGCTCCCGCTTCGCCGCCACGCTGCGCCGGGGCCTGTGGTGGGCGGTGCTGAGCCTGACGGGCGGGGTGGAGCGGCGCGGGCGGCTGCCGCGCGGCGGCTGTGTCGTCGTCGCGAACCACTCCTCGCACGCCGACACCGCCGCTCTTCTCGCGGCACTGGACGCCCGGCACTCCCCGGCCATCGGGGCGGCCGCGGACTACTGGTTCGCCTCTCCGTGGCGGCGCCGGATCTGCCGCAGGCTCGCGGCCGGGTTCCCGGTGCGGCGCGGCGGGGGCGGCATGGGCGATCTGCTCGCGATGGAGGACGGGCTGCGGGCGGGCCGGGCGGTCGTGCTGTTCCCCGAGGGCACCCGGGGCCAGAACGGTGAACTGGGCTCCTTCCACCGCGGGGCGCTGGTGCTGGCGGAGCGTGCGGGGGTGCCGGTGGTGCCGGTCGGCATCGCGGGTACGGACCGGCTGCTGCCCAAGCACGGGCGGCTGCGCTCGGCCCTGGTACGGGTGACGATCGGGGAGCCGCTGCCCGCGGCCGTCTCCCCGGACGCGGCCCGGGACGCGGTCGTGGCGCTGCACTCCCGTACCGTCGCCGAGCCGCTCGTGGACTCGGCGGCGCGCCGCCGGGTGGCCTCGGTCGTCACCTCCCGGTGGGGGGTGCCGCTGGCCTTCGTCTGGGCACTGGCGGAGGCGCTGAGCTGGCCGCTGATGCCGGAGCTGCTGCTCGGGGTGGTGTGCGTGGCGGTGCCGCGCGCGGCGTGGAGGATGTCGCTGGGGGCGCTGGCGGGCAGCGTGGCGGGCGGCCTGCTGGCCCTTCAACTGGCTTCGGCGGGAGTGCAGTTGCCCGCGCCGCTGACCACGGAGCGGATGCGGGCGGAGGTCCGTCAGGGCCTGGCGCTCCACGGGGCTTCGGCGGTGCGGCAGCAGCCGTGGAACGGCATCCCGTTCAAGGTGTACGGCGCCGAGGCGGGCCGGGCCGGAGTGCCGGCCGGTGACTGGCTCCTCGCGTCCACGACGGCGCGCGGGGCGCGGACGCTGTCGGTGGGCCTGGGCTTCGCGGCGTTCGGGCTGCTGATGCGGCGCCACCGCAGGCACTACGGGCGCTATCTGGTGCTGCTGGGCGGCGGCTTCACGGCGGGGCTCTCGCTGATCGTGCACGGGTGGGCCTGAGCCGTCCGCCCCGGGCGGCGCGGCGCGGGGCGGACGGCGCGGACCGGGCGGACGGCGCGGGGCGGACCGGGCGTACGGGGCGGGGCGGACCGGGCGGACGGGGCGGGGCGGACCGGGCGGACGGGGCGGGGCGGACCGGGCGGACGGGGCGGGGCGGACCGGGCGGACGGGGCGGACCGGTTCTGCCCGCGGCGGAGGTGCGGGACCGTCAGTACACGGTCACGCCGTAGGCGGCCAGGGCCTCCTTGACCGGCTGGTGGATGGCGGAGCCGCTGGTGCCGGTGCAGCCGGAGCTGCCGGAGTGGATGCCGAGGGCGACGGAGCCGGCGAAGTGGGCGCCGCCGCTGTCGCCGCCCGCGGAGCAGGCGGTGGTGCGGACCATGTTGTAGACGGGCCCGTCCCCGTAGTTGACGGTGACGTTGACGGCGGTGACGGTGCCGCTGGTCACCTTGGTGGTGGAACCGCTCTTGCTGAGGGACTGGCCCACGACGGCGTCGGCGGCCGAGGCGATGTCCTGGGTGCCGCCGTTGTACAGGTCCACGTTGCCGGCGGGCGAGGAGCCGTCCGTGTACCGCACGATGCCGTAGTCGTTGGTCGGGAAGCTGGTGCCCTCGCGGACCCCGATGACCGCCCCGCCGGAACTGGCCGACCAGTTGGCGGAGATGTTGGTGCAGTGTCCGGCGGTGACGAAGTAACGCGCGCCGCCCTTGGTGACGTTGAAGGCGGCCGAGCAGCGGCTGCCGCCGCCGTAGATGGCGCCGCCGCCCAGGACCTCCCGGTGGAAGACGCCGGGCACCCTGGCGATGCGTACGGCACCGTCCAGCCGGTCCGCGACGGCCCCGAGGCGGGCCATGTCCCGGGCGGAGACCGACCGGTCGGCCTCCACCGCGACCTGGTTGGTCCGGGGGTCGATGCCCCAGGAGGTGCCGGTGATCTTCGCCTCGGCCTCCAGGGTGTCCATGGCGGCGCGCAGTTCCGCGGCGCCGCGCGTCACCCGGCGCACGGTGGCGCCGGCCGCCCTGGCCTGTTCGGCGGCGCGGTCGGTGGTGACGGTGACGACGAGGTCGCCGGTCCCGCGGTCGAGGTAGCTCCCGGCGGTGGCGTCCCCGAGCCGCTGCTCCAGGGTGGCGTCGAGGGCGTACGCGGCGGGGGTGGGGGCGGGGTCCGCGGCGGGGACACCGGCGGGAACACCGGCGGCTCCGGAGGGAGCCGCGCCGAGGCCGAGGGTACCGATGACGAGCAGAAGGGAAACGCCGACGCGGGCACGGGTGGTGCGTCTCATGGGGAGCTCCTTCTCGGGGGACGCGTGGGGACGTACCGAGCAAGGAATTTGACATGCCCATTACCTAATCCGCAAGAGCGCATTACCCCGGGGACGTGCGCCGGGCGCGTTCCGCGGACACTGACCGGGACGGACGGCTCCGTTGTCCGAAGGCCCCCTGTTCCCCGCCCGGTTCACGCCTCACACTGCCGCCATGCCCGAGAACACGACAGACGCGCCCCAGCAGTGGACCCCGCTCCACGGGACCCCGTACCGACCCGTCCCCTACCACCCCGAGCGCATGCCCGCGGAGGAGTCGCTGGCCCATGCCGAGCGGCTTCGACAGCGGATGGACGAACGCAGGACCGTACGCCGGTTCTCCACCGATCCGGTGCCCGGACAGGTCCTGCGGGACGCCATCGCCTGCGCGGCGACCGCCCCCTCCGGCGCGCACCAGCAGCCGTGGACATTCGTTCTGGTGAAGGACCCCGAGGTGCGGCGCCGGATCCGGGAGGCCGCCGAGCACGAGGAGAAGATCAGCTACGACGGCAGGCTGGGCGAGGAGTGGCTGGCGGCGCTCCGCCCGCTGGGCACCGACGCCGTGAAGGCCCATATGACGGACGCGCCGGCCCTGATCGTCGTGTTCCAGCAGCGGTACTGGCTGGGCGAGGACGGCACGAGGCACAAGCACTACTACGTCGACGAGTCCGTCGGCATCGCGGTCGGGATGCTGCTGTCGGCCCTGCATCTGTCGGGGCTGGCGGCCCTGATCCACACCCCGAGCCCGATGCGCTTCCTGCGCGAGGTGCTGGACCGCCCGGAGAACGAGAAGGCGTTCGCGGTGATCCCGGTGGGATATCCGGCGGAGGACTGCGAGGTGCCGGACCTGGTGCGCAAGTCGCTGGACCAGGTGATCGTGGAGGTCTGAGCCGCGCGGCCCCGGTGACGGGCCCGGACATGGAAACCGCCTCCCGGCCGGCAGGGGGGCCGGTCGGGAGGCGGGACTCAGGGCCCGGGGCGCCGTGCTGCGGCGCCCCGGGAGGGAGGGTCAGCCCTGGTGGGGGTAGGTGTAGTCGGTCGGCGGGACCAGCGTCTCCTTGATGGCGCGGGTGAGCGTCCAGCGCTGGAGGTTCTGCGGGGCGCCCGCCTTGTCGTTGGTGCCCGAGGCACGGCCGCCGCCGAAGGGCTGCTGGCCGACGACGGCGCCGGTCGACTTGTCGTTGATGTAGAAGTTGCCCGCGGCGTACCGCAGCTTCTCCATCGTGTACGCCGCCGCCGCACGGTCGTTGGAGATGACCGCGCCGGTCAGCGCGTAGTCGGAGGCCGACTCCATCTGCTCCAGCATGGCGTCGTACTTCTCGTCCTCGTAGACGTGGATCGCGAGGATCGGGCCGAAGTACTCGGTCGTGAAGACCTCGTTGGCCGGGTCGGTGCAGACGATGACCGTCGGACGGACGAAGTAGCCGACCGAGTCGTCGTACGTGCCGCCCGCGACGACCGTGCAGGTCGGGTCGGACTGGGCCCGGTCGATCGCGGCCTTGTTCTTGGCGAACGAACGCTCGTCGATGACGGCGCCGATGAAGTTCGTCAGGTCGGTGACGTCACCCATCCTGATGCCGTCGACCTCGGCCGCGAACTCCTCCTGGAAACCGGAGTTCCAGATGGAGGCCGGCACGTACGCCCGCGAGGAGGCCGAGCACTTCTGGCCCTGGTACTCGAAGGAGCCACGGGTCAGCGCGGTCTTCAGTACGGCACGGTCGGCGCTGGGGTGCGCGACGACGAAGTCCTTGCCGCCGGTCTCGCCGACCAGACGCGGGTACGTCCGGTAGTTGGCGATGTTGTTGCCGACCGTCTTCCACAGGTGCTGGAAGGTCGGGGTGGAACCGGTGAAGTGGATTCCGGCCAGGTCCCGGTGGTTCAGGGCCACCTCGGAGACGGCGATGCCGTCACCGGTCACCAGGTTGATGACGCCCTTGGGCAGCCCGGCCTCCTCCAGCAGCTGCATCAGCAGCACCGCGGCGTGGGTCTGCGTCGGGGACGGCTTCCACACCACGACGTTGCCCATCAGGGCCGGGGCGGTGGGCAGGTTGCCCGCGATGGCCGTGAAGTTGAACGGCGTGATCGCGTAGACGAAGCCCTCCAGCGGGCGGTGGTCCATGCGGTTCCACACGCCCGGGGAGTTGGCCGGGGGCTGCTCGGCGAGGATCTGGCGCGCGTAGTGCACGTTGAAGCGCCAGAAGTCGATGAGCTCGCAGGGGGTGTCGATCTCGGCCTGCTGGGCGGTCTTGGACTGGCCGAGCATCGTGGACGCGGCCAGCGTCTCGCGCCAGGGGCCCGAGAGCAGCTCGGCGGCGCGCAGGATGATCGCGGCGCGGTCGTCGAAGGACATCGCGCGCCACGCCGGGGCGGCGGCCAGCGCGGCGTCGATCGCGTCCTGCGCGTCCTGCCGCGTGGCACCGGCGAACGTGCCGATGACGGCCTTGTGGTTGTGCGGCTGTACGACGTCGAAGCGCTCGCCGCCACCCATCCGCTTCTCGCCGCCGATGGTCATCGGCAGGTCGATGGGGTTCTCGGAGAGCTCCTTGAGCTTCACTTCGAGGCGGGCGCGCTCGGGGGAGCCCGGGGCGTAGGAGTGGACCGGCTCGTTGACCGGCGCGGGGACCTGGGTCACAGCGTCCATGAGTGCCTTGTCTCCTTGGTTCGGCGGGATGGGGTTCGGCCGGGGGGTGGGTCAGCCCTTGGTGAGGACGGAGCGGGCGAAGAAGAGCAGATTGGCCGGCTTCTCCGCGAGACGGCGCATGAAGTATCCGTACCAGTCGGTGCCGTACGCCGTATAAACGCGCATCCGGTGGCCCTCGGCCGCGAGCCGGACGTGCTCGTCGCTGCGGATGCCGTACAGCATCTGGAACTCGTACTCATCCAGTTTGCGCCCCGCCTTGCGGCCGAGCTCCTGGCTGATGGCGATGAGCCGCGGGTCGTGGGACCCGATCATCGGGTAGCCCTCGCCCTCCATGAGGATCTTGACGATGCGGACGTACGCCTTGTCGATCTCGGCCTTGTCCTGGTACGCGACGGAGGCGGGCTCCTTGTAGGCGCCCTTCACGATGCGGACGCGGCTGCCGTCGGCGGCCAGGCGGCGGGCGTCGTCCTCGGTGCGGAACAGGTAGGACTGGATCACGCATCCGGTCTGCGGGAAGTCCTTCCGCAGCTCCTCGTGGATGGCGAACATCGAGTCGAGGGTGGTGTGGTCCTCGGCGTCCAGGGTGACCGTGGTGCCGATCGCGGCGGCGGCCTCGACGACCGGGCGGACATTGGCGAGGGCCAGCTCGTGGCCGCCCTCCAGCGCCTGGCCGAACATGGACAGCTTCACGGACATCTCGGCCTTGGTGCCCAGGCCCAGCTCCTTGAGGCGGCCGACCAGCTCCAGGTACGCGTCACGCGCGGCGGTGGCCTGCCCGGGGGTGGTGATGTCCTCGCCCACGACGTCCAGCGTGACCTCAAGGCCCTTGCCCGCGGCATCCTGGATGATCGGGACGACCTGGTCGACGGTCTCACCGGCGATGAAGCGGTCGACGACCTGCTTGGTGCCGGGCGCGGCCGAGATGAACCGGCGCATCCTGTCGCTGCGCGACGCGGCGAGAATCACGGGACCCAGCACGGGGCACCTCCACGGAAAGTACGTACGAACGGCCGTACCGGGACGAAGGGAACCGAACCGGTACGACACGGAGAACCACCGTGAAATCTAGGGATCTCTCCGATCCTGTGCCATCGACAGCTGTCACGCATCTGTGGCCACGACCTCAGACATATGTCTGAAGGGGTGCGAGAATGGCCGGGTGAAGGGCGATTACCAGGAACTGGTCGACGAGATCTCCACCCTGCTCGATGCCCCGGCCACCCTGGAGAACCGGGACTTCGGCCTGGTCGCCTTCGGCGCGCACGACAGCGACGACGACACGGCCATGGACCCCGTCCGGACGCGCTCGATCCTGACCCGGCGCTCCACCCCGGCGGTCCGGGCCTGGTTCGAGGGCTTCGGCATCACACGGGCGACCGGACCGGTGCGGATTCCGGCCGCGCCGGAGGCCGGGGTGTTCCGGAGCCGGATCTGCCTCCCGGTACGCCATCGGGGTGTCGTGCTCGGTTATGTCTGGCTGCTCGACACGGACCCCGGTCCCACCGACGAGCAGCTGGGCGCCGCGATGGACGTGGCGGCGCGGATCGGTGCCCTGCTCTCCGACGAGGCGCGGGCGGGCACGGACCTGTCGCGGGAGTTCGGCGCGGTCCTCACGGCGGAACGCGGCTGGCAGCGCGACATGGCCGTGGCAGCGCTGCGCGAGGCGCTCGGCCCGGACGCGGACGGCCTGCACACCGTGGTGTGTGTGACGCCGTGGGCGGACGACACCCCATCGGTGCGTACGGTCCCCTCGGCGGCGGCCCTCGCGGCGGTGCCCTCCCCGTCCGGTGCGGGCACCCTCTCCCTGGCGGCCCTGGTGCGGCTGCGCTCCGCCGGCCATCTGGACCCGGCCACGAGCGCCGCCGACCGGCTCCGCACCGCGGCGGGCCCGTCCGCCGCGGGGGGCATCGCCCGGCCGCGGCGCGGTCTGGCCGAGCTGGCCGGCTCCTGGCACGAGGCGGCGTCGGCCGCCCGCGCGGCGACGGCGGAGAATCGTTTCGGCCCGGTCGCCGAGTGGTCGGCCATCGGCCCGTACCGCCTGCTGACCGCGCTCCCCCGGCCCCCGGACAGCGCCCCGGACCCGGCGGTCGTCACGCTGCTGACCCCGCCGCACACGGAGCTGGCCAGGACCGCCGAGGTGTTCCTCGACTGCGCGGGCCAGGCGAGCCGGACGGCGGCGGAGCTGGGCATCCACCGCCAGACCCTCTACTACCGCCTCTCCCGGGTCCAGCAGCTCACCGGCCTCGACCTGAACGACGGCGAGGACCGGCTGCTGCTGCACATGGCCCTGAAGGGGGCCCGGCTGTGAGCGGCGGCGGGACCGGGGCCGGTGCCGCCCCCGCTCAGCCCGGCAGCAGGCGGACCAGCGAGTCGCGCAGGCCGGTGCGGCCGGTGGTCATGAAGCGGTGCAGCCCGCGGGAGCCGAACGCGACCCGCTGGGCGCTGCGGCGGCGTTCCGCGTCGTAGCCGCGCAGGGCGGCGGGCAGTGCGGACCGGCCGTGCCGGGCGACGTTCCGGGCCAGGGCCTCCGCGTCGAGGACCGCCGTGCACGCGCCCTGGCCCAGGTTGGGCGTCATGGCGTGCGCGGCGTCACCGACCAGCGCGACCTTCCCGGCGCGGACGAAGGCCGGCAGCGCGGGGAACAGGTGCCGGATCCCGTAGCTGATCCAGCCGGCCGGGTCGGTCTCGGTCAGGATGCGCGGGATGGGGTCGTGCCAGCCCTCGAAGTACCCCGGCAGATCCCCGGCGGGGACGGTCCCGGGGACGGTGGCGTACCAGTTGGTGCGGCCCGGCTCGACCGGCGTCATGCCGAAGAACCGGCCGCTGCCCCAGGTCTCGCCGTGGATGCCGCTCTCGAAGTCGGCGGTCCCGATCCAGGCGACGGTCCCCACCTCGCGCGGGCCGCTGCGCTCACCGAAGTACGCGGCGCGCACGACGCTGCGGATGCCGTCGGCGCCCACCACCAGGTCATGACCGGTCACCAGCGCCTCGACGTCGAAGACGTTCTCCCCGTACGTGAGCGGTACGTCCCCGAAGGCGTCCAGCGCGGCCAGCAGGGCGTCGATCAGATGGGGCCGCGAGATCAGCAGCTCGGGGCGGCCGGCCTTCCGCTCGATCCGCTCCAGCGGGAGGCTCGCCAGCACTCTGCCCTCCGGGGTGCGGATCCGCGCTCCCCGGTAGGGGACCGCGCGGCCGCCGAACGCCGCGTCCACGCCCAGGCGTTCGAGTGCGGACTGCGCGGTGGGGTGGATGCCGAGCGCGGTGCCGTAACGCGCCGTCTCCGTCCGCCGCTCGACGACCGAGACCGACCACCCCGCGCGGCGCAGTCCGATCGCCGTCGCCAGCCCGCCGATTCCCGCTCCGACGACCACTGCCGTTCCGGTCATTCCGGCCTCCCCGGCCCATCCGTCCCGGCGGCTCAGTGCGCCGCGTCCGGCAGTTCGGTGACCGGCCGGTCACTGACGAGGGCCGCCATCACCAGCGGCGCGTCCCCGTCGCTGTGCCCGACGCTCACCCCGATCCAGCGGTCCGGCGCGCCCTCCGGCACCGGGCCCCATACGGTCAGGTCGCCGTAGAGGTCCTCACCGAGCAGCGCGTCGAACAGCGGCGGCAGGGGCGCGCCCTCCTGCTTCCGGAGGAGCGGCACATGCATCGGCACCGCCCGGTGCGCGCCCCACCGGGCGTCCAGTTCCCCGACGAGGGCGGCGAGATGGGCCTCGGACGCCTCCTCGGCGTCGTTCCACTCGGGGGCGTACACCCCGGTGAGCGGGTCGCCCTCCCAGAGCGGGACGATCCGGAAGCCCGCGCCGCCGGTCGCCGTCCACTCGCCGGTGTCCGGGTCGCCCTCCCCCGCCGTGGGCCCGGTGGCCGGTACGGGGCCCGCCAGCAGGTCCTCGATGTCACGGACGGCCCGTGCCGTGTCGAACGGCTCGCCGGAGCGGGCGCTCACAGCGCGGCCCGGTCCATCGGGCGGGGCAGCGGGCGCAGTGCCCCGGCCTCGCGCAGCCGCTCGTAGGCGCGGACCACCGCGCCGGTGTCGCCGGGCTCCGCGATGCGCAGGAGCACACCGCCGCCGGGCAGTTCCTCGCGGGACGCCTTCAGTTCGTCCGGCACCAGCGCGGCGCGGCCCGGGGAGAGCTGGCCGACCCGGCCGACCAGGGGGTCGCCCACCGAGTGGTCCGCGTCGTCCTCCAGCGCGTCGAGCAGGTCGTCGTCGCTCACGTCGCCGAAGTCCGGCTCCCACACCCGGGCGAGCGCGGCGAGCAGCGCGGCCTCGGGGACCGCCGCGTCGTCCGGCGTGTGGAGCGTGATCACGAACGACTGGAGCAGGAACTCGGGGGCGCCGCCCGCCAGGCCGCTGATCTCCGTCCTCCAGCCGGGCCCGCCCGTGCGGGCGAGCCGCAGTCCGGTACCGGTGACATCGGACCAGTCGTCGGCCGTCCGTGCCGTGAGCAGGGCCGCGAGAAGGGCGTCCTCCGTCGCCGGGAGTTCCGTGTCGGGTCCGGACGGATGGATCTGCCGCCACCCGCCCGCCGGACCCGCCCCGGCCGGCGGACCCGCCGCCGCCGGGAGCAGCTCCGTGAGTTCGTCCAGCACGCGCTTCCAGCGTCCCGCCAGCGCCTGGGCCGGCTCCGGCCTGGGCCCCCAGAAACCCCGCACTACACGTCGCATCCGCTCTTCCTCCGTCGACCGTCGTCCGTCGGACGTGGCCCCCGGCCGGGCCGGGGCACCACGCCGTGCAGGCTACTCGTCGAAGGCACCCGGTTTCCTGGTGCTGTCGTTCGGCTTCGGCTTGCTGTAGACGACCTTGACCGGCAGTCCCTCGTCACGGAAGGCCTTGCGGGCCGCCTTGGCGACGTCCGGGTCGGAGAAGTGCCATTCGACGGCGCGCCCGCCGGACGCCTCGACCTGGGACCGCGCCTCGGTGACGAACTTGTCCCGGCCCGACTGGGTGAGGGTGCCGCTGTCCGTCTTCGAGAGGTAGCTGCCGTAGCCGTTCTTCGCCTCCAGGAAGGTCTGCCGTCCGGAGTCCCAGCCGTCGTACTCCACGGCGGGCTTGCCCTCCTTGGGGTGCGGTACGACGTACTCCTGGCCGCGGTTGGTCCCGGTGACCTGCTCCTGGTAGCGGAGCCAGGACTCGTTCTTCCAGTTGGGCGCCGGGTTGCGGTCGCGGCTGGCCCAGTAGCCGTCGCCGAGGTCCGCGTCGCCGAGCGTGCGGTCCTTCAGGTCCTCGGCCCAGGAGGGCGGGTTGTAGTTGCGCGGGTCGGAGGTGTCGTTGCGGTTGGCCTCGGGGTACTGCTTCTTCTCCAGCTCGGCCTTGCGCGCCCGCTCCGGCTCCTCCAGCCGCTTCTGGTCCAGGTGGGCGGCGCGTTCCTGGTCGCGGGCCTCCTTGGCCTTGGCCTTGGCCGCCTCGTCGCACCCGCCGTCCGCGAGGATGACGCGGCCGGTGGATCCGGAGGCCAGTACGCCGGTACCGGCACCGGCGACCCCGGTGGAGCCACCGCCTCCGGTGGAGCCGCCGTAACGCACCAGGGGCGGCCCGGACGCGATGACACAGCCGGTCCTGCGGGCCGCGTCCTCGGCCGCGTCGGCGGCGTCGTCGGCCTCCTTCGCCGCCTTGCGCACCCCGTCGAGGTCCCCGAGGTCGGCGGCCTTGCGGGCCCGGCGCGCCGCGGCGCCCGCGTCCCCGGCGGCCTCGGCCACCTGCTCGGCGATCTTGCCCAGTCTGCCGAGCGTGCCGACCTTGCCGACGACCTTCGCGACGTCGTAGCCGGGGATGAAGAGGGAGCCGATGTTCCAGACGACGTCCGTGACGGCCCGGGTCTTCTCACCGTTGTTCCAGCGCTCGCGGACCTCGTCGCCGACGAACACGTCGTCGGCGACCTTGCCCACGGTGTTGCCGGAAGCCGTGGTCCAGTCCCAGATCGCGCCGAGGTAGTCGCCGTCGTCCCACTTGTCGCCGGCGCCCTTGGAGTCCTGCATCCACTGGTCGCCGAGCTGGCTGCCGTAGTCGGCGATGCCGGACCAGGTCTCCGGCTTGAAGAGATCGATGATGCCGGTGACGTCGCCCCAGATACCGTCGACCGCGACACCCTTGACCACCTGGGTCGTCCGGTCCCAGGCGCATCCGAAGAAGCCCCAGCCGCCGCAGTCCTCCTTCTCCTCGGCCTGGTCGCCGCCGCCGTTCCCGGCCTCGTCGTCACCCTCGGCGGCCGCGGGCCGGTCGTGGTCGGCCTCGGGCTCCTCGCCGCCCTCGGGGAAGGTGTCCTCACCGGTGCCCGGACGGCCGTCGTCGTCGGGGCCGCCCGTACCGCCGGACGAACCGCCGGTCGATTCACCGCCGGTCGATTCACCGCCGGTCGCTTCACCGCCGCCCGTACCGGTGCCGGACGTGTCGCCGCCCGTACCGCCCGATGAGCCGCCCTCCGTGCTGCCGGAGGAGCCGCCCGTGTCGCCGCCCGTACCGCCCGTGGAACCGTCCGTGCCCCCGGTGGAGCCGGTGCCGCCCGTGACGGTCGAGCCCTCCGTACCTCCGGTGGAGCCGCCGTCCGCGCCCTCGGTGGAGCCGCCCTCCGTACCTCCGGTGGCGCCCTCCGTACCACCGCCGGCCTCCACCGATCCGCCCCCGGACACCGGGCACGAGGAACCGGTGAGCGAGCAGATCGCCGACTGGAGGCCCTCGGTGATACGGCCGCCGAGGCCGCCCGCCGTCATCGCCCCGATGAGGGCGACGACGATCAGGACCAGGCCCAGATACTCCAGGGCCGACTGCCCCCGGTCACGCCGCCAGGTGATCATGTGCGGGAGCGAGAACCTGGGCTTCTCCCCCCGCTGCCCCTGCGGCAGCAGGAACCACGCGCGGCTCTGCTTGCGGGTGAGGAACACCAGGATCAGTACCGGCAGGACCAACTGGGTGAAGCCGTGCGCCGATCCGTCACCGATGTTGGCCACGCCGCCGAGGACCAGCCACGCCTGGAGGGCCGTCAGCCCCCACCACACCCGCTTGCCACCGGTCCGGACGTGCCGGGCCAGCAGCAGGGCGAGGACTCCGGGAGCGGAGGCGTACAGCAGGACTCCGAGTACCTGCGCGCCCATCGCGTCGACGGCGAGCGCCGAGCCGAACAGCCCGAGTCCGCCGATGACCGTCGCACCGAACAGCACGACGAGCAGGACGCGTGCCGTGGCGAGCGGGCGGGGCAGCTCGCGCCGCGCCGGCCCGTGCGCCGGAGCGGCCGCTCCTGACATGGGTATGCCACCGATCGCAGACATACGTGCCCCCAACCCCCGCTGTCAGTGAGCGACATGACAACCGCCCACGCTAGGGCCAAGGCCCCTTTCCCGTCGTGGGCCCCAGGGCCCAACAAAGGGCCCATCCCGCCCCGTTGCCCCACACGGCCCCGGCCGGGCCCGGCCGGGGCCGCCCCCTGGGAGGGGTGGTACGTCAAGGGCGGGGGCGGCCGCCAGATGTATGTGACGTCTGCCCATGACATGCCCTCCCGGAGACGCGGAGGGAACTGATGTCGCCCGATGTCTGCCGTGGTGACAGGGCTGCGACAATGGGGGTTCCCGGCGGGTCCACGCCCTTGGCAGGAACTCGGCACCGCGACGGCGCCGAGCAGGTGCCGGCCGGCGCGCCGGGACCGGTACAGAAGGGGTGGACACCGTGCTGGGCAGGCTGGGCATGTCTCCGGAGGACGAGGAGCTGTATCGCACGCTCGTCGCACACGGCCCTCTCACCGCCGCCGACGCGGCGCGGCTCTGCGGGACCGGGCGGGAGCGGACCGAGCGGGCGCTGGTCTCGCTGCGCGCGTCGGGCCTGGTCTCGGCCCGGACGGGGCTCGGCGACAGCGCCGGCGAACTGTGGGAACCGGCGCCTCCCGCCCTGGCCCTCGGCGCCCTGCTCGCGATCCATCAGGACGAGCTGCGCTCACTGGCCGGCGAGATCACCGAACTCGACGGAACGTACCGGGAGTCCAGCGGGCACCGGGGCGAGGGCGGGGCCATCGAGATCCTGCACGGACGCGACACCATCGCGCACCGCTTCATCCAGATGCAGCAGGGGGCGCGCAGCGAACTGCTCTGCTTCAGCAAGGGGCTCCCGGTGGCAGTGACGGGCCAGGACAATCCGGGGGACGGCATAGCGATGGCCCGTGGGGTACGGGCCAGGCTGCTGGTGTCGAAGGACGCCCTGGAAGCCATGCCGGACACCCTGCACGAGGGCATCAGTCACGGCATGGAGATCCGGGTGGCGGACGAACTGCCGACCAAACTCCTGGTGGTGGACCGCAGAATGGCGCTGCTGCCCCTGCTGGCCGACCCGGCGCGGCTGCACGACCGGGCGGTCATCGTCCATGCCTCGGGCATCGTCGCGGCCCTGGTCGGGCTCTTCGAGCAGACATGGGCCCGGTCCCGTCCGATGCCGGCCGAGTGGCGCGGCGAGGACGACACGGCGGTGCTCGGACTGCTGCTCGGCGGGCTCACCGACGAGGCGATCGCGCAGCGTCTGGGCGCGTCGGCGCGTACGGTGCAGCGCCGGATCAAACGCCTGATGGACCGGGCCGGGGCGACGACCCGCTTCCAACTCGGCTGGTACGCACGGGACATGGGCTGGGTGACGGCTCCGGAACCCGGCCCGGCCGCCGTTCCGGGTCCGGCCGGGGGCATGGGGCCGCGCCCCGCGGACGCCGCCCCCGCTCCCTGACGCACCGTACCCGGCAGCTGGACGCGCGCCGGGCGTTCGTCCACCTGCCGGGTACGGTGTCCGGCCGGTACGGCGGTCAGTCGGTGAGGTTCACCGAACGGGCCGAGGAGGCGCCGATCTCCACGGAGATCTCGTTCAGCACGGACTGCGGGACGTTGTCGTCGACGGTGAGCACGACGAGCGCCTCGCCGCCCACGTCGGCCCGCGAGACCTGCATGCCCGCGATGTTCAGCCCGGCCTCGCCGAGGATCTTGCCGACCGCGCCGACGACACCGGGACGGTCCTGGTAGCGCAGCACGACCATGTGGTCGGCCAGCGCCAGGTCCACATCGTGCTCGCCGATCGCCACGATCTTCTGGAGGTTCTTCGGGCCGGCCAGCGTGCCGGAGACCGCGACCTCCTCGCCGCTCGACAGCGTGCCGCGGACGGTCACCACATTGCGGTGGTCGGGCGACTCGGAGCTGGTGGTGAGGCGGACCTCGACACCGCGCTCCTGCGCGAAGAGCGGGGCGTTGACGTAGCTCACGGTCTCGTCGACGACGTCCTCGAAGACGCCCTTGAGCGCGGAGAGTTCCAGCACCTTCACATCGTGCTGGGTGATCTCGCCGTACACCTCGACGTCGAGACGGGCCGCCACCTCGCCCGCGAGGGCGGTGAAGATGCGGCCGAGCTTCTCGGCGAGCGGCAGTCCGGGGCGTACGTCCTCGGCGATCACACCGCCCTGGACATTGACCGCGTCCGGTACCAGCTCACCGGCGAGGGCGAGACGCACGGACCTGGCGACCGCGATGCCCGCCTTCTCCTGGGCCTCGTCGGTGGAGGCGCCGAGGTGCGGGGTGCAGACGACCTGGTCGAACTGGAACAGCGGGGAGTCGGTGCAGGGCTCCTTGGTGTACACGTCCAGACCGGCACCCGCGACGCGGCCCTCCTTGAGCGCGGAGGCGAGCGCCTCCTCGTCGACGATGCCGCCGCGCGCGGCGTTGACGATGCGCACCGAGGGCTTCACCTTGTGCAGCGCCTCGTCACCGATCAGGCCGAGCGTCTCGGGGGTCTTGGGCAGGTGGACGGTGATGAAGTCGGCCACCTCCAGCAGCTCGTCCAGGCTGAGGAGCTTGACGCCCATCTGCGCGGCGCGGGCCGGCTGCACATAGGGGTCGTACGCGACGATCTTCATGCCGAAGGCCGACATCCGCTGGGCTACCAGCACACCGATACGGCCGAGGCCGACGACGCCGAGGACCTTCTCGCTGAGCTCGACGCCCGTGTACTTGGAGCGCTTCCACTCGCCGTTCTTCAGGGCGGTGTTGGCCTGCGGAATGTTCCGCGCGGTGGCGACGAGCAGGCCGCAGGCCAGCTCGGCCGCGGTGACGATGTTGGAGGTCGGGGCGTTGACGACCATCACACCGGCCTTGGTGGCCGAGGAGACGTCGACGTTGTCCAGACCGACGCCGGCACGGGCGACGACCCGGAGCTTCTTCGCGGCGGCGATGGCCTCGGCGTCGACCTTGGTGGCGGAGCGCACCAGGATGGCGTCGACATCGGTGATCGCGGGGAGGAGCTGGGCGCGGTCCGCGCCGTTGCAGTGCCGGATCTCGAAATCCGGACCCAGGGCGTCGACCGTTGCGGGCGACAGCTCTTCAGCGATGAGTACGACAGGTTTCGAGCTCACGTGAGTCCTCACAAGTCCAGTGCGGACGGCCGTCCCGACGGCCGCAGGCGGTGGAGGGGCTAGCCGCGTGGTAGACGCACGACACTGTGGGCCCTGACGCGTGTATGGGGAGAAGTGTAGTCATGCGGCGGAGCGCATACTGCGCCCCGGTGGAAGGATCACCCGCACGAGGGTGGACATGGTGTACACACGTGCGGCGCCGCCCCTTCCCCACCGCCTCTCCCCGCAGTGACACGGGGGTGGTGAGGCGGACGGTATTGCCGCGGGGGGCGGGTCCGGTGGGACCCGCCCCCCGCGGCACAGGACCTACGCTTCCTCGTCGTTCACCCAGCTCATGAGCTTGCGCAGCTCACGGCCGGTGGTCTCCAGGAGGTGGTCGCTGTCGGCCTTCTTGTACTCGTTGTACTTGGGCAGACCGTTGTGGTACTCGGCCATCCAGGCCTTGGCGAAGGTGCCGTCCTGGATCTCGGCGAGGACCTTCTTCATCTCGGCCTTGGTGGCGTCCGTGATGATCCGCGGGCCGGTGATGTAGTCGCCCCACTCGGCGGTCTCCGAGATGGACCAGCGCATCTTCTCCAGGCCGCCCTCGTACATGAGGTCCACGATGAGCTTCAGCTCGTGCAAGCACTCGAAGTACGCGATCTCCGGCTGGTAGCCGGCCTCGGTCAGGGTCTCGAAACCGGCCTTGACCAGGGCGGCGGTGCCACCGCAGAGGACGGCCTGCTCACCGAACAGGTCGGTCTCGGTCTCCTCGGTGAAGGTCGTCTTGATGACGCCGGCGCGGGTGCCGCCGATGCCCTTGGCGTACGAGAGGGCGAGCGCCAGGCCGTTGCCGGTCGGGTCCTGCTCGACGGCCACGATGCACGGGACACCGCGTCCCTCCTCGTACTGGCGGCGGACCAGGTGGCCGGGGCCCTTCGGGGCGACCATGCAGACGTCGACGTTGGCCGGCGGCTTGATGAAGTCGAAGCGGATGTTCAGGCCGTGGCCGAAGAACAGCGCGTCGCCGTCCTTGAGGTTGTCCTTGATGGACTCCTCGTAGACCTGGGCCTGGATCGGGTCCGGGACGAGGATCATGATGACGTCGGCCTCGGCGGCGGCCTCGGCCGGGGTCACCACGCGCAGGCCCTGCTCCTCGGCCTTGGCCTTGGACTTCGAGCCCTCGTGCAGACCGACGCGGACGTCGACGCCGGAGTCACGGAGCGACAGCGCGTGGGCGTGGCCCTGGCTGCCGTAACCGATGACCGCGACCTTGCGGCCCTGGATGATGGACAGGTCGGCATCGTCGTCGTAGAACAGCTCGGCCACTGGGTCTTCTCCTTGGTGTGCAGGTGTTGCGTCCCACCGTACGGCGGGGTGCGTCGTATTCGTTCTCGGGTCTCGCCATGCGAGCGGCGGACCGGCGGCCGGAACCGCCGGCCGGCTACGCCGTGCGGTCGAGTGCGCGCAGGGACCGGTCGGTGATCGAGCGCGCGCCGCGCCCTATGGCGATGGTGCCGGACTGGACCAGCTCCTTGATGCCGTACTGCTCCAGCATCTTGAGCATGGCCTCCAGCTTGTCGGCCCCTCCGGTCGCCTCGATCGTGACGGCCTCCGGGGAGACGTCCACGGTCTTGGCGCGGAACAGCTGGACGATCTCGACGATCTGGGACCGGGTCTCGCTGTCGGCGCGGACCTTCACCAGGACGAGCTCGCGCTGGATCGCAGCGGAGGGCTCGAGTTCGACGATCTTCAGGACGTTGACCAGCTTGTTGAGCTGTTTGGTCACCTGCTCCAGAGGCAGGTCCTCGACATTCACGACGATGGTGATGCGGGAGATGTCGGGGTGTTCGGTGGTACCGACCGCGAGCGAGTCGATATTGAAGCCGCGCCGGGAGAACAGGGCGGTGATCCGGGCGAGGACACCGGGCTTGTTCTCGACCAGGACGGAGAGCGTGTGCTTGCTGGACATGGAGTCGGTCTCTCTCTGTCTCTCAGTCGTCTTCGTTGTCGCCGAAGTCGGGGCGGACACCGCGGGCGGCCATGACCTCGTCGTTGGAGGTGCCGGCGGCGACCATCGGCCACACCATGGCGTCCTCGTGGACGATGAAGTCGATCACGACGGGGCGGTCGTTGATGGAGTTGGCCTCTTCGATGGCCTTGTCCAGGTCGGCCGGGTCCTCGCAGCGGATCGCGTAGCAGCCCATGGCCTCGGACAGCTTGACGAAGTCCGGCACGCGGGTGCCCTTCGCCGGGATGCCGTCCGTGTCGGCGCCGGAGTGCAGCACGGTGTTGGAGTAGCGCTGGTTGTAGAACAGGGTCTGCCACTGGCGGACCATCCCGAGCGCGCCGTTGTTGATGATGGCGACCTTGATCGGGATGTTGTTGAGCGCGCAGGTGGTGAGTTCCTGGTTGGTCATCTGGAAGCAGCCGTCGCCGTCGATGGCCCAGACGGTGCGGTCGGGCATGCCGGCCTTGGCGCCCATCGCGGCCGGGACCGCGTACCCCATCGTCCCGGCACCACCGGAGTTCAGCCAGGTGGCGGGCTGCTCGTAGTCGATGAAGTGGGAGGCCCACATCTGGTGCTGCCCGACGCCCGCCGCGAAGATCGTGCCCTCGGGGGCGAGCTTGCCGATGCGCTGGATGACCTGCTGCGGGGAGAGGCTGCCGTCCTCGGGCAGGTCGTAGCCGAGCGGGTAGGTGTCGCGCCAGCGGTTGAGGTCGTTCCACCAGGCTTCGTAGTCGCCGGTGTGGCCCTCGGTGTGCTCGGCCTGGACCGCCTGGACCAGGTCGGCCAGGACCTCGCGGGCGTCGCCCACGATCGGCACGTCGGCGGCACGGTTCTTGCCGATCTCGGCCGGGTCGATGTCGGCGTGGATGATCTTGGCGTACGGGGCGAAGCTGTCCAGCCTGCCGGTGACGCGGTCGTCGAAGCGGGCTCCGAGGGCGACGATCAGGTCGGCCTTCTGCAGCGCGGTGACGGCGGTGACCGCACCGTGCATGCCCGGCATTCCGACGTGCAGCGGGTGGCTGTCGGGGAAGGAGCCGAGCGCCATCAGTGTGGTGGTGACGGGCGCTCCGGTCAGCTCCGCGAGGACCTTCAGCTCGGCGGTGGCCCCCGCCTTGATGACACCGCCGCCGACGTACAGCACCGGGCGCTTGGCCTGGGTGATGAGCTTGGCGGCCTCACGGATCTGCTTGGCGTGCGGCTTGGTGACCGGACGGTAGCCCGGCAGGTCCTGGGTGGGCGGCCAGCTGAACGTCGTACGCGCCTGGAGGGCGTCCTTGGCGATGTCGACGAGGACCGGTCCGGGGCGGCCGGTGGAGGCGATGTGGAAGGCCTCGGCGATGGTGTGCGGGATGTCCTCGGCCTTGGTGACCAGGAAGTTGTGCTTGGTCACCGGCATCGTGATGCCGCAGATGTCGGCTTCCTGGAAGGCGTCCGTGCCGATGGCCTTGGAGGCGACCTGCCCGGTGATCGCGACCAGCGGGACCGAGTCCATGTGCGCGTCGGCGATCGGGGTGACCAGGTTGGTGGCGCCCGGCCCGGAGGTGGCCATGCAGACCCCGACCTTGCCGGTGGCCTGCGCGTAGCCGGTGGCGGCGTGGCCCGCGCCCTGCTCGTGACGGACGAGGACGTGACGGACCCGGGTGGAGTCCATCATCGGGTCGTACGCGGGGAGGATGGCGCCGCCGGGAATGCCGAATACCGTGTCGGCGCCGACTTCCTCAAGAGAACGGATGAGGGACTGCGCGCCCGTGACGTGCTCAACGGTGACGGACGACGGTCCGCCGCTACGGGCGCGCGGCTGCGGGTGGTGGGCCCCGGTGGCCTGCTCGGTCATCGGCATTCTCTTCTCGAAGCTGAGGGTTTTCGCGGGTGTTTTGCAGCGTTTTGCGGGGTGTCAGTGCAACAAAAAACCCCTCGTGCCGTGAGGCAAGCGAGGGGAGCGCGCCGGTGCGGTCTGCGGGGTGTCGTGGAGTGACCCTGCTTCAGCCGACGCGCTTTCCAAGTACGAGAATTCGGGTGCGCATGGCATTGACCCTCTCTCCGGCACGCATGACGTGTCAAGTGGGTGGGACGGGCGTCTCAGCATGTGATCCGGTGAGCAGCGGAATCGAGCCGCCCGCCAGAACGGGCCTGGCGGCGGGAGTGCCGGGCACCGGGAACTGCCCGCGGACCAGCACACGGCGGAGCCGGTACTCGTCCAGCGGGCCGGAGAAGGCCATTCCCTGCCCGTGCGTGCACCCCATGGCGCGCAGGGCGAGGACCTGCTCCGGTACGTCCACCCCGTCGGCCACGGACTGCATGCCGAGGTCACAGGCGATGCGGAGTAACCCGCTCGTGATCTTGTGGAGCCGGGCGGACTCCACCACTCCTTCGACCAGACCGCGGTCCAGTTTCAGTACGTCGATGGGGAGCCGGCGCAGGGCGTTGATCGCGGCGTAACCGCTGCCGAAACCGTCGAGCGCGATGCGCACGCCGAGCCGGCGCAGCGCGACCAGCCGCTGCTCCAGGTCGTCGAAGGAGACCCGCGGATCACTGTCGGCGACCTCGATCATCAGCGCTCCGGACGGCAGGCCGTGCCGGGTGAGAAGCGCCTCGATGGAGCCGAAGGGCAGGGCCTTGTCCAGGAGCCGCCCGGCGGACAGCCGTACGGAGACCGAGACGGGGTGCCCGGCCCTGGCCCGCTCGGCGGCCTGCTCGACGGCCTCTTCGAGCAGCCAGCGGCCCAGCTCGGCGGTGCGGTCGCTGTCGTCGGAGACGCGCAGGAATTCGGCCGGGGTGAACAGGATGCCCTGTGCGGAGCGCCAGCGCGCCTGAGCGGCGACGGCGGCGACGGATCCACTGGCGAGGTGGACGACGGGCTGGTGCAGCAGGGCGAACTCGCCGTCGCGCAGGGCGGTCCGCAGCCGGGCGGCCAGCTCGGAGCGGCGGACGACATCGGCCTGCATCTGCGGGGCGTACAGCTCGACGCGGTCCTTGCCGCCCGCCTTGGCGCGGTACATCGCGAGGTCCGCGTTGCGCATGAGGTCGGTGGGGGTGATGGCCGGCTCGGCGAAGGCGACACCGATGGAGGCGGCCACCCTGACCTCGCTGGCGCCGATGCGGTACGGCTGGGAGAGCGTGAGCCGCAGCCGGTCGGCGATCTCGTGGACCTGGTACTCCCGGGCGCCCTGGTCGCGGGTGCCGTCGCCGATGATGAGCGCGGCGAACTCGTCGCCGCCGAGCCGGGCCGCGGTGTCGGCGGCCCGTACGGAGTCCGCCAGCCGGCGGGCGGCCTGGATGAGGAGCTCGTCGCCCGCCTGGTGGCCGATGGTGTCGTTGACCGCCTTGAAGCCGTCGAGGTCGATGAACAGCACGGCGGTGCCCGGGTCGCCGGAGCGGCGGCCGCCGAGCGCCTGGCGCACCCGGGCGGTGAACAGGGCCCGGTTGGGCAGGTCGGTGAGCGGGTCGTGCTCGGCGTTGTGCTGCAACTGGGCCTGGAGGCGGACCCGTTCGGTCACGTCCCGGCTGTTCAGGAGAAGCCCGCCCTGGTGCCGGTTGACGGTGGACTCGACGTTGAGCCAGTCGCCGGTCCCGGATCTGAAGCGGCACTCGATCCGGGTGGTGGGCTCCTCGTGGGGCGGGGCGGCGAGGAACCGGCGCACCTCGTGGACCACCCGCCCGAGGTCGTCGGGGTGGATGATGGAGGCCAGCTCGCAGCCGACGAGGTCTTCCGCGTCCCGCCCGTACACCCCGGCGGCCGCGGGGCTGACGTAGCGGAGTATGCCGGTGGGCGCGGCGATCATGATGACATCGCTGGAGCCCTGCACCAGGGAGCGGAAGTGGTTCTCCTTCTGGGCCAGCTCCTGGGTGAGGGAGATGTTGTCCAGGAGCATGATGCCCTGCCGGACGACCAGGGCCAGGACGACCGTACAGCCGGTGAGGACCACCACCTGGTCCACCCGGCGGCCCTCGACCACGTTGTACAGGATGCCGAGGGTGCAGACGGCGGCGGCCAGATACGGTGTCAGCGCGGCCAGGGACCCGGCGATCGGGCGGCTCGTGGTGGCCCGCGGCTGGCCGCCGGACCGGTCCGCCTCGCGCGCGCTGCGCCGGGCGCCCCAGGGGGCGTAGGCCAGGAGCAGCGATCCGGCGAACCAGCCCGCGTCGAGAAGCTCGCCGGACCGGTAGGTGGAGCGGAGCAGCGGTGAGGTGAACACCGCGTCGCTCAGGACGGTCAGGGCGAGCGCGGCGATGGCCGTGTTCACCGCGGAGCGGTTGGCGTTGGCCCGGCGGAAGTGCAGCGCGAGCACCATGGAGACCAGCACGATGTCGAGCAGCGGGTAGGCCAGCGAGAGGGCCGCGCGGGCCACGCTGATGTCCTCGACGTGGGCCATCTGGGCGGTGTGGGCGAGGGCGAGGCTCCAGGAGAGCGTCAGCAGCGAGCCGCCGATCAGCCAGGAGTCCAGCGCCAGGCAGACCCAGCCGGCCCGGGTGACCGGGCGTTTGGCGAGGACGAGCAGCCCCACGATGGCGGGCGGCGCGAAGCAGAGGAAGAACAGATCGGCCAGGGAAGGGGTGGGCACCGGGAGCCCCAGCACCACCTCGTACCAGCCCCAGATCGCGTTGCCCCCGGCGGCCATCAGGGAGGACACCGAGAACAGCAGCCAGGCAGGCCGCAGCCGGCTGACGCTCGCGCGTGCGTAGAGGAAGCACGAGACGGCGGCGATCATCGCGGCGACGCTGAGGCCGAAGTCGCCCATGAACAGGGCCAGTTCCGGCGAGCCCCAGCCGGTGGCCGCACCCACGCCGTACCCCGCGCAGACAAGGGCCAGCAGGACCTGGGACAGCAGTCCCGTCCGGCCGCCGGCCACCTGCGGCCGGGTGAGCAGGGCCCCGAGGGCGCTCACCGGAGGGCTCCCCGGACCGGGCCCGGCCCCCCCGGCTTCGGGCCCGGCGCCGGGCCCGTCCGGGAACCCGTCCGCCCGCCAGGGGCTACGGGACGGCCTGCGCCGTCTTCAGGGCTCCGTCCGCGCTCCGGTGGCACCGATGACCGCCGTCGCCCGCCCCGCGTCGGATCGTCTTTCCATGGCCAGCACATCGCCCGTCGCCCCCTCGCGTTCCGGTGCTCCCCCCGCGCCGTCCTTCCACGGCGCAGCCCCCCCGGACTGGACGATACACCAGACTCGTCACTCAGGGCCATAGCTTCTCTACTCTCCGTGACGACCTGCGGTTTCGTCGGCACCCGGCGCATCCGGACCGCTCCGCAGCGTCGCGGAGCGCCGCTCAGCCGGTGGTGCGTACGACGTTGCGCACCGGCTCCCCCGCGGCGAACCGGGTGAGCTGAGCGGCCAGCAGGCGCTTGGCCCGGGGCTCGAACGCCGAGGTACTGCCGCCCACATGAGGAGTGATGAGGACATTCGGAGCATGCCAGAGGCGATGGCCCGCCGGCAGCGGTTCCGGGTCGGTCACGTCGAGAGCCGCCCGCAGCCGGCCCGACTCCAGTTCGGACAGCAGGGCCTCCGTACGGACGACACCGCCGCGTGCGACGTTCACGAGCAGGGCACCGTCCGGCATGGCGGCGAGGAAGCGGGCGTCCACCAGGCCTTGCGAGGCGGGGTTCAGCGGGGTGGACAGAATGACGACATCGGCCTCCGGCAGCAGTGCGGGCAGGTCGTCGAGCGCGTGCACGGGGCCGCGCTCCGTCGTCCTGGCCGAGCGTGCGACGCGCACCACCCGCGCGCACTCGAAGGGTTCGAGCCGGTCCTCGATCGCCGAACCGATGGAGCCGTATCCCACGATGAGGACGGACTTGTCCGCGAGTGCGGGATAGAAGCCGGAGCGCCACTCCTCGCCGTCCTGGCCGTGGACGAAGCCGGGGAAACCGCGCAGGGAGGCCAGGACCAGGGCCAGCGCGAGTTCCGCCGTGGACGCCTCGTGCACCCCCCTGGCGTTGCACAGCCGTACCCCGGGGCGCAGCAGGCCGAGGGCCGGCTCCACGTGGTCGATCCCCGCCGTGAGCGTCTGGACGACCCGCACCGCCCCCATGGCGGCGAGCGGGCGGACCGCGACCTCGGGACCCTTCATGTACGGGACGACGTAGAAGGCACAGTCCGCGGGATCGGCGGGGTAGTCCTGACCGCCGTCCCAGAGGCGGTAGTCGAGGCCCTCGGGAAGCCCGTCGATCTCCGCTGCCGGAAAAGGCAGCCATACGTCGGTATTGGTCGCAGAAGTCATGGTCAGGAGGCTATGCGACAGGTGTGCGAGCGCTCCCGGGCGGCTCCGCGGCGGCTGCCCGGAGTCCGCGCGGCGGCAGAGGTTACTTTGGGGTCCGGTGTGGTCCCGCATCGGCGGGACCGAGGGAGGGTTCGGGGAGTTGGAGCGCAGGACTATCGGTGCGGCAGGGCTCGCCGTCGGCGCGGTGGGGCTGGGCTGCATGCCGATGAGCTGGGGGTACAGCGCGTCGCAGCGGCTCGGTGACCGTTCGTTGCGAACCGTGCACGCCGCGCTCGACGCGGGTGTCCGGCTGCTCGACACCGCGGACATGTACGGCCCGTTCACCAATGAGCTGCTGGTCGGCCGCGCGCTGAAGGGGCGCCGCTCCCAGGCGTTCGTCTCGACCAAGTGCGGGCTGCTGGTGGGGGATCAGCACATCGTGGCCAACGGGCGGCCCGGCTATGTGCGGCGGGCCTGCGACGCCTCGCTCCGGCGGCTCCAGACCGAGGTGATCGACCTCTACCAGCTGCACCGGGCGGATCCCGAGGTCCCGGTGGAGGAGACCTGGGGCGCGATGGCCGACCTGGTGACCGCGGGCAAGGTACGGGCGCTGGGCCTGTGCGCGGTGGGGGCGCGGGCCCCGCGCCGGTCCGGGGCGGGGATGCATGACGGAACGATCCGGCAGCTGGAGCGGGTCCAGCAGGTCTTTCCGGTCAGCGCGGTCGAGGCGGAGCTCTCCGTCTGGTCGCCGGAGGCGCTGGAGACGCTGCTGCCCTGGTGCGCGGCGCGCGGCGTGGGCCTGCTGGCCGCGATGCCGCTGGGCAGCGGCTATCTGACGGGGACGCTGAAGCCGGGGCAGGGCTTCGAGCCGGACGATCCGCGGGCCAGGCACCCCCGGTTCACGGCGGAGATGATGGCCGCGAACCAGCCGGTGGTCGCCGGGCTGCGCCGGATCGCGGAGCGGCACGGCGCGACGGTGGCGCAGGTGGCGCTGGCGTGGGTGCTGCGGCAGGGGCCGCATGTGGTGGCCGTGCCGGGTGCGAAGCGGGAGCAGTGGGCCGTGGAGAACGCGGGAGCCGCGGAACTGAGGCTTTTGGACCGGGATCTGGCCGAGATCGCCGCCCTGCCGCGTGCCCGCGAGTCGTGGGACTGAGCCGACAGCCGGAGAATCGGCGGCATCGCGAACCCCGGGCGGGCCCACGGTGTAAGAACAGTGGTGATGCGGCCCTCGGAAAGGATCAGTGCTGTGCGCGGTGCGGTGTTCGGGTCTGTGCAAGTCCCCGCGGTGCGCAGGGGGGCGGTGGCCGTGCTGGCCACGGCCTCGCTGCTGTTCTCCGCCGCCTGTTCGTCCACGGACGGGACGGCGGGCACGAAGGGACGGGACGGTGACGCCTCCCCCTCTCCGAGGACGGGTTCCGCTTCCCCGGCCCCGGCCACCCCGTCGCCCGGCCTGCCCCCGGCCAAGGGGTCGGTGAAGGTGGTCTCGACACTCACCGAGGGGCTCAAGTCGCCCTGGGGGCTGGCGGCTCTTCCGGGTGGCGATCTGCTGGTCGCCTCGCGCGACGGGGCCACGATCCGGCGGATCGACGGGAAGAGCGGGAAGCAGACCCTGCTGGGCTCCGTCCCGGGGGTGTCCCCGGCAGGTGAGGGCGGGCTGCTGGGGCTCGCGGTGTCCGCCACGTACGGTGCGGACCATCTGGTGTACGCCTACTTCACCACCGAGTCCGACAACCGGATCGCGCGGATGCAGTACGACGAACAACGCCCGGCCGGTCAGCAACTGGGCGCACCCGACACGATCCTGCGGGGCATCCCGAAGGGCGCCATCCACAACGGCGGCCGGATCGCCTTCGGTCCGGACCGCATGCTGTACGCGGGCACGGGCGAGACCGGGGACACCGGACTGGCCCAGGACCAGGAGTCGCTGGCGGGCAAGATCCTGCGGATGACCCCCGACGGGGAGCCGGTGCACGGCAACCCCTCGGCGGACTCGGTGGTGTACTCGTACGGCCACCGCAATGTGCAGGGGCTGGCCTGGGACGGGCAGAAGCAGCTGTGGGCGTCCGAGTTCGGCCAGGACACCTGGGACGAGCTGAACCGGATCGAGCCCGGCCGCAACTACGGCTGGCCCGATGCCGAGGGCAGGAGGGGCGAGCGGGGGTTCGTCGACCCGGTGGCCCAGTGGAAGACCTCCGAGGCCTCGCCGAGCGGAATCGCGTTCGCCGCGGGCTCGGTCTGGATGGCGGGCCTGCGCGGGGAGCGGCTCTGGCGGATCCCGCTGTCCGGGACGGCGGACAAGGAACCATTGGCGGCACCCCAGTCGTTCCTGGAAGGGAAGTACGGCCGTCTGCGCACGGTGGTGAGCGCGGGCGGCGACAAGCTGTGGCTGGTCACCAGCAATACGGACGGGCGCGGGACCCCGAAGCCGGGGGACGACCGGATCCTGTTGCTGGAGGTCGGCTGACGCGTGACGCGGGGTGTGTCGGAGGGAGCACGGCCGGTGTTCAATTTCTTCGAGGAGCTGTTCGCCCCGGGTCGTCGGCACACGTCCGAGGAGCAGAAGCGGCTGGAGCTGAGCCGGGTCGACCTCGGGGTCGGCGATCCGGGGCGGGGGCCGATAGACCTGGCCTCCGGGAAGGTGACGGTGCGCGCCCCCGGGATGGCAGCCCGCGAGAGGGACGACACGGAGACGGACGACACGGACCGCACGGACACGGACTAACCGGACCGCACGGAGGCGGACCCCGCCGTTGCTGAGGGTCAATACACCTAGCGCGCCGGGTAGAGCCGCAGCCGGTGCGCGAGTGCGGCCGCTTCCCCCCGGCTGGAGACACCGAGCTTGGCCAGGATGTTGGAGACGTGCACGCTCGCCGTCTTCGGCGAGATGTACAGCTCCTCGGCGATCCGGCGGTTGGTGTGCCCGGCCGCGACCAGCCGGTGCACATCCTGTTCGCGCGGGGTCAGGCCGAAGGACTCCACTGCGGCCAGCGCCGGGTCCGGCTCCCCCGCACCCGGGTGCCCGGCACCGTCCCGTACGGTGCCTCCCGGGGCGTTCGACGGGACCAGGACCGCGGGGTGGATCTCGGACTCACCGGTCCGGGCCGGAGCCTCCAGCGCGATCCGCGCGCGGCCGGCGAGCAGTTCGACGTTCTCGGCCAGCGGCCGGGCGCCCAGCCGCCCCGCGGTGGAGTGCGCCTCGCGCAGCAGGGCCGTCGCGTCGGTCCGGTCGCCGGGGGCGATCAGGAGCGCCTCGGCCCAGCGGAGCTGTACCTGCGCCAGCTCGTACGGGCGGTGGAGCGGGGCGAACGCCTCGGCGGCACGGGACCAGTGGGCAGGGGTGTCGGTGCCCTCCGCGCGGGCCAGTTCGGCTTCGACCAGGGCGCCGTGGGCGGCCCAGACCGGGACCAGCATCGGCAGCTTCTTGAGGTGGCCGCGGATGCGTGCGAGAACGGCGGGGCGGCCGGGGTCGGCCGCGGGCAGCCCCCGGGCGTCCGCCTCGATCGACGCGGCGACATGGAGCAGCGGCAGGGAGTGCCACTGGGTGCCGGGGGCGAAGTCCCGCTCGGCCAGGCTGTCGAACGCGGCCCGTGCCTCGGTCAGGCGTCCCTGCTGGGCGGCGATGGCCATGGCGTGCCGGACCGGGGTGATCAGATGCTGGGGCTGCGGGTCATGGAGCCCGAACATGCGCCGGGTGAGGGACAGTTGCTCCTCGGCCTCGGCGAGGTCGCCCCGGGCCAGGGCCAGTTCGGTACGGCGGGCGGCGACGAGCCCGCGGGACTTGCGGGACTGGGCCAGGAGGCCCGCCGCGTCGGCGGCCGCCCGGCTCTCCGCCCAGTGGCCGAGCGAGAAGTAGGACTGGGACTGGTTGGAGCGGACCCAGGCCTCCGTGTCGGCGAGGCCGTGGTTGTGGCAGACCTCGATACCGTGGTCGGCGGCGGCGACGGCCTCCAGGGAGCGGCCCATGGATTCCAGCGACGACGGGAGGTTGATTCCGGCCCGGCCCACCAGGTGGACGAGCTGCAGTTCGTCGGCGCGGTCGCGGACCGCGTACATCTCCGCGATCCCTTCGTCGATGCCGCCCGCGTCGGCGATGAGCATTCCCCGGGTGAGCCGGGCGTGCAGTTCGATGTACTCGTCGCCGATGAGCCTGGCGTACTCCACCGCCCGGTCGGCGTCGGCGAGCGTCTGCGGCCCCGGGCGGTGCAGGGCGCTCCAGCCCGCCACACTGGTGAGGACATCGGCGTGCACGGCGGACGGGGGCAGTCCGCGGACCAGTTCCTGGGCCGTGGCCAGCTCCTCCCATCCGTCGCCCCGGGTGAGGTCCTGCATGAGCCGCGAGCGCTGCACCCAGAACCAGGCGGCGCGCAGCGGGTCGCCCTCGGCGTCCACGACCCGCATGGCCTTCTTCGAGATGGCCAGGGCCCGCTCGCGGTCCCCGCCGAAGCGTGCGGCGACAGTGGCTTCGGCCATCAGGTCGAGATAGCGCAGCGGGGTGCTGTCGGGGTCACCGCCGCAGCCCGGGTAGACCTCGGCGTAGTCGATGGGGCGCAGGGTGCGGCGTACCTCGTCGGGTACCTCGTCCCACAGCTCCATGGCCCGCTCCAGCAGCCGCAGTTGCTCGGAGTGGGCGAAGCGGCGGCGGGCCTCGACGGATGCCTTCAGTACGGCGGGCAGGGCCTTGGCCGGGTCGTGTGCGGCGTACCAGTAGCTGGCGAGGCGGGTGGCGCGTTCGTCGGCCCGGACGAGTGCGGGGTCGGCCTCCAGGGCCTCGCCGTAGCGGCGGTTGAGGCGTGAGCGCTCGCCGGGCAGCAGGTCGTCGCTGACGGCCTCGCGGACCAGCGAGTGGCGGAAGCGGTAGCCGTCGAAGTCGGGTGCGGGTTGCAGCAGGTTGGCGCCCACGGCGGCGCGCAGGGCCTCGATGAGGTCGTCCTCGGTGAGCCCGGCCACCGCGGCCAGCAGTGCGTGCTCGACGGTGGAGCCGCCCTCGGCGACGATCCTGGCGACTTTCTGGGCGTCGTCGGGGAGGGCTTCGACACGGACCAGGAGCAGGTCGCGCAGCGAATCGGAGAGGCCGGAGCTGTCTCCGCAGCACTCCAGGCTGCGGGCCAGTTCCTCCACGAAGAAGGCGTTGCCGTCGGAGCGCTCGAAGATGTCGTCGACCAGGGCCGCCTCGGGCGCCACGGAGAGGATGCCGCTGAGCTGGCGGCGTACCTCGGCATGGCTGAACCGGGCCAGTTCGACCCGGCGTACGGTGCGCAGCCGGTCCAGCTCCGCCAGCAGCGGGCGCAGGGGGTGACGGCGGTGGATGTCGTCGGCGCGGTAGGTGCCGACAACGACGAGCCGGCCGCTGCGCAGGGTGCGGAAGAGGTAGGCGAGCAGATGCCGGGTGGAGGCGTCGGCCCAGTGCAGGTCCTCCAGGACGAGGACGGCCGTACGGTCCGCCGAGATGCGCTCCAGGAGCCGTGCGGTGAGTTCGAAGAGGCGGGCGGTGCTGTGCTCGTCGGTCGCGTCCCGGTCGGCCTCGCCGAGCTCGGGCAGCAGCCGGGCCAGCTCGCCCTCCTGTCCGGAGCAGGCCGCGGCCATCTCCTCGGGCAGGGTGCGGCGCAGGGCGCGCAGGGCCGTGGAGAAGGGGGCGAAGGGGAGTCCGTCGGCGCCGATCTCCACACAGCCGCCGACGGCGACGACCGCCTCGCGGCGATGGGCCGCGGTGAGGAATTCCTCGACCAGGCGGGTCTTGCCGACGCCCGCCTCTCCGCCGATCAGCAACGCCTGCGGCTCGCCCGCGGCGGCGCGGGCGAGCGCATCGGTGAGCGAGGCGAGTTCCTCGGCTCGGCCGACGAACACGGGGCTGACGGACCTGGTCTCCACATCGCCGAGCATCGCACACGGACCCGACTCGTCCGCTTCCGGTACGCCCACGGGCCCGCGGCACCGGCTCGTCCGCCTGCGGGCCTGGCGTCCTCGTCGGTGTCGGCGCGACGCAGCCACTTCGGCAGGGTGATCGGGTGGACGCCGAGGTCGGCGGCGATCTGTTCCAGCGTGACGCCGGGCTCGCGGATACGCGCGACCCGCACGACGTCCTCGCGGAACTCCTCCGGACCGGGCTTGGGTACTGCGACATCCTTCCGGGCCGCCTCTCGGCAAGCCCGGTCAGGTGTCACCCCACCCTGCGGCAGTCCCTCCGCAGACTATGGGATCCCGATGACAACGTGAATGCGACGGGCCCGGCACGCGTGGGCGTGCCGGGCCTGTCAGTCACCTACCCGCCGACTACTGACCAGCGGTCTTCTTCCTGCGCAGGATGAATACCGCCGCACCGCCCGCGGCCACGAAGGCCGCCGCTACGCCTGCGATCACCGGTGTGGCGCTGGAGCCGCCGGTCTCCGCGAGATCACCACTGCCCCCGGTCGTGCCGCCCGTCGTGCCCTTGATCGGAGTAGGGCTCGGGCTGGAAGACGGGGTCTCCCCGCCACCGCCCGTGCCCGGGGCCGGAGTGCCCTGAGTCTCGCAGTCCAGGACGCCCTGGAAACGCTCTGAGAAGCCGTTGGGGCCGACGATGGTGAAGTCGTACGCCTCGTCCTCACCGACAGGTACCGTCACGCTCTTCGTCTCGCCTGCGCCGACCGTGTGCTTGACACCGCCGAGCTCGAAGGTGAAGGGGGCGTCGCCCTCGTTGGCGGCCTTGACGTCGATGCCGCCCGCGGTGCAGTTCTTCTCGGCCGTGACCGAGGGGATAGCACCCTTCGAGGCCCAGTTCGCCGTTGCTTCCGCGGCGATCGTGGATTCGGTGGAGCCGGCCAATATCTGTGTCTGGCTCTTGCTCGGGCTCGCGAACGCCCGGCCGACCGGAACCTGTGTGGTCGCCTTGGCCGTGAGCGAGGCCCTGCCGTCGGCCGTGCCCGCGGGCACGTCGAAGTACAGATCGGTGCCGTTGACGGCCGACGTGACGGGCTGACCGTTCTTGTCGGTCACCTTGACCCCTGCCGCCAGGCCGTCGGCATTGGCAGCGACGGTAACCCGGTCGGCGTCGGTGCGCACCTTCACAGGACCGAGCTTGTCCCCCGACTTGCCGGATACCGCGTTCGGCTCCAGCGTCAGAGAGGTCTTCGGCTCCTGAAGGTTCTGGGCCTGAGACTCGAGCCAGTCCGCGAGCTTCTCGGCCTGTTCGTTCTTGGCCTCGACCTTCACCCCGTCCGAGATCCGCCAGATGGCGACCTGGGTGCCGGCGGCGGCCGTCTTGGAGGTGAGCTCCCCGGCGCCCGCCTTCTGGGCGAGCGCCCCCAGATCGGCGGCCTGCGGGTACGAGTTCCGGAGGATCCAGAGGATCTTTCCGGCGTCCTTGTTCACGCCGAGCGACGTCTGACCCCACGGGGTCTCAAGGTATTTGGCCTTGCTCTGAGTCGGGTTGTGGATGTCGATGCAGTATGTCTGCAGTCGACCGCCGCCCTCGACAGTCATCTCGAACAGTCCTGCGGAGATGTTCTTTGTCCTACCGTCACCGATGTCGAGACGGGCCGAGTCGAACGTCTTCAGTCCGTCAAGAGTGGCCACCGCACCACCCTGGTGATGCGTGTCCTCCCCATCGGCCGAGGCACTGTTGGCCCCAGCAAGGGATCCCAGGACCAATAGTCCAACCGTGGCCGCCGTTGCGGCTATCCGACGACCGGCGGTTCCTCGCGCGGGCGTGACGGATGTTGAAGTTGCAAACACAGCAGTCCCCTCCGATGCGGCTCATCCTTGAGGCGCGACAGATGCGCCACACGAGATACGTGGGAGAGTCGCGAAACCAATGCCAAGTGCCCTATGAGCACGAGGAGATCCTATGAGCGAGAGGTGCTAGAGGATCCTCAGGGGCGCCATCTCAAGGTTTCGAATCGACATCGTTACTTCTGGTGATGGGGCGTCCGAGTACGCACACGCTCCGTGACACCGTTTTGCGCCCCACCAGCACCTTCAACAAGATCGTGTTTCATACGCTCGGATCCGGCGGTCTGCCTGGGGCACCTTTGGCCGGGCGCGGACAACAGGGATGGCGGGACAGCCTTCAGGCGGCGTGCGCGAAGCGGTCCTGGTCCGTGGTCACCCGCCCCTCGGGATCCTCGCGTCCGGGGCGGCGCTCCGCCCGGCGGGCGACCAGGGCCCGGCGGACGGTGCGCTGGGCCTCGGCCCGGCGGATCAGCTCGGCGGCGTTGACCTGGTGGAGCTCGTACGCGTACACGGTGCTTCTCCCCGATGACAGCATGCGGCGGCGGGGCTCGCCGGCCGGTCGGCCGGGGGCGCTGTTCCCGCTCTGTCCGCTGTGCTCCCACTGTCGTCCACGGGGGTGTGCCGCCGCATCGGGCGAGTTCCGTATCCGCGCGGGTGGGGGGCCTTAGGCGCGGGGAGGGACGCCTTAGGGACACGGGCCCGGGGCACTCGGGCCGCCGTACATGCCCCGGGGCCGGGGGGAGGCTCAGCCTCCGGTGGGCGCGGTGGGCGCGTCGGGCAGGGCGACGAACAGGTCGAGGTACATCCCGGCGGAGATGATGACGCCGAGTACGCCGAGTGCGACACCGGCCAGCGCGACGGCACGGATCCAGCCGGGCTGCGGGAGGTCGGAGGGGGCGCCGAAGGCCGGGCGTACGAGGACCACGACGCCGACGAGCAGCGCGAGCAGCGCGAACAGGCCGTTGACGAAGGCGGTGGTGTGCCAGGCGTCCCCGTAGATCTCGTTGATCTGCTGGACGGCGCTGCCGCCGCCGGACATCTGGATCTGGCCCAGCAGGGTCTCGCGCTCGGCGGCGACGCGGCCGGACCAGGCGCCGGTCAGGGAGACGACGCCGAGTGCGGCGGCGACGACGGCCGCCGCGCCCGCGCCGACGCCGCGGGACGCCTCGGCGAAGGCGTCGGGCTCCAGGTCCTCGTCGTCCGGAGCGTCGTCGTGCAGGTCCTCGGCGTCGTCGGCCGCGTCGTCCTTCGCCACGGTGCCGGAGGCGTCGCTGTCCGCCTCGGCCGCGTCGCCCTTCTCCGCCGCTTCGGCCGCGCCGCTGTCCGCCTCGGCCGCGCCGCTCTCGCGCGGCCCGTCGTCCTTCGCCGGTGCGTCACGGTCGCCGTCCGTGCCCGGGGTGTCCCGCACGGCGTCCGGCTCCGTGGCCGTCTTCTCCTCGCGGCCGTCGACGGTGCCGGGGGCGGTGGAGGTCTTGGAGGGGGTGGTGTTCATGCGCCGCACGCTAGGGGGCCCGGATGAGAACCTTCTTAACGTTGCGGCGCTCCTCTGCCTCTCAGCCCCGCTGAGCACGCCATTCCGGTGCCAGGACGGACCAGATCTCCGAGTCGTGCCGCGTCCCGCGGTACAGGTAGTTCTCGCGCAGGACGCCGTCGCGCTTCATGCCGAGCCGCTTGGCCACGGCGATGCTGGAGGTGTTGGCGGCGGAGGCGTCCCACTCGACCCGGTGTATTCCGCGGACGTCGACCGCCCAGTCGATCAGGTGCCGCATCGCGCGGGTGATCAGACCGCTCCCCTGGCCGGCCGGCTCCAGCCAGCAGCCGACCTCGCAGTTGCCGGACTCCGCGTCGAAGATCCGGAACAGAACACCGCCGAGGAGCGTGCCGTCGCGCCAGATGCCGTAGAGCCGCCCCGTGTCGGCCGCCTGCTTGTCCGCGTACCGCTGGAGCAGGGTGCGCGCCGAGGCGAGGTCGGTGGCGGCGGCCGCGAACGGGATCCACGGGTCGACCAGGGCGCGTGCCCGGTCCATGTGGGCCAGGAACTCCGGTGCCTGCCAGACCTCCAGCGGGCGCAGTTCGGCTCCGTCGTCACCCAGGGATACGGCGAACATGGTGGTGCTCCTTCTCGTACGGCTGTTCTCGGTGGGCGCGCCGTCCGACCGGTCCGGTCTCCTCGTCCACGCGCGCTCCGGGGATTTTCGCACGCGGCGCCCGGCGGTCCGGCGGCTCGATGCTGATCCGCGGCAGCCATCGGTCCAGCCGCCGGGGCAGCCACCAGTTCGCCCCGCCGAGCAGGTGCATCAGCGCGGGTACCAGCAGGGTGCGCAGGACGAACGCGTCCAGGGCGACCGCGACGGCCAGTGCGATGCCGAACATCGAGATGACCCGGTCGCCGCTGAGCACGAAGGCGAGGAAGACCGAGATCATGATCACCGCGGCCGAGTTGATCACCCGGCCGGTCTCGGCGAGCCCGACCCGGACCGCCCGCCGGTTGTCCCCCGTCTCCAGCCACTCCTCGTACATCCGCCCCACCAGGAAGACCTGGTAGTCCATCGAGAGGCCGAAGAGCACCGA
This sequence comes from Streptomyces sp. NBC_00654, assembly GCF_026341775.1. NCBI lineage: Bacteria > Bacillati > Actinomycetota > Actinomycetes > Kitasatosporales > Streptomycetaceae > Streptomyces > Streptomyces sp. NBC_00654. The sequence continues at coordinate 2,083,807 of NZ_JAPEOB010000001.1, read as the reverse complement.
GACCATGATCACCGGCAGGAACGGCTCGATGGGCCCCGCGCTGCCCAGTCCCAGCAGCTCGCTCCCCCACCCCCACTGGAAGACCGCGACGACGACACCGAAGGACGAGGCCACGGCGGCCACGTTCATCACGGCGGCCTTCAGCGGGATGCCGATGGACCGGAAGGCGAGAAGCAGCAGGAGACAGCCGAGCGCGACGACCACGCCGACGAAGAGGGGCAGCTTGCCGATGACGACCTCGGCGAAGTCGTCATAGCTCGCCGTCACCCCGCCCACATGGGCGCGCAGCGAGGTGCCGTCACTCACCGGCGGCAGGACGTCGGCCCGGATCCGGTCGACCAGTTCGCTGGTCCGCTTCGACTGCGGTGCCGAGGTGGGTACGACGGTGAGGAACGCCGTGTCGCCGGCGTTGTTGTGGACGACGGGACCGACCGACGCGACGCCCTCGGTGGCCCGCAGAACGGCGGGCAGCCCGTCCAGGGCGAGCCGGTCGTCGGCGCCGTCGAGCCGCGCGGCGATCGTCAGCGGCCCGTTGACGCCGGGCCCGAAACCGTCGGCCAGCAGGTCGTACGCCTGCCGGGTGGTGGAGGTGGCGGGGTTGCTGCCCTGGTCGGAGGTGCCCAGGTGGAGCGCGGTGGTGGGCAGTGCGAGGACCAGCATGATCACGGCGGCGGCCGCTCCGAGCAGTTTGGGGTGCCGTTCGACGAACGCGGACCAGCGGGCGGCGAAGCCGGTGGGGAGTTCGGGCTGCGGCCCGCGCTCGGCGAGCTGCCTGCGTTCGCGCCGGCTCAGTGCCCGCATGCCGATGAAGGAGAGCAGCGCGGGCAGCAGGGTCACCGAGGCGGCCACGGTCAGGACGACGGTGAGCGAGGCGGCTATCGCGACGCCGTTGAGGAAGCCGAGCCGCAGGATCAGCATGCCGAGCAGGGCGATACAGACCGTCGCCCCGGCGAAGACGACCGCGCGCCCGGTCGTCGTGACGGCGTTCCGCGCCGCCTCGGCGACCGTCATCCCGCGCTTGAGCCCCTGGCGGTGCCGGGTGACGATGAACAGCGCATAGTCGATGCCGACGCCGAGCCCGATGAGCATGCCCAGCATCGGTGCGAAGTCGGCGACGGTCATCACATGGCCGAGCAGCACGATGCCCGCGTAGGCCGTGCCCACGGAGACGAGCGCGGTGGCGAGGGGCAGCATGCTGGCCGCGAGCGAGCCGAACGCCAGGAAGAGGACGACCCCGGCGACGGCCACCCCGACGGCCTCCCCGAGATGGAGGGCGGGTGCTTCGGTGAGGGCGACGGCGGTGCCGCCGAGTTCGACCTGGAGCCCGTCGCCCGCGGCCGCCTTCGCGGTGTCGACGAGCGCCTGCGCCTGTTCCTTCGGGATGTCGTCGGCCTGGTGGTCGAAGGTGACCGCGGCGTAGGCGGTGTGGCCGTCCTCGCTGATCTGCCCGGTGCCGGAGGCCCCGTACGGGCCGGTGACGTCCCCGATGCCGGGCAGGTCCTCGATCGCGTGCAGGGTCCGGGTCATCGTCTGCTCGACGTCGGCGGCCCGGACCGTGGAGCCGGTGGTGTGCCACACGACGGTGTTCGTGTCGCCGCCCAGGTCCGTGAAGCCCTGCCGCAGAAGTTCGGTGGCCCGGCCGGATTCGGTGCCGGGCGCCTCGTAGTCGTTGGAGTACGCGGACCCCGCGAAGCCCGCCGCCGTGGCGGCGCCGCCGAGGGCGAACAGCCAGATGAGAACGGCGACGAGGCGGCGCCTGATGCACCAGCGAGCGATGGCGGCCAACGGACGGCTCCCTGCGGGTTCGTGGACCCTTATCCGGAGATAGCAGGAAGTTCCGGTAAACGTCGCATCACCTGAGAACCGTCACTCTGACAGCCAACTGTGATCGTTTGTCCCTTTCGTGGCCATGGTCACAGGGCTTGACATCACTCCTGCACGCATGGGGCCCGCCGTCTGCACGCGTCGCTTCGCCTCCACGCGCGTCGTGCCCGCGCCCCGCCGGGTCGGCCGGGTCAGCCGGGTCAGCCGGGTCAGCCGGAGACGCTCGCCCGGCCGTTCTCGATGTGCCCCATCAGCCGGCGCCGGAAGGTGCCCTCCCCCTCGGCCGTCACCTCGAGGTCGTACCAGCCGTGGGCGTCGGCCGCGGAGTGCACGACCGTACGGCTGCGCCCCGGCTTGACCCGGACCTTCCGGGTCCAGTCCCGGAGGTCGTCCTCGTCGACGTACGCCAGCGGCCGCACCGTGAACGTGAGCGTCCGCCTGCCGGTGTTGCGCAGGGTGAGATGCAGATCGCGCTCATGGGCGTCGATCCGGGACGCGACCTCGGCGGTGCCCTCGGCCGGCCCCTCGAACTCCCGCCGGAAGCCGTTCGGCCCGGTCACCGTGAACCGGTACGCCTCGCCGGTCAGGGGCACCGTCCACTGCGCGGTGCCCCTGACATCGCGGTGCTGCGGAGCGGGGAACTCCGCCGCGTACGGATACAGCGCGAAGTGGGCGGAGGACCGGCCGGTGTTGCTGAGGGCCACCCGCAGCTGTCCGTCCACCCGGCGCACCTGGGCGTCGGGCTGGTACGGCAGGGCCCTGGCCGGGCGGGCACCCGGCTCCTGCACGGGGCGCTGCTGGACGGCGGGCGGCTTGGGCTGCCAGCGGCCGCTGAACGGCGGAATGGCGGCGGGGTGGGCCACCTCCGGCTGCCGGCGGGCCCGCTTGAAGTCGAAGGCCGAGGTGAGGTCCCCGGTGACCTGGCGCCGCCAGTCGCTGATGTTCGGCTCGCGCACCCCCGTCCAGCGCTCCAGGAAGCGGATGACGGAGGTGTGGTCGAAGACCTCGGAGCAGACGTATCCGCCCACGGTCCACGGCGAGACGACCAGCAGCGGCACCCGAACCCCGAGGCCGGTGGGCTTGCCCTCCCACTGCTCCTCGGTCACCTCCGGAGGGGCGACCGGCGGCGGAACATGGTCGAAGAAGCCGTCGTTCTCGTCGTAGTTGATGAGCACGGCGGTGTGCCGCCACACGTCGGGGTGCTTGCCGAGCGCGTCGAGGACCTTGTAGACGATCGTGGCGCTGTGCACCGGCGAGGAGACGCTCGGGTGCTCGGAGTCGATCGCGGAGGGCACCAGATACGAGACCTCGGGCAGCGTCCCGGCCGCCACGTCCTTGGCGAACTCGTCGGCCAGGGTGCCGGTCTCGACCCGGCGCAGCGCCCGCTCGAAGAGGCTGCGCTCGGACTTCGTCAGCGTGGCGACCCCCTCCTCCAGGAGCCCCAGCAGCCGCTCCCGCTCGCCCGCGTCGTCCGTGTCCCGGACGGCGGCGTAGAAGGACTCCATGAAGGTGTGCCCGCCGGTCCTCGCCAGCGCCTTGCGGGCGACGGCCTTGAAGGTGGCGAAGAACTCGATCTGGTTGTCGGTGAAATTCTCCCACTCGGTGTACGTCCGCCAGCTGCGCCCGGCCTTCTCCAGCCGCTCCGCGTAGGTGCTCCAGTCGTAGCCGGGGTGGGTGCCCTCGTTGTACGCGTCGTTGCCGACGGCCCGCTTGCCGTTCGGCTCGTTGCCCGTCTTCCCGCTCCACAGGTGGTTGCGGTTGGGGCTGGTCGACGTGTGGATCGAGGAGTGGTAGGCGTCGCAGACCGTGAAGGTGTCGGCGAGTTCGTAGTGCAGCGGGATGTCGCGGCGGTCGTAGTACGCCATCGTGGCGGCCGTCTTCGCGGTGATCCAGCCGTTCATCCAGCCACCGGCCCAGGCCTTGGAGCCACCGCTCCAGGAGTGGTCGAGGGCGCCGATGTACTGGAGGTCCTTCTTCTGGGTCTCGGCGGCCCCCCGCACCGGGAACGGCAGCACGGTGGTGCCCAGCGGACCCGGCTGCTCGAAGACGGACCTGCCCGAAGGGAGTTCGATCGCGTTGCGGTCGCCGAAGCCGCGCACCCCGCGCAGCGTCCCGAAGTAGTGATCGAAGGAACGGTTCTCCTGCATCAGGATCACCACATGCTTGATGGCGCCCAGACCGTCACGGCCCGCCCCCGCCGCAGCGGGCTGGGCGGCTATCGCGGCCTGGAGCGACGGTGGCAGGAACGATCCGGCCGCCGCGGCGCCGAGTGCGCCGCCGCCGAGCGCGAAGAGCCGACGCCGTGAAATGTCCGTGGTCAAGTGAGCCTCCCGATTCCGGTGGTACGGCGGGGAAGTTAGTCAAGCCAGATGGCTGCGGGAAGACCGCTGCACGGCATGGCGGTGAACGTCCAAGAGGTGGTCCCGGAAAGTCCAAGCGGCAGCCCCCGGGCCGCGACCGGCGGACCGCCCGCCCGGCCGCCGTTGCTCACACCCCGATCAGCCTCAGCGACCCCCACAGCGCGACCGTCGACACCGCCAGCGTCGCGGGTACCGCCACCAGCCCGAGCCGGGTGAAATGGCCGAGTTCCGGTTCCATGCCGTGGACGTGCAGGATGCGGCGCCACAGCAGGGTCGCCAGCGAGCCGACGTAGGTGAGGTTCGGGCCGAGGTTGACCCCGATCAGGGCGGCCAGCATTGGTCCGGGACCGGCCGCCGCGACGACCGGGAGCAGGGCCAGGATCGCCGGCAGGTTGTTGATCAGATTGGCCAGTACGGCGGCCACCGCCGCGACCGCGAGCAGGTCGGGGAGCGAGGAGCCGTCCGGCAGGAGCGCGCCGATGCCGGAGCCGAGCCCATGGTCGACGACGGCCTCCACCACGACGCCCAGAGCGAGCACGAAGAGGCAGAACAGCGGGTTGGCGGCCCGTACCAGTCCCCGGGCCGTCGTCCGGCGCTGCCCCAGGGCCCGGACCGCGAGCACCGAAGCGCCGGCCAGCGCCGCCCACAGCGGCTCCGCGCCCGCGAACGAGGTGAGGACGAAGCCGGCCAGGGTGAACGCGAGGACGACGAGCGTGAAGACGGGGACTCCGGTTTCCTCCCGCTCCTGTCGCGGCTCCGGTTCCAGCCGCGGCTCCGGCTCCCACTCCCGCCTCGGCTCCCGCTCCTGCCGCGGCTCCGGCGGCTGCGCCCCGGCCGCCAGATCCGCGGCGAACGCGCGGCGGAAGATCACGTACTCGACGGCGATGGCCCCCAGCCAGGGCAGGGTCATCAGCGCCGCGAACCGGGTGAAGGACAGCCCGCTCGCGGTGAACGCCAGCAGATTGGTCAGATTGGAGACCGGGAGCAGCAGGGACGCCGAATTGGCCAGGTGCGCGCAGGCGTAGACGTACGGGCGGGGCCGGGCGCCGACGCGGGCGGCCGTCGCGAGGACGACCGGGGTGAGCAGGACCACCGTCGCGTCCAGGCTGAGGACGGCGGTGATCAGCGCGGCGACGGCGAAGACCCCGCCCAGCAACGGACCGGTCCGGCCTCCGCAGACGCGGGCGACGAGGTTCCCGGCCGCGGTGAACAGCCCCTCGTCGGCGCAGAGCTGGGCCAGGACGAGGATGGCCGCGAGGAATCCGACGACCGGCAGCAGATCTGCCGTCCGGGCCAGTGCCGCGTCGAACGGCACCATCCCGGCCCCGACGACCAGCAGCGCGGCCGGGACGGCCACGACCGCCTCCGGCAGCCCTCTGGGGCGTACGACCGCGAACGCCAGCACCGCGAGCAGCAGCGCGGCGGACAGGATCCCGGCCATGACGGTGTTCAGCGGACACTCCGGAGCGGTCGAAAGGGGCGGTGCGTCCCGGACCACGGGTGCACCGCCCCTCCAGGGACGTACGGGACGGGCTCAGCCCTCGACGCCGAGCTTCTCCAGGATCAGCTCACGCACCCGGGCCGCGTCCGCCTGGCCGCGGGTCGCCTTCATGACCGCGCCGACGAGCGCGCCCGCCGCCGCGACCTTGCCGCCGCGGATCTTGTCCGCGATGGCCGCGTTCGCGGCGATGGCCTCGTCGACGGCCGTGCCCAGCGCGCCCTCGTCGGAGACGACCTTCAGGCCGCGCTTCTCGACGACGGTGTCCGGGTCGCCCTCACCCGCGAGGACACCCTCGATGACCTGGCGGGCCAGCTTGTCGTTGAGGTCGCCCGAGGTGACGAGCTCGGCCACCCTGGCGACCTGCGCCGGGGTGATGGGGAGCTCGTCGAGGCCGCGGCCGGTCTCGTTGGCGTTGCGGGCCAGCTCGCCCATCCACCACTTGCGGGCCTGGTCCGAGGGGGCACCGGCCTCCGTCGTGGCGACGATCAGGTCGACCGCGCCCGCGTTGAGGATGGACTGCATGTCGTGCTCGGAGACACCCCACTCCTCCTTGAGCCGCGCGCGGCGCAGCCGGGGCAGCTCGGGGAGGTTCCGGCCGAGCTCCTCGACCCACTCGCGGGCCGGCGCGACCGGCACCAGGTCGGGCTCCGGGAAGTAGCGGTAGTCCTCGGCGTTGTCCTTGATGCGGCCGGCGGTGGTGGAGCCGTCCTCCTCGTGGAAGTGCCGGGTCTCCTGCACGATCGTGCCGCCGGAGTTCAGTACGGCGGCGTGCCGCTGGATCTCGAAGCGGGCGGCACGCTCGACGGAACGCAGCGAGTTCACGTTCTTCGTCTCGGAGCGCGTACCGAACTTCTCGGTGCCGTTGGGGCGCAGCGACAGGTTCACGTCGCAGCGCATCTGGCCCATCTCCATGCGGGCCTCGGACACACCGAGCGCCTTGATGAGCTCGCGCAGCTCGGCGACGTACGCCTTGGCCACCTCGGGGGCGCGGGCGCCCGCTCCCTCGATCGGCTTGGTGACGATCTCGATGAGCGGGATGCCGGCGCGGTTGTAGTCGAGCAGGGAGTGGGACGCGCCGTGGATACGGCCGGTGGCACCGCCGACGTGCGTCGACTTGCCGGTGTCCTCCTCCATGTGGGCGCGCTCGATCTGCACACGGAAGATCTCGCCGTCCTCCAGCTGGACGTCCAGATAGCCGTTGAAGGCGATCGGCTCGTCGTACTGGGAGGTCTGGAAGTTCTTCGGCATGTCCGGATAGAAGTAGTTCTTCCGGGCGAAGCGGCACCACTCGGCGATCTCGCAGTTCAGCGCGAGACCGATCTTGATGGCGGACTCGACGCCGATCTCGTTGACGACCGGCAGCGCGCCGGGCAGCCCGAGACAGACCGGACAGGTCTGTGAGTTGGCGTCCTGCTTGAGCTCCGTGGAGCAGCCGCAGAACATCTTGGTCTTGGTGCCGAGCTCGACATGGACTTCGAGGCCCATGACGGGGTCGTAGGACGCGAGGGCGTCCTCGTACGGCACCAGGTCAGTGACAGTCACGGTGAAACTTTCCCTCTCAGCCCAGCAGAACGTCGTCGTCGCCGATGCGCTTCAGCTCGCGCAGCAGCAGGGCGACACCGGTGGCGATGGCGGCGGCGGAGACGACGGCGTCGATCAGCCGGAGCGTGTCGCCTTCGAAGCGGGCCTTCCTGGCCTGCTTGATGACGCCGACTGCGCCGAAAGCGGTGGTGCCGATGGACAGGTACGTACCGGTCTTGGACTTCTTGAAGCCCTTGGCCTTGGTCAGTGCGCTCACAGTGACGGAGCCTCCTCCAGCAGCGGGTGCCCCCACTTTTCCACGAATGCGGCCTCGACGGCCGCTCCGACCTTGTAGAGACGGTCGTCCTTCATGGCGGGGGCGATGATCTGGAGCCCGACCGGCAGACCGTCCTCCGGGGCCAGGCCGCAGGGCAGCGACATGGCGGAGTTGCCTGCGAGGTTGGTCGGGATGGTGCACAGGTCCGCGAGGTACATCGCCATCGGGTCGTCGGCGCGCTCGCCGATCGGGAAGGCGGTGGTGGGCGTCGTCGGGGAGACGATGACGTCCACCTGCTCGAACGCCTTCTCGAAGTCCCGGGTGATGAGGGTGCGGACCTTCTGGGCCGAGCCGTAGTACGCGTCGTAGTAGCCGGAGCTGAGCGCGTACGTACCGAGGATGACGCGGCGCTTGACCTCGTCGCCGAAGCCGGCCTCGCGGGTGAGCGCGGTGACCTCCTCGGCGGACTTCGTGCCGTCGTCGCCGACGCGCAGGCCGTAGCGCATGGCGTCGAAGCGGGCCAGGTTCGAGGAGCACTCGGACGGCGCGATCAGGTAGTACGCCGACAGGGCCAGGTCGAAGGACGGGCAGTCGAGCTCGACGACCGTGGCGCCGAGCGACTTCAGCAGCTCGACCGACTCGTTGAACCGCTGGACGACACCGGCCTGGTAGCCCTCGCCCGAGAACTGCTTCACGACGCCGACCCGCATGCCCTGTACGGAGCCGTTGCGGGCGGCCTCGACGACCGGCGGGACCGGGGCGTCGATGGACGTCGAGTCGAGCGGGTCGTGGCCGCCGATGGCCTCGTGCAGCAGCGCCGCGTCCAGGACCGTACGGGCGCAGGGCCCGCCCTGGTCCAGGGAGGACGAGAAGGCGACCATGCCGTAGCGGGAGACGCCGCCGTAGGTGGGCTTGACGCCGACGGTGCCGGTGACGGCGGCGGGCTGGCGGATGGAGCCGCCGGTGTCCGTGCCGATGGCGAGCGGGGCCTCGAACGAGGCGAGCGCGGCCGCGGAGCCGCCGCCGGAGCCGCCCGGGATACGGGTGAGGTCCCACGGGTTGCCGGTCGGGCCGTAGGCGCTGTTCTCGGTGGAGGACCCCATGGCGAACTCGTCCATGTTGGTCTTGCCGAGGATGACGACGTCGGCGGCCCGGAGGCGCCGCGTCAGGGTCGCGTCGTACGGCGGGACCCAGCCTTCGAGGATCTTCGAGCCGACGGTGGTCGGCATGTCCTTGGTCGTGAAGATGTCCTTCAGCGCGAGCGGTACGCCGGCCAGCGGGCCGAGCTTCTCGCCCGCGGCCCGCTTCGCGTCGACGGCGCGGGCCTGCGCGAGCGCGCCGTCCCGGTCGACGTGCAGGAACGCGTGGACCTTCTCGTCGATGGCGTCGATCCGGGCCAGGTGGGCCTCGGTGACCTCGACGGCCGTGAGCTCACCGGAGGCGATCTTCTCGGCGGTCTGCGCGGCGGTGAGCTTGATGATGGTGCTGATATCCGTCATGACTGTTTAGTCCTCCCCCAGGATCTGCGGCACCTTGAAACGCTGCTGCTCCTGGGCCGGGGCGCCGGAGAGTGCCTGCGCGGGGGTGAGCGACGGACGGACCTCGTCCGCGCGCATGACGTTGGTCAGCGGCAGCGGGTGGGAGGTCGGCGGTACGTCTTGGTCGGCGACCTCGGAGACGCGGGCGACCGCGCCGATGATGTCGTCGAGCTGACCGGCGAAGTGATCGAGCTCTTCGCCCTTCAGCTCCAGACGCGCCAGCCGGGCGAGGTGGGCGACCTCCTCGCGCGTGATGCCAGGCATGCAGCGATCCTCAGGGGTTGGTGTGTGGTTTTGGCCGGGCCGGCGGCACATGTGCACCGTCCGTCCGAGGGACGGACCGCGCGGCGTCCGGTGCGTGCGATCGCAAGGCGCCGGAGCGCCCTCGTGGCGGAGCCACGTGGGCGTTTCGGCAACGCGGCGAGCGAGCGTGCCAGGCGTCGCGCGGCAGGTGGAAATGTGCCACCGGCCCCCAATCCTATGGGGTCGCCCACGGCCCGGTCCCCCACCCGCCCGTTCCCCCGGCGGGCGTCCGTCCGCGCCGTGCGTCAGGCGGTGGCCGGTCCAGTGTTCACCGCGCGGCCCGACGGCCGCTGCTCGGCCTCCGCGGCGCCGTTCAGCACCGCGCCGTTCGCCGCTCCGTTCACGGCCCCGTTCGCCACGGCCCCGTTGACCGACCCGTGCGCGGCCCCGTTCACCGCGCCGTGCGCGGCTCCGTTGACCGCGCCATTGGTCACCGCACCGTTGGTCACCGCACCGTTCGTCATCGTTCCGTTCGCCGCGCTGCCGTTCGCCGCCGCGGCGGCCGCGGCGGCCGCCGCCAGCTCGGCGGGCCGCCGCCAGCCGTGCTCGCCGCGGGCCCGCAGCCAGGCCGTGGCCTCCTGCGGCGGCATCGCGGCCGCGACCAGCCAGCCCTGCACCGCGTCGCACCGCAGGTCCCGCAGGCGCTCCCAGGTCTCGTCGTCCTCGACGCCCTCGGCGACGACGAGCAGGCCGAGGGAGTGCGCGAGGTCGATGGTGCAGCGGACGATCTCCGCGTCCTCGTGGTCGATGGCCAGCCGGGCGACGAACGACCGGTCGATCTTGAGCTCGCTGACCGGCAGCTTGCGCAGATGGACCAGGGAGGAGTAGCCGGTGCCGAAGTCGTCGAGGGACATCTTCACGCCGTGGCCGGTCAGCCCGGCGAGTGTGTCGGCGGCGCGCTGCGGGTCCTCCAGCAGTACGTGTTCCGTTATCTCCAGCTGGAGCGCCCCGGCCGGGACACCGTGCCGGGCCAGCCGGGCCGCGACGCTGCCGGCGAAGCCCGGGGTGTGGACATCGCGCGGGGAGACGTTGACGGCGACGGGGACGAAGAGCCCCTGCGCCCGCCACCTGGCGACCTGGGCCAGCGCCGTCTCCAGGACGTACTCCGTGAGGTGCGGCATCAGGCCGGACGACTCCGCGATGGCGATGAACTCGTCCGGGGGGACCCTGCCGCGCTCCGGATGCACCCAGCGCACCAGCGCTTCGAGCCCGGCGACCTGCCCGTCGAAGCGGACCTTGGGCTGGTAGTGGAGTTCCACCTCGCCGGCGTCCAGCGCGCGCCGCAGGTCGCCCAGCAGGCCGAGCCGGTCGGGGGTGTTGCTGTCCCGCTTGGACTCGTACACCTCGACACCCGTACGGTCCCGCTTGGCCTGGTACATGGCCACGTCCGCGCGCCTGAGCAGTCCCTCGGCGTCCAGCGCGTGGTCGGGGTAGACGGCGACCCCGGCGCTCGCCTCCAGCACCAGCGTGAGGCCGTCGAGGTCGAGCGGCGAGGAGAGCTCCGCGACCAGGTGGCGGGCCACCCGCTGGGCACTGGTGGTGGAGTCGGCCTGGGGCAGCAGCACGGCGAACTCGTCCCCGCCCAGGCGGGCGGCCTCCGCTCCGCGCGGCAGGGCGAGCCGCAGCCGGTCCGCTATCTGCAGCAGCAGCCGGTCCCCCGCCAGATGGCCGAGGGTGTCGTTGACGGCACGGAAGCGGTCGAGGTCGATCAGGACCAGCGCGGACCTGGTGCCGACGCTCTCGGCGTCCTCCAGCGCCGACCAGGTCCGCTCCAGCAGCCACTGCCGGTTGGGCAGCCCGGTCAACGGGTCCCGCAGCTGCTCCTCGGCCCGCGCGCGGGCGATCCAGAGCGTGGAGTCGAGGGCGATCAGGGGAACCGCGAAGAGCGGCAGCAGTACGGGCATGGCGATCGCGACGACGCAGATCAGCGGGGCGATACCGAGCAGGGCGACGGCGACGAGGCCCTGGCGCAGCAGCGCGGTCCGGGCGATGGTCGGCAGCCCGCCGCACTGCGGTGCCCGCGCGTACCACAGCAGCACCCGGGTGACGAGGAGATACGTGGAGGCGGCCAGGAGCACTTCCGGAACGGCGTCGATGCCCCAGTCGGGTGGCTGCCAGGGCTTCTCGACGGTCGGGACCTCGCCGAAGGCGGTGAGGACGAGGGCGGCGGCGCCGATGCCCAGGATGTCGACCGCTCCGTGCAGCAGCCCCTGCCACCAGCGGTGCCGCCGGGCCGTCCCGACGAGGACCACGACGACCGTGCTGACCAGGCCCGCGGCCACCCAGCCGTAGAGCAGCAGCACGGCCAGGGTGAGGGCGGCCCCGGAGCCGGTGCCGCCCCACCAGCGGTCGCGTCCCAGCGCGACCAGGTGGCCGACGATGACTCCGGTGAGCAGTGCGAGGGACCAGCCCACGGAGCCGTCCGGGAAGAGCGCGTGGCCCTCGCGCACCGTGCGGTAGAAGCCGGTCGCCAGCTGGACGGCGGCGACCATCACGACGACGGCACCCACTTTGGGCGTGAGGCCGACGAAACCTTGCAGCCGCGCCACCGGTGCGGCGCTCTCGGTCGGTTTCATTCCGTCCCTCTCACAGCCGGCGGTGCCGATGTCCCACGATGGCCCCCGCTCTCGTGCCAACCACGGTCCGTCGAGCGGCCGTGCACGGCAGGCGCACGTCTCAACAGTAGGCCGCGAAGGGCTTCCACGGGCAGCGCTCTACAGCTCTTGCCCGATTGCGAGCCGACCACCCGTCACCTTCTGATATGCGCCGAACGGGTGGCAGCGGTCGGCCATTCGGGCCTCCCGGTCGCCACTCGCCCCCTCTGGCCCGTTTTCTTCCCCCCTGATCGGCCGCCACGCCTGTCGGGTGTCTCGATGTCGTCTCGAAGACATCTCGATCGCTGCCGTGTTCGAGATGTACGGAACCGGCCGCTCCGCCCCGCCCGCCCCGTACGGACGGCCACAACGGACCGCCCGTACGCTCCCGTCCGCTGTTCGGGTCACCCGCCGACGGGCGGCGCCGCCTCTTCCGCGCCGGGCGGTGCGGTCTCTTCGGCGCCGGGCAGTGCGGCCTCCTTCGCCGCCTCCGGCCCCTGTCCGAGCAGCACGGCGAAGCCGTCCTCGTCGAGCACGGGCACCTGGAGCTGCATCGCTTTGTCGTACTTCGAGCCGGGGTTGTCCCCCACCACCACGAAGGCCGTCTTCTTCGAGACCGATCCGGCGACCTTCGCCCCCCGGCTCTGCAGCGCCTCCTTCGCGCCGTCCCTGGTGTACGAGGCCAGCGTGCCGGTGACGACGACGGTGAGCCCTTCGAGCGGTCGCGGACCCTCGTCCTCCCCGGCGCCCTCGTCCTCCATCCGCACTCCGGCCTCCCGCCACTTGCGCAGGATCTCGCGGTGCCAGTCCTCGGCGAACCACCGCTTCACCGAGTCGGCGATGATGGGGCCGACCCCGTCGGCGGCGGCCAGCTCCTCCTCGGACGCCTCGTCGATCCGGTCGATGGAGCGGAACTGACGGGCCAGCTCCTGGGCGGCCACCGGGCCGACATGACGGATGGAGAGCCCTGTCAGGATCCGGGCCAGCGGAGCCTGTTTCGCCGCGGCGATCCCCTCCAGCATCGCGAGGGCGTTCTTCTTCGGTTCGCCCTGCTGGTTGGCGAAGACCGTCGCGATCTTCTCCTCGCCGGTCTTCGGGTCGCGCTTGGGCAGTCCGCTGTCCTGGTCGAGGACATAGGCCCGGATCGGCAGCAGCCGGTCCACGGTCAGGCCGAAGAGATCGCCCTCGTCCAGCAGCGGCGGCTCGGCGGGCTCCAGCGGTCTGGTCAGCGCGGCGGCCGCGACGTAGCCGAAGTGGTCGATGTCCAGGCTCTTGCGGCCCGCCAGGTAGAAGATCCGTTCCCGCAACTGGGCGGGGCAGGAGCGCGCGTTGGGGCAGCGGAGGTCGATATCGGCCTCCTTCATCGGGCGCAGCTCCGTGCCGCACTCGGGGCACTCGGAGGGCATCACGAACGCCCTCTCCGTGCCGTCGCGCAGGTCGACGACCGGGCCGAGGATCTCCGGGATGACCTCGCCCGCCTTGCGGATCACCACCGTGTCGCCGATCAGGACGCCCTTCGCCCTGACCACGTTCTGGTTGTGCAGGGTGGCGAACTCGACCTCGGAGCCCGCCACCTCGACCGGTTCGACCTGGGCGTACGGGGTGACGCGGCCGGTGCGGCCGACGCCGACCCGGATGTTCACCAGCTTGGTGTTGACCTCCTCCGGGGCGTACTTCCAGGCGATCGCCCAGCGCGGGGCGCGCGAGGTCGAGCCGAGCCGGCCCTGGAGCGGGATCTCGTCGAGCTTGACGACCACGCCGTCGATCTCGTGCTCCACGGAGTGCCGGTTCTCGCCGAAGTACGCGATGAACTCCCGTACGCCGTCGAGCGTGTCCACGACCCTGTTGTGCCGGGCCGTGGGCAGGCCCCATTCGCGCAGCAGCTCGTAGGCGTGCGAGAGGCGGTCGATCTCGAAGCCCTCGCGGGCGCCGATGCCGTGCACCACCATGTGCAGCGGTCGGGTCGCGGTGACCCTGGGGTCCTTCTGGCGCAGGGAACCCGCCGCCGCGTTGCGCGGGTTGGCGAAGGGCTTGTCCTCGGCCGCCACCAGACGGGCGTTGAGCTCCTCGAAGCCCTCCATCGGGAAGAAGACCTCGCCCCTGATCTCGACGAGGGCCGGGATCCGGTCCCCCTTCAGCCGGTGCGGGATCTCCGAGATCGTCCGGACGTTGGGGGTGATGTCCTCGCCGGTACGGCCGTCGCCGCGGGTCGCCGCGCGGGTCAGCAGGCCGTTCTCGTAGGTGAGGTTGACGGCGAGCCCGTCGATCTTGAGCTCGCACAGGAAGTGGTGGTCCGTGGTGCCGACGTCCTTGGCGACGCGCTCGGCCCAGGTCGCCAGCTCCTCGTCGTCGAACGCGTTGTCCAGGGAGAGCATGCGCTCCCGGTGCTCCACGGAGGTGAACTCCGTGCGGTACGGACCGGCGACCTTCTGGGTCGGGGAGTCCGGTGTACGCAGCGAGGGGTGCTGGTCCTCCAGGGCCTCCAGCGCGCGCAGCATCCGGTCGAACTCCGCGTCGCTGACGACCGGCTGGTCGTTCACGTAATACCGGAAGCGGTGCTCCTCGACCTGCTCGGAGAGCCGCGCGTGCTCCTCCTGCGCCTCCGCCGGCACTGTGCCCGACTGCTCTGCCCGGTGTTCGCCGGCCATCATCCCGTCCTCCCGTTGACCCGTCGTCCCCATCACTCAGGGTTGTCTGCGAGCGATCTCGCCGCCCTGGCGCAGTGGGCGAGCGCGGCGCGGGCGTACGCGGGGGACGCCCCCGCGAGCCCGCACGACGGAGTGATCACGACGGACTGGGTGAGAGTCCCCGGATTCAGCCCCAACCTGCTCCACAGCGTCCTGACTCCCATGACGCTACCGCCCGGGTCCGACAATCCGGCCGAGGCCGCATCGGTGCCGGGCACGACTCCGAGGAACAGCTGGGTGCCGCCCTCGACCGCTTCCCCGATCGTCTCCTCCTCACGCTCGGTGAGCAGGGAGAAATCGAAGGAGATCCCGTCGGCACCGGCCCGGCGCAGCAGCGCGAACGGCACCTCGGGGGCGCAGGAGTGGACGATCCCCGGCCCGTCACCCCGCACGGCGAGCACCTCGCGCAGGGTGGCCTCGACGACCTGGCGGTCCACGGCCCGGTAGGTGCGGTAGCCGCTCGCGGACCGGACCCGCCCCAGCAGCACGGCCGTCAGGGACGGTTCGTCGAGCTGGAGCACCACCTGCGCTCCGGGCACCCGGCGGCGTACGTCGGCGAGGTGCGCGCGCAGCCCCTCGGCCAGCGAACCGGCCAGGTCGCGGCAGGCGCCGGGGTCACCGAGCATGGCCTCGCCGCCCCGCAGCTCCAGGGCCGCGGCCAGGGTCCACGGGCCGACGGCCTGCACCTTGAGCAGCCCCTCGTAGCCCTGGGTGAACTCCTCCAGGGCGTCCAGGTCCTCACCGAGCCAGGACCGGGCCCGTTTGGTGTCACGGCCGGGCCGGTCGCTGATCCGCCAGCCGCTCGGCTCGACATGGCCGTACATCTCGACGAGCATCCCGATGGTCCGGCCGATCATGTCCGCGCCCGGACCGCGGGCCGGCAGCTCCGCCAGATGCGGCATTCCCCGACCGTCCGCGAAGGAACCGGTGACGGTCTTCGCCGCCTCCCGCGCGTCTCCCCCGGGCATGGACCCGACCCCGGTCGCCGCACACCCGCTGAACTTGCTCTTCTCGCTCACCCGGGAAGCCTACGGGTGCGGGGCGACAGGCCGGCTCTCAGCGTCCGGGGCGGACGGTGAGGTCGTTGACCTCGGCGTCGCGCGGGAGGTCGAGCGCCATCAGGATCGTGGTGGCCACGGACTCCGGGTCGATCCACCGGGTGGCGTCGTACTCCTTGCCCTCCTGCTGATGGACCTTGGCCTGCATGGGGCTGGCGGTGCGCCCGGGGTAGACGGAGGTGACCCGGACCCCGTTGCCGTGCTCCTCGTGGCGCAGCGAGTCGGCGAGGGCCTTCAGGCCGTGCTTGCTCGCTGCGTACGCACCCCACTCGGCGTGCGCCTGGAGCCCGGCGCCCGAGTTCACGAAGACCACATGGCCCTGGGCGACGCGCAGTTGCGGCAGCAGGAGGCGGGTGATCTCGGCGGGGGCGACGAGGTTGGCGTTGAGCTGGAAGTGCCAGGCCTTGGGGGTGAGCTCGCCCACACGGCCGAGTTCCACGACTCCCGCGATGTGCAGCAGCGAGTCGATGCGCTCGGGCACCGTCTGCTGGCCGAACGCCCAGGAGAGCCGGTCCGGATTGCCGAGGTCGCCGACGAGCGTACGGGCACCGGGGTGCAGACCGGCGAGCTCCTTGGCCCGGCCCGCGTCCCGGGCCAGCAGGACGATCTCGTCACCGCGTTCCAGAAGACGGCGGGCGACGGCTGCTCCGATGCCGGAACCGGCGCCGGTGATGAGGTGGGTAGACATGTGCCGATCCTCCCATCACCGGCACCGGCGCACCGGGGCGGCCCGTCACCGCTGCCCGGCGGACTCCTCCAGGTAGGCGAGCGCGCCGACACCGTCCTTGGCGAAGAAGACCAGGTCGGTGAGGGGCAGCGGCAGGAAGCCCTCGTCCTCCATGCGCTGGAACTGCTGGCGCAGACCGTCGTAGAAGCCCGCCGTGTTCAGCAGGACGATCGGCTTGGCGTGCTTGCCGTGCTTCTTGAGCTCCAGAATCTCGGTGGCCTCGTCGAGCGTCCCGGTCCCCCCGACCATGATCACGACCGCGTCGGCCTTCGCCAGGAGCAGCGCCTTGCGCTCGGCCAGATCGCGGGCGATCACCATCTCGTCGGCGTTCGTCCGGGCCCGGTCGGCCAGGAAGTCCACCGACACCCCGACGAGCCGCCCGCCCGCCTTCTGGACCCCGTCGGCGACGACCTTCATCAGCCCGCTCTCCGAACCGCCCCAGACCAGAGTGTGGCCTCCTCTGCCGAGCAGTTCGGCGAACTCCCGGGCGGGCACGGTGTAGCGGTCGTCGAGGTCGGCGGCGGAGAGAAAGACGCAGATGTTCATGGAGCCACCGTACGATCCGCCACCGACAGCCCACGGATCCGGGGAAGAATTCGGGCCACCGGACCGCTGCAACGGGCATGACTTCCACTCCAGGACACCGCATCACCGTCGAGCCGGGCACCGAGCACGTCCGGGCGGTGCACGACGGACGGGTGCTGGCCGAGAGCCGCCGCCCGCTCGTGCTGCGCGAGACGGGCTGCCCGGTCCGCTACTACCTGCCGCCCCAGGACGTCCGCACCGAGCTGCTCACGGCCTCGGACACCATCACCCACTGCCCGTTCAAGGGCGACGCCGCCTACTGGTCGGTGCCGGGTGCCGCCGACCTCGTCTGGGCCTACCCCGACCCGAAGCCCGAAGTCGCCGCGATCAAGGACCACTTCTGCTTCTACGCGACCGAGCGGGTGACCGGGTAGCAGCCCGGGGACGCCGACGGGGGCCCCGGCCACCGGCGACCCCGTGGCCGGAGGCCGGCCCGCGAACAGGGCCGGCGGGAGCGTCAGGAAAGCCGCACCGGAGGGCCCTGGCAGACTCCCCCGGAAATTCTCCGGCGGCGGCGATGAGTTCTCGGCGCCGCCGGAGTCAGCCGTCACATGGACAAGACTCTCTCCGCCGACGGCACCCCGATCGCCTACCGCCGCCAGGGCGACGGGCCCCCCGTCGTCCTGGTGGGCGGGGCGCTGAGCACGGCGGCCACCGAGGCGCCCCTCGCGGCCCTGCTGGCACCGCGCTTCACCGTCGTCACGTACGACCGCCGGGGCCGGGGCGCCAGTGGCGACGGCGGCCGGTACGCGGTGCGGCGGGAGACCGAGGACCTGGCCGCGGTCGCGGGCGCGGTGGGCGAGCGGGTCTCCGTCTTCGGCATGCTGTCCGGCGGCGCCCTGGCCCTGGAGGCGCAGGCGGCGGGGCTGCCGGTGGATCTGCTCGCGGTCTACGAACCCCCGTACACCCCGGGCCCTTCCGGTCTGGTGCACAAGGCCCGCCACACGGACCGGCTGCACCGGTTACTGTCCGCCGGGGATCTCGGCGGAGCCGTGGAGCTGCACCTGTCCACGACCGGTGTCACGGCCGGGATGATCGCCCGGATGCGGCGGGCACCGATGTGGCCCGGCCTGGAGTCGGTGGCGCACACCCTCGCGTACGACGACGCGATCCTGGGCAACGGCGCGCTCCCGGCCGAGCGGCTGGCGTCCGTCACCGCACGCACGATGGTCGTCGTCGGCGGCTTCAGCCCCCTCCAGGCCCGCGACACGGCCCGCAGCCTCGCGGACGCACTGCCACGCGCCCGCCACCGCACCCTGACGGGCCAGACGCGCGAGGTGGCGCCCCAGGTGATCGCCCCGGTGCTGGCGTCCTTCTTCGCCAAGGACGTGTACGCCTGCCGGGCGGCGTAGCCTGTACAGGCTTCGGCGCTCTCTCGCCCGGTTCGAGACGGCTTCAGCTGACCGACGTCACCGAATCGCCCCACGCCACAGCTCGGGATCCGCCTCGGCGAACTGCCTCTCGCGTGTCTCGGCGTCGGGAAGCACTCGTCGCACCTGTCGGCGGAACGCCGCACCGTGCCCGGCGACCCGCGCATGGCAGAGTTCATGAACGAGGACCAGGTCCACCAGTGATGTCGGCAGTTGCAGTACCGCCCAGTGCACCCTGATGGAACCGTCCGGGTCCAGTGCCCCCCAGCGTCGGCCGAGGTCACAGACCTCGACAGGAGGGGGAGGCAGCCCGACCCGTGACGCGTACGACGGCAGCCGACCGATGAGCCAGCGGGTGCCACAGGCTTGATACCACTGAGCGATCAGGCGAGCACCCTCGTCCGGCGTCTTTGGCCGGGGCAGCTCCAGCCAGCCCCGGTACAACCGCACGCGACGCCCTTCACCCGCCGGTACGAGCTTGAGCCGGTGACGGCGGCCCAGATAGGCGAAACTGGTGCCCCCGACGAGTTCCTTGACCGGTTCAGGCGGCCGGATCCGCCTGCGCCGCACTTCGAGCGCGAGCCGTGGCAGCCGCGACCGTACGGCGGCGGCGACGGCGGCCGGGTCGGCATCCGGCGGCACGGCGAACAGCACGCCGCCGTCGTCGGCCA
The DNA here is from genome assembly GCF_026341775.1 of Streptomyces sp. NBC_00654. Lineage (NCBI taxonomy): Bacteria > Bacillati > Actinomycetota > Actinomycetes > Kitasatosporales > Streptomycetaceae > Streptomyces > Streptomyces sp. NBC_00654. Next base: position 2,064,791 of record NZ_JAPEOB010000001.1, on the reverse strand, counting down.
CCTCGATACCCAGGGTGCGCCGCCGGGGCCGGACAACGACCTGCCACGCCCACTCCCCCGGCACGGGAAGCGCTGCGATCGCCTGCTGTACGGGAGTACTCACCGGGCATTCCTACCACCCGGGCCCGGCGCTCCCCGGGCCCGCCCCACCCGCTGTTCAGCTCTCGGTCCGTCCCCCGTACCGAAGGAAGTCGTCGCGGCGCTCGACGGCCAGCTCCACCAGGAGCCCGGCGAGCGGGCCGGTGTCCTCCCAGTCCAGGGAGACGTGCGTCTCCAGACTGACACGAAGATGCTTACGGACCCGGTCCCTGGTGTCCACCAGGTGCACGATGTCCGGTGAGCGCACATGTCCGGCGATCTCCACGGTGAGGGCACGGGCGGCTGCCATCAGGTCAGCACCCGGCGGGGTCAGCGCGCCTTCCTCCAACTCCTGTACGAGCAGTCCGTGGACCGGCCGCTCGGTCAACGGGTCGAGTCCGCTGCCGGTACCGGTGTCCTCGGCCTCGTTCGTGTTCATGTCGCCGACCAGCTGGGTGAGCTCGGCGGCGGCCTTCTCGAAGTCGTCCTGCATCTGCTGCACGATCTCGTCGAGACGTCGGCTGAAGCGGGTGTAGCGGGCCCGGTCGGAGCCGATCTCCGCCGCGATGCGCACCTTGACCGAACCGGTCATGTAGGAGACCCGGGCACGCGGGTCGCTGTTGGCGTTGACCCGCTCCATGAAATCCGCGGCAGTGAGCTCGATGGGAGGCACTCGCTGCTCGATGTTCGTCACGTTCAGATGCCGTACCATCAGCTGCCTGATCTTGGCACCGTAGCGGCGCGGGCTGAAGTCGTCACGCCCGTCGAGGTAGCGGCGACGTGCCAGGTACTGAACCTCGCCGAGTAGCCCGGCGAACGCCTCGTACTTCAAGGCCTCAGGTCGTGGCAGCACGGCGTTGAGGGCGGTGAGGAAGTCCCGCGCGAGCTCGTCGAAATCGGCGCGCAACAAGGGGTCCTCAAGGGCCGCCAACAGGTCCTCCCGCTGTTCCTCCGCCTTGAGGGAGGTGATCCCCTCCCGTTCCAGGAAGTCGGCGACGCGGGTACGCAGATCTGCGAGCAGGGCGTCGGCAGCGGCGTCGGCCTGGAGCAGCAGGCGGTCCCGGACCGGCTGATTGCCCGTGAACGTCTTCTTGTCGAGGTGGTCGACGAACGTGTCGTAGCCGTACAGCTCGCGCAGGTGCGCCTTGTCGTACTCCCCGAGCGAGCGGGCGAGTTCCGGGCCGATCCCGATGAAGTCGACGACCTGGCCCCAACGCTTGTCCCGGTACGGGCGGTTGGTGCGGGCGACGGCTTGGAGCAGCCCCGCGCCGGACAGCGCCCGGTCGAGGTAGAGCACCTGCTCGACGGGGGCGTCGAAGCCGGTGAGCAGCATCGACTGCACGACCAGGAAGGCCATGGGTGCCTCGCCCGGTTCCTCCTGCTCGGCCACCGCAGGATCCGGCTGCCGGCTGTCCGGGTGCCAGACCTCCCCCGTTCCGCCGGGCGTGCCCAGTCCGGACGCCGAGGTCCCGTGGGCGGACACTTTCCACGCGGGGTCCTCGGCAGCAGCGAGCGGGTCGCCGATGCCCTTCTGGAAGCGCTCGATGTAGTCGTCCTGCAGGGACTTCGAGGTCCAGCACTTCCATGCCTCGGGGTCCTTGCGCCCACTGTTCGGCTGGGCCTCGGAGATCACCACGGCGGCCTCGATGGACCTGAGCAGGTCCCGGTGAGCGACCAGGTCCAGCAGCTCACGTTCCTCCCCTTCGGCCTCGAAGGCTGCCATCGGATCGTGGATGATTTCCGGGTCGAGGGCGTCGATCTGCTCCACCAGGCGGTTCCGTGCCGCGATGAGGGCGTCCCTGTATCGGACCGCCGCAAGCCGGGAAACAGCAGCGAGCTGGGCGCCGAAGCGGTCGGGCAGCGCGTTCCGCGCCCAGTGCCGCAGCATGTAATCGGCCTTCGCCTCGATCACGGAGGGAGCTTCGAGGATCTCCTTGCGCCGCGCGAACTTCTCCAGGACGCGCTCGCGCTTCTTGGGGTCGGCAGGCACCTTCTCGTCGAACTCGGCGTCCAGCGCCGCCTTTTCGATCACTTCCAGCGGGACGCTGTACGCCTCGTAACGCACCGGAACCACGGCACCGTCCCGCTCGGCGTCGCGCAGGGTGTAGAGGTCGGCGAAGGGGCCGAAGATGTCTTCGGTGGTCTTCCGGTTGTCGCTGAGGATCGGGGTTCCGGTGAAGCCGACCATCATGGCGTTCGGCAGCATGGCCCGCAGTCGCGCGTGCTGCCACCGGTCCTGGCCCCTGTGGGCCTCGTCGATCAGGACGACGATGTCCGGGCTCGGGTTCTGAACGCGGTTGTACAGATGGCCTTCGCCGTCGTCCCCTCCAGGAAGTTTCTCCTCGCGGCCGTCGTACTCCGAGTCGTCCCTGCGCGCCTTCTGCAGGGTGACGAGTACGAGGTCGGGCACGGGCACCGCGAGGTAGCCGCGCGCCTGCGCCACGCTGGAGGCCCGGTAGATCTTCTGGTTGCTCGCGGCGAGGCTCCCCCGGATCTGCTTCTCCAGGTCGAGCCGGTCCGTCACCACGACGACCTTGTGTTCCCTGAGAGCGGGTGTACTGCGGAGATGGCGTACGAGGAAGGCCATGGTGAGGCTCTTCCCGGAGCCCTGGGTGTGCCAGACGACTCCGCCCCGCTGGTCGACCGGCTCACCGGCGTCGATCTTCCTGCGCCGTTCCAGCAGGCGCTGGGCCAGTTTGTGCACGGCCTTGAACTGCGGGTAGCGGCCAATGATCTTGACGGTACGCTGGCCGCTCCCGGCCTGGGTGGTGAAGTCCCGGACCAGGGACAGCAGATGTGCTGGTCTCAGCACACCGGCCACCAGGATGTCCTGGTCGCTCAGCGCGGTGCCGATGCTCCTGCCGGTCTCCTCGCGCACCTGCTCCTCGGTGGCGGGCAGGGTGGTCCGCCAGGGCGCGAAGCGCAGCGAGTCGGCGGTGACGGTGCCGAGCTCGGCGTGGTCCCGGTCCGTTCCGATCAGCACCTGGGCGAAGCGCACGAACTCCGCGACGGCCGCCGGCGCGTCCACGCCGGCATAGCCGATGACCTGCTCGACGGCCGCGTCCAGCGCCGCGCGCTGTTCCTTCCGGGCGGACACCAGGGGGGCCTTGCACTCGATGACGACCCAGGGCAGACCGTTGACGAACAGGACGATGTCCGGGACGACGGGTGCGGCATTCTTGCGTTCCACCCGGAACTGCGAGACGGCGAGGAAGTCATTGCCGTTCTCGAACTCACCGTCCCAGTCGACGAGTTTGATGTGTTCGGGCTTGCCCTTGGACCAGCCGGGGACGGTCCGGGAGGGGATCCCCTTGCGCAGAAGGTCGGTCACGTCCAGGTTGCCCGCGACGCCTCTTCCCGGGCTTCCGAATCCCGGCGCCGTGCCCTGGACCCGGGCGAGGAGGTGATCTAGCTGGGCGTCGGAGAGCCAGGTCTTTCCATGGGGGCCGGGGTTGATCCGGGCCACCGCGTCCCGGAACCGTTGTGCGTAGACGACCTGCTCGAAGCTCGTCCGCCCGGAAGAGCCCGGCTCGGTGACCGTGCCGCGCGGTGGGCCGCCTTCGAGGTGCGTCCACCCCATGGCGGTCAGCTGCCCGGTCAGCGGCTTCTCGGTCTTGTCGTACTCCGGCTGCCCCATGCCTGGTCTCCCCGCGCGCCCGTCACCGTACGTCCCACCCGCACCCGTATGGGTGTACGCAGAACTCTACCGGCGGGCACCGGATCGGCCAGGGCGGAGGGCGGGGCGGCCGAGCGGGGGGCAGGGGTCAGCTGGTGAGCGCCAGCTCGAACCAGATGGTCTTGCCGCCCGAGCCCAACTCCCCTTCCCCTATGGCACATCCGCCCCATCGGTCGGCGACGAGTTCGAGGATGGCCATGCCCCGGCCGGCTTCCGCGTCCGGCCCGGCGGGTGGCGTGTAGGGCCTGGGCAGGTCCGGGCTGAGATCCCAGACGCTGATCCTGAGCACGGGGTGCCGCCACTGGAGCCGTACACCGGCGGGGCCCTGGGCGTACCGCACGGAGTTGGTGGTCAGCTCGGAGGTCAACAGCTCGGCGCGGTAGCTGAGTTCGACCAGCTCGTGCGCCCCGAGAACGGCCCGGAGGGTGGTACGGGCGATGCGCGGGCCGCGCGGATCGCGGGGGAAGACGAGTTCGTAGCACCAGGGGTCGGCGAAGGGGATGGGAGTGGGGTGGAGTACGTACGGGGTGTCGTCGTACGGGGCTCGCGGGGCGTAGGGGGTGGGCTCGGTCCTCACGGGCACCTCCTGGGGTGCGTGCGAGTGGGTGGGTGGGTGGGTGGGTGAAGTGGGCGTGCGCCAGGTGTGGTTGCGGTTGTTGGGGGCGGTTGTGCCGCGAGCGACGGTGGCAATGCCGGTGCGGGGCCTGCTCTCCCGGGTGGGCAGGGTGGATCGGTGCGCTTCCGTCGACGACGACAGCCGCCTGAGTGGCACAGGTCACAACCTAAGCCATGAGTACTACCCGTGCTACTGGATTCACCAAAACGGGTAATAACTAAGATTCTGCTGGACCCTCTACCTCCAAGGTCGGCAAGATGTGCGCGCGAGCAAGGAGTTGATCCATGGCACCACGCCATTCCCCCACGATTCGCCAGCGCCGTTTCGGGGCCGAGCTACGCCGGCTGCGCGATGCAGTCGGCATGTCGGCACCCGCAGCAGCCGAGCGGCTCGGCACGGACCGAACGATGATTTCCAACATCGAGTCGGGACGATTCGGTATCAGCAACGAACGCCTGCGGCGCCTGGCCAGCATCTACGAGTGCGACGATCTTGAACTCATCGATGCCCTCGCAGCCATGACCGGAGGGAGACCGCGAGGCTGGTGGGACGAATACCGGGGAAAAATCCCGCCGGACTTTCTGGACGTGGCAGAACTCGAACATCACGCAACTGGCCTGCGAACCCTACAGACAGCCCACATCCCTGGGCTCTTCCAGACGGAGGAGCACGCACGCGCCCTCTTCGACCTCTTCGTGCCGCCGCTGCCTCGCCTTGAGATCGAGCTGCGGGTGGCGCATCGGCTAGCGCGACACAACGTGGTCACGAAGGCACATGGGGTTCCCTACCTGGGCCTGGTGCATGAAGCGGCGCTTCGGCTCCGGATCGGGGGCCGCCGAGTAGCCAAGGCGCAGCTGGCGCACCTCATGGAGGAAAGTGAGCGCCCGAACGTCAAACTACTGGTGATCCCCTTCACAGCCGAAGGTTTCCCCATGGCCGGAGACACCCTGATGTACGTATCCGCCGCCAGCCACCACCTGGACACCGTAGAGGTGGACTCTCCAATCGGCGCTGTCTTCATAGACTCGCCAACGCAGCTGGCCAACTTCCGCCGTCGACTGGACTTGGTCGAACAGGTGGCGTTGAATCCGAGTGAGTCCAGGGATCTCATCCTGGAGATCGCCGGTGGACTGTAGGAGGAGACTCACTTGCCCGAATCACCCGAGTTGAACTGGACCAAGTCCTCGTTCTCGGAGGCTTCGGGCAACGCCTGTGTCGAGGTCGCCGCATACAGCGTCAGCGCCATCGCGCTCCGAGAGAGCGACAGCCCAGCTGTCATCCTGTCGACAAACCGAGCTGCACTGCGCGCACTTATCGTCGGAATCAAGGCCGGACAACCTGACCTCAGCTGACTGGAGACGCCGATTCAGGGTCGCACTCCTACCCCCTGAGTAGGTCCTCGCAAACCCCCCGCTGGACGGTGCGTAGCTTGGCAACCACCGCTTGTTGTTTGACGATTCGACTGTCGAGCAACTCAGCCGCCTCGACGGCTTCGCGTTGCCTCTCCAAGCTCGGTAGCGGGATGCTCAGCGCTTCGACCACACCCGCGCTGATCTTCACCATGCTCTCACTGGTTCCTCGGGCCTCGGCCTGGACGGCTGCGCGAACAGAGCTAGAAGCCAAAGCCATTTCCAGATATGCGGAGAGGCAGCGCTGCTCGTCCGGGCGCAGCCTCATCATGAGGTCTGGGTAGATGCAAGACTGCCCGACATCCTGGTAGCGACCGGCCAACCCCACGAGTTCACGGGTGTTTGCCCGGCTCATGAGCAGGTCGCCGTCCACCAACCTAAATCTGTGAGCCATGGGGCTGTCTGGAATTCGTTTCAACTGCTTGGGAACAAAGCCCTCGCTGGTGAGACACCCCAGGCCAAGAGCCAGTAGGCCGGTCCACTCACGTACTTCGGATGGGGAGTATCCATTCTTGGGCTTCTCGGCAAGCACCTCCCCGAGCCGCGTCAGCGGCCCTGATACGACTCCATCTCGCAGGCCACGCCGGAGATGATCGAGCTTGTCTAGTTCCCGCTCCAGCCCACCGATCCGCCGCTCGAAGGCGGCGTGCACGGCGACGATCCGGCGTTGCTCCTCCAGGGATGCACGCGGTACCTTCAAATTGCGGATCTGTCGCTGGCTGATGTTCTTCATTCCAGCGCTGGTGCCCGTAGCCATTGCCCGGACTTGCCCTCTCGCGGACGGGCGCAGCAGAGCGAGGGCGACAAACGCTGGGTCGGCAACCTCCTCATCGACTACCAGCCGAAGTGTCTTGTCACTCAGCATGAGTCGTGGCGACGGCGTTGCAGCGATACAGGCCAGTCCGACCAGATCCTCGGTGTTCGCCCTGGTCATGAGGAGGTCACCCGGACGTACTTCAAAGCGGGGGTGAATGTGTGCCGCGTCTCGGATCACCTTGTTCTCATGTGACTGGAACCAGCCCTCCTGGACAGCGCTGACCTTCAGCACCCCCCATTCCCCGTCTCCAGCCGGTGTGTTCTCCGCTGTCGGGCTCTTCCCAGTGTCGATATCGCGGAGATAGTGGTCCAGCACCAGGCAGTCGACGCGATCACTCGCGCGGTCAGACATAACCCAACTCCTCCAGCCACTTCCCCAGCTCGTCCGCAGCCCCGTCGCTCTCCGCCTCCAGGTCCGTCAGCGACACCGCATACTTCTCCACCCAGTTCCGGAACGCCGCTACCAACTCGCGCCGTCGTGCGGCCGTCGCCGAGTCCAGGCGACCGGACAGGTCCGCGTCCAGGACCTCCAGCACCACCCGCTCCGGGCCGCCCTCCTCCGCGTCCTTCACCACGTCCCGCGCGGCCCTCAACTGGGGCAGGAACACCTCGTCCAGGCCCTTCCGCTTCTTCCTGGCAGCCGCCAGAGCCTTCTTGCCCGCCGCGACATCACTGGCCAGCACGGTAATCTCCTCCGCAGAGGCCACCGGAGCGGCGTCCTCCTCCGGCTCCGCGCCCTCCGCAGCCGCCTCCGCGTCCCCGTCCGCCGCCTCCGGCCCCTCCGCCTCGGCCAGCGCTTCCAGAGCCGTCTTGTGCGCCACGTCGGCCTCGGTGACTGCCTTATCCGCCGCCGCTACCGCGTCCAGGAACTCCGGAATCAGTACGCGTACGACCGGCTGGTCCATGGCGCGGCGGCGGTCAGCGGCCGTGACCGTTGTCTTACGGGTAGTGGTGTCGTCGTCTGGGATCACGGGCTCGACGATCGCCTCGACCGAGTCGACCCAGCCGGTCAGCACCCGCTCGAACCCGCCTGCCGCCAGCGCCTTCATGTCGTAGCGGTTGGTGGCCCACCAGTCCGCGATGATGCCGGCCGTGGTGAACTCGTCGATCACACCGACGGCGCCGATGTCCCGCTTGAACGAGTCCAGCAGCCCACTCCGCAGCTTCATCAGCTCACGGTCGGCCGCCAGCCCCGCGAAGAGCGGTGCGTGGGCCTTCCACCACGCGCCGTACACCTCGTCCAGCTCCGACTTCTTCTTCTCCGCCAGCCACGGGATGCGGGCCGCCGTCGCGTCGGGGCCCTCCGGCATGAAGTCGTAGTAGTCCGGGTCGGTGTCCCGTACGGCGAACAGCTCCGTCGCGTCCACGCCGAACGAGCGGAACAGCTCGGCCCGGTCCGCGACCTCGGTCACCGGTACGCCGCCGTACAGGTGCGCTCGTACGTCCTGGGGTTCGGCGGGCGGCGAGTTGTCCACCCAACGGCGGATGTTGAGGTTGGCCTCGGCAGCCCGCAGGTCCTCGACCTCGACCGCACGCGAGTACCGGGGGATCTGGCGCCACTGCTGGTACGTGGTGACGATCTTCTCGACGTGCTCCGGGCGGAGTTCGTTCTGGTTCCGGCCCACCGTGAAGTCCCGGTCGGCGTTGATGAACAGGACCTTGCCCGTCCGGTCCTCGTGTTTGCGGTGCGGGCGGCGGAGCACCAGCACGCAGGCCGGGATGCCCGTCCCGTAGAACAGGTTCGGGCCGAGGCCGATGACCGCGTCGATGCAGTCGTCCTTGAGGAGCTGCTCGCGGATGTCACGTTCCTTGCCGCCCCGGAACAGCACCCCGTGCGGCATGACGATCGCCGCCACGCCCTCCTCCTCCAGCACGGCCACCATGTGCTGGACGAACATGAGGTCGGCCTTCTTGCCGCCCTCCGGCGCCCAGTGCTTCATCCGCTTCCCGTGGTCCTCATCGGCCTTCCTGACCAGGGAGGCGTCGTAGTTCAGGGAGAACGGCGGGTTGGAGAGGACCTTGGTGAACCGGCGCAGTCGCGTGGTGCCCGGCTGGAAGTGCAGCGGTTCGGTGAGGGTGTCACCGTGCTGGAGGTCGAACTCCCGGATGCCGTGCAGCACCATATTCATGCTGGCCATGGACCAGGAGGGGCCGTTCTTGTCCTGGCCGTTGACCGAGAGATGCGTCGGGTCCTCACCATGCTCCTCCACATGCTCGCGGGCCGCGATCAGCATGCCGCCGGAGCCGGCGCACGGGTCGTAGACGGACTCCCGGGCCTTCGGGTCGACGAGCCGGACCATCATGCGTACGACAGCACGCGGGGTGTAGAACTCCCCGCCCTTCTGCCCGGCCGAGTCGGCGAACTCCCCCAGCAGGAACTCGTAGGCCGCGCCCAGCATGTCGGGGAACTCGAAGTCCTCGTTGCGCAGCCGGTAGAGCGTGAAGTGGCGGATCAGCTGGGACAGTTCGGCGTCGGTGAAACGGGGCTTCGTGCCGACGACCTCGTTGAAGCTGATGTGCGTGGTCACACCGGCGAGACGCTCGTTGCCCTCACTGAGCGCCACCATCGCCTGGTCGAGCCGCTCGCCGACCTGGCTGGTGAGGGTCTGGATACCGGGCGCGGAATTGTTCGGGGCCTCCAGGTCGCGGTGGGGTCCCTTCCACCAGCGCGCCCGGGGCGGTACGTAGAAGACCTGGGTGTACGAGTCCGGGTCGTTGGCCCGCTTCAGCGCCTTCGTCTCGTCCTTCGTCCGGTCCAGGGCCTCCCGGTACACGCGGTCCCACTCGGGCTGGAACTCGTCCGAGGCGCGCTTGAGGAAGAGCATCCCGAAGATGTAGTCCCGGTACTCGGAGGCGTCCATCCGACCACGCAGGATGTCGGCGGCCGAATACAGGTGCCGTTCGAGCTCGGGCAGGGTGATTCTGGCCACGCGCCATTCCTTCGTACGTACGGTGAGCGGATCGGAGTGCTCAGGGAAGCGTAGACGTCCCGCGGATGCGACGCGGACCGATGGCCGGATCGGGCGGGCTCCCGCGCGATCAGGCGTCCACGATTTCGAGACTTACCAGCAGCCGCCAGACATCGGTGGACGGGTCACGGTCGAGGACCGGGCAGTCGTCGGCGTGGCCCGAGTGCGGGATCAGTGGATCGGGGCGCTCCGGAGCGCCCTCCCACTGGTGGCGGTCCTTCCGGGTGGACTTTGCCTTGCATGCGCCATGCTCGCACTGGGCGACCAGGCCCCGCGCATGGCTGACGGCGGCGGACTCCTTCTTCGTCAACGCCGCGCGACGCCCGTCCTTGACGCTCTTGTCGTTCCGTTTGTCGAAGTTCTTGAACGCCGGGTCCGCCTGCCGCAGCGTTTCCACCACGTGTTCGCTGCTGCCGCTGCGCCTGCCACCGAACGCCTGGAAATGGAGCAGCAGCCACAGGTCGAACGACGGGTGCGAGAAGCAGACCTCGGTGCCCTGCTCGGCCGCCAGATCCAGAGCCTCGGGGATGTCGTGGTGCTGGTCACGGTCGAAGAGGGCCCAGGCCTCGTCCTCCTCCGCCTTGGCCTGAACCTGGGCGACCACTCTGGCCGGTGTCAGTCCGTTCTTGGCGTACACCGGCTGGATACGGAACCGTCGTCCGCCGGTGACGCTGCCGTCCCCGAAGCGTTCGTTGAGGTAGTTGAGGTAGTCCGGCTCGGTGGACTCGCCCTCGCAGCCGACGTACAGCACCCGTTGCGCCCGCGTATCGGCCGGTAGCGGTGGCGCGGGGGCCACCAGCGGCTTCTCCTCGCCCTTGCGGCTCTTACGCTTCCGCCGGGGCTGCTCGTCCGTCTGCCCCTGGTGGTCGTGCTGTACCTGCTGCCCGCCCCGCGTACTCACGCTGTTGCCTTCTCCTCCTGCCAGGACAGTTCGCGGGCGATCTCCCCCGCGCTGACTCGGGGTACCCCGCCGTAGCGCCCGCGCAGATAGCCGCGCTCCAGGTTCTCGCCGTCCTTCGGGTGGGCGGCGGTCAGCGGATAGATCTCCGTCGCACCCGACCGGCCCTTGGCCGCGATCCAGACCTGGTCGAGGCCGAGCGGCCGGTCCAGCACCTCACTGCCGAGGAGGGTGGCGTCGTGCGTGGTGAAGATCAGCTGCGCGTTGCGCGGGTTGGCCTTCGGGTCCTGGAAGATCCGCACGACCTCAGCCGCCAGCGTCGGGTGCAAGGAGGAATCCAGCTCGTCCACGAGCAGCACCGCCCCCTTGTCGAGCACGGTGAACATCGGCCCGAGGAAGGCGAACCAGGCGTGCGTGCCGAAAGACTCCTCGGTCAGGAAGTCCAGCGGGGTATCGGTTCCGTCCCCCGTGCGGTGCCGCAGCCTGACCGCCCCGGTATCCGGGTCGACTTCCATGCCGGTGACGCCGAGATCGGCGGCGGCCAGCAGATGGAGGACCCGCTCGCGGTATCCGTCCTTCGCGTTCTGCTCGATGAGGTCGAGGGTCCACCTGGTGCGGTGCCCGACGTCCTCGCCGGGCGTCACGAGCCACAGGTTGTCCAGGAACCACCGGTGCAGGGCGGAGAGTTGGGGGTCGTTCAGCGTGGCGGCGGTGGACAGGAACAGGGCGTCCTCGCGGGTGACGGACACCAGGAGCTCGCGATTGCCCTTGAAGCCCTCGCCCTCGAAGACGAACTCCCCGCCCTCCGCATCGGGACGGCCCGCTTCCCGGTCGAACCAGGTCTCCCGCTCGCCCCCGGGGTAGGCGTGCAGCCATTCGGCCTCGACGCGCTCGTCCGAGAGCTCGAAGCCGTAGGTGAAGCGGGTACCGCTGCGGCCGAGGGAGAGGTCGACCTCGTACAGACTGGTCTCCTCCGCGCACGCGGGGTCGAGCTTGAAGGGCTCGCGGGGCACACCGGGCAGCTTCGTCCAGTCGGCGAACGATGTGCGGACCGCGTGACGCATGTCGGACAGCGCGCTCAGCATGTTGCTCTTGCCCGCAGCGTTGGAACCGAAGATGCCCAGGACCGGCAGAGCGGACACGTCGTGCCCGTCATGGCGGAGTCCGGTCACTCGGGCGTTGCCGCCACCGTGATCCGGTCCGATGAGCGACAGCTCGCACTCATCACGGATCGAGCGGTGATTGGCCACCCGGAAACGCAGCAGCACCCTCGGCCTCCCGGCAGGACGGGGAGGCGGACCCCGTCGTACGTACACCACCTGCGGACGATCCGCAGGTGCAGCCTATGACGCCTGTCCGACCGGTGCCAGCCCTGCAGACGGGTCAGCCCGCTACCACCGTCTCGCGCCGCGCCGTCGTCGCGATCGTGGCCGAGCCGACCACCCGGGTGCCGTCGTACAGCACGACGGCCTGGCCGGGGGCCACGCCCCGTACCGGCTCGGTGAAGGTGACGTGCAGCGTGCCGTCCACGAGTTCGGCGCCGGCCTCGGTCTCGCCGCCGTGGGCGCGGAGCTGGGCGGTGTAGGTGCCGGGGCCCACCGGGGGCGTGCCGCACCAGCGGGGCTTGATGGCGGTCAGCGAGGTCACGTCGAGGGCCTCGACCGGGCCGACGGTGACGGTGTTGTTCACCGGGGAGATGTCCAGGACGTAGCGCGGCTTGCCGTCTGCCGCGGGGCGGCCGATCCGCAGGCCCTTGCGCTGGCCGATGGTGAAGCCGAAGGCGCCGTCGTGGGTGCCCAGCTTCGTACCGGACTCGTCGAGGATGTCGCCCTCTGCCCTGCCGCCGAGGCGGTCGGCCAGGAAGCCCTGGGTGTCGCCGTCGGCGATGAAGCAGATGTCGTGGCTGTCGGGCTTCTTGGCGACGGCGAGGCCCCGGGCCTCGGCCTCGGCCCGGATCTCGTCCTTGGTGGTGAGGGTGTCGCCGAGCGGGAACATCGCGTGGGCGAGCTGCTTCTCGTCCAGGACGCCGAGCACATAGCTCTGGTCCTTGGCCATGTCGGAGGCGCGGTGCAGCTCGCGGCTGCCGTCCTCGGTGAGTACGACCGTGGCGTAGTGGCCGGTGCACACGGCGTCGAAGCCGAGCGCGAGAGCCTTGTCGAGCAGCGCGGCGAACTTGATCTTCTCGTTGCAGCGCAGGCACGGGTTGGGGGTGCGGCCCGCCTCGTACTCCGCGACGAAGTCCTCCACGACGTCCTCGCGGAAGCGCTCCGCCAGGTCCCAGACGTAGAAGGGGATGCCGATGACGTCCGCCGCGCGGCGGGCGTCGCGGGAGTCCTCGATCGTGCAACAGCCGCGCGCCCCGGTACGGAAGGACTGCGGGTTCGCGGACAGGGCGAGGTGCACACCGGTCACGTCGTGGCCCGCCTCGGCGGCGCGGGCCGCGGCGACGGCGGAGTCCACACCGCCCGACATCGCGGCGAGCACTCGGAGGGGGCGCTGGGAAGTATGGGTCATAGCCTCACCAGGGTACGGGTCGCCGGGAACCGAACGCTCGCGGATATGCGTTGTCGCTCACATGGGGACCAAGGGAAACGACCGGGCTTCGCGGAAGAGGCCCGCGCCGGGCATCAGCAGGCGTGCCCTGCTGATCGGCGGCGGTGTGACGGCGACGGGTGCCGTCGTGCTGGCCCGCGACGAGCTCAGGCATGTCTGGTGGCGGGTGCCCGGCGTGGAGAAGCCCCGCAGGCCGGGCGAGCTGGACTACGCGGACGCCCGGTGGGTCGCGGCCTCGGAGGCGAACTGGCGGCGCGCGGACCGCCCCGACGACTACGGCATCGACCGGGTGGTCATCCATGTGACCCAGGGCAGCTTCGCCAGCGCGGTCCGGGTCTTCCAGGACCCCGCCCATGGCGCCGCCTCGCACTACGTGGTGCGCAAGGACGGCCATGTGGCGCAGATGATCCGTGAGCTGGACGTGGCGTACCACGCGGGCAACAGGTCGTTCAACGAACGCAGCGTCGGCATCGAGCACGAGGGCTTCGTGGACCGCCCTGGGGACCTCACCAAGGAGATGTACGAGTCGTCGGCGCGGCTGACGGCCGCGATATGCGGGCGGTACGGCATCCCCATGGACCGCGAGCACATCATCGGGCATGTGGAGGTGCCCGGCACGGACCACACCGACCCCGGTCCGCACTGGGACTGGGACCGCTATCTGAAGCTGGTGCGGCGGGCCGCGACGACGAAGCCGACGGAGCCGGCGAAGCCCTCGGGCTCCGGGGCCGCGTGATCCGGTCCTCGTAGCGGGCCCCCGGGGCTCAGGGCCTCGCAGCGGCCCCCGGCCCTCAGCTGAGTCCCGCGGTCCTGGCGCGCTCCACCGCCGGGCCGATGGCGCGTGCGAGGTCCTCGACGTCCTGCCGCGTGGTGGTGTGGCCGAGCGAGAAGCGCAGGGTGCCCCGGGCCAGGTCGGGGTCGGTGCCGGTGGCCAGCAGGACGTGACTGGGCTGGGCGATCCCGGCGGTGCAGGCCGAACCGGTGGAGCACTCGATGCCCTGTGCGTCCAGCAGCAGCAGGAGCGAGTCGCCCTCGCAGCCGGGGAAGCCGAAGTGGGCGTTGGCCGGCAGGCGCCCGCCCGGGTCCGGGTCGCCGCCGAGCACGGCGTCCGGTACGGCCCGGCGCACGGCGGTGATCAGGTCGTCCCGGAGGGCGCCGACGCGGTGCGCGAACTCCTCGCGCCGCTCGGCCGCCAGCCGGCCGGCGACGGCGAACGCGGCGACGGCGGGCACGTCCAGGGTGCCGGAGCGCACATGACGTTCCTGCCCGCCCCCGTGCAGCACGGGTACGGGGGTGTACTCGCGGCCCAGGAGCAGCGCGCCGATCCCGAACGGGCCGCCGATCTTGTGCCCGCTGACGGTCATCGCGGACAGCCCCGACCGCGCGAAGTCGACCTCCAGCTGACCGAAGGCCTGTACCGCGTCGGCGTGCATGGGGATGTCGAACTCGCGGGCGATGGAAGCCAGTTCACGTACCGGCATGACAGTGCCGATCTCGTTGTTGGCCCACATCACGGTGATCATCGCGATGTCGTCCGGGTTGCGCAGGACGGCCTCGCGCAGGTCCTCGGGGTGCACCCGCCCGTAGCGGTCGACGGGGAGGTACTCGACGGTCGCCCCCTCGTGCTCGGCGAGCCAGTCGACGGCGTCCAGGACGGCGTGGTGCTCGACGGGGCCCGCGAGGACCCTGGTGCGCCGGGGGTCGGCGTCGCGGCGGGCCCAGTAGAGACCCTTCACCGCGAGATTGTCGGCCTCGGTGCCGCCGGAGGTGAGGACCACCTCGCTGGGGCGTGCGCCGAGGGCGTCGGCGAGGGTCTCTCTGGACTCCTCGACGGTACGGCGGGCCCGGCGCCCGGCGGCGTGCAGGGAGGACGCGTTGCCGGTGACGGCGAGCTGGGCGGTCATCGCCGCGATCGCCTCCGGGAGCATCGGAGTGGTCGCTGCGTGGTCGAGGTAGGCCATGGTGGGCTCGATTCTACGAGCCCCCGGCGGGACGCACACCGGTGCGTCGCACACCGGCGCCCACGCACGGTTCACGGACGGTGCGCGGGCAGTCCGCGGGCGACGCGCGGGCGATGCCCGGAGGGATGTACGCCGGTGATGCCCGGGGGGATCACGTCCGCCCGCGCAGCAGGGCACCGGCACCGCCTGAGCGAGGCGGTGCCGTTTCAGCCGCGCGAGGCCTTCGCCAGCTGGCGGGACTGGGCGACCAGACGGTCCGTGCTGTCCCAGACCTCCGCGTCCTCCTCCAGGAAGCCCCCCGCGAGGTTGCGCGTGGTGATGGAGACCCGCAGCGGGCCCGGGGCGGGACGGCAGCGGATGTGGGCGGTGAGCTCGACGGTCGGGGTCCAGCCCTTCAGGCCCAGCTCGAACGAGGTCGGCGGCAGCGCGTCGACGGTGAGCAGCAGGGACAGCGGGTCCGCGTCACGGCCGTCCGCCAGGCCGAACCAGCCGCGCATCTCGCCCTTGCCGGACGGTGCGCCGACGGCCCAGCCGACCGTCGCCGGGTCGAGCCTGATGTCGAGGCGCTCGGTGATGGCCGAGCTGCCGGGGATCGGGGCCGGGCCGTCGGCCGGGCCGAGGCAGTGCTCCCGGGGCGGCATGGCGGGCGGCTCGGCCGACGTACGGACCTCGTCGGTGAGGGCGTCCAGGTCGCCGTAGGTGGCCAGGACCCGGATGCGCTCGACCTCGGTGCCGTCGTCCGCGAACTGGAAGAGGGAGGCCGAACCGGTGGAGAGGCCGCGGCCGGCCCGGACGACCTGGGTCCTGATCACCGCGGGGCCGGGCACGGAGGCGGTGAGGTAGTGCGCGGAGACCGAGAACGGGTCGGGGTGCGGCAGCGCGTCGCCCAGGGCGCGGCCGAGCAGGGCCAGCAGATAGCCGCCGTTGACGGCGCGGATGATGGTCCAGCCCGCGGAGAGCTCGGCGTCGTAGACGCCTTCCTCGCGGAGCGTGACAGCGGTGTCGCGGTCGAACTCGCTGTCCCCGATGGTCGCCTGCGTGGTCCGCGTGCTCTGCGCCGCCTGCGCTGCTGCCTGTGCCATGCCATGCACCGTACACCGATCCCATTACTGAGCGGTAGCTTTGGGGGTCGCCCATCAGCCGGACCCGCCGTCCTCGGCCGTGGCCGAACGCCGGTTGTAGGCGCGCGGGGCCCGCCAGTGGAAGCGCATCGCCAGCAGCCTCAGGGCGAACGCGGCGATCACCGCCGTACCGCTGGTGAAGGCGTTGAGGGTGTCGAAGCGGATGCACAGGACGACCATGGCGGCGCCGACGATCGCGGGCACCGCGTACAGGTCCCGGTCCCAGCGCAGCAGCGAGGGCACCTCGTTGGCCAGCACGTCCCGCAGCACACCGCCGCCGACCGCGGTGGCCAGGCCGAGGGCCGCCGACGCGGTGAGGCCGAGGCCGTAGTCGTACGCCTTGACCGTCCCGGTGACACAGAACAGGCCGAGCCCCGCCGCGTCGAAGACGTTGACGCCGACCTGGATCCGCTCGACGTGGGGGTGCAGGAAGAACACCAGCACGGCGGCGAGCAGCGGCGTCGTGAAGTAGCCGAGATCCGTGAAGGCGGCCGGCGGGACCGCGCCGATCATCACGTCACGGAACAGCCCTCCGCCCAGCGCGGTCACCTCGGCGAGCACCGCGATGCCGAAGACATCGAAGTTCTTGCGTACGGCGAGCAGTGCGCCGGAGATCGCGAAGACGAAGATCCCGGCGATGTCGAGCGCATGCTGGACGGAGGGCGTGAACAGTTCGTTGAGCACCGGGCAATTGTGCCGGTACTACCCCTTCGGACTGTCCTCCGCCGGTGCGGCGACGGGTGCTCCGGCCTGTCCCGGCACCTTCGCGGGCTTCTCCGCGGAGGTCTCGGGTGCGTCGCCCTCCGCGGTCTCCACCGCTTCGGCCGCCACCGTTTCCGTGCCGGTGACCGCGTCGATGCCCGTGGCCAGGGTCTGCTTCACCGTCCCGGCCTCGATCTCCGCCGTGAAGTGGCAGGCCACCTTGTGCCCGTCGCCGGTGTCCAGCAGCGGCGGGCGCTCCGTGGCGCACTTGGTCTCCTGCACCCACGGGCAGCGCGTGTGGAACCGGCAGCCGGCCGGCGGGTTCGCCGGGGAGGGCAGGTCGCCGTGGAGCAGGATCCGCTCGCGGCGGTCCTCGACCTCGGGGTCGGGCACCGGGACCGCCGACATCAGCGCCTTGGTGTACGGGTGCCGGGGCCCCGCGTACAGCGCGTCGCTCGGGGCCTCCTCGACGAGCCCGCCGAGGTACATCACCCCGATGACGTCCGAGATGTGCCGGACCACGGCGAGGTCGTGCGCGATGACCAGGTAGGTCAGGCCCAGCGACTCCTGGAGCTCCTCCAGCAGGTTGATCACCTGCGCCTGGACCGACACGTCGAGCGCGGACACCGGCTCGTCGCAGATGATCACGTCCGGCTCCAGCACCAGCGCGCGGGCGATGCCGATGCGCTGGCGCTGGCCGCCGGAGAACTCGTGCGGGTAGCGGGACATCGCGTTGGACGGCAGGCCGACCTTGGCGAGGATGGACTCGATCTTCTCCCGGCGCTCCGCCTGGTCCTTGCCGATGCCGTGGGCGGCCATGCCCTCGGCGAGGATGGACTCGATGTTCTGCCGGGGGTTGAGGCTGCCCAGCGGGTCCTGGAAGACCATCTGGAGACGGCGGCGGAAGGCCCGCATCTCCTCGGACGGCAGCTTCGCCAGGTCGGTGCCGTCGAAGACGACCCCGCCCTCGGTGATGTCGTTCAGCCGCAGCACCGCGCGGCCGAGCGTCGTCTTGCCGCAGCCCGACTCGCCGACCAGGCCGTACGTCTGACCGGCCTCGACGCTCAGCGAGACACCGTCGACCGCGTAGACATGGCCCACCGTACGGTCGAAGAAGAGGCCCTTCTTGACCGGGAAGTGGACTTTGACGCCGTCCAGTTCGAGAAGGCTCATGCCGGGACCTCCGCCTTGGGCAGGACCGGGTTGACGCAGCGCACCTGGTGTCCGGCCGTGCGTGGTTCGGTCAGTTCGGGGGTGCCGGTGAGGCACTCCATCGTGTAGTGGTCGCACCGGGGTGCGAACGCGCAGCCGTCGGCCCAGGCGATCTTGTCGTTGATGGATCCGCGGATCGGGTTGAGCGGCTCGCCGCGCGGCGCGTCCAGGCGCGGGATGGAACCGAGCAGGCCGTGCGCGTACGGGTGGGTGGGGTGGGCGAACAGCTCGCGGCGGCCCGCCGATTCCACCGCCCGTCCGGCGTAGAGGACGTTGACCTCGTCGCAGAGTCCGGCGACGACACCGAGGTCGTGCGTGATCATCAGCAGGGCGGTGCCCTCCTGGTCGACCAGTTCCTTCAGGAGTTCCAGGATCTGCGCCTGGATGGTCACGTCCAGTGCGGTCGTCGGCTCGTCCGCGATCAGCAGCCTGGGGGCGCAGGCGACCGCCATGGCGATCAGCGCCCGCTGGCGCATACCGCCGGAGAGCTGGTGCGGATACTCCTTGAGCCGCCGCGTCGGGTCGGGGATGCCGACCCGGTCGAGCAGCGACGCGGCCTCCTTGCGGGCCTTCTCGCCCTTCAGCCCGCGGTGGCGCTGAAGGATCTCGGTGACCTGGATGCCGATCGGGACGACCGGGTTCAGCGAGGAGAGCGGGTCCTGAAAGATCATGGCGAGCTGGCTGCCGCGCAGGTCGCGCAGCTTCCGCTCGTTCATGGTCAGCAGGTTCTGGCCGTCGAACTCGGCACGGCCGCCGACGCGCACGCCCTTGCGGGGCAGCAGGCCCATCAGGGCGAGCGAGGTGACGGACTTGCCGCAGCCCGACTCGCCGACCAGGCCCACGACCCGGCCCTGGTCGACCTCGAAGGAGACGCCGTCCACGGCTGTGGCGTCCTTGCGGCCACGCGCGGTGAAGGTGACGCTGAGTTCCTCAACGGAGAGCAGTGACATGGGACTTCAGCCTCGCAACTTCGGGTCGAGGGCTTCGCGCATGGCCTCGCCGAGCAGGGTGAAGCCGAGGGCGGTGATGATGATCCCGACAGCCGGATAAGCGGCCATCATCGGCTCGTTGTCGAAGAAGCGCTGTGCCTGGGAGAGCATCACGCCCCACTCGGGAACGGCCGGGTCGGGGTTGCCGAGCCCCAGGTAGGACAGGGCCGCGGCCTCGATGATCGCGGTGGCCAGGCTCAGGGTGGCCTGGACGATCACGGGGCTCAGCGAGTTCGGCAGGATCTGGGTGAGCACGATCCGCTTGCGCCGGATGCCGACCGCCTTCGCGGCGAGCACGTAGTCGGCGCCGCCCTGGACGAGCATCGAACCGCGCAGCAGGCGGGCGAAGATGGGGATCTGGACAACACCCACGGCGATCATCACGGTGGTCAGCGACTGGCCGAGCACGGCGGCGATGGAGACGGCGAGCAGCAGCGAGGGCAGCGACAGCATGATGTCGGTGCAGCGCATGATCACGGTGTCGACGCGCTGCCCGGCCTTGCCGCCGAGGGTGGCGGCGGCTCCGGAGAGCACACCGACCAGGGCGCCGACGATCAGGCCGATGAGCATGGAGACGACACCGACGAGCAGCGTCTGCCGGGCCCCGACGAGCCAGCGGGAGAACATGTCCCGGCCCAGGTGGTCCAGGCCGAACCAGTTCTCGCCGCGCATGCCGACGAACTTGCCCTGGTTGGGGAAGACTTCACTGCGCCAGTTCTGCGCGGTGGCTCCGTGCGGGGCCAGCATCGGCCCGACGACGGCGACGAGGACGAACACGGCGATGATCACCGCGCCGATGACCGCCATCTTGCTGGAGCGCATCCGGCGGAACGCCTCGCGCCACAGGCTGGTGCCGGCGACCGTCTCGGAGCTCTGGGTCAGCTCGGCGAGACGGTCGATCTTGTCTGCCTTGTTGGTCAGGATCGTCACGTCAGTGCACCCGCACTCTCGGGTCGATGATGCTGTACGCGAGGTCGACCAGCAGGTTGATCAGCACGTACACCATCGCGATGAAGAGAATGAACCCGACGAGGACCGGGTAGTCGCGCCCGTCGATCGCGGTACGGATGAAGGATCCGATGCCGCCGAAGTCGAAGACGGACTCGGTGAGCACCGCACCGGACAGCAGACTGCCGGTCAGCAGGCCGACCGCGGTGATCACGGGCAGCAGGGCGTTGCGCAGCACATGGCGGCCACGCACGACGCGCTTGTCCAGGCCCTTGGACTCGGCGGTGCGGATGTAGTCCTCGCCGAGCACTTCCAGGACGCTGGCGCGGGTCATCCGGACGATGACGGCGAGCGGGATCGAGGCCAGCGCGACGGCGGGCAGGATCAAGTGCATGATCGCGTCCCAGCTCGCGTCGAACTCACCGGTCAGCAACCCGTCCAGGACGGAGAATCCGGTGATGTCGGTCGCGTCGAGTCCGGTGGTGAGCCGGCCCTGGCTCGGGAACCAGCCCAGCTCCACGGAGAAGATCCCGCGCAGCAGCATCGCCAGGAAGAAGACCGGGATGCAGATGCCGAGCAGTGATCCGGAGACGGAGGCGACGTCCAGCCAGCCGCCGCGGTGCTTGGCCGCCAGGTAGCCCATCGGGATGCCCACGACCACGGCGATCAGGATCGCGGCGACGCTGAGCTCCACGGTGGCCGGGAAGCGAAGGGTGAATTCGTCCCACACCGGCTGGCCGGTCTGGGTGGAGGTTCCGAGGTCGAGCTCGAAGATGCGCTTGAGGAACCGCCAGTACTGGACGTGGACCGGCTCGTCGAGCCCGAGTGCCCGGTTGATTCTCGCTACTTCGGCTTCGGTCGCCCGCTCGCCCAGGATCGCTGACGCGGGTCCGCCGGGCAGTCGGTTCAGCCAGAGGAACAGCAGGACCGACAGGCCGAGCAGGGTGGGAATGAGCTGGAGAAGTCTTCTTACGACGAGTCGCAGCACCCCGCATGCCCCTTTCTCACGTGCATCGATGCGGGTCCGCCCGGCCACCTGGTTGCTGTGGCCGGGCGGACCCGCTGGTGTGCGATTACTTGAAGGAGACCTCGGCGAAGTTCTCCTGTGTCAGCGGGGAGACCTTCGGCGGGTTGACGTTCTTGGCGAACGCGATGGCCGGGGGCGACGACGAGATCGGCACGCCCGGGACGTACTCCGCGATCGCCTCGTTGGCCTTCTTGTAGGCCTCGGTACGGGCGGCCGGGTCGACGACCTCGGAGGCGGCGTTCACGGCGTCGAAGACCTTCTGGTCCTTGAAGCCCCACTGCTTGTCGGGCCCGGCGAACCAGGTGCCGATGAAGTTGTAGCCGTCGTTGAAGTCACCGGTCCAGCCGAGCATGTGCAGGGCGCAGGAGCCCGCCTCGGTGGCGTCCAGGTAGTCCGGGGCCCACTTCATGGCCTTCGGGACGATGGTGATGCCGGCCTTCTCCAGGTCGGCCTTCATCAGCTCGAACATGTCCTGCGGGGCAGGCATGTACGGGCGGGTGACCTCGGTCGGGTAGCAGAAGTCGATCTTCAGCTTCTCCTCGCCGGCCTGCTTGAGGAGGTTCTTCGCCCGGGCGGTGTCGAACGGGTACGTCTTCACCTTGTCCGAGAAGCCGGCGACCGTGTCGGGCATGAACTGGCTCGCGACCTTGCCGCCCTCGGGCAGCTGGGTCTTGACAAGGTTCTCGCGGTCGATGGCGTGCGTGATGGCCTGACGGACCTCGGGCTTCTTCAGCGCCGGGTTCGCCGACTGGCTCATGCCGAGGTAGAAGATGTTGAAGACGTCACGGGTCGGGACCTCGTAACCCTCCTTCTCCAGCGTGGTCACATCGGCCGGCGCGACCAGGTCGTAGCCGTCGATGTCACCCGCCTGGAGCGCCTGGCGGCGGGTCTCCTCGGTGGAGATGGTGCGGAAGACCAGGTTCTTCACCTTGGCCTTGGCGCCCCAGTAGTCGTCGAAGCGCTGCAGGGAGACTTCCTTGTTCCCCTTGTTCCACTTCGTGATCCTGTACGGGCCGGTGCCGGCGACCGTGCCGGCCTCCTGGCTGTACTTGGGGTACGTGATCGCGTCGCCCTTGGCGGTCGCGTCCTGCTTCTCGTACTCCTTGATCGCCTTCGGCGAGTGGATCGCGAGCGCCTGGAGGGAGAATCCGCCCGGCAGGTTCGCCGAGGGCTCGTTCACCTCGATGACGGCCGTGTTCTCGTCCTTGGCGGTGCAGGACTTGTAGTTGGGCTTGGGCGCCTCGGCGTCCTCGTTCTTCGCGAACCCGCCCATGATGGTCTGCCAGTAGTAGGAGACCGCGCTGGACTGGTACGTGCCCTTCCAGTTGAACCAGTGGTCGTAGTTCGCGCAGACCGCGGCGGCGTTGAACGCCTCGCCGTCGTGGAACTTCACGTTCTGGCGCAGGTTGAACGTCCAGACCTTGCCGGCCTTGTCGCTCTCCCACTTCTCGGCGAGACCGCCGACGAGCTTGCTGCCGCCGGGCTCGTGCTCCAGGAGCGCCTCGAAGGCCTGACGGGTGACGCGGAACGTCTCGCCGTCGCTCGCGAGGGCCGGGTCGAGGGAACCGGGGTCACCAGCTCCGGCGAAGACGAAGGTGTCCTTGTCGCCCCCCTTGGAGCCGCCCTCGTCCCGCTCGCTGGAACAGCCCGTGGCGATCAGACCGACAGCGACCGCTGTCGTGATCGCCCGGACAGCCCGGGACTTGAATATTCGCATGGGTCCACCCCTGGTTCGCCATGTGGTGAGGTTTGATGGCCGCACACTACAGACGGTGCCCGCCGCAAGAGAACAGTCCGGATAGCGGTGAGACCTAGTCGAGACCCGGACAGTAAACAAACCGTCCAGTTCCGGGACATCCTCGCGCGGGAAGCCAACAAGCCGGACGTCAAGGGGTGTTCGACGCTCGGTGACCGAACGTCGCGCTCGTCGCGGTTCAGCGGGGCCGGTGCGGGTACCCGTAGCCGGGCACGGCGGCGGGCGGCGGGCCGGCCTGGGCGTGCGCCTCACGGTCGTAGAACGGGCGGGAGTTGGCGCGCAGCCACATCGCGACCGGGTCGTACTCGTCGGACATGGCGACGGTGGAGACGGGCAGCCCCTCGGGGACCGCGCCGATCGACTGCCGCATCATCTCGCGCACCGAGTCGACGGAGGCGCGGCCCGTGTCGTAGAGATCGAGGCCGATCGCGAGGTACGGAACACCGACGGCGGGATGCACCCAGGCACGGCGCAGCGAGCGGACCGCCGGGGTGCGGTGGGCGTTCTGCGTGAGCAGCGCGTAGAACTGGGGGATGTCGACGGCGGGCTCGGAGAGCCGCAGGGGTCCGGCGGGCAGCCGGTCGAGGCCGGTGGCGATACGGCGCAGGTCCAGCCAGGGAATACCGACGCCGCCGCCCGGGGCATGCGGGTTGAGCCAGATTCCCCAGCGGTCGGGGAACAGGGCGCGGGCGATGTCGCGGCCGGTGACGAGCTCGTGGGCCCGGTTCCAGCCGCTGGCGGAGAGCTCCTGGGCGGAGGTCACGCACGGGGCGTATCCCTGGCCGTCGATCTCCATGTTCCCGTACTGGGCGTCGGGCGAACCGGCCGTGCCGTGCCAGAGGAGCATCCAGATCCGGCCGTCGGCGAGGGCCGCCAGCAGCGCCTCGTAGGCGTCGTAGCGCCCGGGGGTCACCTGGCGCAGCATGTGCTCGACCTGCCCGGCCGCCGCAGTGCCTGCACTCACCCTGTGTTCCGCCCCTCATCGATCCGCTGTGTCGCGTCCCCGCTCCCGGGCACACGGGAGCGACCCCGCCATCAAACCAGCTTATGCGCCGCCGCTGACACCGACTTGACGCCAAGGATCGACGTCGCCACCCGGCAACGACGGTTGACCCCGACCCCGGGTGTGGCCGGCACCCTCGCCGGCGGTGCGGTCAAAGCCCCTCACACCGGTGGATCAGTGCCCCTCACGCCGGTAGAACGGCCGGACCTTCTCCCGCATCCAGTCGCCGACGAGGTCCTGGGCCACATCGAGCAGGACCAGGTTGACGGGCCACGGCACCTGGACCCGGCCCAGCGCCCGGCCCAGCGCGTCCATCGGGGCGCTCTGTCCCGCGCCGTCCCAGGTGGCGAACTCGACGCCGATGAAAAGGACGGGGTCGCCGCCCTCGATGCTGGCGAGCGTCCGGCGGGCGGTGCTCACCACGCCGCTCTCCTGGAACTCCCCGGCCACCGCGGCGAGGAAGTCGACGGGTTCCTCCTGCCAGTCGGGCTCGAACAGGCGGACCCGGGCGCCGCTCGCGGGCCCGTCCAGGGGCGTGCGGCCGGCCCGGCAGAGCTCGGCGACAGCGGGGGGCGGCAGTGGCACGCCGACCGCGCCGCCCGGGTTCACGGCTATCCCGACCTGCGGCGGCAGTCCGCGGGCGAAGTCCCGGGCGGGCGCCACGGTGAAGGACATCTGGGTGCCGACGCAGCCGAGGAACTGCGATTCGGAGCTGAACACGGGGACGTAGGCGACGCCGTCGATCTCCATCATCGGCAGGTCGAGATCGGGGCTTTCGGGACTGCCGCCGTTGGGCAGCGGCACCCAGAGCGCGCTGCGGCCGAGCACCTCGACGAGCCGGCCGCCCGCCTCCGGGACTCCGATCGAGGCGGCGAGCACCTCTTCGAGCTCATTGGCCGGCCATCCCTGGTGCGGATATGTCTGTGCCGGTACCGGAATGTCCACTGCCCCTGTGTCCCTCTCTCGACCTGCGTTCCGGCGGAAACCCTAGCCTCCCGGGTCCACTGCCCGGCGGCGTGTCCGACGGCGTGCCCGCCCGCCGTCCGGCAGCCGGACGGCCCGGCGGGCGCCCGCCGGCCGTGAGCCCGCCGGCGGTGCGCCTGCGTACGGGGCCCGCGCGTGACGCCCGCCCCGCTCGGCCCCCGTACGCCCCGCTCGGCCCCGTACGCCCCGCGAGCCCTACTCGTCCGCGAACGAGATCCGGCCGAGCACCCCCGCCGCCTCACGGTCCAGCAGCACCGCCGAGGCGCATCCCGGGGGCAGCAGACCCCGCTCCGTGTCGTGCAGCAGCCGGCCGACCGAGCGCCGGTGCCGGGAGAAGGCGTACCCGGAGACGCCCCGGCCGCGCTCGCGCTGCCCTTCCCGCGCCACCTTGGGCGTGACGTCGAGCAGGACGAGGTGGAGGGTGCGGACCCGCCGCCGGGCGTCCCGGGCCAGCCAGCGGCGCACCCAGGCCTGGGTGCCGCAGTCGTGCACCACGACGGACTCGCCGGAGCGGAGTGCCCGCCACAGCCCGTAGTAGTGGGCCACCCGGACCAGCGGGCGGTAGAGGGCGTACGGGAGTAAGCGGGGCAGGGCCCCGGCCCAGGTGTCCCGGGTGTTCTGGGAATCGATGGCGCGGTCCGTGACGGCCCGCCGGATCAGTGTCGACTTTCCGCTTCCGGGCAGCCCGGAGACCACCACGAGATCGCCGGACGCGAAGTCCAGGCTGTGCGGGCTGCGCCCGGCGCGCCCCCGGAGGTCACGTACCACCGGCGCGTGCGTGCCCAGCATTTCCCGGGCGGGTGCGCCCGGCTGCGCAGGCATCGCGCCGTGCGCGACCCCCGCGGTCGTCGCGTACCGCTGCAAGTCCATCGCCCTCCCCCTGTCGGGTCACCCACACCTGCCCAAGAAGTGTAAAGAAAAGGTAATGCGGCACAACCGGGCCTGCGGCCCGTGTCGGGTGGGAGACCGGACGCCCCACTCTTCCGCAAGCCGTGCGATGATGACCCCGCCAACTGCATACCGGCCGTTTGAATCCGCGCGGGAGAGTTCCGGTCACTGTGTGTACCGGGCGCCGAAGGAGCAAGTTCCTCCCTTGAATCTCTCAGGCCCCGTACCGCGTGGATGAGGCAGATCTGAAAAGCGAGCCGCCCGGCGGCTCCACCCAAGGTGCAAGCCGAACCCGGCGAGGGCTGACCCCCTTCAGGGCCTTTCGGCGAACCTCTCAGGTTCCGATGACAGATGGGGAGGGATCGTCCTCTGTCGTCATGCCCTGGAGCCGAATCCATGAGCAACGCCCCCCGTCTCACCGCCCTGGACGCCCTGCACCGTTCGCTGGGCGCCACCATGACCGACTTCGCCGGCTGGGACATGCCGCTGCGGTACGCGAGCGAGCGCGACGAGCACAACGCCGTACGCACCCGGGCGGGTCTCTTCGACCTGTCCCACATGGGTGAGATCACGGTCACCGGGCCGCAGGCCGCCGCCTTCCTGAGCTACGCGCTGGTGGGCAACATCGCCACCGTCGGCGCCGGCCGCGCCCGCTACACGATGATCGTCGGGAGCGACGGCGGCATCCTGGACGACCTGATCGTCTACCGGCTGGGCGAGACCGAGTACATGGTCGTCGCCAACGCGGGCAACGCGCAGATCGTGCTGGACGCGCTGCGGGACCGGGTGGCCGGTTTCGACGCCGAGGTGCGCGACGACCGTGACGCGTACGCGCTGCTCGCCGTGCAGGGCCCGGAGTCGCCCGCGATCATGAAGGCCGTCACGGACGCCGACCTGGACGGGCTGAAGTACTACGCGGGCCTGCCCGGCACGGTCGCCGGGGTGCCCGCGCTGATCGCCCGTACCGGCTACACCGGCGAGGACGGCTTCGAGCTGTTCGTGGCCCCCGAGCACGCCGAGCAGCTGTGGCGGGCGCTCACCGAGGCCGGTACGGCGCACGGCCTGATCCCCTGCGGGCTCTCCTGCCGTGACACGCTCCGCCTGGAGGCGGGCATGCCGCTGTACGGGCACGAGCTGACGACCGCGCTGACCCCGTTCGACGCGGGCCTGGGCCGGGTCGTGAAGTTCGAGAAGGAGGGCGACTTCGTCGGGCGCGAGGCCCTCGTGGCCGCCGCCGCGCGCGCCGAGACCGCCCCGCCCCGCAAGCTCGTCGGCCTGATCGCCGAGGGCCGCCGGGTCCCGCGCGCCGGATTCCAGGTCGTCGCGGGCGGCGAGGTGATCGGCGAGGTCACCTCCGGCGCCCCGTCGCCCACCCTGGGCAGGCCGATCGCCATGGCGTACGTGGACGCGGCGTTCGCCGCGCCCGGCACCGAGGGCGTCGGCGTGGACATCCGCGGCACGCACGAGCCCTACGAGGTCGTCGCCCTGCCGTTCTACAAGCGCGAGAAGTGACATTCCGGGCATCGCACCGCCCCGGAAGTGACGTAATCGCGTCTCACACCGTAAGACCACCGTTCATCAGCACTCCCCCGCGTACAGGAGAATTCAGGTCATGAGCAACCCCCAGCAGCTGCGGTACAGCAAGGAGCACGAGTGGCTGTCGGCCGTCGAGGACGGTGTCGCCACGATCGGTATCACCGAGTACGCGGCCAACGCGCTCGGTGACGTCGTCTACGCGCAGCTCCCCGACGTCGGCGACACGGTGACCGCGGGCGAGACCTGCGGCGAGCTGGAGTCGACCAAGTCGGTCAGCGACCTGTACTCCCCCATCACGGGTGAGGTCGTCGCGGCGAACCAGGACGTCGTGGACGACCCGTCGCTGGTGAACTCCGCTCCGTTCGAGGGCGGCTGGCTGTTCAAGGTACGGGTGGCGGAGGAGCCGGACGACCTGCTCTCCGCCGACGAATACACCGCGTTCTCCGGCAACTGAGACCCTAGGGATCCCCTGATGTCGCTTCTCAACTCCTCCCTCCACGAGCTGGACCCGGACGTCGCCGCAGCCGTCGACGCCGAGCTCCACCGTCAGCAGTCCACCCTCGAAATGATCGCCTCGGAGAACTTCGCTCCGGTCGCCGTCATGGAGGCCCAGGGCTCCGTCCTCACCAACAAGTACGCCGAGGGCTACCCCGGCCGCCGCTACTACGGCGGCTGTGAGCACGTCGACGTGGTCGAGCAGATCGCGATCGACCGGATCAAGGCCCTGTTCGGCGCCGAGGCCGCGAACGTCCAGCCGCACTCCGGTGCGCAGGCGAACGCCGCCGCGATGTTCGCGCTGCTGAAGCCGGGCGACACGATCATGGGCCTGAACCTGGCCCACGGCGGTCACCTGACCCACGGCATGAAGATCAACTTCTCCGGCAAGCTCTACAACGTGGTCCCGTACCACGTCGACGACACCGGCACCGTGGACATGGCCGAGGTCGAGCGCCTGGCCAAGGAGACCAAGCCGAAGCTGATCGTCGCGGGCTGGTCCGCCTACCCGCGCCAGCTCGACTTCGCCGCCTTCCGCCGCATCGCGGACGAGGTCGGCGCGTACCTGATGGTCGACATGGCGCACTTCGCGGGCCTGGTGGCCGCGGGTCTGCACCCCAACCCGGTGCCGCACGCCCATGTCGTCACGACCACCACGCACAAGACCCTCGGCGGTCCGCGCGGTGGCGTCATCCTGTCGACGCAGGAGCTCGCCAAGAAGATCAACTCGGCGGTCTTCCCCGGTCAGCAGGGTGGCCCGCTGGAGCACGTGATCGCGGCCAAGGCGGTCTCGTTCAAGGTCGCGGCGACCGAGGAGTTCAAGGAGCGCCAGCAGCGCACCCTGGACGGCGCCCGCATCCTCGCCGAGCGTCTGGTGCAGCCGGACGTCACCGAGGCCGGCGTCTCCGTCCTGTCCGGCGGCACGGACGTGCACCTGGTCCTCGTCGACCTGCGCGACTCCGAGCTGGACGGCCAGCAGGCCGAGGACCGCCTCCACGAGGTCGGCATCACGGTCAACCGGAACGCGGTCCCGAACGACCCGCGGCCGCCGATGGTCACCTCGGGTCTGCGGATCGGCACCCCGGCCCTGGCGACCCGCGGTTTCCAGAACGAGGACTTCACCGAGGTGGCGGAGATCATCGCCGCCGCGCTGAAGCCGTCGTACGACGCCGCCGGCCTGAAGGCCCGTGTCACGGCACTTGCCGAGAAGTTCCCGCTGTACCCCGGTCTGAAGTAGTCCGGAAGCAGTTCGCACGTTTCGGGCGGGGCACCACGCACACTGGACAGTGAGCGCGGTGCCCCCACCCTTGTCCTCGCTCTTCGGGCCGACCCGGCCCGTACCGCACCACCCGGCAGACAACGGCGTCTTCCCACCCTTAGGAGTCATCCCGTGGCCATCTCGGTCTTCGACCTGTTCTCGGTCGGTATCGGCCCGTCCAGCTCCCACACGGTGGGACCGATGCGCGCCGCCCGGATGTTCGCGCGCCGCCTGAAGAACGAGGGCCTGCTGGCCCACACCGCCTCGATACGGGCCGAGCTGTACGGTTCGCTCGGCGCGACCGGCCACGGGCACGGCACGCCCAAGGCGGTCCTGCTCGGCCTGGAGGGCGAGTCGCCCCGCACCGTCGATGTGGAGTCCGCCGACGCCCGCGTCGAGGAGATCCGCGCCACCGGCCGGATCAACCTGCTCGGGGCGCACGAGATCCCCTTCGACGCCGACGAGCAGCTGGTCCTGCACCGCCGCAAGGCCCTGCCGTACCACGCCAACGGCATGACGATCTTCGCGTACGACCACGAGGGCGCCCCGCTCCTGGAGAAGACCTACTACTCCGTCGGCGGCGGCTTCGTCGTGGACGAGGACGCGGTCCAGGGCGAGAACCCGATCGTCCCGGACGACACCGCCCTCAAGCACCCCTTCCGCACCGGCGACGAGCTGCTGCGGCTCTCCGGCGAAACCGGCCTGTCCATCTCCTCGCTGATGCTGGAGAACGAGAAGGCCTGGCGCACCGAGGACGAGATCCGCTCGGGTCTGCTGGACATCTGGCGCGTCATGCAGGCCTGTGTCTCGCGCGGCATGTCCCGCGAGGGCATCCTCCCCGGCGGCCTGAAGGTCCGCCGCCGCGCCGCGAACTCCGCCCGCCAGCTGCGCGCCGAGGGCGACCCGCAGGCCCACGCGATGGAGTGGATCACCCTCTACGCGATGGCGGTCAACGAGGAGAACGCGGCGGGCGGCCGCGTCGTCACGGCCCCCACCAACGGCGCCGCGGGCATCATCCCCGCCGTCCTGCACTACTACATGAACTTCGCGGCCGGCGGCTGCACCGAGGCCGAGAAGGAGGACAGCGTCGTCCGCTTCCTGCTCGCCGCCGGAGCCATCGGCATGCTCTTCAAGGAGAACGCCTCCATCTCCGGCGCCGAGGTCGGCTGCCAGGGCGAGGTCGGCTCCGCCTGCTCCATGGCCGCGGGCGCGCTGGCCGAGGTCCTCGGCGGCTCCCCCGAGCAGGTCGAGAACGCCGCCGAGATCGGCATGGAACACAACCTCGGCCTGACCTGCGACCCGGTCGGCGGCCTGGTCCAGATCCCGTGCATCGAGCGCAACGGCATGGCGGCCGTCAAGGCGGTCACCGCGGCGAAGATGGCGCTGCGCGGCGACGGCAGCCACAAGGTCTCCCTCGACAAGGTCATCAAGACCATGAAGGAGACGGGCGCCGACATGAGCGTCAAGTACAAGGAGACGGCGCGGGGCGGGCTCGCGGTGAACATCATCGAGTGCTAGGGAAATGAGCCCCCACCGGACCCGGTCCGGTGGGGGCTCCCGTTGGGTGATCCCGGCCACGGCCGCGGGGCTCACTCCGTGGCGGCGAGCCGTTCCCCGGCCCCGTCGCTCTGTTCGGCCGGCGCCTTGGAT
Source organism: Streptomyces sp. NBC_00654 (assembly GCF_026341775.1). Taxonomy (NCBI): domain Bacteria; kingdom Bacillati; phylum Actinomycetota; class Actinomycetes; order Kitasatosporales; family Streptomycetaceae; genus Streptomyces; species Streptomyces sp. NBC_00654. Next base: position 2,034,246 of record NZ_JAPEOB010000001.1, on the reverse strand, counting down.
CCGGCCTTCTCCCTGATCGTGAGCGATACGAGTGCCGCGAGGAGGCCGAGGCCGCCCAGGACGAGGAAGACCGTGTTGATGCTGCTCCCCATGCCCTCCAGGATCGGGCGCGCGACGCGCGGGTCGAGGGTGTCGAGCACCGCCGTGTTGTCGAGGTCGATGCCCTCGGTGCCGCCGAGCAGCCCGGTGAGCACCTTCTGGTCCGCCGCGCTGGACAGCACCGCCGGGTCGTTCATCGCGGCCTGCAGTGCGGGCGTGTTCCGCACCGAGGCGAAGGAGTCGATGATCCGGCCGGCGGCGATACCGAACATGACCGAGAGGAAGACGGCCGTACCGGAGATCGCGCCGAGTTGCCGCGAGAAGCTGTACAGCCCGCTGGCCACACCCATGTCCTGCGGGGGAACACTGTTCTGCAGGGCCGTGAGGACCGTCTGCATGAAGATGCCGAGCCCCAGGCCCATCGCGACGGCCAGCGCGCCCATGACCCACAGCGAGGTGTCCACGCCGACCGTGCTCAGGACCAGGTAGGTGGCGCCGAGCATGGCCAGTCCGCCGGCCAGCATGAACTTGTAGCGCTCGGTCCTGGCGACGACGGGGCCGGCGAACTTGGCTCCCACGGTGGTCGCCAGCGACTGCGGAAGCAGCAGCAGGCCCGCGGTGGTGGGCGACAGGCCCTGCACGATCTGGAGGTAGAGCGGCAGGAACGTCATGGAGGTGAAGGCGCCGATACCGCCGATGAAGTTCACCACGTTCACCTGGGTGAACGCGCTGTTGCGGAAGAGCCGGGGCGGCATCAGCGCCTCGTCGCCCATCCTGCGCTCCACGAGCAGGAACCACGCCAGGCCGGCCGCGCCCAGGACGAACAGCCCCAGCGAGAGCGGCGACGTCCAGCCCCACTGCTTGCCCTGTTCGGCGACCAGCAGCAGCGGCACCAGCCCGGCGACCAGCGCGGTGGCCCCCCGGTAGTCGACGCGCTGGGGGATCCGGACGTTCCTGAACGTGAACAGCTTCCCGACGACGACGAGCGTGATCAGACCGATCGGCAGATTGATGAGGAAGATCCAGCGCCATCCCGCGACGCCCAGGAAGCTGTCCATGCCCGCGAACAGCCCGCCCACGGCCGGGCCCAGGACGCTCGCGATCCCGAAGACCGCGCCGAAGTTCGCCTGGTAGCGCACCCGCTGCTCCGGCGGCAGCATGTCGGCCAGCACGGCCAGGGCGACCGAGCCCAGTCCACCGCCGCCCAGCCCCTGGATGCCGCGGTACAGGGCGAGTTCGTACATCGACTGGGCCATCGCGCAGAGCAGCGAACCCAGCAGGAAGAGCACGATCGCGATCATGTACAGCCGCTTGCGGCCGTAGATGTCGGAGAGTTTTCCGTAGAGCGGCAGGGAAATGGTCGCGGTGATCAGATAGCCGGTGGTGGCCCAGGCCTGCAGGGTCTGCCCGTGCAGGTTGTCGGCGACCGTCCGCATCGCGGTGGCCATGATCATGCCGTCGAGTGCGGACATGAAGACCGCGAGCAGGAGCCCCGTCACCACCAGGGTGATGGTCCGCCGGCTGAGCTCGGGGTACTTCGGATCCTCATGTGCGGCGACTGCCTCAGCCATGGCTGGTACATCCCTCCTCGGATCGGGCCATGACGGTCAGAACACCAGCCGCGGCCGGGGCACCGTACGGTCCCCGACCACCTTCATCTCGCCGACCAGCTCCTCGGCCGCGACCAGCCGGAAACCGTCCCACAGCCGCCCCGCCCGTTCCCCCGCGGGGATCGCGCTGAGCACGGGGCCGAACCAGCCGTTGCCGCCTTTGACGGAGATCACCGGGACACCGATGAGCTCGATCCGCCGGCCGTCGAGGGGAATCGAGGCGTGGGAGTCGCTCAGGGCCCCGTCCCACTCCGTGGAGCGCATCTGCTCCGTCAGGTCCGGTGACAGCCCCACCTCGGTGAGTGCGGCGGCGACCGCCCCTTCGGCCTTCCCCAGCACCTCCAGCTGGACCAGCCTGCGGTCCTCGGGCGACAGATCGCGCGCCCGCCCGAAGGTGCCCTCCAGGACGCCGCCCGGGGCGTGCAGGCGCGAACCGACCGCGTCGTAGAGCGGTGCCAGGATCTCGTCGCCGCGCAGGGCGTGGGCCGCCGCGATCACCCGTGCCGGGCCCTGCGCGAGCTCGTGGTACTCCGGGTTCACATCCACCTGCCCGGTCCGTGCGCGCATCAGCGCGAGCCCGGTGGGACGAAGGCGCACCGACACCTCACGCACGCTTTCCACCTGGCGTAACCACTGGTACGCGAGCCAGGTCCAGCCGCACAGGGGGTCGAACCAGAAATCCACCTGGTCGCGGTCGGTGTGTTCAGTCGTCATAGCGCTCTCCTCCGGTTGTTCGGCCGTGGCCGGTAGCCGGTCCCCATTGGGCTACCTCAACCAAACTTGAGGTCAAGTCACGGTCTGGGCTCACGTGCGCGAGGCATCACCGCGCAGGACTCCGGGCCGTGCCGGGGCCTTCCTCGAAGCCCTCTCGAACCGGCACGGGCGGCTACGTCCCCGCCCGGACGGCCGGTCCGTGTCGCGGCATCCTCGACCGTGCTTCGAGCCCGTGTGGCGACGATCGCCGCGACCGCGTCCACCCACGCATCGAAGGTGTACAGGGGGCACGTCTTCCATCGTGCTCAATGCGCCCTCGGTCGCGGACCGGACGGCGGCCGATCAGTAGCCTGATCATGGACAGCCTGATACCGGCGGGCGTCCCCCGCTGTTTCGCCCGTTACCCACCCCCGGTCCCCCCACGACCAGTACAGGAGCCGTACCGTGGACGTGCCCTTCGCCATCGACCCGGCCGGGAGCGACATTCCCGGCGAGGGCGCACGGCTCCGCGCGGCCGGACCCGCGACTCCCGTGACCCTGCCCGGCGGGGTCACCGCCTGGGCCGTCAGCCATCACTCGCTGATCAAGCAGCTCCTCACCGACGACCGGGTGAGCAAGGACCCCCGCGCGCACTGGCCCACCTGGCAGCGGGGGGAGATCACCCCCGACTCCTGGCTGCACACCTGGCTCGGCGTGGTCAACATGTTCACGGCGTACGGGCAGGACCACCGGCGGCTGCGCAAACTCGTCGCCCCGGCGTTCACCGCCCGCCGCACCGAGGAGCTGGCCGGCGACATCGAGAAGGTGGCCGGGCGGCTGCTCGACTCCATGGCCGCCGAGCCGCCCGGCCGGACGGTGGATCTGCGCGCCCGGTACGCGCACCCGCTGCCGATGCAGGTCATGTGCCGGCTCTTCGGGATCCCCGAAGGGCTGCGGCCCCGTACCGCGGCGGTCATCGCCCGCATCTTCGACACCGACATCGGCCCGGAGGAGGCCGCGTCCACCTGGCAGGAGATCCAGGAGGTACTGCGCGAACTGGTCGCGCTCAAGCGCCCCGACCCCGGCGACGACATGACCAGTGTCCTCATCTCCGCCCGGGACGAGGGCGGCGCCCGGCTGAGCGAGGAGGAGCTGATGCACACGCTGTGGCTCGTGATCTCCGCCGGGTTCGAGACCACCGTGAACCTCATCGGCAACGCGGTGCACGCGCTCCTCACCCACCCCGGGCAGCTCCGGCTCGTCGTCGCGGGCGAGGCTTCGTGGAGCGATGTCGTCGAGGAGACCCTGCGCTGGGCACCGAGCGTGGCCAGTCTGCCGCTGCGCTTCGCCGTGGACGACATCCCGCTCCCCGACGGCCGCACGATCCGCCGGGGCGAGGCGATCCTCCCCGCCTACGCCGCGGCGGGCCGGGACCCCGCACAGCACGGGGCGGACGCCGGCTCGTTCGACATCACCCGGCCCGCGCAGGGGCATCTGGCGTTCGGTCACGGTGTGCACATGTGTGTCGGGGCGCCGCTGGCCCGCCTCGAAGCACGCATCGCCCTGCCGGCCCTCTTCGAGCGGTTCCCCGGTCTGGCGCTCGCCGGGGGGCCGCAGGACCTGGTGCCCCTGGAGTCGTTCATCTCGAACGGGTTCCGGGCACTGCCCGTTGTCCTGTGACCGCCCGGCGGACCCGGCGTGATCAGCGGGGCGGGTGCTGCGCCGCGGACTCCCGCCGCGCCGCGCGGCGCCCGCGCACCGCTGCCGCCAACGCGTCCAGCAGCGCCTCGGTCCGCTCCCATCCGACGCAGGCGTCGGTCACGCTCTGCCCGTACGTCAGAGTGTCGAGGGGGCCCGGCTCCTGGCGCCCCTCCCGCAGGAAGCTCTCCACCATCAGCCCGGCGATCCCCTCCTCGCCCCCGGCGATCCGCTCCGCGATCTCGACGACGACCGCCGCCTGCCGGTGGTGGTCCTTGCCGCTGTTGGCGTGGCTGGCGTCGATGACCAGACGTTCGCGCATCCCCGCTCCGGCCAGCACCGCCAGGGCGTCGCGGACGTCCTCGGGGCCGTAGTTGGGGCCGCCGCGCCCGCCGCGCAGGATGATGTGGCAGTCGGGGTTGCCGCTCGTGGAGACGATGGAGCCGCAGCCCTGTTCGTCGAGGCCGAAGAAGACGTGCTCGCCCGCGGCGGCCCGGCATCCGTCGACGGCGGGCTGCACGACGCCGTCGGTCGCGTTCTTGAAGCCCACGGGCATCGACAGGCCCGAGGCCAGCTGGCGGTGCACCTGGCTCTCCGGAGTGCGCGCGCCGATCGCGCCCCAGGTCACCGCGTCCGAGATGTACTGCGGACTGTTCGGCTCCAGGAACTCGCAGCCCACCGGCAGTCCGGTGTCGAGCACATCGAGCAGCACCTGGCGGGCGGTCCGCAGCCCGTGCTGGACATCGTGCGTCCCGTCCAGGTGCGGGTCGTTGATGAGGCCCTTCCACCCGAGCGTCGTGCGCGGCTTCTCGAAGTACACCCGCATCACCACACAGAGGTCGTCGGCGAGCGGGGCGACGGCGGCGGCGAGGCGCTGCGCGTACTCCCGGGCGGCGGCCGGGTCATGGACGGAGCACGGGCCGACGACCACCAGCAGGCGGTCGTCCTCGCCGGCGAGGACGTCCCTGACGGCGCGTCGGCTGTCCTGGACCAGCGCGGCGCGGGCAGGACCCAGCGGCAGGTCCGCGAGCAGGGCGGACGGGGCGATCAGGGGCTGGAAACCGGTGACGCGCAGGTCGTTGGTGCGCGGCGCGTCGGTGCGGGGGTGGCCCGTCGTGGGCGTGGTCATGGGGTGATCCTGTCTCTGTGCCGAGGCAGGGTCCCGGTCCCGCGGTGCTACGTCCGCATCACCCGCTACCAGCCGCCTCAACGACGAAAAGGCAGAGACGAACGTCTCTGCCCTGCTGGCTCCGGGTGCTCGGTCGGTGATCAGCGCATGTGACCACCGGCTCCACCCGGAGCCGGCGTAAAGCGCGGATACCACCCGAACAACGTAGACATGCGGAGGACCATAACACGAGCCGGGCCCACCCGTCCCGGGCTGCGTCGGCACTCCCGGAGATTCACCAACTGCTCATTGCCGTTCAGACGTTCGCGATGATCAAGCAATTTCGGTCACAAATAGGGTTCCCACACACACCTACAAGGGGTTGACTGGGGCTCACGCATGGTGAAGCGGTCGCCCCCACCGGCACGCGGAACCGGCTCCGATGCCCCGGCCCCCGGCGGAGTAAAGAGGACAGTAATGACCGCCCCACCTCGCACGGTGACCCTTTGGCCACGGCCGGAGGGCGCCCGGCGCACCCCCGCTCACCGAGTCGGCCCCATGCGCGATCACGAGATATTCCCGCTCGCATCGTTCACCCGTTCCGTTTCGACGAGGGGCACCAATGAGCCAGATCGCCTTACCGACGTTTCATATGCCGTTCAAGAGCACAGGGTGCAATCCGGGAATGGAGGAGACCAGGAAGGCCGCCTGGGAGTGGGCGGAATCCCATGATCTTTTCCTGGATCCGCCGGCCCGCAAGAAGATGCTCCGGACGCGTCCCGAGCTCTGGATCTCGCTGATATTCCCCACGGCTTCCCAGCGCCATCTCGATCTCTTCTGTCAATGGCTGTTCTGGGCGTTCCTGGTGGACGACGAGTTCGACGACGGACCGGCGGGGCGTGATCCCCGCATGTGCGAGGAGGCGATCGCCCGGCTGGTCGCCGTGCTCGACGGAGCCGCACCGCGCGGCCCCATGGAGCACGCCCTGGAGGGGCTGCGCGAGCGGACCTGCCGGGACCGGTCCGCGCGCTGGGTACGGCAGTTCCGGCGGGACACCGTCGCCTGGCTGTGGACCTACTACGCCGAGGCAGTCGAGCGGGCGGCCGGACAGGTGCCGAGCCGGGCCGACTTCGTGAAGCACCGCCGGGATTCGGTGGCGATGCAGCCGTTCCTGGATCTGCACGAGATCGCCGCGGGAATCGACCTCCCGGATTCCGCCCGCAGTCTGCCCGCCTATATCGCCCTTCGCGACGCGGTGACCGATCACTCCGGACTCTGCAACGACATCTGCTCGTTCGAGAAGGAGGCCGCGCTCGGCTACGAGCACAACGCCGTACGGCTCATCCAGCGGGACCGGGGATCCACCCTCCAGGAGGCGGTGGACGAAGCCGGGATCCAGCTGGCCCGGATCGCCGAGCGGGTGCGGCGGGCGGAACGGGAGCTGACCGAGGAGATCGCCGCGGCCGGCATCGGCGGGCGCACCCGGGCCGCCCTGGAACGCTGCGTACACGACTACCGAGGGCTCGTGCGGGGCGACTTCGACTACCACGCGCGCGCCGAGCGGTACACCCGTCCCGATCTGGTGGAGCCGGACGAGCGGGACTCGCTGTCCCAGTACTTCGCCGCCTGAGAGAGCCGTTCCGCACCGCACGGAACCGGACGTCGCTCGCAGGACCCGGGGAATCCCCGCCGAGGGGGCCCCGGGTCCCGCTCAACCGTGACCGGACCGAGTCCTGACAGGTCGGGACAGGGCGGGACAGATCAGAGATGATCGCATGGAAGACTGTTGAAGCGTATACATCCGCAGGTGACCGTCGGCAGAGCCGATCGAGCCGCTGTTCCCCCAGACAGCGCATCACCTGTCGGAACGCAGTTCCTTCCACCAACGTCCCCGGGGAATCACGTGAGAGCAAAACGAAGAATATGGGCCACGGCTGCCGTCACCACGGCAGCCGTGGCGGGTGTCCTGGTCTTCCAGGGGGTGACCGGCACATCCCCCTCGGGCGAGGGCTCCGACGCCAAGTCCGGTCCCGCACAGGTCGATGTGCGCAGGACCGCGCTGAAGGTGTCCGCGGACGGCGGCTCCGCCTCCCTGCGGCAGCCCGACGCGGAACCGTTCAGCCTGCTCGGCGTCACCTGGACCGACCCGGCCGCCAGGGTGACGGGTGAGGTCGAGGCACGTACCCGGTCCGCCGTCACGGGCAGGTGGACCGGCTGGCTGCCGCTCGACACGGAGATCGACGGTCGCACCGAGACCGGCCGCCCCGGCGTACGGGGCACCACCGAACCCCGCTGGGTCGGCCCGTCCAACGGCGTCGAGGTCCGCGTCAGCGCCGGGAACGGCGTGTCGGCGGGACTCCCCGCGGGACTGCGGCTGGACACCGTGGATCCCGGGAAGGGCTCGGCCCCGGCCGCGTACGCCGCCGCCGGACCGGCCGCCCACGTGGCCGCCGACCTCGTGCCGGCCGAGCCCACCGGTGACCCCGCGGCCACCGAGGAGCCGACGGAGCCGCCCGTCACCCCGCCGTCGCCCGATCCGGCGGAGACCACGGCCGCTCCGGATCCCTCCGCGACGACGGAGCCCCCCGAAACCCCCAGTGCCGAACCGGAACCGGACCCGACGTCCCCGGATCCGTCCGGGCCGGCCTCCACGGCGCCGTCCGTGACCGCCGAGCCGACGGCGGCGCTGCCGCCCGCCCCGCAGTCCACGGTCCCGCAGCCGCCGATCACCTCCCGGGCCGGCTGGGGCGCGGTCGAATCGCTCAACAGCGAGCAGCCGGACTACCTGGACAAGGTCAAGGCCGTCTTCGTCCACCACACCGCACAGACCAACAGCTACTCCTGCGCCGATTCGGCCGCCATCGTGCGCGGTCTGCACGCCTTCCATGTGCAGTCGAACGGCTGGAAGGACCTCGGCTACAACTTCCTGGTCGACAAGTGCGGAAAGATCTTCGAAGGCCGCAAGGGCGGCGTGGACCGGCCGGTCCAGGGCGCGCACACCTACGGCTTCAACCGTGACACCGCCGGTATCGCCGTGATCGGTATGTACACCGACACGAACGCCGCGAGCGCCGCGACCGCCTCGGTCGCCCGGATCGCCGCCTGGAAGCTCGGGCAGTACGGCGGAAACCCGGCCGGCTCGACGACGCTGACGGCCGGTGCGGCGGGCGGCAACTTCGCCGGTACCAAGTTCACCGCCGGGTCCGCGTACACCTTCAAGCAGATCTCCGGCCACCGGGACGGCTTCAACACCCAGTGCCCCGGCACGAAGCTCTACGGACAGCTCTCCGCCGTCCGCGCTCTCGCCGCCGGGCCCGTCACCGGTCTCGCCATCACGTCGGTGACCGGAGCGAGCGCCTCCGGCAGCACGTACTACACCAAGTCGAACATCACCGTCGGCTGGAAGGCGGCCACTCCCGCCGCCTTCATCACGAAGTACGAACTGCTGGTCGACGGCAAGGCCGTGGCCACCACCCAGGGCAACGCCGTATCCGCCGGGGCCGCACTCGCCGCCGGCAGCCACCGGGTCCAGGTCCGCGCCACCCACCAGTCGGGGAGCACCAGCCTCTCGGCCGTCGCGACCGTGGTCGCCGACCGTACGGCACCGGTCTTCTCCACCAAGCCGAACCTGTCGCTGCGCAAGGGCACGGTGAGCACCACGTCCGTCCCGCTGACGCTGAAGTGGAAGGCCACCGACGCGGCTTCCCTCAAGGAGGTCAGGCTCACCGCCCCCGTCGCGAAGACCTACGGCCCGGCCACCACGAGCGCCTCGCACACGGCGAAGCCCGCCGTGGCGACCGCCTGGAGGCTGACGGCGTACGACCGTGCGGGCAACACCGCGGCCGCCTCGGTCACCGGCACTCCGGTGATCCTCCAGGAGTCCGCGGCGAAGAAGTCCGGCACCTGGTCGACGAAGTCCTCCTCCAGCTACCTCGGCGGCAGGTCGTACGCGAGCAGCACCAAGAACTCCAGCCTGACCTGGACGTTCACCGGCCGGTCGGCCGCCTGGGTGGTCTCCCGGGCCTCGACCTCCGGTCAGGCGTACGTCTACGTGGACGGCGTCAAGGCGGCCACGGTGGACCTGAGGTCCTCCACCACCAAGTACCGCGAGGCGATCTGGACGAAGTCCTGGGCCTCCAGCGGCAAGCACACCGTCAAGATCGTGGTGGTCGGCACGACGGGCCGGCCGGCCCTCACCACGGACGGGCTCGTCTACCTCAAGTAGGCCTCAGGGAGGAGTTCCCTCCCAGTAGCCGTCGTCGGGCACCGGTTCGCCGCCGGTGCCCGACAGCGGCAGGGCCCGCAGGGCCAGTGCCCACCCCAGCCGGTCCTCACCCGACTCGGCGGATCCGCCGGTGAGTTCGGCGACCCGGCCGATCCGGTTGAGGACCGTGTTGCGGTGGCAGTAGAGGAGCTCGGCGGCCCGCGCCGCCGAACAGCCGTTGTCCAGCCAGATGCGCAGCGTGCCGAGCAGGGCCTCGCGTTCGGACGTGGTGTCCAGGACCGGGCCGAGGTACCGGGCGACGATCCGGTCGGCGATCTCGTGGCGCCCGGCGAGCAGGACCTCGGTCAGCCGGTCGTCGAACGCCGCCGCCTCGCCGCTCTTGGCGGGCAGCGTACGCAGCGTCTGCTCGGCCAGCCGCAGGGCGCGGCCGGCCCCGTCCAGCCGGTCGAACTCCGGGGACACCCCGGCGGTCGCCCCGGTCCGCTCGCGCAGCAGCTCCAGCAGCATGCCCGACTCCCCCGCGGCCAGCCGCACGATGCCCGCGTACCGCCCCGAGCGCGGCCGCCAGAACGACCAGAGGCCGTGCTCGTCCAGCACCGGTGCGGGATTGGGCGGGGCGGCCGGGTCCTGGGCCGCGACCACGATCACATACCGGTCGTGCAGCGGTACGCCGAGTGCGGCGGCGGCCGCCGAGGCGACCGCCGGGTCGGAGCCGCGCCCGTCGAGCAGCGCCTCGAAGAGGGCGACGCGCCGGGTGTCCTGGCGGCCCTGCATCTCCAGCTGGGTCAGCCGGTACGACTCCGCCATGACCAGGGAGTACCGGTCGATGGTCTCCCAGACGGCGCCCGCCATGTCGAGCTCCAGATCACGGCGGTCCACCCTGGCGGCCTCCCGGTGCCCCGGCCCCCCGTGCCCCGGCCCCCCGTGTTCCGGTTCCGGCTCCTGCGGGTTTCCCGGTGTGCGGCCGGTGCCCGCGCGCAGATATTCGGCCATGACCTGCCACATCACCCGGCCGCCGCGCCGGTAGGCCTGGAGCACGGTGTCCAGCGGGAGGTTCTGCTCGGCCCTGCGCCGTCCGGTCTCGCGCGCCGCGTGTTCGAGGTCGCCGCCGGTGGGCGGCAGCCCGCCGAAGTCCTCCAGCGCGCAGACCAGGTTGTCGCGGCAGATGCGCCACAGGTCCTCGCGGCTGACGAGGTTCTGCGCGGCGTACGTGCCGCTGTGCGCGTGGATGTCGTCGACGACCCGGTGGGTCAGCTCGTCGAGCTCCGGCAGCAGGGCGGCGGCGAGGGTGCGCCGCAGCGCGATGTCCTCGCCGCCGTCGGACCGCGCACTCCGCGGGTCCTGCGGGCTCGGGACACTCCGGGAACTCCGGGGGGCTGGTGCGGACGCCATGACAGCGAGATTAGGCGAATGCCGCGACGGGTGCACGACTGCGGGTGCCGCTGCCCAGGTGAGCGGGCTGGATGGTGGGCACCTGCACATTGTGCGGAGATACGGCGACGACCGATTCTGGGGGGCATCAGCCGTGTTGACGCCTTGTTTCCCGGAGCGTGCCATGTCTCTCACCGTCGCCTCTGTCCTGGGCGAGTCCGCCCGCCGGTATCCCGCCCGTACCGCCGTGGTGGACGGCGAGGTGCGGCTGACCTACGCGGAGCTGTGGGAGCGGTCGCTGCGCTGCGCGGGGGCGCTGCGGGCCTCCGGGGTACGGCCGGGCGACCGGGTGGCGGTGCTGCTGCCGAACTCCGCGGACTTCCTGTACGCGTACTACGGGGCGCTGGCCGCCGGGGCGACGGTGGTCCCGGTGCACGCGCTGCTCGTCGCGGACGAGGTGGCGTACGTGCTGCGGCACAGCGGTTCGGTGGCGCTGATCAGTGCGGGACCGCTGTGGCCGCTGGCCGAACAGGCCGCGCGGGCGGCGGGCGTACGGGGGCTGAACGGGGCTCCGGACGGTGAGCCGCTCACCGCCGCCGAGCCCGCCGGGGCCGAGGACATCGCCGTGATCCTGTACACCAGCGGGACGACGGGCCGCCCCAAGGGTGCCCTGCTGACCCATCTCAACATCGTGATGAACGCGTCCGTGATCACCACGGACCTGCTCCGTCTCGGCCCCGACGATGTGGTGCTGGGCTGCCTTCCGCTGTTCCACAGCTACGGCCAGACCTGTGCGATGAACGCGACGATGCGGGTCGGCGCGACGCTCGTGCTGATGCCGCGCTTCACCGGTGCCGGGGCGCTGTCCGCGCTGGCGGCGGAGAACGTGAGCGTCTTCATGGGCGTGCCGACGATGTACCACGCCCTGGTCGAGGCGGCGGCGCGGAGCGGGGAGGCGGCGGCCGGGCCGACCCTGCGGGCGGCCGTGTCGGGCGGCGCGGCGCTCCCGGTGGCGGTGCTGGAGCGGTTCGAGGCGGCGTTCTCGACGCAGGTCCTGGAGGGGTACGGGCTGACGGAGACCTCCCCGGCCGCGACGTTCAACCAGCCGGAGCTGGGCCGGCGGCCCGGTACGGTCGGGCATCCGGTGTGGGGGGTGGAGATCGGGATCGCCGACGCCGCGGTGGACGACGAGGTGCGGCTGCTGGCGGACGGGGAGACCGGTGAGGTCGTGGTGCGCGGGCACTGTGTGTTCGCGGGCTATCTGGACGACCCGGAGGCGACGGCGGCGGCGATCGTGGACGGCTGGTTCCGCACCGGGGACCTGGGCGTGCGGGACGAGGACGGTTTCCTGCGCATCGTGGACCGCAAGAAGGACCTGGTCATCCGGGGCGGGTTCAACATCTACCCGCGCGAGGTCGAGGAGGTCCTAATACGGCATCCGGCGGTCAGCGAGGTCGCGGTGATCGGGGTGCCGGACGAGGAGCGCGGTGAGGAGATCTGCGCGGTCGTGGTGGTACGGCCGGACGCGGAACCGGTCACCGGGGACGAGCTGATCGCCTGGTCCAAGGAGCGGCTGGGGCGGCACAAGTACCCGCGGATCGTCCGGTTCACCGAGCGGCTGCCGCTCGGCCCGACCGGCAAGATCCTCAAGCGGGCCCTGACCGCCACCGCGTCCTGAGCCCCGGCCACCCCGTCCTGACCGCCGCCCCGTCCTCACTGCCACCCGTCCCGGGCCCGGCCACCGCGTTCCGACGGCCGCCGCGCCGGAACGGGTATGTATCGGATCACCGGTCCACCCATCATCCGCACGGCGCCTCGGCCGTCGAACCGCGAAAGGGCTGATGCACACCATGTCCGATACCAAGGTGGAGATACCCCCGCGGGCGCACACCGCCCACGGCACCGTGCGCGGCACGGTGGAACACGGCGTGGCGGTCTTCCGGGGCATTCCGTACGCGGCGCCGCCGGTGGGCGCGCGCCGGTTCCGGGCCCCGGAGCCGCCGGAGCCGTGGCAGGGCGTCCGGGAGGCGGTGGCCTACGGGCCGACGGCCCCCAAGCGGCCCTACTCCCCGCCGCTGGACCAACTGCTGCCGGACCCGGAGGTGCCGGGCGAGGACTGGCTGAACCTCAATGTGTGGACTCCGTCGACGGAACCGGCCGGGCTGCCCGTGATCGTGTGGATCCACGGCGGTTCGCTGCTGCACGGCTCCAGTGCGGTGCCGGTGTACGACGGGGCCGCGTTCGCCCGGGACGGGGTGGTGCTCGTCTCGGTCAACTACCGCCTGGGCATCGAGGGCTTCGGGGTGTTCCCGGACGCGCCCGCCAACCGGGGGCTGCTGGACCAGATCGCGGCCCTGGAGTGGGTGCGGGACAACATCGCGGCGTTCGGCGGCGACCCGCACCGGGTGACGGTGGCCGGTGAGTCGGCGGGCGCGATAAGCATCGGGGCGCTGCTGGCCGCACCCCGGGCGGCGGGGCTGTTCCGGCGGGCGGTGCTCCAGAGCGGGGCGCCCACCGCGCTCTCCGTGGAGGCCGGCCGCGGCACGACGGAACTGATCGCGAAACGGCTCGGTGTCCCGGCGACGGCCGCCGCGCTGGCCGCCGTGGACCCGGCGGAGCTGCTCGCCGCGCAGACCGCGGTGACGAGCGGCGGATCACCGCTGACCGGCGGGAATTCCTTCCAGATCGTGGTGGACGGCGATCTGCTGCCGCGCCACCCCGCCGAGGCGCTGCGGGACGGCATGGCGTCCGATGTCGATCTGCTGATGGGGACGACCGCCGAGGAGTACCGGCTCTGGTTCGTCCCCAGTGGTCTGATCGAGAAGCTGGGAAGGTTCAAGCTCCGGCTCGCCCTGCTGAAGTTCAAGGTGCCCGCCGCCACCGCGCGCACCTACCGGGCCAACCGTCCGGGTGCCACGCCGGGTGAGCTGCTGGGCGCGCTCGCCACGGACCTGCTGCTGCGGGTGCCGCTGAACCGGCTGGCCGACGCCCGCACGGACGCCGCCGGGGCGACGTACCTCTTCGAGTTCGGCTGGCCCTCCCCCGTGCAGGGCCTCGGAGCCTGCCACGCGCTGGAGATCGGCTTCGTGTTCGACACCCTCGCCCACCCCGACACCGTGGCCCTGACCGGCCCGGACGCCCCGCAGGAGCTGGCGGACGCGATGCACGCGGCGTGGGTGGGGTTCGCCGCCACGGGCGATCCCGGGTGGCAGTCCTGGGACGCGACCCGCCCGGTCATGGGCTTCGGCCCCGGCGCGCCCGCGGTGGTCCTGGCCCCGCGCGACGACGAGCTGGGCGGCTGGCCCCGGTAGGCCCGCGGCGGCTTCGGGAGCGTGCGTGGGCGGCGACGGACCCCGGCCGGTGGGGCCGGGGGTCCCCCGGCGGTCAGGCCTTGTTCTGAGCTGCCCAGAACTCGTCGAAGGTGAGCTGTCCGTCACCGTTCACGTCATGGGAGTTGATGACCGCCTGTGCCACCGTCTCGGTGACATAGGGGTCGCCGAGCTGGGCCATCACGCTCTTGTACTCGGCTGCCGTTATCAGGCCGTCGCCGTTCTGGTCGAACCGCTCGAATGCCTTGCGCGCCGACTCGATGTCCGCCACTGTTCCGCCCCTTCGTCATGCCGACTGTCGAGGTCAGATTATCGGGCCGCCCCTGCGCCCCGTGCGGCGGGACGTGGCGGGGGCGGCCCGGGGCGCCGCGGCCGGATCAGCGGAAGATGCCGGTATGGCCCAGCGAGTAGCGGCCCGGCTGCGGGTACACGGCGAGCCCGTGCGGCCCGCCGCCCACCGGGATGCGGGCCAGCTGCTTGCCGCTGCCGGTGTCGATCGCGTACACCTCGGCGTCGTAACGGCCCGACAGCCACAGCACCTTGCCGTCGGCGGACACGCCGCCCATGTCGGGGCTGCCGCCGTCCGGCAGGTGCCACTTCTTCGTCAGCCGGTTCCGCGCGAAGTCGAAGACGGACACCGAGCCCTCACCCCGGTTGGAGATGTACATCTCCCGGGAGTCGCGGCTGACGTAGAGACCGTGGCAGCCCTTGCCGGTGGGCAGCAGCTTCGGGGCGGTGAACTTCTCCCCGTCCAGCACCCACATGCCGTGCGCCATCATGTCGGCGATGTAGAAGGTCTTCCCGTCCGGGGAGAGCTTGACGTCCTGCGGCATCGCGCCCGCCCGCGGCAGTTTCCGCTGCCCGACGACCTTCATCCGCTCCGTGTCGACCTTGAGGAGTTCGCCGGAGAACTCGCACGAGACGATGAAGTACCTGCCGTCCGCCGAGAAGTCGGCGTGATTGACGCCCGCGCAGGTCACCGGGACCGTCTTGACCCGGTCCATGGTCCGCGGGTCGCGGAAGACCAGCTCGCGGTCCATGGAGGCCATGACGACGGCGTACTTGCCGTTCGGGGTGAAGTAGAGGTTGTACGGGTCGGAGACCTCGACGGTCCGGCCGGTCCTCCCGGTGGCCGGGTCGATGGCGGTCAGGCTGTCGCCGAGGTCGTTGTTGACCCAGAGCGTCTTCATGTCCCAGGACGGCACCACGTGCTGCGGCTGGTTGCCGACCGGGATGGTCTCGATGACCTTGTACGTCTTCGGGTCGATCACCGACACCGTGTTGGAGCTGGTGTTGGGGACGTACACGCGGGGCGGGAAGTTCCTGACCGCCGGGGCCAGCCTGCCCGGCCGGTCGGCCGCGTAGATGTCCTTCGGGTCGAGCACCGGCGGCATTCCCGGCAGTGCGGGCGGGGTGGCGGCACGGACCGGCTTCGCGGGGGCGGCGGCCTCGGTGTTCCGGGCCCGGGGACGGTCCTGGTCGGCGGGCCCGGCGCAGCCGGCGAGCGCGGCCACGAGAAGGCCCCCGAGCAGTACGGCGGTGCCTGCGGTGGTGGTGGGGCGCGTGGTGGGAAGCATCAGGTCAGCAGCTCCGTGGTCGTCACCGCGCGCAGTCGGCGCCGGTTGATTTCGGCGAGGAGAAGGGGCAGCGCGGCGACGGTGTCCGCGTAGCCGAAGTGCAGGCTCACCACGGATCCGTTGCGGATCTCCCCGGCGACCTTACGGGTGACGGCCGCGACGCCGGGCGAGGTGAAGTCGAGGGAGTCCACGTCGTACGAGAGGACGTGCGGGTATCCGGCCCGGCGGGCGAGCCGCTGGACGAGCGGGGTGGCGTACCGGGTGCGCGAGGGCCGGAACCAGGTGCCGATGGACCCGGTGAGCCGGCGCAGCCGCTGGGCGCAGGCGGTGATCTCCGCGTACGCCTCGCTCTCGCTCATCGTGTTGATGTCGAGGTGGCGCTGGGTGTGGTTGCCGAGGTCGTGACCCCCGTCGAGGATCCGGCGGGCCATGCCGGGGTGTTCGTCGAGCCAGCTGCCGACGGCGAGCACGGTGAGGCGGGCCCCGGCCCGTTCGGCCTCGGCGAGTACGGCTCCGGCGACGGCGGGGTCGCCCTGTCCGTGGAAGGTGAGGGCGACGCGGGGCCGGGCCCGGGGGCCGTGGTCCACCTGGACCGGCTGCCCCGGGAAGCGGCGTGGGGTGGGGGCCGGGGCGTGGGCGGGGGCGGCGGCCGTGGAGGTCGCGGAGGTCGCGGAGGTCGCGGAGGTCGCGGAGGTCGCGGCGACCGTGGGGCGCGTGTCGCCCCGGCGATCCGCACAGCCCGCGAGGAGAGCGCCGGCCGTGAGCGCCGCGGCGCCCGCGCGCAGGGCACCGCGTCGGCACACCTCTGGTTCGCGACCGTTCATGGCCGACACAGTAGAGGCGGCGTGCCCGATATTTAACGATTGACCGATCCGATAGATGATCTATGAAATATCCATCGAATGCCATAAGAATTCACCGAATACCAGGCGAGTGACCCAACACACCTACGATTCACCCACCACCCATCCGCTTTTGGGCACTATGGGGCGAAATGCAACTTTGGCACCGGGGTCGCCCGTCTGCCATAGTCGGTGACACGACCCCCATTGACCCGGGCAAGGTCGTCACAAGCGGCCGTGAACACACCCCCCAGCTCACGGCCTCCCGCAGAAGCCCCCGCAGCGCCGCACCACGGCCGACCGGGGGCTTCTGCGCGTCACACGTGTCACGTGCGTCAGCGGTCGGCGATCCGCATCTCGAACCAGGTGGTCTTGCCGCGCGGCAGCAGATCCACCCCCCAGCGGTCGGAGAGCTTGTCGACGAGGAACAGGCCGCGCCCGCTGACGTCCATCTCGCGGACGGGCATCAGGCAGGGCAGCCCGCGCGAGGGGTCGCGCACCTCGATCCGGATCCAGCCGCGACGGCGCAGCATCCGCAGCCCGAAGACCCGGGCGCCCGTGTGCCGCACCGCGTTGCCGACGAGCTCGGAGACGAGCAGCACGGCGAATTCGGCGGTCTGCGGGGAGAGCGCCCATTGCCGGAGCATCACACAGGAGGTCAGCCGCCGCGCGGTCGCCGCGGATTCCGGCCGGGACGGGAGCCGGACCTCACCTTCGGTCGGATTTCCGTACAACTCCAGTGCCTTGAACGCCTGTTCGTCCTCGATCGTCGACGTCAAGCGTGCCGCTGTCGCGCTGCTGCGCGGTCGCGGCTGTTCCACACCCTCCAGGCCCGCCATGTCCACCATCATGGCCGCACCATGCGCCTTCCGGGGCCGTTCCGGGGGAATCCGCCCCCCGGAACGGCCAATTCCAGGCAGGCGGTTCGGCATATACCACAGGCAAGAGGTCCACCCCTTCAGCCGGGCTGACCTGCGGGGACGCTCCCCCTGTCGGGAATCGCCGCGCCGGAGCGCACGCGGGCCTTAAGGCTGCCTTAAGGCCCGCATAATCCGCCCGCACGGATGAACCACCGTCAAGGACAACCCAACTGACGTTCGGTCAGAGGAAGCTGGCCTTGCCCGGACCCTCTTCCACGAAGCTGCGCATGCCGCGCTCGCGGTCCTCCGTGGCGAACAGACCGGCGAACCAGTTCCGCTCGATGGTGAGCCCGGTGTCGATGTCGGTCTCCAGCCCGCCGTCCACCGCCTCCTTGGCCGCGCGCAGGGCCAGCGCGGGCCCCTTCGCCAGCCGGGCGGCCCATGCGTGCGCGTGCTCGTACACCTCGGCGGCCGGCACGACCCGGTCGACCAGACCCATCGCCAGCGCCTCGTCGGCCTTCACCTGCCGGCCGGTGAAGATGAGGTCCTTGGCCTTGGACGGACCGACCAGCCGGGCCAGACGCTGGGTACCCCCGGCCCCCGGGATCAGCCCGAGCAGGATCTCGGGCTGGCCGAGCTTGGCGTTGTCCGCCGCGACCCGGAAGTCGGCGCAGAGCGCCAGTTCGCACCCGCCGCCGAGGGCGTAGCCGGTCACCGCGGCGACGACGGGCTTGGGGATGCGGGCGACGGCGGTGAAGGAGTCCTGGAGCGCCTTGGACCGCACGATCATCGCCGTGTGGTCCATCTGCTGCATCTCCTTGATGTCCGCACCCGCCGCGAACACCTTCTCACCGCCGTAGAGGATCACGGCGCGCACGTCGTCGCGCCGGGTCACCTCGTCCGCCAGCTCGCGCAGCCGGTCCTGGACGGCGATGTCCAGGGCGTTCATCGGCGGCCGGTCCAGCCGGATCGTGCCGACGTTGTCGCGTACTTCCAGGGTTACGGTCATGGGAAGCAGGTTAACCAACGCTAACGCGAAGGGGCCCGGTGCTGTTGGTCACAGCACCGGGCCCCTTCACTTCTCCGTCCGCGGCGGACCTACTTGGTCCACTCCGACCAGTCCATGTTCCAGCCGTTGAGGCCGTTGTCCGGCGCGATCGTCTTGTCGTTGGAGTTCTTCACGATCACCACGTCACCGATGAGCGACTTGTTGTAGAACCAGGCGGCCGGGGTCTGGCCGTCGTAGCCGCCGCGCACATCGCGCAGACCGACGCAGCCGTGGCTGGTGTTGGACGTGCCGAAGATGCCCGAGCTGCCCCAGTAGTTTCCGTGGAGGAAGGTGCCGGACGTGGACAGGCGCATCGCGTGCGGCACGTCCTTGATGTCGTACTCACCGCCGAAGCCGACCGTGTCGCCGTTCATCCGGGTCACCTTGAGCTTCTCACTGATGACCATCTGCCCGTTGTACGTGGTCGTCGCCGGGGCGCCCGCGGAGATCGGGATGTCCTTGATCTCCGTGCCGTCCCGGACCACCTTCATCCGGTGGGTGCTCGCGTCGACCGTGGAGACCTGGCTGCGGCCGATGGTGAACTTCACCGTCCTGGACTGCTTGCCGTAGACCCCCGGCCGTCCCTCGACGCCGTCGAGGTTGAGCTCCACGGTCACCTTGGTGCCCGCGGCCCAGTAGTTCTCCGGGCGGAAGTCGAGGCGGTCGTTGCCGAACCAGTGGCCGGCGATCTCGACGGCCGGCTCCGATGTCACCTTGATCGCGTTCTTCACGGCGTCCGGGTCCGTGATGCCCCGGGTGAAGTGGATCGACACCGGCATCCCGACGCCGACGGTCGAACCGTCCTCCGGCGTGTACTGCCCGATGAAGGTGTTCTGCGGAACCAGCGTGGTGAACGACGTGTCCTTGGCCGACTCACGGCCCTTCTCGTCCTTGGCCACCGCGTGCACCGTGTACTTGGTGGCAGCGGCCAGATGCCGCTCCGGCGTCCAGCTGGCCCCGTCGGCGGCGATCTTGCCCTCGACCGCGTTGCCCTTCGGGTCGGCCACCTTCACCGTGGTCAGCTTGCCCTGTTCGGCCGCGACCTTCAGCGCTCCGCTGGTCGCCACGGACTCGGCACCGTCCTTCGGCGCGACGGTCACCACCGCCTGCGAGGCGCTGGTGTCCTCGGCCTTCCCGCCGTCACCCGAGCCGCCCTTGCCCCCCGCGGTGTCCCCGCCGCCGCATGCCGTCACCAGCAACAGCAGCGCACCCAGTACCAGAGCCAGGAGTCCCGGGCCCCCGCGCCCGCGCCGTCCCCTGCCCGCCCCGGCCGATGCCCCCGATATCGGCTGCCCGTTCAATGTGGTCGTCTCCCCTCGCACGGCCTGGCCCCGCCATGGCCCGCACCCCCGCGCGCTGTTCGTGCACGCATTGCGCAAGATAATCACACCGGGAGTGGGAGGTCTGTGCCTCGAATGTCACCGTTCAGTCCCAACCCGTCCGGGACCTGCGCAGGTGGTGCGGGGTGCCGGGTTCGGCGGGCGGGCCGGACCGGGACGCCGGCCCCGGACCGGGCCGGAGCCGACGCCGTACCGCCCGGGGATCAGCGCAGGGCCGAGCCCGCCTTCCACTGCTTCCAGCCGAGGTTCCAGCCGCCGAGACCGTTGTCCGGAGCGACCTTCCTGTCGCGGGAGTTGATCACCTCGACCACATCCCCGATGAGCGTCCGGTCGAAGAACCAGCCCGCCGGGGTGTCGCCGCTGCCGCCCTTCACATCGCGCAGCCCCACACAGCCGTGACTGGTGTTGACCTCGCCGAACGTGTCGTGCGACGCCCAGTAGTTGCCGTGCAGGAAGGTGCCCGACTCGGTGAGCCGGATGGCGTGCGGCACGTCCTTGATGTCGTACTCACCGCCGAAGCCGACCGTGTCACCGTTCATCCGGGTCACCTCGTGCATCTCGGTGACCACCATCTTCCCGTTGTACGTGGTCGTCTTCTCGGCGCCCGCGGAGATCGGGACGGTGCTGATCAGCTCCCCGTCGCGGCGTACCTCCATGGTGTGCTCCTCCGCGTCCACCAGGGACACCTGGGACCGGCCCACCGTGAAGGCGACCTTCTTGTCCTGGCTGCCGTACACACCGCGGGCACCCTGCACATCGCGCAGCCCCACGTCCACGGTGACCTCGGTGCCGGGCTTCCAGTAGCCGGCGGGGCGGAAGTCGAGGCGGTCCTTGCCGAACCAGTGGCCCACGACCTCCACCGCCGGTTCGGCGGTGATCCGGATGGCCTTCTCAACCGCGGCCCGGTTCGTGATCGGCCGGTTGAAGGAGAAGGAGACGATCATCCCGGTCCCGACGGTGGACCGGTTCTCCGGCTTGAAGTAGCCGATGAAGCGGTGTTCGGGGATTCCGGTGGTGAAGGTGGTGTGGCGGGCCGAGCGGCGTCCCTCGCCGTCCACGGCCACCGCGTCGACGCTGTACTTCGCGGCCGGCCCGATCCGGACCGCGCCGGGCTCGGGAGCCCAGGACAGCCCGTCCCGGGAGATCCGGCCCGCCACCTCCTCCCGCTGCGCGTCCTCGATCCGCCGCACCTGCACGCTCTCCAGGTGCCCGTCGGGAATGGTCACCTCGATCCGGGTGTCCGCCCCGACATCCTTGGCACCGTCCGCGGGGACGATCCGGATCGAGTCGTCCGGCGTACGCGGCTTGCCGTTGAGGACGGCGGGTGTTCCGTCGGTGCAGCCGGTCAGTACGGCCAGCACGGTGAGTAGTCCTGCCCATGTCAGCACGGCGGCCGAACCCGCCCGTGCTCTCTTCGCTTCGTGGTTCACGCCTCCCCCAACGACCAGGGCCGGTCGGGGGAAACGTGGGCGCGCAGACGGCCCCGAGGGCTGCCCCCGTCGTCCCCTGGGAAGAACAGGGGGGGAGCACCGCACCGGGAGGGCCGCGGCCGGGACGCCGCGCGCCCTCCCTCCGGTACCCGTCCGTACGAGCCGCAGGAGGCCGACAGGTGTCGAGCGCAGCCGAGCGGGAGACCGCGCGGGAACCGGCCGGGGAGCGGGAACGGGCCGGGGACGGGGTGGCGGCCCCCGCCGTGTGGCCCGGTGCGTCCATGCCGCTCGGGGCCCGCTTCCGGGTCGGCCCCGACGGGGTGGCGGGCACCAACTTCGCCCTCTGGGCCGGCGGTGCCGAGGCCGTCGAGCTCTGCCTCTTCGACGAACGCGGGACCGAGACGCGCCGCCCGCTGACCGAGCTGACCCATGAGATCTGGCACGGCTTCCTGCCGGGCGTACGGCCCGGACAGCGCTACGGCTACCGGGTGCACGGCCGCTGGGACCCCTGGACCGGGGCCCGCTGGAACGCGGCGAAACTGCTCCTCGATCCGTACGCCCGCGCGGTGGACGGCTCCTTCACCCTTCCGGCCGAGGTGTACGGCCATGTGCGGGACTGGCCGCACCAGCAGGTCGCCGACACCGTGCGCGACGACCGGGACTCCGCCCCCTTCGTCCCCAAGGGGGTCGTCGTCCATGACGACGACGACTGGGTGGAGGACCGCCGCCCCAAGACGCCGTGGGCGGACTCCGTCATCTACGAGCTGCACGTACGCGGCTTCACCAAGCTGCACCCCGGCATCCCGCCGGAGCTCCGGGGCACCTACGCCGGTCTCGCGCACCCGGCGGCGACCGGCCATCTGCGACGGCTCGGGGTGACGGCCGTCGAGCTGCTGCCGGTGCACCAGTTCGCGCACGAGGACCATCTGCTGCGGCGCGGGCTGCACAACTACTGGGGCTACAACTCCATCGGCTACTTCGCCCCGCACGCCGGGTACGCGGCGAGCGGTACGGCGGGCCGGCAGGTGGGCGAGTTCAAACGGATGGTGCGCGCGCTGCACGACGCCGGGATCGAGGTCATCCTCGACGTGGTCTACAACCACACGGCCGAGGCCGGGGAGCTGGGCCCGATGCTGTCGCTGCGCGGCATCGACAACCGCGGCTACTACCGCCTCCAGCCCGACGCCCGCAGATACGCGGACTACACGGGGTGCGGCAACACCCTGCACGTCGTACAGCCCCAGGTGCTGCGGCTCATCACGGACTCCCTGCGGTACTGGGTCACGGAGATGGGTATCGACGGCTTCCGTTTCGACCTGGCGGCGGCGCTGGCCCGTTCGATGCACGACGTCGACATGCTCTCCCCGTTCCTCGCGGTGATCGCCCAGGACCCGGTGCTGCGCCGGGTCAAGCTGATCGCCGAACCGTGGGACGTCGGCAGCGGCGGCTACCAGGTGGGCGCCTTCCCGCCCCTGTGGACGGAGTGGAACGACCGCTACCGCGACGCCGTGCGGGACTTCTGGCGCGGTGCCCTGCCCGACGTACGGGATCTCGGGTACCGGCTGACCGGATCGAGCGACCTGTACGCCTGGGGCGGCCGGCGGCCGTACGCCTCCGTCAACTTCGTCACCTCGCACGACGGCTTCACCCTGCGCGACCTGGTGAGCTACGAGCACAAGCACAACGAGGCCAACGGCGAGGGCAACCGGGACGGCACCGACGACAACCGCGCCTGGAACTGCGGTGCGGAGGGCGAGAGCGACGACCCGGACATCAACGCCCTGCGCCGCCGCCAGCTGCGCAACCTCCTCACCACGCTGCTGCTCTCCACCGGTGTCCCGATGCTGGTGGCGGGCGACGAGATGGGGCGTACACAGGGCGGCAACAACAACGCGTACTGCCAGGACAACGAGGCCGGCTGGCTGGACTGGTCACTGCTGGAGGACCCGCGGTGGCGGGAGCTGACCGAGCTGACGGCGCGGGTGCTGGCGCTGCGCCAGGCCCACCCGGTCCTGCGCCGCCGGGCGTTCTTCGCCGGGCGCCCGCAGGCACCGGACGGGCTGCGGGACCTGGCGTGGTTCACCCGGGACGGTACGGAGATGACGGAGGCCGACTGGTACGCACCGGCCTCGGCACTCGCGCTCTTCCTCTCCGGCCGCGACATTCCCGGCCGGGACGCCCGGGGCGAGCAGGTCACCGACGACAGCTTTCTGACGGTCCTGCACGCCGGTCAGGAGGCGATCCGCTTCCGGCTGCCGGGGCCGCCCTGGGGGGCGGGCTACGAACTGCTCCTGGACACCTCGCGGGAGGACCAGTCGGCCGCGCCCGGCACGGTCCACCCGGGCGGCGCGGAGGTGACGGTACCGGCGCGCTCGGTGCTGCTGCTGCGGGTGACCGGGTAAGGGCGAGACGGCGTGGGGCGAGACGGCGAGAGGCGGGCGGTCAGCCGAGGATGCCCCGGTCGTAGCCCACGGCAACGGCCGCGGCCCGGTCCTTGGCGCCGAGCTTGGCGAAGACATGGGTCAGATGGGTCTTCACGGTCGCCTCGCTGATGAACAGTTCGGCGGCGATCTCCCGGTTGGTGGTGCCCCGCGCCACCAGGGCCAGCACCTCGCGTTCCCGGGCGGAGAGGGAGTCGTCGACGGGGGCGGCGGGGGTACGGACCCGGGTCATCAGCCGGGAGGCGACGGCGGGCGACAGGACGCTGCGGCCGTCGGCGGCGGCCCGGACGGCGGCGAACAGCTCCTCGCGCGGGGCGTCCTTGAGCAGATAGCCGGTGGCGCCCGCCTCGATCGCGGGCAGCGTGTCGGAGTCGGTGTCGTACGTCGTGAGGACGAGGACCCTGCAGCGGGTGCCGCGCCGGGTCAGCTCGGCGATGGCCGCGACCCCGCCGCCGCCCGGCATCCGCAGGTCCATCAGGACGACATCGGGGTCCAGGCGGACGGCCAGGGCGACGCCCTCGGGCCCGTCCCCGGCCTCCCCGAGGACCCGGAAGCCCGGGGCCGACGCGAACATGCCGCGCAGACCGTCGCGTACGACGGGGTGGTCGTCGACGACGATGAGTGTGATGACGCGTGCGGATTCCTCAGTCATGGCAGGCCGAACGGTACGCGTGATCACCCCTGGCGGACCAGGGGCAGCCGCGCGGAGACCGCCGTACCCCGGCCCGGTCCGGACTCCACGTCGACCGAACCGGCGACCCGTTCGGCGCGCGCCCGCATGCCGCCGAGGCCGAATCCGCCGGTGCGGCCCGCCGGGGGCACGGCGTCCGGGTCGAAACCGCGTCCGTCGTCCCGGACGTCCAGGGCGAGTTCGTCGTCCATGAAGGACAGGGTGACGCCCACCCGGCCCGCCCCGGCGTGCCGCCCGGCGTTGGCGAGGGCCTCGCCCGCGATGCGCACCAGGGTGGCGGCGATCTCGTCGTGGACCGGCTCGACGGTGCCGGTCACGGTGAAGTCGGCCCGGACCCGGTGCTGCCGGCCCCAGTCGGCCACCATCCCCTTCAGCGCGCCCACCAGGTCGTCGTGGTCGAGGGCGGCGGGGGCCAGATTGTGGACGGAGCGCCGGGCCTCGCCGAGGCTGTGCCGGGCGAGCCCGACGGCCCGGTCGAGGTGGACGCGGGCGGCTGCCGGGTCGCTCTCCGCGAGGGAGGTGACGACCTGGAGCTGGGCGATGATGCCGGTGAGGCCCTGGGCGAGGGTGTCGTGGATCTCGGCGGCGAGCCTGCGGCGTTCGTCGTCGACCCCGGCCTCACGGGCCTGGACGAGGAGTTGGGCGTGCAGGGCCGCGTTCTCGGCCATGGCCGCCTCCAGCCGGAGGTTGGTGCGCTCCAGTTCGGCGATGGTCTCGGCCTGGATCCGGGCCTTCTCCGCCTCCTTGGCCCCGACGTTGCTGAAGAACTCGACCAGCGAGGCGTTGAGGACGAACAGCGCCCCGAAGGCGACCCAGTTCAGCAGGGAGGCGGGCGGCAGTCCCCCGCTCTCCGAACCGGCCATGGTGACCGCGGTGGCGAACAGCCCGACACGGAGCAGCCGCTTGGGGAGCAGGGGTTCGACGTCGAAGTAGCCGAGGCCCGCGTAGATCGAGAAGAAGGGGTTGAGCCAGCTCAGCGCGAAGGCGAGGACGGTGCGCAGGGCGTAGTAGACCTGACCGGCCGGGGCGCCGGGGGCGGTGCGCGGGCGGACACGGCCCCACCAGAACTGAAGGGCGTACGCCGCCGCGACCAGCACCCCGGCCACGTACATCTCGGTACGGGTCATGATCAGGCCGGCCGCGACGGCCGCGACGAGGGTGGCGAGGGTGAGGATGGCGTAGGAGCCGTAGCGGTAGAACTGCTCCCAGCGCTGGTCGGCCCGGTTCGGACCGCCCGCTCCGGGCATGTTCGGGGTACGGAGCGCCTGCGTCATGCGCACAGTCTCCCCCGGGCGCCCGGTACCCGTCACTACTCCCACCGGAAGACGCGGCTGGCCGTGAAGCTCAGCACCACGGTCCACAGGGCGACGGTCCCGAGGTGGGCCCAGCTCGGCCACTGACCGGAGACCGCCTGGTCCAGGGCCTGGGAGGCGGCGCCGAGCGGGGTGATCTCCACGATACGGCGCAGAGTGCCGGGCATCGTCTGGACCGGCAGCCACACCCCGGCGGTGAACATCATCACGAGGTAGGAGACCGACCCGACCGCTCCGGCCGCCTTCGTCGTGCGGGACAGGGCGCTGATCGTGGCGCCGAGGGCCAGCACACCGGCGACGGCGAGCAGCAGCGCCAGTGTGTATCCGGCGAGTTGTCCGGGCAGCCGGACGCCGTAGGCGAGCCGGCCGACGGCGAGGGCCATGGCAGCCGAGCCGAGCGCGGCCGCTCCGTGCAGCACGATCTGGGCGGTGAGCAGGGCGGACGGCCGCACAGGCGTGGTCGACATCCGGCGCAGGATGCCGCGTTCGCGGTAGGTGGTGAGCACCGGGGGCATGGTCTGGATCCCGGCCATGATCATGGCGAGCAGGACGGAGACCGGGACGTACAGGTCGATGACGCGGCGTCCCCCCAGGTCGTCCTGCGCTTCCATGAAGGGCGGGACGAAGCCGAGGACCACCAGGAGGGCGGAGGGGAAGGCCAGGGTCCAGAAGAGACCGCCCGGTTCGCGGAGGAACAGCCGGGTCTCGGCCCTCAGGACGGCGCGTGCGGATCCGCGGCGCCGGGCGACGGTCCCGGTGCCGGCGGGAGCGGGGGCCGGGGTGTCCCGGGTGGTGGGCGCGGTGGTCATGTCAGGCGTCCTGTCCGGTGAGGTCGAGAAAGGCTTCGTCGAGGGTGGTTTCGGTGACCCGCAGCCGGTGGGCGGTGATGCCGAGCCCGGCCAGCAGCGAGATGAGCGGCGTGACGGTGTCGTCGGTGGCGTGCAGGACGACGGTGCCGTCGCCGTCCGGGGGCGTCACGGACGCGACGCCCTGCAGCCCGGCGAGGTCCGCGAGCTCCGGTCCGGTGAGGGCGCGGGTGGGGACGAAGGAGACGACGGTGGAGCCGGTGGCCTGCCGGACGAGTCCTGACGGGGTGTCCAGGGCGACGACGCGGCCCCGGTCGATGACCGCGATCCGGTCGCAGAGGCGCTGGGCCTCCTCCATGAAGTGGGTGACGAGCAGGACGGTCACCCCGCTCTCGCGGATGTCCTCGATGAGCTTCCAGGTGTCTCGCCGGGCCCGTGGGTCCAGACCGGTGGTCAGCTCGTCGAGGACGACGACCCGGGGGTTGCCGATCAGGGCGAGCGCGATGAACAGCCGCTGCTTCTGGCCGCCGGAGAGCTTCCCGAAGCGGGTGGTGAGCCGGTCCTCCAGGCCGAGCCGCCCGACGAGTGGCCGCCAGTCGGCGGGGGCCGGGTAGAACGCGCTGTAGAGCTCCAGCGCTTCGCGCACGGTGAGCCGGGCCTGGAGTTCGCTCTCCTGGAGCTGGGCGCCGAGGAGCCCGGTCACCCGGTCGTGGTCGGCGACGGGGTCGAACCCGGCGACCCGGACCGTACCGGCGTCGGGGACGCGCAGTCCCTCCACGCATTCGACGGTGGTGGTCTTGCCCGCGCCGTTGGGACCGAGGATCCCGAAGATCTCCCCCTCGTCGACGCGGAAGCTCACCCCGTCGACCACGGGCCGCCCCCCGTACGCCTTGTGCAGTCCGTTCACTTCGATGATCGCCATGACCACAAGGATTCCGGCGGGCGGGGTCCGGCGGTATCGGCCGGACCGCTCGAACCGGCATCAGCCGATCGGTTGATGCCGGGCTACGACCTCCGGGCCGGTGACGTCGGTCGGAAATCCACAGGACCGATGTCCGTGGTGAAACGTAGGGTCGGCTCTGATGCCCGAAAAACCTGCTGAGCACACGGAACGGTCCGCCGTGCGCTCCCTCCTGCGCCTGTGGCCCTATGTCCGCCCCGTCCGATTCCGCCTGGTCAGCGCCGCTGTCGTGGCGATCCTCGCCTCCTGTCTGGGGCTGGCGATCCCCCTCGTGCTGAAGTGGATGGTGGACGGCCCGGTCGCGGACCGTGACCCGGGCGGTGTCTGGCTCGGCGCGCTGTACCTCCTGCTGCTGGGCATCGTGGAGGCGCTGCTGTTCGGGCTGCGCCGATGGCTGGTGGCCCGGCCGCTGGCCGGGGTGGAGGCGTCGATGCGCGCCGCCCTCTACCGGCACCTGCAGCGGCTGCCGGTGGCCTTCCACGACCGTTGGCCCTCGGGGCAGTTGCTGTCGCGCGGAACCACGGATCTGATGCTGCTGCGGTTGTTCCTGGCGTTCCCGTTGACGTTCCTGCTGGTCAACGCCACCACGATCGTGGTCGGTTTCCTCATCCTGTTCGCTCAGGACTGGTCGCTCGGTCTGGTGCTGCTGGCACCGGCGGTCCCGCTGATGATCCTGTGCTCGCTCTTCGAGACGAAGTACGCGGTGGTCGCGCGCCGGGCCCAGGACCAGGTCGGGGACCTCACGACGGTCGTCGAGGAGAGCGTCCTGGGCATCCGCATCATCAAGGGCTTCGGCCGGCACCGCAGCCAGGCGCTGGCCTTCCGGGAGCTCTCGCGGCGGCTGCGCACCACGGAGCTGGGCAAGGCCAGGCTGCTCGCCGGTATCTGGGCCCTCATCACCGCCATCCCCGAGCTGGCGATCGGTGCCGCGCTGGTGCTCGGTACGGTCCAGGTGGCCGACGGGGACCTGTCGGCGGGCACGCTCGTGGCGTTCCTGTCGACGGCTCTCGCGCTGCGCTGGCCGGTGGAGTCGATCGGCTTCCTGCTGGCGATCAGTCAGGAGTCGGCGACCGCGACCGAGCGGTATTTCGAGGTCATGGACGTGGCGGAGGAGCTCGGTACGGAGGCGGCGGCCAAGGCCGGACCGGACACCGGCCCCGCGCCCGCGCACTCCTCCTCACGCTCCCTCTCCCCGGGCCTTCTGCCCGCCCCATCCGGTGCCGGCGACCGTGACCGTGACCGTGACCGGGGCGGACTGGCCTTCGAGGGGGTCGGGTTCCGCTACCCCGACGCCGCCCCCGGCTCCGTGCCCGTACTGAAGCGGATCGATCTGCGCATCCGGCCCGGCGAGACGATGGCCCTGGTGGGGGCCACCGGTTCCGGGAAGACCACGCTCACCGCGCTGGTCCCGCGGCTGCACGAGCTGACCGCCGGGCGGATCACCCTGGACGGCGAGGACATCGCCGCGATGGAGCGGCCCCGGCTGCGCGAACTGGTGTCGGTGGCGTTCGAGGAGCCCACCCTCTTCTCGGCGACCGTCGGCGAGAACGTGCTGATGGGCGCCGAGGGGGCCGGCGAGGAGGAGCTGCGGCGGGCGCTCTCGGTCGCGCAGGCGGACTTCGTGTACGACCTGCCGCACGGGCTCGACACCCAGGTCGGCGAGCAGGGGCTCAGCCTCTCCGGCGGCCAGCGGCAGCGGCTCGCGCTGGCCCGCGCGGTGGTCGGGAAGCCCCGTTTCCTGGTGCTCGACGACCCGCTCTCGGCCCTGGACGTGCACACGGAGACCCTGGTGGAGGCGGCGCTGCGGCGCGTGCTGGAGCACACGACCGCCGTGGTGGTCGCCCACCGGCCGTCCACCGTGATGCTCGCGGACCGGGTGGCTCTGCTCTCCGACGGCCGGATCAGCGCGGTCGGCACCCATCAGGAACTGCTGCGTGGCAACGCCGAGTACGCCTGGCTGATGTCGGGCGCCGAGCTCACCCCCTCGAAGGAGGGCAGTACGCGATGACGACCACCACCGACGACGCCGCACCCGCGGACGACGACCTGGCGCGCGATGCCGCGCCGCGCCCCGGGGCCGCCGAGGACACCAAGGGCTCCGGGGACTCGGGGGACTCAGGGGACTCCGGGGACTCGTTCGACCGGGACGCCCTGCCCGCACCGCGCGGGGCGACCAGGGCGCTGCTGGCCTCGCTGCTCGCGCCGATGCGCGGGCGGGTCGTCGTCGCCGTCCTCTTCCTGCTCCTCCAGCAGGCCGCCGTGCAGGCGGGCCCGCTGCTGGTGGCGTACGCCATCGACCGCGGTGTGCCGGCCTTCCGGGACCACGACTACGGGCCGCTTATCGCGGTGGCCGTCGGCTACGCGCTCTGTTCCATCGGCGCGGGAGTCCTCCAGTACGCGTTCATCAGGGCGGCCGCACGGATCAACCAGGACGTCCTGCTCGATCTGCGCGGGCGGATCTTCCGCCACGCCCAGGCCCTCAGCGTGGACTTCCACGAGCGCTACACCTCGGGCCGGCTGATCTCGCGGTCCACGACGGATGTGGAGTCACTGCGCGAACTCCTGGGTGAGGGGCTGCAGGAACTGATCGGCGTGGTCCTGTCGTTCGTCTCCATCTCGGTGATGCTGCTCTGGCTGGACCTGGGCATCGGAGCGATCGCGGTGTTCTCCTTCGTACCGCTGTATCTGCTGGTGCAGCTGTACCGGCGACGGGCGGGCCGGGTCTTCGCGGCCCGGTCCACGGCGATCGCCGCGGTCATCGTGAAGTTCGCGGAGACGATGAACGGCATCCGCCCGGTCCAGGCCTTCCGCCGGGAGCGCACCAACGACGCGGCGTTCGACACGCTCAACCACCGCCACGAGCGGACGAACGGGGACGCGCTGCTGGAGATGGCCCGCTATGTCGTCGGCTCCCGGCTGGTCGCCAACACGGCGGTTGCGGGGATGGTGCTGTGGGGCGCCTACCGGGTGGCGTCCGGCACGCTGGCACTGGGGGTGCTGGCCGCGGCGGTGCTGTATCTGCGGCGGCTGTACGACCCGATCGACCGGCTCGGGATGTTCCTCAACTCCTACCAGTCGGCCGCCGCGTCGTTGGACAAGATCGCCGGGCTGCTGGCGCAGACGCCCACCGTTCCGGAGACCGCCGATCCGAAGGAGCTGCCCGCCCGCTCCGGCGAACACCCGGGCCGCGAGGTCACGTTCGACGGGGTGAGCTTCGCCTACCGCACGGGCGGCGAGGTCCTGCCCCGCTTCGGCCTGAGCATCCCGGCCGGGCAGACCGTGGCCGTGGTCGGATCCACGGGCGCCGGGAAGTCGACGCTCGCCAAGCTGCTGGCCCGGTTCTACGATCCGACCGACGGCCGGGTCCTGCTGGACGGCGTCGACCTGCGCGACCTCGACACCGCCGGGCTGCGCAAGGGGGTGGTGATGGTGACCCAGGAGGCGTTCCTGTTCTCCGGCACGGTCGCCGAGAACATCGCGATCGGCCGCCCGGACGCGACGCCCGCGGACATCGAGCGGGCGGCCAGGGCCATCGGGGCGCACGAGTTCATCGCCGGTCTCCCCGAGGGCTACGACACGGACGTACGCAAGCGGGGCGGCCGGATCTCCGCCGGTCAGCGCCAGTTGGTCGCGTTCGCGCGGGCCCTGCTGGCCGACCCGGCGGTACTGATCCTCGACGAGGCGACCAGTTCGCTGGACATCCCCGGTGAGCGCGCGGTACAGCAGGCCATGGACACGGTGCTGCACGGCCGTACGGCGGTGGTGATCGCGCACCGGCTGTCGACCGTGGAGATCGCGGACCGGGTGCTGGTGATGGAGCACGGCCGCATCGTGGAGGACGGCGCCCCGGCCGAACTGATCGGCGGAACGGGCCGGTTCGCCGGTCTGCACCGAGCGTGGCGGGACAGCCTGGCCTGACCGCTCCCCTCCCCCGGGCCCTCGTCCCCGTCGCCGGGGGCGTGACGAAGCCGGTGCCGCCGAACGGGCGGCGCCGGCTTCGCCATGCCCGGGTGACGGCCCGCCCGAGACCGCTCCCGCACTCGCGCACGGCGCATGGGCGGCGCACGAACGGCACGCGAGCGGTGGCCGGAACGCGCCAGAGCGGCGCTCGGTCTCAACAAGTGGTCGGATGCCGCTTCCCCGTTCGCTGTTCGAACACGACGACTGACGGCCAATCCTGTGCGCACGCTGTGAATACGGGCTCCCGGGCCCCCCGGGTGACATTGCGGTGATGATCGACGAAACGTCCGCTTAACGAACATGACCTTTTCGGCAACGAACGAATTCCGGCCAACTTGTTGACGCGGTCCTGACACGAGTACGCATCTGCTGACACTCTTCCCCCGTTCTGCGCACCGCCTGCACTGTCCGGACGGCCACCAGCGCCGCCGGTACCCCCCTCGCAGAAGGAGTCCGCGTGAGATCCACGCCCAGCCGTCGTGCCACCGCGACCGGCGCTCTGATAGCCGCAGCAGCCCTCCTCGCTGTCGGTGTCCAGTCCGGCACCGCGACCGCCACCCCCGGCAGCGCCCCCGGCGCCGTCCCGGCGGCGGCCTCCAAGGCCGACCCCGGTTCGCTCCCCGCGAAGCTCTCGCCCGCCGAGCGCGCCGAGCTGATCAGCGAGGCCAACTCCACCAGGGCGGCCACCGCCAAGGAGCTCGGACTCGGGTCCGGGGAGAAGCTCGTCGTCCGCGATGTCGTGCAGGACCAGGACGGCACCACGCACACCCGCTACGAGCGCACCCTCGCCGGGCTGCCCGTCCTCGGCGGCGACCTGGTCGTCCAGCAGACCAAGGCCGGGAAGACCGAGGGCGTCACCAAGGCATCGCGGGCGACCACCGCCCAGCTGAAGGCCGTCGGCCTCTCGGCCGACGTGGCCCCGGCCGCCGCCGAGAAGCAGGCACTCGGCGCGGCGAAGGCCGAGGGCTCGAAGCAGACCGAGGCGAGCGAGGCCCCGCGCAAGGTCGTCTGGCTGGCCGGCGGCACCCCGCAGCTGGCGTACGAGACCGTCGTCGGCGGTCTCCAGCACGACGGCACCCCCAACGAGCTGCACGTCGTGACCGACGCCTCCACCGGCGCCAAGCTGTACGAGTGGCAGGGTGTCGAGAACGGCACCGGCAACACCCAGTACAGCGGCCAGGTCACGCTGGGCACCGCGCCGTCGTACACCCTGACGGACACCACCCGCGGCAACCACAAGACGTACAACCTGAACCACGGTTCGTCCGGCACCGGGACGCTGTTCTCCGGCTCCGACGACATCTGGGGCGACGGCACCCCGCAGAACGTCGAGACCGCCGGGGCCGACGCCCACTACGGCGCCGCCGAGACCTGGGACTACTACAAGAACGTGCACGGCCGCACCGGTATCCGCGGTGACGGTGTCGGCGCGTACTCCCGCGTCCACTACGGCAACAACTACGTCAACGCGTTCTGGCAGGACAGCTGCTTCTGCATGACGTACGGGGACGGCAGCGGCAACGCCGCACCGCTGACCTCGCTCGACGTGGCCGCCCACGAGATGACGCACGGCGTCACCGCCGCCACGGCCAACCTGGTCTACAGCGGTGAGTCCGGCGGCCTGAACGAGGCCACCTCCGACATCTTCGCCGCGGGCGTGGAGTTCTACTCCAACACCGCCCAGGACCCGGGCGACTACCTCGTCGGCGAGAAGATCGACATCAACGGCGACGGCACCCCGCTGCGCTACATGGACAAGCCGAGCAAGGACGGCGCGTCCAAGGACGCCTGGTACTCCGGTATCGGCAACGTCGACGTCCACTACTCCTCGGGCCCGGCGAACCACTGGTTCTACCTGCTCTCCGAGGGCAGCGGCGCCAAGACGGTCAACGGGGTCAACTACGACTCCCCGACCTCCGACGGTCTGCCGGTGACCGGCATCGGCCGGGACAAGGCCCTGCAGATCTGGTTCAAGGCGCTCACCACCAAGTTCACCTCCACGACGAACTACGCCGCCGCCCGCACCGGCACGCTCGCCGTGGCCAGTGAGCTGTACGGCGCCACCAGCCCCGAGTACGCGGCCGTGGCCCACGCCTGGGCCGGCATCAACGTCGGTGCGCGTCCCGGCGGTACCGACCCGGGCGGTGTGGTCTTCGAGAACACCACCGCGGTCGCCATCCCGGACAACGGCGCTGCCGTCACCAGCTCGGTCAACGTCACCGGCCGTACGGGCAACGCCCCCAGCGCCCTCAAGGTCGGCGTGGACATCAGCCACACCTGGCGCGGTGACCTGGTCGTCGACCTGGTCGCGCCGGACGGAACCGCGTACCGCCTGAAGAACTCCTCCTCCGGCGACTCCGCGGACAACGTGGTGGAGACCTTCACGGTCAACGCCTCGTCCGAGGTGGCCAACGGCACCTGGAAGCTCAAGGTCCAGGACATCGCCTCGCAGGACACCGGACGCATCAACAGCTTCAAGCTGACCTTCTAGTCGCGGGCGGAGGCCGGACGCCTCCGATCGCCCGCACGGGTCGCACGCACCGCGCACAGGAACGGCCCGGGAGGATTCCGTCCTCCCGGGCCGTTCCGGCGTCCGCGCCGGCCATCCCCCGGATCAGGCCGGGCCGTCCGCGTGCGTCAGGGTCTCCCGAGCACCCCGCCGGGGCGGCCCCTCAGCGCGTCGGCGCTCCCTCGCCCTCCCCCGTCGCG
Organism: Streptomyces sp. NBC_00654; assembly: GCF_026341775.1. Classification (NCBI taxonomy): domain Bacteria; kingdom Bacillati; phylum Actinomycetota; class Actinomycetes; order Kitasatosporales; family Streptomycetaceae; genus Streptomyces; species Streptomyces sp. NBC_00654. The sequence continues at coordinate 2,000,195 of NZ_JAPEOB010000001.1, read as the reverse complement.
TCCGTCGGCAGCGCGACGAGGCCCAGTTCGGCGCCGGAGGCCAGCAGCGGGTGGGCCGGCAGGACGCGCACGGTGTAGCCGTACGGTCCCGTGCGGTCCAGGGCCAGCGGCCCCCCGTACAGCAGCCGGCCCTCCAGGTCATGGCCGCCCGCCGGTTTCAGCGGGAAGACCTGGGCGTCCGCGATGGCGTCCCCGGAATCGACCCGCCCGGCGACCGCCTGCACCTCCACGTCGTCCGGGTCGAGACCGCCGAGCGCGATGCGGACCCGGAGCGCCAGGGTGGAGCCCAGCTCCGCCGAACCGCCCGCGGCGCTGCCGGTCACGGCCTCCACATGGTCGACGGACACCTTCGGCCAGGCGGCCCGGACGCGGGCCTTCCACTCCGCGAGCTCCCGGGCCGCTTCCGGCCCCAGAGCCCGCCTGGCCCGTGCGGCGGGGGCGTACAGCCGCTCCACATACTCACGCACCATGCGTCCCGCGAGCACCTTGGGGCCCAGCGTGACCAGGGTGCGGCGGACCATCTCGACCCAGCGCTCGGGCAGTCCCTCGCCGTCGCGGTCGTAGAAGCGGGGCGCGACCCGGTTCTCGATCAGTTCGTACAGGGCGTTGGCCTCCAGCTCGTCGCGCCGGTCCTCGTCGACGGCCGAACCGTCGGCGGTCGGGATCGCCCAGCCGAAGTCCGGCTCGAACCACTCGTCCCACCAGCCGTCGCGCACCGAGAGATTGAGACAGCCGTTCAGCGCCGCCTTCATCCCGCTGGTGCCGCACGCCTCCAGCGGGCGCAGCGGGTTGTTGAGCCAGACGTCGCAGCCCGGGTAGAGCTTCTGCGCCATCGCCATGCCGTAGTCCGGCAGGAAGACGATGCGGTGGCGCACCTGCGGGTCGTCCGCGAACCGCACCAGCTCCTGGACCAGCCGCTTCCCGCCGTCGTCGGCCGGGTGCGCCTTGCCCGCGACGACGATCTGGATCGGCCGGCCCGGGTGCAGGAGCAGTGCCCGCAGCCGGTCGCGGTCGCGCAGCATCAGCGTGAGCCGTTTGTACGAGGGGACGCGGCGGGCGAAGCCGATGGTGAGGACGTCCGGGTCGAGGACACCGTCGATCCAGCCGAGTTCGGCCGTGCCGGCGCCACGCCTGCGCCAGGAGGCGTAGAGCCGTTTGCGCACCTCGCTCACCAGTTGTTCGCGCAGCGTCCGGCGCAGGTCCCAGATCTCCCGGTCGGGGACGGCGGTCACGGCGTTCCACCGCCGGGGCGTACCGGAGCGGCGCTCACCGGCCACTTCGCCGCCGGTCAGGGCGTCCTGCGCCCGGTCGGTGCCGAAGTGCCGGGCGCCGAGCCGGAGGACTTCCGGGGCGACCCAGGTCGGGGCGTGGACCCCGTTGGTCACCGAGGTGATCGGCACCTCCGCGGGGTCGAAGCCGGGCCAGAGGCCGGAGAACATCTCGCGGCTGACGGCCCCGTGCAGGGTGGAGACCCCGTTGGCGCGCTGGGCGAGCCGCAGCCCCATGACCGCCATGTTGAACAGGTCCGGCGCGCCGTCGCCGGGGTGGGTCTCCTGGCCGAGCCGGAGGATCCGCTCGACGCCGACGCCCGGCAGTTCGCCGCCCTCGCCGAAGTGGCGGGCGATCAGCTGCCGGTCGAACCGGTCTATCCCGGCGGGGACCGGGGTGTGCGTGGTGAAGACGGTGCCGGCCCGGACCACTTCCAGCGCCGCGTCGAACCCGAGGCCGTCCCCGGAGAGTTCCCGGATCCGCTCCAGGCCGAGGAATCCGGCGTGCCCCTCATTGGTGTGGAACACCTCGGGGTCCGGCGTCCCGGTGAGCCGGCAGTAGGTGCGCACGGCCCGCACTCCGCCGATGCCGAGCAGCATCTCCTGGAGGAGCCGGTGGTCGCTGCCACCGCCGTACAGCCGGTCGGTGACATCGCGCTCGCCCGGCGCGTTCTCCTCGACGTCGGAGTCGAGCAGCAGCAGGGGCACGCGGCCGACCCGGGCCTGCCAGACGCAGGCGTGCAGACAGCGTCCGCCGGGCAGGGCGAGCACCACCCGGGCGGGGGTGCCGTCGGCCTCCCTGAGCAGGTCGAGCGGGAGTTCGTTGGGGTCCAGGACGGGATAGTGCTCCTGCTGCCAGCCGTCGCGGGAGAGGGTCTGGCGGAAGTAGCCGTGCCGGTAGAGCAGGCCGACCCCGATGAGCGGTACGCCGAGGTCGCTGGCGGCCTTGAGGTGGTCGCCCGCCAGGATGCCGAGTCCGCCGGAGTACTGCGGCAGTGCGGCCGTCACCCCGAACTCGGGGGAGAAGTAGGCGATGGCGGCGGGCAGTTCAGCACCCTCGGCCAGTCGGTTCTGGTACCACCGGGGGTCCTCCAGATACTGCCGGAGGTTCTCGGACGCCCCGGCGAGCCGGGTCAGGAACTCCTCGTCCCGGGCCAGCTCGGCGAGCCGTCCCGCGGACAGGGAGCCGAGCAGGCGTACGGGGTCGGCGTCCGCGGGCCGCCAGCCCTCGGGGTCGGCGGACCGGAAGAGCTCACGGGTCTCGTTGTGCCAGGACCAGCGCAGATTGCGGGCGAGGTCATGGAGGGGTCGCAGGGATTCGGGGAGGACGGGACGCACGGTGAATCGACGAATGGCCTTCACGTATTCCACCTTTACAGGGGACGTACGGATCCGAGGGGACGCACCACGGTGTGCGCCGCTCCGTCACCCTCGACGACCGACCCTAGTGGCGGCCCGCCGACAGCGGCCACGGCGCGCGGACGGCTCACAGGGTCCGGTGGCTTCCCGCCCCGCCCGCCCCCGCACCTCTCGCGCACCTCTCCCGGACGCCCCACTGTCACCGCGGGCACCGTTCCGCCTCACCGTTCACCTGGGGGTTTGGCCGGTTTCTCCTCCGTGCGCGGCCTTGTGGACCCTCGCACCACAGGGAAGGCTGCCGTGTGGCGCCGCACAACGGGTATCCGGAAACCTGTGGAGGCGCCCCGGCCCCGTACGCCCACCGGGGCGCGCGCCGGGAGCCCGGCCACGACCGGGTCGTTGACACGGGCGCCGGATTGCCCACCCGAGGCCTCGGGGAAGGCTTTCCCGGTACGCGGCCCGCCCGGGCCCCCACACGTTCTTCGCGCACGTCATCCGTGTGTGAACACCCGCGACCCATCCATTCGAGTGCCATTGGAGTGAACGCGGACAGGAGCGGCCATGCCCACAGCCCGTCACCCGACAACGGAGCAGCTAAAAAGGACAGATCCCCATCATCGCGACATGCGCGGTCGGTCCTCCGCATCCGTGCCGCACCCCGTGCACGCCCAGCCCCCAGGTGATTCCATGATCGGTCGAATTCCCGTCCTGGACGTCCGTCCTCGTCTCGACTGCGGAAGACGGCCGGCGAAGGCCGTGGTCGGCGAGACCTTCGAGGTCACCGCCACCGTCTTCCGCGAAGGCCATGACGCGGTCGCCGCCAATGCCGTGCTGCGCGATCCGAACGGACGCACCGGCCCCTGGACACCGATGCGTGAGCTGGCCCCCGGTACGGACCGCTGGGGCGCCGGGGTCACACCCGGCAGCGAGGGACGCTGGACGTACACGGTCGAGGCCTGGAGCGATCCGGTCACCACCTGGCGCCGCGCCGCCGCGGTCAAGATCCCGGCGGGCATCGACACGGCCCTGGTGCTGGCGGAGGGCGCCGCGCTGTACGAGCGGGCCGCCGCCGGCGTACCGAAGAGGGACGGGCGCGAGGCGGTGCTGGCCGCGGCCGACGCGCTGCGCGACACGGCCCGCCCGGCCGCGTCGCGGCTGGCGGCGGCGCTGACCCCGGCGGCGGACGCGGCGCTCGCCCGTCATCCCCTGCGCGAACTGGTCACCCGCTCCCGCCCGCTGCCGGTGATGGTGGAGCGCCGGCGGGCCCTGTACGGCTCCTGGTACGAGCTGTTCCCGCGCTCCGAGGGCGCCGGGGCGGAGCCGTGCGAGCCCCCGGGGAAGAGGGCCCGGGGCAGGGCGGCCCGGCCGGGCCCCGCCCCCACCCGCCTCGTCAGCGGCACCTTCCGGACGGCCGCCGAGCGGCTGCCCGCCGTCGCCGCGATGGGCTTCGACGTCGTGTACCTCCCGCCGATCCATCCCATCGGCACCACCCACCGCAAGGGCCGCGACAACTCCCTCTCCCCCGGCGCCGACGACCCCGGGGTGCCCTGGGCGATCGGTTCGGCCGACGGCGGTCACGACGCCGTCCACCCGGAGCTGGGCACCCTGGAGGACTTCGGCCACTTCGTCGCGACGGCCCGCACCCTGCGGATGGAGATCGCGCTGGACTTCGCGCTCCAGTGCTCCCCCGACCACCCCTGGGTGAAGGAACACCCCGAGTGGTTCCATCACCGGCCGGACGGCAGCATCGCGTACGCCGAGAATCCGCCCAAGAAGTACCAGGACATCTATCCGATCGCCTTCGACAGGGATCTGCGCGGCCTGGTCGCCGAGACGGTGCGCATCCTTCGGTTCTGGATGGACCACGGGGTACGGATCTTCCGCGTCGACAATCCGCACACCAAGCCGGTGGTCTTCTGGGAGAAGGTGATCGCCGACATCAACGGCACCGACCCCGATGTGATCTTCCTGGCCGAGGCGTTCACCCGCCCCGCGATGATGCGGACGCTCGGCGCGATCGGGTTCCAGCAGTCCTACACGTACTTCACCTGGCGCAACACCAAACGGGAGCTCACGGAGTACGTCACCGAACTGGCCGGCGAGACCGCCTCGTACATGCGGCCCAACTTCTTCGTGAACACGCCGGACATCCTGCCCGGCTATCTCCAGGACGGCGGCCGTCCGGCCTTCGAGGCCCGTGCGGTGCTCGCCGCCACGCTGGCCCCGTCCTGGGGGGTGTACGCGGGCTTCGAACTGTGCGAGAACACCGCCGCGGGGCCGGGGAGCGAGGAGTACCTGCACTCGGAGAAGTACCAACTCAGGCCGAGGGACTGGGAGTCGGCCGAGCGTGCGGGCCGTTCGCTGGCCCCGCTGATCACCTCGCTCAACCGGATCCGGCGCCGCCACCCCGCGCTCCAGCAGCTGCGCGACGTGCATTTCCACGACGTCGACAACGAGGCGCTGATCGCGTACAGCAAGCGCTCCGGCCCGGACATCGTTCTGGTCGTGGTGAACCTCGATCCGCACCACACCCAGGAGGCCACGGTCTCGTTGGACATGCCGAAGCTCTGCCTCGACTGGCACGAGACCGTACCGGTGCGCGATGAGCTCACCGGCGACACCTATCACTGGGGCAGGACCTTCTATGTGCGCCTAGAGCCGGGCATCACGCCCGCGCACATCGTCGTCCTGCGACCGTCCCCGCCGACCGGAGGGTCACCCACACCATGATCGTCAATGAGCCTGTCCACGACACGTTCGAGGACACTCCCGCCAAGGACCGCGATCCCGACTGGTTCAAGCGCGCCGTCTTCTACGAGGTACTCGTCCGGTCCTTCCAGGACTCCAACGGCGACGGCATCGGCGACCTCAAGGGCATCACCGCCAAGCTGGACTATCTACAGTGGCTGGGCGTCGACTGCCTCTGGCTGCCGCCGTTCTTCAAGTCACCGCTGCGCGACGGCGGCTACGACGTGTCCGACTACACCGCCGTGCTGCCGGAGTTCGGCGATCTCGCCGACTTCGTGGAGTTCGTGGACGCCGCGCACCAGCGCGGCATGCGCGTGATCATCGACTTCGTCATGAACCACACGAGCGATCAGCACGACTGGTTCCAGCAGTCCCGCAGCGATCCCGACGGCCCGTACGGCGACTACTACGTCTGGGCCGACGACGACAAACAGTTCCAGGACGCCCGGATCATCTTCGTCGACACCGAGACGTCCAACTGGACCTTCGACCCGGTGCGCAAGCAGTACTACTGGCACCGCTTCTTCTCCCACCAGCCCGATCTCAACTACGAGAACCCGGCGGTGCAGGAGGAGATCGTCTCCGCGCTGCGCTTCTGGCTGGACCTCGGCATCGACGGGTTCCGCGTCGACGCCGTGCCCTACCTCTACCAGCGCGAGGGCACCAACTGCGAGAACCTCCCCGAGACCCATGAATTCCTCAAGCGGGTCCGCAAGGAGATCGACGCCAACTACCCGGACACCGTGCTGCTCGCCGAGGCCAACCAGTGGCCCGAGGACGTGGTCGACTACTTCGGCGACTACCGGGCCGGCGGCGACGAGTGCCACATGGCGTTCCACTTCCCGGTGATGCCGCGGATCTTCATGGCCGTACGGCGCGAGAGCCGCTACCCGGTCTCGGAAATCCTGGCGAAGACACCGGCGATCCCGAAGAACTGCCAGTGGGGCATCTTCCTGCGCAACCACGACGAGCTGACGCTCGAAATGGTCACGGACGAAGAGCGCGACTACATGTACGCGGAGTACGCCAAGGACCCGCGGATGCGCGCCAACATCGGCATCCGGCGGCGGCTGGCGCCCCTCCTGGACAACGACCGCAACCAGATCGAGCTGTTCACCGCTCTGCTGCTGTCCCTGCCCGGGTCCCCGATCCTCTACTACGGGGACGAGATCGGGATGGGCGACAACATCTGGCTGGGCGACCGGGACGCGGTCCGGACGCCGATGCAGTGGACACCCGACCGGAACGCCGGTTTCTCCTCCAGCGATCCCGGGCGGCTCTACCTCCCCACGATCATGGACCCGGTATACGGCTACCAGGTCACCAATGTCGAGGCGGCGATGGCCTCGCCGTCCTCGCTGCTGCACTGGACGCGGCGGATGATCGAGATCCGTAAGCAGAATCCGGCCTTCGGCCTCGGCTCGTACGACGAACTGCCCTCCTCGAACCCGGCGGTGCTGGCGTTCACGCGGGAGTACAAGGACGACCTCGTGCTGTGCGTCCACAACTTCTCGCGCTTCGCCCAGCCCACGGAGCTGGACCTGCGGTCGTTCACCGGGCGTCATCCGGTGGAGCTGATCGGCGGGGTCCGCTTCCCCGCCGTCGGCCAGTGGCCCTACCTGCTGACCCTCGCGGGACACGGCTTCTACTGGTTCCGGCTGCGCAAGGACGCCCCGGCGGCCTGATGCCACCGCCGCCCCGTGCGCCGCGGTTTCCACCGACCCGCACGGGGCACTCTCCCCCACATCGAGCTCTTCCGGACTCCGCCGGGCCCTTCGGGGCTCATCGGGCCGAGTCCGTACGGACCATCCTCACCCGACACGTCCCGCACAGCCGGACAGCCATTGCCGCAATCCGGGACACTCTTCGCATCCTGTGGTGTGCCCGGGGAAAGGACGCGATGCCATGTCGGAGGCTGCATCCACTCACGTCGCCCTGGCGAAGAGCACAAGGAACAGCGCGGCGAAGCACGGTCCGACGCCGGGCGGTCCGGTGGACGGAGCGCTGCTTCCGTCCCTCGCCCCCCTGCTCCATGAATGGCTGCCCCGGCAGCGGTGGTTCGCCGGCAAGGGGCAGCCGGTCACCGGCTTCTCCCTCGTATCGGCGACGGAGATGCTGCCGGTGGACGGCCCCGGCCCCGGACTGATCCATCTGCTCGTCCAGGTCCAGCAGCCGTCCCTGTCCGCCCGCCCCGCCGACGACTGCTACCAACTCCTGCTCGGCGTACGGGAGTCACTGCCTCCCCTGCTCGCACCCGCGCTGATCGGCGAGGTGACCCAGGGGCCGCTGGCCGGGCGCACCGTGTACGACGGGCTGCACGACCCACGCCTGGCCGGCCTGCTGCTGGAACGATTCCGCCGACCCGGTTCCCTCGGCCCCCTCCGCTTCGAGCGGACCGCCCCGGTCCCGGCCGGGCTCGCCCCACGGGTGCTGGACGCCGAGCAGTCCAACTCCTCGCTCGTCTACGGCGACGCGTACATCCTCAAGATCTTCCGGCGGGTCTTCCCCGGCACCAACCCCGACCTCGAACTGCCCCTCGCGCTGACCCGCGAGGGATGCGGGCGGGTACCGGCCCCGGTCGCGTGGTTCGAGGCCGCCGCTCCCGAACCGCTCACCCTGGGGGTGCTCCAGCCCTTTCTGCGCGGCGCCCGGGACGGCTGGCAGCTGGCCCTGGCCGCGCTGGCCGAGGGCCGCGACTTCGTCCCCGAGGCGCGGGCGGTGGGCCGGGCCACCGCCGAGGTGCACACCGCGCTCGCCGCCGCCCTGCCCACTCCCGCGCTGCAGGGCCCGCAGACCACGCACCTCGTCGCCCGGATGACCCGACGGCTGGAGGCGGCGGCGCAGGCGGTGCCGGACCTCGTGCCGTACGTCCCCGGGCTGCGCACCTCGTTCGACGCCGTCACCGCCCTCGGGCACCAGGGCCGCGACTGGGCCGCCCAGCGGATCCACGGCGATCTGCACCTCGGCCAGACGCTCCGCGCCGACGACGGATTCTGGTCACTGATCGACTTCGAGGGCGAGCCGTCCCGCCCGCTCCCGGAGCGCCGCCGCCCGCAGCCACCGGTACGCGATGTCGCGGGCATGCTCCGTTCCTTCGACTACGCGGCCCGCTCGCACCACCCGTGGAACGCGGAGTGGGCGGCCCGCTGCCGTGCCGCGTACTGCGAGGGCTACGCGGAGGCCTCGGGCGCCGATCCGCGCAGCGAACCGGAGCTGCTGCGCGCCCATGAGACCGACAAGGCGGTGTACGAGGTGCTGTACGAGGCCCGGCACCGCCCCGACTGGCTGCCGGTCCCGATGGCCGCCATCCACCGGCTGGCCACGGCCCCCACGGCCTGAACCGTCCTGGCCACCGCCCCCTCCACACCCCTGGTTCCCGACACCCTCCGAGGAGGCAGTCCCCCGTGACCGCCCGCAAGCCGTCCCGCAAGCCGTCCCGTTCACGCAAGTCCGCCGAGGCGGTCGAGGCCGTCGCCGAGGCCGTCCGGGCCACCGAGGCCGTCGAGTTCGTCCAGGCCGCCGAGGTCACCGAGGCCGTCCGGGCCGTCCGGGCCGCCGAGTCCGTCGAGGTCGCGCCCGTTCAGCAGCCCCCACCCGGCGGGATCACCGCTCCGGCCGCCGTACCCGCAGCCGCCCCGCCCCGGCCCCGGCACGGTGGGGGCGGGGCGGGTGTCCGGCCGGCCCCTCCCCTGGACGGCGGGGAACGGGCCCGGCTGCTGGCCGGCGAGCACCACGCGCCGCACGATCTGCTGGGAGCGCGTCTGACCCGGAGCGGGGTGGTCCTGCGGGTGCTGCGCCCGTTCGCCCGCTCGGTCACGGTGCTCGGCAAGGGCCTGCGTGCCGAACTGCACGAGGACGGGGACGGCTTCTTCTCCGGGATCCTGCCGATGCCCTCGGTACCCGAGTACCGGCTCCACGTGGTCTACGAGGACAACGAGGCCGAGGCACAGGACCCGTACCGCTTCCTGCCCGCGCTCGGTGATCTCGATCTGCATCTGATCGGCGAGGGGCGGCACGAGGAGCTGTGGACGGCGCTCGGCGCCCGGCCCATGGAACACCAGGGAGTCGCGGGGACCCGGTTCACCCTGTGGGCGCCGAACGCTCGCGGGGTGCGGGTGAGCGGCGACTTCAACTACTGGGACGGCACGGGCTTCCCGATGCGTTCGCTCGGCTCCACGGGGGTGTGGGAGCTGTTCGTGCCCGCCGTCGGCGAGGGCGCCCTGTACAAGTTCGACATCTGCCGCCCCGACGGTTCGCACACTCTGCGGGCCGACCCGATGGCCCGGCACGCCGAGGTGCCGCCCGCCAACGCCTCGGTGGTCACGGCCTCGCACCACGAGTGGCAGGACGCCGAGTGGATGGCACACCGGGGGGACCGTCCGGTGCACGAGGCACCCTTCTCGGTCTACGAGGTGCATCTTCCGTCCTGGCGACCGGGCCTGACCTATCGTCAGCTCGCGGACCAACTGCCCTCGTACGTCAAGGACCTGGGCTTCACGCATGTGGAGCTGATGCCGGTCTCCGAGCACCCCTTCGGGGGCTCCTGGGGCTACCAGGTCACGGGGTTCTTCGCGCCGACCTCACGCATGGGGACGCCGGACGACTTCCGGTTCCTGGTGGACGCGCTGCACGGGGCGGGTGTCGGCGTGATCGCCGACTGGGTGCCCGCGCACTTCCCGCGCGACGACTGGGCGCTGGCGGAATTCGACGGGCGCGCGCTGTACGAGCACTCGGACCCCTCGCGGGCCGCACACCCGGACTGGGGGACCCTGGAGTTCGACTTCGGCCGCAAGGAGGTGCGTAACTTCCTTGTCTCCAACGCCACTTACTGGTGCGAGGAGTTCCACATCGACGGGCTGCGGGTGGACGCCGTCGCCTCGATGCTCTACCTCGACTACTCCCGCGAGGACGGCGAGTGGTCGCCGAACGAGCACGGCGGCCGGGAGAATCTGGACGCCGTCTCCTTCCTCCAGGAGATGAACGCGACCGTGTACCGGCGCAACCCCGGGGTCGTCACCATCGCCGAGGAGTCCACCGCCTGGGACGGTGTCACCCGCGCCACGCACCATGCGGGCCCCGGCGGCTTCGGCGGTCTCGGCTTCGGGCTGAAGTGGAACATGGGCTGGATGCACGACTCGCTCGGCTACGTGGAGAAGGAGCCGGTGCACCGCAAGTACCACCACGGCGAGATGACCTTCTCCATGGTGTACGCGTACAGCGAGAACTACGTTCTGCCGATCTCGCACGACGAGGTGGTGCACGGAAAGCGTTCGCTGGTCAGCAAGATGCCCGGCGACTGGTGGCAGCAGCGGGCCAACCACCGGGCGTACCTGGGCTTCATGTGGGCGCACCCGGGCAAGCAACTCCTCTTCATGGGACAGGAGTTCGCCCAGGGAGCCGAGTGGTCCGAGGGGCACGGTCCGGACTGGTGGCTGCTCGACCCGTCGTACGGGGCGTCGGCCGACCACCGCGGCGTACGCACCCTGGTCGGCGATCTGAACGCGGTCTACGGGGCGCTGCCCGCCCTCTGGCAGTGCGACACGGTGCCGGAGGGCTTCAGCTGGGTGGACGGGGGCGCGTCCGAGGACAATGTGTTCGCGTTCCTGCGGTACGACGCGGACGGCTCACCGCTGCTCGCGGTCTCCCACTTCTCCCCCGTCGTACGGCACGACTACCGCCTCGGCGTCCCCGAGGCGCCGGAGGCCTGGGTGGAGGTGCTGAACACGGACGCGGTCCGTTACGGCGGTGGCGGGGTGCGCAACGAGGAACCGGTGCGGCCGGAGGCGGTGGCCGCGCACGGCAGGCCGGCGAGCGTCGCGGTGACGCTGCCGCCGCTGGCGACGGTGTGGTTCCGCCCCGCCTGACACCGGTCCGCCGGACACACCGCGCACTCGGCCCGCCGAAGCGGCGGGCACGGTCCCTGTGGTGAACGCGGCCTGCAGAGAACCCACTTGCTTGCCAGATACCGACATTCGGGCAAGTATCCAGCTCCTGGGGGTTTCACGGAGTCGGGGGCGTTGTGTGGACCATGGCCGTATGGGCCGACGGTGTGACCGTGTCGGTGCTCTGCGCCCTCTCGCTCGCGCTCCGCGGACGGCGCAGCGGCCGCGCCCCGGCCCGTGATCCCGATCCGTACGAGGCGGCGCGTCTCGCGGGCGGACCGGAGCGCGTGGTGGAAGCCGCTCTGCACCGGCTGTGGGGCGACAGCGCCGTGCCCGCCCGTACGGCGGGGCGGCTCCGGCTCCCCGCACCGCCGGAGGGCATCGACGGCCCGGTGGAGCGCGCCCTGATCGCGGCATGGCGGGCCCCGGGCGGTACGGCGCCCGCGCGGCTGCGGGCCCGTGCGGTGCGCAGCGGCGCCGTGCGGGAGACCGGGACCCGTCTCGTCCATGACGGCCTGCTGCTCCGCCCCGGACACGCGCGGGCGCGGCGGATCACAGGCCGGGTACTCCTCGGCACCGTGTGCGCGACAGCGGCGCTCACGGTGTCCGCTTTCGCCCTGGAGCTGCCGCACCCGGTGGCACTGCTCACCCTCACCGCCTGCGGCCTGACCGTACGGGTGGCGTGCCCCACACACGGCGAGCTGACACCGGCGGGCCGGCGGTGGCTCGCCCGACTGCGGCGCGGCGCCCCGTGGGCAGCCTCGGACCTCGTGGCCGTGATCGCGGGCGAACGGACCGGACTGCCCGGGGAACCCGCGCCGAGGCGGGCACCTCCCGGGACCCACCACGGCTTCCCCTCGGTCGGGCGGACCCTGGTCAAGCTCGGCAAGGCCCTGGACCGCGAGGACGACAGACACCCGGGACCGGGAGCGGACGACAGCGGCGACAGCCACAGCAGCCCGCCCGACGGCGCCGCCCACCACAGCTGCTCATCCGGGAGCGGCTGCGGTGGCTCCTACTGAGGGGAGTCGGTACGGTGTCAGCCGCTCGGCCTGTCCGAACCCACAAGTGCCGCCGCTCGTGGTCGTCATGTGCTGTTGCCGCCTGTCGAACCAGGACCAAGGAGGTCTGTTCCATGCCCAGAACCACCCAGCTCCGCACCTACACCGTCCGTGAAGGAATGCTTGATGAGTGGGTGACACGGTGGCGTGAGGAAATCGTCCCGCTCAGACTGGAGTTGGGCTTCACGATCGGCGGAGCGTGGGTCGACCGGGAGCGCAGCCATTTCGTCTGGCTGATCTCGTACGACGGTCCCGAGACGTTCGCCGAGCGCAACGCTTTCTACTGGTCCTCACCGGCCCGTGAGGAGATGGGACTCGACCCCGACACCTACCTGGTGCACACCGACGACCGCACCGTGGAGGAGCGCTACTGACATCGGCTACTGCGGCGTGAGGGGAAGCATGTGGTGGCCCCGTTCCTCCTCCCCGAGTGTCCGGAAGACCCGTCCTCGCGCGTGCGCCTCCAACTGGCCGAAGTCCGGCTCCGCACACCAGACCCGGGCCGTTCCATCGCTGGAGGCCGTCAACAGTCGGGTGCTGTCGCTCGACCAGCCGACAGAGGTCACCTTGTCCTGATGGACTCCGACAACCATGACCTCCTCGAAGGTACCGGCGGACCAGATCCGTACAGTGCGGTCGTCGGAACCCGTGGCGATATGCCGCCCGTCCGGCGACCAGGCCACGGCGCGGACACGCCCTTCGTGTCCCTTCATGGTGTCGATTCGGCGCCCTGTGGTGGTGTCCCATACGCCGGCGGTCCAGTCACCGGAGGCAGTGGCGATGCGCAGCTCGTCCGGAGACCACGCGACATCGTCCACATAGTTCTCGTGTCCCCGCAGGACGGTGAACTGGCGGCTCTCCGCGACGTCCCACACCCGGCACGTGCGGTCGTCGGAAGAGCTGGCGAGCATCCGGCCGCTGGGTGACCAGGCGATGCGGCCGACCCAGTCCTGATGCCCGGTCAGGGTGACGAGTTCGGTGCCGGAGTGGGCCGCCCATACCCGTACGGTTCCGTCATGGCCGCCGGTGGCGATCCGGCTGCCGTCGGGCGACCAGGCGCAGGCCTCGATGACCTCGCGTCGGTGCTCGAAGACGGTGGTGAGGTCCTGGTCCATGACACGGAATGCCCCGGCGTTGGTGCTGAAGGCGAGCCGGCCCCCGTGCGGCGACCAAGTCACGCTCCATACACGGTCGTCCACCTCTGCGCACTGCCCGGTGGGACTGCCCGTCGTCGCGTCCCACAGCCGGACGGTGCCGTCGTCGGAGGCGGTGGCGATGCGGCGCTCGTCACCGGACCAGGCCGCCTGGTTCACGGGGCCGCCGTGCCCGTCGAACAATACGCTTTCGGCACCTCTGGGCCTCAGATCCCACACATGACCGGTCCCGTCGGTCGAGCTGGTGGCGAGCTGACGCCCCGAGGGCGACCAGGCAACTCCCCATACGGTTTCGGTGTGGCCCCGAAGTACTGCCAGAACCTGCGCATCGCTGACACGGACTACCCGTACGGTCCGGTCGGAAGAAGCGGAGGCTAGTGTCCGGCCGTCCGGGGACCAGGCGACGTTCCACACATAGTCGTCGTGCCCGCGCAGGAGCATACGCAGGTCTCCACTGCGTGCGTCGGAGATCCTCACGGTGTGGTCGCCCGAACCGGTGGCGATGCTGAGTCCGTCCGGGGACCAGGCGATGCCCTCGACGAAGTCGGCGTGGCCGGTCAGCGTCGTCAGCGCCGAGGCCGTTGCCAGATCCCACACGATCGCCGTCTGATCATGGGAGGCCGAAGCCAGGCGTGTGCTGTCCGGCGCCCAGGCGACACCCCACACGTCGTCGCGGTGCCCGTGCAGCTCGTGGACGAGTTCACCGGTTCCGGCGTCCCAGACCCTGACGACGCGGTCCTTCGACGTGGCGGCAACGAACCGGCCGTCGGGCGACCAGGCCACCTGGCGTCCGATGTCGGTGGCGCCGGTCAGCAACCGAACGGGGTCTCCCGAAACCGCGTTCCAGATCCGTACGACCCTGTCCCGGCCTGCGGTGGCGATCCGGGAGGAGTCAGGGGACCAGGTGATTCCCTCGACCATCACTCCGTCCGACGGGAGCACCACCCGTACGCGTCCGGACCTCGCGTCGAAGACACGGGCGGTGCCGTCCCTGGATGCCGTCGCCAGCGCGTCACCATCAGGTGACCAGGCAATGTGGCGGACCGTGTCGGTGTGTCCGTCGAGCCGCATGCGTGCGTGGCTGGATGCCAGTGCCGTCATCAGTCCGCGGCGGGCGGACGGCACCGGCGCGCACTCGCCGACCGCGGCGAGGGCGAGGAGTATCGCCTGCTCCGGATGGCTCGCGGCGGTTTCGAGCACATGCCTGCCGATGTTGTCGGAGACACGGCGCAAAAAGGCTTGATCGCGTCGCTGCGAGGACTCGATGAGCAGGCGCGCCGACTCGGACGTCCGGCCGGTCTCCTCCAGCGCCACGACCCAGCGCTGGGCGAGGGACAGCCGTTCACCGGTGAGCAGGTAGTCGGTACTGCGACCGGATCGAGCCCAGTCGTCGGCCCATCGTTCGAGTTCGGCGCGCTGGCGCAGCTGCCCGACGCGCGCTTCGACTTCCTGCCGCAGGGGCGCCCACTGGCGGAAGAGCGCTTCGTGAGTCACCTGGGCGTAGGGCTCCGGGCCGGAAGCGCCCTCGCCGTGGACGCCCGACATCAGAAGCCGGGCGTCCACGAACGCGTCGACGATATGGCGCTCCCGGTCGGTGAGTTCGGACAGCGGGACGCGCCTGCGTGCCACCTCCTGCCCCTGGACGGTGACGAACTTGAGGAGAACGCGGAGTACGAGACCGATACCGCCGTCCCCCGCACCGGAATCAGCTCCGATCTGTGCCACGGTCTGGTCGGCCTGCCGGGCGAGTGCCCCGGCGACACCGCCCAGGTCGCGGTAGAGCTCCTCCGTCACGGTCTCGCCGGGCCCGGAGGCGAAGTAGAGCTCCTGAAGGAGGTAGGCGAGCAGCGGCAGGGCGTCGTCCGTGCCCACCTCGTCCACGATGCTGTTGACCACCCCGGGAGCGAACGAAAGGCCCACCAGCGTTCCGGGCCTCTCCACGGCCTGCGCGAGCTGTCCTGAACTCAAAGCACCGATGGCAATGGGGTGTTGTACGAGATCGGCGAATCCGGTGGCGAGAAGCTGCCCGAGAAAGTCGACTCGCAGAGTGGCCAGAACCCTGATCGTGGAGTCCTGCGCCACACAGGTCTGCAGCGCTTCGAGGAATTGCTCCCGCTCCCGCTCCCCGGCGAGCGTGACCACTTCCTCCAACTGGTCGATCACCAGGAGTGTGTGCCGGAAGCGGCCTCCGCGCAGCCTCGACAACTCCACCGGCAGGGCGGCAGGGGTCTGCCGAAGGCGCCTCAGGACGGTACTCACCTGTTCCTGCCCTCCACCGGCCGTCACGAGGGACCCGGCCAGGGCACCGAGCGGGTTCGGCCCCGGCGCGAAGGCAGGCAGAACCGTCCATCGGCGCCCGCGCAACCGCGGCATCACGCCGGCTCTGACCAATGAGGACTTGCCGCTCCCGGATGCTCCGACAAGGACGAGATACCGGTCACCGGGTCGCCGTGACGAGGTATGGAGCCTGCGTGTCAGCTCGGCGGCCTGCGCGTCCCGGCCGAAGAAGGCCCCGGCCTCGTCCTCGTCGAACGCGTCGAGCCCCGGATACGGCACACGGTCACGCGGCCAGTCCACCTGGGCCGGGGCGGGGTTCTCCAGCCGGTAGACAACGACCTGCCCGACCACCATGGCGATGACGAGCAGGCCGATGGCGGGCACGGAGGCCTGCTGCAGTACGCGTAACAGCCAGGGCACGTCGTCCACGTTGGTGGCGTAGTTGGTGACGATGCCCAGCAGGCTGGCGACAAGCACCAGAACGATCTGGAGCGCGAGTTGCAGACGCTGCCTCATGAGCCGCCGTCCATGCTCTCGCCGCTTCCGCGCACGCCGCGCCCCCCGCTCATGCACCACCGAGGACAACGCCGCTCGCAGGGACGCGGGGCGCCGGTGATTCACGACCATCATCGGAGCCGGGCCGGGCGATCTCAACAGGCGGCCGGAAATCAAGCCACGCCACAGCAACAAGACCGGCAACCGGGCGGAGGGCTCTCCCACCCCTCCGTCCGGGCACGCCGGTTGGACACCTGGCCCTCCCCGGCCGGTCAGACCCGGAGCGCGAACACGTCCTCCAGTTCCTGGAGCAGGCGCCGCTTCGGGCGGGCGCCCACCATCGACTTCACCGGTTCGCCCGCGCGGAACACCATCAGGGTCGGCATCGACAGGACCCCGTACCGCATGGCGATGCCCGGGTTGTGGTCGACGTCGAGCTGGACGACCTTGAGGCGGTCGGCGTCCTCCTGGGCGATCTGGCTCAGGACCGGGGCGATCTGGCGGCAGGGGCCGCACCAGTCGGCGGTGAACTGCACCAGGACGGGGCGGTCCGTGGCCGCCAGTACCTCCTGGTCGAAGGTCTCATCGGTGACCTCGGCGACACCTTCTGCATGGATCATCTGTCATCCTCCCAGTTCACAACGTGGTTCCGGACCGCCGGGACGTTCGGCGGACGCTTCGAGCTCCGCCCGTGCGAGCTGTGCGCCGACTTCGTGGCGGACCGTGCGCAACTGCCCGATCAGCGCGTCGAGTTCGTCGAGCTTGCGCCGGTAGACGGCGAGCGAGGCGGGGCAGGCGTCACCGGCCGCGTGCCCGGCGCGCAGGCACTCGACGAAGGGGCGGGTCTCCTCCAGATCGAACCCGAAGTCCTGAAGGGTCCGGATCTGCCGGAGCATCCGCAGGTCGCTCTCGTCGTAGGTGCGGTAGCCGTTCCCCGCACGCCGCGCACGGAGCAGTCCGCGTGACTCGTAGTACCGCAGAGTCCGTGTCGTCGTCCCGGCCCGCTCGGCCAGCTCACCGATTCGCATGACATGACCGTAATCCTTGACGCCGACGTCAAGGCAAGCGCCGGATCCACTCACTCTCCGTGAGCATGCGAGTGGCCGGTACGGAAGTGGTTCCCGTACCGGCCACGCCGTGCCCCCGGAGCCGGGGCGCCGCTCTACCTCTGTGCCGCCGAGCGCCTGCGCACCGCGTAGAGGATCCCGCCGCCGGCGGCCAGCGCCGCTGCCGCCGCGCCGATCATCGGACCGGTGGAGGTGGCCCCGGTCGCCGCCAGGTCGCCGCCCGCCGTCGTCTGCGATCCGGTGGTGCCGGTGGTGGAGCCGCCGGTGGTGCCGGACGAGCCGCTGGTGGTGCCGGTGGAACCGGACGAGCCGCTGGTGGTGCCGGTGGAACCGGACGAGCCGCCGGTGGAGCCGGTGGAGCCGCCGGTGGACGCGGAGCCGGACGAGCCGCCGGTGGTGCCGGTGGAGCCGCCCGTACCGCCCGTACCGGCGTTGATCACGATCTCGGCGGTGTCATTGGCCGGGTTCCTGTCGAAGGGCCGGGCCTTCCCGGTGAACTTCACCTTGCCCACCGCGTTGTCCACGGCCTTGTCGATCCGGAGCACGAAGGAGTACGTCTCGCCGGCGTTCTCGTCGACCCAGGACTGCGACGTCCCGCACCGGTAGTGCGATGTGGTCACCTTGTCGCAGAAGCCGTCCGGCTTCACCACCGACGTCCCGGCCGGTATCCGGATGTCGACGGTCGCGGCTCCCTGTCCCTGTTCGAGGTAGACCCAGGCCGGTCCCTTGTTGATGAACTTCACGGCGGCCGTGACCTTGTCGCCCACCTTGCCGCTGAGCTTCGCGCCGGTCAGCGCGTAGTCGGCGGTGTTGTCGGAGGTGACGTCAGCCATGGCGTACCGCTCGGGGTGCTTCTCGCGGTCGGCCTCGTCGGCCGGGCCCTTCTCCACCAGCTTCAGCGGGGCGCCCGTGCCCGGTACGGGGTCGGATTCCCCGTCGCCGGAGGGGGCCGGCTCGGTGCCGTTGACCGTCATGTAGACGTCGTCGTACATCGCGCTGTCCAGCGCCTTGAGCCCGACCGGCCGCTCGGGAACGTAGACGACACCGGGTTTCAGCGGCTGGTCGATCGCGCAGACCGCGTAGTGCGAGTCCGGCCTCTCGTCGTGGGAGTAGGCGGTCGCGTACTCGCAGTTGGAGTACGAGTCGGCGGCGCGGAGGCCCGGCGACACGGCGTAGGAGACCCAGACCTTCGCCACCTCCTCGGTCCCCTTGTTCAGCACCGAGAACGGCATGCCGAAGCCGCCGCCGGGCTCGGCTCCGGTGATCCGGGCGAGATTCCCGATCCCGAGGTCGGGCTCCTCCTCGTCGGCGAGCGCCGGTGTGGCGCCCAGCCCGGTCAGGGCGACGGCGGCCAGGGCACCGACTCCCCCGCGCAGGACGCGACGACTGGTCCGGGTCTGGTTCATATGGGGTCCCCTTGTGCGGCACGTGGACGGATCTCGTTGCTGTACGGAAGACAGCTGCCCTCCCCCGGGGGTTGTACCGCTGTTCACCAACGGGCCGGGGCGGCCGGACCGTTTACGGTTCGGCCGCCCCGTGCGGGTGCGTCGGTGCTCGTGCGTCGGTGCTCGTGCGTCGGAGCGGGTGGGTCGGTGTTCCGGACGTCAGACCTTCGCCGGCAGTTTGCCGTCCCCGCGCGGCTCCGGGACGTCCGCCGTCTCCGCCGGGGCATGGTCGTCGACGAGCGTCCTCTCGTCGAACGGGACCTTTCCGGCGAGGACCTGCCCGACACGGTCCTTGTCGATCTCCTTGGTCCAGGTGCCGACCAGGACCGTGGCGACCGCGTTGCCCGCGAAGTTCGTCAGGGCGCGGGCCTCGCTCATGAAGCGGTCGATACCGACGATCAGACCGACGCCGTCGACCAGTTCGGGGCGGTGCGACTGGAGACCGCCCGCGAGGGTGGCGAGCCCGGCGCCCGTGACGCCCGCCGCGCCCTTCGAGGCGATCACCATGAAGACGAGGAGCGAGATCTGCTCGCTCGCGCTCAGCGGGTCGCCCATCGCGTTGGCGATGAACAGGGAGGACATCGTGAGGTAGATCGCGGTGCCGTCGAGGTTGAAGGAGTAGCCGGTCGGCACCGTGATGCCGACGACGGGCTTGCTGACGCCCAGGTGCTCCATCTTCGCGATCAGCCGGGGAAGCGCCGACTCGGAGGACGAGGTGGACAGGATCAGCAGGAACTCGCGCCCCAGGTACTTCAGCAGCGAGATCAGGTTGACCCCGGCGACCAGCCGCAGGATCGTGCCGAGCACCACGAAGACGAACAGCGCACAGGTGATGTAGAAGCCGACCATGATGATCGCGAGGGACTTCAGCGCGTCCAGACCGGTCTCTCCCACCACCGCCGCCATCGCACCGAAGGCGCCGACCGGCGCCGCCCACATGATCATGGCGAGGATGCGGAAGACGAGGCGCTGGATGTGGCCGATGCCGCGCAGGACCGGTTCACCGGCCGGCCCCATGGCCTGGAGCGCGAAGCCCGCGAGGAGCGCGACCAGCAGCGTCTGGAGCACTTCGCCCGCGGTGAAGGCGGAGACCATGGTGGTCGGGATGATGCCGAGCAGGAAGTCGACGGTCGACTCGCTCGCGCCCGCCGCCTGCTTCTCGCCCGCCGCGCGGGCCGCCTCGGTGATGTGGAGGCCCGAGCCGGGCTCCAGGATGTTCCCGACGATCAGGCCGATCGCGAGAGCGACCGTCGACATGACCAGGAAGTATCCGAGTGCGAGCCCTCCGACCGCACCGACCTTGGCGGCCTTGCGGACCGAGCCGACGCCCAGCACGATCGTGCAGAAGATGATCGGCGAGATCATCATCTTGATCAGGTTCACGAAGCCGGTCCCGATCGGCTTCAGCTCCACGGCGACCCCGGGGGCCACGAAGCCCACGAGAATGCCGAGAACCACGGCACCGATCACGGCGATGTACAGATAGTGGGTTCGGTCCCGCTGTGCGGCTGACACTGCCACGGGGGCCTCCTCGGCTCGGTCGTGGGCGCACCCCGTCCCTGGGGGCTCCGGTGACTATCCACCTCCCTGTGACCCCGGTCACCCTTGCGTTCATATCGTTCACAGCTGCTTTCCGGCCACCCGGTGAGCGGCCGGCCGGGGCAGGCAGACTGGGTGCCATGCGCCTCCCCCGTACCCGCCCCCGCAGCCTGGCCGGCCAGCTCTTCGCCATGCAGGTCGTGCTGGTGGCCGCCGTGGTCGCCGGATGCGCGGTCTTCGCGTATGTCTCCGGCAGCGCGCAGGCCGAGGAGACCGCCGCCCGGCAGGTGCGGGCGGCGGCACTGGCGGTGGCCGGTTCTCCCTCCGTACGGGAGGCCATCCGCACCCCGGATCCGTCCGCCGTGCTCCAGCCGTACGCGGAACAGGTGCGCGAGGAGACCGGGATCGCCTTCGTCACGATCATGGACCCGAAGGGAGTGCGCTGGACGCACCCGGACTCCGGGCTGATCGGCGACACCTTCCTGGGCCACACCGAACAGGCGCTGCGCGGCGAGACGTTCACGGAGACGTACACCGGCACGCTCGGTCCCTCGATCCGGGTGGTGACCCCCGTCCGGGACGGCGGCGGGATCACCGGCCTGGTCAGCGCGGGCATCACGGTGGAGCGGGTCTCCACCCAGGTACGGGACCAGCTGGGCGCGCTGGGGCTCGCGGCGGGCGGGGCGCTGGCGCTCGGCGGATTCGGTACCTATGTGATCAACGCCCGGCTGCGGCGGCACACCCACGGCATGAACGCCACCGAACTGAGCCGGCTCCACGACTACCACCAGGCCACGCTGCACGCGGTGCGCGAGGGACTGCTGATGCTGGACGGGCGACGCCGGATCGCGTTGATCAACGACGCGGGCCGGGAGCTGCTGGGGCTCGGGCCGGGCGCGGTCGGGCGGACGGTCGCCGAACTCGCGCTGCCGGCCCCGCTGACCGGGGCACTCCTGGCCTCCGAACCACGTGTCGACGAACTCCATCTGACCGCGGACCGGGTGATCGTGGTCAACACCCGTCCGGTGGTGGGCGGGGAACAGCGCGGCACGGTGGTGACGCTGCGGGACCACACCGAGTTGCAGGCGCTGTCGGGCGAGCTGGACTCGGAGCGCGGTTTCACCCAGGCGCTGCGCTCCCAGGCGCACGAGGCGGCGAACCGGCTGCACACGGTGGTGTCGCTGATCGAACTGGGCCGGGTGGAGGAGGCGGTGGGCTTCGCGACGGCGGAGCTGGAGCTGGCACAGGAGCTGACCGACCGGGTCGTGGGCGCCGTCGCGGAACCGGTGCTGGCCGCGCTGCTCCTGGGCAAGGCCTCGCAGGCGCACGAGCGGGGGGTGGAGCTGGTGCTGGCGGACGACAGCCTGATCGACGACGGGGCGCTGCCGGACCGCCCGGCGCAGCGCGATCTGGTGACGATCCTGGGGAATCTGATCGACAACGCGGTGGACGCGGCGTCGGAGGCGGCGAGCGGAGGACCGGAGAAGCGTCCGGCCCCGGACGACGGCACGGAACCGGAGCACGGTGCCGAACAGAAGCACGATGCCGAACGGGGGGCCAGTACGGAACCGGAGCACGGTGCCGAACGGAAGCACGATGCCGCACCAGGGGCCGGTGCCGAACCGGGAGCCAGTACGGAACCGAAGCACAGTGCCGAACGGGGGGCTGGTGCCGCACCAGGGGCCGGCCAGGTCCCCGCACCCGCCCGGACTCCCGCTCCGGTGCCCGCCCCGCGGGCCTCCTCACGCGCCCGGGTGACTGTGACCGCCCTCGCCGTCGACGGTCTGCTCCTGCTGCGCGTGGCCGACACGGGGGCGGGCATCGGCCCGGACGACGCGGCCGAGGTGTTCCGGCGGGGCTGGTCGACGCGCGGCGCCGGGCGCGGGCTCGGGCTGGCACTGGTGCGGCAGGCCGCGCACCGCAACGGCGGCACGGTCGAGCTGGACCGGGGCCCGGACGGCGGGGCGCGGTTCACGGTGCGGCTGCCGCTCGGCGGCCGTACGCCGAACCCCGGCGACAACGTACGTGAGGCGAAGGAGGTCGGCCCATGATCCGGGTACTGGTGGTGGAGGACGATCCGGTGGCCGCCGACGCCCATCAGCTGTACGTGGAGCGGGTCCCGGGTTTCGAGGTGGCGGCGGTGGCCCACACCCGGGCGGAGGCGGTGCGCGCGCTGGAGCGTACGCCGGTGGATCTGCTGTTGCTGGATCTGTATCTGCCCGACGGGCACGGGCTCCAGCTGCTGCGGGCCCTGCGGGCGGCCGGCCATGGTGCCGATGTGATCGCCGTGACGTCGGCGCGCGATCTCGCGGTGGTGCGCGAGGGCGTGTCGCTCGGGGTGGTGCAGTACGTGCTGAAGCCGTTCACGTACCCCACCCTGCGCGACCGGCTGGTGCGGTACGCGGAGTTCCGCGCGGCGGCCGGGGAGGCGAGCGGGCAGGAGGAGGTGGACCGGGCGCTCGGGGCGCTGCGCGTCGCGCATCCGGCCGCGCTGCCCAAGGGTCTGAGCGGCCCGACGCTGGAGGCGGTGACCCGGGTGCTGCGGGCGGCCCCGGACGGGGTGACGGCCGCCGCCGCCGGGGAGGAGCTGGGGATCTCACGGATCACCGCGCGCCGTTACCTGGAGCATCTGGTGACGGTGGGCAGCGCCGCACGGCGCCCGCACTACGGTCAGGTGGGGCGCCCGGAACTGCACTACCGGTGGCTGGCGCAGGAGCGCTGACCCCACGGGCCCCGGGGCACAACAAGCGCTTGCCGCACGGGCATTGACCTCCTCGACGGGCCGGACCTACGGTCACGGTCAGCCCTCGTGGCCATGAGGAGGTCGTGCCCGTGCGCCCCACCGCCCCACTGATCCTCGCCGCCGCAGCCACCGTGCTCACCGCCGGTTCGCTCACCGCCTGTTCCTCCGGCTCCGGCAGTGACCCGGACACCGTGAAGGTCGCGTACAACCGCTCCACGGACAACAAGATCCGCTTCAAGGACGAGCATTTCCAGTCCGTGAAGGAGCAGTTCGAGAAGGAACACCCCGGCAAGAAGGTCGAGTTGCTGCCGATCCAGGCGCCGGACAACGACTACGCCACCAAGGCGCAGCAGATGATGCGCTCGCCGAGGACGGCCCCGGACCTGGTCTACGAGGACACGTTCCGGATCAGCTCCGACATCGAGGCGGGGTATCTGCGGCCGCTGGATCCGTATCTGGCGAAGTGGGACAGCTGGGACCGGTTCGTGGACACGGCGAAGGAGGCGGCGAAGGCGCGGGACGGCCGGACGTACGGCGTCCCCGACGGCACCGACACCCGTGGCCTCTGGTTCAACAAGGAGATCTTCGCGAGGGCGGGGCTGCCGGCCGGCTGGCAGCCGAAGAACTGGGACGAGGTCCTGGACGCGGCACGCACCGTGAAGCAGAAGGTCCCCGGCGTCATCCCGCTGAACGTGTACACGGGCAAGGGGCCGGGTGAGGCGGCGGTGATGCAGGGCTTCGAGATGCTGCTGTACGGGACGGGCGCGGACCCCCTCTACGACACGACGGCCAAGAAGTGGGTGGCGGGCGGCCAGGGCTTCAAGGACGCGCTCGCCTTCGTGGAGACGGTGTACGGGGAGAAGCTCGGCCCGGACCCCTCGGACGCCCTGGACCCGAACATCGGCACCAAGGTGGCCACCGAGTGGTTCCCCGAGGGGAAGCTCGCGATCTCGCTGGACGGCTCCTGGATGGGGCAGAACTGGATCAACGGCGGGCCGAGGGCGTGGCCCGAGTGGGAGACGGCGCTCGGGCAGGCCCCGATGCCGACGCAGCACGGCCGGGCGCCCGGGAAGGTGTCGATGTCCGGCGGCTGGGCCTGGGCCATCCCGCGGAAGGCGAAGAACCCCGACCTGGCCTGGGAGTTCATCAAGACGCTGCAGACGGCCGAGAACGCGGTCAGGTGGGATGTGGTGGGTGCGCAGATCGCCGTCCGGGAGGACGTGGCCCGGGACCCGGAGTATCTGAAGTCCATGCCGGGCATCACGTTCTTCACCGCACTGGTCGGTCACACCCACTACCGTCCGGCGCTGCCCGTCTATCCGCAGGTGTCGACGGCGATCGGCGAGGCGATGGAGAAGGTGACGACGGGGGACGGCTCGCCCGAGTCGGCGGCGAAGGAGTACGACGAGCAGCTGAGGACGATCGTCGGCGACGCGGTCGTCGGCGGGTGAGCGGGACCGGGCCGGGCGACGGGGCGCGCGGCACGGCGGGCGGCGCGGGTCCTCGGCGGGGGCGGCCGGGCACGGATGGCACCGGCGCACACCGGCGGGTGGTGCGGTGGCTGCCCCTCGCCCCCGCCACGGTACTGCTGCTGCTCTTCCTCGCCGGGCCGATCGGCTACTGCGTATGGATCGCGTTCACCGACACCCAGCTCACCGGCGCGTCCGGCTCCTCCTTCGTCGGCTTCGACAACTTCCGCCGGGCGTTCGCCGACGGCGACTTCCGCAACGCCGTCCTGCTCACCCTCGTCTTCACCTTCCTGTCCTCGATCGTCGGCCAGAACACGCTGGGCCTGGCACTGGCCGGACTGATGCGGGCCGCGTCCCGTCCCGTCCGTACGGTGACGGGGGCGCTCGTCATCGCGTCCTGGGTGCTGCCGGAGATCGTGGCGGCGTTCCTGCTGTACGCGTTCTTCCGCCGCGAGGGCACTCTGAACATGATCCTGGGCTGGCTCCATCTGCCGTCCCAGAACTGGCTGTTCACGCTGCCCATCCTGGCCGTGTCCTTCGCGAACGTGTGGCGCGGCACGGCGTTCTCGATGCTGATCTACTCGGCGGCGCTCTCCGGGATCCCGCAGGAGATCGGGGAGGCCGCCGCGGTCGACGGGGCGAGCGGGCCGCGCAGGCTCTGGCATGTCACGCTGCCGATGATCCGCCGTTCCATCGGCACCAATCTGATGCTGAACACCCTCTCCACGCTCTCCGTCTTCGGGCTGATCTGGGCCATGACCAGGGGTGGACCGGGCAATCGCAGCCAGACCCTCCCGGTGTTCATGTACGACCAGGCGTTCGTCAACAGCCTGATCGGCTACGGGACGGCGGTCGCCCTGCTGCTGCTCCTGGTCGGGGCGCTGTTCTCCGTCGTCTATCTGCGGCTGATGAAGGTGGAGGTGTGATGACGGCCCGCCGTACCCGGGCCCGGCTCGCGGCCGACGGGGCGCTGCTGCTGGTGGGCGCGTCCTTCGCGCTGCCGCTGCTGTGGCTGCTGTTCGCCTCGCTGGACAGCGGGGCGAACCTGCGGGTGCGGCCCCCGAAATCGCCGACGACGGCCAACTTCGAGGCGGTGCTCACCGACGAGATCACCTTCACACCGATGCTCAACAGCCTGCTGCTGTGCGGCGGTGCGACCCTGCTGACGGTGGTGTGCGCGGTGCTCGCGGCGTACCCGCTCTCCCGCCACCGCTCCCGCTTCAACCGGCCGTTCCTGCTGACCGTCCTGTTCACGACGTGTCTGCCGATCACCGCGGTCATGGTCCCGGTGTACGGGCTCTTCGTCCAGGTGGACCTGATCGACACGACGCACGGCACGGCGCTGTTCCTCGCCACGTCCCAACTGCCGTTCGCCATCTGGCTGATGAAGAACTTCATGGACGGCGTACCGAGGGTCCTGGAGGAGGCGGCCTGGACCGACGGGGCATCCGTGCCCCAGGCGCTGTGGCGGGTGGTGCTGCCGCTGATGGGGCCGGGCGTGGGGGTGGTGACGATCTACACCTTCATCATGCTCTGGGGGAACTTCTTCGTCCCCTTCATGCTGCTGCTCTCTCCCGAGCAGTTGCCCGCGTCCGTCTCGATCTTCACGTTCTTCGGCAACCACGGCTCGGTGATCTACGGGCAGCTGGCGGCGTTCTCGATCCTGTACTCCACCCCCGTACTGCTTCTGTACCTCCTGATCTCGCGCAGACTGGGCGGCGGGTTCGCACTGGGCGGCGCGGTCAAGGGGTGAGGGGCGGCCGGGGGTTCCGGGGGGTCTCGAACAGGCCCGATTCGCCCTAGGAGGTTCCTACGAAGCATGTTCTGGGCGGAACGTACCGTAGCCAGGCCCGTTCCCGACTTCTACGGTGGGGCCGTGCACCCCACCCCGCCCTTCAGTTCCCCCGCCGCGCGCCGACTCCGCGAGGCTCTGGGGATGGCACCCGGCCATGTCGCCTACGGTCTCGCCGCGCAGTACGGGCTCCGCGTCAGCGCCGAGACGGTGATCGCCTGGGAGCGCGGAGCGGAGACGCCGTCCGAGCGGGAACTCACGGCGCTCGCCGGGGTGTTGTGGTGCGCACCGGGCGAACTGCTGGCCGCGGCCTCCACGTTGCGGGAGCACCGGATGACCCGGGACCTCTCGGTGGACGACCTGGCCCGGCAGGTCGGGATGACCGCGTCGGCGTATCTGCGGATGGAGGAGTCGGGCCCCTGGCGGGGCAACGAGCGGCAGTCCGCCGCGCTGCGCGAGGTGCTGGGCCTGTCGGCGGCGCAGTTCCTCACGGCGGCGGGCCGGGACGAGGAACTGGCGGCGCTGCTGCGCAGTGCTCTGACGACGCGCTGGCAGGCGTATGTGCGCCCGGTGTCCAAGCTCGTCCCGCTGGACCGGCGCCTGGTCCAGGACGTGCTGGAGCAGCTGCACGCCGACTACCGGTCGCTGATGGTGTCGACGCTGAGCTGGAGCAGTACCGGTGAGGAACGGTCGGAAGCCACGGGGGACGCGGGGCGTGCGTTCCTGGCACGGGCCGTCGACCAGTTCTGGCGGACGGCGGGTGTGCAGCGCCACTCCGGTCCCTGATCGGGGCTCCGGCCCCGACCGTCCAGGGGGGACGGTCAGGGCCGCTGGTGCTGCCCCGGGCCGGAGCACGGGCACGGAAACGGTCAGAAGACCGACTCGGCCTCGTACATCCGGTCCGCGGGCACCGTCTTCAGCCGGGTGACCGCGTCGGCGAGCGGCACCATCTCGATCGCGTTTCCACGCAAGGCCGTCATCCGGCCGAATTCGCCGCGGTGCGCGGCCTCGACCGCGTTCCAGCCGAACCGGGTCGCGAGCACCCGGTCGTACGCGGTCGGCGTGCCGCCGCGCTGGACATGGCCGAGAATGACCGGTCGAGCCTCCTTGCCGAGCCGGGACTCCAGCTCGACGGCGAGGCGGTTGCCGATGCCCTGGAAACGCTCGTGGCCGTACTGGTCGATCTCGCCCTTGGCGTACGGCATGGTGCCCTCGGCCGGGTGCGCGCCCTCGGCGACACAGATGACGGCGAACTTCTTGCCGCGGGCGAAGCGCTCCTCGACCATCTTGACCAGATCGTCGACCTGGAACGGCCGCTCGGGCAGACAGATGCCGTGCGCACCGCCCGCCATTCCGGACTCCAGCGCGATCCAGCCCGCGTGCCGGCCCATCACCTCGACGACCATGACGCGCTGGTGCGATTCGGCGGTGGTCTTGAGCCGGTCTATGGCCTCGGTGGCGACGCCCACCGCGGTGTCGAAGCCGAAGGTGCGGTCGGTGGCGGAGATGTCGTTGTCGATGGTCTTCGGTACGCCGACGACCGGCATGCCCGCGTCGGACAGCATCCGGGCCGCGGTGAGCGTGCCCTCGCCGCCGATCGGGATGAGTGCGTCGATGCCGTAACGGCGGCTCAGCTCGTCGCAGTTCTCGGCGGCTTCGCGCAGCCGGTCGCGCTCCAGCCGGGCCGATCCGAGGATGGTGCCGCCGCGGGCCAGGATGCCGCTGACCGCGTTGAGGTCGAGCGGCCGG
Organism: Streptomyces sp. NBC_00654; assembly: GCF_026341775.1. Classification (NCBI taxonomy): domain Bacteria; kingdom Bacillati; phylum Actinomycetota; class Actinomycetes; order Kitasatosporales; family Streptomycetaceae; genus Streptomyces; species Streptomyces sp. NBC_00654. Next base: position 1,972,147 of record NZ_JAPEOB010000001.1, on the reverse strand, counting down.
AAGTGGCCGTCGAGCAGGCCCTTGAACCCGTCCTCGAATCCGATGACTTCATCGCCGTGACCCACGACGGCGCGGTGCACGACCGACCGGATCACTGCGTTCAGGCCTGGGCAGTCGCCGCCTGCGGTGAGAATTCCGATGCGCATCGTGCTGTGTCTCCTGCTCGCTAGTGCCGCGCTGTTCGGGGGCCAGCCGATGAATCCCCCGTACCGTGAGCCGTGACGATTGTCCCACGCCGGGTCCGGCCCCCGCGCTTTCGGCTACTCCAGTGGGCGCACGACGGGACAACCGGGGGCGAAGGCCCGCGGCGGACGGGGCCGGACGTCCCGCCGCCCCGGGACCTTGTGTCCGGGTGGCGCGGGACCTCTGACCCGTCCTTCGGGCACCCCTCGGCCCGGACCCCGGTCCGGGCCCCGAGAATGGGTCACTCCGGCGGGCGGCGTAGTCGCCCGCGCAGGTATCGTCAAGAGGCAATGCCAGCCAAATCTGCCCAATAAGGACGGGAGAGCACGCGTGGCGCGCAGCGTGTACGTGACCGGGATCGACCGGGGAGACGGCCGTCAGGTCGTCGAGCTGGGAGTCATGGAGCTTCTGACGCGTCAGGTGGACCGGGTCGGGGTCTTCCGCCCGCTGGTCCATGACGGTCCCGACCGGCTCTTCGAGCTGCTGCGGGCCCGCTACCGGCTCTCCCAGAGCCCCGCCGACGTCTATGGCCTGGACTACCACGAGGCCTCGGCGATCCAGGCGGAACAGGGTACCGACGAACTGGTCTCCCGGCTCGTCGAGGGCTTCCACCGGGTGGCCCGGGAGTACGAGGTGGTGCTGGTCCTCGGCAGCGACTTCGCCGCCACCCAGCTGCCCGACGAACTGGCGCTCAACGCCCGTCTGGCCAACGAGTTCGGCGCCTCGGTGATCGCGGTGGTCGGGGGCAAGGGGCAGACCGCGGAGTCCGTGCGGTCCGAGACCCGCAACGCCTACCGCGCGTACGCCGGGCTCGGCTGCGACGTCCTGTCGATGGTGGTGAACCGGGTCGCGTCCGAGGACCGCGAGATCATCGCCGAACGGCTCGCGGCCCGGCTGCCCGTCCCGGTCTCGGTGCTCCCGGACGATCCGGCGCTCTCGGCGCCCACCGTCTCCCAGATCTCCGCCGCGCTGGACGGCACGGTGCTGCTCGGCGACGACGCGGGCCTGGCCAGGGACGCGCTGGACTTCGTCTTCGGCGGCGCGATGCTGCCGAACCTGCTCAACGCGCTGACCCCGGGCTGCCTGGTCGTCACCCCCGGGGACCGGGCGGACCTGGTGGTGGGCTCGCTGGCCGCGCACAGCGCGGGCACCCCGCCCATCGCGGGCGTACTGCTGACCCTGGACGAGCAGCCCGGCGAGGAGATACTCACGCTGGCCGCACGGCTGGCACCGGGCACCCCGGTCGTCTCGGTGGCCGACGGCTCCTTCCCGACAGCCGGGAAACTCTTCGCGCTGGAAGGAAAGTTGAACGCGGCCACGCCCCGGAAGGCGGAGACCGCGCTCGGCCTCTTCGAACGCCATGTGGACACCGCCGGGCTCCTGGACCGGATCTCGGTGGCGCGCAGCGGCCGGGTGACACCGATGATGTTCGAGCACGAACTGCTGGAGCAGGCCCGCGCGGACCGGCGCCGGGTGGTGCTGCCCGAGGGCACCGAGGAGCGCGTACTGCGCGCCACCGATGTGCTGCTGCGCCGCGACGTCTGCGAGCTGACCCTCCTCGGCGATGTCGACGTGATCCGCAAGAAGGCCGCGGACCTCGGCATCGATCTCGCCGGGACACAGCTCATCGACCCGCAGACCTCGGAACTGCGCCAGAGCTTCGCGGAACGGTACGCGGCGCTGCGCGCGCACCGCGGGGTGACGGTGGAGCTGGCGTACGACGTCGTCGCCGATGTGAACTACTTCGGCACCCTGATGGTCCAGGAGGGCCTGGCCGACGGGATGGTCTCCGGTTCGGTGCACTCCACCGCGGCGACGATCCGCCCGGCCTTCGAGATCATCAGAACGAAGGGGGCCGAGCGAAGCTCGTCAGGCAGGGCGGTGGCGGGCGATGGGAGGACCAAGCCGGACGCCTCGATCGTCTCCTCCGTCTTCTTCATGTGCCTGGCCGACAAGGTGCTCGTGTACGGCGACTGCGCGGTCAATCCGGACCCCGACGCGGAGCAGCTCGCGGACATCGCCGTGCAGTCGGCGGCGACCGCCGCCCGGTTCGGGGTGGCGCCGCGGATCGCGATGCTGTCGTACTCGACGGGCACCTCGGGCTCCGGCGCGGACGTCGACAAGGTGCGGGAGGCGACGGAGCGGGTACGGGCGTCCCGGCCGGACCTGAGCGTCGAGGGCCCGATCCAGTACGACGCGGCGGTCGAGCCGTCCGTGGCGGCGACGAAGATGCCCGGCTCCGAGGTGGCGGGCCAGGCCACCGTACTGATCTTCCCGGACCTGAACACCGGCAACAACACCTACAAGGCCGTGCAGCGCTCCGCGGGCGCGGTGGCCGTCGGCCCGGTGCTCCAGGGCCTGCGCAAGCCGGTCAACGACCTGTCGCGCGGCGCGCTCGTCCAGGACATCGTCAACACGGTGGCCATCACGGCGATCCAGGCGCAGGCCGAGGAGTGAACGCCATGTCCCCCACGACCACCCCCACCGACGAAGGTCCGGCCCCTGTGGAACCCCATCGCGTACTCGTCCTCAACTCCGGCTCCTCGTCGGTGAAGTACCAGCTCCTCGACATGCGCGACCACTCCCGGCTCGCGGTCGGCCTGGTCGAGCGGATCGGCGAGGAGAGCTCCCGCCTGGCGCACACCCCGCTCGGCGGCGGCGGCGCGGAACCCCGGGAGCGCGCCGGCCGGATCCCCGACCACGAGGCGGCCCTGAAGGCGGCGGCCGAGGAGCTGGCGGCGGACGGGCTCGGCCTGGACTCCCCCGAACTCGCGGCGATCGGCCACCGGGTGGTGCACGGCGGGCTGAGGTTCACCGAGCCGACGGTGATCACCGATGAGGTGCTCACCGAGATCGAGCGGCTGGTGCCGGTGGCGCCGCTGCACAACCCGGCGAACATCACCGGTATCCGTACGGCGCGGGCGCTGCGCCCCGATCTGCCGCAGGTGGCGGTCTTCGACACGGCGTTCCACACGACGATGCCGGAGCACGCGGCGCGGTACGCGATCGATGTGGAGACCGCCGACGCGCACCGCATCCGCCGCTACGGCTTCCACGGCACGTCGCACGCGTATGTCTCGCGCAGGGCGGCGGAGCTGCTGGGCCGCCCGCCGGAGGACCTCAACCTCATCGTGCTGCACCTGGGCAACGGCGCCTCGGCCTCCGCGGTGGCGGGCGGGCGGTGCGTGGAGACCTCCATGGGGCTGACCCCCTTGGAGGGGCTGGTGATGGGTACGCGTTCCGGGGACATCGATCCGGCCGTCACCTTCCACCTCAAGCGGGTGGCGGGCATGTCGGCGGACGACATCGATGTGCTGCTCAACAAGAGGAGCGGCCTGGTCGGGCTGTGCGGCGACAACGACATGCGGGAGATCCGCCGCCGGGTCGACGAGGGCGACGAACGGGCCGCGCTGGCCTTCGACATCTACATCCACCGTCTGAAGAAGTACATCGGCGCCTATACGGCGGTCCTCGGCCGGGTGGACGCGGTGGTGTTCACGGCGGGGGTCGGGGAGAACTCGGCCCCCGTACGGGAGGCCGCCATCGCCCCGCTCGCGGAGCTCGGCATGGCGGTGGACGCCGGTCTGAACGCCGTACGGTCCGCCGAACCCCGGCTGATCTCGCCGGACTACGCACGGGTGGCCGTCGCCGTGGTGCCGACGGACGAGGAGCTGGAGATCGCGAACCAGACCTTCGCCCTCATCGGACCGAACGGCGTCGGACAGGTCGACAACTGAGCACCCCCGCGCCCCTTTGTATCTTCCACCAGACGGAATATTCCGCAGCGAAACAAACCGATAGGATCCGCCTCATGCGCCGTTCCAAAATCGTCTGCACCCTCGGTCCCGCCGTCGACTCCCATGAGCAGCTCGTCGCTCTGATCGAGGCCGGCATGAGCGTGGCCCGCTTCAACTTCAGCCACGGCACCCATGAAGAGCACCGGGGCCGTTACGACCGGGTCCGCAAGGCGGCCGCCGAGACCGGCCGCGCGGTGGGCGTGCTCGCCGACCTCCAGGGCCCGAAGATCCGCCTGGCGAAGTTCGCCGAGGGTCCCGTGGAACTGGTCCGCGGGGACGAGTTCATCATCACCTCCGAGGACGTCCCCGGCGACAAGTCGATCTGCGGCACGACCTACAAGGGTCTGCCCGGCGACGTCGCCAAGGGCGACCCGATCCTGATCAACGACGGCAACGTCGAGCTCAAGGTGGTCGCGGTCGAGGGCCCCCGGGTCAGGACCATCGTCATCGAGGGCGGTGTCATCTCCGACCACAAGGGCATCAACCTGCCCGGCGCGGCGGTGAACGTCCCGGCCCTGTCCGAGAAGGACGTCGAGGACCTGCGCTTCGCCCTGCGGATGGGCTGCGACCTGGTGGCGCTCTCCTTCGTGCGGGACGCCGAGGACGTCAAGGACGTCCACAAGGTGATGGACGAGGAGGGCCGCCGGGTCCCCGTCATCGCCAAGGTGGAGAAGCCGCAGGCCGTCGAGCACATGGAGGGCGTCGTCATGGCGTTCGACGGTGTGATGGTGGCCCGCGGTGACCTGGCCGTCGAGTATCCGCTCGAAAAGGTCCCGATGGTGCAGAAGCGCCTCGTCGAGCTGTGCCGCCGCAACGCCAAGCCGGTGATCGTGGCGACCCAGATGATGGAGTCGATGATCACCAACTCGCGGCCGACCCGCGCCGAGGCGTCCGATGTCGCCAACGCCATCCTGGACGGCGCGGACGCGGTCATGCTCTCCGCGGAGTCGTCCGTCGGCGCGTACCCCATCGAGACGGTGAAGACGATGTCGAAGATCGTCGTCGCCGCCGAGGAGGAGCTGCTGTCCAAGGGCCTCCAGCCGCTGGTCCCGGGCAAGAAGCCCCGTACCCAGGGCGGTTCGGTGGCCCGTGCGGCCTGCGAGATCGCGGACTTCCTGGACGGCAAGGCCCTGGTCGCCTTCACCAAGTCCGGTGACACGGCCCGCCGTCTCTCGCGCTACCGCGTCGCGCAGCCGATCCTGGCCTTCACCACGGACGAGTCCACCCGCAACCAGCTCTCGCTGAGCTGGGGCGTCGAGGCCCATGTCGTGCCGCACGTGGACAACACCGACGCCATGGTCGAGCTGGTCGACGCGGAGCTGCTGAAGCTGAACCGCTACAACGACGGCGACACGATGGTCATCACGGCCGGCTCGCCCCCCGGCATCCCCGGCACCACCAACATGGTCCGGGTCCACCACCTGGGCGGCGGCGAGCGCGACTGATCCCTGTCCGCGTGACAGCCGGCTGTGGCCCGCACCCCGTCGTCCAGGGGTGCGGGCCACAGCCGTTGTGCGGCTCCCGTACGGGCCGGTGGGCGGTCAGCCGTTGCCGCCGGTGTAGAAGTTCTCCAGACCCGGCACCGTGAGCGAGCCGCCGAACTGGCCGGCCTGAACCACCTTCACCTTGGTGAAGAAGGCGAAGGGTACGTTCAGCGGCGGCGGGGTCTGCGGGTTGAACGTGATCGGGATGAGGCCGAAGAGATTGCCCTTCAGCTCCTCCGTGTACATCGTCACCGTGCCGTCGCGGATCGTCGACGTGGACCCCGGACGTGACTTCACATGGCCCGTGGTGCCGGGCACCGGGCCGGTCGTCAGCTGGTGGAGATCCTTGATGTCGATCGAACTCGCGGTGAACTTCAGCACCTTCTTGATGCTGCCGTCCGCCTTCCGTACCTCGACGATGCCCTTGTAGTCGAGGCCGTTGAGCGTGAGGAGCGACGATTCCAGGATCCACGGGTCGGTCGGAAGCAGCGGCAGGCCCTGCTCCAGGTCGGCCGCGGCGAGCGCGTCGGGGTCGGCGGTGGGGCACGGGAAGCGCGGCTTGGCGCCGTCCGGGATGTCCTCGTCCTTCTTGGGGTCGAGTCCCTTGACGTCCTCGTCGAGTTCCTCGACGTCCTTGCCCGCCCGGTCCGCCGCGTCGCGGATGGCGTCCGCGGTCTTGTCGGCCGTTCCCTTCGCCCCGTCCTTCACCTGGTCCCCGGCCTTGTCGGCGGGCTTGTCGGTGGCGGACTCCGACGGCTTCGGGGTCTCGGTGGTGGCACTCGGGGACGGGCTCGCCGTCTCCTCGTCCGGGCCGTCGAAGAGGTCCCGGAGGGCGTCGCCGACACCGAGCGGGTCGAGCGGGTTCTTCGACGTGGTGGGCGTCGGTGTGGGGGCGGCGGTCGCGGCGGACTTCTCCTTCGCCGTGTCGCCCGCCGGGCTCGCGCCCGCCGGGGAACTGGCCGAGGGCTTCGGGGACGTGGTGCCGTCCTTGCCCGGCTCCTCGCCCGCCTCCTCGCCCTTGCCCGCCCCGTCCGTGGACGTGGCCGACGGGGACGGTGTGGCCTTCGGCGACTCGGACTCGCTCGGCTCGTCGGACCGGGTCACGCACGGGCCGGGGGCGAACGGGATGTCCGTGTGGTCGTCGGCCAGTGCCAGCTTGGGCGTCAGGCCCATGCCCACGAAGACCGCCGTGGGCATCGCGGCGAGCGCGAACGCCTTCTTGCCGCTGGGCATGTGCAGCTTGGTCAGCAGCGACTTCTTGGGGGCCGCGTGACGCGGTCCTCTTCGCTCGCGGAGTTCCTCGCCCGTGGCGGAGTCGATCCGCTGTCCGTCGTCACCCCGCATGATGCCTCCCGCCATCGGCCTCGGCCGATGTGTCGTACCCGCCCTGCTGCTGGGGAACGGCCGCGCCGTGGAACGCTTCCTCCTGCCGCTGCGCCTCGAACGCCCCGCTCGCGGCGGCGTCCTCGCCGGGTGCGGCCCCGTCCTTCGCCGGCTCGCCCGGAGCCCAGGAGATGGACAGCGCTCCGCCCAGCAGGGAGAAGAGGAAGCCGATCAGGAATCCGCCGATGTTGGCGACCGGTATGGAGATCAGCGCCAGCAGGATCGCGGCGACGCCGGCGAACACCCGGACGATGTGGTGGAACCACATCGTCATACCCAGCGTGATCAGCAGGATCCCGATGATGAGGGATCCGGCGCCGGCGGTGGTGGACATCGCCAGCGTCATATTGCCGAGGTGCATGTTGGCGTACGGGAAGTAGGCGATGGGTACACCGCCCACCATGGTGAACAGACCCGCCCAGAACGGCCGGTTACCCCGCCAGGTACGGAATCCCCGCCGGAAGACGGTGAGGTAGTGCTCGTTCTGCCCTGTGGACTCGGGGCTCATGGAAAACAGCTCCCTGGAACCGGTACTGCTGTGAGAAGAGAAAGGGTGGGCGGCCGGAGGCCCGCAGGGAGCGTTCCGGCCACCCGGGCGAGTGCTAGAAGCACTCCTTGACGCCCTTGTGCAGCTTCAGGCTCAGGTTGCTGAGCTTGAAGGTGCCGGCCGTGGTCGCCCAGGCCGTCTGCTCGACACCGGTCAGGACAGCCCTGTCGGCCCGCTGCGAGAAGCCGTTGGGGTTGGCCTGAGTACCGGGCTGGATGCCGATGCTCTCCGGGTTGTCCGGGTCCTTGAGGGAACCCGCCGCCACCCCGATGTCGATCTTCTCGAAGTACGCGTCCGCGTCGAGCTGCGAGATGTCGAGATACAGGTTGGTCGCCTTGACCGGCTTCTTCGGGTTCGTACCGGCGTTCAGCTCCAGGCTGACGCTGCCGAGACCGAAGGGCAGGTTCGGCGTGACCACCGACTGGCACATGTTGGTGATCGTGGCCTTGCTGAAGCCCGACACCGCGACGGGGTGCGCCGCCGCCTTGCCCTCAAGGTCCTTGCCGACAGCGACGCTGCCGTACTGGACGAAGTTCTCACCGACGAGCCTGTCCGTACTGACCTTGAAGCTCTGGCCGGACACGCTGAACGACGCGGCGAGCGCGCCCTGCGCGAGGCCGACACCCACAGCCGCGGTCGCGACGACGCTCGGCACCATGACCAGAGCGAAGCGCTTCCATCTCGTCCCACCACGAACTTGGGAACTCATAAATTTCCTCCTTCTCGGACGTACATCTCCGGATGAGCATCGTGCCCGTCCTGGGATGGGAGAAGTGCTACGTCCTCGGGAAGGAGAGCGCCCGTACCGGAGGCGCGTACCGCATCCGATTCACCGGCGATCACCCCCGAGCGACAACCACTGGCCGCGCGTTCTGCGCGACCGGTCGGACAGGCCCTGCCGGTCAGCAGGAACCCCCCTGTCCGCAGCCGGCGTCACAGCCGCCGGCCGACCCGGTGGGGACCCAACAGGCCCTCCGGCACCGGCTGGAGACCGGGACGCAGGTATTGGACCGAGCGTGGCCGATCGTGGTGCATTCGCGCCCGGGGCACAAGGGGGCTCGTTACTCACTAGTAACGGCCCGATAACCGAGGCGCGACCCATGGCCATCGCGCGGCCACACAGGGTGTCACGAAAGGGGCGAATGAATGGTGGGAATCGGGTACCGAACCGGACAGAACACTGAGACCGATTTACTGCGAGTAACAGCACGTACTTTTATCAAGATTTGGTAAAGCGGAGGCGTCTCTTATCGTCCGCGCGCGAAAAAGGCCGCGGTACCCGACGGGTACCGCGGCCGTGTTGTCACATCAGAACAAGACCCGCGCCAGCGCGGTCCGCGCGGTGCTGACCCGCGGGTCCTCGGGGCCGATCACCTCGAAGAGCTCCAGCAGCCGCACCCGCGCCGCGTCCCGGTCGTCACCGACATTCCGGCGGACCGCCTCGACGAGCCGCCCGAAGGCGTCCTCGACATGACCGCCGACCAGATCCAGGTCCGCGGCGGCGATCTGGGCCGCCACGTCGGACGGGTCGTCGGCGGCGTCCTTGCGCACCTGCTGCGGGTCCATGTTCTGGACGCGGGCCAGCAGTTCGGCCTGCGCGAGGCCGAGCTTGGCCTCCGGGTTGCCCGGGTCGTCGACGAGGACGTTCTTGTACGCCTGGACCGCGCCGCCGAAGTCATTGGCGTCCAGCGCCTGCGCGGCCGCCTCCAGCAGTGCGTCGTACGGCCCGGCGGGCACCTCGGCAGGCTCCCCCTCGCCCGCCTCGGCGGCGTTCGGGTCGACGGGGATTCCGGTGAGACCGAACCGCTCCTCGCCGACCTGGATCAGCTGGTCCAGCGTCTCCCGGATCTGGGCCTCGGGGGCCGCGCCCTGGAAGAGCGGGAGGGCCTGCCCGGCGACCACGGCGAAGACCGCGGGGATGCCCTGGATCCCGAACTGCTGCATCAGCATCTGGTTGGCGTCGACATCGACCTTGGCCAGCAGGAAGCGGCCGTTGTACTCGACGGCCAGGCGCTCCAGGAGCGGACCCAGCTGCTTGCACGGCTCGCACCACTCGGCCCAGAAGTCGATGACGACCGGGACCTCGGCGGAGCGCTGGAGGACATCGTGCTCGAAGCCGGCCTCATCGACATCGATCACCAGGGCCGCGGGCGCCACGGCGCCGGTGCCTCCCTTGCGGGCGGCCTCCGCGCGGGCCTGCTCCGCCTTCACCTTGGCCTCGCCGGCCGCCTTGACAGCGGCGAGGTCGACGACGCCGCTCATGGACATGTTCCTAGGCTGCATACGTACATCCTCCCCCCTGAGCACACCGTTCCGGAAAGCGATACGTGAACCGGTCCGCTCGGCCGCCCCGGCCGGAGTGCGGGGCGGGCGGACGGACGCGGTGCCCGGGGCCCAGAGAAGACCCCGGTCGGGCCTTGTCGGGCCCGGTGGGCCCCTGAAGACCCGGTGGGCCCCTGAAAGGCCCGGTGCGGCTGCCGGGTCCCCACCCGGCGCCTGTGGCTGTCGCTCGTTCGTGGCGCGCGGACGGCGGGACCGCCTTCCTTACGCTACGACCCGTAGCGTAACTGTCAGGTGCCCCTCCCGGACAGGAGGTACCGGTGATCTGTCTCACGGGTACCGGGCCCGGCCCCTTTCCCTACTCACCGGTATGGTCGCCGCATGCTGAGCCACGGCGACCCCGAACCCCCACGAACAGGACGCCCGCGCAGTACCGCGGCCGATGCCGCGATCCTTGAGGCGACGCGGGAGTCCCTGGTCGACCTCGGCTGGTCGAAACTGACGATGGGTGATGTGGCGAGCCGGGCGGGGGTCGCCAAGACGACCCTCTACCGGCGCTGGGCGGGCAAGAACGAACTGGTCGTGGACGCGGTGGCGGTCCTCTTCGACGAGCTGGAACTCCCGGACCGGGGCAGCCTCGCGGCCGATGTGCGGGGCGTGGTGCTCCAGTTCGCGGCGCTGCTGGAGCGGCCCGAGACCAGGACCGCGCTGATGGCGGTGGTCGCCGAGTCGACCCGGGACGAGCTGCTGCGCGAGCGCATCAGATCGGCGATCGTCGACCGGCAGAAGCGGCTCGTGATCCTCGGGCGGGAACGCGCGCAGGCCCGCGGCGAGCTGAGTTACGAGAACGACGCCGCCTCCGCCGCCCGCAACGCGGACCTGATCTTCGACGTGATCGCGGGCGCCGTGGTGCACCGGACACTGGTGAGCGCCGAGCCGGTGGACGCCGAGTGGGCGGACAGCTTCACCTCGCTGCTGCTGCTGGGACTGGCCGGCGCCCAGACCTGGTAGTGGCCGGCCGGGCCCGGTGACGCGTACGGGAGCGGGCGGCCCCGGACGGCCCGGCCCCGCCCCCGTACGGCTTTCGGCGGTCTCAGAAGCCCGGCGGCTCCGTGTAGGTGCCCCACTCCTCGCGCAGGACCCCGCAGATCTCGCCGAGCGTCGCCTCGGCCCGTACGGCGTCCAGCATCGGCGCGATCATGTTCGAGCCGTCGCGGGCGGCGGCCAGCATCGCGTCCAGCGCGGCACTCACCCTCGCGTCGTCGCGGGCTCCCTTGCGGCCGCCGAGCTGGCGCACCTGCTCGCGCTCGACCTCGTGGCTGACGCGGAGGATCTCCAGGTCGCCGGTGACCGATCCGTGGTGGACGTTGACGCCGACGACCCGCTTGTCGCCCTTCTCCAGCGACTGCTGGTACTGGAAGGCGGACTCGGCGATCTCCCCGGTGAACCAGCCGTCCTCGATGCCGCGCAGGATGCCGGAGGTGATCGGCCCGATCGGGTGCTGTCCGTCCGGGTGGGCCCGGGTGCCGCGCTCCTTGATCTGGTCGAAGATCTTCTCGGCGTCGGCCTCGATCCGGTCGGTGAGCTGCTCGACGTACCAGGAACCGCCCAGCGGGTCGGCGACATTGGCGACGCCGGTCTCCTCCATCAGCACCTGCTGGGTGCGCAGGGCGATCTCGGCCGCCTGCTCGGAGGGGAGGGCGAGGGTCTCGTCGAGGGCGTTGGTGTGCAGCGAGTTGGTGCCGCCGAGGACGGCGGAGAGCGCCTCGACGGCGGTGCGCACGACGTTGTTGTACGGCTGCTGGGCGGTGAGGGAGACCCCGGCGGTCTGGGTGTGGAAGCGCAGCCACTGCGCCTTGTCGGTCTTCGCGCCGTACGTCTCCTTCATCCAGCGGGCCCAGATCCGGCGCGCGGCACGGAACTTGGCGATCTCCTCGAAGAAGTCGAGGTGCGCGTCGAAGAAGAAGGAGAGCCCGGGGGCGAAGGTGTCGACATCGAGCCCGCGGGAGAGGCCGAGCTCCACGTATCCGAAGCCGTCGGCCAGGGTGTACGCCAGCTCCTGCGCGGCCGTCGCCCCGGCCTCGCGGATGTGGTAGCCGGAGACGGAGAGCGGCTTGTAGGCGGGGATGTCGCGGGCGCAGTGCTCCATCAGGTCGCCGATGAGGCGCAGATGGGGCTCGGGCTGGAAGAGCCACTCCTTCTGCGCGATGTACTCCTTGAAGATGTCGGTCTGGAGCGTGCCGTTGAGCACACCCGGGTCGACGCCCTGACGCTCGGCGGCGACCAGGTACATGCAGAAGACGGGGACGGCGGGGCCGCTGATCGTCATCGAGGTGGTGACATCGCCGAGCGGGATGTCCTTGAAGAGGACCTCCATGTCGGCGGCGGAGTCGATGGCGACGCCGCAGTGCCCGACCTCGCCGAGCGCGCGGGGGTCGTCGGAGTCGCGGCCCATGAGCGTCGGCATGTCGAACGCGACGCTGAGTCCGCCGCCGCCGTTGGCCAGGATCGTCTTGTAGCGCTCATTGGTCTGCTCGGCGTTGCCGAAGCCGGCGAACTGGCGGATGGTCCAGGTACGGCCCCGGTAGCCGGTGGGGTGGAGCCCCCGGGTGAAGGGGTACTCGCCGGGCCAGCCGATCCGCTCGAATCCCTCGTACGTGTCACCGGGGCGGGGCCCGTACACGGGCTCCACCGGGTCCCCGGACAGCGTGGTGAAGTCCGCGTCGCGCTTGCGGGCCTTGTCGTAACGGGCCTGCCAGCGGTGGCGGCCTTCCTCGATCGCGTCAGCGTCCATACCTCAAATTTACTAGGACGTCCTAGTAAATGTCGATGGCAAACCGCCCGGCGCTTTCGCACGGGGCGGTTCGGGGTGGTGCGGGCGGTGCGGTCCGGTGCCGGTGACGGGCGCCGCTCAGGCCTTCGCGGTCACCGGGGAGCTGTCCGTGATCAGCGGCTCGACCTCGCGGACGACGTTGCGTTCCACGAAGAACGCCGCCGTCGGGATCGTGCCGGAGATCAGCACCCAGAGCAGTTTCCCGACCGGCCACTTCGCCTTGGAGCCGAGGTCGAAGGCGAAGATCAGGTAGATGATGTAGAGCACGCCATGGATCTGCGAGACCACGAGGGTGACGCCCTCACCGGTGTCGAATCCGTACTTGAAGACCATGCACAGGCAGAGGATCAACAACATGACGGCGGTGACGTATGCCATCACCCGATAGCGGGTCAGCACGCTGCGTTTCATGGCATCGAGCGTAGCCGGACCGCCGGGGCGATCTTGCAGCGCCCCGTCCCGCAGCACGCGTGGACTACTGCTCCTCGAAATCGTGTGCGGCGACCCGCAACGGGCGCAGCATGGCGAAGATCTCGGCGCACTCCTCGGAGTCGTACGCCCCGAGTCCGAAGTCCATCGCCACCAGGTCCCGGGTGGCCTTCTCGACCACCTCACGGCCCTTGGCGGTGATGGAGGCGAGGGTGCCCCGCCCGTCGTTCGGGTTGGGGCGCTTGCCGACCAGCCCGGACCTCACCAGCCGGTCGACGGTGTTGGTCACGGAGGTGGGGTGCACCATCAGCCGCTCGCCGATCTTGGACATCGGCAGCTCGCCCGCCTTGGAGAAGGTGAGCAGCACCAGCGCCTCGTACCGGGCGAAGGTCAGCCCGTACGGCTTGACGACCGCGTCGACCTCGGCGAGCAGGATCTGCTGGGCCCGCATGATCGAGGTGATCGCCCCCATCGCGGGCATGGGTCCCCAGCGCTGGTGCCAGAGCTCTTCGGCACGGGCGATGGGATCGAAGGGAAGGCTGAGCGGCTTCGGCACGGCACCGACCTTACCGACTGGTCATATGCCGGTCAGCAGTGTCTCGCACTTCGGTACCGGGGACCGGTACGGGGGCGGTTCCGCGGACCTCGGCGACCAGCAGGAGCGTGCACACGGTTCCGATGATCCCGGCCCCGGTCACCACCTGGTGCACGGGGAAGAACTCGGCGGCCAGCCCGGCCAGCGCCATGCCGATGCCCTGGCCCGTCATCAGCCCGGCGGTGAGCAGGGTCATGGCCCGGCCGCGCAGTTCCGGCGGGACGGCGTCGACGAACCACTGGTCGAGCCCGATGATGTACGCCGAGCCCGCCCCGGCCAGCGCGAGGGCCACCACGGTCAGGGGCACGCCGGGGCGGACCGCGTACACGAGCAGCGGCAGCAGCCCGGCCGCGGCGACCGGCAGCACGATCCTGGACCGGGTACGGGGGCCGAGCGCGGTGCCCGCGTACAGCTCGGCCCCGATGTGTCCGACCGCCATCGCGCACATCATCAGCCCGAGGGCGGCCGGCCCCGCGCCGATCGCGTCCGCGTACGGGGCGGCGAGGGCCTCCGGGGCGACGACGAACAGGGCGGGCACCCAGAAGAGCAGCATCAGCGCCCGGATCCTGCGGTCGCCGAGCACGGTACGGGCCCCGGCCAGCGACTCCTTGAGCAGCGCGCCGCCCCCGCCGCTCCGGGCGGGCCGGGCGCGGGTGCCGAAGCGGAGCAGCAGCGCCGAGCAGAGGAACGTACCGACGGTGATCGTGATCGCCCCGCGCGGGGACACCACCGCGAGCAGGAGTCCGCCCGCGCCGAAGCCGATGAGGGCCGCGCTCTGCGAGACGATCCGCAGCAGCGAGCGGCCCAGCACGAAGAGGTCCCCGTCGCCGAGGACGTCGGTGAGGGCGGCCATCCGGGTCCCGGTGAACACGGGCGCCACCGCGGCGACCAGACAGCGCAGGGCCAGCAGTCCTGCCACGGGGGTGCCGGGCAGGACCATCACGGCGACGCAGGCGGCGCAGATCAGGTCGCAGGTGACGAGGACCCGGCGGGCCGGGTAGCGGTCGGCGACCCCGGCGAAGAGGGTGCCGCCCACGAGGTACGGGAGGAAGCCGAGCGCGAAGGTGAGGGCGCTGAGCAGGGGCGAGCCGGTGAGGCTGTAGACGAGCACGGTGAGGGCCAGCTCGCTGACCGTGACGCCGAGGAGCGAGAGGAGGTGCGCGCCGAAGACGGCCCGGAACTCCCGCACGGCGAACACGGACCGGTAGCCGCGTCCGGGTGCCGGGGCGGTGGGGCCGGGGGCGGTCGGACCGGGGGCGGCCGGACCGGAGGCGGTGGGGCCGGGGGCGGTCGGGCCGGGGGCGGTCGGACCGGAGGCGGTCGGACCAGGGGCGGTCGGACCGGAGGCGGTCGAACCGGAGGCGGTCGAACCGGAGGCGGCCGGGCCAGGGGCGGTCGGACCGGGGGCGGTGGGGCCGGAGGCGGTCGGGCCGGGGGCGGTCGGACCGGAGGCGGTCGGACCAGGGGCGGTCGGGCCAGGGGCCTCCCGGAGCGGCGCCGCGGGGCCCGGGTCGGGGTGGGCGGCGCGCTCCGGGGGCGTAGCCGAGGGCGGTACCTCGGGGGCGGACTGGTCGCGGGGTGTGCCCGCCGGGGTGTCGGTATCGCTCGGCATGGGGCGAGCCTGTCCCGGCGGCGGCGGCCGTCGGTAGACTTTCGGCTGACGCCGAATCTTCGCGAGGCCCGGTATGCCCTTCCAACTGCACTTCGACGAGGCGGACCTGGGGCGCTGCCGCTTCGCACTCTCGCCGCTCTGGGAGACCCAGGAGGCCGTGCGCACCCTGGACCGCGCCTACCGCCACGGCTACCACCTGCCCTGGCTGCGGCGGATCCGCGACGAGGCCGCGGCACTGGACCTCTCGCCGCTCTGGCAGCTCATGCCGGACGGCGGCCACAATCCGGACTTCATCTGCCCGCCGCCGCTCGGCCCCCTCGCCACGTTCGAGGAGGAGATCGCGGGGGTCCGGTCGGTCGACCCGGAGGTCGCGCGGGCGGACATGGCGCTGGCCCTGGCGGACCGGCCCGGCGGCCTGGCCTCCGCCGCCGGGCAGCGGATGCTGGCCGATCCCGCACGGACGGTGCGGGAGCTGGCCGATCTGCTGGAGCGGGCGTGGCGGACCCTGGTCGAGCCGCACTGGCCGCGGCTGCGTGCCCTGCTGGAGGCCGATATCGCCTACCACTCACGGCGTCTGGCGGAGATCGGCTTCGAGCGGCTGCTGAGCGAGTTGAGTCCGCGGCTGCGGTGGACGCGGTCCACCCTCACCATCGTCGGGACCCGGGGGAACCACGCCCGGGTCCTCGGCGGGCAGGGGCTCGTCCTGATGCCGAGCGCCTTCGTCTGGCCGGAGGTGGTCGGGGGGTACGAGGAGCCCTGGCTGCCGGCGGTGATCTATCCGGCGCGCGGGATCGGCGGGCTGTGGAGCGAGGCCGGTGACCGGACGCCCGACGCCCTCGCCCGGCTGCTCGGCCGCGTGCGGGCCGAGGTGCTGTGCGCGCTGGACGAGCCGGCCGGGACGACCGCGCTGGCCCACCGCCTCGCCCTGGCCCCCTCCTCCGTATCGGCGCATCTGTCGGTGCTGCGCGGGGCGGGGCTGCTGGTCTCGCGGCGGTACGGGCATCAGGTGCTCTACGAGCGCACCCCGCTCGGGATCGCGCTGGCGGCGTCTCCGTGAGCACGTGACGGTGAGCGGCTCGCGGTGAGCCCGTGCCGGTGAGCGCGTGACGCGCGAAGCCCCCGGCCGTGTGGCACCGGGGGCTCGTCGGGTGGACGCGGAGCACGGCTCCGAGGGTGGGCGTCAGGGCGCCAGATAGCGCTCGACCGTCTCCACCTTGGAGGTCAGACCGTCGGTGACACCCGGGCGGATGTCGGCCTTCAGCACCAGGGAGACGCGCCCCGCGCGGGCCTCGACGGCGGCGACGGCGCGCTTGACGACGTCCATGACCTCGTCCCACTCACCCTCGATGGAGGTGAACATGGCGTCCGTGCGGTTGGGCAGTCCGGACTCGCGGACGACCCGTACGGCATCGGCGACGTACTCACCGACGTCCTCGCCGACGCCCAGCGGGGAGACCGAGAAGGCGACGATCACGCGCTGACCACCCCTTCGCGGCGGGCGCGGGCGGCGATGGCGCCGTCGGCCTCGTACCGCTTGAGGAGCTTGTCGCCGTAGAGCCCGCCGAACGGGAGCAGCGACAGCACGAAGAACAGGGCGACGCGCTTCAGCGGCCACTTGGTCTTGGCCCATACGTCGAGCAGCAGCACGGCGTAGATCACGAAGAGCACACCGTGCAGGATGCCGAGCGGCATCATCAGGAAGTCGATGTCCGAGACGCGGCTGAGGATCGAGCCGAAGAGGATCAGGGCCGGGAAGGACAGCGCCTCGGGAATCGAGATGAGGCGCAGCCGGTGCAGGGCGGTAGCGGTCTTGATGTCCACGGGGGCACCTTCGGTGGGAGGGTCGTGACGGCTTGTGAACGCAGGCACAAGCGTTGCCCATTGTGGCATCGCCGCCCCGCGCTCCCGGCCCCGGGGGCCGGTCCGTGTGCCAGGTCACGTACCGCCGGACATCCGGATCACCCGTCGCCGCCCATCGGGGTCCGCCCAGAGCCTGTCGGGGGCGGTTCGGGACCCGGGGCACTGGTCCGGCCACCACCGGTGCGGCTACCGTCGCACCGTGGCAATGTTCCGGCTCCAGGGGAGCAAGACGCTCGCCGTCGATCTGACGGGCGATGCCGTCAAGGCGAAGAACGGCTCGATGGTCGCGTACGACGGCCGGATGGCGTTCAAGAAGATGTCCGGCGGCGGTGAGGGCGTCCGCGGCATGGTGACCCGGCGGCTGACCGGCGAACAGATGACCGTGATGGAGGTGAAGGGGCAGGGCACCTGCTACTTCGCCGACCGGGCGAGCGAGATCAACCTGGTCTCGCTGCGCGGCGACAAGCTGTACGTCGAGGCGAGCAATCTGCTCGCCGCCGACGCCGGGCTGCGCACCGGGACCACCTTCACCGGGCTGCGCGGCGGGGCGAGCGGCAACGGGCTGTTCACCACCACGGTGGAGGGCACCGGCCAGGCGGCGATCGTGTCGGACGGCTCGGCCGTCCTGCTGCGGGTGACACCGCAGTACCCGCTCACGGTCGACCCGGGCGCCTACATCGCCCATCAGGGCAGCCTCCAGCAGCACTTCCAGTCCGGGGTGAACTTCCGCACGCTGATGGGCGAGGGGTCCGGCGAGGCGTTCCAGATCCGCTTCGAGGGCGACGGGCTCGTCTACGTACAGCCGAGCGAGCGGAACACGGTCGGGGGCGATGTCTGATGCCGTTCCGTGAGATCAACTCGAAGATGGTCGAGGCCACGGTGGTTCCCGGCCGGAAGCTGTACAGCCAGCGGGGCGCGATGCTCGCCTACCGGGGCGAGGTGTCGTTCACCCCGAACCTCCAGGGCGGCCGCGGCGGGATCTCCTCGATGATCGGCCGCCGGGTGGCGGGCGAGGCGACCCCGCTGATGACGGTCGAGGGCAGTGGCACCGTGATGTTCGGCCACGGCGGCCATCACATCCAGGTGATCGACCTGGAGGGCGACACCCTGTACGTGGAGGCCGACCGGCTGCTCGCCTTCGACGGCACCCTCGACCAGGGCACGATGTTCATGGGTTCGCAGGGCGGGGTGATGGGCATGGTGCGCGGGCAGGTCACCGGGCAGGGGCTGTTCACCACCACGCTGAAGGGACACGGCGCGGTCGCGGTGATGGCGCACGGCGGGGTGATCGAGCTGCCGATCGTGCCGGGCCGGGAGGTGCACGTGGATCCGCAGGCGTACGTCGCCCACCACGGGGACGTGAGGAACAAGCTCTCCACCGCGCTCGGCTGGCGGGACATGGTGGGGCGCGGCTCCGGCGAGGCGTTCCAGCTGGAGCTCAGCGGCAGTGGCGCGGTGTACGTCCAGGCGTCGGAGGAGAAGCTGTGAGCACGCCCGTGGTCCTCGACCCGATGACGCTGCCGTCGGACGACAACGTCAACGCGTACACCTTCTGTGTGGAACTCAAAGGGAGCCAGTGGTTCCTCCAGAAGGGAAAGATGATCGCCTATTACGGGCGGATCGAGTTCAACGGGATCGGACACGGCCGCTTCGAGCGGCTGGTCCGTACGAGCTTCCACTCCCCCCTGCACGCGAGCGACTGGGTGGTGGCCGAGGGCAGCGGGAAGATGCTGCTCGCGGACCGGGCCTTCGATGTGAACTCCTACGACCTGGAGAACGGCAACCTGACGATCCGCTCCGGCAATCTGCTGGCCTACCAGCCGACGCTGGCGCTGAAGCAGTCGATCGTGCCGGGCTTCGTGACCCTGATCGGTACGGGGAAGTTCGTGGCGGCGTCCAACGGCCCGGTGGTCTTCATGGAGCCGCCGCTGCGGGTCGATCCGCAGGCGCTGGTGGGCTGGGCCGACTGCCCCTCGCCCTGCCACCACTACGACCACGGCTATATGTCGGGGATCATGGGCGGGCTGCGGTCACTGACCGGAATCGGCGGCGCGTCGGGCGAGGAGCACCAGTTCGAGTTCGTCGGGGCGGGCACGGTACTGCTCCAGTCGACCGAGGTGCTGATGCCCGAGCGGGCCGTGGGGGCGACTGCGCAGCAGGCGGGCGTGCCCGGTGGTGCGGGTGGTCCGGGTGGCTCCGGTCAACCCGGCTCCACCCCCCGTCTGCCCGGCCAGCTGGGGGACCTCCAGCGGCGCTTCGGTTTGTGAGCGGTAGTCTGCGGAGTGTGACGTCGAACGTCTGCGACCGGCCTCCGGGCACGGCCTCCGGGTACGGTCCCGGCCCTGATGCCCGGCGGTGCCGGGCATCACATCCCTTATTTTCGTCCGGCTTTCAACTTCTTAGGTAGAATCCATATATGGAGACCGAGACGGCCACGCGCTGGCTGAACGACGCGGAGCAGTGCGCCTGGCGCACCCACCTGGACGTCAGCAGGCTGCTGATGCATCAGCTGGAGAAGGACCTCCAGCCGTTCGGCCTGACCAACAACGATTACGAGATCCTGGTCAATCTCTCCGAGTCGGAGGACCAGCGCATGCGGATGAGTGATCTCGCCGCGGCCACGCTGCAGTCCAAGAGCCGGCTCTCGCACCAGATCACCCGCATGGAGACCGCGGGGCTGGTCCGCCGCACGAACTGCGAGTCGGACCGCCGCGGGCTGTACGCCGTACTGACCGCGCTCGGCGCCGAGACCATGCAGAAGGTCGCGCCGCACCATGTCGCCTCGGTGCGCAAGCACTTCATGGACCTGCTGTCCCCCGAGGCCCTGGCGGACCTCCACGCGGCGCTGGCACCGGTCGCGGAGCATCTGCGCGGACGGCGCGGAAAGGCGTAGCACCCGGGCGGGCAGGGCGGCGGGGCAGGACGGCGTACGGCACCGTCGTCACGGCAGCGTCGTCACGGCACCGTCGTCACGGGGCCGCGTCATGGGCCCCGCCACGCGAGCCTCGTCACGGCCCGGTGGCGGGCAGCCGCAGCCGGAAGAGCGCGCCGCCCTCCGCCGCCCGGTGCACCGTCAGTGTTCCGCCGTGGCGGGCCGCGACGTCCCGGGCGATGGCGAGGCCGAGACCGGCCCCGCCGTCGTCCCGGCTGCGGGCGTCGTCGAGACGGACGAACCGCTCGAAGATCCGCTCCCGCTCGTCCTCCGGGACACCCGCCCCGTCGTCACGCACCTCGACGCTCACTCCGGCACCGGCACCTGTGCCGGCACCGCTCACCGAGACCGCGACCAGCCCCTCCGCGTGGCGTTCGGCGTTGTCCAGCAGGTTGCCGATCACCCGCGCCAGCTGACCGCGCGAACCGTTCACCCCGTACGCGCCCTCCTCCGGCACCGAGACCGTCACCGGGATCCGGTCGCCGACGCGCTGGGAGACCTCCTCGCGCACCAGTGCGCCCAGGTCCAGCGGTGTGCGCCCCGGCTTCTCCCCCGCGTCCAGCCGGGCCAGCAGCAGCAGATCGGCCGCCAGGACCTGAAGCCGTACGGTGTCCGCGACCGCGCCCGGCACATCCAGCAGCTCCGGGTGGGCGGCGCCCACCTCCAGCTGGGTGCGCAGCGAGGCGATCGGGCTGCGCAGCTCGTGCGAGGCGTCCGCGACGAAGCGCCGCTGACGGTCCACCGACGCCTCCAGCACGGTCAGGGTCTCGTTGGTCGTCCGGGCCAGCCGGGCGATCTCGTCACGGGAGTCGGGCTCCGGCACCCGGCGGCTGAGGTCCTCGGACGCGGTGATCGCGGCCATCTCCCGGCGGATACCCTCGACCGGCCGCAGCGCCCTGCGGGTCACCAGCCAGGTCACCCCGGCGACGACGACCAGCAGCACGGGCAGCCCCGTCAGCATGGCGCCGCGCACGGTGCCCACGGCCTCCTGCTCGGTCGCGAGCGGGGCGCCCGCGTGCACGGTCAGGGTCACCCCGGCGGAGGTGGTCGCCTCGACGGCCGCGAAGCGGTAGTCGGCGGCGTGGCCGTCGACGGTGGCGGTGCCATTGCTGAAGTCGGGGTCGTCGGAGGACACCTCGCCGCGGGCCGGGTCGCCGCTGTCGTCGTCCCCGTCCTCGCCGCTGTCATCGTCGTCGTCATCGCCGGACGTGCCGGCCGGGGCCGAGGGGGCCGGGCGGACGACATCGGAGCCCGTCCCCGAGATCGCCTCCAGGTCCTGGGAGACGGCCACCACCCGGCCGTCCTCGTCGGTCACCTGGACCGGGTGGTCCTCCTCGTCCTCCAGGTCCAGCGCGTCGTACGCCGTGTCGAGGGCGAGCTGCCCGGCCACCTCGCGGGCGGCCACCTCCGCCTGGAGGTCCGCCTGGTCGGTCAGGTTGGCGCGCAGCACCATGAGGACGGCGAGCCCGGCGCCGATCAGCGCGAGGGCGACGACCAGGGTGGCCCCGAGCGCGGCCCTGGCCCGTACGGATCTCACAGCGCCTCCAGCCGGTAGCCGGCGCCGCGCACCGTACGGATGGACGCGGCGCCGAGCTTGCGCCGCAGGGCGCTGATGTAGACCTCGACGATGTTCGGGTCACCGTCGTAGGCGAAGTCCCAGACGTGCTCCAGGATGTCCGCCTTGCTCACCACCTGGCCCGCCCGCAGCGCCAGCTGCTCCAGTACGGCGAACTCCTTGGCGGTCAGCGCGATCTCCGCCTCCCCCCGGTGCACCCGCCGGGCGGCGGTGTCCATCCGCAGGGCGCCGACGGTCAGCACGGGCGAGGCGCTGCCGGTGCCCCGGCGGCGCAGCAGCGCGCGGACCCGGGCGACCAGCACGACGTAGCTGAACGGCTTGGTCAGGTAGTCGTCGGCGCCGGTGTCCAGCCCCTCCGCCTCGTCGTACTCCCCGTCCTTCGCCGTGAGCATCAGGATCGGTACCTCGTGGCCCGCGGCGCGCAGGGCGGCGCAGACCCGGTAGCCGTTCATGCCCGGCAGCATGATGTCCAGGACGACGAGGTCGTACACGCCCTCGGCCGCCCGGTGCAGGCCTTCGAGGCCGTCGTGCACGACATCCACGGCGAAGCCCTCGGCGGTCAGCCCCCTGGCCAGGGACACCGCGAGTCGCTTCTCGTCCTCCACGATCAACAGGCGCATGTGCACAGGGTCGCAAACCGGAGCTGAAGACGGCTTCAGGTGGCTTCAGGCTGCGTTCAGCATCGCCCCGGCAGTGTGGGTCACGTCGAACCGGCCCATCCCTCGGGGAGGAACCTCATGAAGCGCAACATCACCATCGCCGCCGTCACCGCGGCCGTGCTCATCGGCGGCGGAGCGGCCGCCACCATGGCCTTCGCGGACGACGACGGCGACCGCCGCGACGGGAGCACGAGCACGAGCGGCGGTACGGCTCCGAAGACGATCACCACCGGCGGGGACGACGCCCAGGCCGCGCTGCGGGGCGACGGCCGGGTCACCCTCGACGACGCCATCGCCGCCGCGCTGAAGAGCGTGCCCGGCAAGGTGACCGGGGCCGAGCTGGACGACGACGATGACGACGACCGCGACGTCTGGGAGCTGGATGTGTTCGGCGCCGACAAGGTCTGGCACGACGTGACCGTCGACGCCCGCAACGGCACGGTGCTCACCGACCGCGACGACGACAACGACGACCGCGACCGGCACGCGCCCCGGTCGGCCTCCGTCTCGCTGAACTCCGCGGTCCAGTCCGCGCTGAGGACCGCGCCCGGCAGCGTGACCTCCGTCGACCTGGACGACGACGATGACGACGACGGCCGCGGGCGCGAGGTTCTGCGCTGGGACATCGACATCACCGGCGAGGACGGCAAGCACCACGAGCTGCGCGTCGACGCGAAGAACGGCAAGGTCACGGTGGACCAGGATGACGACGACCGGGACGACGACCGCGCGGACGACCGGGACGACCGGGACGACGACCGCGACGACAGCTGAGCGGACGCCCCGCACGCCCCGGACCCCGGACCGCCGGGGTTCAGGGCGTGAAGCCGGACAGGACCGTCCCGTCGTTGTCGAAGGACAGATACAGCACGTCCCCGGAGGCGATCAGGCGGGAACCGTCGCCGAGCGGGCCGTTCAGGAGCTTGCGCTCCGGGCTGTCGACGCTGCCGTCGGCGTCCAGCGCGAAGCCGTCCACCACCTGCCCGTCGGTGACGAGGGCCGTGTCGCCCGAGACCGACGTACGGCCCGCGAGCGCCAGGTCGGAGACGTGGTGCCAGAGCTCCTTGCCGTCGGAGAGCCGGAACGCGCGCGTCTGCCCCGGCGCGGAGACCACGACGGTGCCGTCCCGGGAGACGGCGGGTTTGTGGACATGGGCCATCGACGGGGCCAGGGTCCTGCGCCGGGCGGGAGCCGCCATGTCGATCACGGTGATGCCGTCCTCGCCCGGACAGAGCAGCTCGGCCTTCCGCAGCACCGCCTCTCCGCACGAGAGGTCGCCCTGGACGACCCCCGGCCGCCGCTCTCCGGTCTCCGCGTCGAAGACCTCGATGTCCGACCCGACCGCCACCACCCGCCCCTCGGCGGCCAGCAGGGAGAACTGGAACTCGCTGTACTCCACACTCCACTTCTCCTTCCGCTCCGTGCCCGTCACCTGCTGCGCGACCAGCCGGCCCGTGGAGCCGCCCCGGATCTGCGAGACATAGTGGACCACCCCGTCCGCGTACACGGACCCGGTGCCCAGGTACCCCTTCCGCATCGGTCTGCGCCACACCTCCTTGCCGTCGGTGAGGCGGAGACCCACCAGCGCCTCCGGCAGGAAGGCGTACACGATGCCGTCGGCGACCGCCGCGATCGAGCGGCCGGCCGTGCCCGCCGCCACGGGGGTCTTCTCCGGGACGTTCCACCGCTGGACACCGGTCGCCGCCGCCAGCGCGGTCACCCCGCGCTCGCCGGAACAGACCAGCGTGGCCCCGGACAGCGCACAGCCGTACTCGCCGGTGCCCTTCCGCCCGGTCCACGGCTTCCAGCCCGCGGGCCGGACCGCGCGGTCGGCGCCCCGCTCCCCGAAGTCGTCGGTCTGCCCCGCGTCCGCGCCCGGCACGACCGTGGCGGAGTCCGGCCGGGCGGACGGCGAGGCGGAGGCGGACGCCCCGGGCCCGCCGCCGCCACCGGCTCCGTTCCCCTTCTTCCCGCCGTCCAGCAGCCCCGGCAGCAGTACGACGCCGAGCACCACACACAGCGCCACGGCGACGGCGGCCACCGCGGTCCACAGCACCCGCCGCCGGGGCCGCGCCGAATCTGCGGGAACAGGCGGTGCGGGCGGTGCGGGTGGCGGGGCAACGGGCGGTACGGGGGCGGGCGCCACGGCGGGCGGCGGCTCCGCGGCGGCCGAGCGCGCGCACGCGCGCGCCTCCTCCGCGTACGCGGCGAACGTCCCGCGCACCGCGTCGTGCCACGGGAACGGGTCCGGGTACTCCCCCGGCCGCAGCAGCCACGCCAGCTCCTGCGGGGTCGGCCGGTCCTCGGCCCGGGGGCTCAGGCAGCGTTCGATCACCGGACGCAACCGCTCCGGCACACCGCCGAGTTCGGGCTCCCCATGGGCGATGCGGAAGATGACGGCGGCCACGTCGGGGTCGTCGTAGGGGCCGCGCCCGGACGCGGCGTACGCGAGCACGGCCCCCAGGCAGAACACGTCCGAGGCCGGTACCAGCGCCTGCGAACCGTTGACGTGCTCGGGCGAGATGTAGCCGGGAGTGCCGACCACCACACCGGTCCGGGTCAGCTGCGTGGCCTCGAAGGCCTGCGCGATCCCGAAGTCGATGACCTTGGGCCCGTCGGCGGCGAGCAGCACATTGCCGGGCTTCAGGTCGCGGTGCAGCACCCGTACCCCGTGCATGTCGGCCAGCGCGCGGGCCAGCCCCGAACCCACCGCCCGTACCACCGGTTCGGGCAGCGGCCCGGTACGGAAGACGGCCTCGGCGAGCGAGGGGCCCGGGACGTACTCGGTGGCGAGCCAGGGCAGCGCCCCGGTCGCGTCCCCGCCGACCAGCGCGGCCGAGTGCGGGCTGCGGACCGCTCCGGCCGCCGCGATCTCCCGGCGGAAGCGGATCCGGAACCCGTCGTCGAGGTCGAGCCCGTCGCGCACGGTCTTCAGCGCGACCAGCCCGGCGAGCGGATCATCGCCCGGCGCGGTCACCTGGTCGCCCGGCCGGGCGAGGAACACCTCCCCCATCCCGCCCGCGCCGAGCAGGCCGAGCAGCCGGTACGGGCCGACCCGGGTACGGGCGCCGGGGGCGAGCGGTTCGATCACGACGCGGCCGGTCCCGGCAGCGGCACGGACAGGACGGTGCCCTGGTCGTACAGGACGTACACGGCACCGCCGACCGGCAGGATCTCCGGCGGCAGCAGTTCCTGGTCGAACTGGACGCCCCAATCGAGCTCGTCGTACTCGGGCGGGACCGAGGGTCCGGGTGCGCCCTTGAGCGGGGTCCTGCGCAGCTTCCCGGGCGTGGAGGCGCCGTTCAGCGGGACGCTGTAGAGCGTGGTGCTGTCCGCCCAGACGACGGTGTCGGCGACGATCACCGGGGCGGAGACCGGATTGCGCCGGCCGTCGCCCGCGTCCTGGTCCAGGGGGTACCGGCCGAGCGGGGTGCCGCCGTCGCGCGGGGCCACGACGATCTCCGCCGCGTTCCCGTCGTCCCCCTCCCAGGGCGCGCTGCCGCGCCGGAGGACCATGACGTCGTCGTCGACGGCCACCAGCCCGGTGGCGAAGGTCAGTCCGGTGGCGACGGCCGGTCCGGGCGGGACGGGAACCTCTCCGGTCAGCTTGAGCGAGGGCGCCCGGAGCCGGTACACGGTGAGGTCCGCCCCGTCCTTGATGGAGGAGTAGGCCGAGCAGTAGACGACGGGCAGGCGCACGAGCGCGTCCTGGCACCGGGACGCGTTCTCGTCGGTGGCCCGGCCCAGTTCCTCGCCGTCCTTCGTCCGCAGCGCACGCACCCCGTCCTGGCCGAGGATGTAGAGCACCCCGTCCTCGGTGGCCAGCGGCCAGTAGTCGTACCACTCGGCCTTGGCGATGTCCTCGCCGACGAGGGGCTTGCGCCACTTCTCCTTGCCGGTGCGGACGTCGAAGGCGGCCACCCGCGCGCCGTACGGGGTGTCGCCGATGTCGGCGAACACCAGCCCGTCGGCCACCGCCGGAGTGCTGTCCAGCCAGTACGCCCCACCGGTCCGGCTCTCCCAACGGGTCTTCCCCGTACGGGAGTCCAGCGCGAGCAGCCGGTTCCCGGCGGCCAGGAAGACGGTGTCACCGTGGATGGCCGGCCTCGTGGAGCCGCCGGGCATGAAGAACTGTCCGGTCGGGCTGACCCGGGCGCCCGGGGCATTGCCCTCCTCCTCGGCCGCGTAGTCCCACAGCTTCCTGCCGTCGGCGGCCGACAGCGCCTCGTACGATCCGTCGGTCCGGCGGCAGACCACGGCGTAGCGGCCCGCCGCGCAGCCCAGCGGGGCGGCGGAGAGCTTGCCCCGCCACGGCTTCCAGCCGGTGGGGCGGACCTCGCGGCCGTAGGGGACGGTGCCGGAGCCGTCGGGCCCGCCCTGGGCGTCGATCCCGGCGAGCACCTGGGCGGGTCCGCCTCCGGAGCCCTCCGGTCCACCGTTTCCGCCCGGCTCCCCGTCGCGCAGCGCGAGCAGCCCGCCGGTGGCTGCGCCGGCCAGGACCAGCGCGATGACCGCGGCGCGCACATACCGGCCCCAGGAAGGCAGCGGGGGCCGGGAGGCGGCCGGGCCGGGGGGCTGTTCCCGGTCCGGGTCCGGACCCGGATCCCGGGGAAGTCCCGGTCCCTGGGTGGGCAGTTGATCGGCGGGCGTCCTGCTGCCGGTGGCGGCCTGCGTCGGGGTGTACGGCGGGAGCAGGGGGCCGTCCAGGGCCCGGAGTGCGGCCAGTTCGCGTTCGTGCTCGGCGATGTGCTCCGCCACCGGTCCGGGCCAGCCCACGGCCGCGTCCGGGGCGAGGCGCGCGGCGAGTCCGGCGGCGGTGGGGCGGTCCTCCGGGCCGGCGACGAGACAGTCCGCGAGGACACCGCGCAGGGCGGACGGTACGCCGTCGAGATCGGCCTCGACGTACTTGATCCGGTAGAGCACCGCGGCCAGGGGCCCGTCGCCGAAGGGGTCCCGCCCGGTGGCGGCGTAGCAGAGCACGGAGGCCAGGCAGAAGATGTCGGACGCGAACGTGACGCGTCCGCCGCCGGCGACATGTTCCGGGGACATGAAGGCGGGGCTGCCGACCATGCGGCTGGTGGTGGTGAGCGCCGTGGCGCCGGTGTCCCGGGCGATCCCGAAGTCGATGAGCCGCGGGCCGTCCGACGCGAGCATCACATTGCCCGGCTTCACATCGCGGTGCACCACGCCCGCCGTGTGCACGGCCGCCAGCGCACGGGCGAGCCCGGCGCCGAGCATCCGCACCTCTTCCTCGCCGAGCGCCCCCGAGCGGCGCACCGCGGCCGACAGGGTCGGGCCCGCCACATAGCCGGTGGCCAGCCAGGGCACCTCCGCGTCGGCGTCGCCGTCGAGCAGCGGGGCGAGATGGGGGCCGGTGACGGAGCGGGCGAGGGTGATCTCGCGCCGGAAGCGGGTACGGAAGCCGGGGTCACCGGCCACGTCGCGGCGGACGGTCTTGACGGCGACGGGTTCGGCGCCGCCCGGCGCGTCCGTCCCGCGGGCGGCCGCTCCGGTCTCCTCGTCCCGTACCCCGAGGTAGACCTCGCCCATGCCTCCCGCGCCGAGCCTGGCCCGTATCGCGTACGGCCCGATCCGTCTCGGCGAGTCCTCCCGCAGCGGCCCCGGCATGCGTCGCTTCCCCCCTGGTGCGCACGGCTGGCGCGCGGCCCCCGCGCGCGTCCCGTGGCATCCTGCCACGCGCGCCGCCCGACCGGCAGGCTTCCACCCGTACGGCGAACGGCACGCCCCCGTCCCGTGACTGATGAACCGTCAGTCAAAGGTTTCACTGTCACCGGACGGGACGGGGCGAGCCGCGCGGCGGTTCCCGGGGCGGCCCGCACGCCGCCCCGGGGAGCCGTCAGGATTCGCCGGTGAGGCCCGCCACGAGTTCGTCGGCCGCCGCGTACGGGTCGAGGCGGCCCGCCACGATCCGGGTCGCCAGGGCGTCCAGGCGCCGGTCGCCGTGCAGATCGGCGATCCGTTCGCGCAGGGCGGTGACGGCGATGGTCTCGACCTCGCGGGCCGCCCGCGCGGTGCGCCGCTCGGCCAGGACGCCGTGCTCGTCCATCCATGCCCGGTGCTTCTCCAGGGCCTCGACGACCTCGTCGATGCCCTCGCCGCGGGCGGCGACCGTCTTGATGATCGGCGGCCGCCAGTCGCCGGGGCCGCGCGCCTCCCCGAGGCCGAGCATGTGGTTGAGCTCGCGGGCGGTGGCGTCCGCGCCGTCCCGGTCGGCCTTGTTGACGACGTACACATCGCCGATCTCCAGGATTCCGGCCTTCGCCGCCTGGATGCCGTCGCCCATGCCCGGGGCGAGGAGCACGACCGAGGTGTCGGCCTGGGAGGCGATCTCCACCTCCGACTGGCCGACGCCCACCGTCTCGACGAGGATCACGTCGCAGCCCGCCGCGTCCAGCACCCGGATCGCCTGCGGTGCCGACCAGGCCAGACCGCCCAGATGGCCGCGGGTGGCCATGGAGCGGATGTAGACGCCCGGGTCGGAGGCGTGGTCCGACATCCGGACCCGGTCACCGAGGAGCGCGCCCCCGGAGAACGGCGAGGACGGGTCGACGGCCAGCACCCCCACCCGCTTGCCGGCCCGGCGGTAGGCGGAGACCAGCGCCGAGGTCGAGGTGGACTTGCCCACGCCCGGCGAACCGGTGAGCCCCACGACGTAGGCGTGGCCCGCGAGCGGGGCCAGCGCCGCCATCACCTCCCGCAGCTGCGGTGACGCCCCCTCCACCAGCGAGATGAGCCGGGCCACCGCCCGCGGCCTGCCCTGCCGCGCCTGCTCGACCAGGGTGGGGACGTCCACCATCACCGCTCCGTTCACTTCGTTCTCGGGGTTACGAGTGTTCCTTGCCGGAAGGCGTCCCCAGCGGGATACGCCGGGATCTACCGGGGAACGCGGATGATCAGCGCGTCGCCCTGACCGCCGCCGCCGCACAGCGCCGCCGCGCCGGTGCCGCCGCCGCGCCGCTTCAGCTCCAGGGCCAGGTGCAGCACCACGCGGGCGCCGGACATCCCGATGGGGTGGCCGAGCGCGATGGCGCCGCCGTTGACGTTGACCTTGTCCGAGGTGACCCCGAGGTCCTTCATCGACTGGACGGCGACGGCCGCGAACGCCTCGTTGATCTCGATCAGGTCGAGGTCCTCGACGGTCAGGCCGTCCTTCTTCAGCGCGTGCCGGATGGCGTTGGAGGGCTGCGACTGGAGCGAGTTGTCCGGACCCGCCACATTGCCGTGGGCGCCGATCTCGGCGATCCAGTCCAGGCCCAGCTCCTCGGCCTTGGCCCGGCTCATGACGACGACCGCGGCGGCGCCGTCGGAGATCTGCGAGGAGGTGCCCGCGGTGATGGTGCCGTCCTTGGCGAAGGCGGGGCGCAGCCGGGCGAGGGACTCGACGGTCGTCTCGGCGCGGATTCCCTCGTCCTTGGCGAAGAGGACCGGGTCGCCCTTGCGCTGCGGGATCTCGACGGGGGTGATCTCGGCCTCGAAGACGCCGTTCTTCTGGGCGGCGGCGGCCCGCTGGTGGGACTGGGCGCCGATCTCGTCCTGGGCGGCGCGGTCCAGGCCGAGGCGGCTGTTGTGCTTCTCGGTGGACTCGCCCATCGGGATGTTCTCGTAGGCGTCGGTCAGACCGTCGTACGCCATGGAGTCGAGCATCTCGATCGCGCCGTACTTGTAGCCCTCGCGGGACTTCGGCAGCAGGTGCGGGGCGTTGGTCATCGACTCCTGGCCGCCGGCGACGACGACGTCGAACTCACCGGCGCGGATGAGCTGGTCGGCCAGCGCGATGGCGTCGAGCCCGGACAGGCACACCTTGTTGACGGTGAGCGCGGGAACGTTCATCGGGATGCCGGCCTTGACCGCGGCCTGGCGGGCCGGGATCTGCCCCGCCCCGGCCTGGAGCACCTGACCCATGATCACGTACTCGACCTGGTCGCCGCCGATGCCGGCCCGGTCCAGCGCGGCCTTGATGGCGATGCCGCCGAGGTCGGCCCCGGAGAAGCTCTTCAGGGAGCCGAGGAGACGGCCCATGGGCGTGCGGGCGCCCGCGACGATCACTGAGGTGGTGGTACCGGTCGTTCCTGACATGGGCACGGCCCCTTGGGGTTGTATGTGAACGAGGGTTTACTCGAATGTACTGAGCGGTACCCCGCCCGTCATCCGGCAACGGGTGTGATGGCGCGCACGTTGCGTAACCATGTCCGGGGCGCTGCACTGGTTCCATGCTGACGCGAATCGACCACATCGGGATCGCCTGTTTCGACCTCGACACGACGGTGGAGTTCTACCGGGCCACGTACGGGTTCGAGGTGTACCACTCCGAGATCAACGAGGAGCAGGGCGTCCGGGAGGCCATGCTCAGGATCAACGGGACCTCGGACGGCGGGGCCTCCTACCTCCAGCTGCTGGAGCCGACCCGGGAGGACTCGGCCGTGGGCAAGTGGCTGGCGAAGAACGGGGAGGGCGTCCACCACATCGCCTTCGGGACCGCGGACGTGGACCAGGACGCCGCGGACATCCGGGAGAAGGGTGTCAGGGTGCTCTACGACGAGCCCAGGACGGGGTCGATGGGGTCCCGGATCACGTTTCTGCACCCGAAGGACTGCCACGGTGTGCTCACCGAACTGGTCACGTCCCGGACGGAGCACTGACCTCCGCATACCTGGGCCGGTAGAGTGGGCGGTTCCGGGCCGGGGCCGGGTCGGGGCCGCGCCGCGTCTCCTTCGTTTGTCTGTCACCATTCCCCGGGGGACCGTTCGCCGGCGAACGGTGCTCGTTTGGAGAGTTGCGACCAGGGGACGGATGGGACCGCGCAGTGCGGGGCTACGAACGCCAGGAGAGCCACCGAGCTGAAGACGACCATCTCTCGCGGTTCGAAGCCGAGATGGACCGGCTGAAGACCGACCGGGAGAAGGCCGTCCAGCACGCCGAGGACCTCGGTTACCAGGTCGAGGTCTTGCGTGCCAAGCTGCACGAGGCCCGGCGCAATCTCGCGACCCGTCCCGCGTACGACAGCGCGGACCTCGGCTACCAGGCCGAGCAGATGCTCCGCAACGCCCAGGTCCAGGCGGACCAGCTGCGCAGCGACGCCGAGCGTGAGCTCCGTGACGCCCGCGCGCAGACCCAGCGGATCCTTCAGGAACACGCCGAGCACCAGGCCAGACTCCAGGCCGAGTTGCACACGGAGGCCGTCCAGCGCAGGCAGCGGCTCGACCAGGAGTTGGCCGAACGCCGCCAGACCGTCGAGTCCCACGTCAACGAGAACGTCGCCTGGGCCGAGCAGCTCCGGGCCCGCACCGAGTCCCAGGCCCGCCGTCTCCTCGACGAGTCCCGCGCCGAGGCCGAGCAGGCTCTGACGGCGGCGCGCAACGAGGCGACCCGGCTCGCCGACGAGACCCGCCGGCGCCTCGGCTCGGAGTCCGAGGCGGCCCGGTCCGAGGCCGAGACGCTGCTGCTGCGCGCCCGCCGGGAGGCCGAGCGTCTGGTGACCTCGGCCTCGGCGCAGGCGCAGGAGACCGCCAGCCACGCCGAGCAGCTGCGGACCTCGACGACCGCCGAGACCGAGCAGACCAGGCAGCAGACCACCGAGCTGAACCGGACGGCCGAACAGCGTCTCCAGGAGGCCGGGACCCAGCTGCGCGAAGCCCGGCTGGAGGCCGAGAAGATCCTCTCCGAGGCGAAGGAGGCCGCGGTCAAGCGGCTGGCCGGCGCCGAGTCGCAGAACGAGCAGCGCACCCGTACGGCCAAGTCCGAGATCGCCCGGCTGGTCGGCGAGGCCACCAAGAGCGCCGAAGCGCTCAAGGAGGAGGCCGAGCAGGCCCTCGCCGACGCCCGCGCCGAGGCCGAGCGGGTGGTCGCCGAGGCGTCCGAGAAGGCGCGCACCACGGCCGCCGAGGACACCGCGGCCCAGCTCGCCAAGGCGGCCCGGACCGCCGAGGAGGTGCTGACGAAGGCGTCCGAGGACGCGAAGTCCACCACCGCGGCGGCGAGCGAGGAGGCCGACCGGATCCGCCGCGAGGCGGAGGCCGAGGCCGACCGGCTGCGCGGCGAGGCCGCCGAACAGGCCGACCAGCTCAAGGGCGCGGCCAAGGACGACACCAAGGAGTACCGGGCCAAGACGGTCGAGCTCCAGGAGGAGGCCCGCAGGCTGCGCGGCGAGGCGGAGCAGCTGCGCTCCGAGGCCGTCGCCGAGGGCGAGCGGATCCGCGGCGAGGCCCGCCGGGAGGCCGTCCAGCAGCTGGAGGAGGGTGCCCGCACCGCCGAGGAGCTGCTGACCAGGGCCAGGTCGGACGCCGATGAGCTGCGGACCTCCGCGGGCACCGAGAGCGAGCGGGTGCGCACCGACGCGGCCGAGCGCGCCGCGACCCTGCGCAAGCAGGCCGAGGAGACCCTGGAGCGCACCCGGGCCGAGGCCGACAAGCTCCGGGCCGAGGCCGAGGAGCAGGCCGAGTCCCTCACCGCCGCGGCCGAACAGGCGGCGGCGGAGCTGCGGGCGGAGACCGAGCGCGCGGTAGCCGCCCGGCAGTCCGAGGCCGCCGAGGAGCTGGCCCGGCTGCGCACCGAGGCCGAGGCCCGGCTCGCCACCGCCGAGGAGGCGCTGAGCGAGGCCCGTACCGAGGCGGAGCGCATCCGCCGCGAGACGAACGAGGAGTCCGAGCGGCTGCGGGCCGAGGCCGCCGAGCGGCTGCGTACGCTCCAGGAGCAGGCCGAGACGGAGTCCGAGCGGCTGCGCGACGAGGCCGCGGCCGACGCCTCGCAGGCCCGTGCGGAGGGCGAGAACGTCGCCGTACGGCTGCGTGGCGAGGCGGCGGCCGAGGCGGAGCGGCTCAAGTCCGAGGCGCAGGAGAGCGCCGACCGGGTGCGGGCCGAGGCAGCCGCCGCGGCGGAGCGGGTCGCCACCGAGGCCGCCGAGGCGCTGTCGGCCGCCCAGGAGGAGGCCAACCGGCGTCGCCGGGAGGCCGAGGAGACCCTGGGAGCGGCGCGCACCGAGGCCGAGCAGGAGCGCGTCCGGGCCCGCGAGCAGAGCGAGGAGCTGCTCGCCTCCGCCCGCAAGCGGGTCGAGGAGGCCCAGGCCGAGGCCCAGCGGCTCGCCGCGGAGGCGGACTCCCGGGCGACCGAGCTGGTCGCCGCGGCCGAGCAGACGGCCCAGCAGGTACGGGACTCCGTCGCCGGTCTCCAGGAGCAGGCCGAGGAGGAGATCGCCGGGCTGCGCTCCACCGCCGAGCACGCCGCGGACCGGACCAGGACCGAGGCGCAGGAGGAGGCGGACCGCGTCCGCGCGGACGCCTACGCCGAGCGCGAGCGGGCCACCGAGGACGCCAACCGCGTCCGCCGGGTGGCGGCCGAGGAGTCCGAGGCCGCGAAGGCGCTGGCCGAGCGTACGGTCTCCGAGGCGATCGCCGAGTCGGAGCGGGTGCGCGCCGACACCTCGGAGTACAGCCAGCGGGTCCGTACCGAGGCGTCCGACGCGCTCGCCTCCGCCGAGCAGGACGCCTCGCGCGCCCGTGCCGAGGCCCGTCAGGACGCCAACCGCATCCGTTCGGAGGCGGCGGCCCAGTCCGACCGGCTCATCGGCGAGTCGACGGCCGAGAGCGAGCGGATCCGTACCGAGGCCACCGACGCGGGCAACCAGCTCGTCGGCGAGGCCACTACCGAGGCCGAGCGGCGCCGTACGGAGGCGGCCGCCCAGGCGGACCGGGTCGTCGCGGAGGCCACCGACGAGGCGGAGCGGCTGCGCGCGGAGGCGGCGGAGACCCTCGGCTCGGCGCGGGAGCACGCGGCCCGCACCCACGAGGAGTCCGAACAGCTGCGCGCCGAGGCGGAGTCGGCGGCCGAGAAGCTGCGCGCCGAGGCCCGCCAGGAGGCGGACCGGGTGCTCGACGAGGCGCGCGAGGCCGCGGCGAAGCGGCGCGCGGACGCGGCCGAGCAGGCCGACCAGCTCGTGGGCAAGGCCCAGGAGGAGGCGCTCCGTTCCGCCACCGAGGCCGAGGCGCAGGCCGACACGATGGTCGGCGCGGCCCGCAAGGAGGCCGTGCGGATCACGTCCGAGGCGACGGTCGAGGGCAACACCCTGGTGGAGCGGGCGCGTACGGACGCGGACGAACTGCTGGTCGGCGCACGGCGCGACGCCACCGCGATCCGGGACCGGGCCGAGGAGCTGCGGACCCGGCTGGAGAGCGAGATCGAGGAGCTGCACGAGCGGGCCCGCCGGGAGACCTCGGAGCAGATGAAGACCGCCGGCGAGCGCGTCGACAACCTGATGAAGGCGGCGACCGAACAGCGCGACGAGGCCGAATCGAAGGCCAAGGAGCTGCTGGCGGACGCCAATTCGGAGGCCAGCAAGGTCCGGATCGCCGCGGTGAAGCGTGCCGAGTCGCTCCTGAAGGAGGCCGAGGCCAAGAAGTCCGAGCTGGTCCGCCAGGCCGAGAAGCTGCGCGCCGACGCCGAGTCGGAGTCGAAGCAGATGGTCGACGAGGGCCGGCGGGAGCTGGATGTGCTGGTGCGCAGGCGCAAGGACATCAATACGGAGATTTCCCGTGTCCAGGACGTACTCGAAGCGCTGGAGTCCTTCGAGACACCGGCAGGGGGCGGGAAGCCGGCCAACGGCGGCTCCCCAGGAGGCGCCAAGGCCACGGCGGCGGCGGGTACCCGGTCCGGCGGCAAGTCCTCGGAGGGGTAGCCGGTCCGTCATGTCCCGTGCTTCGTCATGGACATTCAATCCTTTGAGCGGCAAGCGCTCCGGGGGTCAGCCACTCAAAAGGGGTGTCATTCTCCAGATCAAACCGGCTTCTGCACGCTGACACGCCGCCCAGGCCCCTAGGATTCCCCCTAACACCTCACCGGTCTCATTCGACAGGAAACCCATGAGCGACCCTTCCTCCCCCTTCGGCTTCGAGCTCGTGCGACGTGGTTACGACCGCGGTCAGGTGGACGACCGCATTACCAAGCTCGTCGCCGACCGTGATAGTGCTCTGGCCCGAATCACCTCTCTGGAAAAGCGCATCGAGGAGCTCCACCTCGAAACGCAGAACGCCCAGGCCCAGGTCAACGACGCGGAGCCGTCGTACGCCGGGCTCGGTGCGCGTGTCGAGAAGATTCTCCGCCTCGCCGAGGAGGAGGCCAAGGACCTGCGTGAGGAGGCCCGTCGCGCGGCCGAGCAGCACCGCGAGCTGGCCGAGTCGGCCGCCCAGCAGGTGCGCAACGACGCCGAGTCGTTCGCCGCCGAGCGCAAGGCGAAGGCCGAGGACGAGGGCGTTCGCATCGTCGAGAAGGCCAAGGGCGAGGCGACCACGCTGCGCACCGAGGCGCAGAAGGACGCCCAGTCCAAGCGCGAGGAGGCGGACGCCCTCTTCGAGGAGACCCGCGCCAAGGCGGCCCAGGCCGCGGCGGACTTCGAGACGAACCTCGCCAAGCGCCGCGAGCAGTCGGAGCGCGACCTCGCGTCCCGTCAGGCCAAGGCCGAGAAGCGTCTGGCCGAGATCGAGCACCGCGCCGAGCAGCTCCGCCTGGAGGCCGAGAAGCTCCGTACGGACGCCGAGCGCCGGGCCCGTCAGACGGTGGAGACCGCGCAGCGCCAGGCCGAGGACATCGTGGCCGACGCGAACGCCAAGGCCGACCGGATCCGCAGCGAATCGGAGCGCGAGCTGGCGGCGCTCACCAACCGCCGCGACTCGATCAACGCCCAGCTGACCAACGTCCGCGAGATGCTGGCGACGCTGACGGGTGCCGCGGTGGCCGCCGCCGGTTCGCCGGTGGACGACGAGCCCGCCACCCGTGGTGTGCCGGCTCAGCAGGGCCGCTGACCCCCGGTAGGACAGCCGTACCCCGTCGCGCGCCCGGTTCCGCCCTTGTGGTGGCGCCGGGCGCGCGGCCGTTCTAGCGTGAACGCATGATCGAGCTTGACGGACTCACCAAGCGATTCGGCGACAAGGTCGCCGTCGACCAGTTGTCCTGCCAGGTCAGACCGGGGATGGTGACCGGCTTCCTGGGCCCGAACGGGGCGGGCAAGTCCACGACGATGCGGATGATGCTCGATCTCGACAACCCCACCAGCGGATCGGTGCGCATCGACGGCAAGCACTACCGCGAGCTGGAAGAACCGCTGAAGTACATCGGAGCGCTGCTCGACGCCAAGTCGATGCACGGCGGTCGCAGCGCGTACAACAATCTGCTGTGTCTCGCGCAGAGCAATCGCATCCCCGAGAGCCGGGTCGCGGAGGTTCTCGACACGGTCGGGCTGAGCGCGGTCGCGAAGAAGAAGTCCAAGGGCTTCTCCCTCGGTATGGGCCAGCGGCTCGGTATCGCGTCCGCGCTGCTCGGTGATCCCGAGATCCTGATGTTCGACGAACCGGTCAATGGTCTGGACCCCGAGGGTATTCACTGGATCCGCAATCTGATGAAGACCCTCGCGTCCGAGGGCCGGACGATCTTCGTCTCCTCGCATCTGATGAGCGAAATGGCACTGACCGCCGACCATTTGATCGTGATCGGCCAGGGCCGGCTGCTCGCCGACACCTCGATGGCCGACTTCATCCACGAGAACTCGCGCAGTTATGTACGGCTGCGCTCCCCGCAGCAGGAGCGCCTGCGGGACGTGCTGCACGCGGAGGGCTTCGTCGCGGTCGAGTCGGGGAACGGCACCCTGGAGATCGACGGCGCCACCAGCGACGCACTCGGTGAGCTCGCCGCGCGCCACCAGATCGTCCTGCACGAGCTGAGTTCCCAGCGGGCCTCGCTGGAGGAAGCGTTCATGCAGATGACCGCGGGCTCCGTGGAGTACCACGCGCACTCGGAACGGGACGGGGCCCCGCCACCGCCGGTGGGTGCGGGCTGGGGCGAGCAGTGGAACCAGCGGGGCGGCCGGGGCGCTTCCCGCGACGGCAGGGGGGCGTGACGACGATGGCATCGGTACCCGCGGTCCTGAATGCGGAATGGACCAAGATCCGTACGGTCTCCTCGACCACCTGGACGCTGATCTGCGCGTTCGGCGTCACCGTCGCGATGGGCGCGGCGCTCTGCGCGGTGATGAACTCCCAGTTCGACAATCTCTCCGACCTGGAGCGCGCCACCTTCGACCCGACCTTCGTCAGCTTCTCGGGCATGATCCTCGGCCAGCTCGCGATGGTCGTCTTCGGGGTGCTGGTGGTCGGTACGGAATACAGCTCCGGCATGATCCGCACCTCGCTGGCGGCCGTGCCCCAGCGCGGCACGTTCCTCTTCAGCAAGATCGCGGTGGCCGGGGTACTGGCTCTGGCCGTCGGACTCGCGACGAGTTTCATCTCGTTCTTCCTGGGCCAGGCCCTGCTCGGCGACCACCGCACGGACATCGGCGCGGACAACGTACTGCGGGCGGTCTTCGGCGGCGGCATCTACATGGGGCTGATCGCGATCTTCTCCATGGGAGTGGCGGCGATGCTGCGCAGCTCCATGCTGTCGCTCGGCATCCTGATGCCGTTCTTCTTCCTCGTCTCCCAGATCCTGTCGGCGGTCCCGGGTGCCAAGAGCGTGGCCCGGTACTTCCCCGACCAGGCGGGCTCCAAGATCATGCAGGTGCTCCCGGACGCGATGAACAGCGATCCGGCGCCGTACGGCCCCTGGGGCGGGCTCGGGATCATGGTCGGGTGGGTGGTGCTGGCGGTGCTCGGCGGGTACGTGTTGCTGAAGAAGCGGGACGCGTAGGGCCTGTCCAGAACGGCTCGGAAGCGATCCCGGAACCGTTCATTCAGGATCAGAACTTGGCTGGAACCGTCAAGCCCTGGTTATCCTCCTAAGTCTTACGGGGGCGTGCGGCCAGGCAGCCCGTGCCCCGACGACAGATAAGTCGATGGGGCTGGAGAATGATCGAGGCAGTCGGCCTGACCAAGCGCTACGGTGCGAAGACGGCCGTGTACAACCTTTCGTTCCAGGTGCGGCCGGGGGCCGTCACCGGGTTCCTCGGTCCCAACGGGTCGGGCAAGTCCACCACCATGCGGATGATGCTCGGCCTCGACCGGCCGACATCGGGCCGTGTGACGATCGGCGGTCACGCCTTCCGCGATCTGCCGAACGCGCCGCGCCAGGTGGGCGCGCTCCTGGACGCCAAGGCCGTGCACGGCGGGCGCAGCGCGCGCAATCACCTGCTCTCGCTGGCGCAGCTGGCCGGCATCCCGGCCGCCCGGGTCGACGAGGTGCTCGGTGTCGTGGGGCTCCAGGACGTGGCCAAGCGGCGTTCCAGCGGTTTCTCGCTCGGTATGGGTCAGCGGCTGGGCATCGCGGCGGCGCTCCTGGGCGACCCGCAGGTGCTGCTCTTCGACGAGCCGGTCAACGGCCTCGACCCCGAGGGCATCCTCTGGGTCCGCAACCTGATGAAGATGCTGGCCGCCGAGGGGCGCACGGTCTTCGTCTCCAGCCATCTGATGAGTGAGATGGCCCTCACCGCCGACCATCTGATCGTGATCGGGCGCGGCCAGCTGCTCGCCGACATGAGCGTCACCGACTTCATCTCCGCGAACTCCGCCGACTTCGCGCGGGTACGGGTCCCGGAGAACGTGCCCGAGCAGCGCGAGAAGCTGACCGCCACGCTCACCGAGGCGGGCGGCCGGGTGATGTCGGAGCCGGACGGGGCCCTTCGGGTCACGGGTCTCCAGCTGCCCCGGATCAGCGATCTGGCGCATGCCTCGGACGTCCGGCTGTGGGAGCTCTCGCCGCACCAGGCCTCGCTGGAGGAGGCGTACATGCGGATGACGCAGGGCGCCGTGGACTACCGCTCGACGGTGGACGCCAAGGCGGGTCTTCAGGTTCCGCTGCCGGGCCAGGGGCCTCAGGACGCCGCCTACGGGGCCCAGCCGGGCTACGGGGCCGGTTACGGGACCCACCCCGGCCCGGGGCACCCGCAGGTGCCCGAGGCGCCGCAGCAGGGCTGGTACGCCCCGCCGCCGCCCGGCCGGAACCCGTACGCGTCCGGCGCCCCGGCAGGTCCGGCGGCCCCCGCGGCGCCGGCGCCCGCGGTGCCGCCCGCAGCCGCCGGGCCCGCGGCCCCCGCGCCCGTATCCACCGAAGCCCCGACCGGGCGCAAGACCAGCGAGGACCCCCGATGACGACGCCGGCCACCCCGCAGGCCCCCCAGCAGCAGCCGCAGGCGGCCTGGCCCGCCCCGGGCGGCGGTTACGCCTCGCCCATCCCGGTCCGGGCCCCCACCTTCGGCGACGCCCTCGCCTCCGAGTGGACGAAGATCCGTTCTGTGCGCTCCACCATGTGGACGCTCGGCGTGATGATCGTGCTCATGCTCGCGATCGGGCTGCTGTCCGCGTTCGCCGTCGCCGCGACCGACGCGAACCTGGGCGACGAGCCGGTGCTCAGCCTCGGCTTCTTCGGGGTGCTCCTCGGCTCCATCTGCGTGATCACCCTCGGCGTGCTGACCATCTCCTCCGAGTACGGCACCGGCATGATCCGCACGACGCTGACCGCCTGCCCGAGCCGGGGACGGGTGCTGACCGCGAAGGCGACCGTCTTCTTCCTGCTGACGTTCGTCATCACCGTGGTCATGGCCACGCTCGTCGCGGGGCTCCAGACGGTGATCCTGGACGGCGCGCCCGCCTCGGGTACCGACTGGCTGCGCGCCACCGTGGGCGTGGGGCTCTACATCGCGACGCTCGGACTGCTCTCGCTGGGACTCGGCGCGATCATCCGGCACTCCGCGGGAGCCATCACGATCATGATCGCG
This sequence comes from Streptomyces sp. NBC_00654, assembly GCF_026341775.1. Lineage (NCBI taxonomy): Bacteria > Bacillati > Actinomycetota > Actinomycetes > Kitasatosporales > Streptomycetaceae > Streptomyces > Streptomyces sp. NBC_00654. The sequence goes on along the minus strand of NZ_JAPEOB010000001.1, from coordinate 1,932,267 downwards.
TTGGTGCTGCTGCCGCTCGTGCTGGCGATGTTCATGTTCTCGGAGAGCCTGGCCGACCTCCAGCGGGCCCTGTTCGAGTACTCGATCCCCAACCAGCTCGGGGCGCTCTACGGCTCCGCGATCAGCAACTCGGGACCCTCCGGCTGGGAACCGCTGTGGATCATCCTGGGCGCCGCGGCCGTGGCCCTGGCCGGTGCCTTCGTCTCGCTCGACCGGCGCGACGTCTGACGGCCCGGACCGGGCCCGGCGGCGCCGGCGCCCGCCCGTGTCCGGTGGCGGGAAGCGTTCCCGTTCAGTAGCGAGGAGCGTTCCTGGACCGCTGCACCCGTGTGGTGCGGCGGTCCTTCGCGTTCCAGCAGGCCTTGTGCCAGTGTCTGCGGTCCTCGATCCCGCCGAACTCGGGCCAGGCGACGAGGTGCGGGACCCCGGGCGGGATCTCCTGGTCGCAGCCGGGGCAGCGGTACCGCTTGCCCTGCGCGCTCGCACCGCTCACCGGGCGCACCGACCACTCCTCGCCCTGCCAGCTCTCGCCGCCCCCGCCGCCGCCGTACCGCTCCCCCGGCGTGCTCGCGCTGTCGGTGGGACTCTCGCCGCCTCGGGGGCGGTTGCGGCGCGGGGACACGTGACACCTCACGGGCTGAACGGACAGGGTCCGTCCAGCCTAAAGGCTGTTCCGCAATCCCTGGCGGGCGCGCGGCGACGTCGGGCAACGGGGTGAGTTAGCGGAAAATCGCAACAACTTCTGCGTGGACCGTGCCTTTGGCACGTGTCGGACGTTGTTGCCGACAGGGGAGAACCGCGTCGGGCCGCAAGGAGGCAAGAGCGATGCGCGTGGGAACGTTCGTACTGGCAGCCCAGTTTCCGGGGCAGGGGCAGGGGGAAGCCCTGCACCGGGCTGTCCGGTCCACCGAGGTCGCGGAGGAGTCCGGACTCGATTCCGTCTGGCTGGCGGAACATCATTTCGTGCCGTACGGGGTATGCCCGTCCGCCGTCACACTGGCCGCGCTGCTGCTCGGCCGCACCCGCAGGATCCGCGTGGGTACGGCGGTGAGCGTGCTGCCCAACCACCATCCGGTGGCGCTCGGCGAACAGGCCGCGCTGCTGCACCTCACCAGCGGCGGGCGGTTCACGCTCGGAGTGGGCCGGGGCGGCCCGTGGGTGGACCTGGAGGTGTTCGGAGGCGGCCTGGAGGCGTACGAGCGGGGCTTCCCCGAATCGCTGGAGCTGCTGCTCGACTGGCTGCGGGAGCCGCGTGTGGCGGGGCGCGGGGAGCGGTTCGGCTTCCGCGAGGTGGCGGTGGTGCCCCGGGCCGACGAGCTGCCGGCCCAGAGCCCCGGGAGCTCGCCGGGGCCCGAGGTGGTCGTCGCGTGCACCTCACCGAAGAGCGTACGGCTGGCCGCGCGGAAGGCGCTTCCGATGCTGCTCGGCATGCACTGCGGCAACGAGGAGAAGGCGGAGATGGTCGCCCTGTGGCGCACGGCCGCCCGGGAGGCCGGTCATCCGCCGGACGTCGTGGCGGGGGCGGGCCATGTGTCCGCCGGGGTGGCCCAGATCGCGGACGGTCCCGTCGATGCCGCGGAGACGCTGGTGAAGGCCATGCCCGGCTGGCTGCGCCAGGGGCTCGGCGCCCATGTGACGGTCGACGACAGGCACCGTGTGATGCGGGACCCCGTCGCGTACACGGAGCTGCTCTGCGGGCTGCACCCGGTGGGTGCGCCCGGGGCGGCGGCCGACCGGCTCGCGGAGACGGCCGAACGGACCGGCATCACGCGCTTCGCGCTTCTCGTCGAGGGGTCGGGCGACCTCACGGCGACCGAGGAGAACGTACGGCGACTGGGCACCGAGGTGCTGCCGCTGCTGATGTGAGGGGCATATGACGGTTCTGATGGCGCTGGTGCTGGTGGTGCTGGTGGTGCCGGTAATCCTGGTGGTGCTGGTGGTACGGGAGCTGCCGCCCCGGAGCCAGTTGCACCTCCCGCGGCCCGGGACGGCAGCGGAAGCGTTCAGCAGTCCCGTAGTTCGGGCGACTGGTTGAGCAACTGGCCCCTCACCGAGGTGAATTTGGCCAGCCGGTCGTCAACCGAGGCATCCAGCGGGAACACCGCGACCCGGTGGCAGTTCTGGAATGCCAGACGCACCCCGAAGTGCCGCTGAAGCGCGCCGCGTATCGCATCACTCGCGAGCGCACGCAGCAGCTGACCACGTGCCTGCTCGTTCGGCGGCGGCGTCTGATTGTCGGCGAACTGTCCGCCGTCGACCTTCAGCTGGGCCACCAGAGAGCTGATCATCTCCCATGCGTAGGGCAGGGAGGTCCGGACGCAGTCGACGAAGTCGGCTTCGTCGACTTCGCCTCGCTCGGCCTGTTCCAACAGCGCCGGTGAGACGTCGAGCGACATGGGTTCTCCTCTCGCGACCCCGACGGACGGCCGGGGCCTTACGGGCATGGAAGGAGGACGGCGACGCAGTGTGCACGGACGGCGACCTCCTGATTACACGGTAAGCGCGCAGTCCGGGCCGCACCAGGAGATTGGGAACACAACCGGCCAATAACTAAGGGGCACATAGAGGGGCAAGCCCGCTCGCGGATGTCAAGAGTGGCGACGGGTGCGAAGGCGGTGAATCGCGTGGAGCCCCGGTCGTCGAGTAGCGTTCCGACCATGCGTCTCGTCATCGCCCGTTGCTCCGTCGACTATGCGGGCCGGCTCACAGCCCACCTGCCCTCCGCCCCTCGTCTGATCCTGGTGAAGGCGGACGGCAGCGTGTCGATCCACGCCGACGACCGGGCGTACAAACCCCTCAACTGGATGTCTCCGCCCTGCACCCTGAAGGAGGGCGCCGACGACAGCGAAGGCGTCTGGACCGTGGTGAACAAAGCGGGCGAGAAACTCATCATCACCATGGAGGAAATCCTCCATGACTCGTCCCACGAGCTGGGCGTGGACCCGGGTCTCATCAAGGACGGGGTGGAGGCGCACCTCCAGGAACTGCTCGCCGACCGGATCGAGATCCTGGGCGAGGGACACACCCTGATCCGCCGTGAGTACCCCACCGCGATCGGCCCCGTCGACATCCTGTGCCGGGACGCGGACGGCGGGACGGTGGCCGTGGAACTCAAGCGCCGCGGCGACATCGACGGTGTCGAGCAGCTGACCCGCTACCTGGAGCTGCTGAACCGCGACCCCCATCTCGCACCGGTGCGGGGCGTCTTCGCCGCCCAGGAGATCAAGCCCCAGGCCCGTGTCCTGGCGACGGACCGCGGCATCGGCTGTGTGGTCCTCGACTACGACGCGATGCGCGGCATCGAGGACGACAAACTGCGGCTGTTCTGACCCCGGCAGCCTGATCCGTTTCCGGCCCCCGGGCCGGCGTCCCTGGCCGGACGGACCCGTTCAGCGGGTCCGTCCGGCCAGGGCTTTTCCCGGATCCGGCCGGGGGCTACAGGGGTGCGCCCGGCTGCCCGCCCGGCTCCTCGTCCGGCAGCACGTCCCGCTGCCCGTCCGGCACCCCGTCCCGCTCCGTGTCCGCGGCGCCGGCCGTCGTCGGGCCGCCCGCCGACATCGAGGTGTCCGGGTCGGTGGGCGGGTCGGTGGGCGGGTCCGTCGGCGGGTCGGTGGGCGGCGTCGTCGGGGGCGTGGTGGGCGGGGTGGTCGGCGGCGTCGTCGGGGGCGTGGTCGGCCTGCCCGTCGGCTTCCCCGTCGAGGACGGGCCGGTCGTCGGCGGGTCGGTCGGCAGCCCGTCGGTGGGCCCGTCCGTGGACGGGGTCCCGCCCGGTCCGGACGTCCCGGGCGACGGGGTACCGCTGCTGCTCGGGGTGGCCGGATCCGACGGGCCCGGGGACATGGATCCGCTGCCGGCGGGCACACCGTCCGCCGGTTCCGTACCGTCCGCCGGTTCGTCCGTGGGAAGTCCGCCCCCGGCGTCGTCCTCGTTCGACGACTGCTCGGTGGTGGTGTCGCGGCCCGCCGGCTCGTCCTTGCCGGATGTCGCGCCGAGCGTCACCACGGTGCCGAGCACGGCGGCCAGCAGGGTCCCGGCCCCCACCGCGACCAGGTTGCGCCGTGCCCCGCCCAGGATCCCCCGGCGCAGGGACCGTCCGCCTCCGGCACCGGGCGCGGGCGCCGGGACCTGCCGGGAGACCACCGTCGCGGGCGCCTGCGTCTGCTGCGGGAACAGCGGCAGCACGGGGATTCCGCCGGCCGGTGTGTCCGGCTCCTCCTGCCGCACGGCCGGCACCTCGTCGCCCGTCAGGGTCCTGCCCACGGGTGTGAGGCCGCCGGAGCGGTCCGCCACCAGCGCGAGTGCGCGGCGGCCGGCCACCGCCCCGGACTTGTCGGCGAGCGCACCGCGCATGCCGATCGATGTCTCCAGCTCGGCCCTGGCCCGGTCCAGATTTCCGGCGCAGAGCGCGAGGACACCCAACTCGTGGTGGAAGTACGCCTCTTCGGCGACCTCACCGGCAATCCTGGCGGCCTCCTGGCCGATCCTGAGGACTCGCTCCCAGGCTCCCCAGTGCATCCCCGCCGCGAAGGCGGGAGAGGCGCTGCGGGCCAGCAGGACGGCGGCGCTGGCCTGTCCCGCCCCGTCGCCCGGCACCAGCCGGGCCATCGCGGCGATGACGGCGTCGGCCTCGGTGACGGCCCGCTCGGGGGTGACCGAGGGGTGGCCCGCCCACCAGGCGTAGTGCTGGGCGGCGCTGCGGGCGCGGGCCGGGGCGTCCTCGCCGTAGCCGCCCGCCTCCAGTTGGGCGAGGACCCCGGCGGCCAGCCGGTAGCGGGGTCCCGCCGGGGAGAGCAGCCCGCACCCGGCGAGCTCACCGAGGGCGGCGTCGGCGTGGGTGTCGCCCACGAGCGCGGGCAGATGTGCCTGGTGCGGCACCTCGCCGCCGAGCGCGACGGCGAAGCGCAGGGTGTCCCGGGCCGCCCCGCTCAGCCGGGAGGCCAGCAGCACGGCGGGCGCCGCGCCCTCGCCCAGGCTCGGCAGGGGGGCCGGAGCGGACGCGTCGTCGGGGCGCGGCCACGCGGAGGAGGCCGCGGGGCCGGCGGGCGACACGTGGCGGTCGCGCAGCAGCGCGCCCGCCTGGACGAAGCGCAGCGGCAGGCCCTCGGACTCGAACCAGAGGTCGCCCGCCCAGTTGGTCTCCTCGTCGGTGAGCGGACGTTCGACGACCCGCTCCAGCAGGTCCAGGGAGGCACCGCGGCCGAGCCCGGCGAGGGCGACCTCTTCGAGGTGCGTATCGGCGGCGGGGGGCGTGACATCGAGGGTGGCGCCGAACAGGAAGGCGCACTCCGGGGTGGCGTCGAGCAGTTCCTCCAGCGCGGCGCCGCCGAACTCCAGGTCGTCCACGACGACGACGGCACCGATGCCGCGCACGAATCCGAGAAGTTCCTGGCGGTCCGGGCGGTGGTGCGGGGCCAGATGCACCGCGTCGAAGAGCCCGTACAGCAGGTCCGTGGTGGTGCGCTTGTGACCGCAGAGGCGTACGACGCCGTCGGGGGCCAGCTCCGCGCAGTCGGCGGCGACGGCGCTCAGGAGGGCCGAGCGGCCCGAGCCGGCCGGGCCGGTGAGGCGGACGGACCTGCCGCGCGACAGCAGACGCACCAGCCGCTCGCGCTCCTCCTGCCGCTCCAGCAGCGGCAGCTGCGGGCCGGGCGGGCCCGGTGGGACGGGCGGGGCGATGGCGCGTTCGCGGTCGGCGCGCTGTCGCGCGGTGCGGCGGACCGGCGCGGCGGGGTGTTCGCCCGGCGGGCAGGGTTCGACCTCGCTGCCGTCGACCGGGTTGACCGTGAGCAGCAGGTCGCCCGAGACGAGCTGGACCACCCGGGCCTGCACGGGCGTCTGCGGGGTGTGGCGCGAGGTGTGCGGGGCCGGTCCCGGTGGCAGCGGATCGCGGGACTGTCCTCCCTGCCCCGCGTCATCCCCGGTCCGGTCGCGGTCATGCCCGTACTCTTCCGGTCCCCGGTGTGTCGGGTCCATCGCCAAGTCCCCCAGACGCGTCGCGCGCGGTTTGTCCCTCCGGCCGCACGCCCCGCTGTCGCTTCTGGTCCGGTGTCCGCCCATGGGTTCCGTCAATCGGCGGACGGCCGAACCCTAGACCTTCGCACGGTATCGGCGAACCGGCGGGGTGCCGCGCCGCCCCGGACGTCACGTTCCGTCAATGATTGCGCGTCTTCTGCCGTGGGGTACCTCTACACACGCGGCAGGGAGTCTGCGGCGATTCCGCCCTCGATGGCCAGAATGCGGTGCAGCCGGGTGGCCACCAGCAGTCGCTGCATCTGCGGCGGTACGCCGCGCAGCACCAGGCGCCGCCCGGCCCGGCCGGCCCGGCGGTGCGCGCCCATGATGACGCCGAGTCCGGTGGCGTCCCAGGAATCCAGCTCGGTCAGGTCCAGCACCAGATCACCGACTCCGTCGTCGACGGCCGAGTGCAGGACCGTACGGGCGTCCGCCGCGCTTCGGACGTCGAGGCGGCCCCCGACGACCAGCTCGGCGTGGTCGCCCCTGATGTGCATATGCGCTCCCCGGGATTGCTCCGTAGCAAGGTAGGTCTGTCTGTTCTGTCTCTGCCACAACTGACTGCAACAACGACAGGGAAGTTGCCGTCTGTAAGCGAACCGATACCGAATTCACCCCGTGGGGTGATACCGGTCCGCGGAGATCCGACCGCAGCCGGGGAGGTGACCCCCCGCTCCCCCGGCCCGACTGACGGCGGATCAGGCGGCCGGGGGCGGAAAACGATCAGTAGGTGTAGAAGCCCTGCCCGCTCTTGCGTCCGATGTCACCTGCATCGACCATCCGGCGCATCAGCTCCGGGGCGGCGAACTTCTCGTCCTGCGACTCGGTGTAGATGTTGCCGGTGGCGTGCAGCAGGATGTCGACGCCGGTCAGGTCGGCCGTGGCCAGCGGCCCCATGGCGTGCCCGAAGCCCAGCTTGCAGGCGGTGTCGATGTCCTCGGCCGACGCGACGCCCGACTCGTACAGCTTGGCGGCCTCGACGACCAGCGCCGAGATGAGCCGGGTGGTGACGAAGCCCGCGACATCACGGTTGACGACGATGCAGGTCTTGCCGACCGACTCGGCGAACTCCCGTGCGGTGGCCAGGGTTTCGTCGCTCGTCTTGTAGCCGCGCACCAGTTCGCAGAGCTGCATCATCGGCACCGGCGAGAAGAAGTGCACCCCGACGACGCGCTCCGGGCGCTCGGTCACCGCCGCGATCTTGGTGATCGGGATGGCGGAGGTGTTGGAGGCCAGGACGGTGTCCTCGCGGACGACCTTGTCGAGGGTCCGGAAGATCTCGTGCTTGACCTCCAGCTTCTCGAAGACGGCCTCGACGACGATGTCGGCGTCGGCCACGGCATCGAGATCGGTGGTCGTGGTGATGCGGGCGAGCGCGGCCCCGGCGTCGGCCGCGTCCAGCTTGCCCTTGGAGACGAACCTGTCGTACGAGGCCTTGATCCCGTCGCGGCCGCGGGTCAGCGCCGCGTCGGTCACATCGCGCAGCACGACGTCCCAGCCCGCCTGGGCGGAGACCTGTGCGATTCCGGATCCCATGAGTCCGGCCCCGATGACGGCAAGCTTCCTGGCCACGTTCGCACCCCTTGGTTTCTGTTCGCCTCTACGGGCTGGTCTCAACGGTCGTTCACATGCTCTCCGGCGGAGATTAGTACCCGTGGGGGACGCTGGGGCGGTGAAGAGATGCGCGTCACGTCTCAAATGACGGACATCACACCGGGACGCGTCACGCGGCGGCACGCCGCGCGTAGTTGAGGACCTTCTCGCCGAGCAGCCCCTCGATCTCGTCGAGGACGACGAGGGCGTCGCGGGAGACCTCGACCGCCTGGTGGCCCGCGCTCATCTCCTGGCTGATGTAGGCGACGAGCGCGCCCTCGGCCCAGGCGATCTGACCGCCGACGAGCAGCGGCATCGGGTCCTCCGGGGCCACGTCCGTCTCCTCGCGCAGGACCTCGACGACGCCCTGCAGGACCTCCTGCTGGAGGTACCAGAGGCGGGCCTTGAGCGTGGGCGCCTCCTCGATGACCCGCATGAAGTCGGCGAAGCCGTCCATCAGTCCGTACTCCGGGGAGACGGCGACGACGGCGGCACGCAGTTCGCGCAGGACCGCCTCGGCCGCGGACTCGCCCCGGTCGCGGGCGCGGATGAAGCGGGGGACGCGCCGGCTGACGCTCTTCATCCGGTCGAGAAAGAGGTCCTCCTTGGCCGGGAAGTAGTTGTAGACGGTGTTCACGGAGACGTCCGCCAGTTCGGCGACATCGGCGACGGTGACCGTGACGAAGCCGTGCTTGAGGAACAGCCCGGTGGCCAGGTCGGAGATGTGCTGCCTGGCCTGGCGCTTCTTGCGTTCCCTGAGTCCCTCAGCCATGTGCTCATCGTAGGGCGGACGTGTCGGGGGCGCGGAATCCCGGAAAGTTCATGGGGTCGCAGAAATTTTGGTGTTGTTGCAATTTTTCAGTGACTCTGTTTTTGTGTCGCCATGCCCATCATCAGCACGGCCGGACTCGCCCGGACCTTCGCGACCCCGAGCGGCCCGGTGGAGGCCGTACGCTCCATCGATCTCACCGTCGGCCCGGGGGAGATCGTCGGCCTCCTCGGACCCAACGGCGCGGGCAAGACCACCACCCTGCGCATGCTCACCACCCTGCTCGCCCCCACCGGCGGCGCCGCCACCGTCGCCGGGCACGACCTGCTCGACGACCCCGCGGGCGTACGCGAGAAGTGCGGGTACGTCGCCCAGTCGGGCGGCGTCGACCCGCAGCTGACCGTGCGGGAGGAGCTCGTCACCCAGGGCCGGCTGTACCGGCTGAGCAGGGCGGACGCGGTGGCGCGCGCCGCCGAACTGGCCGGTGGACTCGGCCTCGACGCGCTGCTCGACCGGAAGGCGGCCACGCTCTCCGGCGGTCAGCGACGGCGGCTCGACCTGGCGATGGGCCTCACCCACCGCCCCGCCGTCCTCTTCCTCGACGAACCGACCACCGGCCTCGACCCCGGCAGCCGCGCCGGCCTGTGGGACCTGGTGCGGCAACTGCGCGACGACCACGGCACCACCGTCGTCCTGACCACCCACTACCTCGACGAGGCGGACACCCTCGCGGACCGGCTCGTCGTGATCGACGGGGGAACGGTCGTGGCCGAGGGCACGCCCCGGGCTCTGAAGGCCGGCTACGCGGGCTCCGCCACCGCCTCGCTCCAGGAGGCGTTCCTCGCGATCACCGGGCGGGCCGCGGCACCCGCCGACGCCGCTCCCCTCTCCGTCTGAGACCGCACCGCCCGAGACCTCACTGCCCGAACCTCTCCGCCGCGACCGCGCCGCCCGGGACGTCTCCGCCGAGCCCTCACCACCGGACCCTCACCGCCGAGCCCCGGGCGCCCCGGACCCACTGCCCGTGACCCACTCGCCCATTGATCCACCGCCCGTGCCCCGCTGTTGGGCACCTCTCCCCCACAGGACTCCTCCGTGCTCTTCCACGACATCGCGCTGATCTTCGGGCGATACGCCCGCCAGACCCTGCGCTCGCGGTTCCAGATCCTGTTCGGCGTACTGATGCCGCTGCTCTACCTGCTCTTCTTCGGCCCCCTCCTCAGCGGCCTGCCGCTCGGCCCGTCCGGGGACTCCTGGCAGATCCTCGTGCCGGGACTGCTGCTCCAACTCGTGCTGTTCGGCGCCTCGTTCGCCGGGTTCTCGGTGATCATCGAGAAGTCGACCGGGGTGGTGGACCGGATGCGGGTGACACCGGTGAGCCGGCTCGCCCTGCTGCTCGGGCGCGTCCTGCGCGACGCGCTGCTGTTCCTGTTCCAGGCCGTCCTGCTGGTGCTGGCCGCCCTGCTCATGGGGCTGCGGGCGCCGCTCGCGGGGGTCCTGATCGGCTTCGCGTTCGTCGGCCTGCTGACCGTCGCGCTCGCCTCGCTGTCGTACGCGCTGGCCATGAGGGTCCGTACCCCGCAGGAGTTCGGCCCCGTGATCAACGCGCTCACCCTCCCGGCGATGCTGCTCTCCGGGCTGATGCTCCCGATCGCCCTCGGCCCGGCCTGGCTGGACGTGCTCTCGCACTTCACACCGTTCCGCTATCCGGTGGACGCGGTCCGGGACGCCTTCGTGGGCTCGTACGCCACGGCGCACATGCTGTACGGGGTCCTGGTCTCCGTCGGATTCGCCGTCCTGGCCGTGACAGTGGGCACACGCGTCTTCCGCGGGGCCGGTGCCTGACTCCCGCGCACTACGCTGGCCCGCATGGTCAATCTGACGCGTATCTACACCCGTACCGGCGACCAGGGCACCACCGCCCTCGGCGACATGAGCCGCACCGCCAAGACCGATCTGCGGATCTCGGCGTACGCCGACGCCAACGAGGCCAACGCCGTCATCGGCACGGCCATCGCGCTCGGGCAGCTGTCCGAGGATGTCGTGAAGGTCCTCGTACGCGTCCAGAACGACCTCTTCGACGTGGGCGCGGACCTCTCGACCCCCGTGGTCGAGGCGCCCAAGTACCCGCCGCTGCGCGTCGAACAGTCCTACATCGACAAGCTGGAGGGGGACTGCGACAACTTCCTGGAGGAGTTGGAGAAGCTGCGCAGCTTCATCCTGCCCGGCGGTACGCCGGGGGCGGCGCTGCTGCACCAGGCCTGCACGGTGGTCCGGCGCGCCGAGCGGTCCACCTGGGCGGCGCTGGAGGTGCACGGAGACGTGATGAACGCGCTGACGGCGACCTACCTCAACCGCCTGTCCGACCTCCTGTTCATCCTCGCGAGGACCGCGAACAAGGAGGTCGGGGACGTGCTGTGGGTGCCGGGCGGGGAACGCTGACCCCGCACGGCACCCGGTCCGGGTCCGGGCGCCCTAGTGGTCGACCCGTTCCCGGTCCCCCGCGTCCTTCGGCGCCTGCTTCGGGAACACCGTGTATCCACCGGCGACGAGCAGGTTGATCCCGATGACCAGCAGCATCTTCTGCTGCCAGACCTCCAGCGAGCTGGTGTCGCCGTCGCCTCCGACGTACCAGATCGCCGCCTGGAGCAGGGCCAGCGCCGTCACGGCGGCGGCCGTCCAGCGGGCGGCCAACCTCCACTCGTGGGCGGCGCGCGCCATGCCGTACTTCGGCGGCCGCACGGGCGGCGGACCGCCGGCGAAGCGGTGGGCCACACGGGCGTCGACCCACTTGATGGTGGAGTGGCCCAGGCCCACCGTGAAGCCGATGTAGACGGCGGCCAGGCCGTGCTTCCAGTCGGGTGCGGCGCCGTTCTTCAGGTCGATCGCGGTCACCACCAGCAGCAGTACCTCCAGCAGCGGCTCGCACAGCAGGACCGCCGCGCCCAGCCGGGGCTTCTTCGCCAGGTACCGCAGCGCGAGTCCCGCGGCGAGCAGCACCCAGAAGGCCACCTCGCAGATTACGATCAGAGTGACGATCACGGCACTTCTCCTTCCGGTCACCTCCAGACTCCCCTCCCCGGGGCGCCGATTCGTCGTCGGCAGTGACGAATCGTGACTGCATCCTTCGATGTAGCCGCGCCTCACCCGCCGTAGCGACGTCGTGCGGGGGTGCTGCGTGTTGGATGGAGGGGTGTTCTCACCCACCCGCCCCCACCGCGACGATGCCGTCATCGCGGCCTCCGGGCTGCTCGGCGGCCTGTTCCTGTGGCTGCTCGGTCTGCACACGCAGGCCGGCCGCACCTTCGACGCCCCCTGGGTCAGCCTGCTGCCGCTCATGGTGATGGCGTCCCTGGAGCTGATGCGGCGCAGCGCGCCGCAGACCGCGCTGGTCATCGGCACACTCACGCTGGTCGCGGACCAGTTCACCCGGGGGAACCTGGTGACCGTGCTGATGTTCACCGACCTCGTCTACGCGGCCGTGCTGTACGGGCCCCCGGCCGCGGCACGCCGTATCCCGGTGACCTCGTTCCTGATCACCGTCGGCGTCACGATCGGGTTCCTGGCCTGGTTCCGGACGGCCGAGGTGCTGCTGATCGGCATCGTCACCGGCCTGGTCTCGTTCGGGCCCGCGATCACCGGGGTCTGCGTGCGCAACCACCGTGACGCGGCCGAGACCGCGCGGCTGCGGGCCGACCAGACGGCGCTGCTGGCCGAGATGGACCGTACGCAGGCCGTCGTCGCGGAACGCTCCCGGATGGCCCGGGAGCTGCACGATCTGGTCGCCAACCATCTGTCCGCGATCGCCATCCACTCCACGGCGGCGCTCTCCATCGACGATCCGGAGACCTCGCGGGGCGCGCTCGGGGTGATCCGGGAGAACAGCGTCGCCGGGCTCGCGGAGATGCGCCGGCTGATCGGTCTGCTGCGCCGGGGCGGCGCGGACGCGGAGCCGAGCGCGGCGCCGACGCTCCAGGGGCTGGACGCGCTCATCGAGCAGGCCCGTACGACCGCCGCGTCCAGCGGGCTGACCTGCACCCTTCACGACACCCGCGAGGAGTCCGGAGCACTGCCCGCGCCGGTCGAACTGGCCGCGTACCGCATCGTGCAGGAGTCCCTGACCAACGCGCTCAAGCACGCCGCCCCGGGGCCGGTCACGGTGCGGCTCGCGACGTCCGGGCAGGTGCTGAGCGTGGAGGTCACCAGCGTGTTCGGGGACCGGCCGGGGCCGCGCGCACCGGGTTCGGGGGCCGGGCTGGTGGGGATGCGGGAGCGGGTCGCGCTGCTGGACGGGCACATCGAGGCGGGGCCCGAGCCCGGCCCGGACGGCACGAAGATCTGGCGGGTGCGGGCCGAACTGCCCGTCGAGGAAAGAGCGGTGAAGGAATGAAGATCCGGGTTCTGGTCGCGGAGGACCAGTCCGCGGTACGCGCGGGGCTGGTGCTGATCCTGGGCAGCGCGCCGGACATCGAGGTCGCGGGAGAGGCGCGGGACGGGGAGGAGGCCGTGCGGCTCGCCCGGGAACTGCGGCCCGATCTGGTCCTGATGGATGTACAGATGCCCCGGCTGGACGGGGTGTCGGCGACGAAACAGGTGGTGGCCGAACGGCTCGCCGATGTGCTCGTGCTGACGACGTTCGATCACGACGAGTACGTCTTCGGGGCGTTGCGCGCGGGCGCCTCGGGCTTTCTGCTGAAGAACACCGACGCCCACGATCTGCTCGAAGCCGTACGCACGGTGGCGCGCGGCGAGGGGCTGATCGCCCCGGCCGTGACCCGGCGGCTGATCGCGGAGTTCGCCGGGACCGCCCCCGTGCGCGCCGCCGATCCGGCGGTGCTGGACGCGCTGACCAGGCGGGAGCGCGAGGTGCTGGGCTGCCTGGGCCAGGGGATGTCGAACGCGGAGATCGCGGTAAGGCTCTCGATGGCCGAGGCGACGGTGAAGACGCACGTCAGCAGGCTGCTGGGGAAGCTGGAGCTGCGCAGCCGGGTCCAGGCGGCGGTGCTCGCACAGGAGTTGGGCATCTGAGGTTTAGCGACGATCTTTGGTCCAGACCTCTTGACGATTGGTCCAGACCTTCCTAATCTCACCGAGCACACTGCGGTGAGCGCGTCATGACAAAGCGTGCTCAGGGCGGCGCAGGGTTTGCAGTCCACGGATCACCCCCGTTTGTCGGACCTCACCCGAGGAGCACCGTTGAGCACTGAGACCCCCCAACGCCGGACCAGATTCAGATGGAGCCTCACCAGGACCGGCAGGGCCAAGGCGGTGGCGGGCTTCACCGCACTGCTGCTCCCCCTCGCCGCGATGGTCGGCCTCGCCTCTCCCGCGTCGGCCGCCACCTCCGCCACCGCCACCTACCTCAAGAAGTCCGACTGGGGCAGCGGCTTCGAGGGCCAGTGGACGGTGAAGAACACCGGTACCACCGCCCTCTCCTCCTGGACGATCGAGTGGGACTTCCCCGCGGGCACCGCGGCCGGCTCCGCCTGGGACGCCACCGTCACCAGCTCCGGCAACCACTGGACCGCCAAGAACCTCAGCTGGAACGGGTCGATCGCCCCGGGCGCCAGCCTCAGCTTCGGCTTCAACGGCACCGGCTCCGGCTCCCCCACCGGCTGCAAGCTGAACGGCGCCTCCTGTGACGGCGGCAGCGTCCCGGGCGACAACGCCCCGTCCGCGCCCGGCACCCCCACCGCGAGCGACATCACCGACACCTCGGCGAAGCTCAGCTGGAGTGCCGCCACCGACGACAAGGGCATCAAGAACTACGACGTCCTGCGCGACGGCGCCAAGGTCGCCACGGTCACCGGTACGACGTACACGAACACCGGTCTCACCGCCGGCACCGACTACTCGTACACCGTGCAGGCCCGCGACACCGCCGACCAGACCGGTCCGGCCTCCGGCTCCGTCAAGGTCCGCACCACCGGCGGCGGCACGGGCCCCGGCCCCGGCGGCGACAAGATCAACCTCGGTTACTTCACCAACTGGGGCGTCTACGGGCGCAACTACCACGTCAAGAACCTGGTGACCTCGGGCTCCGCCGAGAAGATCACGCACATCAACTACGCCTTCGGCAACGTCCAGGGCGGCAAGTGCACCATCGGTGACTCCTACGCCGACTACGACAAGGCCTACACCGCCGACCAGTCCGTCGACGGCGTCGCCGACACCTGGGACCAGCCGCTGCGCGGCAACTTCAACCAGCTGCGCAAGCTCAAGGCCAAGTACCCGCACATCAAGGTCCTCTGGTCCTTCGGCGGCTGGACCTGGTCCGGCGGCTTCGGTGACGCGGCGAAGAACCCCGCCGCGTTCGCCCAGTCCTGCTACGACCTGGTCGAGGACCCCCGCTGGGCCGATGTCTTCGACGGCATCGACATCGACTGGGAGTACCCCAACGCCTGCGGTCTCACCTGTGACACCTCCGGCCCGGCCGCGCTGAAGAACCTCGCCTCGGCGCTGCGCACCAAGTTCGGCACGAGCAACCTGGTCACCGCCGCCATCACCGCGGACGGCTCGGACGGCGGCAAGATCGACGCCGCCGACTACGCGGGCGCCGCCCAGTCCATGGACTGGTACAACGTGATGACGTACGACTTCTTCGGCGCCTGGGCGGCCAAGGGCCCGACGGCCCCGCACTCCCCGCTCACCTCCTACGACGGCATCCCGCAGGCGGGCTTCAACTCCGCCGACGCGATCGCCAAGCTGAAGGCCAAGGGCGTCCCGGCCAAGAAGCTGCTCCTGGGCATCGGCTTCTACGGCCGCGGCTGGACCGGCGTCACCCAGGCCGCCCCGGGCGGCACGGCGACCGGCGCGGCCCCGGGCACGTACGAGGCCGGCATCGAGGACTACAAGGTCCTGAAGAACTCCTGCCCCTCCACCGGGACCGTCGCGGGCACCGCGTACGCCCACTGCGGCACCAACTGGTGGAGCTACGACACCCCGGCCACCATCGGCTCGAAGATGACCTGGGCGAAGAACCAGGGCCTGGGAGGCGCGTTCTTCTGGGAGTTCAGCGGTGACACCGCCAACGGCGAGCTCGTGAACGCGATGAAGAGCGGTCTGCAGTAATCCCCACGCCGTAGCAGCACCGCACCGGCACCACTCGCACCACCGGTGCCACCCCGAAAAGCACCGGGGAGACAGGTCCGCCCCCTGTCTCCCCGGTCTTTCGCTGTCCACGTCCCCGCGGAACGGCCATGAGCACGGTGGCCTTCATGCCGTACGGGTACGACCACGGGCGCGGGTACGGGCGCGACCACGCCACGGGTACGACCACGCGTACGGGTACGGGTATGGAGAAGGGGGGAACCCCCTGACACCGCGGGCGACCGCCCTCGCACCGTCCGCGTACGGGCCCTCAGGCCACGTTCACCCGCTGGCCGGGCGGTGCCGCCTCCAGCCAGGCGAGGAAACCCGTCAGGGCGTCCTCGCTCATCGCAAGCTCCAGGCGCGTCTCACGGTGGAGACAGCCGAGCACGACGGAGTCCGACAGCAGCGCCAGCTCCTCCTCGCCGTCGGGCAGCCGACGGGAGATCACCTCGATGGCCGAGCGCTCCAGGGCGCGACGGGGGCGGGGAGCGTAGGAGAAGACCCGGAACCAGTCGACCCGGTCGCCGCTGTAGCGGGCGACGCCGTACACCCAGCCCTTGCCGGACGGATCAGGTTCTTCGGACACGTCCCAGCGCAGACTGCAGTCGAAGGTTCCGCCGGAACGCTGGATCAGCCGGCGGCGCAGGCCGAAGACGAACAGACCCACCACGACCAGCACGACGACCAGACCGCCCACCCACAAAGCGAGGACCATCTCCACCGACCTCCTCGCATCGTCGAGTAACGGAATTCGAACTGCACCTGCATCGCCTCAGCCGCGACACGGTCTGGATAATTCCAGCTCGGGCCGCGGCTGAGGAAAAAACTACTGGTGGGGGTGCTAGTGCACCGCCACCGCACGCAGTCGTACATCGGCGCGCCGCTCGGCGGCGGCGTCCGTGTCCGACTTCGCGCGCTCCAGCGCACGCTCGGCGCGCTGGACATCGATCTCGTCGGCCAGCTCGGCGATCTCCGCCAGCAGCGACAGCTTGTTGTCCGCGAACGAGATGAAACCGCCGTGGACAGCGGCGACGACGGTTTCGCCCGCGCTCGTGCGGATCGTCACCGGGCCCGATTCCAGCACACCGAGAAGCGGCTGGTGACCGGGCATGACGCCGATGTCGCCGGACGTGGTACGCGCGACGACCAGGGTGGCCTCGCCGGACCAGACACTGCGGTCCGCGGCGACCAGCTCGACATGCAGCTCAGCAGCCAAGGGTGGCTCCTCGGGTCACCACCCGGCCGTCGAGCCGGGTGTTGGGTCAATTCTACGGGGCGTGGTGAGGGGGGCGGGACACACCCACCCCCCTCGGTGAGCCGGAGGCTCAGGAGACGCCGAGCTCCTTGGCGTTGGCCTTGAGGTCCTCAATGCCACCGCACATGAAGAACGCCTGCTCCGGGAAGTGGTCGTACTCACCGTCGCAGATCGAGTTGAACGCGGCGATCGACTCGTCGAGCGGAACGTCCGAACCGTCCAGGCCGGTGAACTGCTTGGCGGCGTGGGTGTTCTGCGACAGGAAGCGCTCGACGCGACGGGCACGGTGGACAACGAGCTTGTCCTCCTCGCCCAGCTCGTCGATACCGAGGATCGCGATGATGTCCTGGAGGTCCTTGTACTTCTGCAGGATTCCCTTGACACGGCTCGCCGTGTCGTAGTGGTCCTGCGCGATGTAGCGCGGGTCCAGGATGCGGGACGTGGAGTCCAGCGGGTCCACGGCCGGGTAGATGCCCTTCTCGGAGATCGGACGGGAGAGAACCGTCGTCGCGTCGAGGTGGGCGAACGTGGTGGCCGGGGCCGGGTCGGTCAGGTCGTCCGCGGGGACGTAGATCGCCTGCATCGAGGTGATCGAGTGACCACGCGTCGAGGTGATGCGCTCCTGGAGCACACCCATCTCGTCGGCCAGGGTCGGCTGGTAACCCACCGCGGACGGCATACGGCCGAGCAGCGTGGAGACCTCGGAGCCGGCCTGCGTGAAGCGGAAGATGTTGTCGATGAAGAGCAGCACGTCCTGCTTCTGCACATCGCGGAAGTACTCCGCCATGGTCAGGGCGGACAGCGCGACCCGCAGACGGGTGCCCGGCGGCTCGTCCATCTGGCCGAAGACCAGCGCGGTCTTGTCCAGGACGCCCGAGTCGGTCATCTCGTCGATGAGGTCGTTGCCCTCACGGGTGCGCTCGCCGACACCGGCGAACACCGACACACCGTCGTGCAGCTTCGCCACACGCATGATCATTTCCTGGATGAGGACCGTCTTGCCGACGCCCGCACCACCGAACAGACCGATCTTGCCGCCCTTGACGTACGGGGTCAGCAGGTCGACGACCTTCAGGCCGGTCTCGAACATCTCGGTCTTCGACTCGAGCTGGTCGAAGGCCGGGGCCTTGCGGTGGATCGGCCAGCGGTCGGTGATCTGCGCCTCGGCCTCCGGCTCGTTCAGGATCCGGCCGAGGGTGTTGAACACCTTGCCCTTGGTGATGTCACCGACCGGGACGGTGATGCCCGCGCCCGTGTCGGTCACCGGGGCCTGGCGGACCAGACCGTCGGTGGGCTGCATCGAGATCGCACGGACCACGCCGTCACCCAGGTGCTGGGCGACTTCCAGGGTCAGCACCTTGCGGGCGCCGTCCTCGGCCGGGTCGTCGACCGAGACGTGCAATGCGTTGTAGATCTCCGGCATCGCGTCGACGGGGAACTCCACGTCGACGACCGGGCCGATGACCCGGGCGACGCGGCCCGTCGCAGCGGCCGTCACAGCGCTGTCGGTAGTCGTCGTCATTTACTTGTCACTCCCCGCGGTCGCGTCGGCCAGAGCACTGGCACCGCCGACGATCTCGCTGATTTCCTGGGTGATTTCGGCCTGGCGGGCCGCGTTGGCAAGCCGGGAGAGGCTCTTGATGAGATCCCCGGCGTTGTCGGTCGCCGACTTCATCGCGCGACGGCGGGCGGCGTGCTCGGAAGCGGCGGCCTGCAGCAGTGCGTTGTAGATACGGCTCTCGACGTAGCGCGGCAGGAGGGCGTCGAGGACGTCCTCCGCCGACGGCTCGAAGTCGAACAGCGGAAGGATCTCGCCCTTCGTACCGCTCTCTTCCGCAACCTTGTCGAGCGAAAGCGGCAGCATCCGGTCGTCGACTGCGTTCTGCGTCATCATCGAGACGAACTCGGTGAAGACGATGTGCAGTTCGTCGACGCCACCCTCGGCCGTGTCCTTCTGGATGGCCTCGATCAGCGGCGCGGCGACGCTCTTGGCATCCGAGTACGCCGGGCTGTCCGTGAAGCCGGTCCAGGATTCCGCGACCTTGCGCTCACGGAAGCCGTAGTAGGCGACGCCCTTGCGGCCGACGATGTAGGTGTCGACCTCCTTGCCCTCGGCCGCGAGCCGCTCCCTCAGCCGCTCCGCCGCCTTGATGGCGTTGGAGGAGTAGCCGCCGGCCAGACCGCGGTCGCTCGTGACGAGCAGGACCGCGGCCCGGGCCGGGGCCTCGGCCTCGGTGGTGAGCGGGTGCTTGGTGGTGGAGCCGGTCGCGACCGCGGTCACCGCACGGGTGAGCTCGGTCGCGTACGGCATCGACGCCGCCACCTTGCGCTGCGCCTTGACGATGCGCGAGGCGGCGATCATCTCCATCGCCTTGGTGATCTTCTTGGTCGCGGTGACGGCTTGGATGCGGCGCTTGTAAACGCGAAGCTGAGCGCCCATCGATCAGCCCTCGCCCAGAAGCTTGCCGTCCGAGGTCTCGAACTGCTGCTTGAAGGCGGCGATCGCGTCGGCGATCGACTGCAGCGTGTCGTCGGACATCTTGCCGCCCTCGGCGATGCTGGTCAGGAGGTCCTTGCGCTCACGGCGCAGGAACTCCAGCAGCTCGCTCTCGAAGCGACGGATGTCCTCGACCGGGACGTCGTCCATCTTGCCCGTGGTGCCGGCCCAGACGGAGACGACCTGCTCCTCCATCGGGAACGGGGCGTACTGCGGCTGCTTCAGCAGCTCGACCATGCGCTTACCGCGCTCCAGCGAAGCCTTCGAGGCCGCGTCCAGGTCGGAACCGAAGGCGGCGAACGCCTCCAGCTCGCGGTACTGGGCGAGGTCCACGCGAAGCCGGCCGGAGACCTGCTTCATGGCCTTGTGCTGGGCGGAGCCACCGACTCGGGAGACCGAGATACCGACGTTGAGCGCCGGACGCTGACCCGCGTTGAACAGGTCGGACTCCAGGAAGCACTGGCCGTCGGTGATGGAGATGACGTTGGTCGGAATGAACGCCGACACGTCGTTCGCCTTGGTCTCGACGATCGGCAGACCGGTCATCGAACCGGCGCCCAGGTCGTCGGAGAGCTTGGCGCAGCGCTCCAGCAGACGCGAGTGCAGGTAGAAGACGTCGCCCGGGTAGGCCTCACGGCCCGGCGGACGGCGCAGCAGAAGCGACACGGCGCGGTAGGCGTCGGCCTGCTTCGAAAGGTCGTCGAAGATGATCAGGACGTGCTTGCCCTGGTACATCCAGTGCTGGCCGATGGCCGAACCGGTGTACGGCGCCAGGTACTTGAAGCCGGCCGGGTCGGACGCCGGGGCGGCGACGATGGTCGTGTACTCCAGCGCGCCGGCCTCTTCGAGGGCACCGCGCACGGAGGCGATGGTGGAGCCCTTCTGACCGATGGCGACGTAGATGCAGCGCACCTGCTTGTTCACGTCGCCCGAGCGCCAGTTGTCGCGCTGGTTGATGATCGTGTCGACGGCCAGAGCGGTCTTGCCGGTCTGACGGTCACCAATGATCAGCTGACGCTGGCCGCGGCCGATCGGCACCATGGCGTCGACGGCCTTGTAGCCGGTCTGCATCGGCTCGTGCACCGACTTACGGACCATGACGCCAGGGGCCTGCAGCTCGAGGGCGCGGCGGCTTTCGGTCGCGATCTCGCCGAGACCGTCGATCGGGTTGCCGAGCGGGTCGACGACGCGGCCGAGGTAACCCTCGCCGACGCCGACGGAGAGCACCTCACCGGTGCGCTGCACCGGCTGGCCCTCCTCGATACCGCTGAACTCGCCGAGGACGATGGCACCGATCTCGCGCTCCTCAAGGTTGAGGGCGAGACCGAGGGTGCCGTCCTCGAACTTCAGCAGCTCGTTCGCCATGGCGGAGGGCAGGCCCTCCACCTTCGCGATGCCGTCACCGGCAACGCTGACCGTACCGACCTCCTCGCGCGAGGCCGCGTCCGGCTTGTACGACTGGACAAAGTTCTCCAGCGCGTCCCGGATCTCCTCCGGCCGGATCGTGAGCTCCGCCATCTGGGTTCCCTGCTCTCCTTGTTGGGCCCGAAGTTTCTTAAGGGGGTCTGGGGGCCGACCCCCAGGAATCTTCTGCAATTTCTGCACGGCCCAACCGGGCCGCTGGTCTTGCTCGTTCAGTTGAAACGCACAGTCTGTTGCGCTGCGCTGTGTCAGCCGGCCATGCGACGGGTCGCCTCGTCGAGGCGGTCCGCGATGGTGCCGTTGATGACCTCGTCACCCACGCGCACCGAGATCCCGCCGAGGACCGCGGGGTCCACGTCCAGGTTCAGGTGCATCTGCCGGCCGTAGATCGTGGCGAGTGCGGCGCCGAGGCGCTGCTTCTGCCGGTCACTGAGCGGCACCGCCGAGGTGACCACGGCGACCATGCGGTCCCGTCGCTCCGCGGCGAGCCTGGACAGGGATTCGAGTCCCGCTTCCAGGCTACGTCCCCGGGGCTGGGTCACGAGGCGGACGATGACCCGCTCGGTCACCGGCTGTGCCTTGCCGCCGAGCAGGCTGCGCAGCAGCTGGCTCTTGGCAGCGGTGGTGGCCGTACGGCTGGTGAGCGCGGAACGCAGCTCCGTGTCGGAGCCGACGATCCGGCCGAACCGGAACAGCTCGTCCTCGACGTCGTCGAGTGCGCCGCCGCGCTGGGCCGCGGTGAGGTCTGCGATGTTCGCCAGCTCCTCGACCGAGTCCACCAGCTCGCGGGACTGCGACCAGCGGGAGCGGACCATGCCGGAGACCAGGTCCACGGCTTCGCCGCTCACCTGACCGCTCAGCAGTCGTCCGGCCAGCTCGGCCTTGCTCTCGCCGCTCTGGGCCGGGTCGGTGAGGACCCGGCGCAGGGAAACCTCGCGGTCGAGCAGCGCGGTGACGGCTGCCAGGTCCTCGGCGAGCTTCGCCGCGTCGACCGACGTGTTGTCGGTCAGCGCGTCGAGACGCTCACGTGCGGCTGCCAGTGCCTCGCGGCTCGCGCCGTTCATCGGACTGCCTCGGCCTTCGCCTCGAGCTCGTCGAGGAACCGGTCCACGGTGCCGCTCTGCCGGGCGTGGTCCTCGAGGGACTCGCCGACGAGCTTGCCGGCCAGGTCGGTGGCGAGCTTGCCCACGTCCTGACGCAGCGCGGACGCCGCGGCCTTGCGGTCGGCCTCGATCTGGGCGTGGCCTGCGGCGATGATCTCTTCGCGCTGCCGCTGACCTTCCGCCTTCATCTCCTGGATGATGACGGCGCCCTGCTCCTGCGCCTCCTGGCGCATACGGGCGGCCTCGTGGCGCGCCTCGGCGAGCTGAGCCTTGTACTGCTCGAGAACGCTCTGCGCCTCGGTCTGGGCCGCATCGGCCTTCTCGATACCGCCTTCGATGGCCTCGCGACGCTCTTCCAGAACCCTGTTGATGTTCGGGAGGAGCTTCTTGGCGAGGAAGCCGAAGACGATGGCGAAGGCGATCAGACCAATGACGATCTCGGGGACCGCCGGGAGCAGAGGATTCTGAATCTCCTCTGACGCCAACTGTTGGGCGATCACATCAGTGCCTTTCGTCGAATCGGGCGGTAAGGAATGCCGCGATTAGTCGACCGGGTAGACGAAGGGCATGACGAGACCGATGAGGGCCAGCGCCTCACAGAGCACGAAGCCGAGGATCTGGTTGGCACGGATCAGACCGGCGGCCTCGGGCTGGCGGGCCAGCGCCTGGGTGCCGTTTCCGAAGATGATGCCGACGCCGACGCCGGGGCCGATCGCGGCCAGGCCGTAACCGATGGAACCGAGGTTGCCCGTGATGTTGACGGCGGCGAGGGTCTCAAGAGCGGACATGCCGTTTCTTCCTTCTCTTTCAGGACCGGTGGGGGTTGGCCACCGGACGACTATCGGGGTGTGGCCGGCGGGTCAGTGGTGCTCGGCGAGAGCGCCCTGAATGTAGTTGCAGGCCAGGAGGACAAAGACGTAGGCCTGCAGCGCCTGGATGAACAGCTCGAAGGCGGTCATCAGCAGGACCATCACGAACGAGACACCGGCGTAGGCGATGCCGATGCCGTTCAGCAGGTACCAGCTGGCGATGGTGAAGATCAGCAGCAGCACGTGACCGGCGAACATGTTCGCGAAGAGTCGCACGGCGTGCGTGAACGGCCGGATCAGCAGGTTGGAGAAGAGCTCGATGACCATGACGAACGGAAGGGCCGGGCCGAGCGTCTTGTCGTAGCCCGCGATGTTCTTCCAGCCACCGACGAATCCGTGGCGCTTGAAGGTCAGGCTGACCCACAGGACGTACACGATCGCGGCCAGGGCCACAGGGAAGCCGATGACCGAGGGCACCGGGAACTGGGCGAGCGGAATGATCGCCCAGAGATTCATGATCCAGATGAAGAAGAACATCGAGACCATGAGGGGCACGTACTTCTTGCCCTCGCGCTTGCCGAGCGTCTCGTAGACCACACCGGTGCGGATGAAGTCGTAACCCGCCTCCGCCACCATCTGCAGCTTCCCGGGCACGAGCTTCGGCTTGTTGAAGGCCGCCCAGAAGAAGCCGACGACGACAACGGTGCTCAGGACCGCCAGCAGCATCGGCTTGTTGATCTCGATGCCGCCGACGGTGAACATCGGCTCGAATACAAAGGAGTGCAGGCCAGGAGCCGGGAAGCCACACCCGTCGAAAATGTGGCAGTCGGTCTCGAAGGCGAGCACCGTCGTCGGGTCAGCACTCACCGCGGGCTCCTTCAGCGTGGCGCATAGGTACGGCAACCTCGTTGTGTCGGCGCGGCAGGAAGCCGCTGGTCGGCACTGGACTTGGTGTTACGGATGGGGGGGCGGCTCAGGCACAGAGCTTCGCGATGAAGCAGGCGTCAGCTTGGATGCCCGCGCCCGCAGTGCCGCAGTTGGCACCGGACGATAGCAGGATCGCGAACGCGCACTTATCCCGGCCCTACCCCTCACGTCGATGACCCCTTGTTCTCGGGCTTCTTGCCCGCGGACGAGTCCGGCTCGACGTAAAGGATCTTGGTCTTCATGTGTACACGGATCTGGGCCGCGACCCATACAACGGTCGCGACGACCAGCGAGATGGCGAAAGCCCTCGGGTTGAACAGCGTCGTGTTCTTGAACACGGCGATAAAGATGAAGAGCAGCAGCAGCTGTGCCGTATAGAGCATCAGCCCCATCGGCTGGAACAGGTGCGGCATGGACCTCGCCGTCCGTTGCAGGACGGACAGGCCGATCCCCATGAAGAGGATCACCAACAGCGTCCCGACAGCGGCCCCGATCGCTCCCTTGCCACCCGCGACCACGGCGCTGACGGCAACGGCGACAACACCGGCGGCAGCGGTGGGCACGGCGGTGTGGAGGAGAGTCCGGGCGTCGTTGGACGGCATGGCGGTAACTCCGCTTGCAGGGGGTGGGCAATGGTGTCGTCAGGGACGAGCGTAGGCCCGGTCCGAGAGTGGTCGCCTCGGGCCAATGAACCGTCTCGCTAGGGTCCTTCGGCTCTGTCACCGGGTCTCGTGAACGGTATCACAAACTATTTGATGAGGTCTTTACCTGGAAAGTGTGCCAACTGTCACACGTGAGAGTTAATCCGCACACCTGCGCAAGACAGGGCGTTGCCTTGTCTGGTAATGCACCGAGAAGACCGAAACGTCAATGCGGTGAATCGGCCTTGCGACGATCGGAGAAGCGCGAACGGTGGCCGATCGCGGTCGCTCCGTTGACGCCGGAGACACCCACGGCCACAGGAGTGCGTTCCGTGCTCTCCGGTGCCATCTGCGCGTCTCCCGGCCCCTGTTGCGCCGGCTCCTGCCCCAACTCCGCCCGCTCCCCGTACGCGAGCGGGGACGCCACCGCGCCGTCGTGTCCGCGGGGGCGCCGGTAGCGCGGCGGTACGAAGCGTTCCGCCCAGTGCGGGGCACGCGGCTTGAAGCGCGGCATCAGCAGCAGCACCAGGCCCACGGCGCTCAGCGCCACGATCGCGAGCACGATCCACATCGACGCCGAGTGCACCGAGTAGCCGACGGCGCCGAAGGCGATCAGCGCGGACCAGAAGTACATGATCAGCACGGCCCGGCTCTGCGAGTGGCCGATCTCCAGCAGCCGGTGGTGCAGATGACCGCGGTCCGCCGCGAACGGCGACTGGCCGTTCCAGGTGCGCCGCACGATCGCCAGCACCAGGTCCGCGGCGGGGATCGCGATGATCGTCAGCGGCAGCAGCAGCGGGATGAAGACCGGCAGCATCGCGTGGGTGGCCTGCCGCTCGCTGCCCTCGAAGAGCTTCATCGCGTCGGGGTCGACCTGCCCGGTGACGGAGATCGCCCCGGCCGCCAGCACCAGGCCGATCAGCATCGACCCGGAGTCCCCCATGAAGATCCGGGCGGGGTGCATGTTGTGCGGCAGGAAGCCGAGGCACATGCCCATCAGGATCGCCGTGAAGAGCGTGGCCGGGGCGGCGGCCTCGATTCCGTACCCGTACCAGAGCCGGTAGGTGTACAGGAAGAGCGCGGCGGAGGCGATGAACACCATGCCGGCCGCCAGGCCGTCCAGGCCGTCGACGAAGTTGACCGCGTTGATCGTGATGACGACCAGCGCGACCGTGAGCAGCGTGCCCTGCCACTGGGTGAGCGGGACGGTGCCCACGCCCGGGATCGGCAGCCAGAGGATCGTCAGACCCTGGATGACCATGACCGCCGCGGCGATCATCTGCCCGCCGAGCTTGATGAGGGCGTCGATCTCGAACTTGTCGTCCAGGACGCCGATCAGCCAGATCAGCGCGGCCCCGGAGAGCAACGCCCGCGGCTCGTTGGAGAGTTCGAAGACACCGTTCAGGTTGAACAGATGGTCCGCGACGATCAGCCCCGCACACAGTCCGCCGAACATGGCGATGCCACCGAGCCGTGGTGTCGGTTCTCGGTGTACGTCACGCGCACGGATCGCGGGCATCGCCCCGATCGCGATGGCGAACTTTCGCACCGGCCCGGTCAGCAGATAAGTCACTGCGGCCGTGACACAGAGCGTCAGCAGGTAATCACGCACGGGCTGCCCCACAGAAATCGCCGGCCATCTCAGCCCCACACCCTAGCCTCATGAACAAGGACTCCCTGGCACGGGTGATGGTTCCACAGGCTTCGCCTACCCCGGATAGGGCGGATTTCCCGCTGCCAGCTCCCGCACCTCCGCCAGCAGACGGCCGGCGGCGCCCGTCTCCCGTACCGCCGCTCCGAACAGTGCGGCGATCCGCGCCATGTCCGCCTCGTCCATGCCCTGGGTGGTGACGGCCGCGGTCCCGAGCCGGATGCCGCGGGCGTTTCCGTAGGGCAGCGCGCAGGTGTCGAGCACCATACCCGCCGCCGCCAGCCGCTCGCGCGCGGTGCGGCCGTCCACGCCGAGCGGGGCGGGGTCCGCGACGACGATGTGGGTGTCCGTGCCGCCCGTGGTGACCTCGAAGCCCTCGGCCTCCAGACCGGCCGCCAGCACCCGCGCGTGGGCGACCACCCGATGGGCGTACAGCGTGTACGCGGGCGTCGAGGCCTCCCCGAACGCGACGGCCTTCGCCGCGACCGTGTGCATCTGGGCGCCGCCCTGGGTGAACGGGAACACCGCCCGGTCGATCCGCTCCGCCAGCTCGGCGCCGCACAGGATCATGCCGCCGCGCGGTCCGCGCAGCACCTTGTGCGTGGTCGCGCAGACCACGTCCGCGTACGGGACGGGGCTGGGGGCCGCTCCCCCGGCGATCAGGCCCATCGGGTGCGCGGCGTCGGCGATCAGGTACGCGCCGACCTCGTCGGCGATCTCCCGGAACAGCTCGTAGTCGGGGTGGCGCGGATACGAGATCGAGCCGCAGACGATCGCCTTGGGCCGGCGGGCGCGGGCCAGGGAGCGGACCTGCGCGTAGTCGATGAGCCCGCTGTCGGGGTCCACCCCGTACCCGGCGAACTCGAACCAGCGGCCGGAGAAGTTCCCGGGCGCACCGTGGGTGAGGTGTCCCCCGTACGGGAGTCCCATCGCGAGCACCGTGTCGCCGGGGCGCAGCAGCGCCGCGTAGGCGGCGAGCACGGCGGAGGAGCCGGAGTGCGGCTGGACATTGGCGTGCTCGGCGCCGAAGAGGGCGCGGGCCCGCCGGATCGCGATGCGTTCGGCGGCGTCGGCGTGCTCGCAGCCGCCGTGGTGGCGGGCTCCGGGGTAGCCCTCGGCGTACTTGTTGGCGAGCGGGGAGCCGAGGGCGGCCAGCACCGCGGGCGAGGTGAAGTTCTCGGCGGCGATCAGCTGGAGGGTGCCCGTCTGCCGCTGTACCTCCGCGAGGAGGACGTCGGCGATCTCCGGGTCCTCCCGGCGCAGGGCGTCGAAGTCCTGCGGCAGGGCGGCGTGGGAGGGGGACACGGCTGCGGGTGCGGCGGGAGAGGTGACCGGCATCTGACGGCTCCGGGCCTGGGGAGGGGTGCGCTGGCGTCAGATCCAATGTAGGCCGCGGCCGGGCGCCGTGCCCGCTGTCGGGCGCGGCTCCGTAGGCCGGTCGGCGCACCGGCCGGCGTACGGACCGTCAGTGGGGGGCGCTGACGCCCGTCAGCGCGGTGACGACGGGATCGAGGGCCTGGTTGATCTCGTCCCCGATGGAGCGGAAGAAGGTGATCGGGGCGCCGTAGGGGTCGTAGACCTCGTCCGCCTCGGCGGTGGGGGCCAGCAGCCAGCCGCGCAGGGCCGCGGCGGCGCGCACCAGCGCGCGGGCGCGTTCGACGACGCCCTCGTCGCGTGCGTCGGGGAGAGTGGCCGGATCTATGGCCCGGACCAGCCGGGTGAATTCCTTGAGGGTGAACGTCCGCAGGCCGGCCGAGTGGCCCATGGAGATGACCTGGGCGCGGTGGTCGCGGGTGGCGGTGAGGACCAGGTCGGCGCGGATCACGTGCTCGTCGAGCAGTTCGCGGCCGACGAAGCCGGTGGCGTCGGCGCCGAAGTCGGCGAGGACGACCTCCGCGTTGGCCTCCATGGGGGCGCCTTCGTGTCCCCAGGTGCCCGCGCTCTCCACGATCAGTCCGCCGCTGAGCGGATCGCCGAGGCGGTCCACCAGGGCATGGCGGGTCAGCCGCTCGGTGATGGGCGAGCGGCAGACGTTGCCGGTGCTGACGTGGAGGATGCGGAAGGTATCGGTCCGACCCGCTATGCCACGCCCCTCAGGGGCGGTCAATTGGCCACCTCGAGGTCGGGTACCACCTTGCGCAGTTCCTCGACGGAGAGCGCACCGGCTCGCAGGAGCACCGGGACGCCGCCCGTGACGTCGACGATCGAGGACGGCACGATGCCGGGCGTCGGGCCGCCGTCGAGGTAGACGGAGACGGAGTCGCCGAGCATCTCCTGGGCGGCGTCGCAGTCCTCGGGCGAGGGGTGTCCGGTGAGGTTGGCGCTGGAGACGGCCATCGGGCCGACCTCGGTGAGCAGCTCGATGGCGACCGGGTGCAGCGGCATCCGGATGGCGACGGTGCCCCGGGTGTCCCCGAGGTCCCACTGGAGCGAGGGCTGGTGCTTGGCGACGAGGGTGAGGGCACCGGGCCAGAAGGCGTCGACGAGCTCCCAGGCCTGCTCGGAGAAGTCCGTGACCAGGCCGTGCAGGGTGTTCGGGGAGCCGATCAGGACAGGGGTCGGCATATTGCGGCCGCGCCCCTTGGCGTCCAGCAGATCGGCGACGCCCTCGGAGCTGAAGGCGTCCGCACCGATCCCGTACACGGTGTCGGTGGGCAGCACGACCAGTTCGCCGCGGCGGACGGCGGACGCGGCTTCACGCAGGCCGGTCGTACGGTCGGTCGCGTCGTTGCAGTCGTATCGCCGTGCCATCAGCCGGCCTCCTCAAGCATGTACGGGTATGGCGTGTACGGGTATGGCGTGTACGGGTATGGCGTGTACGGGTATGGCGTGTACGGGTCCGACGGGTGCCGGTGCGGCAGCTGCCGGCCCCTGGTGGGGAAGTACGGCGCGCGCCGGTGCGGGCCGCCGGTCACGGCATGGCCTTGCGGGCGGTGGCGAACCGGGGGCGCTTGTTCAGGTCCGGGTGATCGGCGGCGTCCGCCCAGCCCCGTTCCTCGGTGAAGATCCACGGCACCTGGCCGCCCTGGGTGTCGGCGTGCTCGATGACGACGAGGCCGCCGGGGCGCAGCAGGCGGTGCGCGGTGCGCTCGATGCCGCGGATGGTGTCGAGTCCGTCCTCGCCGGAGAACAGGGCCATCTCCGGGTCGTGGTCGCGGGCCTCGGGTGCCACGTACTCCCACTCGGTGAGCGGGATGTACGGCGGGTTGGAGATGACCAGGTCCACCTGGCCGTCGAGCTCGGGAAGGGCGCTCAGGGCGTCTCCGCGGTGGACGGTGACCCTGGACCCCTCGGCGTTCTTCCTGGTCCATCTGAGGGCGTCCTCGGACAGCTCCACGGCGTGCACGCGCGAGCGCGGGACCTCCTGCGCCATGGCGAGGGCGATGGCGCCCGATCCCGTGCAGAGGTCGACGATGAGCGGCTCGACGACGTCCATCGCCCGGACGGCGTCTATGGCCCAGCCGACGACCGACTCGGTCTCGGGACGGGGCACGAAGACGCCGGGTCCCACCTGGAGCTCCAGATAGCGGAAGAAGGCGCGGCCGGTGATGTGCTGGAGCGGTTCGCGGGCCTCGCGGCGGGCGATGGTCTCCCAGTAGCGGGCGTCGAAGTCCGAGTCCGGCACCCGGTGCAGCTCGCCCCGCTTGACGCCGTGCACGAACGCGGCGAGTTCCTCGGCGTCGAATCGCGGTGAAGGGACACCGGCGTCGGCCAGCCGCTGGGTGGCCTGGGCCACCTCGGCGAGCAGCAGGTTCATCGCGGTTCTCCGTACGGGGTTACGGGCGGCGGGGCGGGCTGTGCTTACGCGTTGGCGAGCTTGGCGGCGGAGTCCGCGTCCACGCACGCCTGGATCACGGCGTCGAGGTCGCCGTCGAGCACCTGGTCCAAGTTGTACGCCTTGAAGCCGACGCGGTGGTCCGAGATCCGGTTTTCCGGGAAGTTGTACGTGCGGATCTTCTCGGAGCGGTCGACGGTACGGACCTGGCTGCGGCGCACGTCGGAGGCTTCCTGCTCGGCCGCTTCCTGGGCGGCGGCCAGCAGCCGGGAGCGCAGGATGCGCATGGCCTGCTCCTTGTTCTGGAGCTGGCTCTTCTCGTTCTGGCAGGAGGCCACGACACCGGTCGGCAGGTGGGTGATGCGCACCGCGGAGTCGGTGGTGTTGACGGACTGGCCGCCGGGGCCCGAGGAGCGGTAGACGTCGATCCGGAGGTCGTTGGCGTGGATCTCCACGTCGACCTCCTCCGCCTCGGGGGTGACGAGCACGCCCGCCGCGGAGGTGTGGATACGGCCCTGGGACTCGGTGGAGGGCACCCGCTGCACACGGTGCACGCCGCCCTCGTACTTCATCCGGGCCCAGACGCCCTGGCCGGGTTCGGTGGCTCCGTTGCCGCCCTTGGTCTTCACGGCGACCTGGACGTCCTTGTAGCCGCCGAGCTCGGACTCGGTGGAGTCGATGATCTCGGTCTTCCAGCCGACGCGCTCCGCGTACCGCAGGTACATGCGCAGCAGGTCGCCGGCGAACAGGGCCGACTCGTCGCCGCCCGCGCCCGCCTTGATCTCCAGGAGTACGTCCTTGTCGTCGCTCGGGTCGCGCGGGACGAGGAGGAGGCGGAGCTTCTCGGTGAGCTCCTCGCGCTGCTTCTCCAGGTCCTTGACCTCGGCGGCGAAGTCGGGGTCGTCCGCGGCGAACTCGCGGGCGGTCTCGATGTCCTCGCCGGTCCGCTTCCAGGTCCGGTACGTGGAGACGATCGGGGTCAGCTCCGCGTAGCGCTTGTTCAGCTTGCGCGCGTTGGCCTGGTCGGCGTGGACCGACGGGTCGGCGAGCTTCTTCTCAAGACCGGTGTGTTCACCGATCAGTTCCTCGACCGCCTCGAACATTCGGGGGCTCCTGGTTGATGACGTCTGCGGGCCTGCTGGAGGGCGTACTGCCGGGTGGGGCGTCCGGGGGCGCCCCCGGACGCCCGGCCGGAAAAAACGCCGGTTCCGACGCCCCCGGGAAGAGGGCGCCGAGAACCGGCGCAGTGGCTCGCTACTTGCTGGCGGAGCCGGCAGCCTTGCCGAAGCGGGCCTCGAAGCGGGCCACACGGCCGCCGGTGTCGAGGATCTTCTGCTTGCCCGTGTAGAACGGGTGGCACTCGGAGCAGACGTCGGCACGGATGGTGCCGCCGTCGATGGTGCTCCGGGTGGTGAACGACGCACCGCAGGTGCAGCTGACCTGCGTCTCGACGTACTCGGGGTGAATGTCGCGCTTCAAGGTGACTCCTAGTTTCGGGAGGGCGCCGGGTCGTCCGCGCGGATTGCGCGTCCGTGAACCGGGGCCGACGTACCAGTCTGCCAGGACCGGCCGTATCTCCCAAAACCGGGGTCGGGGCGCACCTATTCCCGACGGGACCGCGCCACCCGGTGACCAGGCGGTCACCGGGTGGCATATCCGCAGGCGGCGGGTGCGGCGGAGCTACTCGACGACCTGCCCGGCCTCGCCCTTGTCGCCCGCCGACCGCTCGGTGGCGGACGCCGGGATCGGCAGGTCGCTCTTGAGGGCCGTCCACACCTGCTGGGCTTCCTTCTCCAGCGGTATGACGCGGTTCGGGTCGGCGGGGTCGTACTGGACGGGCAGGGTGACCATGTGGACGTTCTTGGAGCTCAGGCCCTTCAGTCCGTTCGCGAAGCCCGTGAGTTCGCTCACCGAGGCCAGGTCGGAGTCGGTGGTGATGGCCTTGGTGGCGGTACCGGCGATGTCGTACAGCTTCTTCGGATTGGTGAACACCCCGACGCTCTTGGCCTGTTCCATCAGCGCCTTCATGAACGCCTGCTGGAGCTGGATGCGTCCGAGGTCGCTGCCGTCGCCGACGCTCTTGCGGGTACGCACCAGTCCGAGCGACTGCTCGCCGTTCAGCGTGTGGGTGCCGGGCTCCAGATCCAGATGGCTCTTGGGGTCGTTGATCGCCTGGTTGGTGGTGATCTCGACGCCGCCGAGCTCGTCGATGAGCTTCTTGAAGCCGGTGAAGTCGACCTCGACGTAGTGGTCCATGCGGATCCCGGACATCGCCTCGACGGTCTTCACCGCGCAGGCCGGCCCCCCGACCTCGTACGCCGTGTTGAACATCGCGCGCTGCTCGGCGGCGACCGGGTCGCCGGTCTCGTCGCTCGTGCAGCCGGGGCGGTCGATGAGGGTGTCGCGGGGTATGGAGACGACGCTGGCGGCCTTGTGCCCCTCGTTGACGTGCACGATCATCGCCGTGTCCGAACGGGCCGCGCCGTCGTCGGCGCCGTACTTCGCGTTGTCGCCGGAGCGGGAGTCGGAGCCGAGCACCAGGATGTCCTGGGAGCCGTCGTCCACGTCGTCGGGGCGGTCCGCACCGAGCGCGGCGTTGATGTCGACGCCCTTGAGATTGCCGTTCAGCGTGAAGTAGGCGTATCCGAGCCCCGATCCGCCGGCGACGACGACCGCGGCCACCGTCCAGCCCACGACGACCTTCGCCCGGTGACGGCGCGAGGGCTTCTTCCGGCGGCTTCCGGTGCCGCGTATTCGGCCCGTCCCCCTGCTGTGCTCGCTCATGGTCTCCCTCGCTCCTGGCGCCTCGCCGCTCCCTGCTCCCCCGGCCCCGGTGGTTCCGGCACGGTTTGTCATCTCTTGATCAGACGTCGAAGCATCAAGAAGGGTTGCACAGCGACCTGTGGCCCCCGTCGGGGACGGGGGCCACAGGTCGTGCGGGTGAACTGGCCGTGATCCGGCGCTCACCTGGGGTTTCTTGCCCCGTACAGCCATTCTCCGCGCGGGAGTCCGGCAGCCGGGGTGTGGCAAAGGTCTCGGCCCGGCGCGGTCCGGAGCGGTCCGCGTCCGGATCCGGGTCGGATCAGGGCCGGGCCGGCTCTCGGTCCGGGCCGGACCGGGTCGGGGTCAGCCGAAGAGGTCGAACCCGTTCCAGCCCTTGCCCGCCTTGAGCCGCGCGCTGAACGGTGCGGTCGCCGAGCCGCGGCTCGGGTAGATCCACAGGTCGCCCGCCTTGTCGCGGACCACAAGGTCGGCGATGCCGTCACCGGTGTTGTCGCCGGTGGTGACGTACGCCGTGAAGTTCCAGCCCTTGCCGACCTGGACCCTGGGCGCGTACGGGGAGGAGGGGGTGTCCCGGCCCGCGTAGAGCCACAGACGGCCCTCGCTGTCACGGGTCAGCAGATCCGGCTTGCCGTCACCGCTGTAGTCCCCCTTGCCGAAGACCTGCACGGTGCCCCAGCCTCCGCCGCCGCCGACGCGCGCTCCGAAGGAGCCGTCACCGCGGCCCGGGTACGTCCAGATCTTGCCGTCCTTGTCGATGCCGACCAGGTCCGGAACACCGTCCCGGGTGACATCACCGGGGAAGAGGATGTTCTTCCACGTCGACCAGCCCTTGCCGATCTTCGTCTCGATCCACTGGGTCTCGCCGTCGAAACGGAGCCAGTACAGGTCGCCGTTGCCGATGCGGTAGACGAAGTCCTGGTAGTCGTCGCGGTTCCAGTCGACCTGACGCACGAGGTCGGCCCCGCCCCAGTCGCCGCCGGAGACGGGCCGGGTGAACGAGGTGCCGGTGGAGACGTATTCGAACGCCTCGCCCGTGGCCTTGCGGGCGAACAGGTCCGCCGTGAAGTCGCCGTTGATGTTGGTGTCGTCGATCCGCGGGGCGATCTTCCCGTAGAGCGTGCTCGTCTTCGCGTAGACGCTGTACGAGCCCTTCTCCACGCAGTCCTTCATCCCCCAGGAAACGACGCCCGCGATACGGCCGTTGACGACCATCGGGCCGCCGGAGTCGCCGTTGCACGGGGATACCGTGCCGTTGTCCTCACCGGACGCCGGTATCCCCGCACAGGTCATCGGGCCGGCCACGAAGTCGGCCGGGTAGAAGGCCGCGCAGGTGGAGTCCGCGTGGATCGGCACGGTGGCCTTGCGCAGGGTCTGCGATATCGACTCGTCGGTGGAGCTGGTGCGGCCCCATCCGTAGACCGTGGCGCGGGTGCCGTCCTTGTAGAGGGCGGTGTCCGTGCCCGAGGCCGGCTGGAGCGTCTTGTACGGAAGCGTCGCTCCCAGCGTCAGCACGGCGACATCACTGGTCAGCGCGGCGTCGTCGAACGCGGGGTCGACCCACTGCCGCCAGACCGAAACGGCCTGCCCGCCGTGCAGATCAGCGCCGTCCGGCAGCTGCGCGGTACCGCCGACGACGGCCCCGTTCGCCGCCCAGTCCAGACCGTCGACGCAGTGCGCGGCGGTGAGGACCTTGGCCGGCGCGACCAGGGTGCCGCCGCAGAAGTAGCCCTCGTCGTCGGCCGTGTCGGAGGTTCCCCTGTCGTCGTAGTAGTGCAGCTGCACCATCCACGGCGCGTCCGTGATCGGCGCGTCCACACCACCGATGATCTTCGGGTCCACCCTGCTGCCGGGTGCGCCCGGAGCGGCCTTCCCGGCGTCGTCGGCGGCCTGGCCGGGGGCGCCCGACTCGCCCTGCTCCAGCTTCGTGGCCGAGCCCCTGACGGTGTCGAGGAGCTCCTCCTGCGACTGCGCGGAACGCTTCTGCACGTTCTGGGTCCCGGGAAGCGGCGGCCGGTCCGCCGCCTGCGCGGGAGCGGCGGTCAGCGCCGCGGCCCCCAGGGCAAGCGCGGCGGCCGCCGCGGGCAGGGTGATGAATTGCCTCGGTCTGCCGGATGTCACGCAAGAATCCCTTCGGTCGACGCGGCGCAACGCGAGTGCGGCGCCGGGTAGTTGCACGCGAAGGGAGGGACGGGCCCACTGGTGGTTCGGCACAGTGGGCACAGAGAAAATACGTTTCCCCCCCACCTACGGGCCTGCTGATGCTATAACGCGGAACCGCCCTCGTCACCGGAGTAACGAGGGCGGTTCCGCGGACTGCTGGGACGACGTCAGTCGTTGCCGTTGCCCGGCGTCGTCTTCTGGATCTGGAGCAGGAACTCCGCGTTGGACTGCGTCTTCTTCATGCGGTCCAGCAGCAGTTCGATCGCCTGCTGCTGGTCGAGCGCGTGCAGCACCCGGCGCAGCTTCCAGACGACCGCCAGCTCGTCGGTGCCGAGCAGGATCTCTTCCTTACGGGTGCTGGACGCGTCGACGTCCACCGCCGGGAAGATGCGCTTGTCCGAGAGCTTCCGGTCGAGCTTGAGCTCCATGTTGCCGGTGCCCTTGAACTCCTCGAAGATCACCTCGTCCATGCGCGAGCCGGTCTCGACGAGCGCGGTGGCCAGGATGGTCAGCGAACCGCCGTCCTCGATGTTGCGCGCCGCGCCGAAGAAGCGCTTCGGCGGGTACAGCGCGGTCGAGTCGACACCACCGGACAGGATGCGGCCGGAGGCCGGCGCCGCGAGGTTGTACGCGCGGCCCAGACGGGTGATCGAGTCCAGCAGGACGACCACGTCGTGACCCAGCTCGACGAGACGCTTGGCGCGCTCGATGGCCAGCTCGGCGACCGTGGTGTGGTCCTCGGCCGGGCGGTCGAAGGTCGAGGAGATGACCTCGCCCTTCACCGACCGCTGCATGTCGGTGACCTCTTCCGGACGCTCGTCGACCAGGACGACCATCAGGTGGCACTCGGGGCTGTTGACGGTGATCGCGTTGGCGATGGCCTGGAGGATCATCGTCTTGCCGGTCTTCGGCGGGGCCACGATCAGGCCTCGCTGGCCCTTGCCGATGGGGGCGACCAGGTCGATGATCCGCGTCGTCAGCACATTGGAGTCGGTCTCCAGACGGAGCCGGTCCTGCGGGTAGAGCGGGGTCAGCTTCTGGAACTCCGGACGGCCGCGGCCGGTTTCGGGCGCCATGCCGTTGACCGAGTCGAGACGCACCAGCGCGTTGAACTTCTCGCGGCGCTCGCCGTCCTTGGGCTGACGCACCGCACCGGTGACGTGGTCACCCTTGCGCAGGCCGTTCTTGCGGACCTGGGCGAGCGAGACGTAGACGTCGTTCGGGCCCGGCAGGTAGCCGGAGGTCCGGATGAACGCGTAGTTGTCGAGGATGTCCAGGATGCCCGCGACGGGGATCAGGACGTCGTCGTCGGCGACCTGCACATCGCTGGCGAAGTCCTCGCGCCCACGGCGGCCACGGCGGTCGCGGTAGCGGCCGCGACGGCCGCGACGGCCGCCCGCCTCGTCGTCGTAACCGTCGTCCTGCGGACCGCTGTCCCGGCCCTGCTGGCCCTGGCTCGGGCTCTGCCCCTGGCCCTGGCGCTGCGGGCGCTGCCCGCCGCCCTGCTGGCCCTGGTCGTCGCCCTTGCCGCGACGGTCGCGCTGACGCTCGCGCCGGTCACCGCGGTCACCGCGGTCACCACGCTCGCCGCGGTCCCGGCGGTCGCCGCGGCGGCCCTCGGCGTTGTCGGCGCCGGACTCGGCCTTGGACTCGCCGCGGTCGTCGTTCTTCTGCTCGGCCTGCGGCTCCGCGCGGACCTCGGCCTTGGCCTCGGTCTTGGCATCGGTCTTGGCCTCGGGGCTGCCCGCCTGAGCGGTGGCCCGGCGCCGACGGCGCTCGCCGGCGGGCTGGTCGTCGCTGGCCGGCTGACCGGGGATGTCGATCTGCTGCTGGGCCTCGGACTTGTCGGCCGGTGCGGCGGCCTCGTCCCCGGTGCGCGCCTTGGAGGTGGCACGCCGCTTCGGCTTGCTCTCGGTGTCCGTGCCGGCGGGGGCCGCAGCGGCCTTGGTGGAGGCCTTGGGCGCGGCAGAGCTGCCCGCCTGCGCCTCCTTGATGACCTCGATCAGCTGGCTCTTGCGCATCCGCGCAGTTCCCCTGATACCGAGGCCGGACGCGACCTGCTGCAGCTCGGCCAGGACCATGCCCTCGAGGCCGGTGCCGGAGCGGCGGCGCCGTGCGGTGGTGCCAGTGGCAGCACCTTCGGCGGGCGCGGCGCTGTCGACGTTCTTGTCGGCAGTCACGCCCATCAGATCGGTGGTGTCGCTCACGAAGGGTCCTTCCCTGGAGCGGACGTCGGCCTTCTGGCTCGGCGACCGGTTGTGCTGTCCGACTGCGGTCTGTGATCTTGCGGATCGCGGACCTTGCCGGGGCGGTGGTCCGCCGGGTACGGCGGAGAGATGAATGTGCGGGGTCCGGCGCGAGATCCCCCTGCTCGGCCCACTCCTGGATGAGCGAGGGGTGTCGTGCCGGTTCCGGAGCGTGCACGAAACTGCTCAGGCAGGCTGCTCAGGCAGTTGGGGAGGCTCCCGGAAGAATGGTGGTCCCGGAGGGGGACACGAAGCAACGCGCCACAAAGACGTCGGTTGCAGACTTGAGGTTAACACTACCGGCTCCAACAAACATTCCCCCTCTCACTCACCGGCGATCACATGCGATTACGGGGCGAGCGGCAGAACGCTCGCGCCCGCGGCGTCGAGCGCGAGCCTGTTCGCGGCCCACCCCTCGCCCGCCAGTCGGGCGACCTTGTCGGCCGAACCCTCCTCCGCCAGCGCGAGGACCGTGGGTCCCGCGCCGGAGATGACCGCGGGGACGCCGTCGGCGCGCAGCCGGTGCACCAGCTCCAGGCTCTCCGGCATCGCGGGTCCGCGGTATTCCTGGTGGATACGGTCCTCGGTGGCGGCGAGCAGCAGCTCCGGCCGCTGGGTGAGAGCCGCTACGAGCAGGGCCGCGCGCCCGGCGTTGGCCGCGGCGTCGACATGCGGGACGGTGCGCGGCAGCAGGCCGCGGGCGGTCTCGGTGAGCACCGGCCGGCCGGGGACGAAAACCACCGGAACGACGGAATCCGCAGGGTCCATCCTGAGTGCCCTGGCCGCTCCGCCGTCCATCCAGGCGAGGGTGAAGCCGCCCAGCAGACAGGCCGCGACATTGTCCGGGTGGCCCTCTATCTCGGTGGCCAGCTCCAGCAGGGCCGCGTCGTCGAGGCGGGCGTCGCCGCCCGTCGTCACGGCGCGGGCGGCGACGATACCGGCGCAGATGGCGGCGGACGAGGAGCCGAGGCCCCGTCCGTGCGGGATGCGGTTGGCACAGACGATTTCGAGGCCGCGGGGCTGTCCGCCGAGCAGATCGAAGGCGGTGCGCAGGGAGCGCACGAGGAGGTGGCTCTCGTCGCGGGGGAGCGTCTGCGCGCCCTCACCTGCGATGTCGATGTGCAGCCCGGAGTCGGCGACCCGGACCACGACATCGTCGTACAGCCCCAGCGACAGCCCGAGGGCGTCGAAACCCGGGCCCAGATTGGCGCTGGTCGCGGGGACGCGCACCCGGACGGCGGCAGCTCGGAACGCGGGACCGGCCATCGGTTGGACGACTCCTTGTAAGACAGCGGGGATTCGGTGCGGTGTGGCTCTGCGGCGGTGGGGGCGGAGGTGACTGGGGGGCGCGGCTGCGAAGGGGGCTCCCGGCCTTCCGGGAACCTCTGTCGCCCAACCGACGGCAACGGCGCCGGCCGCACCGCGGCACATGCGGCGGGGCGGTTGCATACAGCTTATCGAAGGAAGGTTCTGTCGCGACATAGGGCGCACAGGAGGCGCACGATGCGTGTCGCACGCCTCCTATGCGCTCTCCGCCCCGAAAAGAGGCGGTTGAGCTACTTTTCTCCGCACCCGGTCGCGAAGGGTCACGAGGGGCGCGGAGGGTTACGCCAGGCCGAGCTTCTCGGCTGCGGCGGCCGCGTCGACCGGGACGGTGACCGGCTGCGGGGCACCCGCGACGGCCCAGTCGGGGTCCTTGAGGCCGTTGCCCGTGACCGTGCAGACGATCTTCTGGCCGGGGTCGACCTTGCCCTCTTCGGCGGCCTTGAGCAGACCGGCGACGGACGCGGCCGAGGCCGGCTCGACGAAGACGCCCTCCTGCGAGGCCAACAGCCGGTACGCGGACAGGATCTGCCGGTCCGTCACCTCGTCGATGAAACCGCCCGATTCGTCCCGCGCGGCCAGGGCGTACTGCCAGGAGGCCGGGTTGCCGATCCGGATCGCGGTGGCGATCGTGGAGGGGTCCTTGACGATCTCGCCGCGCACGATCGGCGCGGAGCCGGATGCCTGGAAGCCCCACATGCGCGGTGCGTGCGTGGAGACCCGGTCAGCCGCGTACTCCGTGTACCCCTTCCAGTACGCGGTGATGTTGCCCGCGTTGCCGACCGGCAGCACATGGATGTCCGGAGCGTCGCCGAGCGCGTCGACGATCTCGAACGCGGCGGTCTTCTGGCCCTCGATGCGGACCGGGTTGACCGAATTGACCAGCGCCACCGGGTAGTTGTCCGAGAGCGAGCGGGCCAGGGTCAGGCAGTCGTCGAAGTTGCCGTCGACCTGGAGGATCCTGGCGCCGTGGACGAGCGCCTGGCCCATCTTGCCGAGCGCGATCTTGCCCTGCGGTACGAGGACGGCGCAGACCATTCCGGCCCGCACCGCGTACGCGGCGGCGGAGGCGGAGGTGTTGCCGGTGGAGGCGCAGATGACGGCCTGCGCGCCCTCCTCCTTGGCCCGGGTGATGGCCATGGTCATCCCGCGGTCCTTGAACGAACCGGTGGGGTTGGCGCCCTCGACCTTGAGGTGCACCTCGCAGCCCGTGCGCTCGGAGAGGACCTGCGCCGGTACGAGCGGCGTACCGCCCTCACGAAGCGTGACGACGGGCGTCGTGCTCGTGACCGGAAGACGGTCCCGGTACTCCTCGATGATGCCGCGCCACTGGTGGGTGCCCTTGCTGGTCATGGGTCCTTACTCCCCTTCAACACGCATGATGCTGGCGACACCGCGCACGGTGTCGAGCTTGCGCAGCGCTTCGACGGTCCCGGAGAGGGCGGCGTCGGGCGCGCGGTGGGTGACGACGACGAGAGAGGCCTCGCCGCCTCCGTCCTGACGGCCCTGCTGGCGCACCGTGTCGATCGATACGCCCTGCTCGGCGAAGACCGTCGCGACCTGGGCGAGTACGCCAGGCTTGTCGGCCACGTCGAGGCTGATGTGGTAGCGCGTGACGACGTCGCCCATCGGGCTGACGGGCAGACGCGTGTAGGCGGACTCACCGGGGCCGGGGGCCTCGTTGAGCTTGTTGCGGCAGACCGCCACCAGGTCGCCCAGGACGGCGGACGCGGTGGGCGCGCCACCGGCGCCGGGGCCGTAGAACATCAGCTGCCCGGCCGCCTCCGCCTCGACGAAGACCGCGTTGTACGCCTCGCGGACGGAGGCCAGCGGGTGGCTGAGCGGGATCATCGCGGGGTGCACGCGGGCGGTGACCGACTGCCCGTCGGCGGCGCGCTCGCAGATGGCGAGCAGCTTGACCGTGCAGCCCATGCGGCGGGCGGAGGCGATGTCGGCGGCGGTGACCTCGGTGATGCCCTCGCGGTGCACATCGCCGATGCGTACGCGGGTGTGGAAGGCGATACCGGCGAGGATCGCGGCCTTCGCGGCGGCGTCGAACCCCTCCACGTCGGCGGTCGGGTCGGCCTCGGCGTACCCGAGGGCGGTGGCCTCGTCGAGCGCCTCGGAGTAACCGGCTCCGCTCGTGTCCATCCGGTCGAGGATGAAGTTGGTGGTGCCGTTGACGATGCCGAGCACCCGGTTGACCTTGTCACCGGCGAGGGACTCGCGCAGCGGCCGTACGAGGGGGATGGCACCGGCCACGGCCGCCTCGTAGTAGAGGTCGCGGCCGTGCTTCTCGGCGGCGGCGTGCAGCGCGGCACCGTCCTCGGCGAGCAGCGCCTTGTTGGCGGAGACGACGCTCGCACCGTGCTCGAACGCGGTCGTGATGAGGGTGCGGGCCGGCTCGATGCCCCCGATGACCTCTATGACGACGTCGATGTCACCCCGTTTCACCAGTGCGGTGGCATCCGTGGTGACCAGCGCGGGATCGATTCCCTCCCGCACCTTGGAGGGCCGGCGGACGGCGACACCGGCGAGCTCGACGGGCGCGCCGATACGCGCGGCGAGGTCGTCGGCGTGCGTCGTCATGATGCGCGCCACCTCTGAGCCGACCACTCCACAGCCCAGCAGCGCCACCTTCAGCGGACGCGTACGCATCATCCGACCTCGTTTCTCATACATACTTAGGTGTGGACCAGTCTCACTCACCGGACGGGAGTTTCTGCCACCCGTCCGGATCCTGAGACGACTATTTCATCAGCCGACATCGAGACGCAGGAGATCTTCCTCCGTCTCGCGCCGGACGATCACTCGGGCCCCGCCGTCGCGCACGGCGACGACCGGCGGGCGCAGGGCGTGGTTGTAGTTGCTCGCCATGGAGCGGCAGTACGCGCCGGTGGCGGGCACCGCGATCAGGTCTCCGGGAGCGAGGTCGGCCGGCAGGAAGGCGTCCTTGACCACGATGTCCCCGCTCTCGCAGTGCTTGCCGACGACCCGGACCAGCATCGGTTCGGCGTCCGAGGTGCGCGAGACGAGCGCGACGCTGTACTCGGCGTCGTACAGCGCGGTGCGGATGTTGTCCGACATTCCGCCGTCGACGCTGACGTAGGTGCGCAGCCCTTCGAGGGGCTTGATGGTGCCGACCTCGTAGAGCGTGAACGCGGTGGGTCCGACGATGGCACGGCCCGGCTCGACCGAGATGCGCGGGGTGTTCAGGTTCGCGGCCTCGCACTCACGGGTCACGATGTCGCTGAGCGCCTTGGCGATCTCGTGCGGCTCGCGCGGGTCGTCCTCGGAGGTGTACGCGATGCCCAGCCCGCCGCCGAGGTCGATCTCGGGCAGCTCGACGCCGTGCTCGTCGCGCACCTCGGCGAGCAGCTGCACCACACGCCGGGCGGACACCTCGAAACCGGCCATGTCGAAGATCTGCGAGCCGATGTGCGAGTGGATGCCGATCAGTTCGAGACCGTCCAGGGTCAGCGCCCGCCGCACCGCCTCGGCGGCCTGCCCGCCGGCCAGCGCGATACCGAACTTCTGGTCCTCGTGCGCGGTGGCGATGAACTCGTGGGTGTGCGCCTCGACGCCGACGGTGACCCGGATCTGGACGCGCTGGCGCACGCCCCGCTGCTGCGCGATGTGGGCGACCCGGACGATCTCCTGGAAGGAGTCGAGCACGATGCGGCCCACACCCGCCTCGACGGCCCGCTCGATCTCGGCGACGGTCTTGTTGTTGCCGTGGAAGGCGATCCGCTCGGCCGGCATCCCGGCGTCGAGCGCGGTGGCCAGCTCGCCGCCGGAGCAGACGTCGAGGTTGAGCCCCTCCTCCTTGAGCCAGCGCACGACGGCCCGCGACAGGAAGGCCTTCCCGGCGTAGAAGACATCGGCACCGGGGCCGAAGGCGTCCGCCCAGGCGCGGCAGCGGGCGCGGAAGTCGCTCTCGTCGAGGAAGTACGCCGGGGTGCCGAACTCCTCGGCCAGGCGTGCCACGCCGATCCCGCCGACGGTGAGCGCGCCGTCCGCGTCGCGGGAGACGGTACGGGACCAGACCTTCTCGTCCAGCACGTTCAGATCGGCGGCCGGGGCGGTGTAGTGCCCTTCCGTCAGGACGTCGGCGTGACGGGGTCCGGCGGGGTGTGCGGATCGGCTCATCGTGTTGCTCTCTCGGGTCTCTCAGAGGTGTTCGGGCGCGCTGATACCGAGCAGGGACAGGCCGCCTGCCAGCACCGTCCCGGCGGCTTCGGCGAGGGCCAGCCGGGAGCGATGGGCGGCCGAGGGTTTCTCGTCGCCGGCGGGGAGCGGCGGATGGGAGTCGTGGACGTCGAAGAAGGCGTGGGCCACGGCTTCGAGGTGCCGGGCGAGCCGGTCCGGCGCGCGGTGGCGGGCGGCGGCGAGGAGGACACCGGGGTGGTCGGCGAGAAGGCCGAACAGGGCGTCGGTGGCGGGGTGGCGGGCGTCGGTGTTCGCGTCGTACGCGCCGTCGAAGCCGAGGAGCGCCGCGCCGCGCGTGAGGGCACGGGCCCGGGAGTGGGCGTACCGCACCAGGAAGAGCGGGTTGTCCGCGCTCTGGACGAGCAGGTCGTCGCCGAGCGGCGCCCGGTCGTGCCCGGCGGGCCGCAGCAGCCCCCACCGGACGGCGTCGGGCCCGAGCCGCTCCAGCAGCTCCCCCGCCTCCGCTCCGGCGGGAACCGGCCGTACGGCGGTGAGCGGGGCGGGCGGAACCCCGTGGGCGTCGACGGTGACTCCGAGCCGCGCCCAGTCGGGGTCGGACGCCTCGTCGCAGCTGATCCGCACCCGGGCGCCCTGCG
Source organism: Streptomyces sp. NBC_00654 (assembly GCF_026341775.1). NCBI lineage: Bacteria > Bacillati > Actinomycetota > Actinomycetes > Kitasatosporales > Streptomycetaceae > Streptomyces > Streptomyces sp. NBC_00654. Next base: position 1,889,403 of record NZ_JAPEOB010000001.1, on the reverse strand, counting down.
AGAGGAGCAGCGCGCGCACCGCGTGGGCGCTGACGGCGGCCCGTACCTCACGCGCGTGCCGGAACTGGAGCACCTCCGCACGGAGCGCGTCGCCGTGCCCGTACCGCGGCCCCCGCTCCAGCACCTCGTGCACCAGGGCGTGGCGAGCGGCGGCGTCGGTACCGGCGTCGAGGGTGAAACTCAGGAACCCGGGCCCGGTGATGTCCACCCGCCCGATCCCGGGCTCGGCGACGACCCGGTCCCGCAGGATCCGTGCGACCTCCAGCGCCGGCAGCGCGGCGGGCCCGGCGAGCTGGAGCGCGACGGCGCAGGCGTAGTCACCGCTGCCGCCGGGCCGGGTCCTCTCCACCCGCACGCGCGCGGGCACGGGCGCGCGCAGCGCATCCTCGTCGACCGCGCGGCGCACGGCGTGCAGCACGGTCCGGGAGAGGTCGGCGGGGGTCACGGGACAAGCGTAGGGGAGACAGGGGGGCACTTCGCGACCCGGTTTCGCCATCCGGTCAGCCGGCGGCGCTCCCCGCCCGCCCCACGCCTCGCCGCCCGTCCAGCGGCGGCAGGTCCTCCCGGCGCACCAGCCGGTGCACGATCCGCACCAGCTCGCTCGGTTCGAACGGCTTCGCCAGGAAGACATCGACGCCGGCCGAGACCCCCGCGTCCACCTCGTACTGCGTGCAGCCACTGATGATCGCGACGGGCAGATGACTCGTCCGGGGATCGGCCCGCAGCCGCGCGGCGGTCCGCAGGCCGTCGAGCCGGGGCATCGCGACATCGAGCGTGATCGCGTCCGGGCAGACCTGGTGCACCAGATCCAGACACTCGACACCATCAGCCGCGGTCACGACCTCGAAGCCCTCCAGCTCGAGATTGACCCTGATCAACTGCCGGATGACCTTGTTGTCGTCGACAACAAGCACGCGGCCGTACGCCCCTGACACGTTTCGAGGGTAGGTCGGCCGGAGGGGCTGCGTCCGGGTTTTGACCACTTCCGTCCCTGGAAGGGTGGCGAAGCACTCCGCCGACCGGACCCCCGGCCGTGGCCGGAACACGCGGTAGGGACGGGCGGAACACAGCGCACGCGGTGCCGCGCCGGGTCGGAAACCGCACGTCGCGCGCGTCTCGCACGCCGCGCGCACGACGCGGGCGCGTCTCACGCACGCCCCGTACCCGCGTCGTGCCCGCGTCGTGCACCGGAAATACCTGTTCACGGACACCCCGCGGAAGCTGGTAGTGTTTCACCCGTCGCAGAGCAACACCGCGATACGCCCCCGTAGCTCAGGGGATAGAGCATCGGCCTCCGGAGCCGGGTGCGCAGGTTCGAATCCTGCCGGGGGCACTTCGCAGGAAGTGCCGAATAGGCCCTTCAATCAGGCATCACGCCGGATTGGAGGGCCTTTCTCATGCCCGCCGTGCCCGAGACCGCGGAGCCGCGCGCGAATCGCGCCCGGAGCGTGCGTGAAGGGTGACGGAACCGGGCAGATTCACGGGGACTTTGTGTGGCTCGACGGTGGGGGGACCGTAATGGAGTCCGGCGATCGGTTCATGGGACCCGGCAGCGGAGCGGATGGCGGACCCGGCGGTGGTGCCGAGAGCGGGCCGGCGGGCGGGCCGGGGCGGGAGCCCGAGGTGCTGTCGTCCGTTCCGCCGCCGCCTCTTCGGCCGCCCACGATCGGGCCGCCGCCGCCCGGTTCGCTCGTGCGTTCCGTGGCTGTCGGGCTGCTCAACCTGAGCGGGCTCGGCCTCGGATACGTCCTGATGCGCAGCTGGTCGCGGGCCGCGCTGTGCTGGGCGGCGGCCGGGGCGCTGCTGCTGGCGGCGCTGCCCGCCGATCCTGACGGGGTGCCGGGCTGGGTGCTCGTCGGCTGCCTCGTGGTGCTGGCCGCCGCCGTCGCGGACGGAGCCCGGACCGCCCGGCGTTCGGCCGTAGCCGGGTCCTGGCGGCCGGTGCTGGCGGCCGGTCTGGGTGTGGTGCTGCTGGCCGTTCCGGTGAGCGGCGTCGTGGTCTACGGCTCCGAGCGCGACGAGGCCGTCGAGCAGATGCTGCTCGACCGGCTGGAGACCGGGGACGAGGCGGTCCGGGTGGCGTCGAGGCTGCCGTTCGGCAGCGCGCGGGCGGACTACCGGTCGGCGCTCGCCGTCTATCGCGAGCTGGGTGAGGAGCACGGCGGCTCACGGGCCGGAAAGCTGGTCCCGGCCCGGCTGAAAGCGTACTACGAGTCCGTCTCCGCTCCGTACCGGGACGAGCGGTACTGCCCGGCCGTCGAGCCGTTGACGTATCTGCGGACGCTCCCCGGCTCCGTCGACGCGAAGCTGCTCGGTGATCTGGCCCGCTGGCCCGACGGGCCGCTCGCCGAGTCGCTGTACGCGTGCGGTGTCTCCAGGCTCGGAAACGTGGGCGGCGGCGGCACCGAACTGGGCGAGCTGCTGCGTACGTTCCCCGGTTCCGCGCCGGCGAAGCAGGTGGGACCGGCGATATCCGGAAGGATCAAGGCGCAGGTGGCGGCGCTGAAGGGGGCCGAGCCGTGCGCGGCCACCGAGGTGCTGCGCAGCCTCGGCGCCACGGCCTCCGGGCTGCCGGAGAAGAGCGTGTCGGCGCTGGGCGCCGACGCCGACCGAGGTGTCCGGGACGGGGTGTACGCCTGCGGGGTGGACGAGTTCGAGGACGCGAAGTTCACCGATGCGCGGGAGACGCTGAGCGGGTTCACCCGTACGTACAAGGACGACGAGCGGGTGGAGCGGGCGCGGAACATCGCCATCGCCGCGGAGATCGCCGACGACCGGCCCTCGGCCGGCAAGCGGCTGCCGCCGTCCCGCAAGCCGGGCGGCGCCCGGATGGAGCTCGTCATCAGCAATGACGCGCCGAACGCCGTCGAGGTGCTCTACACCGGCCCGGTGACGGGCACCGTCAAGCTCAAGGCCTGCGGAAGCTGCGAGCGCTACAGCGCCTCCGCCGGGTCGGCGCGGGCCTGCCGGGCGAGCGGGAAGAAGTACCCCAAGGCACGGCTCCAACTCCCCGCGGGCACGTACCACTTCCTGTACAAGCACGGCTCGGGAGCGACCGCGGCCGTGGACAGCTACACCTCGGGGTCCACCGTCCAGCCCGGTTATTCGTACACGAGCTGCACGTATGTCATCGAGCGGAACCCGCTGGGGCTCGGTCTTCCGACCTTGCCCGATCCGTTCGGTCCCGCGTCGGCTCCGCGCCGCTGACGGGGCGGACGCGTCAGCCCTTGCGGCGCGGGTTCTTCTCGATGACCCGTCCGTCGAGGTGCGCGGTGAGGAAGGCGCCGCCGTATTTGTCGGAGACATAGACGCGCAGGACCGGCTGGTCGTCGTGGAAGGGGGACGACGGGTCCACGATGACGTAATGACTGTCCGGGGCGGGGATGTTGAGGGTCTTGTCGGCCGTGCGCAGCAGGTCGGGCAGCGCGTCCCAGTCGACGGAGAGCAGGTCGACGGCGGTGTCGCCGGAGGAGAGCGTGCCGCCCATGCCGTCGTTGCCGGCCTCGCCGTCCCGGTAGGTGAACTGGTCGTACAGCGTGGAGTTGGACGTGAGGGGTGCCTTGGCCGAGGCGTGCTCGTCGTAGAGGGTGAAGTCGGTGACCTTCGTGCCGCCCATGAGCGGCTTCAGCCCCTTGATGGCCTCCCGCGCCCCCTTCGGGGTCAGCAGATCGGTCTGCTCGGCGGGGATCTCCTTCGCGGTGGACATCTTCGGGGTGGGCATGGTGCCCCGGGCGCCGGACGAGGAGCTCGCGACCGCTGTCGGCCGGCCGTCGTCCCCGTCGGTGGGCGAGTCGGGCATGGACAGCACCCAGACCAGGACGCCTCCCGCCACCGCGGTGGTCGCGACGGAGGCGGCGCCCGCGATCACGCGGAACCGTCGGCGGAGCCTGCGCTGACGTTCGCGGTCGGCCGGCGTCGGCGGCCCCGGGGCGTAGGGGTTGCGCGGCGGGCCCGTCACGGCGAACGGGACGGGTGGCGCGGCCGGTGGGACGGGGGCGTCCGCCGGGGCGGGCCCGGTGGCGGGCGCTGACGGTATGCGGTCCGCGGGGGTGCCCGACGGGGTGTGGAAGCCCGGCCCCGGCGTGCGGCCGGCCGGGCTCAGCGGAAGGGTGGGCGGGGCGGCGGGAGCCGCGGCGGACGGCGCCGCGGGCGTGGGCGAGGGGGCCGGCGTGGGCGAGGGGGCCGGGGACGTTCCGGCCGCCGCGGCCGCCAGCATCCTGTCCAGCTCGTCGGCGTCCGGGCGGGCGGGAATGTCCCTGGTCAGCAGCGCGGTCAGGACGGGGGTGAGCACGCCCGCCCTGACCGGCGGCGGCACCTCCTCGTCGAGCACGGCCGCCAGTGTGGCGAGGGTGGTGGCCTTGCGCAGCGGATGGTGGCCCTCCACCGCGACGTACAGCAGCATGCCGAGCGACCAGAGGTCGGAGGACGGGTCGCCCTCGGTGCCCCGGATGCGTTCGGGGGCGATGTAGTCGGGTGAGCCGATGAGGGCGCCGGTCATCGTCAGGCTGGTGGACTCACGGATCGCGGCGATGCCGAAGTCGGTGAGAACCGGGCGCCCGTCGGCGCGGAGCAGGACGTTGGCGGGCTTGACGTCGCGGTGGTGGATGCCCGCCGCGTGGGCGGCGCGCAGGGCGGAGAGGATGCCGCGGCCGAGTTCGGCGGCCTCGGCCGGCTCCATGGGCCCCTGGGCGAGGCGCTCGTGGAGGGACGCTCCGGGCACCAGTTCCATGACGATCCATGGGTAGCCGTCCTCGCCGGGGTCGACGATGTGGTGGACGGTGACCACGTTGGGATGGTCGAGGCGGGCGAGCGCACGGGCCTCGCGCAGGACCCGGGAGCGCAGCGTGCGGGCGGCCTCCGGGTCGTACTCGGCCAGGGTGGGGTCCGGGGGGCGGACCTCCTTGAGCGCGACGTCGCGGTGCAGCGCGAGGTCATGGGCCCGCCAGACCATTCCCATACCGCCGCTGCCGAGCCGCTCCACCAGCGTGAAGCGGCCGTCGATCACCCGTTCCGAAGGGGCCTCTGCGCTCATGGGCCGTAGCGTACGGGGGCGGTACGACAGCGGTCACCCTGGGCCGGGGGCGGGGATCGGGGGCTGGAGCCGGGGCCGGGGCCGGGGGTTCAGGCCGAGGCGCGCTTCCCGGACGAGGACCGGGCCGTCTTCTTCGCCGTGCTCCGGCCGCCGGACGCCGTCTTCTTCGCCGTGGTCTTCTTCGCCGACGACCGCGCGGCCGTCTTCTTGGCCGTCGCCGCCGTGGACTTCTTCGCCCCGGTGTCCTTGGGCGCGGCCTTCTTCGCGGTGGAGGAGGACGTGCCGCCGCCCGAGCGTGACACCGTCTTGCCGGTCGGGGTGCGGTGCGTGGTCTTCCGCGGCGCCCTGCCGGTGGTTTTGCCGGTGGCCTTTCCGGTGGGCTCGTCCTCGGCCTTGTCGGCGGGTGCGGCTTTGGCCTTGCCGGTGGTTCTGTCCGCGGTCTTCGCCGCGGCCTTGCCGCCCGTCTTCCCCGCCGTCCCGCGGATGGGGTGGACCTCCGCCATGCCGTCCTCGCCCCGGGACTCCTTCGCCGCGCGGACGCTGTTCTCCAGGGCCGCGATCAGGTCGATGACCTTGCCTCCGCCGGATTCCGCCGCCGCCGGTTCCACCGTCTCGCCGGAGGCCTTGGCGGCGATCAGCTCCTCGACGGCCTCGCGGTAGTCGTCGTGGAGCGTGTCCATGTCGACCTCGCCGAGGGTCGCCATCAGCGCGTCCGCCAGGTCGAGTTCCGCGTCACGGACCGTGACGTCGGTCTCCGGGGCCACGCCGTCCGGGGCGCGGATCTCGTCGGGCCACAGCAGGCCGTGCATCGCGATCACGTCGTCGACCACCCGCAGCATGCCGAGGCGTTCGCGCCCGCGCAGCGCGTACTTGGCCACGGCGACCTTCCGGCTGCGCTTCAGGGCCTCGCGCAGCAGGGTGTAGGGCTTGGCGGCCGGGACCCCGTTGGCGGAGAGGTAGTACGCCGCGTCCATCTGGAGCGGGTCGATCTCCTCGGCGGGCACGAAGGCGACGATCTCGATCGTCTTGGCCGTGGGCAGCGGAAGGGAGGCGAGGTCCTCATCGGTGATCGGGATCATCGAGCCGTCGGCGTCCTCGTACGCCTTGCCGATCTCGGCGGCCGTCACCTCCTCCTCGTCCAGCTCGCACACCTTGCGGTACCGGATCCGGCCACCGTCGGCGAGGTGGATCTGCCGGAAGGAGATCGAATGGCTCTCGGTGGCGTTCACCAGCTTGATGGGGATGCTGACCAGCCCGAAGGAGATCGCGCCGTTCCATATGGACCTCACCGTTCACCCCTTTTACCCTTAAAGATCACCTAGACCTGTTTTCGTGTGATTCTTATCGTATGACGCCGATCACCGAGGTGGAGGGACGGCGCCTGGCGCTCAGCAATCTCGACAAGGTGCTGTACCCGGCCACCGGGACCACCAAGGGCGAGGTGCTGCACTACTACGCGGCCACGGCGGCCGGGGCTCTGCTCCCGCATCTGCGCGACCGGCCGGTGTCCTTCCTGCGCTTTCCGGACGGGCCGGGCGGCCAGCTCTTCTTCACCAAGAATCCGCCACCCGGTACGCCCGCCTGGGTGCGTACCGCCGCCGTGCCCCGCCATGAGGGGCAAAGCGCCCGGCAGGTACTCGTCCAGGACCTGTCCTCACTGGTGTGGGCGGCGAACCTGGTGGTGGAGTTCCACACCCCGCAGTGGCGCGCGGACGCGCCGGGGATCGCCGACCGGCTGGTCCTCGATCTGGATCCCGGGGCTCCCGCGAGCATCGTGGAGTGCTGCGCGGTGGCGCTCTGGCTGCGGGAACGGCTGGCCTCCGACGGCCTCCTCCCGTACGGCAAGACATCCGGTTCCAAGGGGCTGCATCTGCTCGTGCCGCTGGAGCCCACCCCTTCCGGCCAGGTGTCGGCCTACGCGAAGGGGCTGGCAGTGGAGGCCGCGAGTGCCCTGCCGGAACTGGTCGTGCACCGGATGACCCGCGCCCTGAGGCCGGGAAAGGTATTTGTCGACTTCAGTCAGAACGCCGCCGCGAAGACGACCGCCACGCCCTACACCCTCCGCGCGAGGGCGGAGCCCACCGTCTCCGCACCCGTCACCTGGGAAGAGATCGAGGGCTGCCGGGCACCCGGTGAGCTGGTGTTCCTGGCCGGGGACATGGCGGCGCGGCTGGACCGGTACGGGGATCTGCTCGCCCCGCTGATCGATCCGGAAGCGGCACGTCCGCTGCCCGGGTACCGGGAACAGGGGGGCCGCTGAAGCGGTTGGGGAGGGGTTCGCCCGGCGGTCCGGTCATGGAGCGGTCATGACCTGGTCACGGCCTGAGGAAAGGCCGCAAGTGGAGGGTGGATTGTCCGGGCCGTGGTGCACACTCTGCCCAGACGCTTCTTCGGGGCGTACGGAAGAGTGTGCCGGAAGGCTGTGCCGGTCGAATACGCCGGACGAATGTGCCGGAAGGGCGCATGCTTTCGGACGCTGCCGCAATCGTGGGGAGGGGATGGCGTGTTCGCGGGGATCGACGAGGTCGACTGGGCTTCGATGGAGCATGCCTACGGACCGGCCGACGATGTGCCCGGACTTCTTCGGGGGCTCGCCTCGGCCGATCCGGCGGAGCGCGAGATGGCGCTCGACGGGATGTACGGAGCCGTTCACCACCAGGGCGATGTCTACGCCTGCACGCTCGCGTGCATTCCGTTCCTGTTCGAGCTCGCCGTGGACCCGGGTGTGCAGGACCGGGGCAGCGTGGTCGAGCTGCTCACCAGCATCGGCGGCTTCGACCTGGACGAGGACGACGAGGACGAGATCGATGAGGACGAGATCGAGGGCGCCGCGAACTACGCGATGGCGGCGGCGGCCGTCACCGCCGGTGCCGGGGTGTTCTTCGAGCTGATCGCCGACGAGGACCCCGGGGTACGGCTCGCGGCCCCGCTGGCCCTCGCCACGCTGCACCGGCACCCCGTCCGGGTACTCGCGCTGCTGCGGGAGCGGCTGCCGGTGGAGGCCGACGAGGAGGTACGGCTGGCGCTCGTCGAGGCGGCCGGGCGGGTGGCCCTGCGGCACCGCCCCCTGGCCGGCCGGGTGGCGGACTGGCTGACCCTCCTGGCGGCACAGGCGTACGCGCCGGGGCTGCGCCTCGCGGCGCTGGCCCAGCTGGCGCGGTGCGCCCCGGATGTGCTGCCCGGCGATGTGGTCCCGGTGGTCTCGGGGCTCCTGGGCGAGCTGCGTTCCACGACGGGGACGTACCGCAACGGAACGGCGGAGAAGCCGGAGAGGGTGGAGCGGGCGGAAAGGGCCGAGCCGGCGGAGAAGCCGGAGAAGGCCGATGTCGGGGCGGCCTCCGCGACCGGAGCCGGTCTCGCACCCGCCACCCCGCCCGACCCGGAGGCCGGCACGGCACCGCAGGCCGACGCCGCGGCGGAGGCCGGGCCCGATGCCGGACCGGAAGCCGGCTCCGAGCCCGGGGCCGGGCCCGAATCCGAGACCGGCACGGGCGCCGGCGCACCCGTGGCGGAGCAGAGCGCGGGGCCGACCAGGGTGGGTCAGCTGCGCGCCCTGTACGCCGAGGAGAGCTCCGGGCGCAGCACCCCCTGGGCCGCCGACCTGCTGCGCACCCTGCACGTCGGGCTCGACGACCGGGTGGACGACCGGACCGCCCTGCTCGCCGACCAGCTGCGCAGCCCCGACCGCTGGCAGCGCATCGACGCCGTACGGATGAGCGGCGGGCTGATACGGGCCTGGCGCGGCTCGTACGACGGCCTCGTCCGGCTGATCGGCGAACAGCTCGCGGACCCGGAGCCCCGGCTGGCGGACGCCGCCTCGCACGTCCTTGAGGAACTCTTCGGTCTGGCCGCCCCCGCCGCGGACGCCCTCGCGGCCCGGCTGGCCGCCGAGCCCGGTGCCTGGGTCAAGGCGTGGGCCAGCGGGCCCCCCGGGCTCGGCTCCACCGTGAAGGCGCTGGCCCGGCTCGGCGACGCCCGTGCCGTGCCCGCGCTGGCGGCGGCGCTGGAGCAGTCCGAGGTGCCGCACGACGTGGGGTACGCCATCGGCTACCTCGGGGCCGCCGCCGCGCCGCTCGCGGGCGCGCTGCGGCGCAGGCTCGGGGAGGTGAGCCTCGACGAGGGGGCGTACGACCGCGCGAGCCCGCTGCTGGCCGGGCTGACCGGGCTGCGGGCGGGCGAAGCGGCGCCCGAGGTGCTGCGGGTGCTGCGCGGGGCGCCGGAGTACCGGGGCGAGTGGCTGCGTACGGCGGCGCTGCGGGCGCTCGGCTCGTTCGGACCGGCGGCGCGGTGCGCCGTACCGGAGCTGCGGGCCCTGATCCGGCGGCCGGGGACGGCGGCGGCCACGGAGGCGGCCGAGGCGCTGTGGGCGGTCGCCGGGGACGCCGACGCCGTGCTTCCGGTGCTGATCGAGGGGCTGCGGGCGGAGCATGTGCACGACCGGCGCACGGCGGCGTCCGCGCTGGGCGGGCTCGGCCCGCGGGCGGCGGTGGTCGCGCCGCGGCTGCGCGCGCTCCTGGCGCACGACGAGCTGTGGCTGCGGGTGGACGCCGCGATCGCCCTCTGGGAGGTGTCGGGACGGGCCGCGGAGAGCGTTCCCGTACTCCTTGCCGCGTGGGAGAAGAACCGTCACGTCAGAGTCCGGGTGGCGGAAGCCCTGGCGCGGATGGGGCCCGCTGGTGCAGGGTCACAGGCAGCGCACGTGCTGCGGGCCGAGCTCGCCTCCGTACGCCGTCACAACGCCATGGACGGCGGGTACGGCAGCCACGACACGTACGAGGACGAGAAGCTGCTGGCCCTGTGCCGGCGGGCGCTCCACGGGAAGACGGGGAAAGGGAACACAGAATGATCATTTTCGGTACGCGGGGCTATCTGTACCAGCTGGCCATCCTGACGATGGTGTGCGGCTGGTGCGGCAATCCGGCCGCGCACACACTGCGCAAGCGCGTCACGAAGTTCACGCTGTTCTTCGTGCCGCTGTTCCCGTTCTCGACGAAGTACGCGACGCAGTGCACCTTCTGCGGCGGGGAGCAGCAGATCCCGAAGGAGCAGGCGGACGCGCTGCTCGCCCAGCAGCACGCCGGACCGGACGGCAACCCGTACGGCCAGGCTCCGCAGCAGCCGGGATACGCGCCGCCCGGACAGAACCCGTACCAGCGCTGACGTCCGCCGGGCGGCACCGACGCAGGCCACCCGGACAGACAGCCCCACAGCACCTCATAGCGGCACCAAACAGGCGTTACGCGCTCGCTTCCGATTAGGGTGTAGGCCCCTGCCGTCGAAGAGGAGGCCGAGCCGTGCGCCCGCAACGAGCTCCCGTGGGCACGCGCCGTGCTCCGGCGGCGGCCCGCGCCGCCGCGACGGCCGGCGCCGCGCTCGCGCTGCTCACCGGCTGCGGCTCCGCCGGGGGGCTGGTGAGCGCCGGGCGCACGCCGTCCGCCGTCGAGCCTTCCCGGCTCTGGCCGGATCTGCCCGCCGCCTCCGCCGCCCCGTACGACTACGGGGAGGGTGAGACCGCCCGTATCCCCGGTATCAGGGTCCCCGGCGGCGATGTGCGGGCGCTGGACCCGGTGGCCGTGGTGCGGGCCGGGCTGAAGGCCCGGCCCGACCGGGACAGCGGTACCGACGAGCTCCCCGCGAAGACCGTCGCGCAGTTGGCCGACTGCCCCGCGAAGCCCGCCACCTGCCCCGTCCTCGCCCCGTACTTCCGCGATCTGACCGGTGACGGCAGGGACGAACTCGTGCTGGGCATCACGCTGCCCGACCGTCAGCTCGCCGTTCGGGTCTACATGCCCGACCGGGGCGGGCTGACCCGGATCATGTCCACCTCGGACGCGGTGATCAGCGTGCAGATCGCGGGCCGGGACCTCATCATGCGGGCGCCCTCGGCGATCACCGGGTACGAGTACCGCACGGCCTGGACCTGGGACGAGCGGCAGCACGCCATGCTGCCCGCCCGGGACGAGATCCTGCGCATGCCGCGGCAGCGGATCCCGGCTCCCCCGCCCTCCGTCCTCCCTTCCGCCGCTCCGTCCGCTTCGCCGTCCCCGTCGGCCGCTCCGCCCGCTTCCCCGTCGGCCACCCCGCCCGCGCCCCCGGCCGCTTTCCTGTCGGGTTCTCCGTCCGCCCCCGCCCCTGGTATCGCGGCGGGGCAGCGATGAGACGGCGCGGACTTCGCGCCCCCGCCTGGACCGCGACCCTGGCCTGGAAGTCCGCGGTCTTCCTCACCGTGATGTGCTGCACCCTCGCCGCCCTGCTCGGCGTCCTCGTGCACACGGCGGTGACCCGTCAGACGGTCGGCCACGCCCGGGAGAAGGCCCTGGACCGGCTGGAGGAGGTCACCAGGGCGTACGAGGCCGGTGAGCCGCTCCCCCGGGGCTCCGGGATCGATCCGGCCGGTCTGCCCGCCTCGCTGCGTGCCCTGGCCGTGGGCGGCGAGCAGGGCACGCTGGTCACCGACGACGCGGGCGCCCCGGCCATGTGGGCGGCGGGTCCGGCGGACGGCCGGGCCCTGGCCACCTGGATCGACTACAGCCAGAGCGCACGTACGATCAGCGGCCTCGACCGGGCGATCGTCGGCTCCTCGCTGCTGGCCATCGCCGCCACGCTGCTGGTCGGCCTGTTCGCCGTCAGCCGGGTCACCCGGCGGCTGCACCAGAGCGCCCGGGTGGCCCGCCGGATCAGCGCGGGCGACCTCGACGCCCGGGTCGAGGACCCCCGTACCGCACGCCCGGCGCGCGCCCAGGACGAAGTGGCGATCGTCGCCGGGGCGCTGGACACCATGGCCTCCACGCTCCAGCGCAAGCTGCAGACCGAGCAGCGGTTCACCGCCGATGTGGCGCACGAGCTGCGCACCCCGCTGACCGGGCTGTCGGCCGCCGCCGAGCTGCTGCCGCCCGGCCGCCCGGCCGAACTGGTCCAGGACCGGGTCCGGGCGATGCGGGCGCTGACCGAGGACCTGCTGGAGATCTCCCGGCTCGACGCCCGGACCGAGCAGACCGATCCCGCGATCCACGAGCTGGCGCCGGTCGTGGAACGAGTGGTGCGGGCGTCCGGCACGGACACCGGGGTCAGGATCACCGGTGCGGCCCGGGTGGAGACGGACCGGCGGCGGCTGGAGCGGGTGATCGGCAATCTGGTCGCCAACGCGCACCGGCACGGCGCCCCACCGGTGGTCGTGACCGTCGAAGGACCGGTGGTGACCGTACGGGACCACGGCGCCGGGTTCCCCGCGTATCTGCTGGAGACCGGGCCTCAGCGGTTCCGGACGGACGGCGGCGGGAAGGGCCACGGGCTCGGGCTGACCATCGCCGTGGGCCAGGCACGGGTCATCGGCGCGGAACTGGTCTTCGCCAACGCGGAGGACGGCGGGGCGGTGGCGCGGCTGACGCTGCCGGAGTACGTGGCGTACGACGAGGAGGCGGAACCGGAAGCATCCGGTCCGGCCCCGGGATCCGACGGGCGCCGATCCTAGGGCGTGTGTCGAAAGTAGCGCCGTCCGCCCGAAGGGCGGGGCTCACGGCGTCCGGTGCGTGCGATCGCAAGGCGGAGGAGTGTCCTCGTACTGGACGTACGAGAACACTCCGACAACGCGGACAACGCCGACAACGCGGCGAGCGTGCGTGCCGGGCGTCGCGAGCCAGGCGGGACTTTCGACACACACCCTGGGGCGACACAGCCCGGCCCCGCACCCGCCGCTCCCACCGCGCACCCCGGCCTCAACCTTCCCCCCTGCCCCGGGCCCCTTCCCCCGCGCTCCCTCCGTGCTCCCTCCGCTCCCCCGGGCCGCGTCCGCGAAGTTCACCACATAAGGGAAATACCGCACACCTCTTGCTACGTTGCGTGGCATGACCGCAACGACGGCGGACGCTCCCCCGCCCGAACTACGCCTGCCCAAGCGGCGCGGGGTGGAGCTCTCGCTCCTCGTCGGGGCCGTCCTCATCTCCGTCTTCGGCTACGCCGCCGTGGGCCTCGCCAGGAACGGCGCGGTACCCCCCGATGTCGCCGGGTACGGCGCCGGGCTCGGTCTGCTCGCGCTGCTGGCCCATCTCGCGGTCCGTTTACGTGCCCCGTACGCCGATCCGCTGGTGCTGCCGATCGCCGTCCTGCTCAACGGTCTGGGCCTGGTGCTGATCTACCGGCTCGACCTGGAGACCCCCAGGGACCAGGCGGCGCCGACGCAGCTGATCTGGTCCACGCTCGGGGTCGCGCTGTTCATCGCCGTCGTGGTCCTCCTGCGCGACCACCGGGTGCTCCAGCGCTACGCGTACCTCTCGGTCGCCACCGCACTGGTGCTGATGATCGTGCCGATCTTCTTCCCCGCCGTGAACGGGGCCAAAATCTGGATCAGGATCGGCGGACTCTCCTTCCAGCCGGGCGAGTTCGCCAAGATCCTGCTCGCGGTGTTCTTCGCCGCCTACCTCGCCGCCAACCGCAACGCGCTGGCGTACACCGGCCGCAGGATCTGGAAGCTCCAGCTGCCCACCGGCCGGGTGCTCGGCCCCATCGTGGCGATCTGGCTGCTCAGCGTCGGGGTCCTGGTGCTGGAGCGCGACCTCGGCACCTCACTCCTCTTCTTCGGACTGTTCGTCATCATGCTGTACGTGGCGACCGGCCGGACCGGCTGGATCGCCGTCGGACTGCTGCTCGCCGCGGTCGGCGCCTTCGTCGTCGGCTCCTTCGAACCGCATGTGCACAGCCGGGTGCAGGACTGGCTCGACCCGTTCGCCTCGATCGACGCCGGCCAGGGGCCCAACCAGCTCGCCCAGTCGCTGTTCGCCTTCGCGGCGGGCGGCATGCTCGGTACCGGACTGGGGCTCGGCCACTCCATCCTGATCGGCTTCGCCGCCAAGTCCGACTTCATCCTGGCCACCGCGGGCGAGGAACTGGGCCTGACCGGGCTGACCGCCGTCTTCCTGCTGTACGCCCTGCTCGTCGCCCGGGGCTACCGGGCCGGACTCGCGCTGCGCGACCCGTTCGGGCGGCTGCTCTCCATCGGGCTCGCCTCGATCCTCGCCCTTCAGGTCTTCGTGATCGCGGGCGGGGTGATGGGGCTGATCCCGCTGACCGGCATGGCCATGCCGTTCCTGGCCCAGGGCGGTTCGTCCGTCGTCACCAACTGGATCATCGTCGCGCTGCTGATCCGGGTCAGCGACCTGGCCCGCAGACCCCGCCCCGGTCAGGTCGAGACCGGAGTCATCGCCCCGATCCTGGAGGACGAACGGTGATCCGCTACATCCGGCGGGCCGCCGCCTTCTGTCTGCTGCTGCTCGTGGCGCTCCTGCTGAACGCCGCCCGGGTCCAGGTCTTCGAGGCCGACGAGCTGAACGACAACCCCGCCAACCGCCGCACCACCATCGACCGTTACGACCAGCCGCGCGGCAACATCCTGGTCGGCGCGCGGGCCGTCACCGGCTCCGAGGACACCGGCGAACAGCTCGCGTACGAACGCACCTACCTGCACGGCCCCCTGTACGCACCGGTCACCGGCTACGCCTCGCAGACGTACGGCACCACCCTCCTGGAGAACGCCGAGGACGGCATTCTGTCCGGCACCGACTCGCTGCTCGCCCCGCTCCCCCTGTGGAACGAGATCACCCGCAGCCGGCAGCCGGGCGGCGATGTCGTCACCACCATCAAGGACTCGATACAACGCGCCGCGTACGAGGGGCTGAGCGGCCGGCGGGGCGCCGTCGCCGCCGTCGAGCCCTCGACCGGCCGCATCCTGGCGCTGGTCTCGACGCCTTCGTACGACCCCGAGCGGCTGTCGGGCACCGGGGCCGAGGTGACCGACGCCTGGGCGCGGCTGAACGCCGCCAAGAGCCGGCCGATGCTCAACCGGGCCATCCGGCAGACCTATCCGCCGGGCTCCACGTTCAAGATCGTGACGGCCGCGGCGGCGCTGGACGCCCGGGTGGTGACCGACCCGGACGCCGCCACCGACACCCCCTCGCCGTACGTCCTGCCCGGCACCACGACCACCCTGCCCGACGAGGCGCGCGGCTGCGCCGAGGCGTCGCTGGCCGAGGCGATCCGGGTCTCCTGCAACACCGTCATGGCACACCTGGGGGTCGAAGTGGGGCTCGACGGGATGCTGGAGGCGGTGGGCAGGTTCGGCTTCAATGACGACGGCCTGCGGATCCCGTCCGGGGTCGCGAAGAGCAACTTCGACACGGACATGAGCGACGACCAGCTGGCGCTGTCCTCGATCGGGCAGTTCGACACGACCGCGACCCCGCTCCAGATGGCGATGGTCGCCTCCGCCGTGGCGAACGGCGGCGACCTGAGGTACCCGCATCTCGTGGACCGTACGACCACCCATGACGGCGACACCGTCCGGCAGCAGGGCTCACGCTCGTACCACCAGGCCATGAACCCGTCGACGGCCGTGCAGCTCCAGCGGATGATGGTCGACGTGGTGGAGAACGGCACCGGCTCGAACGCGGCGATCGACGGGGTACGGGTCGGCGGCAAGACCGGCACCGCGCAGCACGGCATCGACAACTCCGGTACGCCGTACGCCTGGTTCATCTCCTGGGCGCAGGCTCCGGACTCGGGACGTCCGGCGGTCGCGGTCGCGGTGGTCGTCGAGGACGCCTCCGCCGACCGGGCGGACATCAGCGGCGGCGGCAGCGCCGCGCCCATCGCACGGGCCGTGATGGAGGCGGCACTCGACGGGTGAGGGGCGGGCGGCTCCGTGATCCGGGCGGGCCCGGCGGGGCGATCCGTGCCGGTCGCCCGGCCGGGGCGAAAGGCGCTCGACGGCCGGACGGGCGGCCCGGGACACTCGCCCCATGACTCATGTATCGGCGGTGGCGCGGGCGCTGGAGCGGATCGACCGGCTGGACCCCCGCCTGTGCGCGTTCACCGAGGTCTGGCACGAGGAGGCGCTCGCCCGCGAACCGGAGGCCCGCCGGCTCCCCCTGGCCGGGCTGCCGTTCGCGGTGAAGGGGCCGGCCGGTCTCCGCTCGTACGCGGCCCGCCGGCTGATCGCGGCGGGCGGTGTCCCGGTCGGCTCGACCTCCGTGCCGGGCCCCGGCACGGTCTGGCGGACCTGGGGGCAGGGCCGGTACGGACGCACGGTCAACCCGTGGCGGGCCGACCGCACCCCGGGCGGATCCTCGGCCGGTTCGGCGGTCGCGGTCGCGGCGGACCTGGTGGAGCTGGCGACGGGCAGCGACGGGGCGGGGTCGGTGCGCATCCCGGCGGCCTGGTGCGGGGTCTTCGGGCTGAAGACGACGAACGGGCTGCTCCCCTCGCCCGACCGTTCCGGACTGGCGGCGGCGGGGGTGCTCGCCCGGTCGGCGGCCGGGGCGGAACGGTATCTGCGCCATGTGCTCGACGACGGCGCGCGGCCCGCGGCGCCCACGCCCCCCGCGCCCCCCGAGCTGCCGCTGACCGCCGTCTACAGCCCCGATCTCGGGTACGCGGACGTGGACCCGGAGGTCGCGGAGGTCGTCCGGGGTGCGGTGGACCGGCTCGTCTCCGCCGGAGTGGTGCGGCTGCTGGACGGTGGCTGCGCCCTGCTCGACCCGGCTTCGGCGTGGATCGCGATACGGGGCGGAGCGACCGGTGCGGCGCGGGGCCCGGCGGATCTCCGCGCCGCGGCGGACGCCCTGGCCGTCCGGCGCGAGAACGACCGCAGACTGGCCGTGCTCCTCGCCCGTACGCCATTGCTGCTGACCCCGGCCACCCCGAACCGGCCGCACGGGCACGAGGGGCCGGGCGACCTCTACTCCACGGCGCTGACCTGGGCGTTCAATCTGAGCGGCCATCCGGCGGCGAGCCTGCCCGCCGGATTCACCCCGGACGGCTGCCCGGTGGGACTCCAACTGGTGGCGGACCGGGGAGCGGACACGGAACTGCTGGGCGCGGCCCGCGCGATGGAGGTCGTCCTTCCTCCCCTGCGGCCATGAGCCGGAGGAAGAGGCCTGCGGCCGTCCCCGCGCCCGGCCGCAGGCCGCGGACCGACGGGCCCGGGGCACCCGCCGCAGGCCCCTGATCAGCCGAGCGGCTTGCGCGTCTCGTCGCGGACCTTGGCGGTCTCCTCGGCGGCCTGCTCCAGGTCGATGGACTTGGCGTCCTTCAGCACGTTCTCGGGCCGGATCACCGCGACCATCGCCGCGGTGTTGTCGTCGCCCCAGGCGCACATCGGGATGTTGGCGATGCCGCCGCTCTCCTTCGACTGCACGACCTGGCACTCGATCGTGGTGTCGTACCCCTCGGGGGTGACCTTCTTCGCGGGTACGACGAGCGTCGCGCCGTCCGCCTCCGCCGCTCCCTCCATGATCTTGCCGCGCATGAAGTCGGGGCTGGCGAGCCGCCCGTACATCCCGGAGAGCACGAGGGCGCTGCCGCCGTCGGCGGTGTACTGCGCGATGACCGCCTTGCCGTCCCGGACGCTGGGGTCGGGCGTGTCCTCGATCTCCTTGCCCTCGGTCTTCGACATGTCGTTGGCCAGGGTGAATTCCTCGTCCAGCAGCTTCTTGGACACGACGAGCCGGTACTCGGCCTCCGGGAACACGGCGTCGGCGCCCTTGTCGGCCAGCTGGGAGACGCCGAAGGCGACCCCGCCGGCGGCCACGACCGCACCGGCCACGATCCCCACGATCAGACCCGTGCGCTTCCTGCGCGGCGGCTGCGGGCCCTGCGGCGGCCATCCGCCCATCTGGGGCTGGCCGGGCACCGGGGGCTGACCGGGCATCTGGGGCTGGCCGCCGGGTATGCCCGGCTGGCCCCAACCGCCCTGCTGGGGCTGGGGCGGGGGCGCCTGCGGGTAGCCGTAGGGCTGCTGCTGTTGCGGGTAGGGCCCGGGGGCGGCCGGCTGGCCGTACGGATTCTGCTGAGGCTGGGGCGGCCCGTACGGGCCCTGCGGCGGCTGAGGCGGCGTGGTCATGCGTTCAAGTTACGTCACGTTTGCGAACGGAATTTCGACAGGTACCTGATCGGTATCAGGTCGAGAGCAACCGGCGGACGAAGCGGTGGAGCAACCGGCCGACGAACGGGCCGGGAATCCCTGCGGGAGAACCCGGAAGGCACACCGGCGCTGTCCGGATCCGCGACCCCGCACAGCCCGCGACCGCACAGCCCGCGCCCCCGCCGTCGCCTCCGAGTCCGCCGAGTCCGTAGCGGCCACCCGGCGCCGTCGCCGGGGCGGACGGTGGAGGTGGCCGCGTTCACCGGCTCAGTCGCCGGAGGCTCCTGACAGGACGCCGCCCTGCGCTATCGCGTCCGCGACCTCGGCGACCCTGGCCCGCTCCTCCACCGCGAAGCGGTCCCGGTCCAGCTGTTCGGCGATCTCCTCGTCCTGGGCCATGAGGAGATCCAGGCTGGAGTCGCCGAGTTCGAGGACGCCCATGTCGACGTACGCCTTCTGGAGCCTGGGGCCCCACAGCCCGATGTCCTTGACGCACGGCACTATCCGGCTGAACAGCAGCTTGCGGAAGAGCTGGAGGTACTCGGAGTGTTCGGACAGCTCCTTGGCCTCCTGCGTGCCTATGCCGAAGTTCTCCAGGACCTCGACACCGCTGAGCCGGTCGCGCATCAGGTAGCAGCCCTCGATGACGAAGTCCTCGCGCTCGCGCAGTTCGGCGTCGCTCAGCTGCTTGTAGTAGTCGCGCAGCGCCATCCGCCCGAACGCGACGTGCCGGGCCTCGTCCTGCATGACGTACGCGAGGATCTGCTTGGGCAGCGGCTTGGTCGTGGTGTCGCGGATCATCCCGAACGCGGCGAGGGCCAGCCCCTCTATGAGGACCTGCATGCCGAGATAGGGCATGTCCCAGCGGGAGTCGCGCAGGGTGTCGCCGAGGAGGCCCTGGAGGCTGTTGTTGACCGGGTAGAGCATCCCGATCTTCTCGTGCAGGAACCGGCCGTATATCTCCGCGTGCCGGGCCTCGTCCATGGTCTGGGTGGCGGAGTAGAACTTGGCGTCCAGGTCGGGCACGGACTCCACGATCCGCGCCGCGCAGATCATCGCGCCCTGCTCGCCGTGCAGGAACTGGCTGAACTGCCAGGAGGTGTAGTGCTTGCGCAGCTCACCGCGGTCCCGGTCGGTCATCTTCGCCCAGTGCGGGGTGCCGTACAGCGTGAGGGCCTCGTCCGGGGTGCCCAGCGGATCGGCGGGATCGACCTCCTGGGACCAGTCGATCCGCTTGTTGCCGTCCCACTGCTTGTCCTTGCCCTTCTGGTAGAGGGCGAGAAGGCGCTCACGGCCGTCGTCGTAGTCCCAGCTGAACCGGGCGGCCCCCGCGGCGGGGACCTGCCACAGCGGCTCTTCGGGGGCGGTGGTGTAGAGGTCGTGTGTCGACACGGACGGCTCCTTCGCCTCGCTTGACTCGATAAGTTCCGTGGCTCCGGCGTCAGTTGACTACCCCGGGGGTACGTTCACCGACTGTTCCCCCGGCAGGTTCACACGTTGGTAGACGCCGGGTCAACAAGTCGCGCACAAGGGATTGACTGCCTTGCTGACAGGCAGTCTCATAAGAAGTGACCGCCGGTAACCCATCTGTGAGGTGCCCCCGCCATGACGACCGTGACCGACCGCGAGGCGCGGGTGCTCCGCGACGCTCTGGGCCCGCTCCGCGACCGCGAGCAGATAGCCGTGCGGCTGCTCGAATCCTCCGCCAAGCACTCCTTCGATCCCGAGACCGAACTCGACTGGGACTCCGCCGTCGAGGAGGGCAAGTGGTTCTGGCCGCCGGAGCTGGTCTCGCTCTACGACACCCCGCTGTGGGACAGGATGTCCGAGGAGCAGCGGATGGACCTGGCCCGGCACGAGGCGGCCGCGCTCTCCTCGCTCGGCATCTGGTTCGAGATCATCCTCATGCAGCTGCTGGTCCGGCACGTCTATGACAAGCCGGTGACCAGCAACCACGTCCGTTACGCGCTCACCGAGATCGCGGACGAGTGCCGGCACTCCATCATGTTCGGCCGCATGATCGACTGGGGCGGCGCGCCCACCTACCCGGTCCCGCGGGTCTACCACAATCTGGCGCGGGTCCTGAAGACGGTGTCCACCACGCCCGGTTCGTTCGCCGCCACCCTGCTCGGCGAGGAGATCCTCGACTGGATGCAGCGGCTGACCTTCCCGGACGAGCGGGTCCAGACCCTGGTGCGCGGGGTGACCCGTATCCATGTGGTCGAGGAGGCCCGGCACGTCCGGTACGCCCGCGAGGAGCTGCGCCGCCAGATGGTGACGGCCCCGCGCTGGGAGCGTGAACTCACCCGGGTCAGCTGCGGGGAGGCCGCCCGGGTCTTCTCCATCTGCTTCATCAACCCGCAGGTGTACGACAACGTCGGCCTGGACCGCCGCGAGGCCGTCGCCCAGGTGAAGGCGAGCGGCCACCGCACGGAGGTCATGCAGTCGGGCGCGAAGCGGCTGACGGACTTCTTCGACGACATCGGCGTCCTGAACGGGGTCGGCCGCCGGCTGTGGAAGCGCTCCGGCCTGCTGGCTTGAGCCCCCGTCCCGGCCGGGACGGGGCCGTTAGGCTTCGGGCCATGACCTCCACCGCCGCGGCCCCGCCGCCCCGTGCGTACCGCAGGCTCAGCGTCGAGGAGCGCCGCACGCAGCTCCTGGGCGCGGCGCTCAGCCTCTTCGCGCACCGGGCACCCGACGAGGTCTCGCTGGACGAGGTGGCGGCGGTCGCCGGTGTCTCCCGGCCACTCGTCTACCGCTACTTCCCCGGCGGGCGCCAGCAGTTGTACGAGGCGGCCCTCCGGTCCGCCGCGGACGAGCTGAAGCTCTGCTTCACGGAACCCGCGGTGGGCCCGCCCACCGAGCGGGTGAGCAGGGTCCTGGACCGCTATCTCGGCTTCGTCGACGAGCACGACGCGGGGTTCAGCGCCCTGCTCCAGGGCGGCAGCGTCGCCGAGACCTCCCGTACGACGGCGATCGTCGACGGCGTACGACGGGCGGCGGCCGAGCAGATCCTGCTGCACCTCGGCCGGGGCGAGGACCCCGGACAGCGCCCCGCGGGGCCCCGGCTGCGGATGATGGTGCGCACCTGGATCGCCGCCGTCGAGGCCGCTTCCCTGATCTGGCTCGACGAGGAGAAGCAGCCCCCGGCGGCCGAACTGCGCGGCTGGCTGGTCGACCATCTGATCGCGCTGCTCGCGGCGACCGCGGCGACGGACCGGGAGACCGCGTCCGCGATGGCCGAACTCCTGGCCCTGGAGACCGCCGAGGGACCGGCCGGACGGCTGGCGGGGCTGGTGATCCCGGCCGTCGGTGGGGCGGCGCATCTGCTGCCGGGACCCGTTGCGTCAGACTGAGCGGGTGAGAAGCGAGAACACCCCCTTCACCGGCGGCCCCCTGGACGGCAGGGTGCTGCCCGTCCTTCTGGGCCCGACCGGCCATCCCCCCAAGTGGTACGAGGTCCCGGTACCGGACGCCGACGGCGGGCCGCCGACCGTGTACGCGTACCGCCGGGTCCCGGCCGGGTACTCGAAGCGGCTCGGCATCCAGCGTGGCTGGGTGTACGAGTACGCCCCCGAGGGCCGCGGGTCCCGCACTCCCAAGTGGCCCTGGACGAAGCCCCGGAGCGGCGGCTGAGCGGCGCGGGCGGTCCGGCGCGGGGCAGGCCCTAAGATCGACGGTCAGGTGCCGAGGGACGGTCACGAGGGGGGTGCGCCATGGAGGCGCTGCGTCAGGACGATCCACGCCATTTGGGCCGGTACACCGTGCTGGCCCGCTTCCGCGAGGGTGCCGCCGCCGTGCAGTACCTGGCCCGGGAGAGTGCTGACGGCGAGCCGGTCGTGATCACCGCGGCGCGGCCCGCACTCGCCGCGGTCCCGGCGTTCCGGCGCCGTTTCCAGTCGGAGGCGCGCACGGCCGAACGTCTGGCGGGCGGCTGGGTGACGCCACCGCTGGACACCCGGGTGACCCCGGACGACGACTCCGGCATTACGGCCGAGGCACCCAACGCCCTGTGGACGGCGGCGGGTTACGTTCCCGCGCTGACGCTCGCCGACGCGATCGGCCTCGGCGGACCGCTGCCCGAACGCGCGGTGCGGATACTGGGCGCGGGCATCGCCGAGATCCTCTCCCGGGTGCACGCCACCGGGACGGTGCTCCAGGGGCTCGCGCCCGGGACGGTGCTGCTGGCCGAGGACGGGCCCCGGCTCACCGCGTTCGGCCCGCTGGGCGCTGCGGCGTCCGCCGAGGCGAGGGGCGAGCAGCTCTCGGTCCGGCTGGGGTATCTCACGCCCGAACAGGTCGAGGGCGTGGAGGCGGGCGCACCCTCCGACCTCTTCGTCCTGGGGCTGCTGCTGGCGTACGCGGCCACCGGCACGACCCCCTTCACCGACGGTCCGCCCGAGGAGGCGGCCGGGCGGATCGCGCACGCGGAACCCGAACTGGACTCCGTACCCGACGCGTTGCGGGAACTGATCGCCGGCTGCCTCGCGAAGGACCCCGCCCTGCGGCCGAGCGCCGGTTCGGTCGCCGCGGAGCTGGCGCTGGAGGGGGCGGCCGGGCTCGCCAGGGGCGGCTGGCTCCCCGAGCGGCTGGTGGCGGCGGTGGCCGACCAGGAGGCGCGGGTCCGGGCGCTGGAGACACCGCTCGACGCGGAGGCGGTGGGCGCGGAGGGGAACGCGGGCGCGGAGGCGAGCTCGGACGGGCCCCGGGACGCCCCCGTCGACGCGGCGCCGCTCGCGCCCGGCGGCGGGCCGGCCGGCGCCCCCGGGGCCGGGAAGGAGAGCGGGGGGACCACCCGCTACCTCGGTACCGTGCCGGGCACCGCGCGGACCGACCACCCGACGACCCAGCTCGCCG
Organism: Streptomyces sp. NBC_00654; assembly: GCF_026341775.1. Classification (NCBI taxonomy): domain Bacteria; kingdom Bacillati; phylum Actinomycetota; class Actinomycetes; order Kitasatosporales; family Streptomycetaceae; genus Streptomyces; species Streptomyces sp. NBC_00654. The sequence goes on along the minus strand of NZ_JAPEOB010000001.1, from coordinate 1,866,601 downwards.
TCCCCCGCGAGCTGACCGCGTCCTCGGCCGCCGCTCCGGCAGCTCCCGCCGCCGCGCTTCCGGCCGCCCCTCAGCCGTCCGGCGGCCCGGTGCCGCCCGCGGCCCCCGCGGCCCCCGCGGCCCCCGCGGCCCCCGAGGCCCTCTCGTCCCCCGAGGCCCCCGAGGCCCCCGCCCCCGGCACGCCGTACCCGCGCACCCCGGGCGGCCCCGCTCCCTACGCCCCGGCCGCCCTCCCGGGGGTCCCCGCGCCCGCCGCCACACCGATGGTGTCGCTCCCGCTGCCGCCCCCGGCTCCGGCACCGTCCCCCACCGCGAGCCGCCGGGCCCTGCTCATCACCGCTGCCGCCGCGGCCGGCGGACTGATCGTCGGCGGGAGCGCCGTGGGACTTCTGGGGTCCGACGACAGCGCGGCGGCCGACGACGACAAGCCCGCCCCGGACCGTCGCCGCACCCTCCCGGGGCAGGCCCCGGAGCCGCGGTGGACCTATGCGCACCCGGCCTCCGAGTCGTCACCGCTCACGACCGCCGTGTGGCGGGACAAGCTGCTGGTGCTGACGAGCGAGAGCCAGGCGAGCGCCATCGACCTGCGCACCGGGAAGCGGGTCTGGCAGCGCGCGGACGCGGCCAAGGGGCAGGCCGCCCTGGCGGCGGGTGCGGATCTCTGCTTCGTGGCGAGCCCGACCGAGTTCCTCTGGCTGTCGCCCCGGGACGGTGCGGTCAAGCACCGGCTGCGGTACGCGGACCAGTTCACGGGCCTGCCGAACCTGAGGATGGGCGCGATCACCGGGCAGTCCGGGTCCGTCGTCTGGTTCACCGGCTCCACCACGGTCACCGTGAAGGCCCCCAAGCCGAAGAAGGGCAAGAAGCCGGGCAAGGACAAGCAGGTCGTCCAGGCCTACTTCTTCGCCTACGACATCGTGCGGCGCCAGGAGCTGTGGCGCACCGCCGTCCCGGCCGGCCGGGCCCCGGGCACCCCCGTCTACCGGCTGATCGCGGAGCGCTCCGCCGACCTCCTCGTACGCCAGGACGCGGTGACCCTGACGCCCGCCGAGGTCGGCGCCGCCAAGGGGAAGGGCTCCATCCGCGCGTTCGACCAGAAGACCGGCAAGCTGCTGTGGGTGAAGCAGTACGGCATCCTCGCCCCGGCGGCGGGGGTCCAGGGCGACGAGGACGGGCGGCTGTACGGCGCGGTCGGCGCGGACCTCCAGGCGTTCGAGGCGGACACCGCCAGGCCGCTGTGGCGGCTGAACGGCGGTACGGGTTCCGTCTACGGCACGCCCGTGGTGGCCGGGCCGCTGCTCCACACCACCAACCGCACGCAGGAGGTCGGCGCGGTGCAGCGCGGGACCGGCCGGCTCGTGTGGCGGCGTTCGACGGAGGTGCCGCTCGGCGGCAGTGCCCCGGCGATCACCCTCAGCTCCAGTGAGAAGACCCTGATCGCCGCCGACGCCTCCCAGGTGACCGCGTTCGCCGCGGCCGACGGGCGACGGCTGTGGAAGTTCCAGGACATCGGTGTGCAGGACCCGAAGGGGGCCGCGGTGACCGCCCCGTACCGGACCCTGACCACCAGAAGGACCGTCGTCGTCCAGCGGGACCGGGCCTTCTACGCCTTCACGGTGGCCTGACGCGCCGTCGGCGGATTCCCCCGCACCGCCTTCCGGGGGATCCGCCGGCCGCCACGCCGCGCGGTGCTTGCATCGTCCGACACCGAGTGACCGGATGAAACAGATTCGCTCACTCGTCCGGAGCCCGTTCAGAGCTCCGAATCCGTCACCGGAGGTGGTGTCGTGTCAGGCAGGATCCCGCGCGCGGTCTGCACGGCGGCGGCGCTGGCCGCGGTCATGCTGGCGTCCCCCGCCGTCGCCGTGCCCTCCTCGCCCGTCCCGCCCGCCTCTCCCGACGATCCGGGTACGGAGCCCGGCACGGAGACCGGCACGGAGACCGGCACGGAGGTGGACGCCGACGCCGGCACCGACGAGGAGACCGACGTGGGCGCCGACGCGGAGGCCGACCAGGGCCCCGACCCCGGCGCCGGGGAACCCAGAGGCATCGCCGAGCTGCTGACGGAACTGCGGAGGCTCTACCAGCAGGCCGAGGAAGCCACCGAGTCCTACAACGGCACCGAGGAGCAGCTGAAGAAGCGCACCGCGGAGACCAGGAAGCTGAACTCCGACCTGAGCAAGGCCCGGCTCGCCCTCGACCGCGGCCGCGGGGACGCGGGCCGGCTGGCCCGTGAGCAGTATCAGGGGCAGTCCGAATTCTCCGCCTATCTGCATCTCCTGCTGGCCCGTGACCCCGTGCACGCCCTGGACCAGAGCCATGTCATCGAACGGGCCGCCGCCGGGCGGGCGGCGACCGTGGACCGGCTGACCGTCGCCGCGAAACGCGCCGACGCGCTGGCCGTCAAGTCCCGCGCGGCGCTCAACAGGCAACAGGCGCTGACCGCGCGCAAGAAGCGGCAGCGCGACACCGTACGGGCGAAGCTGAACGAGGTCGAGGGGCTGCTGGCCACACTCTCCGCCGAGCAGCTCGCCGGACTGGCCGCGCTGGAGCGGCGGGACACGGACAAGGCCCAGGGCGAACTGGTCGCCTCGGGAGCGCTCAGCTCGACCCGTCCGCCGACCGAACAGGGCGGTGAGGCTGTCGCGTTCGCGGTCGGCCAGATCGGCAAACCGTATCTCTGGGGCGCCGAGGGCCCCGACTCCTTCGACTGCTCCGGGCTCACCTCGCAGGCCTGGGCGAGCGCGGGCCTGGCCATCCCGCGGACCTCGCAGGAGCAGTGGCGGCAGCTGCCGAAGGTGCCCGTCGCCTCGCTGCGCCCGGGGGACCTGGTGGTCTACTTCCCCAAGGCGACCCATGTGGCGCTGTACATCGGCGACGGCATGGTGGTGCAGGCACCGCGGCCCGGGTCCTCGGTGAAGGTGTCGCCGGTCGCGTCGAATCCGCTGCTGGGCGCGGTGCGCCCCGATCCGCGGGGCACTCCGCTGACGACGTACACCCCGCCGGAGCTGCCCGAGGGCGCCTCGGACGGCGCGGACACCGGCTACAGCGCGGACACGGCACCGCCGGACGCCTGAAGACCGTCCCGCCCGCGCGGAGGCCGGGCCGTCGCGCCGACCGATGCGTCGGCCGTCGGCCCGGCCTCCGGGTGTACGGGGTCAGGCCCCGGCGACCTCGGCGAGGTACGCGTTCGTCTTCTCCGGCTCGAAGAAGAAGTTGTCGAAGTCCGCCGGGTCGTTGAACCCGTTGGCGAAGCGGTCGGCGACCGGCTGGAACTGACCGGCGGCGCCGATCAGGTTCAGCACGTGCTCCGGCGGTACGCCGAGCATGGCGTTGGTCCACTTCGTGACGTGCTGCGCGGTGTCCCAGTAGCGGTCGAACGTGGACTGCATCCACTCCGCGTCGAACTCGCGGTCGCCGTGCTCGATGATCGAGTCCAGATAGGCGTTCGCGCACTTGGAGGCGGAGTTCGAACCCTGCCCGGTGATCGGGTCGTTGGCGACGACCACGTCGGCCACGCCGAGGACCAGGCCGCCGCCGGGCAGCCGGCCGATCGGCTTGCGGACGGTCGGGGCGTAACGGCCCGCCAGCGTGCCGTTGGCGTCGGTCAGTTCGACCTTGGTGGCGCGTGCGTACTCCCACGGGGTGAACTTCTCCATGAGCTCCAGCGTCTTGGCGAGGTGCTCGGAGGGGTCCTTGATGCCCTGGAAGACATCCAGCGGACCGCCCGGGACGCCCTCCCAGAACAGGATGTCCGCACGGCCGGAAGTGGTCAGGGTCGGCATCACGAACAGCTCGCCGACACCCGGGACCAGGTTGCAGCGGACGGCGTCGTAGTCCGGGTGCTCCGGGCGCACGCCCATGCCGTGCACATACGCGACGGCCAGCGCGCGCTGCGGGGCGTCGAACGGCGAACGGGACGCGTCCCGGCCGAACATGGAGACCAGTTCGCCCTTGCCCGCGGAGACCATCACCAGGTCGTAGGTGCGGGAGAAGTAGTCCAGGTCGGAGACGGCTGCACCGTGGATGACGAGCTGACCGCCGCGCTGGGCGAAGGTCTCCATCCAGCCGGCCATCTTCACGCGCTGGTCGACGGACTGGGCGAAGCCGTCCAGCTTTCCGACCCAGTCGACGGCCCGCGAGGAGTCGGGGGCGGCGACCGAGATGCCGAGGCCCTGGATCTTCGGGGCCTGCGACTCCCAGAAGTTGAGCTGGTAGTCGCGCTCGTGCTGGAGCGCGGTGTGGAACATGCACTGGGTCGACATGACCCGGCCGGACCGGATCTCGTCGGCCGTGCGGTTGGACATCAGGGTGACTTCGTACCCTCTGGACTGGAGGCCGAGGGCCAGCTGGAGTCCGGACTGGCCGGCTCCGACTATGAGTATCTTCCGCATCGCGGTTTCTCCGTTAGGTGTTTCCGGCTTGCGCCGGGGGCTCTACGCCGGGGTGGCGTCGAGCGCGTGGCCCACCAGGGCCAGCAGCGACTCGACGACCGTGATCCTGTTGCGCGCGTCCATGATCACAACAGGTACGTGCGGGGGTACGGTCAGGGCCTCCCTGACGTCCTCCGCCTCGTAACCGGGCGTGCCCTCGAAGTGGTTGACCGCCACGATGTACGGCAGCCCGCAGCTCTCGAAGTAGTCGAGCGCGGGGAAGCAGTCGGCGAGCCGCCGGGTGTCCGCGAGCACGACCGCGCCGATCGCCCCGCGCACCAGGTCGTCCCACATGAACCAGAAGCGCTGCTGGCCGGGTGTGCCGAAGACGTACAGGACGAGGTCGTCGTCGAGCGTGAGCCGGCCGAAGTCCATCGCGACGGTCGTGGTGACCTTGTCGGGCGTCGCGGAGAGGTCGTCGGTCTCCTCGCTGGCCTGGGTCATCAGCGCTTCGGTCTTCAGCGGGGTGATCTCGGAGACCGAGCCGACGAACGTCGTCTTGCCCACCCCGAAACCACCCGCGACCACGATCTTGGTGGCGATGGGCGCCCTGGTGTGGTCGAGCTGCCAGGCCTGGATCGATTCGTCGGCCTGGTCCCCGGGCCCCGGCTGTCGCGGGGCGAAGAGCGGCGACTCAGAGACGGCGGAGTCCATTGAGCACCCTTTCGAGCAGTGCGCGGTCGGGCTGGCCGGTGCCGTGACCGGTTCCGTACACGCGGATCTTTCCCTGGTCGGCCAGGTCGCTGAGCAGCACCCGGACCACACCGAGCGGCATCTTCAGGAGGGCCGAGATCTCCGCGACCGTACGCATCCGGCGGCAGAGTTCGACGATCGCCTGGAGTTCGGGCATGACGCGCGAGGCGAGATTGCCGTTGGTGAGCTCGCGGCGCTCCTCGGGGGCCTCCAGCGCGGCGACGAACGTCTCGACGAGCAGGACGTGGCCGAAGCGGGTACGGCCCCCGGTGAGGGAGTACGGACGGACCCGTGCGGGCCTCTTGTCCGACCCGCGGACGGGGAGCCTGCGGGCGGGTTCAGCAGCGGGCGTCACTGGGTGCTCTCCATCGATTTGCGCAGTTCACTGCGGAGTTCGGGGGTGAGGACGTGTCCGGCACGGCCGACGAAGAGTGCCATGTGGTACGCGATGACGCTCATGTCGCAGTCGGGGGTGGCGTGCACGCCGAGCAGGGAGCCGTCGCTGATCGACATGACGAAGACGCTGCCCTCGTCCATGGCGACCATCGTCTGCTTGACGCCACCGCCGTCCATCAGCTTCGCGGCTCCCACCGTGAGGGAGCCGATGCCGGAGACGATGGTGGCGAGGTCGGCGCTGGAGCCCTTGGGGCCGTCCTGCCGGCCGGTGACCGGGGTGGTGGTGAGATGGCCGGGGTCGGAGGAGAGCAGCATGAGCCCGTCGGACGAGACGACGGTGACCGAATGGACCCCTGGCACCTCCTCCACCAGATTGCTCAGCAACCAGTGAAGGTTCCGGGCTTCGGTACTCAGCCCGAATGTGCTGGGCGCAGTCAACTGCGTGCCTCCTCGACTGTGTCCCCCGTCTCATCGGTCCGGCCGCCCGTGCGGCCGGCCGGCTCAGGTTGCTCGGTCTGTACAGTGCGTTCGCCGTGGTGGTCGGCCACGGTGTGCTTGCCGGTGCTCTCGGCGATCTCCGCCTCGACATCGCGCCGGCCGTCCTTGGCTCCCTGGTGGAAGCCGCCGAGTCTGCGGCGCAGGGCGTCCTTGTCGATGCTGCCCTTGCGCTCGGTGGTGGGGGCCGCGGCGGGCTGGACGATCTTGGGGGTGCGCTTGGGCAGGCCCTTGTCGGTGATCCGTTCGGCCAGTGGCTGCCGGGGGCCGGGGAAGGCGTCCACCGCCGGGGCGGGGGCCGGGTCCTGGGCGGGGAGCGGCTCCGCGGGGGCCGGGGTCCCGTGCGGCTTCGGCGCGGCGTCCGGCTCCTGGGGAGCCGGGGCGGCCGTCCGGGCGGGGCCGGGGTCGGCGGGGCGCTCGTGCCGGTCGGGTCCGATCGCGTACGGGTCGGCGGTCTCCGGCACCACCGGCGCCACCGGCATCCGGACCTGCATGGTGATTTCGGACTCGGACTCGGACTCGGACTCGGAATCCGGCTCCGGCTCCGGCTCCGGCTCCGGCTCGGGCTCCGGCTCCGCCGGTGTCCGCGCGGACGCGGGCCCGGGTGCCGGAGCGGGGGTCCCGGCGGGCGCGGGGTGCTCAGAGGGGGACGTGTGTTCGGCGGGCGCGGGGGACTCGGCGGGCGCCGGGGACGCTGCGGCGGCCGGAGCCGGCGTGGGCGTGTACGGCTGGACACCGGCGTCCCGGATCGTCTGCTCGGCGGCGGCGATCAGCGGGTCGGCGGGGGACTCGGCCGAACGGGCGGGCAGGGCGTTGGAGTTGGCCTCGGCGACCGATCCCGGCAGGTTCAGCGCGGGCGCGTCCCCGGACATCTGCACCGGCGGCGGCGAGGCCGCCGGAGGAGTCTTCGGCAGCAGGGTCTGCGGCAGGACGACTACGGCCGTCACTCCACTCCCCTTCTGCTCGCGCAGCTGCACCCGCACGCCGTGGCGCGCGGCCAGCAGTGACGTCACCTGGAGGCCGAGCCCGGCGCCGTCGGCGTTCTGCTCCCCCGCCTCGAAGGAGGCCGGGTCGGCCAGCCTGGCATTGAGCTCGCCCATCCGTACGGATGACATGCCGATGCCCGCGTCCTGCACGGAAAGCATCACCTCACCGGTCTCCAGCAGCCAGCCGGAGAGCTCCACCTGGGAGTCGGGGGGTGAGAAGGAGGTCGCGTTCTCCAGGAGTTCGGCGACGAGGTGGCTGAGGTCGTCGGCGGCGAAACCGGCGATCTGGGCATGCGGCGGCAGGGACTGGATGGTGACCCGCTCATACCGCTCGATCTCGCTGACGGCGGCGCGCAGGACATCGACCAGCGGGATCGGGTTCGGATGGCCGTGGCCGTGCTCGGCGCCCGCGAGGACCAGCATGTTCTCGCTGTGCCGGCGCATGACGGTGGCCATGTGGTCCAGCTTGAAGAGCGTGCCCAGGCGCTCCGGGTCCTGCTCGCGCTCCTCCAGGCTCTCGATGACGCCGAGCTGGCGCTCGACCAGCCCGAGGGTGCGCAGGGAGAGGTTGACGAAGGTGTGGTGGACCGTGTTCCTCAGCCGCTCCAGCTGGGTGGCGAGACCGGCCGCGTGGGCCTGGAGTTCGGCCCGCTGGTGGGTGAGTGCCTCGCGGCCCGCGATCAGTGCGGTCCGCTCGCCCTGGAGGCTCTCGAAGCGGCCGGTGAACTCCTGGTGCAGCCCGTGGACCTTGCCGTGCAGGGTGTTCATCGACCGGACGACCTGGGCGAACTCGTCGTTGCGGCCGGTGTAGCGGACCGGTTCGGCGCTCTCCGGTTCACTCGCGAGGCGCGCGGCGCCGAGACGGAGGACGGCGAGCGGCTGGGTGAGCGTGCGGGCGATGGCGGTGGAGACCCCGACGGCGAGCAGGAAACAGCCGCCGAGCAGGGCGATGCTCAGTTCGAGCGCGGTGACGTCGTCGTCGCGCAGCCGCTCCAGGCGCTGGACCCGCTCCGTGCCGAGGGCGGACTCCACGCCGCGCATGCGCTCGATCCGGGCGGAGAGCGCCTCCCCGGTCTTCCCGGGGTCGGTCTTCCGCTCGGAGGCGGAGAGCTCGGGCCGGTCGGTGAGCCTGGAGAGGTACTTCTCCGCGCTGTTGACCTCGGAGCCGGTGACGGTGGCGGCGAGCTTGTCGCGGGCGGCGGGGCTCGCGGCCTGGTCGAAGTCGGCGAGCGAGGCCAGTTCCCGTACGCGGGCCTGCTGGGCGGCGGCGCTCAGCTCGTCCCGGTCGCGGGTGTCCTCGGAGTCGCCCTTGTCCTGGAGCGGCAGCCCGGTGAGCGGGTCGTTCTGCGGGGCCGTGTCCTTCCCGCCCGGGACGGCGAGGGCGGCCAGGAGGAGTCCGCGGGTGGCGGAGGCCTGCTCGACGGCGCCTGCCAGCGCGAGCGGGGCCCGGGTGGCGTCGGCGGCGCGCGGCGGGGTCTTCTCGGCGAGCTCCTCGGCGAGGTCGTGGAGCTTGGAGATGACCTCGGAGTACGCCTGGTGGGCCTCCAGCGCCGATCCCTTGCCGGTGAGGGCCTCACGGCGGAGGGAGGGGACCGTGGAGAGGTCACGGCGCAGCGTGTCCGGGGCCTCGGCGCGGATCTCGTCGATCTGCTGGTCGACGCGGGCGCTGCGGCTCTCGGCCTCGCCGTTCTTGCCGTCCTTGTCGCTCTTGCCGCCCGCGCCCTCGTCACGGCCGGCGGCGATGTACGCGGTGACCGCGTCGCGCTCGTCGGCGAGGGAGTGCGCCAGGGTGATGGCCTGCTGGTTCAGCTCCGCGAGGGTGACCAGGCTCTGGGACTCGTTGAGTTCGGAGGAGGCGTCGAGAGCCGCGGGCGCGCCCGCCGCGATGACGGTGATCCCGACGACGGCGACGCCCGCGACGAGTCGGCTGCGTACCCGCACGGTGCGCTTGCCCGCCCCCGCTGCCGCCGGGGGCATCGCCCCGGAACCGTCGCGCGTGCTGCCCTTGCTCCGCGGCCGCTTCTTCTGCACCGGTGCTCGCAATCTCGACTCGTCCACCCTTGAAGCGGAGGTGACGCTCGGTCACGTATGGAGGCACCCCGCTCCTGGTACGGCTTCCGACCATTCCAGCGCTTTTGAGAGGGGGGCGCGCATCAACCGCTCCGCCACTCGAACGAGTGAACATCACTCCTGAGTTGACGAACAAGTCTCCCCGCGCGCGCCGTCGGCCATGCATGGACACCGGGTGGAACTTCGGCCCCGGCTTTGGCAGGATGCCCGCCCGCACACGCTCCGGAGCCCTTCCTTCCGCCCTGTCGGGCCACGCTGACCTGCCAGTACAAGCCAATGTCCGCCCCGTGCAGGCCCCGTGAAGAGCTCGTGCAGACTGGCAGTATGCGCATCGAACTCGCCTCCGCTCCCGGCAGCCCCGAACGCCCCAACGAGGACTGGGCCTCCACGGCTCTCCCCGCGTCCGGCCAGGGTGGATCGCTGGTCCTGCTGGACGGCGTCACCCCACCCCGGGGCGACGACGGATGTGTGCACTCGGTGCCCTGGTTCACCGCGCGACTGGGCGGCTCGCTGGCCGAACTGTCCGGTTCACGACGAGATCTGACGCTCACCGAGATTCTCTCGGAGTCCATCCGGCGCACCGCCGACGCCCATCGGGCCACGTGTGACCTTTCTCACGTGCGTACGCCTCAGGCGACAGTGGTCCTCGCACGCTGGGACGAACACCGGGTCGAATACCTGGTGCTGTCCGACTCCGCCCTCCTCCTGGAGGCACCGGACGGGACGGTCCGGCCCGTGCTCGACGACCGTCTCGACCGGCTGCCGCCCGGCGCGCTGGCCTCCGAGGCGATCTCCGACGCGCAGTTCCGCAACCAGGAGGGCGGGTTCTTCACCGCCGCCGCCGACCCACGGGTGGCATCACGCGCAGTGACCGGTGAGACCCCGCGGGCGGAGGTGCGGACGCTGGCCGCGCTGACGGACGGGGCCGGCCGCTGGACGGAGACGTTCCACGAGGGCGACTGGACGGCCGCCCTGGGGCTGCTGCGCAAGGTGGGTCCCCAGGGGCTGATCGACCGGGTCCGGGACCTGGAGGACGCGGACACGGACCGCACGTATCTGCGACGGAGCAAGACGCACGACGACGCCACCGCGGTGTACGTGGAGTTCTGAGCCGTACCGGGGAGGCCCCGTCGTGCGCCCCCGGGCGGCGTACGCCGGAGGGTCCCGCTCAACCCTCGGACCCGGGCGGCGTACGCCGGAGGGTCCCGCTCAGCCCTCGGCGCGGGCGTTCAAGTGGTGCAGCAGCCGGGCCAGTTCCGCGACCTCCGCCCGGTCCCAGTCGGCGAGCTTGCGCACATACCGGCCGCGACGGGCGTCCCGGACGCTGCGGAACCGGGCCAGCCCCTCGTCGGTGAGGTGGACCAGCCAGGCCCGGCCGTCCGCCGGATCGGGTTCGCGGGCCACCAGCCCGAGGCCCTCCAGGGCGCGCAGTTGACGGCTCATCGTCGCCTTGCCGACACCGAAGTAGGCCGCGAGATCGGTGGCCCGCTGCCGCCCCGCCGACTCCAGACGTACGAGCAGGCCATAGGCGGCCGCCTCCAGATCGGGGTGCACCTCACGGGCCATTTCCCCCGAATTGGCGCGCGCCCGGCGCAAAAAGACAGCCAACTCACGCTCCAGCGCGAGGAATTCGTGGTCCACACCACTTCCGGCAGTTGCGCCGGGTTCACGCCCTCGTTCGCTCCCGTGCACGTCAGCACCCCTCATACGCTTTCCTGCCGCTGAAAGTTTCTTTCGCCACCGGTCATCGCCGCAGCTCGGTCAGTATTTCGCAGGCGTAGACCAACGGCGGCGCGCAGGCCCCCTTCCGCCACGCCGGTCTACGTGCGTAGCGTCATCACTGTCAAAGGTGGCATGGACACACCATGACAGCCGGACAGGGGCGCTCCCCCAACCGCCCCTGGCAGCAACTCCCCTTGCTCCCCCCACTCAGGCCTCGGAGGCAACCCAGAATGCCCGTCCTCAGATTCGGATCGTCCCGCCGCTCGCGCCTCGCCGCCGCGGGAACCCTTCTCACGGCGCTCTCCCTCCTCATCACCCTGCCCGGCACGGCGACCGCGGGCGACACTCCCGCCCGGGGCACGGCCCGGATGGGCCAGGGCGTCATCGAGCACGACGGCCAGGGCGGACTGCCGCGCGACTCGCGCGCCGTGCAGACCGAGGGCGTGGACGTCAGCGGCCATCAGAACGCCGTCGACTGGGCGACGCTGTGGAACAGCGGAGTGCGGTGGGCCTACGTCAAGGCCACCGAGGGCACGTACTACAAGAACGAGGACTTCGCCCAGCAGTACAACGGCTCGTACAACGTCGGCATGATCCGGGGTTCGTACCACTTCGCCACCCCGAACACGACCAGCGGCGCCGCCCAGGCGAACTACTTCGTGGACAACGGGGGCGGCTGGTCCCGGGACGGCAAGACCCTGCCCGGAGCGCTGGACATCGAGTGGAACCCGTACGGAGCCCAGTGCTACGGCCTGTCCCAGGCAGGCATGGTCGCCTGGATACGCGACTTCGTGAACACCTACCGGGCGCGCACCGGACGGGACCCGGTGATCTACACCGCGACCAGCTGGTGGAAGGACTGCACGGGCAACAACGCGAGCTTCGGCGCCACCAACCCCCTCTGGGTGGCCCGTTACAACTCGACCGTCGGCGAACTCCCGGCCGGCTGGGGCTTCTACACGATGTGGCAGTACACCTCGTCCGGCCCGACGGTCGGCGACCACAACCGCTTCAACGGCGCCCTGGACCGCGTACAGGCGCTGGCCAACGGCTGATCCCCGGTCGCGCACGCGGCGACTCCGCACAACCGCGCCCCGGTGACGAGCAGACGTCGCCGGGGCGTCGTGCCGCGCCCGGACCCCCGCTATGAACCACGCGTATACGCGCTATGTATAGTCCTCGCCGTGCCGCACGAATGTGCGGAACCAACCACGGAGGAGTGACCTGCCTTGCCCAGGAAGACGAAGTCGTTCGGTATGGGGTTGGCCGCCACCCTTGTGACCGCGCTCACGCTCACCTTGAGCGGCTGCTCCATGGAGACGACGGCTCCGGGCTCGGCACGTCAGGACGCCGCCTCCGACGCCAAGGGCTCGTTCGGCCCGGTGGACTGCCGCAAGGCCAAGTGCATAGCGCTCACCTTCGACGCGGGCCCGGCGAAGGACACCCCGCGTCTCCTGGACATCCTCAAGGAGAAGAAGGTCCACGCCACCTTCTTCCTGCTGGGCAAGAACCACGTGCTCAAGCACCCCGACACCGTGCGGCGCATCCAGGACGAGGGCCACGAGGTGGCCAACCACACCTGGTCGCACGAGATCCTCACGGACAAGAAGCCCGACGAGATACGCGCCGAGCTGAAGAAGACCCAGGACGCCATCGCGAAGATCACCGGGAAGAAGCCCCGGCTGATGCGTCCGCCGCAGGGCCGCACCGACGACACGGTCTCCGACATCAGCAGGGACCTGGGGCTCTCGCAGATCCTGTGGAGCGCCACCGCCAAGGACTACTCGACGAACGACTCCGCGCTGATCAAGAAGCGGATACTCGACCAGGCGGGCAAGGACGGCATCATCCTGCTCCACGACATCTACAAGGGCACGGTGCCCGCGGTGCCGGGGATCATCGACGCGCTCCAGAAGAAGGGCTACACCTTCGTGACGGTCCCCGAGCTGATGGCACCCGCCACGCCGGTGCCGGGCACCATCTACCGCCCCTGACCGGGCCGGTCGCCCCTCGGCCGGGCCGTTGCCCCTGATCCGGCCGGCCTCGGCCCCTCCCGGACGCGGAACGGCCCGCCCCCCGTTGACTCGGGTGGGCGGGCCGTCCGTACCGGCCGCGCACCTGGTGCCACGCCCGTCACGCCGTGACAGTCAGGCCGCGGCCGGGATCCTCTCCCGCACCCCGGCCGAGGCCGGGGCGAGGGCGATCTCCAGCACCTGGCGGACATCGGTGACCGGGTGCACGTCCAGCGTGTCGAGGACCTCGGCCGGGACGTCGTCCAGGTCGGCCTCGTTCCGCTTGGGGATCACCACGGTGGTGATGCCCGCGCGATGGGCCGCCAGCAGCTTCTGCTTCAGTCCGCCGATCGGCAGCACCCGCCCGGTCAGCGACACCTCGCCGGTCATCGCCACGTCCGTACGGACCAGCCGTCCCGAGAGCAGGGAGGCCAGCGCCGTCGTCATGGTGATACCGGCGCTGGGCCCGTCCTTGGGGACGGCGCCCGCCGGGAAGTGGATGTGCGCGCCGCGGTCCTTGAGGTCCGCGACCGGCAGTTCCAGCTCCGCGCCGTGCGACCGCAGGAAGCTCAGCGCGATCTGCGCCGACTCCTTCATCACGTCGCCCAGCTGGCCGGTGAGGGTCAGCCCGGACGCCCCGGTCTCCGGGTCGGCCAGCGACGCCTCCACGAACAGCACGTCCCCGCCGGCTCCGGTGACCGCGAGACCGGTGGCCACGCCCGGCACCGCCGTACGGCGCTCGGCCGGGTCCTGGGCGGACTCGGGAACGTGGTGCGGACGCCCGATCAGCCCTCGCAGATCCTTCTCGGACACCGTGAACGGCAGCTCCCGGTCGCCCAGTTCGTGCTGGGCCGCCACCTTGCGCAGCAGCCGGGCGACGGCCCGCTCCAGGTTCCGTACGCCCGCCTCGCGGGTGTACTCCCCCGCCAGCTTGCGCAGCGCGGACTCGTCGAGGCCGACCTCGTCCTTCTCCAGACCGGCCCGCTCCAGCTGGCGCGGGAGCAGGTGGTCGCGGGCGATGACGACCTTCTCGTCCTCGGTGTAGCCGTCGAGCCGGACCAGCTCCATCCGGTCGAGCAGTGCCTCCGGGATGGCCTCCAGCACATTGGCCGTCGCCAGGAACACCACGTCGCTGAGGTCGAGCTCGACCTCCAGGTAGTGGTCGCGGAAGGTGTGGTTCTGGGCCGGGTCCAGGACTTCGAGCAGGGCGGCGGCCGGGTCGCCCCGGAAGTCCGAGCCGACCTTGTCGATCTCGTCGAGCAGGACGACCGGGTTCATCGAACCGGCCTCCTTGATGGCCCGCACGATACGTCCGGGGAGCGCGCCCACGTACGTACGCCGGTGGCCCCTGATCTCCGCCTCGTCCCGGACACCGCCGAGCGCGACACGGACGAACTTGCGGCCCATGGCGTGCGCGACGGACTCGCCGAGCGAGGTCTTGCCGACTCCGGGCGGGCCGACGAGTGCCAGCACCGCACCGCCGCGCCGTCCGCCGACGACCCCGAGGCCGCGGTCGGCACGCCGCTTGCGCACCGCGAGGTACTCGGTGATCCGTTCCTTCACGTCCGCCAGACCGGCGTGCTCGGCGTCCAGGATCTCCCGCGCGCCGCGGATGTCGTAGGCGTCCTCGGTGCGCTCGGTCCAGGGCAGTTCGAGAACGGTGTCCAGCCACGTCCTGATCCAGGAACCCTCGGGGCTCTGGTCGGAGGAGCGCTCCAGCTTCTCGACCTCCTTGAGCGCGGCCTCGCGGACATGCCCGGGAAGATCGGCGGCCTCGACACGGGCCCGGTAGTCGTCGGACTCGTCCTCCGGGTCGCCGTTGAGCTCGGAGAGCTCCTTGCGTACGGCGTCGAGCTGGCGCCGCAGCAGGAATTCGCGCTGCTGCTTGTCGACGCCCTCCTGGACGTCCTTGGCGATCGACTCGGCGACGTCCTGTTCGGCGAGGTGTTCGCCGAGCCACTGGATGGCGAGCTTCAGCCGGGCGACCGCGTCCACGGTCTCCAGCAGCCGCACCTTCTGGGCGGTGGTGAGGAAGGGCGAGTAGCCGGAGTTGTCGGCCAGCGCGGAGATGTCCTCGATCTGCTGGACCCGGTCCACGACCTGCCAGGCGCCACGCTTCTTCAGCCAGCTGGTGGCGAGCGCCTTGTACTCCTTGACCAGCTCCGCGGCGGCGCCGGGCAGCGGGTCGGGAACGACCACGTCGATCCTGGTCCCCTCCACCCACAGCGCCCCGCCGGGCCCACTGGTCCCGGCGCCGATCCGCACCCGGTCACGGGCCCGGATGAGCGCGCCCGGGTCGCCGTCCGAGAGGCGTCCGACCTGCTCGACGGTGCCGAGGACACCCGTCCCCGTGTACGTCCCGTCGATCCGTGGCACCAGCAGCACCTCGGGCTTGCCGTCACCGGCACGCGCGGCGGCCTGCGCCGCCTCGACCGCGGCCCGTACCTCCGTGTCCGACAGATCCAGCGGCACCACCATTCCGGGCAGTACGACTTCGTCATCGAGCGGCAGCACGGGCAGGTCGATCGTTGTGAACGCCTTGGACTCCGTAGTCATGATCTCCCCTTCGGCAGGCAAGTTGAGCTATGTCGACTCAATGCTCCTGAGCGGCTGATTGTTCCCCGCCCGGTGTTCGCCCTGAGCGATCACCCACCGCCCGGCCGCCGCGCCCCCCGCTCCGCGCCTCCGTACCGGGTGCAACACCGGCAGCCGCTCCCGCCTTCCGTGAACCGGATACGGTCCGGCCTCCGATAGGGGAGGTGTGAGGCTGTTGCGCCCTGCGGGGGAGGACCCGGACCACCGGGACTACGTGAACGACGACACCGACGACACCGAGCTGCTGCGCGCGGTCGCCAGGGGGGACACGGCGGCCCTGGGCACGCTCTACGACCGGCACGCGGGCTGGCTGCACGCCCGGCTCAGCCGCCGGTGCGCGGACGCCGAGACCGTGAGGGAGGTCCTCCAGGACACCTTCGTGACGGTCTGGCGCTCCGCCGGTACGCACCGGGGAGCGCGGGTCGGCGGCTGGCTGTGGGTGATCGCCGCCCGTCGGCTGGTCGACGCCCGGCGGGCCGGGGCCCGGTCGGAGCCGCCCGTCGGCACGGGCCGGGACGCCGCCGCACCCTCCGCGGAGGACCGGGTGCTGGCCGGTCTGGAGTACGGGGACGTGGGCACCGCGCTCGGCCGGATCTCGCCCGAGCTGCGGGAGGTGCTGCGCGCGACGGTCATCGACGGCATGACGACCCGGGAGGCGGCGCAGCTGCTCGGCGTCCCGGAAGGCACGGTCAAGACCCGCGCGATGCGGGCGCGACGCGAACTGCGCGCCGCCCTGGAACGGCTGACACCGGACGGCGAACCGCTGGGAGGAACGGCATGAGGCTCGGAATGACACCCGGGACGGCCGCGGGCGAGGCCTGGCACGTGGGCCGGGATCTGGCGGCGCGGTACGCGGACGGCACCGCGGCGGAGCCGGACGCCTGGTCACTGGAGATGCACGTCGAGGCCTGCGGAGCCTGCGCGGCCCGCGTGTCCGCGGCGGTCCGGGCCGGAGGGGCGACAACGGGGACGGCGGGGGCGGCGGCAGGGGCAGCGGAGACGCCGGGGCCCGCGGCGGGAGCCGTGCTGGCGGACGTCCGGGCGGCCGTACTGGCGACGGTACTGGCCGAGGCACGGGCGGGAACGGTCCGGGCGGAATCCGGAGCGGGACTGCTCACCGAACCCGGATCGCGGGTGGTTGTCAGGCCCGGAACGGATGTGGCCGCCGAGCCCGGAACCGGACCCGGAACCGGGGTGGCCCGAAGGCCCGCCGCCACCCGCCTCGCCCGGGTCCTCTGGGCCGCCGGGCCCGCCCTGCGCGGCCCGTGGCCGCTCGCGCTGGTGCTGGTGGCCGTGGGGGCGGTCGTCCTGGCGTACGGGGCGGGGCTGGGACCGGCCGCGCGCCCCCTGCTGCTCGTGACCGCGCCGGTCCTGCCGCTCGCCGGGGTCGTCGTCTCGTACGGGCGGCATGCCGACCCCCTGCACGAGATCGCCGCGTCGACCCCGTCCGGCGGGCTGTGGCTGCTGCTCACCAGGACCGCCGCAGTGCTCGGGCTGAGCATTCCGGCGCTGACCTGCGCCGGGGCGCTGCTGCCCGCGTCGGCTGGCGGACCCGGTGCCGCGGCGTGGCTGCTGCCGGGGCTGGCGCTGACCCTCGCGGCGCTCGCCCTCGGCTCGTACGTCGGCTGCCGTGCGGGCGCCTCGGCCGTCGCCGTGGGCTGGGCCGCCGCGGTCGTGCTGCCGTCCGTCGGCTCCGCGTCGGGAGCCGGGGCGGACGCGCTGGTCGCCGTGGCCGGCCCGTACTTCGCCGGGCCGGGTGTCCAGGGCTGCTGGGCGGCGGCGGCCCTGATGTGTGCGGCGCTCCTCGCCGTACGCCGTAGATCCTTCGACCATCTGGAGACGTTGTGAGCGCAAAGGTCACCGGACTGACCGTCCGGCACCGCAGAAAAACCGCACTGGACGCGGTCGACCTGGACTTCGCGCCGGGTGTGCACGGCGTGCTCGGCCCGAACGGCGCGGGGAAGACCTCGCTGATCCGGGTGCTGGCGACCGTGGCGGCACCGGCGGCCGGGCGCGTGGAACTGCTCGGCAGCGAGGTCGGCGCCGCGTCGGACCACCGGGCCCGCGCGGCGGTCCGGCGCAGGCTCGGCTATCTGCCGCAGGACTTCGGCCACTACCCCGGATTCACGGTCCGCGAGTTCATCTCCTACGTGGCCTGGCTCAAGGAGATGGACGGGGCGCGGGTGGCCTCCGCCGTGGAACACGCCGTGGAGCGCGTGGGTCTCGCGGACCGGATCGACGCGAAGGTGAAGACGCTGTCGGGCGGCATGGTCCGGCGCGTCGGGGTCGCCCAGGCCATCGTGAACGAACCCGCGCTGCTGCTGCTCGACGAGCCGACCGCCGGGCTCGACCCGGAGCAGCGGGTCGAGTTCCGGGCGCTGCTGCGGGAGCTGGGAAGGACATCCACCGTGATCGTGTCCACGCACCTGGTCGAGGACGTCGCCGTGGCGTGTTCCGAGGTGACGCTGATCGAGGCCGGCGCGATGGCCTACCGGGGCACGACCGCCGAGCTCATGGAGCTGGGCGGCGAGCCGGACGGGCTCGGCGCCAACCCCATCGAGCGCGGCTACACCGCCGCCCTGCGCGCGCACCGTGAGGCGGTGGCGGCCCGATGAGCCTGACACCCGGGGAACACGGGCCCCGCGAGCTCCGGACGAAGGCCCCCGGCCCGCCGGAGCCTGCCGGGACCGCCGCCGCGGGGCGGCCGTACCCCCGCCCCGCCATGACCGTGCTCCGCACCGAGCTGCGGCGCGGCTCCGCCCCGTGGACCGGCCCCGCCGTCGCCGCGACCATTCTCACCACGATGGTCGCCAAGTCCGCCGAGTGGCAGGGGTCCTGGAACGACACCCAGGACCTGCTGCATGTCTCGGCCACCCTGGTCGCCGGGCCGCTCACCGCAGCCGCGGGCTGCTGGCAGGGCGGCCGTGAGCACCGGCGGCGGACCGGAGGACTGTGGCTGTCCGTGCCCCGCGCCCGCCTCACGCGGCTGGTGATGGCGGCTCTTCCCGTCGCGTTGTGGGCGGCGGTCGGGTATCTCGTGGCGCTCGCCGGGGTGCTGGCGGCGACCTGGCCGTACGCCGGGGCGGGCGGCCCCTCCCCGGCGCTCGCCGTCGGCGACCTCAGCGTGCTGGTGTGCCTGGCGTTCGTGGGCCTCGTGGTGGGACGCGTGTGCCGGTGGCGGCTGACCGCTCCGGTTCTCGCCGGACTCCTGTACGTGGGCCTGGGAGCCCCGGGCTATCTGTCGTCCGAGGCCCGGTTCCTGAGCCCCGCCACGCAGTACTGGCTCCGTGACTCCGTACCCGTGTGGTGGTTCGCTCCCGTCATGGCCGTCTGGACGGGCGGTCTGACGCTCGCGCTGGTGCTCGGCTACGCGGCCCGGCGCCGGGTCCTCGCTCTGGTGCCGCTCGCGGCGGCCCTCTGTGCCGCTCCGCTGATCGTGAGCACCGGTGAGGGGATGTTCCGGGCGGACCCGGCGGCGGCCCGCCCGGTCTGCGGCGACACCGTCCCGCAGATCTGCGTGGCCGGCCTGGAGGGCCCGCTGCTGCCCGAGGTGTCCGGGGCGCTGGCCGGGATGCTGTCCCGGCTGGACGGCGTCCCCGGTGCCCCGGTCCGCTACGTGGACGGCGAGGCCCGGCCCGGAAGCGGCGAGGCAGTCCTGCCGGGTCTGACCCGCGGCTGGGGCGTGATCCGCGACGAGTTGCCCGACCCCGCGGACTACGTCTCGCAGGTCGCGTACCAGCTGACCCACCGCGAGTGCTCGGACGCGGAGTACGGAGGCCCGGCGGAACGTCTGCGACTCCTGGAGACCGATGACGCGGTGGCGAGCTGGCTGGCGGCCCGGGACGAGCGCTTCACCGGCTCCCCGCATCCGGCCCGGCTCACCGCCATGGCGGACGCCGACCGCAGGGTCTGGCTCGGCCGCTATCTGGCCTCGGCAGGCAGCTGCGACCCGAAGCAGGTCCCGGTCCTGTGAGCGCTCCCGCGACTCCTCCCGTACCGCCTCCCGGGATCCCTGCCACCCCGGCCGGTCCGGTGCCGCGCCGGCTCCGTACGCACCCGAAGGCGCTGCCCGCCCTCCACCTCCGCTCCCGCGCCTTCCCGGCCACCGTCGCGGCACTGGTCTGCCTCGCCCTTCTCGCCGCGTGGGCCGCCGACTGGCTGGAGGACCGGCCGTACTTCGACCACAGCGCGCGGGCACCGGTGGTGGCGCTCGCCCCGCTGCTCGCCTCGTCCGCCATCGGCACCAGCCTGTACTCGCACAGTGACGAGCTGGACCGCACCGCCGTACGCCGGTGGTGGCCGCTCCGGCTGGCCCATCTGCTGGCCCTGACCGCCCTCGCCGCAGGGGCGCTCGCCCTGGCCGTACCGGGGCATCCGGAGGGGTTCGGCGCCCCGGCGATGGTACGCAACGTGCTGGGCGCGACCGGGGTGGCCGCGGCCTCGGCGGCCCTGCTGGGGGCGCGGCCCAGCTGGCTGCCGATGACGGTCTACGGCAGCGCGGTCTACCTGGCCGCGCCCCGGGCCCCGGGCGGGGCCGCGGCCCTCTGGGCCTGGCCGATGCAGCCGGGGCCGCAGACCGCCGCGTGGGCGGTGGCACTGTCGGCGTACATCGTGGGGGGAGGTCTCCTCGTACTGCGCGGGCAGCGTCCGGAAAGACGGTGAACCGGCCCCCACCGGGGCGGATGTGCCAAAGCGTTGGCCCCGGCCGGGTCCGCCGGGACAGGATGGCGGGACATCGTCCACCGCCACCGGAGACCGGAGAGCCACGTCATGTCCGCCAGCACCAGCCCCGTCACGCTCGACCGACGCGAAGGACCTTTCGGCGAGGTCGTCCTGCGCGAGCGCGGGGAGGACTTCGAGATCATCGCCAACGGCTGTTTCCTGATGGACACCTCGGACGGACGGTCCGAGCGGCTGCTGATCGACGCGGCGCTCGCCGCGCTCCCCGCCGGCCGGCCCGGTCCCGCCGTCCTCATCGGCGGACTCGGGGTCGGATTCTCGCTGGCGCGGGCCGCCGCCGAGGAGCGGTGGGGGCGGATCGTCGTCGTCGAGCGGGAACAGGCGATCGTCGACTGGCACCGGGAGGGGCCGCTGGACCGGATCTCCGGCGAGGCGCTGGCCGACGCGCGGACCGAGATCCTGCACACGGACCTGGTCGCACACCTGCGGACGACCACGGAGCGTTACGACGCTCTGTGCCTGGACATCGACAACGGACCCGACTGGACCGTCACGGACGACAACGGGAACCTCTACTCCCCCGCCGGTCTGGCGGACTGCCACGCGCGTCTGACCCCGGGCGGAGTGCTCGCCGTGTGGTCCGCGCAGCCGTCGCACGCCTTCGAACAGGCTTTGCGGAATGCCGGGTTCAGTGCGGTAAGGACGGAAGAGGTAGCCGTTGCCCGAGGTGTACCGGACGTGGTCCATCTCGCACTCCGGACGGACTGAACCCCTGTCCGGCATGCGGGGCCCCGTCGCGCCCCGGGGCATCCGGTACAAGGCCGACGATCCGCCTCACCGCGGGGCCCAACTCGTCGATGCGTGACAACACCCTGCGTAGCCGGGAGCCGTCCGCTGCCTTTACGCTGCTGAGCGGTACAAGGGATCACCCACGAAATCCACGAGCGAAGACCGTGCCTTGCGGGGGGTATGACCCCCGTGAGAAACGGGCAGGGGCGGGGCGATGGAACAGACACACACCACCCACAACGGCGTCGCGGCCACCCCAGGGGCTCAGCGCCGGGTGCTGGTGGTCGAGGACGACCCCACGATCGTCGACGCCATTTCCGCCCGGCTGCGGGCCGAGGGCTTCCTGGTGCAGACCGCACTGGACGGGCCCGCGGCCGTGGACGCGGCCGAGGCCTGGCAGCCCGATCTGATGGTGCTCGACATCATGCTTCCCGGCTTCGACGGGCTGGAGGTCTGCCGTCGGGTGCAGGCCCAGCGCCCCGTGCCGGTGCTGATGCTGACGGCCCGGGACGACGAGACCGACATGCTGGTCGGACTCGGTGTCGGCGCCGACGACTACATGACCAAACCGTTCTCCATGCGCGAGCTGGCGGCCCGGGTACACGTCCTGCTGCGCCGGGTGGAGCGTGCGGCGCTGGCCGCGGTCACCCCGCGCAGCGGCATCCTGCGCCTGGGCGAGCTGGAGATCGACCACGCGCAGCGCCGGGTCCGGGTGCGCGCCGAGGACGTGCACCTGACGCCGACGGAGTTCGATCTGCTGGTCTGCCTGGCCAACACCCCGCGTGCGGTGCTCTCCCGCGAGCAGCTGCTGGCGGAGGTCTGGGACTGGGCGGACGCCTCGGGCACCCGTACGGTCGACAGCCACATCAAGGCGCTGCGCCGGAAGATCGGCGCCGAGCGGATCCGTACCGTGCACGGTGTCGGCTACGCCCTGGAGACCCCCGCGCCATGACCCGGCCAGGGGCGGGACTACGGCCCTTCTCGATCAAGGCCAAGCTCGGCACCCTCGTCGTGGTGTCGGTGTTCATCACGACGGGGCTCCTGATCGTCGCCCTGCGCACCCGGACCGAATTCCGGTTCATCACGGTGTTCTCGGTGATCGCCACGCTGCTGATCACCCAGTTCGTGGCGCACGGTCTGACGGCGCCGCTGGACGAGATGAGAGCCGTGGCCCGGTCGATCTCGCACGGCGACTACACCGGCCGGGTCAGCGGCGCCGGGCGGCGGGACGAGCTGGGCGACCTGGCCCAGACGATCAACCGGATGGCGGACGATCTGGAGGCGGAGGACCGGCATCGCAAGGAGCTGGTCGCCAATGTCTCCCATGAGCTGCGCACTCCCATCGCGGCGCTGAGAGCCGTGCTGGAGAACGTCGTGGACGGGGTGTCACCGGCCGATCCCGAGACGATGCGCACGGCTCTGAAGCAGACGGAGCGGCTCGGCAGGCTGGTGGAGACGCTGCTCGACCTCTCCCGGCTGGACAACGGGGTGGTGGCGCTCAAGGCCCGCCGCTTCGAGGTGTGGCCGTATCTGTCGGGTGTGCTGAAGGAGGCCAATCTGGCCGCCTCGCAGCGTCGGCTCTCCTCCGGCTCCGGCAATCACTCCCGTACGGACGTCCATCTGCATCTGGATGTGTCGCCGCCCGAGCTGACGGCGCACGCGGACGCGGAACGGCTGCACCAGGTGGTCGCCAACCTCATCGACAACGCGGTCAAGCACAGCCCGCCGCACGGCCGGGTCACGGTGCTGGCGCGCCGCGGGGCGCATCCCGAGTCACTGGAGCTGGAGGTCATGGACGAGGGTCCGGGCATCCCGGAGGCCGAGCGCCACCGGGTCTTCGAGCGGTTCAACCGGGGGCAGGCGCCGTCCCCGCACGGACCGGGCAGCGACGGCGGTACGGGTCTGGGGCTGGCCATCGCCCGCTGGGCGGTGGATCTGCACGGGGGCCGCATCGGGGTGGCCGAATCATCACGCGGCTGCCGTATCCAGGTCACTCTTCCGGGAATGTCCCAGCCGCGCGGTTGACATAGGGTTCGAACCGGAAGGGCATGTTCTCCGTGTCCTCCATAAAGGGGATACGGTCGGGTGGCCGTACCCACGGCTCTGCGTACCCGAAGTGCGGCGGAACCCAGGTTGTTTCCCGCCATTTCCTGCGCCGAAACCCGCCTTCCGATGTGACTTGCACGACGAAGACCGGCCCGGTCTGCAAGGAATGGCCAAGGAGGCGTAGCCTTGATTTCCGCTGTCCATCACCTTGTGAAGCGGAAGAGGGCGGTTGCCGCCGTGTCGTCTCAGTCCCCCAGTAACTCAAGCATCTCGACCGACCAAGCCAGCCCGGGTGGGAACCCGGCCGCGGCCTTCGGCCCCAATGAGTGGCTCGTCGACGAGATCTATCAGCAGTACCTCCAGGACCCCAGTTCGGTCGACCGTGCCTGGTGGGACTTCTTCGCCGACTACAAGCCGGGTACCTCCGGCACGGCGGACAAGCCCCTTCCCGACGTCGCGGCCGCGGTGACCCCGGCCCCGGTCGCCACCGCCCCGGCCCAGCCCGCGGCACCGGCTCCGGCCGCCGCGCCCGCCGCCCCGGCCCAGCCCGCCGCCGCCGCTCCGGCGCCCGCGAAGGCCGCCCCCGCCGCCGCTGCTCCGGCAGCCCCGGCGAAGGCCGCCCCCGCGAAGCCCGCCGCGGCCCCGGCGAAGACCGCCGAGGCGACCGAGGCCCCGGAGGGTCCGGAGTACGTGACGCTGCGCGGCCCCTCCGCCGCCGTCGCGAAGAACATGAACGCCTCGCTGGAGCTGCCGACGGCCACGTCCGTCCGCGCCGTCCCGGTGAAGCTGCTCTTCGACAACCGCATCGTCATCAACAACCACCTCAAGCGCGCCCGCGGCGGGAAGATCTCCTTCACGCACCTCATCGGGTACGCGATGGTGCAGGCCCTCAAGGCCATGCCGTCGATGAACCACTCCTTCACGGTCAAGGACGGCAAGCCGACCCTGGTCAAGCCGGAGCACATCAACCTCGGCCTGGCCATCGACCTGGTGAAGCCCAACGGTGACCGCCAGCTCGTCGTCGCGGCCATCAAGAAGGCCGAGACGCTCAACTTCTTCGAGTTCTGGCAGGCGTACGAGGACATCGTCCGGCGTGCCCGCATCGGCAAGCTCGGCATGGACGACTTCACCGGGGTCACCGCCTCGCTGACCAACCCCGGCGGCATCGGCACGGTCCACTCCGTGCCCCGCCTGATGCCCGGCCAGGGCCTCATCATGGGCGTCGGCGCGATGGACTACCCGGCGGAGTTCCAGGGCACCTCGCAGGACACCCTCAACAAGCTCGGTATCTCGAAGGTCATGACCCTGACCTCGACGTACGACCACCGGGTCATCCAGGGCGCCGCCTCCGGCGAGTTCCTGCGCGTCCTGAGCCAGCTGCTGCTCGGCCAGAACGAGTTCTACGACGAGATCTTCAAGGCGCTGCGCATCCCCTACGAGCCGGTCCGCTGGCTCACGGACATCGACGCCTCGCACGACAGCGACGTCACCAAGGCCGCCCGCGTCTTCGAGCTCATCCACTCCTACCGGGTGCGCGGCCACGTCATGGCCGACACCGACCCGCTGGAGTACCGCCAGCGCAAGCACCCCGACCTCGACATCACCGAGCACGGCCTCACCCTGTGGGACCTGGAGCGGGACTTCGCGGTCGGCGGCTTCGCCGGCAAGTCGATGATGAAGCTGCGCGACATCCTCGGGGTGCTGCGCGAGTCGTACTGCCGCACCACCGGCATCGAGTTCATGCACATCCAGGACCCGAAGCAGCGCAAGTGGCTCCAGGACCGGGTCGAGCGCCCGCGCGCCCAGCAGCCCGAGCGCGAGGAGCAGCTGCGCATCCTGCGCCGGCTGAACGCCGCCGAGGCGTTCGAGACGTTCCTGCAGACCAAGTACGTCGGCCAGAAGCGGTTCTCGCTGGAGGGCGGCGAGTCCGTCATCCCGCTGCTCGACGCGGTCATCGACTCCGCCGCCGAGGCCCGCCTCGACGAGGTCGTCATCGGCATGGCCCACCGCGGCCGGCTGAACGTGCTGGCGAACATCGTCGGCAAGTCGTACGCGCAGATCTTCCGCGAGTTCGAGGGCAACCTCGACCCGCGCTCCATGCACGGCTCCGGCGACGTCAAGTACCACCTGGGCGCCGAGGGCACCTTCACCGGTCTGGACGGCGAGCAGATCAAGGTCTCGCTGGCCGCCAACCCCTCCCACCTGGAGGCGGTCGACCCGGTCCTGGAGGGCATCGCCCGCGCCAAGCAGGACATCATCAACAAGGGCGGCACGGACTTCACCGTCCTGCCCGTCGCGCTCCACGGCGACGCGGCCTTCGCGGGCCAGGGCGTCGTCGCCGAGACGCTCAACATGTCGCAGCTGCGCGGCTACCGCACCGGCGGCACCGTGCACGTGGTGATCAACAACCAGGTCGGCTTCACCGCCGCCCCGGAGTCCTCGCGCTCCTCGATGTACGCCACCGACGTGGCGCGCATGATCGAGGCGCCGATCATCCACGTCAACGGCGACGACCCGGAGGCCGTGGTCCGCGTGGCGCGGCTCGCCTTCGAGTTCCGGCAGGCGTTCAACAAGGACGTCGTGATCGACCTCATCTGCTACCGCCGCCGCGGTCACAACGAGGGCGACAACCCGGAGTTCACCAACCCGCAGATGTACACGCTGATCGACAAGAAGCGCTCGGTGCGCAAGCTCTACACCGAGTCCCTCATCGGTCGCGGCGACATCACGCTGGAAGAGGCGGAGCAGGCGCTCCAGGACTTCCAGGGTCAGCTGGAGAAGGTCTTCGCGGAGGTCCGCGAGGCCACCTCGCAGCCGCCCGCCCCGCACGTCCCGGAGCCGCAGGCCGCGTTCCCGGTGTCCGTCGACACGGCGGTCTCCGCCGAGGTCGTCAAGCGGATCGCCGAGTCCCAGGTCAACATCCCCGAGCAGATCACCGTCCACCCCCGCCTGATGCCGCAGATGCAGCGTCGCGCGGCCTCGGTGGAGAACGGCACGATCGACTGGGGCATGGGCGAGACGCTCGCCATCGGTTCGCTGCTGATGGAGGGCACCCCGGTCCGGCTCGCCGGCCAGGACACCCGCCGCGGCACGTTCGGGCAGCGCCACGCGGTGCTGGTCGACCAGGTGACGGGCGAGGACTACACCCCGCTGCTGTACCTCACCGACGACCAGGCCCGGTACAACGTCTACGACTCGCTGCTCTCCGAGTACGCGGCGATGGGCTTCGAGTACGGCTACTCGCTGGCCCGTCCCGAGTCGCTGGTCGTCTGGGAGGCCCAGTTCGGTGACTTCGTCAACGGCGCGCAGACCGTCGTGGACGAGTTCATCTCCTCGGCCGAGCAGAAGTGGGGCCAGACCTCCGGCGTCACGCTGCTGCTGCCGCACGGCTACGAGGGCCAGGGCCCGGACCACTCGTCCGCCCGCCCGGAGCGCTTCCTCCAGATGTGCGCGCAGGACAACATGACGGTCGCGATGCCGACCCTGCCGTCGAACTACTTCCACCTGCTGCGCTGGCAGGTGCACAACCCGCACCACAAGCCGCTGATCGTCTTCACCCCGAAGTCGATGCTGCGTCTGAAGGCCGCGGCGTCGAAGATCGAGGAGTTCACCACCGGCGGTTTCCGTCCGGTG
Source organism: Streptomyces sp. NBC_00654 (assembly GCF_026341775.1). Lineage (NCBI taxonomy): Bacteria > Bacillati > Actinomycetota > Actinomycetes > Kitasatosporales > Streptomycetaceae > Streptomyces > Streptomyces sp. NBC_00654. The sequence goes on along the minus strand of NZ_JAPEOB010000001.1, from coordinate 1,840,051 downwards.
ATCGGCGACGCGTCGGTCAAGCCCGAGGACGTCCGCAAGGTCGTCTTCTGCGCGGGCAAGCTGTACTACGACCTGGACGCCGAGCGGGAGAAGCGCGGCGACACGGAGACGGCCATCATCCGGCTGGAGCGCCTGTACCCGCTGCCGGGTGCGGAGCTCCAGGCCGAGATCGCCAAGTACCCGAACGCCGAGAAGTACCTCTGGGCCCAGGAGGAGCCGGCGAACCAGGGTGCGTGGCCGTTCATCGCGCTCAACCTGATCGACCACCTGGACCTGGCCGTCGGCGCCGACATCCCGCACGGTGAGCGCCTGCGCCGCATCTCGCGGCCGCACGGCTCGTCCCCGGCGGTCGGCTCGGCCAAGCGCCACCAGGCCGAGCAGGCCCAGCTGGTCGCCGAGGTCTTCGAGGCCTGACCAGCGGCACCACCGTCACGGGCTCCGGCCCCCGCCGATGTGTATCGGCGGGGGCCGGAGCCCGTTGTGCGGTACGGGGGTCAGATCGGCTGGGGCTCGAAGTCCCAGTACGGGCGCTCTCCCGCGGCCGTCGCGCGCACCGTGCGGTGTGTCCGCCCGAGGGAGGCACCGAGCCGTCCCAGTGTCTCGTCGGCCAGCTTTCCGGCCTCCTCCGTCCGGCCCGCCGCCCGCAGGTCCAGAGCCAGCCCCGCCTCCAGGCCGACCGTGAGGGCGTGCCCGAGCCCGATGCCCACGCGAGCCCGTCCCAGCGCGGCGCGGCCGAGGTCCACCGCCCCCTGCGGGTCGCCCGTCGCCGCCCGTGCGGCGGTCGCGTTCAGGGCGCAGCCGATGCTCCAGGGGTGATCGTCGCCGAGCACGCGCGCCATGCCCTCCGTCGTCTCCTCGCCGATCGCCAGGGCGGAGCTGTGATAGCCCAGATCGCGCAGGACGACGCCGCGGTTGGCCCGGCTGCCGATCGCGTAGGGGTGGTCCTCGCCGAGCTGGGTGGCGTACAGCCGGGCGGTCGACTCGGCGATCTCCAGCGCCTCGTCGAACCGGCCCATCTCCCGCAGCAGCATGGCGTAGTCGGTGGAGATCAGCAGCGTCTCGGGGTGGTGGCCGCCCCGGCGGCCGGTCACCTTGTCGCGGACCCGGCGCATCATGGCGTGGGCGTACTCCAGATCGCCCTCCCTGCGCCGGCACAGGGCGAGGTTGTGCTGGGCCTGGAGGGTCTGGGAGTGCTCCCGGTCGAGCACCTGGCCGTGCAGCCAGGTGTTGCGCTCCTGGATCACGAGCGCCTCGCGGTAGCGGCCCAGCAGGCGCAGGGTCCAGGCGGTGTACAGGGCGGACAGCAGGGTGAGGGCGTTACGGGGGCCGAGCAGCCCGACACGTGCCTCCAGGATCGCCCGGTGCTGGTCCAGGGACTCCGCGTACCGCCCCTGAAGGGCGATGGCCTGGGCCAGGTTGCTGCGGATGGCGAGGGTGCGCGGCACATTGCTGTCTCCGAGCTTCCGCACCGCGCGGGCCGTGGCGTCCTCGTAGAGGGACCGCGCCTCGTCGTACCGCCCGAGGGCCGTCAGCGTGCCGCCGAGGCCGTTCATGGCCCGCAGCAGCTCGATGTCCTGCACGTCCGGGTCCGTGGAGAGCCGATCGAGGATGTCGCGTCCGACGCCCTCGGCGTCGGCGTAACGTCCCAGCCTGCGCAGCATGTTGGCGTACTGGTGGGTGGCGACCAGGACGGTGCGGTCGGTGGGGCCCGAGTCGGCCCGCCAGTGTTCGAGCGCCTTCCTGGTGATCGTCCAGCCGTCGCCGTACTCGCCCCGCATCCGGAGGTACTCGACGCAGTTGAGGACGAGGCTCCGTACGTCCTCGTCGGCCGACTCCAGCGCGCCCGAGGGTTCCAGATGGGGGATCAGATCGGCGTAGCGCTGCCAGTGGCGGGGGGACGTCGGGTCCCGGGGGTCGGCGGCGACCAGGACCCGGCAGGCGGTCTCGGACGCCTGCTTGCGGTCGCGGGCCGACAGGGTGCTGCGGACGAAGCGGTGGAAGAGCCGGTGCATGCGCAGGGTGCCCACGGTGAGGATGTCGTCCTGCGGGCCCGTCTCGTACTCCAGCCGCATGGACGTGGTCTCGGAGAGCCTGCGCAGGGCCGAGTTCCAGTTGCTGGGTTCGCTGACCAGGCGCGCCAGATGGATGGGCAGGTCGGAGGCCCTGGCCGACCGGAGCAGGCTGACCGGCACGGTGTCGGCGGAGAAGTGGGCCAGCAGCTTGAGGAGTTCATGGGCGTGCGGCGCGTCCTCGCCGAGGGTGTTCAGCGTGGTGGACCACACGGCCTGGAACCGCTGCGCCTCGCCGCCGGACGGCATGACGTCCAGGACGTTGGGGTCGCCCTCGCGGATGTCCTGGACATAGCGGGCGACGTCGGTGAGGGGATACGCCTCCAGCCAGGCGGCCATCTGGTCGATGAGGATCGGCAGGTCCTCGACCACGTCGGCCAGCCGGTCGGCGTCCTCCTCCGTGATCCTCGGCGCCCGGCGGCAGGCGAAGGCGATGCTCTCCTCGCGTTCGAAGCGGGGCAGTTCGACGAGCTCCGCCCCGTGGGAGGACCAGGAGGTGTCGCGCGTGGTGATCAGTACGTGGCCGGGGCCCTTGGGCAGCAGTCCGGCCAGCTCGTCCGGGCTGTCCGCCCCGTCGAACACGATGAGCCAGCGCTGCCGTGACGCGGCGAGGCGGCGCTGGGCGGCGGCGATGAGCCCGCGCAGTTCGTCGCCGTCCCCGGTGCGCAGCTCCTTGGCGAGTGCGGCGAAGTCCTCGCGCGCCATGAGCGGGGTGTGGGCCCTGATCCACCAGATGGCGTCGTACTCGCCGGCGTAGCGGTGCGCGTACTCCCGCGCCACCTCGGTCTTGCCGATCCCGCCCGCCCCGTGCACCGCCACCGGCGCGGGGGCGGTCTGCGCGGCCGACGCCGTACGGTCGTTCAGCAGCCGGTGCACCCGGTCCAGGACCTGGCGGCGGCCGGTGAAGCGGCGGTTGCGGCGCTCCACGTTGGACACGGGCGGCGGCTCGTCCGGGAAGCGCAGCCCCCGGTCGAGGTCGACCCCGGAGTGCTGGTCCAGGACGAGCCCGCAGGCGGCCAGCAGGCGCTGCTTGGCCTCCTCGCGCCCCACCCCGTAGAGGCCGACGGGGTCCAGCTCACGTGCCGCCTCGGGCAGGCTGTGCGGGGTGACGGAGATGGCCGCGATCTGTGTCCGGTGGGCGGGGAGCACCTGCCGGAGCACATCGGCCCAGGCCCGGTAGCGGCCCGCGTCGAAGCGCAGATACCAGTCGTCCAGCACGAGCAGGACCCGGCCGGGGGCGGCGAGCAGGTCAATGAGGGCCCGGCCCTCCGGCGGCTTGCGCAGGGGGTCCCAGCGGACGAGGTTCGTGGCGATGCCCGCCGTCTCGCACTCCTCCTCCACCCATTTGGCCCAGGACTCACTCTGTCCCGCGAACACGACCGTGACGTGGTCGGAATCCTCCGTCATCCCGGTACTCCCTCGACGCAAGTGTTCAACTTTGTGCGCAAGCTCTTCGATTGTGCGTCAGATTTCGCTCAGTGAGGGCAGGTTGGCGAACAGTGACCATTGTCTCCCGCGTCACACAGGCGTCGGGCGATGTGCCGTATGAGGTGTTCGAGGTCGGCACAGTAGACGCTGGGGTGCAGAAAGCCGCTGTTCGGGGCGTACCGGTGCGCGTAGTTGCCACCGCCGCACACCCGGAGCACCGGACAGCCTCGGCACTCCGGCGCGAGCCCCTGTTCGCCCAGCTGCCGTGCCGCGACTCCGGGGTGGCGCAGCGCCTCGTCGAAGGAGTTGGCGAAGACGTCGAGGCCGGTCTCGGGGGCGCCCGCGTAGGCGCTCTTGAGGGAGTCGACCTGCTCGATCGCACCGTCCGTGTCGACCACGATCGCGGCCATCGGGGAGAGTCCGACCGCCTCGGCGGTGCTCCGGCTGCCCAGCAGCAGGGCCAGTATCTCCGTGAACAGCCGGACCCTCGTCCGCAGCCCGTCCGCGTGCCACCACAGGTCGAAGACCTCGGCGAGCCACTGCCCGTACGGTGCCGGATGCGGCCGGTGCCGTCCGGGGCGGGCGGGCCGCTTCCCCGCCGGGGGCGTGCCCCAGTTGGCGTGCGGCAGCAGGAAGTCCACTCCGGGCGGGTCCAGGGCGAGCAGCGAGGTGTAGACCTCCCGCGGGTCACCGGCGAGGTCGATCGTGCTGAGGATGCCCGCGTACTGCGCGCCGCGCCGGGCGAGCAGGGCGGCGGCGCGGGACGCGGCGGGCCAGGAGGGCCGGCCGTCGTGGCCCGGGCGCCGGCCGTTGAGGCGGGCGTTCCCGCCGTCGAGGCTGAGGCCCACCCGGATGCCCTCGTCGCCGAGCCGGTCGAGGACGGCGCCGGTCAGCAGCGTGCCGTTGGTCTGCACGGTGGGCAGCACCTCGCAGTCCGCGGGCACCGCCCGGCGTACCGCGCGGGTGTACGCGAGCAGCGGCCCGGGGCCCGCCAGCAGGGGTTCGCCGCCGTGCAGTTCGACCCGGATGCGGTCCAGGCCGTGGGCGGCGGCGTGCTCGCCGATGCGGTCGGCGGTGCGGGCCATGGTCTCCTCGGCCACCCGCGCCGGGCGCTCGCGCCAGCTGGTGTCGGGGCTGCGGTAGATGTAGCAGTAGTCGCAGGCGAGGTTGCACCGGCTGTGCACCTTGAGCACGAACTGCCGCAGCGGGACCGGGGTCAGGTCCGAGGCGTCCAGCGCCCGGTGCGGCCAGTGCGGAACGGGGCCCGCCGTGGTGTCCGCCGTCACGGGGCGTCCTCGTAGTACGCCACGCACGGTCCGGACTCGGCGGACCGGTCGCGCAGTCCCGCCAGGACCGCGTCCAGCACCGGGTGTCCGGTCGCGCCGCCGCGGTCGACGAGGGCGGCCAGGGACCCGAAGGAGGGCAGGGGCGTGCTGCTGTCGTCGGGCGGCAACGTCATACGTCACCCGATTCGAGGCGCTGTACGTTCTCCCTGATCCGGTCCGCGACCCGGCCGTGCTCCCCGCCGTGCTCGGTGAGGACGGCGAGTGCGCGGTGGTATTCGGTGAGCGCCCGGTCGGGACCGGCGATCCGCTCCAGCGTCCTGGCCCGGTCCATCAGATGGGCGGCGGCCATGACGGGCGATCCGGCGGCGAGCGCGCGGTCCGCGGCCTGCTTGAAGTAGGCCGCGGCCTCGGTGAACCGCACTTCGGCCCCGACCGCCCGGCCGAGCTCCAGGGCCACCTGGCCGCGGACGGCGTGGGCGGAGGCCGCGACATCGCCCGAGACGGCCCCGCGGGCCGCGGCTCCCAATATCCAGTCGGCCTCGTACAGGTCGACCAGGGCTCCCACGAGCCGGAAGCGGAACAGCAGCGCCAGGCCCAGGTTCATTCTCCGCGCGGCGAGATCCGGGCTGTTCTCCGAGGTCCCCGCCACGGACTGGCGCAGCAGCCGGACCGTCTCGCGCAGATCCTCCTCGGACCTGTTCTGCTGTGCCCGGCGCAGCAGGGTGAGGCCGTATATCTGGAGGTTGCCGGGCTCCCAGGGGCTGTCGGCGGGCGTCCGGGACCAGACCTCCGCCCAGGCCTCGACGGCCCGGTCGAGCGCCTCGTCCGGGGAGTCCATGCCCTCGTGGAAGCGCCGGCTCTCGATGGACGCCTTCGCCTCCAGGCAGCGGAGGATCAGCAGTTCGCGCCGGGAGCCGGCCGGCAGGTTCTCGGCGGCGGCCCGCGCCTCGGTGAGCGCCCGCAGGGCGTGCACCAGGCCCGTCTCCGTGTCGAGGCCGGTCCAGGCCAGCTCATGGGCCTGCGCCAGCGCGGCCCAGCCGTCGACGAGGTCGGCGGGGTCGGGCTGCCAGTGCGCGGCGGCCTCGTGCCGCGGCTCCTCGCCGTCCCGGTCGCCCGTGAGCAGGTGCGCCATCCGGGCCAGCGACTCGGTCAGGTCGGCGCGGGCACGCCGGGCGGCGTCCCGTACCCGCTCCGGGTCGGTGGCCGGTCCGCCGTCCGTCGTCCCCGCCAGTCGGCGGGCGAGCATGATGTAGGACCGGCCGCGCAGATACAGCGACGAGGGCGGTACGGGGTCCGCCTCGACCAGCGTGTCCAGCACGCCGATCGACCGGAGCATCATGGCCGAATACCACTCCTGGGGATCTTCGGGCGGCGGGCTGTGCAGCCGCAGGGCCTGCTCCGCGAAGTCACCGGCCAGCTCCTGGAGCACCCGGGCGCGGACGATCGCGGCGGTCCTGGCGACCGCACCGCCCCCGGCCACCGCCTCCGCCAGCGCCCGCTGTGCGTCGTCCAGCAGCAGGAAGCGTACGGAGTCCGGGTCCGCGGTCTCCCCCGGTGCGGCGGCGCGCTGCCGGTACCGGCCGGGCACCGCGTCCGTGTCCGCCCCGGCCGCCGCCACCTCCTCGGCCATCCTCACCAGCACGTCGCCCATGGTCCGGTAGGCCCGGGTCACGGTGGGCACGGCCTGTTCCGCGGCCTGGAGGGCGCCCTGGAGGTCTTCGCCGAGCCTGCGTGCCTCCCACCGCTCGACGAGCGCCGAGGCCAGGGAGGCGTACAGCTCGGCCTGTTCCGGGCGGCGGCGCTCGGCCCCGGACGCCGAGCCGAGCAGCGCGATTCCGGCGTCCAGATCCCGGGCGGTGCCCTGCAGCCGGAACCGTTCCAGCCGTGCCCGTGCCTCCTCCGCCGCCTCACCGGGCGAGTCGGTGTGCTCCGTCGCGGCGGTGACGGGCCGGGGCAGCGAGCGGCGCAGCACCCGGGTGGAGACGACGGCGAACTCCCGCAGCAGCGGGTCGTCCGGGGAACCGCCCGGTGGCCGGGGCGGCTCCACGCTGCCTTCCAGATAGGCCACCGCCATCGCGGGGAAGTTACGGGCGGTGCGCCCCCAGCGCCCCTCGATGTAGCGGGAGAGGTGCTTGAGCGCCAGATCCGGGTCGCCGGGTGCCAGTCGTTGGTACAGCTCGCCCCAGACACCGTCGCGGAACGCGTAGGCGGGGCTGCCGGGTCCCCCGTCGAGACGGGTGAGCAGCCCTCCGAGCAGCACTTCCGCGAGGACGTCGGGGCCGCTGTCCGGCAGCATGGCCCGCTGGAGGTGCTGCATCACCGGCAGTTCCAGCGGGGTGGTGGTCAGCCACTGGGCGAGCCGAACCGCGGCGGGCGAGGCGTGGCGGCGGAACACCCGGACCCGTTCCCGGGCCGGTAAGTCGGCCGCCCGGCGGGCCGGGGCGGGGGCGGGGCGCGGGTCCGGGCCGACCCAGGCTGCCGCCGCGCGCAGCGTCAGCTCGCCGGTCCCGGACAGCAGCCGGGCCCAGGTCTCCAGGGACAGGTGGTGGGGCGCCAGCACCGGAACGGCCACCGCGTGCCGGGGCGCCTCCCCCGGGGACAGGAACTCCAGCCGCCCCGCGGGCCCTTCGGGCCTGCGCAGCAGTCCTGGCCGGGCGGGCAGATGGGTGTTGCGCCACATCCTCTGTGGCAGCGGCTGGACGACGGCGACCGGCATGGCGGCCGCCCAGCGGTGGAGCAGCCGGTGCATGGCACCGTTGCGCCACATCGGTCCGGCGCAGTCGCTGAGCAGCAGCGTGATCTGCCGTCCGGTGGGGTCCGTGAGCTGGGCCGGGGGCCACAGCGCGGCCGGGCCGGCGGTGGCCGTGGTGGCGGCGCCCGGGGCGCCGTCCGGGTCCTCGTGCAGATAGTGGACGCGCACCTCGCGGAAGGCACCGGCGCGTTCGAGGACCTCCCGCAGTTCGTCGAGGGTCTGCTCCCACACCATGGTCGAGGAGGAGACATCCATGAGCAGTTGGGCGCGGGCCACCCGGCGGCGCGCGGGGCGCAGCACCGGCACGGTCAGGCCGGTCTCCGCCGCGTGCTGCGCGGTGGCCTTCTCGTCGAGGAGTCCGCCCGCCGGGCGGGCGGGCGGCCGGAACCGCTGCAGGGGGCGCAGCGCGCGCTGGAGGGCGAGCGGGTCGGGCAGGGTGGGCGCGGTGGGGACCCGTACGGGAGAGCCCCCGTACCGCGCGCCGGTGCCGCCGGCCCCTTCACCGCCCGTGGCCGGGGCGCGCAGCGCGGCGCGCCCCTCGGCCGGTGCCGCGGGAGGGCGGACGAGCGGCGCCACCGGGTCCGGCGGGACGATGGGCCCGGTCGCCCGGTCGCCGGGCGGGGGCTCCGCCGCGGCCCCGGCCGGCGGCCCGTCCGGCCAGGTGGCGGGCCCGACCCAGCGGGCGAGCCACAGCGCGTCGGCCACCTCTTCGGCGGTGGTGCTGAATTCGGCCTCCCGGAGCCGGGCGACCAGTGCGGTGAGCACGCCGTGCTCAGCGCCGGCTGCCCTGCGGGAGGCGGAGTTCATCGCGGCGTCACCGCTGCTGGGGGTGCTGCTCCAGGGGACGCATCAGCAGCCGGGCGATGCTGTCCCGCCGGCTGCCTGCCTCCCGTGCGGTGTGCTGGGTGAGGAAGATCGCGTTGAGTAGTTCGTCGGTCGGCCGCAGCCCCTCGTCGTCGCCCCGGCTGAAGCTCTCCAGGAGGTCCCGGTTGGCCTCGTGCGCGCCCTCCCCGAAGTGGGCGTGCACCAGCGCGGCGAGCCGTTCGTTGCGCGGTGGTTCCAGATTGAGCCGGATGCAGCGGCGCAGCAGGGGCTTGGGGAAGTCGCGCTCGCCGTTGCTCGTCATCACGACGAAGGGGAAGGCGCGGCAGCGCACCCTTCCGTCGACGACGGGCACACTGCGGCCGTCGTCGTCCAGGACGGTGACGGGCGCGTGTCCTTCGCGCTTGGCGGTGCGCTCCAGTTCGGGGATGCGGAACTCGCCTTCCTCCAGCACGTTCAGCAGGTCGTTCGGCAGGTCGATGTCGCTCTTGTCGAGCTCGTCGATGAGCAGCACCCGCGGGCGTTCCGCCGGGAGGAGCGCCGTGCCGAGCGGGCCGAGCTTGATGTACTCGCCGATGTCGCCCTCGCCCGCGCCGCGTTCGCGGGAGAGCTGGGCGTCCTGGAGCCGGCCGATCGCGTCGTACTCGTACAGCCCCTGCTTCAGTTCCGTACGGCTGACGACGGACCACTGCAGGACCCGGCCCAGGCCCAGCTCCCGGGCGACGGCGTGGGCGAGCGTGCTCTTGCCGGAGCCGGGCTCGCCGGTCACCAGGAGCGGCCGCCGGAGATACAGGGCGGCGTTGATGAGCTGGATCGCGTCCTCGTCCTGGACGGGGAGCAGGGGGCGCCCGCCGAGGCGCCGCTTCGTCGAGGAGTCCGGGCCGGGGACCGGGAGTCCGGTCGGCTCACCGGTGAAGTCGCGCCAGGGCGGCGGGGGCGGAAGCTCGCCGATCCGTTCCGGGGCAGGCTCTCCCTCACCCCGGTAAATCAGCCAGTTGCTCATTTCTCGCTCCTCGTCGGCGGTCGGTGACTTCCCGCGCTCTGGCCGACGGGGGCAGGCAACGCCCGCAATGGGCCCACGGGAATGTACCCCCGTAAGGCCCGGCCAAAGCTGATTTCCGGCCAAGTCGTCATGGTGAGTCCACCGGTCCCACGGGTCGCTCCGGCACCGGGCGGCGGGGGTCGTCGTACATGACGGCGACGGATTCGGCCCAGTGCCCCGTCGTCCGGGTCTCGTGGATCTCTTCCCTGATGCGCCGCAGCCGGTCGGGGAGTTCGGGCAGCGACTCGGTGCGCGCCAGCAGTTCGGCGACGCCCTTGTGCAGGTCCTCGCAGTCGCTGTCGCAGGGGCCCCGGTCATGGCCGTCGATGCGCCACAGGGCGATGCCGTGGCCCGTGTCGAAGGCGAACTCGATGGCCTTGCGGCCGATGCCCCGGCCCGCGGGATGGCACAGGACGGGGATGCCGGAGGGCTGTATCTCGGCGAAGTGCCTGCTCCGGGGCGGCTGTCCGGCGGGCGGCACCCGGCTCGCCGTGAGCGGTCCGCAGCCGGCCGCCGCGCTCCAGCGGTCCGACCAGAGGGCGTCCGGCTCCCCGCGCCGGTCCACGTTGCGCAGGACGATCCGCCGTCTCACCCCGACCGGAAGATGGGCGGGATCGCCCAGGCGCGCTTCGTCGGCGAGCTGCCACCGGTGTACGGGGGTGTCGAAGTACCCGGCGGGTACGACGACTTCGCAGGGTGCGGGCACCCCGCCCGCCGTATCGGCGAACTGGAAGGCCTCGGCGAGGTGTTCGCGCAGGTTGAGGCGGAGGCGGCCGGGCGCCACACCGTTCGGGTCGGTCTCCGAGGCGAAGATCTCGTGGTCACCGCTGCCGTCGTCGATCCTGATCTGCCAGTGCAGGGTCCCGTAGGGCAGTTCGTCGAGCTCGACGACGACGATGTGGGCCGGGTCGGCGAGGCCGGGGTAGGGGATGACGACGCGCTCCGTGCTGTCCCTCTCCGGCAGCCGGGCCTGTTCCACCAGCCGCCGCAGGTGCGGGGGCAGCCTGCGCAGCCGGCCGTCCAGCCAGTCGTCGAGCCCGCTCGTGTCGCCCCCGTAGCCGCGGGTGAGTTCGCCGACGAGCCGCAGGTAGTGCATGAAGACGTACGCCGGGAGCGGGGTGCCGTCGCCCCGGTAGAGCAGCCCGTGCCCGTCGCGCCAGGTCAGGGGCGCCGGCACGGTGTGCGGCAGCCGTTCGTTGCGCACGTGGCGGGCGAGCCCCGCGGCATCGCCCTCCAGGGGCGGGGCCAGGCCCGCGAGGTGGTTCAGCGCGTTCACCCGGTCCTCGGGGGACCACTGTTCGGCGTCGGCGCCGGAGCCCCGGCCGCCGAGCCGGCCCTGGTGGGAGGTCCAGCTGCCGGTGTCGGCCCGGCGGCCGTGGTGCCAGCGGTCATGGGCGTCCATGACCTCGCGGTACAGCACGCCGAACCGGCGCAGGGCGGCGGCGGACACGGCCCGTCCGCCGTCCTGCTCCGCGCGGCCGGACTTCACGATCTCCAGCACGGCGCCGGTGGCGGGATCCAGTACCGGTCCGCCCGAGACACCCGGAGGGAATTCGGCCAGGGACTCGAACCGGACGGCGAGCGCCCCGTCGTCGACGTTCGCCTTGACCGCGCCGCGCCAGAGCCCGTACGGACTGATGTCCTCCTCGGCCTCCTCCTGGGTCGGCCGGAAACCGAACGCCACCCGGTCACCGCCGCTGGAGACCATCTGGTCGCTGAGCCAAACGCACTCGTGCTCGACCGTGTCGTCGAGCAGCCGCACCAGGGCCAGATCGCGCTGGGCCGGGATGTGCTCGCTCCACGGGTCACCGACGAGCCACTGCTCCAGCCGTGCCGGGGCCGGGGCGATGCCGTGCTGCCGCTGGTCACCGGCCACCCTGAAGCGCCGGTCCCGGTCCTCCCGCACATAGGGGAGGAGCACATGCGCGGCGGTCAGGATCCAGCCGGGCGCGACGAAGAAGCCGCTGCCCCACATCCGGTCCTGGCCCGGCTCCGGCGGCAGGAAGTGAACGGTGGCCGCCCGGACGAGTGCGTCGAGGTCGGGAAGGCCGTCAGACATCCGTGCCGGCCGGCCCCTCCGGGTCCCGCTCGCCCAGCCGCCAGGTGAGGGAGACCTGGACGGACGCCTTGGCCTCGCCGTCCGCGAGGATGGCGAGCGCCTTGCCGGACTTGGTGCTCAGCTCCACCCCGAAGGTGACCGAGGCCTCGTGCGGCTTGACCGCGGCCGCGGCGTCCAGGACCGTGCCGCCGACCCGGGCGATCAGCTCGTTGAGCTGCTCCAGTCTGGCCGCGGCGGCGTCGGCCACGCCGACGTCCCGGTCGGACGACCCGTACCCCTCGGCCGCGCTGACCCTGGCATAGACGATCTTGCCGTCACCGAGATCGATACGACGGACACGACCACTCACGGCTCCCCCGATCCGCACGTCAAGGCAGGTGCCCCGGCGCTGACTTGATCCGGCCGACAAGATTACTGTCCGGCACCCCGGCAGGCGAGGGGGAACGGCTTCGCACCGTCGAGATCCGGCCGCTCCGGCGACCCCATACCCTGAGGGGAGAACTTCCGTACGCAACAGGAGCACGTCTTGTACTTCACCGACCGTGGCATCGAGGAACTGGAGAAGCGGCGCGGCGAGGAGGAGGTCACTTTCGAGTGGCTCGCCGAGCAGCTGCGTACGTTCGTCGACCTCAACCCCGACTTCGAGGTGCCCGTCGAGCGCCTCGCGACCTGGCTGGCGCGACTGGACGACGAGGACGACGAGGACGCGTAGACGCGGACGCGCGCGTCGGGGCCTTCGCCTTCCGCCCCTTCCGCCCCTGCCCGCCGCCCGCCCCTGCCCCCGGGCTCCGGCTCCGTACCCCGTCCCGGCTCCGTACCGGCTCCGGCTCCGTAGCCGACCCGGTCCCGGGCGCTGTCCGTCTCCCCGGCGCTATTCCTGTCCCCGGCTCCGGGGCGGCCGGGCCCCGCGGACGCGGTGGTACGCGATACCCAGCGCGCCCTGCACCAGCAGCACCGCCCCGGCCGCGGCCCAGCCTCCGCTGCGCCGGCGTGCGCCCCACAGCAGGAGCGGCAGCCCGGCCACGACCTCGGCCACGGCCACCGCTCGGGCCCCGGGGCCGCTCACCCACGGGCCGAGGCGGCTGTTCTCGACCGCGTCCAGTTCCACGCGTACGGCATCGCGCCAGCCCGCCCACTCGACGCGTTCCGTCCCCGGCAGCACCTCGGCCACGCCGCGCAGCCGGTCGGCGGACTCGCCGGGGCCGAGGCCGGTCGGCAGGGTCAGTCCGGTGCGGGTGAGCACGGCGAGCAGTCCGGTCAGCCGGGCGTCGGCGTCCGCGTCGGGGTCCGGCAGGGTCAGCTCCTCCAGCGCCTGGAGATCCAGGACGGGGTCGAGGCCGAGCCGTGCGGCGAAGGTGCGCATGGCCTCGCCCTCGCCCGCCGGGGTGCCGTCGGCGAGCCAGATGTAGCCGACGGGGCGGCGGAACCCGGCGGCCAGCGTGTAGCCCGCCCGGTCGCCGTCCCACCACAGGGCCAGCACCGGCCAGGCGGAGCCGACCGCGAGCGCGGTGGCCCAGCCGCCGAGCACCCGGTCGACGGGCTCGGCCGCCCCGTCCGCCGCGGCGTCCGTCCCCGCCCGCCCCGGCCCGGCCGGTGCCGCGCCCGCCCGCCCCGCGCCCTTCCAGGGCTTCCCCTCCGGTACGAGTGCGCTCCACTCGTCCCCCGCCGGGGTGAGCAGCATCGGCTCGCGCAGGAGGTGAGCCAGGGGCCGTACGGTCTCGGGGTCGGCCCGGCACAGCAGCAGTGCCCCCACGGATGTCGCGTTCATGCCTCACACGCTAGGGCAATTTGCCCATGTATGACGCTATTCGAGCGACACCTCTGGGCGTTCGGGCGATCAGCGGCTCCCCCGATCACGCTTGACTTCACCAAGCCGCGATATATCGTGTTCGACACGAGACGCGATATGTTGCGTCACCACGCTCTCCGGGAGGTCATATCCATGCCTGTGTCGACGTGGGCCGTCGCCGAGCCGCAGAAGCTCACCTTCGACGAACCGGTGACCACGCTCCAGGTGCGCGTCGTCAACGGCACCGTCAACGTGGTCGGCAGCGAGGAGACGGCCGCCCGGCTGGAGATCTCCGCGCTGGAGGGCCCGCCGCTCGTGGTGACCCAGCAGGACGGCACCCTGACCGTCGCCTACGAGGACCTGCACTGGAAGAGCCTCCACAAGTGGCTTGAGGACAAGGGCTGGCGCCGCAGGGCCGTCGTCTCCGTCGTCGTGCCCGCCGACTGCGCCGTGGAGGTCGGCGCGGTCGGCGCCGAGGCCGTCGTCTCCGGAATCCGGGGACGCACCGACGTGCGCGGCGTCAGCGGTGACACCAGCGTGTCCGGCCTGACCGGCAAGGTGACCGCCGAGACGGTGTCCGGGAATCTGGAGGCCCAGGACGTCACCGGCGATCTCCGCTTCCAGTCCGTCTCCGGCGATCTGACCGTGGTCGACGGCGCCGGGACCTCCGTACGCGCCGAGTCCGTCAGCGGCGGCATGATCCTGGACCTCGACCCGTCCGGACGGCCCACCGACATCCGGCTGACCACGGTCTCCGGCGAGATCGCCATCCGGCTGCCGCACCCGGCGGACGCGACGGTCGAGGCGAACACCGCGAGCGGCACCCTGTCCAGCGCCTTCGAGGACCTGCGGGTCAGCGGACAGTGGGGGGCGAAGAAGATCACCGGCACCCTCGGCGCCGGGACCGGGACACTGCGGGCGATGACCGCATCCGGTTCCATCGCCCTGCTGCGCCGCCCGCAGGCCGAGGAAGAACCGCACGACGCCGAGCCGACCGGAAAGGTTCTCTGACATGCCCCCCGTATTCGCCCACGGCCGCCTGCGCCTCTACCTGCTGAAGCTGCTGGACGAGGCCCCGCGCCACGGCTACGAGGTGATCCGGCTCCTGGAGGAACGTTTCCAGGGCCTGTACGCGCCCTCGGCGGGCACCGTCTACCCGCGCCTGGCCAAGCTGGAGGCCGAGGGCCTGGTCACGCACGCCACCGAGGGCGGCCGCAAGGTCTACTCGATCACCGACGCGGGACGCGCCGAGCTGGCGGGCCGCGGCGGCGAACTGGCCGATCTGGAACTGGAGATCCGCGACTCCGTCTCCGAGCTGGCCGCCGAGATCCGCGACGACGTCCGCGGAGCGGCGGGCAAGCTGCGCAGCGAGATGCGGGCCGCCGCGTCCGAGTCCCGGCACACCCCTGGCGGCGGAACGCCGGGCGGCAAGGGCACCAAGGGCGCGAAGGGTTCCCGCCCCCACCCGTTCGGCGACTTCGGCGACCTGGGCGACCTGGGCGACAGCGAGGCATGGCGCACGGCGAAGGAAGAGCTGCGCAAGGCCAAGCAGGAGTGGAAGGAGCAGGCCCGCCGGGCGAAGGACGAGTCCCGGCGCGCCCGCGAGGACGCCCAGCAGGCCCGCCGTCAGGCCCAGGAGGCCCAGGAGAAGGCACGCGACCAGATGCAGAGCGCCGCACGCCAGGTCCAGGAGCACTTCGCGCGGGGCGACTGGCCCGCCGGTGTGCGCGAGGGCCTGGCCGAGATCACCGGCCAGCTCGGCGGATTCGCCAGGACGGGCAACTGGCCCCCCTTCGGCAAGCCCGAGGACACCCGGACCTCCGAGGACACGGAAGCCACCGGAGCGGCCGGGACCGCCGGGGCGGACCCCGAGTGGGGCCGGGACACGGCCACCACGGGCGACCCGGCCCGCGACCTGGACCGCCTCCTGGACCGCTTCCGCGACGACATCCGCGATGCGGCACGGGACCACGGCGTCACGGCGGAACAGGTCACCGAGGCCCGCCACCACCTGGGTACGGCCGCGGCCCACGTCGACTCGCTGCTGCGCAAGGGCGGCCCGGCGGGCGAGGACGACCGCGCCGGCGACCGCGACAGGGCCTGACGGCGGAGGGCCGCCCCGCACCCGCCCGGCACCCCACGGGGGCCGGGGCGGGCGGGGTGCGGGTCAGCCCGCCTCCGCCTGCGGCCCTCCGCCGCGCCGGTCCGCTGCCCCGGCCCCGTACAGGGCACGCTCCACGGTCGCGTAGGTCGCCCCGTGCTCGGCGAGGACGTCCGCGACCGTTCCGGGGGTGGCGGTGAGCGCCAGCAGCAGGTGCTCCTCGCCGATGAAGCGGTCGCCGCGCCCGAGGGCGACCCGCAGCGACTTCTCCAGGATGGTCTTCGCGCCCGGGGTGAACGGGCGGCGCCCGGACCACCACCGGCGGCTCGTCCGGTCACCGGCGAGCGCGCCCTCGCCGTGCGCCCCTTCCACACGGGACACGATCTCGTCGACGTCGATCCCGATCCCGGCGAGCGCCTCCGTGTCGGCCCTGGTCAGGCCTCCGCGCCGACGGGCATCGGCGAGCGAGGACTCCAGCGAGTCACGGCCGTCGGCGAGGCCGAGCGCCGCGACGGCGAAGGAGGCCCGGCTGCCCCTCTGTTCCAGCAGGGCGAGGAGCAGATGTTCCTCGGCGACCGAGCCGGCACCGGCCCGTTCGGCCTGGACGACGGCACCGGTCACGACGGCTCGGGCGCCCTTGGTGAATCGCTCGAACATCAATGCCTCCCGTACTTCTTGTGCACGGCCTGCCGGCTGACGCCCAGCTCGGCCGCGATCTCCTGCCACGACCAGCCCTGGGCGCGGGCGCTCGCGACCTGCACGGCTTCGAGTTGTTCCAGCAGACGCCGCAGCGCGGCGACGGCCCGCAGCCCGACACGCGGGTCGCGGTCACCGGCACGTGCGGCCAGATCCGTTGCTTCGGTCATGCCGTCAACCTACGTTGACGCGGCCACTTCGTCAACCTTCGTTGACAGAATCGCTCGCGAGACGGGCGTGCCGCTCCACGTCGAACCGCTCCTCGCCGTACCGCAGCTTGCCCCGCTCGATCCCCTCCACCGCGAACCCGGCCCGCCCGGCGACCCGGCAGGAGGCCGGATTGTTCGTCCGGTGCCCCAGTTCGAGCCGGAACAGGCCGAGGTCGCCGAAGGCCCAGCGCGCGAGCGCCCGTACGCCCGCCCCGGCGACACCCCGCCCCCGGGCGGGGCCGGCCGTCCAGTACGAGACCCAGCCCGTGTCGTGGACGCGGTTCACCGCACCCACGGTCACGCACCCGAGCACCTCGCCCTCCCCCACGACGGCCCAGGCGTAGCCGGTCCCGGCCGCGCGCTCCCGCTCCCGGTCCGCCACCCACTCCAGGGCCTCGGCCGGGGTCGTGACGGGACGGGCCGACTGGCGGGACATCCCGGCGGGCGCGAAGGCGCGCAGCACGGCCGGGGCGTCGTCCGGCCGCCAGGAACGCAGCACCAGCCCCTCAGGGGTCTTCATCTCAGCCATGGGCGCCACTCTCGCGCACCGTCACCCCCACCCGCGCCCCGCCCCTCGCCACGACCCGCAGCTCTCCGCCGTGCCGCGCGTCCCCCCGGACCACGGCGGACCCGTCCACCGAGACCCGCCAGCCCCGCGCCGAGGGCGGCAGCGAGATCTCCGTCGTACCGCGCCGGGCCGCCGTGTAGGTGAGCCGGTAGACCCGGGTATCCGCGTCGTACGTGTCGGAGCGGACCGTGCCCGCGACCGCCGGGGCGTACGGGGTGGCGGTCAGCTCCTTGTTCGTACGGAAGCGGCCCTGCTCGTCGAGGGCGCAGTAGCCGCCCCCGTAGCACCACACATAGCCCGCCCAGCCGGAGCTGTAGCGGTTCAGGGAGGCGACCGCCTCGCGGTAGAAACGGTTCATCAGCGGGAGCCCGTTGTTCAGCGGCCCCCATTCGCCGACGACGACCGGCATGCGCCGCTCCTTCGGGTACGCGGTCACGGCGGCCTCGTACGACTCGATCCAGCCCGCGCCGGGGTCGTAGTCGGCGCCCGCCTCCATCGCCGTGTTGTAGAAGTGCGGCGCGTACACGGCCCTGCGGTCCTCGATCCGGCCCAGCCCGGTGGGCACGCCCTCGCCCACGATCGGCGTGGGCTCGACGAAGACCCAGGTGTCGCGGTCGACCGAACGCACCGCGCGGGCCAGCCTGTTGTACATCGGGGTGAGCTGTTCGGCCTCGATCCGGCGGGCGGCCGCGGGCAGTTCCTCGCCCTCCCGCAGCTCCCCCATCGGCTCGTTGATCAGGTCGTAGCCGATGACCGCCGGATGGTGCGCGAACCGGCCCGCGAGGACCCGCCACATGTCGGCCTGGGCGCGCCGCAGGTCCGGGTCCTCGTACAGGTGGGTGAAGGCCCGCTGGACGGCCGGCTCGAAGTACTCGGCGAACCAGTCGTCGGGGTGCGGGGTGAACGGCAGCCCGTCGGTACGGGTGGCCCAGGCGGGGATGCCGCGGTGGCCGAACGCCGGGCCGAAGACGTCCTGGTGGGCGTCGAGGAGGACCTGGACGCGGTACTTCCGCGCCCAGTCCAGGATCCGGTCGATCCGGCGCAGATACCGTTCGCTGTACCGGCCCCGCTCCGGCTCCAGATCGTCCCAGAAGACCAGCAGCCGGGCGAAGTTGAACCCCTTGGCCCGCAGATCGCGGAAGTGCTTCTCGGTCACGGCCGTCAGGGCCGCCTCACCCCGGTTCGCCTTGTCCTCGACGTTCCAGCCGCGCAGGGTGAGGGCCCTGCCGCGGTCGTCGGTCAGCCGCGGGATGCCACTCCCCGGCCGGTCGGGGGCGGGACGCGCCGACGCGGCGGGGGCGAGGGCCCCGGCCGCCAGCACGGAGGAGACGACGACTGCCACGAGTGCTCTGCCGATTCGCATGGGCAGATCCCATCAGCAGAACTGACACTCCATCAAGAGTGCCTGCGGCGGGGACATTCGGTGGACGGTACGGGGCATGCGACCGCGATCCGGTCCGGGATGGAGGCGGACCGGTGCGGGGAAGGACGCGCCGACCGGTTCCTCCGGAAGGGTGGTGCTGGGGCGGGGGCGGCGGAACTATGGGCCGAGGACAGCAACCCCCGGGCCACGACCCGTGCCGCCGGGGCGCGGGAACGAGGCGAGGCGGGGACATGCGTAGCTATGCCGGTGCGGTGGTCGGCAACTTTCTCTTCGTCATGGTCTGCTGCTTCCCGGTGCCGCTGGCCTACGTCGTGGCCTGGATCGCCTGGTCCGAGGGCGAGGACTGGGCCTGGATCCCGCTGCTCGCCGCGCTGGCCGGCTCGGGCCTGGTCCTCGTCCTGGCCTCCAGGCTCGCGCGTCGCGGATTCCCCCGGATCACGCGCGCGGACCGGGTCGAGGACGGCGGCTTCTCCTACGGCGAGGAGAGCTTCGTGATGTGGGCTCCGCAGTCCCCGAAGGGCCATCCGCAGGCACGGCTGGTACGCGCGGATGTGCTGGAGGCGTCACTCGCGCGGTACGACCCCGAGGGCGGGACGGGCGTCACGACGTACCCGGGCGACTACACCCCCAACGAATTCACCCCACTGGTCGAACTGAGGCTGCGGGTGTACGAGGCGGAGGAAGCGGAGGCCGGGGGCCCGGCGGGGTGGTTCGAGATCACGGACCAGTGGCGGGTCCCGTCCGTGTGTCTGTCGGCGGTCACGGCGGGCCGCCTGGCCGTCCTCGTCGCCCCTGCCGGACCTGCCGGACCTGCCGGATCCGCCGGTCCGCAGCCCCACGGAAGCGTCACCCCCCTGTGGCCCAGCAGCACCCTGCTGGCGGGGACACGGACCTGCCGGGTGGCCGGCCTCGACGGCGGGCTGAGCGATGCGACCCGGCGCCCCGGCCGCCTGCTGCGGCAGATGCGGATCTCACGGTCGGCGGGAGGCGTCGAGCTGACCGGCGACACGATCGACCTCCGGCGCCTGGACGCCCACACGGCGGCGCGCTACACCGCCGTGGTCGAGCGGGACCGTTCCTTCCCCGAAGAACGGGCGCCGGTGACCGAGCCGGGTGAGGAATCCCGGTGGATCGTGGACGGGCTCCCGGGTGAACGGGCGGAGTTCGGATCCGTCGGCCGGCGGTGGTCGAGCCGCGGTGGCGTTCTGGTGCGGGGCCGGTTCCTGAAGATGCGCTCCACGCACAGTTTCCAGGACCACGGGCCGGTCCTCGATACGGTGCTGCGCGTCCATCCGGCGGACGGCACACCGCCGTTCGAGTCCGCCCGGAGGCTGACGGTCCCGATGACCTACCTGGCGGTGCTGCACCGCACCAGGGAGGTCGTCCTGTACGCGGACCCGGCCGGCGGCTCGTACGTCGTCGACTGGCCCCGCACCAATCTGCTCGCCGGCACCACCGCAGCGGCGGTCATCACCCCCGAGGGCCGGGAGCTCCCCCTGGCGGGGCGCCCCGACGTGATCTGGTCCCTGATGAATCTGCTCGCATCACACGGCCTCTCGAACCCGGACCCCGTCCTGGACCTCCGCAAGCGCCGGATGAGCCCGGTGGCGGGGGCGGCGATGGAACTGACGCGGATCGGCCAGGACGTCGCGGGCCCTTCCTGAGCGCTGCCCCCTCCGGCCCCTGGCGGGACGGCCCTAGGACGAGGTGAGCACGATCTTCCCGAACTGCTCTCCCGACTCCATCCGTTCGAACCCCTCCCGGGCCCGGTCCAGCGGCAGCACCTCGTCGATGACGGGCCGCACACCGGTCGCCGCGCAGAACGAGAGCAGGTCCTCCAGCTCGTCCTTGGAGCCCATCGTGGAGCCGATGACCTTCAGTTCGAGGAAGAAGATCCGGGTGAGTTCGGCATGCGAGGGGCGGTCACCGCTGGTGGCGCCGGAGATGACGATCGTGCCTCCGGGGCGCAGCGCCTTCACCGAGTGGGACCAGGTGGCGGCACCGACCGTCTCGATGACCGCGTCCATGCGGTGGGGAAGCCGGGCGCCGGACTCGTACGCCTCCACGGCGCCGAGTTCGACGGCCCGCCCGCGCCTGCCCTCGTCCCGGCTGGTGGCGAACATCCTCAGTCCGGCCGCCTTGCCGAGCACGATGGCGGCGGTGGCGACACCGCCGCCCGCACCCTGGACGAGCACGGAATCGCCGGGGCGCACCCCGGCGTTGGTGAACAGCATCCGGTACGCGGTGAGCCATGCGGTCGGCAGGCAGGCCGCCTGTTCGAAGGTGAGCTCCTTCGGTTTGGGCAGCACGTTCCAGCTGGGCACGGTGACCTGCTCGGCGAAGGTGCCCTGGTAGCGCTCGGTGAGGATGGACCGCGTCTCGCCGGGGCCGACCCCGTGCCCCGTCTGGCCGATCACCGAGTGCAGGACGACCTCGTTGCCGTCCTGGTCGACCCCGGCGGCGTCACAGCCGAGGATCATCGGCAGCTTGTCCTCGGCGAGGCCCACGCCGCGCAGGGACCAGAGGTCGTGATGGTTGAGGGAGGCGGCCCTGACGTTGACGGTGGTCCAGCCGGGACGCGCCTCGGGCGCCGGGCGTTCACCCAGCTCAAGGCCGTTCAGGGGCTGGTCGGGGTCGATGCGGGCTGCGTAGGCGGCGAACATGGCTCGACGATAGGGCGGAGAGTCCGGCGGCGTAACCGGCCGACGGTGTGACACACGCCAACCCGCCCCGGAACACTACAGGCGGTCCGGTCACGGGCAGAGGCAGAGGCAGGGGCACGGGCAGGCGCAGGGTCACGGGCTACCGGCACCGGCTACCGGCACACACGCCGGACACGCACACGCACACGCACACGCACACGCACAACGGAAAGGGTGGGGCGGCCCCGCACACCGCGGGCCCGCCCCACCCCCTGTCGCCACGTCAGCGGCGCGCGACGCCCTCCGCCCGCGCGGCGGCGGCCACGGCCGCCGTCACCGCCGGGGCGACCCGCTCGTCGAACGGGGACGGGATCACGTAGTCCGCCGCCAGTTCGTCACCGACCACGTCGGCCAGCGCGTTCGCCGCCGCGATCTTCATGCCCTCGGTGATCCGGGAAGCCCGGACCTGGAGCGCGCCGGCGAAGATGCCGGGGAAGGCCAGCACGTTGTTGATCTGGTTCGGGAAGTCCGAACGCCCGGTCGCCACCACCGCCGCGTACTTGTGCGCGATGTCGGGGTGGACCTCGGGATTCGGGTTGGCCATGGCGAAGACGTACGCCCCCGGGGCCATCGAGGCGACGGCCGCCTCCGGGACCGTACCGCCGGAGACACCGATGAACACGTCGGCGCCGGCCAGGGCCGACTCCAACGGTCCGGAGATGCCCGCCCTGTTGGTGATCGCGGCCAGCTCCCGCTTGACGTCGGTCAGGTCCTCGCGGTCCCGGCTGACGATGCCCTTGCGGTCGGCCACGGCGATATCGCCGATCCCGGCCTCCAGCAGGAACTTGGCGATGGCCACCCCTGCCGCCCCGGCGCCGGAGATGACCCCGCGCAGATCTCCGAGCGTCCGCCCGGACAGCTTCGCGGCGTTCCGCAGGGCCGCGAGGGTCACGACGGCGGTGCCGTGCTGGTCGTCGTGGAAGACGGGGATGTCCAGGCGCTCCTGGAGCTTGCGCTCGATCTCGAAGCACCGGGGGGCCGAGATGTCCTCCAGGTTCACTCCGCCGAAGGAGGGCGCGAGCCGGACGACGGTGTCGACGATCTCGTCCGCGTCGGTGGTGGCGAGCGCGATCGGCACCGCGTCGACCCCGCCGAACTGCTTGAACAGGATCGCCTTGCCCTCCATCACCGGGAGGGATGCCTCGGGACCGATGTCACCGAGACCGAGGACGGCGGTGCCGTCCGTCACGACGGCCACGACCTGCGATTTCCAGGTGTAGTCGTGGACGAGCTCGGGATTCTCGGCGATGGCGCTGCACACCTTGGCGACGCCGGGTGTGTACGCGAGGGAGAGGTCGTCCTTGTCCCGGATCGGGACGGTGGACCGCACGGCCATCTTCCCGCCGCGGTGAAGGGCGAAGGCCGGATCGAAGGGCTCGTCGGCTGTGGTATCCACGTGATCGATGTCACTGTCAGTAGTGCTGTCGCTGCGAGGATTGACGATCTCCGCTGCCATGGTGTTGACCCCTTAAGTCTTCATCGTTTGAGGGTGGCCACTCCTGGTTGAGGAGGGGTGGGCGGGCACCGCGTACGTGCCTGCGCGGAGTGGTTGGCCCGCTCCCGCAGGGGGGATTACATACGCGCGGGCGCGCCGCACACGCGCCCTGAGCCCCGGATGAGGGGTGTAAACGTCTTTTTTACCTGACGAACAGTGCCTCGGACGAGTCCGTATCGAGTCGGTGACGTGACTCATAGCCGAATATCGGGACAAGTCCGCTAAGCGGCATAAAAGTCGTCCACCGGTCGAGACGTACCGGAGATCCTCCGGCCGGAGGATGCAATTCCCACGGATGGTCCGGCCCTGACGTACCGGCCAGTTGAGGTTCGGGGGTCGCCCGTTACCCGATTTTGACATGACAGGCTCCCTGAATGGGGTAATCCGAATGGCAAGATGCCGTAATCACACAAGGTGGCGACACTCGAAGTTGTGCGCGCGTCCACCTTTCAGCACCCCCCTTCACCTGCCGGAGGACTCCGACATGACCGCAAGCACCACCTGTCGTACGACCGCGAAGGCCCGGATTGCAGCGGTTTGCGCCATCGCGGTCGCCGGCACCATGCTGCTGACCGCCTGTGGCGACCAGACCGACTCCGCCACCAAGAAGCGCGGCGAGACGAACACCACCGAGAACGCCCCGCTCGCCGATCTGCTTCCGCAGGCGATCAGGGACAAGGGCGAGATCAAGGTCGGTTCGGACATCGCCTACCCTCCGGTCGAATTCAAGGACAAGTCCGGCAAGACCGTCGGCATCGACCCCGACATCGGCGACGCGCTCGGCAGGCAGCTCGGGGTGAAGTTCACCTTCGAGAACGGCACTTTCGACACGCTGCTCACCGGACTGCGCTCCAAGCGCTACGACCTGGCCATGTCGTCGATGACCGACACCAAGGACCGCCAGGAAGGCATCGACTCCGAGACCGGGAAGAAGGTCGGCGAGGGCGTCGACTTCGTCGACTACTTCACCGCCGGTGTCTCGATCTACACCAAGAAGGGCGACGACAGGGGCATCAAGACCTGGTCGGACCTCTGCGGCAAGAAGATCGTGGTCCAGCGCGGCACGGTCTCGCACGATCTGGCCAAGACCGAGAACGAGAAGTGCGGCAGCAAGGGCACGATCTCCATCGAGGCGTTCGACAACGACCTGGAGGCACAGACCCGCCTGCGCGGCGGCGGTGCGGACGCCGGCTCCTCCGACTTCCCGGTGGCCGCGTACGCGGTGAAGACCTCCGGCGGCGGCAACGACTTCCAGCTGGTCGGCGAGCAGGTCGAGGCGGCCCCGTACGGCATCGCCGTCGCCAAGGACAACAAGGATCTGACCAAGGCCGTGCAGGCCGCGCTCGACGCGATCATCAAGAGCGGCGAGTACGAGAAGATCATCGCCAAGTGGGGTGTGGAGGCCGGAGCGGTCAGCGAGGCCAAGATCAACGGCGGGTCCTGAGCGGAGACCGGCGCTGAAAGGCAGCACCTGTGACTGACATCAAGAAGACAGGGCCGGCCGACACGCCGCCCATTCCCACTCCCACACCCGTGCCGATGGCCATCAAGGCCGTCCCGGTGCGGCACTACGGCCGGTACGTCTCGGCCGTCGTCGCCATCGCGCTGCTGGCCGCACTCGTCTACGCATTCGCCCAGGGCAAGATCAACTGGAGCGCGATCCCGGACTACTTCTTCGACGACCAGATCCTCCAGGGCGTGAAGAACACCGTCATCATCACCGTGCTGGCGATGATCATCGGTGTGGTGCTGGGCGTCGTGCTCGCGGTGATGCGGCTCTCGAAGAACCCGGTGACGTCCTCGATCGCATGGGGCTACATCTGGTTCTTCCGCGGCACCCCGGTCTACGTACAGCTCCTGGTCTGGTTCAACCTCGGCATCGTGTTCGAGTACATCAACCTCGGGCCGATCTACAAGGACGAGTGGTCGTCCTTCATGACCCCGTTCCTCTGTGCGCTGCTGGGCCTCGGGCTCAATGAGGCCGCGTACATGGCGGAGATCTGCCGGGCCGGGCTCCAGTCCGTCGACGAGGGGCAGACCGAGGCGGCCCACGCGCTGGGCATGAGCCACGGCAAGACCCTGAGCCGGATCGTGGTCCCCCAGGCGATGCGCGTGATCGTGCCGCCGACGGGCAACGAGGTCATCAATATGCTCAAGACCTCGTCCCTGGCGGTGGCCGTCCAGTACACCGAACTGCTGCGTTCGACCCAGAACGTCTCGCAGACCTCGGGGGCGACGGTGGAGATGCTGTTCCTGGCCGCGGCCTGGTACATGATCCTCACCTCGATCCTGAGCGTCGGCCAGTTCTACCTGGAGCGCTACTACGCCCGGGGCTCCAGCCGGAGCCTGGCGGCCACACCGTTCCAGAAGGTCAAGGCCGGAGTGCTGTCGCTGGGACGCCCGAACGGAGGCTCGATGTGAACCCCATGGTGAAGGCCGAGGGAGTCCACAAGTCCTTCGGCTCCGCGCACATCCTCAAGGGCATCGACCTGGAGGTCGCCCCGCGTGAGGTCTTCTGCCTGATCGGCCCGTCCGGTTCCGGCAAGTCGACCTTCCTGCGGTGCATCAACCACCTGGAGAAGATCAGCGCGGGCCGGCTCTCGGTCGACGGCGAACTGGTCGGCTACCGCCAGAAGGGCGACAGGCTCTACGAGCTCAAGGACAGCGAGGTCGCCCGCAAGCGCCGGGACATCGGCATGGTCTTCCAGCGCTTCAACCTGTTCCCGCACATGACGGCCATCGAGAACGTCATGGAGGCCCCGGTCCAGGTCAAGGGTGAGACACGGGCCGTCGCGCACGCGCGCGCCGAACGGCTGCTGGACCGGGTCGGGCTCGCCGACAAGGCGAAGAACTACCCGTCACAGCTCTCCGGCGGTCAGCAGCAGCGGGTGGCCATCGCCCGTGCGCTGGCCATGGAGCCGAAGCTGATGCTCTTCGACGAGCCGACCTCCGCGCTCGACCCGGAGCTGGTCGGGGACGTCCTGGACGTCATGCGCGGGCTGGCCGAGGACGGCATGACGATGATCGTCGTCACCCATGAGATGGGCTTCGCCCGTGAGGTGGGCGACGCGCTGGTCTTCATGGACGACGGCGTGGTGGTCGAAGCGGGTCACCCGCGCGACGTACTGACGAACCCTCAGCACGACCGGACGAAGTCGTTCCTGTCGAAGGTGCTGTAGGGGCACGCGTACGGGGAAGGGCGGTACGGGCATCAGCCCGTACCGCCCTTCCCCGTTTCCTTCCCCTGTCCCGTTCCGGCCCGACGCGGGGTCACTTCACCGCGAGCACCAGGGTGTCCGAGGGCGAGGCCCAGACGGGGCGCGCCTCGCCGAACCCGGCCGCGCGCAGCGTACGGGTGTGCCACCGCGCGGAGGGCATGTCGCCGTCGGCGTGCTCGCCGTAGATCCTGTACCGCTCGGCGGTGGGAGCGGCGAGGGCCGGGTCCTTGGCGGCGAGGGCCCACCAGTCGGCCCAGTCGAGGGCGCCCGCGGCCTTGGCGCGGTCCATGGCGGCGTGCCGGTGGGCGCGTTCGGCGGCGTTGATACGGGGGGTGTCGGTGTCGATCATGTGGTCGGCGTTCATGAACACGCCGCCGTCCCGCACGAGTTGGCCGATCTGCCCGTACAGTGCGGTGAGCGGCTCGCTGTGCAGCCAGTGCAGAGCGGTGGCGGTGAGCACGGCATCGTAGGAGTCGTGCGGCAGCAGCCCGGTCCAGCCGGGGTCCTTGAGATCGGCGGTGACGAAGGTGACCCGGTCGTCGCCGTCGAAGGTGCCGCGGGCGATGGCGAGCAGCGCGGGGTCGAGGTCGACGCCCGTGCTCGTGGCCTTCGGGAACCGGCGGAGGAGCCGGTCCGTAATACTTCCCGTACCGCACGCGAGGTCGAGCACCGTGGGCTCCGGCCCCACCACGGCCTCGACCATGTCCAGCATCACCCGGAACCGCTCCTCGCGGTCCGGCATGTACCACTCCTGCTGCCGGTCCCAGCTCTCCTGCCAGGACTGCCAGTCGCTGCCCGCCGCCGTCTCCGTCACGTCATCCTCCACGTAATACTCAATTGCCAATAACGCCCATTACACTGGTCGACGCATCGACTTTAGACCGACACCGTAAGGACTACAAGTGGAACTGGCCTATTACTCGGACTATGCCGTGCGCCTGGTCAACACCGAGGAGCCGGCCCGTAACAAGGACATCCTCACCACGGTCGAAGCCGTCCGGGACCTGTTCGGCGCCAACGGCCAGGCGGCCCGCCGTGCGACCGACGCGGATGTGACCCGCTTCCGGTCCGTACGGGGACGGCTGCGTGCGGTCTTCGAGGCGGCCGACCTCGACGACGAGACGCTCGCGGTCGACCTGCTCAACTCCCTGCTGCTGGAGTTCCCCGTGAGCCCGCAGATCTCCGGCCATGACACCCGGGACGAGGACGGCAAGCCGGACTGGCACATGCATCTGGCCGACCACCCCTCGAACGCGACCGCCGGGTACGCCGCCATCGCGGCGATGGGCCTCGCCTTCCACCTCACCTCGCACGGGGTGGACCGGCTCGGCCTGTGCGAGGCCGCGCCCTGCCGCAACGCGTACCTCGACACCTCGACCAACCGGTCCCGGCGCTACTGCTCGGACCGCTGCGCGACCCGGGCGAACGTCGCCGCCTACCGGGCCCGCAAGCGCCTGGAGGCGGAGCGCGCCGCCGAGACCGGCCGCAGCGCGGAGAAGGCCCAGCCGAGCACGCCGAGCACGGACCGCTGACCCTTCTTCAACGGCCGGTAGCGGACCTGGACCCGGGCCAGCACGAGCTCCTCGGGCACGGTCCCGTAGTCCGTGCTGTCCCCGCCCGCGAACGTGTTGTCGCCCCGCACCCACCAGCCGCCCGCCCGGCGCTCGACGGCCCGCTTCACCACCAGCAGATCCTGCTGGAACGGATGGCGCAGGATCACCACGTCCCCCGGCCGCACCGGCGCCCCGTACCTCACGAGCAGCAGATCACCGTGGTAGAGCGTGGGCACCATCGACGGCCCCGTCACCTCCACGACCTGGAACGGCACCCGCGCGGCGCGCCCGCGCCAGGGCTCCTCTGTCAGCTCCTGCATCTCCGGTACCTCCCCGGTCCGTCCTCCAGTACACCCTCCCGCGTACCGCTACGTACATTCGGCCACCGGTCTGATACGCACCCTGGACTTTTGGCCTAAGCCCATGGGGCAGCCGCTGAATCCGGTCGCTCACGGAGTAATGTCCCACCTGAGAAGACGATCACGAGGAGGACAGCCCCATGCTTTCCCGCCTGTTTGCCCCCAAGGTGAAGGTCAGCGCCCACTGCGACCTGCCCTGCGGTGTGTACGACCCGGCCCAGGCCCGCATCGAGGCGGAGTCTGTCAAGGCCGTTCAGGAGAAGTACCAGGCCAACGAGGACGCGGACTTCCGCACCCGCGCCGTCCTGATCAAGGAACAGCGCGCGGAGCTCGCGAAGCACCACGTCTCGGTGCTCTGGAGCGACTACTTCAAGCCCCCGCACTTCGAGAAGTACCCGGAGCTGCACCAGCTGGTCAACGACACCCTGAAGGCGCTCTCCGCGGCCAAGGGCTCGAACGACCCGGCGACCGGCCAGAAGGCTCTGGACCTGATCGCCCAGATCGACAAGATCTTCTGGGAGACCAAGCAGGCTTGATCTTTGCCTGGGCCCTTTGACCTGCGCTTTCGCGGGTCGCATCGCCTAGCTGCCGCACCCGGTCCGCAGGCCGCCGAGCACGGCGTCCCGTGACGGTCCGGGTGCGGTCTTGTTTGTTCTTCGCGGTGCTGTACGCGACGAGGTCGGTCCAGGAAGGGGCGAACGCCCCGCCGTGGTGCAGGGGCAGGGTGCGGCTTCAGGCTCCGATGACCGTCGTCACCGCGTCCAGGGCCAGGTGCCAGGGGTAGGGTCGCCGCTCGCCCGGCTGGTTCGGCTCGAATCCGCCGGGCCCGTACAGCACGGTCACTTCACCGCCGCGCTGCTGTGGCATCGGCATCGTGGCCCTACGGAACGGATCAGGGAAGCTCGGTCGAGTAGGTGACGCGTTCGAGGCGGTAGTAGTCGGCCACGCAACCGGCCGGCCAGGTGTCACGTCCCTGCCGGCCGAACGGCTCCAGCATCCCGCTGACCGTGACCGCCTTGTACGGGAGGACCTCGGCGCCGGCCGCCGCCCGTTCCCGCAGCCATCGGTCCTGGTGGTCCCACCGCTGGGCCCGTGCCCGCATATGGGTGTCGAGGCGCATGAGCGAGACGGCCGGGCCGACGCACACCAGGACGCAGAGCACGGCGCAGACGGCCTTGGCCGGGCCCGTGTGCCGGACGGGCCGCCGCGCGGCCTGCCCGAGGAGCAGGCCCGCGCCGACGAGCAGCGCGACGTACAGCAACAGGTAGTCGTTCCAGAGCCGATTGGCGGTCGCGACGCGCTCACCGAACGCCGGGTAGGTGATGACGGTACAGAGGTATCCGGACACGAGCAGCGCGAGCGTGCCGGTGACGGCGAGCAGGGGCCAGTGCGCGGGCGGGCGGGGCGGGGCGCCGTCCGCACGCCGGGCGACCAGGCCCAGCAGGAGTCCCGCCGCGACCGCCCCGACGTACTGCCACGTCGTGGCCACCGTGACGACGATCTCGCCGAACCCGCGCAGCGACGCGATGAGCGATTCGGGGGCGAGCAGGTCCGCGTTCTGCGCGCCGTACCGCTCGCGCCGGGCCCGGGAGCCCGGTGAGGTGAGCAGGATCAGGGCCCCGATGCCCGTCCCCGCGATGCCCGCCGCGCACCACGCCCACCCGTAGGTCCGGGCGTGTGCGGGGAGGATCCGGTGGCCGATCAGCAGACCGGCGAACAGAACGACCGCGACGACGACCGTGGTCTCCTCCGACAGGGTGCCGATGACCAGGCCCATGAGCGTGACGCAGGCCAGGGCCATGGTCCTGCCCGTGCGTGAGCGGGCCCGCAGGAGCGGAATCGTCGCGGCGCAGGCGAGCACGGGGGGCAGGGTGTGCGACACCGAGGCGGCGGGCCAGTAGAACGTCTTGTAGGTGTTGGTCGTCACGAACAGGAAGAGCGCGGTGACCATGGACGCGATCAGGAGCGCTGTACCGCGGGGCACGGTCAGTCCCGCTCTGCGCAGCGCCGCGGCGGCCACCGCCCACAGAATGCCCAGCATCAGTACGCCGCCGGCCAGGGCGTACCACTGGTGCCCGGCGACGCCGAACTTCGCGTAGGCGCCGACCAGCAGCCCGTTCGCGATCCGTCCGTTGTCGTCGAGGTAGAACTTGCCGACGATGCCGGAGACGCCCTCGTCCCGTACGACCGGCAGGAAGCACCAGTCGTCGGCGCCGGGGCGGACCCAGCGCCCGGACCAGGATGCGGCGGCGAGCAGACCGAGCGGTACGAGCGCGAGGGCCGGTACCCAGAGATCCGCCCGGGGCCGCGTCCCCGATCGCCGGGCCCGTTCGTCCGACGGCGCGCCCTTCCCGGCCTGCTGCGTCCTCCTGTCGGACCGTCTCTTCCCGCCGGGCGGTCCCTTCCCGTCGGACCGTCCCTTTTCGTCCGGCTGTTCCGGAACGGCGGTTCCCGGGACGCTGCCAACCATGTGCGGGTGCCTTTCCTCTCCGGAGAAGACCGGGTGCCGTCAGTGGCTGTCCGACTTGATCACCGACGGCTCGGCCCGGTTGTCGTCGGGCCGGTCGGGCGGTGCGGGAGCGCCCCGGCCCGAGGTGATCGCCCACCGGGCCAGCAGGAAGGAGAACGGGGTGACGAGTACGCCGGCGGCCAGGGCGGCGAGGTTCTTGTCCACGCCCAGACCGCTGACCGCCAGATGCAGCAGAGCGCCCGACACCACGAGGTTGATGACGCTCGACAGGGGATACCGCACGAACCCCCGCCAGGTGGGCTTCGTCCCGACCGTGATGTAGGAGTTGAGCAGGAATGAGCCGACGAAGCTGACCGTGAATCCCACCGCATGGGCGGCCAGATACGGCATCCATTGGTTCAGCACGTAATAGACGGCCAGATACACCGCCGTGTTCACGCAGCCGATCAGTACGAAGGAGGCGAACTGCCGTATCGTGCGCGACCGGTCGGCCGCGATGTCGCTCAGCTCGCCCGTGGCGACCGGTTCTGGCTCTCCCGGCAGCGAAGGACATGTTTCGTCGGTCTCCCGTACGACATAGGGCGGGCGGTGTTTCGCCTCGTGGTAGATGCGCCCGACGTATTCCCCGATGACTCCGAGCGTGACCAGCTGAATTCCGCTGAGCGCCACGACCGCGGTGAGGAGAGTGGCGTAACCGGGGGTCTCCGCGCCGTTCAGCAGCACATTCACAACGGTCCACAAGGCATAGACGAGCGCCGAGACGAAGACCCAGAATCCGGTGTAGATGGCCAGGCGCAGTGGACGGTTGTTGAAGGACAGCAGTCCGTCGATTCCGTAGTTCAGCAGTCTTCTGCTTCCCCATTTCGACTGCCCGGCCGCGCGCTCCCGGTTCCGGTACCGGAAGCTGACCGTTTCGAAGCCGATCCAGGAGAAGATCCCCTTCGAGAACCGATTGCTCTCCGGGAGCGACAGCACACTGTTCACCGCCCGTCGTGACAGCAGTCGGAAGTCTCCGGAGCCGTCGATGACCTCCACGTCCATGCAGTGGCGGACCAGCGCGTAGTAGGTGTGGCTGAGCGCGTTGCGCAGCACCCCCTCGCCGGTCCGGTCACGCCGGGGAATCACCTGGTCGTAGCCGTGCCGGTGCAGTTCCAGCATGCGGGGAATGAGTTCGGGCGGATGCTGGAGGTCGGCGTCCATCAGGACGACCGCGGAGCCCCTGGACATTCGGAGCCCGGCGAGCATGGCTGCCTCCTTGCCGAAATTCCGGCTGAAGGCGGTGTACCGGACACGCGTGTCGAGTGCCGCGAGGCCACCCAGCAGCAGCCGTGTCCCGTCGGTACTGCCGTCGTCCACATAGCAGATTTCCAGGTTGCCGCCCAGGGGATCGAGCGCGGCGAGCAACGCGGCGTGAAAGGTCTCGATCGCTTCGGCCTCGTTGAAGCAGGGCACCACGACCGTCAGCTGAAGGGCAGCCATGTCACACTCCCCAAAATCGGCTGACCGCCTGTCTCCGGGTCACCGGTATCGGCCCCGGGCCCGCACGGTGAATCCGGGTCCCGTTTCCTTCCGGCCCTGCCCACTGTGCGGCCTCCCGCCATTCCGCACAGCTATACGGACTCCGAACGTGCGAACCCTTTCCTCTTTTCATGCGAACAGCGCACGCGGAGCGTTTTCCCGGTTCGCACCGGGAGGCAGTACGGAGGCCGTGCCTCATGAATCCTGACCCCGGGTGCCGAATCATCCGCGCTCAGGGCACGACGTCGTACGTGTATATGCTCGTCGGGTCCAGGACAGCCCTGGGGGTCGCCCCCGCACCGAGCGGGGAAATGATCGGATCGTCGATGCGATGACCCTCCAGGGTGGGCGGCGCGGACATGTCGGGCAGGTAGTTCCGCCCGTTGCGGCCCATCCATCCCTCCCAGATCCTGTCCACGTTGCAGTGGTGCAGGAAGAACACCGGGTCATTGGGGGAGGAAGCGAGGCCCATGTCCCGGCCGATCCACACGTGCACCTCGTTGTGCAGGCCGTAGGGCTCGAATCCTTCCAGGCAGTTGCGGAAGCCCACCGAGGTGGCATCCCACGGGTCGAAGTCGTAGGAGGCCAGATTCGGGTCGCCCACCGGTGGCGTCGTGTTGAAGGCCATCGCCACGTCGTCGACCGTGGGCAGCGAAGCCGTACTGTCGCCGAGCGCCCGTCTCAGGCCCCGGTCGGTCTGGATGAGTGCCAGGTTCTGGCTGGTGGCGATCCGGACGCGGAAGCTGTCCGGGTCGGCCGGCCGGAAGGCGAACGGACCGTCGGTGACCGGCATTCCGGTTCCGCCCAGGCAGTCGGGCTGCCAGAGCGCGGCGTTCTCGGGCCGGTCCAGTGCGCCGTCCGCCGACCAGTCCCAGTAGGGCAGTCCGAAGCTCGGATCGCCCAGGATCCGCTGGATGTTGGCCTCCAGCAGCCCGAGCATCACCCGGTGCCAGGGGAGGAAGATCGGGCCCATGTGCGCGGCGTTGCGTACGTTGGCGTCGCCCGCCGGAGGGACGGCCGTGCGCATGGCCCGGACGTGCCAGATCACGAACAGGTCGTAGGTGCGTACCGGGGCCGGGTTGCCGTCGATGCCGAGATCGGCGGTGGTGAATGTGGAGTGCTCACGCTTGAGCAGGTTGACGCCGTCGAGGTAGGCGTCCCGCACGGCCGTGTCGGTGAGGATGTTCCTGCGTACGACCGCCATCTCAACCGCCTCCGTGGTGGTGCCCCCCGTCGCCGGCGGGTGGCCGATTCCCCGGGGAATCGGGCGGTGCCGGGTATTCGTCGGGATAGTTGTCGATCAGGGTCCGGACCGTGTCGACGGCG
Source organism: Streptomyces sp. NBC_00654 (assembly GCF_026341775.1). Classification (NCBI taxonomy): domain Bacteria; kingdom Bacillati; phylum Actinomycetota; class Actinomycetes; order Kitasatosporales; family Streptomycetaceae; genus Streptomyces; species Streptomyces sp. NBC_00654. The sequence goes on along the minus strand of NZ_JAPEOB010000001.1, from coordinate 1,807,205 downwards.
GAGAGGAAGTGGTAGGCCGGCAGCGCGTGGCAGTGCACGCGGCCGTTGTTGTCCACACCGACATGCGCCGGGACGGGCATCCCGTCCACGGTGATCTCGTACGTGGTGGTGACGACGATCCGATGCCCCTGATACAGGTCCGTACGGACGTTCCTGGCGGGGCCGTGGTGGTGGACCGTCGGTGGCTGCGGCAGGTCACTCAGGTAGCCGCCGAGCTGCGTCGGCGTTGCGGCGGCGTTCAGTTCCAGCGGGTCCATGGGGACCTCCCGGTCGTGGGCAGTTCGCTCAGTCGTGACAGGTCTTCGGCGTGGCGGTTCGGTCGGTCGTGACAGGTCTTCGGCAGGGCAGTTCGGTGGTCGTGGCAGTTCAGTCGTGGCAGTTCGTCGATACGACGCGCGGCCTCAGGAGTTCCGCCCTCCCTCCGCGTACGGCGAGCCGCACCCCCGGACGGATCAGTCCGTCGGCGGATCAGGCCGTCGGCCACCGGGCGATGCCGTGTCCCGTCCGCGCCAGGAGCCCGTACACCACCCGTTCCAGGGGCGGTGCGTGCCGAGCAGCCGATTGCCGTGCAGGTGCGCCAAGGACTCCAGTACGCCGCTGCTCGGCGCGGACCACGCGGCGGTCTGTGAGGCCGGCGTGACCGGGGAGGCGATCGCCCGTCGACGGCTCCGAAGGCAGTTCCGCACCTCCCCGGGAGGGAAGCCGCCGTCGAGAAGCGCGCGCCGCGTGGTGCCGGACCCCCTGAAGGCCGAGGCCGAATCGGTCCTCCTCAGTCTCCCACCAACCCTTCGGCATGTCTCGGTGATAGGACGTCCTCCCAGCGGCGCCCGGGGCGCCGGAAATCGGGCACGGTCACGATCCCGGGGAAACAGGACCCGGCGATTCGACGTTCAATCATCTCGTCAAGCATCGCCTGTGCGGGTGCAATCCGGGAGCTCGCACCCGCGCGCCGTTGATGCGCCGAGCGCACGTCGCCCACGATGGGCAGAAATCCACAACCAGCGAGAGGTCCGCCATGACCACGACAGCTCTCAACTACGAAAGCAACAGAATCGCCGAACTCATGGAGGTACCCACCGAGGCGCACGACGAGCAGTGGCTCAAGGAATCGTTGCAGCAGGCCATCATGCTTGAACTCGCCACACTTCCGCCTTATTTGTGCGGCCTCTGGTCGATCAAGGATCCGGGCGAGAGTGCCGACGCCTTCGCGACGATTCAGGAGATCGTCTTCGACGAGATGTCCCACATGGGACTGGTCTGCAACATGCTCACCACCATCGGCGGAACCCCGCGTCTCGCCGACGAGAAACTGGTGCCGAAATATCCCGGCTCGCTTCCCGGCGGCGTGCGCCCCGAGCTGTCCGTTTCCCTCTCCGGGCTGACCAAGCAATCGCTGGACATGTACTCGCAGATCGAGAGGCCGGATGAGCCCATCGTCGAGGCCAGGGAGAGCCATACGTCGATCGGAGCTTTCTACACAGCGATTCTGGAAGCATTTCGGAATCATCAGGATCTGATCACGGGCACTCGACAGGTCACCAGGAACATGTCGGCCCACGGAAAAGGGAACGACGTCGTCGCGCTCACCTCGTTCGACGATGTCGAGAAAGCCGTCACGACGATCAAGGAGCAGGGTGAGGGAACTGCCGCCTCGCCGGACAACCCATTCCCCGGCGGGCCCGGAGAACTGGCCCACTTCTACTCCTTCCGGGAGATCTTTCACGGTCGCCATCTGATCCAGGTGTCGGAGAACCCGAAGAAATACGAATTCCAGGGCGCCGTGATCCCCATGCCGCAGGCCTTCCCCATGGGAACGGTCCCGAAGGGCGGCTGGGCTCTGGGCCCGCTGGCGGTTCCCGACGAGGTGCGCCGGCTCCTCGACACGTTCAATCACCACTACAGTTCGATGCTGCGGTTCATCGAACAGGCCTGGCAGGCGGAGACGCCGGCCGCGGCCGCGCAATTGCTGAACAAGGCGGTCGGACAGATGTTCCAGCTCCAGGCACCGGCGCAGGAGCTGATGCGGATCCCGCTGCCCGACAACAGCGGATCGACCTACGGTCCGGAGTTCCGGTACGTCGAAGCGGAGGCGTGAGCGAGGCGTCGACCGTGCCCGGCCGAGTGCTACCGTCCCGCCATGCCCAAGGACTCCAGCACGTCCCAGGACCTCAGCACGTCCAAGGCCCCCGCCACCCCCAAGACCGAACTCGACGCCGTCACAGCCGAGTTCTTCGGCGCCTTCGACAACCGGGGCGGCACGTCCGCCGATGTGGGGCGGATCCGTCGGCTGGTTCTTCCCGGCGGCGTGATCGTCAAGACCGGTCCGGAGTTCACGGCCTACACCGTGGAGGAGTTCATCGCGCCTCGCGAACGGCTGCTGGCGGACGGCCGGCTGGCGGAGTTCTCCGAGTGGGAGACCTCCGAACGGACCGACATCACCGGCGACATCGCGTCGCGGTTCGGTGAGTACCGCAAGTCCGGGGTCCTGGACGGTGAGCCGTTCGAGGGCGGCGGGACGAAGACGATCCAGTTCGTCCGCACCCCGGATGGCTGGCGGATCTCGGCGTTCGCCTGGTACGACGGGCCCCGGTAGCGCCTGGTACCACCGGCCCGGTAGCGCCCGCCACGACCCGGCCCGGTAGGGCTCGGCCGCCCTTCCCGGGACCGGGGCCGCCGCCTCCGGTACGACCGGGGCCGGTGGGCGTGTCAGTGACGCTGGGTCAGATGGATCAGCGGTGCGCCCGCCGGGAGCAGATACTTCGCGGCGAGGACCGGGTGGGCGTCCGCGGTCACGACCTGGGTGATCAGGATCGCCGGGGTCTCCGGCGGCCGGCCCATCGCCCTGCCGCGCTCCTTGCCGAGGATCGTCGCGCCCATGGTGCTCCTGGCTCCGAGCGTACGGTCGTCGACGGTGGCGAGCAGGAGTGCGAGCATGCTGGTGGGCGGCGTCCCCGGAGCCGGTTCACCGATCGCGTCGAGGAAGTCCGGGCCGAGGTCGGCGAGTGTCGGCGCGTCGGCCGCCCATTCGTGCGCGAACCCGGCCGGGACTCCGTCGATCTCGATCAGCGTCTCCCAGAACCAGGCGCGGCTGGTGGGCGGGAGGCGCAGGTGGAAGCCGGAGAAGTCGGTCGGCTCGTCGAGGTCGGCGGCGAGCCGTCGGCAGACCGCGGTCCCGGGCCCGAGCAGCACCTCGACGGGTGAGAGCCGCTCGATCCCACGCGTGGTGGGGGGCTGGTTCACCCGGCTTCCGACGCCGTGTCTGCGGGTGATGACCCCGTCCTCCTGGAGCAGGATGAGGACCTCGCGCAGCGCGGGGCGCCCGACCCCCAGCTCGGCGGCGAGAACGGGTTCGGCGGGGAGCTTCGTACCGGACGGATACGTGCCGTCATGGATCGCGGCGACGATCCGTTCGTAGAGCTCGACCCTCGGCTGACGGCGTCGCGTACGGCCCTGAGCCACCCCGGTTCCCCTTTCCTCGGTCGACGTCCCACCCAGTTGTCGGACGACTTCCGGCCTCGCCGAGCATACTCGCCGCCCCGCCCTGTTGACCTTCCCCCCTTGTCGCGGGCCTTCCACAGAGCTACTGTCCCTCCAGTCGACCGGCAAGATGTAGGACAACTCGAAAGCCGGTCGGCATCTTCGCCGTGTGAATCATCTGAAATGCCTCGTTCTCCCTTCTCGAAAGGTCTGACAATGCACGAGCAGCGGCCCACCGTGGTGGTGCTCGGGTCACTCAACATCGACCTGGTGACCCACGTGGCCCGGCATCCCGGCGCCGGCGAGACCGTGCTCGGCCGCGGCCTGACCGTGCTGCCCGGCGGCAAGGGCGCCAACCAGGCGGTGGCCGCGGCACGCGCCGGGGCACGGGTCAGGATGGTCGGCCGGGTCGGCGACGACGACGGAGGCCGCCGGTACCTCGCGGCGCTCGACGCCGACGGCATCGACACCGCGGGCGTGGTCCCCGCCCCGGGCGAACCCACGGGGCAGGCCCACATCGCCGTCGACGACCTGGGCGAGAACACGATCATCGTGATCCCCGGCGCGAACGGGGCCGTCACCGGGGCCGACGTCGACCGGGCCGCCGGGGCCCTGGAGGGGGCCCAGGTGCTCCTGCTCCAGCTGGAGACCCCGATGCCCGCCGTCGTACGGGCCGCCCGGCTGGCCGACCGGGCGGGAGTACGGGTCGTGCTCAACGCCTCACCCACCGCCGAGGTGCCCCCGGAGCTGCTGCGCCTGGCCGACCCCGCGGTCGTCAACGAGCACGAGTACGAGGCGCTCGGCGAAGGCGCCCGGTCGGTGTGTGTGACGCTCGGTGCCCGGGGCGCCCGCTGGGGCGAGCACGAGGCCGTGCCGCCGGCCGTGGACGCCGTCGACACCACCGGTGCCGGGGACTGCTTCGCCGGCACCCTCGCCGCCCGGCTCGCCGCCGGGGACTCCCCGGCCGACGCCCTCGGTGCCGCCGTCGCGGCGGGCGCACGCGCGACGACCTGGTCGGGCGCCCAGGGCCGGAGCTTCGACGAGGCGGCCGAAGCCCACTGAGCCGCCCGAGGGCCCGGGGCGGGCGGGGGTGTGCGGCCGGGGCGGGGGTGTGCGGCCGGGGCGGGGGTGTGCGCGACGCTGCTCGGCCCGGGGCGGGGTGCGTGGCACCGCGCGGCCGGGGCGCGCGGTGCTGCGCGGGCCGTTCGGAACCCGCCTCCCGCTCCTCGCCGCCCGAGACCCGCTCTCCCGCGTGCCCGTTCCCGTACCGCTTCCGTAGCCCGTTCCCGTAGCCCGTTCCCGTACCCCGCTTCTGTAGCCCGCTCCCGTAGCCCGCTCCCGTAGCCCGCTCCCGCGTGCGACTCCCCGACAGAACCAACCCGATCACTTCAAGGACGACGTGACATGACGACGAGCCAAGCCCTGCTGGTGGACTGCGACACCGGCGTCGACGACGCCCTCGCGCTCCTCTATCTCGCGCTCTCCCCCGATGTCGACCTGCGGGCCGTCACCACCGTCGGCGGCAACACCGACGCCCGGCAGGCCGCGGTCAACACCCTCCAGGTCCTGGAACTGGTGGGGCGGACCGACATCCCCGTGGCGTCGGGAGCCGACCGGACGCTGCGCGGCTCGTTGCCCGACTACGCCACCCACGTCCACGGCGACAACGGGATCGGCAACGTCCGGCTCCCCGCTCCGTCCGCCTCCCCGGTGACCGTGGACGCCGTCGATCTGATCATCGAGACCGCCCGGCAGGCGGAGGGGGAACTGTCGCTGCTCGCCACGGCCCCGCTCACCAACCTCGCCCTCGCCCTGCGCCGCGAGCCCCGGCTGCCCGAGATGATCCGCCACGTCACGGTGATGGGCGGCGCCGTCCACCACCCCGGCAACATCACCCCCCTCGCCGAGGCCAACATCGGGAACGACCCGGAGGCCGCCGCGCTCGTGCTGGACGCGGGCTGGGACCTGACGATCGTCCCGCTCGACGTCACCATGCGGGAGAACCTCACCACCGCCACTCAGCGGGATCTCCTCGCCCACGGCTCCCCCGCGAGCGTCTTCGCCGCCCGGGTGCTCGACGTCTACTTCGACTTCCACGAAGAGGTCGTGCTGCCCTACCGGGGCTCGGCCTGTCACGATCCGCTGGCTGCCGCGATAGCCGTCGGCCATGTCACCCCGCTGCTCGCCCCCCGGCTGCACGTCGGCGTCGAGACCGGCGACGGTCCGGCGCGCGGCGCCCTCGTCGCGGACACCCGCGGGATGTACCTCTCGTACCCCGAGCGGGCCGACGCCAACGCCCGGGTCGTCCTGGAGACCGACGGCCGCTTCCCCGAACGGCTCGTGGAGCGGATCCGTACGAGCGGGAGCGCCGCCGCGTGAGCCGGGTCCCGCTGCGGGACGCTGCGACCGGGTCCCGTACGCACCGCTTCCTGATGCCCGCGCTGATCGCCGGAGTCGTCGCCTTCCAGCTCAACGCGTCGATGGTGACGCCCGCCCTGCCGGAGATCGCACGCGAGCTCGACGCGGCGGCGAGTACGGTCGCGCTCTCGCAGAACCTCTTCTTCCTCGTCGGTGGCGTCGCGGGCGTCGTACTGTCCCGGCTGAGCGACCATCTCGGCCGGCGCGTGGTCCTGCTGGCCTCGCTCGCCGTGATGTGCGCCGGCACCGTGCTGGCGATGCTCGCGCCGAACGTGGAACTCCTCGTCCTCGGACGGGTGTTGCAGGGGGCTTCGGGGGCCACCTTCCAGCTGACGTACCTCCTGCTGCGTGAATCGATGTCCCCGAAGCGCTTCGGTACCGCGCTCGGTGTGATCACCGCCCTCAACGGCGGGGTCGGCGGCGTGGACGGATTCCTCGGCGGTTTCGTCGCCGACCGGCTCGGCTTCCGGTGGATCTTCGGCACGATCCTGGTCACCGGTCTGATCGCCCTGCTCTGTGTGGCGCGCGCCGTGCCCGGGACCCCGCCCGCGAAGGACGCCGGGCGGATGGACTGGTGGGGCGCGGCCTCGCTGTCCGCCGCCATCGTCTGCGTGAACCAGGCGATCAGTCAGGGCGCCGCGCACGGCTGGGGTTCGCTGTGGCCGCCCGTTCTCGCCCTCGTGGGGGCGGCACTGTTCTTCGTCTTCTGGCAGATCGAGAAGCGCGGCCGAACCCCGCTGATCGCGGTGCGTGATCTGCGCTCCCGTCAGGTGTGGCCGCTGATGGCCACGACGCTGCTGACCCTCGTCGGCGTCTTCGCCGCCATGAACTTCACGGTCGTCCTGCTGAGCCAGGACGGGAAGGCCGGTTTCGGCATGTCGGCGACGCTCGCCGCCCTGCTGTTCCTGACGCCCCCGGCGGCGATCGGACTGCTGGCGGCCCCGGTGGCCGGCTGGCTGGCACCGCGCAGGGGCTGGCTGCCGATGCTGCGTACGGGACTGCTCGCCTCGGCGCTGGCGCTGGCCGTGGCCGCCGTCTTCGCCGGGGACCGCTGGGTCGTTCTCGCGGTCTGCTGCGCCCTGGGTGTGTTCTACAACGGGTTGGCCCTGACGATGCTCAACGGCCTCGGTGTCGTGCTGTCCCCCAAGGAGAGCCCCGGCGCGCTCCCCGGTCTGAACGGCGCGTGCTTCGGCATCGGCGCCTCGGTCGGCATCGCGCTGGTCGGCCCACTGGCCGGTGCGGGCACGCTCGGCGGCTACCGCACGGCGTTCGCCCTGGCGGCGGTCGCCACGGTGCTCGCCCTGCTCGCGTCGACGCTGATCCGTCAGCCCGCGGAGGAGCCCTCGGCCGCCTCCGCGGCCCCGGCCCTGAAGTAGGGGCGCGGCCCGCCGGCCTTCCCGTCGGTCACCCATGACGTACGCGGGCACCGCCGTCCGGTTACCGGGCGGCGGTGGCCGTGGTGCCCGGTCAGATCTTGCCGTCGGGCTCGACGGTGCTCAGGGACCAGATGACGAAGATCCCGATGGCGATGAGGACCAGGGCCCAGATGGGCTGGTACGGCAGGAACATGAAGTTGGCGATGATGCTCAGTGCGGCCAGCCCGATACCCAGGCCGCGCGCCCAGGAGGACTCCTTGAGCAGCCCGAACCCGGTGATGAACAGGACGATGCCGAGGGCCAGGTGGATCCAGCCCCAGCCGGTCAGGTTGAACTTGAACACGTAGTCGCCGAACCGTGTGTAGACGTCGTCCTCGGCGATGGCGGCTATGCCCTGGAAGATGCCGAGGATTCCCTCGACAAGCATCAGGACCCCCGCGAAGACGAGGCCGCCGGTCGCCCAGGAGTTCGTCGTGGATGCCGGTGTCCGGTGCTGTTGCGCCGCGTTGCTCATGGGGGACCTCCACAGTCCGATCGACAGACCCCGAAATCCGGGTGTGGCCTACGAACCCTGAGGCTCCGCCGCCCGGCGGGGTGCGGCCACCCGGACGCGGCCATCCGGGTGAAATCGGCGGGGCCGCTGGCGCGGGCGGCCGTCGCGGTGACCCCGGTCGCCCTCGCGGTCTCCGGTGCTGCCGCTTCCGCCGCCTCTCCGGTACCGGCGTGGCCGCGGAGCACCGTTCTCACGCGCCGGCGGCGGGTTCCTTCGCCGCGGTTCCCTCCGGCTCCACCGCCGCCGCGGCGGGCAGGGCCTCGGGCCTTCCGGGCAGCAGCGGCGTGGCGATCAGGATGACCACACAGACCGCGGTCACGAACCAGTAGACGCTGTGGAACCCACTGACCGCGTCGGCCCGATTCCCGTTGTCCGCCCCCGCCGTCGCGAGGATCAGGGTGACGAGCGCGACGCCGAGCGCGCCGCCCAGCTGATTGAGGTTGTAGAGCACCGAGCTGCCCTGCGGCACCTTCTCCGGGGGCAGCGTCCGGTAGAGCGCGCCCATGGTGGGCGCGCCGACGGCGCCCAGGCCGAGGCCGATCGCGAAGGCGCCCAGCGCCGACCACAGTTCGCCGCTGTCGCCGCCGACGCGGGTGAGTGCGAACGCGCCGAGCGCCGCGACGACCGCGCCGCACCGGGCGGGAGTGCGGGCCCCCATCCGGTCGCTGAGCCGTCCCGCGAGCGGCATGGCGAGTGCGGAGCCCAGGCCCAGCGGCGCCACGAGCAGCCCGGCCGCGCGGGCCCCGTGTCCGTGCAGCAGCTGGTAATAGAGCGGCAGCGCGAACAGGCCCGCGTAGGTGGCAAGTCCGACGAGCCCCTGGACGGTGACGCTCGCGGCGAAGCTGCGGCTGCTGAAGAGCCGGACATCGATCAGCGGCGGGACGCGCCGGGCGCGCAGTGCGTGGAGTACGTAACCGATGAGCAGGACGAGGCCGATGGCCAGCGGGACGAGCACGGACGACGCCGCGAATCCGGCGTGTTCGCCGGCCTGGGTGAGGCCGAGCACCATGGCGGCGAAGCCGGGGGCCATCAGCGCGAAGCCGGTGACATCCAGCCGGGTCCCGGACCGTGCGCCGGCCGGGTCGGCCGGGATGACCCGCGTCGCGAGCAGGAAGGCCACGATCCCGACCGGCAGGTTGATGAAGAACATCCAGCGCCAGTCCAGGGATTCGAGCACCACCCCGCCGAGCACCGGGCCGAGGACCGGGCCGAGCGACAGCACCACACCCATCATGCCCATGACACGTCCGGCCCGGTTCGGACCCGCCGCCCGGGCCAGGATCACCAGGACGAGCGGATCGAGCACACCGGAACCGAAGCCCTGCACGATCCGGAAGACGATCAGGCTGCTCAGGTTCCAGGCGAGCGCGGACGCCAGCGAGCCCACCAGGAACAGCACCAGCCCGAACAGCCACAGCCGCCTGGCGCCGAACCGGCCGATCGCCCAGCCGGCGACCGGGATCGTGATGGTCAGCGTGAGCAGATAGGCGGTCGAGGCCCAACTGACCGACGTCAGCGAGGTCTTGAACTCTCGGGAGAGCGTGTCGGCCGCGACGGCCACCATCGTGCTGTCGAGGATCCCCATGATCCCGCCCAGCAGGACCACGCCGATCAGTCGCAGCAGCCCGGGGTCCAGACGGCCATCCCGCGTTGTGGACATAGTCGCAACTCCATCAGGAACGTCATGGAACATCACTTGAACCGGTCGGTTCAACATAACGGCCTCCGCCGGAGCCGGGCAACCAATACGCCCAGAAGACTGAACTCATTGGTTCATTCTTCGAGTTGCGACGGTACGCTGACGGGGTGACGGAATCCAGAACCTCTCCCGCGCCCCGGCGAGACACCTCACGCGGACGCATCGACAAGCGGAGGGCCATCCTCGACGCCGCCTTCCGGGTCTTCGCCCGCGAGGGGTACGGGCAGTCCTGTGTGCAGGAGATCGCGGCCGAGGCGGGCGTCGCCAAGCCCACCGTCTACAACCACCTCCGCGACAAGGAGTCCCTGTTCCGCGAAGCGATGGAGACCGTCGCCGCCCGCACGGTCGGCCATCAACTCGCCGCGCTCGACGGACTGCGCGAACCGGGGGACGACCTGCGCGCCGCGCTGGAGCTCACAGGGCACCGGCTCCTGCGCTCCCACTCCACCGAGGAGTCATGGGCGCTGCGCCGGCTCATGCACGCCGAGGCCACCCGGTTTCCCGAACTGCTCGATGTCGTACAGCACGAGGGGGCGCGGCGCGTCATGGACACCCTCGCGGACCGGCTGGCGCGGCTGACGCTCTCGGGACGGCTGCGGACCCACGACCCGGACCTGGCGGCGGAGCAGTTCCTCGCCCTGCTCCTGGGGCCGATGGACATCCGATCCCGGCTCGGCACCCGACAGGTCCCGGACGGTGAACTGCGCGCCGTGACAGGGGCGGCGGTCGACACCTTCCTGCACGCCCACGCCACACAACCCGCGGCCCGGACCGACGCCGGTGCCCGTGCCGAAGCCGGTGCCCGTACTGAAGCCGGTGTCCGTACTGAAGCCGGTGTCAGCCGCTCTTCCGGGAGTGCGCGACCGTGACGACGACTCTTATCACCGGCGCCACCAGGGGCCTCGGCCGGGAGACGGCACGGCGGCTGGTCGAGGCGGGCCACACCGTCCATCTCGGCGCACGGGACCTCGACCGGGGACGGGCGGTCGCCGAGGAGATCGGCGCACACGCCGTTCTCCTCGATGTGACCAGCGACGAAACCGTACGGGCGGCCGTGGCGGCCGTGCGCGAGCGGAGCGGAGGCCTTGACGTCCTCGTGAACAACGCGGGCATCACGGGCCCCCTCAAGGAGCCCGGCGAGATGACGGCCGAGGATGTGCGCGCGGTGTACGAGACGAATGTCCTCGGGGTCGTGCGTGTGACCCAGGCGTTCCTGCCGCTCCTGGAGGCCGGTGAGTCGCCGGCCGTGGTGAACGTCAGCAGCGGACTCGGCTCCCTGGCCATCGCCGCCGCGCCCGAGCGCTACCGCCCCCTGCTGCCCGTCTACTACCCGAGCCTCGGCTACAACTCCTCCAAGGCCGCCCTGAACATGCTCACCGCGCAGTACGCCATGACGTACCCCGCGATCCGGTTCAGCGCGGTGGATCCCGGCTGGACGGCCACCGATCTGAACGGCCACCGAGGGATCCTGAGCGTCGAGGAGGGCGCCGGGATCATCGTGCGGACGGCGATGTCGGGAGCCGACGGCCCCACGGGCGGCTTCGTCGGGAACTTCGGGCCCGTTCCCTGGTGACCGTCCCCGCCCGGTCACCGTTTCGTAGGATCGTCCCGTGACCACGGGGACCGGTGCGGGGGCAGGGCCGCACACACACAGCACCACCGGCCTGCCGGCGCCGTCGCACCCGGGAGCCGGCCCCACGCCGCCCGCCGGACCGTACGCGGAACACGGCGCCGCGCCGCCGACGGACATCGAGCGGGAGCTGTACGAGGCCACGTCACGCGGCGGCGCGGACGCGGTCCTGGACGCCCTCTCCCGTACCCCGCTGTATGTACTCGTCCCCCGGCTGCACGCCGACACCCCCGGCTTCACCGCCCCGCTCCCCTCGTTCCACGATCCCGCGACCGGCCGGATCTGTGTCCCCGTGCTGACCCCGGGCATGCTGCCGCCCTGGCATCCGGAGTGGGTGTTCCGCCGGACCCGGCTCGCCGAACTCGCCCTCGCCTGGCCGCGGGACCGCCGGTGGCTCTCGGTCAATCACGGCACGCCGTACGCCGCCCTCGTCGAGGCCCGGACCCGGCACCACCGGGCATGGCTGAAGGCCGACGCGCGGTCCGGCGGGCCGCGGGCGGGCCGGCTGCTCACCCTTGGCGGCGGGGCGCTGCACGGGCCGCTCGCGCACGGGCTGGCCCTCGGCGCCCATCTCGCCCTGCACAACGGCCTCGTCTGGAACCAGCTCGGTGCCGTGTACGAGGACTACCCGACGGACAAGGCCCGGCTGCGCAGCCCCTGGGGCATCCACCACCGAGCCGACTACCGGGAACGGCTCGACTCCCTGATGCGGACCCGCCTGGTCGGCCGGGTCCATGAGACCGTCCTGCGCACCCGGTCCGCCCTCGCCACCCGGCTCGGCCGCACGCCTTCCCACCAGGAGTGGTCCGAGGCGGTGACCGGTACGCCGGCCGCACGCCGCGCCGACGCGGAGGATCTCGCGGAGGCACGGGAGGCGCTGCGGCGGATCGTGCGCTACGAGGACCTGTTCCGGGCCGAGGGCTTCCTCGCGCCGGACGACCGCGTCGACACCCTGGCCGCGTTCGACCACGGGCGGGCGGTCAACGTGGTGCGGCTCGCCCTGGGAGCCCGCTTCTGCGAGCCGGCCGAGGCCGAGCAGGCGGTCCTGCGGATCGGCGTTCTGGCCCGTCGCGCGTACGGCTCCTGGGCGGACTTCTCGCTCGGCTACTGCCTGACCCGGCTGATCCACTTCGACGAGGACGAGGGGACGGGCCACACGGTCCAGGAGTCGCTGGCCCAGCACCGCATCCTCACCCAGGACCCCACGAGCCCCTACCGGAACATCCCTTGGTCATGAACCCGCACCCGCCGGCCGCACACCCGGCTCCCTGGTACCCGCCGTCCGAGACCGAGCAACTGCTCTACGAGGCCGGGCTGCGGGGTGACACGGAGGCCCAACTGCGGGTGCTGGCCGGGGCGGAGCTGTACATCCCCGCGCCGAAGGCCGAGGTCGACGCCGATCCCAGGGTGATCACCTGGCGTCCGCACAGGGACCCGTCGGGACAGGTCTGCATGCCGGTGCTCACCCGCGGGATGCTGCCGCCGTGGCATCCGGACTGGGTGTTCCGGGGGGTCTCGCTGCGGTGGATCGCCGAGTTCGACTGGCCGGACCCCCGGGAGCTGCTGGGCGTCAACGTCGGTACGCCCGCCCAGCTCCTGCTGCCCACCGCACCTCCGCACCGGGCCGTGTGGCTGCGCTGCTACGCCGAGAACGACCGCCCCGACGGAGGCAGGCTGCTCGCGCTGCGGCACGGCGCGCTGCACGGTCCACTGGCCTACGGGCTGGCCTGCGGGGTTCATCTGGCGATCGGGAACGGAGTGCCGTGGAACGAGATCGGCACGGTCTTCCGCGCCTACACACAGGAGCGCGAGCAGCTCCGCGACTCCTGGGGGATCACCGATCACGCGGGCTGGCAGAAGCAGTTGAACGCCCTGCTGGACGCCCGCAACAGCCCGCCGGAGCCGGACTTCGCGCTCCGTGCCCGGGAGCAGCTGCGGGTCGTGCACGGCGAGCCGCCCTCGGCCGATCTGTGGCGCGAGACCGCCGCGGGTCACGCCCAGGACATCGGGGCGGACCCCGACGACGTACGGGGCATCGAGGAACTGGTGCGCAGGATCATCCGGTACGAGGCCCGGTTCCGGGCGGACGGTCTGCTGCCGCCCGACGGCAGGGTGCGCACCACGGTCGCCTACGACTACGGGCGCGCCGTGAACCTGGCGCGCTGGGGGCTGTCGGCCCGCTACTGCACCCAGGCGGAGGCGGAGCAGGCGATCGTGTACGCCGGGGCGCTGGGCAAGTCGGCCTACCGTTCGTGGGAGGAGTTCTCGGCGGCGTACGCGCTGGGCCGGGTGCTGCGCTTCGACGACGAGGAGTACGGGCCGTTCTACGAGCAGAACGTCCTCGCCCACCGCCTTCTGGCGGAGAGCGAGGGCAGTCCCTGGCGCCACATTCCGTGGCGCTGAGCCCGGCGGTGTCCCGGGCCGGCGGTGTCCTGGGCCGGCGGTCCTGGACCGTCGGCCGCGCTGCCGTGGGCCGGCGGCCCCGTACCGTCAGGACCCGGTGAGCAGATGGCGGTAGCTGTCCGGGTTCTCCTCCAGATAGGTGGCGAGGCTCATGGCCGGGTGCCCGGTGAGGGCCGGTACGGCGTCCGAGACGGTCGCCATCTCACCGGTCGCGATGGCCTCGTACGAGGTGACCCAGCCGGCCACCTCCCAGTCCTCGGCTCCGTACCCGGCCCGGGAGGCGTAGGCCTCCTCCCGGGTCTCGGGGACGTAACGGACCGTCCGTCCGGTGCGGCGGCTCAGCTCCTCGGCGGCTTCGGCCAGGGTGAACGCCTCGGGTCCGGTGAGGTCGTGGACCCGGCCGTCATGGCCGGTGCTCTCGTCGAGCAGTACGGCGGTGGCGGAGTCGGCGATGTCCTCGTGCGCGACGGCCGCGACCCTGCCGTCGCCGCCCGGCCCGCGCAGGACGCCGTCGGCGCCGGTCATCGCCGGGATACCGGCGAGGTACAGGCTGTCGCGGAGAAAGGTGTACCGCAGCCCGCTGGTGCGGATGTGTGCCTCGGTGTGCCAGTGGTCGCGGGCGAAGGTGAACGTCGCGTCCGGTGCGGCGCCGAGGAACGACACGTACACGATCCGCTCGACGCCCACGGCGACGGCCGCGTCCACCACCGTGGTGTGCTGGCGCACCCGGTCGGGGCTTTCGTGCGCGGAGACCAGGAACAGGGTGTGTGCCCCGTCCAGGGCGCGGCGCATCGCTTCCGCGTCGCCGTAGGGGGCCGGGGGCGCGTGGACCGCGCCGGGCAGGTCCGGCAGCCGGGACGGGTCGCGGCCGAGCAGGCGGACAGGGACGCCGGTGCGCGCGAGCCGCCGGGCGACCCGGCCGCCGACCGCGCCGCTCGCTCCGGTCACCGCGGTGAGGGGGCCGATCACTGGGTTTCGCCTTCCTCTCGTTGCCAGGGCCGTACCTCCACGACCGCGTCCACCGGAAGCGGTCCGTACAGGTGCGGGAACTTCTCTCCGCCCGGCTTCACGGCCTCGTACCGCACGGGGTCCGTGAGCCGGCCGGGATCGATGACCAGGACCACCAGGCCCTGGTCATCGGCCCCGTACAGCATCTGTGCCACACCGGCGAGCTGGTGGGGCAGCGAGCAGTGGATGAAACCTTCCTCCCCGAGGGTGCGGCCGCGGGTGGACATCTCGTACCTGCCCTTCCCGCGCGCCGCCTCCCACAGGGGTTCCTCCGTGATGTGCAGAAGCGGTTCGGTCATCCGGCCACGCTAAGGTCTGGGCCCGCGCGCCGGTATCAGCCGTTGCGGCGGCGTGCCCTGCGCGCGGTCACCAGGGCCGCTCCACCGGCCGCGACGAGTGCTGCCGCGATGCCTCCGATGATCCATTCGCCGCCCCGGGAGCCGGTGTGCGGGAGTTCGCCGCCGGGGTGGCCCGGTGAGTGCGAGGGGCTGGGGCCGGGGCTGCTCTCCGAGGGGGTCGGGGTCGGCTCGGTCGGGGTGGGGGTGGGCTCGGTGGGCGTGGGGGTCGGTTCCGTCGGGGTCGGGGTGGGCTCCGTCGGGGTCGGGGTGGGCTCCGTCGGAGTGGGGGTCGGTTCCGTCGGGGTGGGAGTGGGCGTGGGTTCCGTGCCGCAGGCGGGCAGGTCGCCGACGAAGGGGTACGCGTGCAGCTCCTGGCCGCCCGATTCACCGGCCGAGCTGTGGGTGAGCGAACCGGCCGTGTAGAACCGGCCGTTGGTCCCGCTCATCCGGAGCGTCGTCGTTCCGGTGGGCCGGCCGGCCAGGACGCTGCCCTGGAACTGGCCCGAGCCGGACAGCGTGAGGCCGGTGGCGTCCGGGAAGTTCCACAGCAGGTGCTCGCGCAGCCCCGGATCGGGCAGGGTGTCCATGAGCGTGCTGACGCGGCGGGTGCTGCCGTACACATTGACCAGGACCGTGGCTCCGTCCGGGATGTCCGCGAAGGCGAAGCCGGTGTCACCGCCCGCGGCGGACACCAGATCCGCGTCCACGTCGAAGATCTGGACGGCCGAGGTGCCGTCACCGGTGAACGTGGTGGTGTCGCCCGTCGTCCGCCAGGTGCCCGTCGCCCCGCGGTGGGCATCGCCCTCGTAGGCGTAGCAGTGGCTCGCCCCGGCCAGCTGGGCGCGCAGTGCCTCGTACGGTGCGGTGGCGTCCTGGACGAAGTGCGGGGCGCCGGTGGGGTTGACCGTGCCGGTGAGGCCACCGCCGTGGGCGACTCTCCCGGAGTGGGAGCCCTCTTCGGCGAGCAGCCGCTCGCCGGGGGCGATGGTCACGTCGCCGCCCACCGTCAGATAGTCGGAGCCGTCCGGCGGCGGCACGCGCGAACCGACCCCGGCCACACCGACGTTGTAGATCTGTGAGGCGCCCGGACGCTTGTCCATGTCGAAGACGCCGAGGGTGACGATCTTCCCTTCGGCCTCGGCAGCCGCCTCCCTGACGAGGAAGTCACCGCCGACGTAGATATTGATGTTGCTGTCGAACCCGGCGACCGGTCCGTTGTTCGGATCGTTCCAGGTGGACGGGCAGTCGCTGCCGAGACAGGGTCCCAGCCCACCGGGCAGCGGGTCCGCCGCCGCGGCGGGCGCGAACATGCCCACCATGGCCGCCGCCGTCGCCACCGTGGTCGCCGCCTTGATCCGCCTGCCGTGCCTGTGCGCCTGTTCTCCCATGCCGGGAAATATGCAGCTTTACTACTTATTCACCCTGTATGACACGCCGGATGTGGCCGGTTTCATGGAATGCGGGAGTTCGGGCACGAGCCCCTCGGAGGCGGGGTACGCCGGGGGCTCAGGCGGCCAGCAGCTTCTCCTCGGTCCGCGGATCGAGGCCGACCGGGGGCCGGTCCGGGCGGTGCGGCGCGACGCCGCCCCGCCCGCACAGCCAGGACCAGGTGTCGGCGACCGTCTCCCCGACCGGCCGGCAGCGCAGTCCGGCGGCGTACGCCTTGGTGTGGCCGCCCTGGTACAGCGTGTCGTGGAGCTCTCCGGCGGGCAGCCACATCGGCAGGTCGCTCCAGGGCTCGACGCCTGCCGCGAGCAGCTTCCCGGGGTCGGTCCAGCGCAGTTCCGCGACGGATCCGGTGACCCGCACACAGGAGTCCAGCAGCTCGCCCATCGTGGCGTGACCGGGGCGGCTGACCGTGTTGTACGCGCCGTTCAGCCCGCTCGCGGCGGCGTCCAGGAGCCAGCTCGCCAGGTCGCGGGCGTCGATGTACTGGAGCGCCGCGTCGCGGGGGCCCGGGGCGATGACCGGTCCGCCGCGGGCCGTCCGGCCGAGCCACCAGGGCAGTCTGCCGATGTTCTCGCCGGGGCCGATGATCAGGCCCGCGCGGGCCAGCAGCGCACGGTCGCCGAACGTGTCGAGCGCCGCCAGCTCGCCGCCGCGTTTGGCCAGGGCGTACGGGACGTCACCGCCCGCGTCGGGAGAGGCGCCGGACACCGGTGGGCCGTCCTCGCCGAGTCCGGCCGGGGCCGGGTACTCGTACACGGAACGGCTGGAAACGTATGTGTAGTGCCCCGCTCTCCCGTTGAGTATCCGGGCGGCGTCCCGGACGGCCGAGGGCGCGCCGCTCCAGGTGTCGACGACCAGGTCCCAGGAGCCCTCGGACAGGGCCACCAGGCCGCCCTCGCCGCCCGTCCGGTCGCCGGTCAGCGCGGTCACGCCCGGCGGCGGCGCGTGGTGACCGCGGTGGAAGACGGTGACCTGCCAGTCCCGGGCCAGGGCGGCCTCCGTGACGGCGCGTCCGACGAACTCCGTACCGCCCAGCATCAGTACCTTCATGGTGATGACTCTGCCCGCCGGACGCCCGGCCGGGAACATGACCACGCTGTCAGCAGAACCGGGAACCCGCGGCCGGGCGGCGGACCCTCGGCCGTACCCCGTACCGGGAACCCGCGGCCGGGCGGGGAGGCCGGTGCCGGGTGTCAGAGTGCGCGCGCCAGCGGGCTGCGGTGGCGCAGCAGCCATTCGTGGTAGCCGGTCACCTGCCGGGCGGCCTCCATGTAGGCGGCCTCCAACTCCCCGTACACCGCCTCCGTATCGGCCTCCGGGCGCGAGACCAGCAGCAGCCGCACGGCGAGCGGGTCGTCGCGCAGCGGGCGGATCGCCATGTCGTCGCGCGGCCCCGAGGTGGGCTGGCAGGGGGCGACCGCCTCACCGAGCACGACCAGGGAGGCGGCGGTGAGGTAGTCGCCGTGCAGCACGGGCGGGTCGAGTCCGGCGGCACCGAGCACCCGGCGCACCCCGTCCCACTCGCCGTCCACCGTCGGGTCCACCATCCACCGGTCCCCGGCCAGATCACCGAGCTCCACCACCGGGCGGGCTGCCGCCGGATGGTCCCGGGCGAGCGAGATGAACTGCGGTTCACGGTCGAGGAGCACCCGCTGCTCCAGGCCGTCCGGTATGGACAGCGGGCTGCCCTCCACCTCGTGCACGAAGGCGACGTCGAGGCGGCCCGCCTCGACGGTGCGCAGCAGCGCGTGGGCCGACACATCGACCCGCAGCGAGATGTCGGTGCCGGGCAGCCGGACCCGCAGCCTGCGCAGCCAGCCGCCGATGACCCGGCTCGCGGTCGATCCGATGCGCAGCCGCGCCCCGCGCGGGCGGGCCGCCTCGGCCTCCGCCAGCGCGTCGGTGACCAGTGCGCTCATCCCGTCGACGAGGGGGCGGGCCCTGCTGAGAACGGCCCGGCCCAGCAGGGTCGGCCGGCATCCGGTCCGTTCGCGCCGGAACAGTTCGGCGCCGAGGGAGTTCTCGATGCGTTTCAGCTGGGTGGTCAGGGAGGGCTGGCTGACGCCGAGACGCCGGGCCGCTTGGTGCAGGCTTCCCGTTTCGGCGATGGCGCAGAGCGCCCTGAGGTGTCTCACCTCAAGCTCCATGCAGCCGAGAGTATGGCGGCCCGCACACCCGGCACCAGACGCCGCAACCCCACCAAAGGGCGTCAATTCAGCGGGTGTTGGGGCGACCGAAACGTGCTGATGCCGTGCTGTTCCGGTGCGCGTGGCACCAGGGCGCCCGGCCGGGCCCCGCTCGGGGACCGGCCGGGCGATAGGGCGGCGCTATCGCGGATTGACATCATCCGCGCGGGACCGGTGCTCCCCCACACTCTCCCCGTACCGCACCCGTACCGAGTCCGGTCACCGGACACCCCCGCGGCACGGGTTCATCGGACACGTAGGAGAAACCCCCCATGAGAAACTCCAGGACCGCCTTCGCCTCGGCCGTCGTCGGCATCGGCTTCGGGCTCGTCGCCGCACTGGGCACCGCACCGGCGCTCGCCTCGGCTCCGGCCCCTGTCGCACCCACCGGCTCCGCGGCCGGCACCCAGGCGAGCTTCGCCGCGTACGAGGGGTCCAGCGAGAACGCCGCGGCCAACCGGGCGTTCTTCGACGCGGTGGTGAAGTCCGTCGCCGAGAAGCGTGCCGCCAACCCGGGCACGCAGGCGGTCACCGTCGTCTACAACGCCTCCAACGCCCCGAGCTTCAGCAGCCAGATAGCCAGCAGCGCGCAGATCTGGAACAGCTCGGTCTCCAACGTCAAGCTCCAGCAGGGCTCCAACGCCGACTTCACCTACTACGAGGGCAATGACTCGCGAGGCTCGTACGCGAGCACCGACGGGCACGGCAACGGGTACATCTTCCTCGACTACGCGCAGAACCAGCAGTACGACTCGACCCGGGTCACGGCCCACGAGACCGGGCACGTGCTCGGCCTTCCGGACCACTACTCCGGTCCGTGCAGCGAGCTCATGTCGGGCGGCGGCCCCGGCACGTCCTGCACCAACGCCTACCCGAACGCGAGCGAGAAGTCGCAGGTGAACTACCTGTGGCAGAACGGTTTCGCGGCCGCGCTGGCCCGCGCCACCTCCTGACGCCCCCGTACGGGCAGGTACGGCACCCGGCGCCACCGCTCCCGGCGGCAACGCCGCACACCGCGCACCGGCCACCGGTTCCCCCATGCCACAAGGGGCCATCCCGCACCGCGGGGTGGCCCCTTGTGGGCTGAACGGCTCCAAGAACACCGGCACTCGGCCCTACCGGGGGGACCCGCCCAGTTCGGCACGGACGAGAGCCAGCAGCTCGTCCTCCGTCATGCCCAGCTCCCGCGCGTCCGAGACCACTTCCCGTACGCGCTCCAGCAGCCGGGCCCGGTGCGGCGAGGCTCCGCCGGTGACGACGGCCCCGCGGCCCCGGCGCAGCTCGATCAGCCCCTCCTCACGGAGCCGCTGATAGCCGCGGAGCACCGTGTGGACATTGACGCCCAGCGACTCGGCCAGCACCCGGGCGGCGGGCAGCCGCTCCCCCTGGGTCACCGCGCCGTCGGCGACGGCACGGCGGACCGACGCGGCGATCTGGTCACCGAGCGGCACGGTGGATGTGGGGTCGACCCGGAAGAGCATGGTCAGCGCCCCGCCCGCTGCCGGTCGGCGAGGGTGTTCAGCAGCGCGGCCCCGGTCGCCGAGTCGTCGACGGTGACGGCGAAGTCGCGGCCGCCCACCAGCCTGGCCACGATGGCCTCGCCCGAGCGGATGATGACCCCGCTCCGGCCGGGGCGGATCCGGTAGCCCCAGCCGCCGTACTCGGCAAGGGCGTCGACCTCCCGGCTGTCCGCCGACTCGATGCGCTCCAGGGGGACGCGGACGCGCGGCCAGGGCAGCAGTCCGGCGACGGTGAGCCCGCGCCGGTCCACGGTGACGCAGGGCCGGGAGAAGGTCAGCAGGGCCAGCCCGAGGAGCAGCAGCGGCACCGCGGCGAGCCACCCGACGGCGAACTGGAGGACGACCGCCGCGGCGAGGAGCGCGAGCGTGGACAGCGGCAGCCACCAGGAACCGGCGCTGCGGGCCCAGCCGGCGACCTCCCCGTCGGCGAGCGCGATCCGCTCACCGGGCAGTTGTCCCGGGCCCGTTCGCGGGTCCTGCGGCGCCGGGACGAGCCGGGCGAGCAGCAGCCCCAGCCCGCCGCCGAGGACACCGGTCCCCAGCGCCGCGGCGAGCTGCCACAGCGGGAATCCGCCGGCGGGGTCGCCCTCGGTGGCGTCCAGGTTGACGAACAGCACCGCCGCGAGCACATAGCCGAAGAACGCCGCCAGGGCGTACCCCCCGGCGATGATCCGGTGGTGGGACGGGCCGTGGAACGTACCCCTCGCCACCGTCCAGGTCCACAGCACGCCGAGCACGCCGAGCGCCAGCACGATGCCGAGGACGTACCAGGTCCGGCCGACATGGCCGTCGATGTCCCCGGCGGCGTCGAAGTGGCTCGCCAGCCGGTCGGGCAGCCGGTCCCTGAGGGCGGCGAACAGGATCAGGTCGACCAGCAGGGCGATCAGAAAGGGCAGGCCCGCGAGGGTGACGCGGCCAAGGTTCCTACGTCTCATGAAAACCTCCGTTGTTCGCATGTTAGTAGAACAATGCGCGCGCAACAAGGCGCGGTGGGCGCGGGCCGGGTCTTCGGGTCGGCGGGCCCGGACGGTCAGCGGGCCCGGACCGTCAGCGGGCCCGGACCGTCAGCGGGCCGGGAGCATCCGCCCGGCCGGAGCACCGGCGGCTCCGGGCAGGAGAGGTGCGCGGCGCGACGGAGGGCCCGGCACCATCGGTGCCGGGCCCTCCGCCCACTCGGAGACGACTGTCAGGCGAGTTCCAGCGGGAACGCTCCCCGGTGGCCGGTCCCGGCGCCCTCGGCCGGGCGGGCCTCGAACTCGCGGCAGCTCCAGATCTCCTGGACGAAACCGGTCCGCCGGTCCCACAGGTCCAGCACATCGCCCTCGCCCGCGGCGCCCCGGTAGGCGTCCTTCGCCCCGCGGAAGCAGGCGAGCGCGCCGGAGAGGCCCCGGACGGGTGCCGGGAAGTAGTCGGAGAAGGCGCAGGCGATGCACGTCTGCACCTGCGTGCCGGACGGCAGGATGCGCTGGATCGTGGCCATCGCCGACGCGAAGTCCCGTTCGGCGCGGGCCGATTCGTAGACCGCGCCGTCCAGGTGCAGGGCGAGGTACAGGTCGGGATCGCTGCGGCGCAACGACAGCAGGCAACCGAGCGTGGCCTGGCGCACCGTGCCCGCGGAGAGGACCGGGATCGGCAGATCCCACTCCAGTACGCAGTCGGTGAGCATGCCGTCCGCCAGGACGAACCGGTCGTTCTCCGGAGGTATGCCGGACACCGGTCCGAGGCCGTCGAAGCTTTCGCCCTCGAAGTCGACGCCCCTGATCCGGATGCGGAGTTGCCGTCCGTCCGTGGTGAGTACGACGGCCTCGGAACCCTCGCGGTCCCGGTACCAGCCTGCCCACGACTCATCTGTCATGAGCAGGGACTGTAGCCCGTACCCGGCCGGGTCGCCGTGGCGCCCTCCACCTGCGCTTCAACCCGCGTCCGGTTCACGCCACATCGGCCACATCGAGGGGCCGTCCGGGAGCTCGACGGTGGTGCCCATGAAGGTGAATCCCAGCCGTTCGTAGAGGCTGCGGCTGCGGGCGCTGCTCGCCTCCAGATAGGCCGGGACGCCGTCGCGGTCGCAGCGCTCCAGGACCTGCTCGATCAGGGCCGCCCCGAGGCCTTCCCCCTGGTGTCCGGGGGAGACACCGATCATGAGCAGATACTCGTGGGCCCGGTCGTGCGGGTGGATGGCGCCGGTGAGCCGGCCCACGAGTTCGCACCGTTCGTTGCCGGGGTCCGCGGTCCGCCGCATCAGCGCGGGTGTGGGGTCCTCCTCCTCGGGCTCCCCCGCGGGCACCGGCAGCCACAGGGCCGCGGCGGTGCCGTCCTCCAGCACGTCGATACGGCCCTCGGTGAGCGTGACGTCGACGAAGACGCCGAGGAACTTCCCGTGCACCGCGCGCCGGTGCTCCTCCTCGGGGAAGACCCAGCTGCTGACCGGATCGTGATGGAACGCCTCTTCCAGGACCGAGACGACCAGGTCCCTGTCCCGTGCGTCCGCCCGTCGTGTCCGTACACCCATGACCGGCTCCCGCCCCTTCTCCAGCCCGACCTCAACCAACGGGTGGAATCCTAGAGTTGGGACCGGAAGCCGGTCACAGGAGGCCGGTCACGGGAGGCCGGTCACGGGAGGGCGGTCAGTGGGTCCGGCGCGTGACGAATTCGGCCAGCGACAGCAGATCGCCCGCCGCGGCGGGGTCGGGCACCGCCCGGGACAGATGGTGCACCGCGCGTGCCATCCGGTCGGCCGCGCAGACCTGCGCCCAGTCCCGGCCACCGGCCAGCTCGACGGCGTCGGCTGCCCGCTCCACTTCGCCGCGGGTGTTCATGGCGCCCCGGTAGAGCGCGGCGAGTTCGGCGGCGGCGGGGGTACCGGAGGTGAGCGCCGCCACCACCGGCAGGGACTTCTTGTGGGCGGCCAGATCCGCCCCGACCGGCTTGCCCGTCCGGGCCGGGTCGCCCCAGATGCCGATCAGGTCGTCGATGAGCTGGAAGGAGAGACCCGCCTCGCGCCCGAAGCCGTCCATCGCGCCGACGGCCCGTTCCCCCGCCCCGGCGTAGAGCGCGCCCAGCGCGCACGCGCAGCCGAGCAGGGCGCCGGTCTTGGCGGTCGCCATGGCGAGGCATTCGTCCAGTGAGACCTCCTCGGGGCCGCGCTCCTCGAAGGCGCAGTCGGCCTGCTGTCCGGCGCACAGCTCGATCACGCACGAGGCGAGCCGCGCGGAGGCGCGGGCGGAGGCCGGGTGCGGGTCCTCCGCCAGCAGCCGCTGGGCGAGGGCGAGCAGGGCGTCGCCCGCGATGACGGCGTCCGGGATACCGAAGACCGCCCAGGCCGTGGGCCGGTGCCTGCGGGTGGTGTCCTCGTCGATGACGTCGTCGTGGAGCAGCGTGAAGTTGTGCGCCAGCTCCACGGCGACGGCGGCCCGCAGCGCCTGGTCCGGGTCACCGCCCAGCGCCCTGGCGGCGGCCAGTACCAGCGCGGGTCTGATGGCCTTGCCGGCCTGCCCGTCGGCCGGGGTGCCGTCCGCGTTCTCCCAGCCGAAGTGGTACATCGCGACTCGGCGTATCCCGCCGGGCAGCGATTCCACCGCCGATCGCAGGTGCGGGTCGACGATGTCGCGGGTGCGCTCCAGGAGCACCGCGGCCTCGTGCCCTTCCGTCGTGGCGTCCGTACTCGTCATGGTCATGGTCACTCCCCCTGTGGGTGCGGTGGATACGGGCGGGGCGGCGGGCCGGGCGGCCCGCGCCGCCCGGCCCGCCGAAGGGGTCAGTGCCAGCGGCTCACTTCGACGTTCTCCAGTACGCCGAGGGCGTCCGGGACGAGGATCGCGGCGGAGTAGTACGCGGTGACGAGGTAGGAGATGATCGCCTGCTCGTCGATGCCCATGAAGCGGACCGAGAGGCTCGGCTCGATCTCGTCCGGGATGCCGCTCTGCTGGAGTCCGATGACGCCCTGCTCGGCCTCGCCGGTCCTCATGCAGATGATCGACGTGGTGCGGGTGTCGCTGACCGGGATCTTGTTGGACGGGAAGATCGGCACCCCGCGCCAGGCCGGCACATGGTGGCCGCCGATGTCCACGCTCTCCGGCACCAGACCGCGCCGGTTGCACTCGCGGCCGAAGGCGGCGATGGCCTTCGGATGGGCGAGGAACATCTTCGAACCCCGCCTGCGCGACAGCAGTTCGTCCATGTCGTCGGGGCTGGGCACCCCGTCGTGCGGCTGGATCCGCTGCCCGTAGTCGCAGTTGTTCAGCAGCCCGAACTCACGGTTGTTGATCAGCTCGTGCTCCTGGCGCTCGCGCAGCGCCTCGACCGTGAGCCGCAACTGCTGCTCGGTCTGGTTCATCGGCTGGTTGTAGAGATCGGCGACCCGGCTGTGCACCTTCAGCACGGTCTGGGCCACGCTCAGTTCGTACTCGCGCGGCGCCGCGTCGTAGTCGACGAAGGTGTGCGGGACAACCGTTTCTCCCACGTGGCCCGCGGAGAGATCGATCGCCGCCTCGCCGTAGTGGTTGGTCCGCTGCTGCGGGATGGAGAGCACACCGGCGAGATGATCCCGGAGGGAATCGGCGCGGTCCGCGAGGTTGAGCACGTCCGCGCGGCGCAGGGTCAGGAGCGTGCAGGGGGTGAGGGCGCGGGTGGTGTACTCCCAGGCGGCGTCACCGTCGACCAGACTGTGGTCGCCGAAGTACGAGCCGTCGGCGAGGACTCCGAGCACCGCCTCGTCCCCGTACGGACCGGAGCCGACCTTCTCCACCTTGCCGTGCGCCAGCAGGTGGACCCGGTCCGCCGCGTCCCCCGCGGTGGCGATCACCTCTCCCGCGGCGACTTCCCGCTGTTCGCACCGGCGGGCCAGTTCGGCGAGGACCTCCTGGTCGCCGAAGTCCCGCAGCGCGGGCAGTTCCCCGAGCTCGGCGGGGATGACGGCGACCTGGTCGCCGGTCTGCACGAAGGTCACCCGGCCGTCGCCCACCGCGTGGCTGAGCCGTCGGTTCACCCGGTACGTGCCGCCCTGCACCTGCACCCACGGCAGCATGCGCAGCAGCCACCGCGAGGTGATCTCCTGCATCTGCGGCGCGGATTTGGTGGTCGTCGCGAGGTTCCGCGCAGCGGCCGTGCCGAGACTCTGCTGCGGCGGGCCCTGCGTGTCGCGAACCTCTTCACCAACGGACATCTGACGTCCTTTCGATCATGGACTGACCTGCGCGAAGAAGCCTTTCAGCACGATGAGTCGCAGCGCCATTACACAAATGAGTGTGACTAACCGGGCCCAAGTCGGGGCACGGTGTTCCGTGTCGCCCGGCGCTCCGGTTAATTTGCATCTTGGATGCCACTTATCTACTCTGGCGCCCATGCGGCTGACGAGATTCACCGATGTGGCACTGCGCGTGCTCATGCGACTGGCCGTCGCGCGGGACGACGATCCGCCGACCACCCGGGAGGTGGCGGCCACGATGCGGGTGCCGTACACCCACACCGCCAAGGTCGTCGCCCGGCTCCAGCACCTCGGTCTGGTCGACGCGCGCCGCGGCCGCGGCGGCGGACTCACCCTCACCTCGGCGGGCCACCGCGCTTCGGTCGGCAAGCTCGTACGTGAACTGGAGGGTACGGGCGAAGTGGTCGAGTGCGAGGGCGACACCCCGTGCCCGCTGCGCTCCGCCTGTCGTCTGCGCGGCGCCCTGCGCCTGGCCGAGGATGCCTTCTACGCCACCCTCGACCCGGTCACCGTCGCCGAACTCGTCGTCTCCCCCACCGGCCCGCTGCTGGTAGGCATCAGCGCCCGCCCCGCACCGGACTGACCCGCCGGGCCGCACTCCCCCGCACCACCGTTCCGGCACTCCGTCGCCCCGCGCCCGCACGCGGGTCAGCGCACGGAGCGGTCCGTCGCGGCCAAAAATACGCATCTCCCATACCAATTAATTACGCCGTCATCCCACCCTGAGGAGTCCACCGATGCTCTCCGAGACGTCGACCGCCACCGTCCGTGCCACCCTCCCCGCCGTGGGCGCGGCCATCGGGGAGATAGCGGACCTCTTCTACCGCAAGCTCTTCGACGCCCACCCCGAGCTGCTGCGCGACCTCTTCAACCGCGGCAACCAGGCCTCCGGCGCCCAGCGCCAGGCCCTCGCCGGCTCCATCGCCGCCTTCGCGACCCAACTGGTCGAGCACCCGGACACCCGTCCCGACGTGATGCTCGGCCGCATCGCCCACAAGCACGCCTCGCTCGGGGTGACCGCCGGACAGTACGAGGTGGTGCACACCCATCTGTTCGCCGCCATCGCCGAGGTGCTGGGCGACGCCGTCACTCCGGAGGTCGCCGCCGCCTGGGACGAGGTCTACTGGCTGATGGCGGGCGCGCTGATCTCCATCGAGGAGCGCCTGTACGCCCAGCGGGGCGTCGTCGCCGGTGATGTGTGGCGCGAGTGGGAGGTGGTGGACCGGACCGAGGAGACCGAGGACGTCGCCACCTTCCGGCTGCGCCCCGTGGACGGAACCGCCGCTCCCTCCTTCCGGCCCGGCCAGTACGTCTCCGTACAGCTGGAACTGCCCGACGGGGCCCGGCAGATACGCCAGTACAGCCTTTCCCGCTCCCCCGGGTCCCCGCTGCGCTCGATCACCGTCAAGCGGGTCCGCGGGGAAGGGACCCCGGACGGCGAGGTGTCCCGGCAGCTGCACGAGCACACCCGGGCCGGCGACCGGCTGCGCGTCTCCGTCCCCTACGGGGATCTGGTGCTCGACCACACGGACGCGCCCCTGCTGCTCGCCTCCGCGGGCATCGGCTGCACCCCGATGCTCTCGATGCTGGAGCACCTGGTGGACACCGGCCACCGCTCCCCCGTCACCGTCGTGCACGGCGACCGCTCGCCCGCCGCACACGCGCTGCGCGCCGAGCACACGCTGCTCACCGGCGAACTCCCCGGCGCCGAAGCGCACTTCTGGTACGAGGACCCGGAGCCCGGCCACCCCGCCGGCCGCACCGGGACGGTCGATCTGACCGGTATCACCGTCCTGCCCGGAACGCACGCCTATCTCTGCGGCCCGCTCCCCTTCATGCGCGCCGTCCGCGGCCAGCTGCTGGGCTCGGGCGTCCGGGCGTCCGACATCCACTACGAGGTGTTCGGCCCGGACCTCTGGCTCGCCGCCGGCTGACCCACGGCCGCCCCCCGGGGCCGCCCCGCGGCGACAATGGACGCATGCACCACGAAGCCCCCCGTCCCGCCCGGCCGCGGCCCCGCCTCCCCTCGCCGCTGCGGCCGGCCGAGGACGAGCGGTTCGCCCGGCACGGCGTCACGCTGCTGCTCAAGCGCGACGACCTGATCCACCCGGACCTGCCGGGCAACAAGTGGCGCAAGCTCTCGCCCAACCTCGCGGCCGCCGCCGGATCGCCCCTGCTCACCTTCGGCGGTGCCTACTCCAACCATCTGCGGGCCACCGCGGCCGCCGGGCGGCTGTTCGGGTTCCCCACGATCGGCGTCGTACGCGGCGACGAACTGGCCCACCGTCCGCTCAACCCCTCACTGGCCCGTTGCGCGGCCGACGGCATGCGTCTGCACTTCGTGGACCGCGCGACGTACCGGGCGAAGACCCGTCCAGAGGTCCTGGAGGGGCTGCTGAGCCTCTTCGGGGAGGTCTGTGTCATCCCGGAGGGCGGCAGCAACGCCCTGGCCGCACAGGGCTGCACAGCCCTGGGGCAGGAGTTGCGCGGGCGCACCGACGTGGCCGCCGTGGCGTGCGGGACGGGGGGCACCCTGGCCGGCCTCGCCGCAGGCCTGGATCCGGGTCAGCGCGCGCTGGGCATCCCGGTCCTGCGCGGCGGCTTCCTGGGGGGCGAGGTGACCCGGCTCCAGCACGAGGCCTTCGGCCGTCGCGCCGGGCGGTGGTCCCTGGACGAACGCTTCCACTTCGGCGGCTACGCCCGTACGCCCCCGGAGCTGCACGCCTTCGCCGAGGACTTCGAGGACCGGCACGGGCTGCCCGTCGAGCGGATGTACGTCGCGAAGATGCTGTACGCGCTGACGGCCCTCACCGAGGAGGGCGCCTTCGCACCGGGAACGACGGTGACCGCCGTGGTGACCGGCCCGCCCTACGAGTCGTCGGTCTCCCGGTAGGCCGCCGCCTCCTCCAGGTCGAGCCGCCGCAGCAGGGTCCGCATCATCTCGTCGTCGATCCGCCGCTCGTCGCGCAGCCGCACGAAGACCTCGCGCTCCGCCCCGATCATCTCCCGGGCCAGGCGGCGATAGGTGTCGTCCGCCGACTCCCCGGTGACCGGGTCGGCCGCGCCCAGCCGCTCCCACACGGCGTTGCGCCGGCGCTCCATCACGGTGCGCAGCCGGTCGGCCAGCGGCGGGGGCAGACGGTTGTGCTCGTCGGACAGCAGCTCCTCCAGACGTTCCTCGGCGGCCGTGGACGCCTCGCTCTGCGCCTGCGCCTCGGCCAGCGTCTCGGCCTGCGCGTCACGCCCCGGGAGCTTCAGCACCCGCACCAGGAGGGGCAGGGTCAGGCCCTGGATCACCAGCGTGCCGATGACCGTGGTGAAGGTCAGGAACAGCACCAGGTTCCGGGCCGGGAAGTCCTCACCGTCATGGGTGACCATCGGGATCGAGAACGCGATGGCGAGCGAGACGACGCCGCGCATCCCGGCCCACCCCACGATCAGCGGGGCGGTCCAGTCGGTCCCGGGCTCGCGTTCCCGGATCCGCCGGGAGAGCCACCGGGGCAGATAGGTGGCCGGGTAGACCCAGACGAACCGCACCACGACGACCGCGAGGAACACCACGACCGCGTAGCCGAGCGCCTCCCCCACCCCGTACGCGCCGAGCCCCTTCAGTACGAAGGGCAGCTGGAGCCCGATGAGGGCGAACACCGCGGACTCCAGGACGAACGCGACCATCTTCCAGACCGCCGCCTCCTGGAGCCGGGTCGCGAAGTCGACCTGCCAGGAACGGTGCCCCAGATAGAGCGCGACGACCACGACGGCGAGCACTCCGGAGGCATGCACCCGTTCGGCCGCCGCGTACGCCACGAACGGGATGAGGAGGGACAGCGTGTTCTGGAGGAGCGCCTCCTTGAGGTGGGTGCGCAGCCAGTGCAGCGGCACCATCAGGAGCAGACCCACACCCACCCCGCCGAACGCCGCCAGCAGGAACTCGCCGATCCCGGCGCCCCAGCTCATCCCCTCACCGACCGCGGCGGCCAGCGCCACCTTGAAGGCGGTGATCGCGGTGGCGTCGTTCACCAGGGACTCGCCCTGGAGGATCGTGGTGACCCGGGCGGGCAGCCCGACCCGGCGGGCGATGGCGGCGGCCGTCACGGCGTCCGGCGGGGCGATCACCGCCCCGAGGACCAGCGCCGCGGTGAGCGGCAGGTCGGGCACCATCAGATAGGCGAGCCAGCCCACCGCCACGGTCGCGAAGAGCACGTACCCCACGGAGAGCAGCGCGACCGGCCGCGCGTTGGCCCGCAGATCGAGGTACGAGCTGTCGACCGCCGCCGTGTAGAGCAGCGGCGGCAGCAGCAGCGGGAGCACGATGTGCGCGTCCAGGGTGTACGACGGCACCCCGGGAAGGTACGAGGCCACCAGACCCACGGCGACCAGCAGCAGCGGCGGGGGCACGGGGGTCCGGCGCGCCGCCCCCGCGACCGCCGCACTGGCCGCGATCAGGGCCACCAGCGGCAATGCGTCCATCTCACGGTCCTCGCATCCGTCGTAATCTGGCAATCATGAGTGAGTGCCCGCACGTTCTCGAACTGCCGCGCCCCGAGCCCGCCCCGCTCAGCGGCACCTGTCTCGAATGCCTGGCGGCGGGCAGCCACCCCGTGCAGCTGCGGCTGTGCCTGGCCTGCGGGCATGTCGGCTGCTGCGACTCGTCGCCGCTGAGGCATGCCTCGGCGCACTACAAGGAGTCCGGTCATCCCGTGATGCGGAGCTTCGAGCAGGGCGAGAGCTGGCGCTGGTGCTTCCAGGACGGTTCGATCGTCTGACGTCTGGGTACGTCAATGCGGCGCCGGTTCTTCGCAATTGGCCGCCGCAGACCCCTAGCCACTGTCCGTACACATGGATCTACCATGAGTGACGGCCGGGGTGAGGGGTCTCGGCGACACGGCATCATGGGTCGCGATAGCGTCGCCGAGCCAGGAACCGACGACGGACCACATGGCTCCGGGCCACTTCTCCCGGAACCTCGAAAGAGTTTGTGCCACCTTGGAGGTGAGGGTGTCCCAGATCGCAGGCGAGCCCGGGAATCAGGACTTCGTAGAGGTCCGGCTGCCCGCTGCGGGTGCCTACCTGTCGGTGCTGCGAACGGCCACGGCCGGTCTCGCAGCGCGTTTGGACTTCACTCTCGACGAGATCGAGGACCTTCGCATCGCGGTCGACGAGGCCTGCGCGATCCTGCTCCAGCAGGCCGTGCCGGGCTCCGTCCTCAGCTGCGTGTTCCGTCTCGTCGACGACTCTCTCGAGGTGACGGTGTCGGCCCCCACGACGGACGGCCGCGCGCCCGAACGTGACACCTTCGCCTGGACGGTGCTCTCCGCGCTGGCCGGCAAGGTCGACTCCACGGTCGCCGACGACCGTACGGTCAGCATCAGCCTCTACAAGCAACGCGGCGCGGGCCCCGGGCCGGCGTGAGCGAGGGGAACGGGGACGGTTCTGTGCGGGACGAGACGATCCGACCCGGGGTGGTGCGCCCAGCAGCCATCCCTGAGCAACAGGCCCGGCCGCATCCGGTGGACGGAGCGGACGGGCCCGAGAGCCGTACGGTCGCGGTGGAGCAGTCGCAGGCAGAGCGGACGGTCCAGATGAGCGAGCACGGGCACCACGATCCACATGACCGCAGCGGGGCGCGGGCACTCTTCATCGAGCTGCGGGAGCTGCCCGACGGCTCGCCCGAGAAGGCGGAGCTGCGCAACCGGCTGGTGCGGATGCATCTGCCGCTCGTGGAGCATCTGGCGCGCCGCTTCCGCAACCGCGGCGAGCCGCTGGACGACCTGACCCAGGTCGCCACGATCGGCCTGATCAAGTCGGTGGACCGGTTCGATCCGGACCGGGGCGTGGAGTTCTCGACGTACGCGACCCCCACGGTCGTCGGCGAGATCAAGCGCCACTTCCGCGACAAGGGCTGGGCGGTACGGGTGCCGCGCCGTCTTCAGGAGCTGCGGCTCTCGCTGACCACGGCCACCGCGGAGCTCTCCCAGCAGCACGGCCGCTCGCCGACCGTGCACGAGCTGGCGGAGCGGCTGGGCATCTCCGAGGAAGAGGTCCTGGAGGGGCTGGAATCGGCCAACGCGTACAGCACGCTCTCCCTGGACGTCCCGGACACGGACGACGAGTCGCCCGCGGTCGCGGACACGCTCGGCTCCGAGGACGAGGCGCTGGAGGGTGTCGAGTACCGGGAGTCGCTGAAACCGCTGCTGGAAGACCTGCCGCCGCGCGAGAAGCGCATTCTGCTGCTGCGCTTCTTCGGGAACATGACCCAGTCGCAGATCGCGCAGGAGGTCGGCATCTCGCAGATGCATGTCTCGCGGCTGCTGGCCCGCACACTCGCCCAGCTGCGCGAGCGGCTGCTCGTGGAGGAGTAGCGGACGGGCACCGGCCACCGGCCCGGCGCGGACGCGACGGGTCACAGGTCGGGCCGGGTGCCGGAAATGCCCGGGTCAGGCGCCGGGGGTCGTCCGCGGCCCCCGGCGGATGCCCAGCTCACGGGTGGTCGCCGGGTTCATGACCAGCACGAGCCCGGTCACGGCCACCGCGGCGAGAACGATCCCGGCGGGGATCAGCGCGCCCTGCGCCCGCAGCAGGGTCCAGGCCACCGGCAGCGCCATCAGCTGGGTGATGAGCGCGGGTCCCCGGCTCCAGCTGCGGCGCAGCAGCAGCCCGCGGGCCGCGAACAGCGGAATCAGGCCGAGCGCGATGAGGGTGACCCCGCCCGTCTCCGCCTGCTGGGGGCTCTCGGGCCGCCCGACCAGCCCCATCACCAGCATGTAGAGCCCGCCGATGACCAGTGCCGCCCCTTCCAGGGCGTTGACTCCGGCGAGGACGGCGATCCTGCCCGGCTTCTCCGGTGTTTCCGGTGTCTCCGGTGTCTCCGGTGTTTCCCCTCCGTCCGCGGCGGACGGGGAGGGCGTGTTCTGCTGAGTACTCACGCCTCTCAGACTGGCATCCTCCG
Organism: Streptomyces sp. NBC_00654; assembly: GCF_026341775.1. NCBI lineage: Bacteria > Bacillati > Actinomycetota > Actinomycetes > Kitasatosporales > Streptomycetaceae > Streptomyces > Streptomyces sp. NBC_00654. Next base: position 1,774,996 of record NZ_JAPEOB010000001.1, on the reverse strand, counting down.
GCGGCGAAAGCGAAGCCGGGGTACGGGGGTGGGGCACGGGGCGCGGAGTACGGGGCGCGCGGGACACGGGAGCACGGAGCGGCGGGCGCGGGGCCCAGGACGGCGGCCGTTCACGTTCCGTCACCGGCCGCGGACGCGGGGGATCCGGACTACTGGGCGGTACCACCCGATAGGTAGTCTGGCGGGCATGCGCGCACTCCTCGTGGTCAACCCAGCTGCTACCACCACCAGCGCGCGGACCCGTGACGTGCTCATTCACGCCCTGGCGAGCGAGATGAAGCTGGAAGCGGTGACCACCGAGTACCGCGGGCACGCCCGGGACCTGGGGCGCCGGGCCGCCGACAGCGACGACATCGACCTGGTGGTCGCCCTCGGCGGCGACGGCACGGTCAACGAGGTCGTGAACGGGCTGCTGCACAACGGCCCCGATGTGGACAGCCTGCCGAAGCTCGCGGTGGTTCCCGGCGGCTCCACCAATGTCTTCGCCCGCGCGCTGGGACTGCCCAACGACGCCGTGGAGGCGACGGGCGCGATCCTGGACGCGCTGGAGCAGCGGAGCGAGCGGACGGTCGGCCTCGGTCTGGCGGCCGGCACCCCCGGCACGGCGGACGAGTCGGTTCCGGACCGCTGGTTCACCTTCTGCGCCGGACTCGGATTCGACGCGGGGGTCATCGGCCGGGTCGAACAACAGCGCGAGCGCGGTCGGCGGTCGACGCATGCGCTCTACGTACGCCAGGTGGTCCGGCAATTCCTGGAGGAGCCGCACCGGCGGCACGGGATGATCACGCTGGACGTGCCCGGCCAGGACCCGGTCACCGACCTCGCCCTCTCCATAATCTGCAACACCGCCCCGTGGACCTACCTGGGCAATCGCCCGATGTACGCCTCTCCCAAGGCATCCTTCGACACCGGCCTGGACATTCTCGGGCTGAAGCGGCTGTCCACCCCCGCGGTGACCCGTTATGCCACCCAGCTGCTCACTTCGAGCCCCGAAAAGGGCCCGCACGGAAAGCACGCGGTTTCACTGCATGACCTCACGGACTTCACCTTGCATTCAAAGGTGCCACTGCCCTTCCAGATGGACGGTGACCACCTGGGACTGCGTACGAGCGTGACGTTCACAGGCGTACGCCGTGCACTGCGTGTGATTGTGTGAGTGGAAGGGCCCAAAGTCCTTTAACTCGAACGTTTGGGCTGGCCCCCACCCCTAAGAAGTACGGCTGTGACCTAGCCGACACCGAGGAATCAAAAAAAACTTTCCAGAAGGGGTTGTATCCGTCGCCGAGGTTTGCGAATCTCTACATGGCGATCGGGACGGCCCGCAACACCGGCCTCCCTGGGAGCCAGAACCCCTCCTCACCTCACAGACCACACCCAGTTCTCCTGGGGGTCGGCCCGTCATCTGCGGGGGGATTCGTGAAAGCGTTCACATTCACAAGCAACAAGCATGTAATACCAAGGAGAGGTAGCAGCCATGGACTGGCGTCACAACGCCGTTTGTCGTGAGGAAGACCCCGAGCTGTTCTTCCCCATCGGCAACACCGGTCCTGCGCTGCTGCAGATCGAGGAAGCCAAGGCCGTCTGCCGTCGCTGCCCCGTCATGGAGCAGTGCCTGCAGTGGGCGCTCGAGTCCGGCCAGGACTCCGGCGTCTGGGGTGGCCTCAGCGAGGACGAGCGCCGCGCGATGAAGCGCCGTGCCGCTCGCAACCGGGCGCGTAACGCCAGCGCCTGATCGACCCCCCGCGACGAGCCCCAGCCCGGCGGCGCGTACAGAGCGTACGCACAGCCCCGCCTTCGAGTCGCAGCGCGCAGTACCCCCGAAGCGCATCGCAACGTGAGCACTACACAGTGGGCCCGGACCGTTACCACGGTCCGGGCCCGCTGTGCTGTGCCGGTCGCGCACAGCCGGTCCGTCGCCCCGGCTGCCGCTCCCCGCCCGCTCCCCGCCCGCGTCTCGTCTATTTCTCGTTGCGGACCGGGAGGTCCAGCACCACCCGGGTGCCGCGCTCGGGCCCAGGAAGCATCCCGAAGGTTCCGCCCAGCTCACCCTCCACCAGGGTCCGTACGATCTGGAGTCCCAGGTTGCCGGCCCGCTGCGGGTCGAACCCCTCGGGCAGACCGCGCCCGTCGTCGGTGACCGTGATCAGCAGCCGCCCCTCGGTGGGCGAGCCGCCCCGGACGGCGGAGACGTCCACCGTGCCGCGCTCGGCCACCGTGAAGGCGTGCTCCAGGGCGTTCTGCAGCACCTCGGTGAGGACCATCGAGAGCGGAGTGGCCACTTCCGCGTCAAGGATGCCGAAGCGCCCCGTCCGGCGGCAGGTGACCTTGCCGGGGGAGATCTCGGCGACCATCGCGATGACCCGGTCGGCGATCTCGTCGAACTCGACCCGCTCGTCCAGATTCTGGGACAGCGTCTCATGGACGATCGCGATCGAACCGACCCTCCGTACCGCTTCATTGAGCGCCTCGCGGCCCTGCTCCGAGTCCATCCGGCGGGCCTGGAGACGCAACAGGGCGGCCACGGTCTGGAGGTTGTTCTTCACCCGGTGGTGGATCTCCCGGATGGTGGCGTCCTTGGTGATCAACTCGCGCTCGCGGCGGCGCAGTTCGGTGACGTCCCGCAGCAGGACCAGCGAACCGATGCGCACACCTTTGGGTTTGAGCGGAATGGCCCGCAGCTGGATGACACCCCCGGCGCACTCGACCTCGAACTCGCGGGGCGCGTAGCCGCTGGCCACCTTGACCAGGGCCTCGTCCACCGGCCCCCGGGACGGGGCGAGCTCGGCCGTGGTGGTACCGAGGTGGTGGCCGACGAGGTCGGAGGCGAGCCCCAGACGGTGGTACGCGGACAGGCCGTTGGGGCTGGCGTACTGCACGACCCCGTCGGCGTCGAGCCTGATCAGGCCGTCGCCGACGCGCGGGGACGCGTCCATGTCGACCTGCTGGCCGGGGAAGGGGAAGGCCCCGGCGGCGATCATCTGGGCCAGGTCGGAGGCGGACTGGAGGTAGGTGAGTTCCAGCCGGGAGGGCGTGCGCACGGTGAGGAGATTGGTATTGCGCGCGATGACACCGAGCACCCGCCCCTCACGGCGTACGGGGATGGACTCGACCCGTACCGGCACCTCCTCGCGCCACTCCGGGTCGCCCTCGCGCACGATCCGGCCCTCGTCCAGGGCGGCGTCCAGCAGCGGACGGCGCCCGCGCGGCACCAGGTGGCCGACCATGTCGTCCTGGTAGGAGGTGGGGCCGGTGTTGGGCCGCATCTGCGCCACGGAGACATAGCGGGTCCCGTCGCGGGTCGGAACCCACAGGACGAGGTCGGCGAAGGACAGGTCGGAGAGCAGCTGCCACTCCGAGACCAGCAGATGCAGCCACTCGAGGTCGGTGTCACTCAGGGCTGTGTGCTGGCGGACGAGGTCGTTCATGGAGGGCACGGGTGCGAGCGTACCTGTGGATACCGAGAGGTACCGAACCGATCGGGCCCCCGCTCCGTGCCACCGCGGGACGGGGGGTGCGGCGGGGAAGTGTGGCCGGAAAATGTCTGTCCTACGGATAGACACAGGCAATTGGTCTAGTCCACAATGCTCACAACAAGTCCTCCGCTCTCCCCGCACAGGAGAGCGGAACGAGGCACCCGGCGCTCTCTGCCCTGACCGCGCCGGTGCCTCCAGTGGCCGGAGGCACCGCACACCGCCGGCCAGGTAGCTCCGGGCTGCGGTGCCGGACGGGCTGAGGGTCCCGTCCCGGCGCCGCGGCCCGCGGGTGTTCCCGGGGGCGGACGCCGCCCCGGGGGCGGACGCCGCCCCGCGACGGGCCGCCGCTCCCCCGCCGGTGGCCTCCTCGCCCCGTCAGCGGGTCTCGGTGACCTTGGCCAGAGCGCGTGGCGCGTCCGGGTCCTGGCCGCGGGCGATGGTCACCTCGTACGCGAGCATCTGGAGCGGCAGGATCTCCAGGATCGGCTGGAGTTCCTCCGGCACCCCCGCCGCCGGCAGCACGAAGCCCGCGGAGGCCGCGTCCACCTGCGCCTTCGGACCCACCACGAAGAGGTCGGCGCCGCGTCCGCGCAGCCGGTCCAGGACCGGCTGGAGGGCCTCGCCGCCCCGTCCGTCGGTGACGACCGCGATCACCGGGGAGATGTTGTCGACCATCGCGAGCGGGCCGTGCAGGAGATCGGCGCCGGAGTAGGAGAGCGCGGGGATGTAACTGGTCTCCATCAGCTTCAGGGCCGCCTCCTTGGCCGTCGGGTAGCCGTAGCCGCGCGAGGTGATGACCATGCGCTCGGCGAAGCGGTAGCGCGAGGCCAGCGACCTGACCTCGTCCCCGCGCCCCAGGATCGCCTCGGCGAGCTCGGGCAGGACGGCGGCGGCGGAGCCGTCACCGCCGCGCAGACCCTCCACGAAGAGATAGAGGGACAGCAGGGAGGCGGTGTACGTCTTGGTGGCCGGGAGCGCCTTCTCCGGGCCCGCGAGGATGTCGATGTGGTACTCGGAGACCGCGGCCAGCGCGGAGTCCGGGTTGTTGGTGACGGCGAGGGTGACCGCCCCGGCCTCCCGGGCCGCCTTCGTGGAGGCCACCAGGTCGGGCGAGCCGCCCGACTGACTGATGGTGATCACCAGGACGTCGGTGAGGTCGGGCTTGGCCCCGTACGCCGTCGTGGTGGACATCGACGCCAGGCCGCAGGGCAGGCCGAGCCGGATCTCCAGCAGGTACTTCGCGTACAGCGCCGCGTTGTCGGACGTACCGCGCGCCGTGAGCAGGACGAAGCGGGGCTTCCTGGCGGCGATCTCCGCGGCCACCTCACGGATCCCGGCGGCACCCCGGTCGAGGATGCGCCGCAGCATCCCGGGCTGCTCGGCCATTTCGCCGGACATGATCCGGCCGGGGTGCTCGCCGCGGCCGTTCCGCCCGGCCGAGAAGGTGGCGGACATGGGTGCCTCCCTGCGGTGTCGTCGTTTCGGACAAGTCGACCACGGTGCCGGGGGGACCCGCCAGCGGACCGTCGGACGTATCAGCGGGAGGACCAAGGGATGAACGGTTCACCTGACGGCTGCCGGGTTCTGCTAGATTGGGAGTTTGATTGGTCTATACCACATGACTCCACCACTCTTCAGATCGGCAGGCACAGCGTGGAAGTTGTCATCGTCCCGGATGCCAAGGCAGGCGGCGAACTCATCGCGGAGGCCATCGGCGCCCTGCTGAGCCGCAAGCCCGACGCCCTGCTCGGCGTTGCCACCGGCTCCACCCCGCTGCCCATCTACCAGGCGCTGGCGGCCGGCGTCCGCTCCGGTGCGGTGGACGCCTCGCGCGCCCGCATCTGCCAGCTGGACGAGTACGTCGGCCTGCCCGCGGGCCACCCGGAGTCGTACCGCTCCGTGGTGCTGCGCGAGGTCGTCGAGCCGCTCGGGCTCTCCGAGGCGTCCTTCATGGGCCCCGACGGCTCCGCCGAGGACGTCCAGGCCGCCTGCGAGGCGTACGACAAGGCGCTGGCGGCGGCCGGCGGGGTCGACCTCCAGCTGCTCGGCATCGGCACCGACGGCCACATAGGCTTCAACGAGCCGTGCTCCTCACTGGCCTCCCGCACCCGGATCAAGACGCTGACCGAGCAGACCCGGGTCGACAACGCGCGCTTCTTCGACAACGACATCTCCCAGGTGCCGCACCACGTGATCACCCAGGGCATCGGCACGATCCTGGACTCCCGGCACCCGATCCTGCTGGCCACCGGTGAGGGCAAGGCCGAGGCCATCGCGCAGACGGTGGAGGGACCGGTCGCCTCGATCGTGCCCGCCTCCGCACTCCAGTTGCACCCGCACGCGACGGTGGTGGTCGACGAGGCCGCCGCGTCGAAGCTGAAGCTGGCGGACTACTTCCGCGCCACGTTCGCGGCGAAGCCGCAGTGGCAGGGCATCTAGAACCCGCGGAAACGTACGACGGAGGGCCGGACACCCTGTGGTGTCCGGCCCTCCGTCGTACGACGCCCGTCCGGCGAGAGGTGCGGTCCTCGATCGCCGGACGGGCCGGATCCGGTGGTGCGGTCAGGCGGTGATGGCCTCCGCCGCCGCCAGGCCGCAGACCCGTGCGGCACCGTGGGTGGCCACGTACAACGATCCCCTCGGCTCCGACTGGGGAAGACCCATCTCGACCACGATCGTGTCGGGACGTGCCGCCACCAGCGCGTCGAGGGCCTCGGCCATCCAGGCGTGCCGGTGGGCGTCACGGACGACGGCGACGATGCGCCGCTCCCCCGCCGCGCCCAGCACGTCGGCCGCCGCCGTCGTGCTGTCGCTGCCGTAGGTACCGCTCTCGGTACCGGGCAGCAGCCGGCCCAGGTCGGCGGCGAGGCCCCACGGGGTCTCGTTGCCGACCGCGATGTTGGGCGCCGGGTTGAACTCGGCCACATAGGCCGGCCCGGTGAGCCGCTCGGCCGTGCCGGTCACCTGGACCGCGCGGCGGGCCGCCACCAGCCCGATGTCGGTGCTGACTCCGGTGCCGGGCGCGATCCCCTCCTGCGCTGCCGCGCCCGGCTCCGGGACAGCCCCCCGCGCGCTCTGCGTCCAGGACGCGAGTGCGCGTACCCGGGCCGCGGCGTCGGCGAGCCGCTCCTCGGGCAGTTCACCGCTGCGTACCGCCTCGACCAGCGCGTCGCGCAGCAGCAGGACCGTGGGCTCGTCCTCCAGCCCGCCGCCGACGCACAGGGCGTCGGCACCCGCGGCTATCGCGAGGACGGAGCCGCGGGCTATGCCGTACGTCGAGGCGATGGCCTGCATCTCCACGGCGTCGGTGACGATCAGGCCGTCGTAGCCGAGCTCCTCGCGCAGCAGACCGGTGAGGATCTGCGGGCTGATGGTCGCGGGACGCTCGGAGTCCAGCGCGGCCAGCAGGATGTGCGCCGTCATCACGGACTTGGAGCCCGCCGCGATGGCCGCCCGGAAGGGCACCAGCTCACGGGCGTGCAGGGTTTCGAGGTCCACGTCGATGCGGGGCATCGCGTGGTGCGAGTCGACCGCGGTGTCGCCGTGCCCGGGGAAGTGCTTGGTGCAGGCGGCGACACCGGCGGCCTGGAGGCCCTCGATGTACGCGGCCGTGTGCCGGGCGACGAGGCGAGGGTCGGCCCCGAAGGAGCGGACGCCGATGACCGGGTTGCCCGGGTCGGAGTTGGCGTCGGCGGACGGCGCCCAGTTGAGGTTGACGCCGCACTCGGCGAGCCGGCGGCCGAGCTCCTGGGCGACGTCCCGGGTCAGGTGCACATCGTCGACCGCGCCGAGGGCGAGGTTGCCGGGGAACGAGGAACCCTGCCGGACCTCCAGCCGGGTGACGTCACCGCCTTCCTCGTCGATCGCGACGAGGACGTCCTCGCGCTCGGCCCGCAGCTGGGCGGTGAGGGCGGCGACCTGCTCGGGCGTCTGGATGTTGCGGCCGAACAGCGCGACGGCGGCGAGCCCTTCACCGACCCGGCGCAGGACCCAGTCCGGGGCGGTGGTGCCGGTGAACCCGGGCTGGAGGACGGCGAGCGCGTCGCGCGTCAGCGTGTCCGTAGTGGAAACGAGGGTGGTCATGGGGCCCGCACTATCCCTTCACGGCGCCGGAAGTGAGGCCAGCGGCCATCTTCCGCTGGATGAACATGAAGAACACGACGACCGGCAGGGCGATCATGGTCGACGCCGCCATCAGCGCGCCGTAGTCGGTACCGCGCTCGGTCGTGAACGTCATCAGCCAGACGTTCAGCGTGTACTTGGAGTTGTCGTTGATCAGGATGTACGCGAAGAGGTACTCGTTCCAGGCGTTGACCAGCGCGAAGATCGACGCGGCGGCGAGGCCGGGTGCGAGCAGCGGGAAGATCACGCGGCGGAAGGCACCGAAGCGGGTGCAGCCGTCCACCATCGCGGACTCCTCCAGCTCCACGGGGATGTTCACCACGAAGCCGCGGATCATGATCGTCGCGAAGGGCAGCGTGGAGACGAGGTAGACGACGATGAGGCCCCAGTACTCGTCGATCCCGCCCATGGCGTTGAGCTGGGCGTAGATCGGGATGAGCATCGCCGTCGGCGGCAGCATCTGGACCAGGATCATGATCAGGACCAGGGCCTTGCGGCCGAAGAAGCGGAAGCGGCCGATGGCCAGTGCCGCCAGGGTCGCGATGATCATGCCGCCTACCACGGCGGTGATCGAGACGATGAGGCTCGACTGGATCGCGGTGCCGAAGTTCGGCTGTTCGGTGGCCCGTACGAAGTTGTCGAAGGTGATCGACGAGGGCCACAGCGTCTGGTCGTACGAGCGGATCTCGCGGTTGGGCCGCAGGGCGCTGATGACCAGCCAGTAGACCGGGAAGACCATGACCAGGGCGATGCCCAGGCCCAGGATGTCGAAGCCGATCCTGCTCTGCTTGCGGTCCGGCCGCAGGGTCTGTGTGTCGGTCGTGGTGCTCATTCGACCTCTCCCGTCTTCATGAGCTGGCGCAGGTAGTACACGGCCACGCCGGACAGCAGCAGCACCGTGATCAGGGCGATCGCGGTGCCCTGACTGAAGGAAGTGGACTCGAACGCCTTCGAGTAGGAGTAGAGGCCGAGGGTCTCGTACTCCGGCTCGGGCTTGTTGCCGCGCAGCAGCCAGATCTGGCCGAAGACGTTGAAGTCCCAGATCACGGAGAGCGTGGCCACCATGGTGAAGACCGGCTTGATGACCGGCCAGGTGACGTACTTGTAGACGCCGTAGCCGGAGGCGCCGTCGAGCGAGGCGGCCTCTTCCAGTTCCTTGGGGACCTGGGTGAGTGCGGCGTACAGGGTGACGACGACGAACGGAATGGCACCCCACACGACCAGGATGGCGATGATCGTGAAGCCCTGGATCGGGTCCAGGTACCAGTTGTGGCCGAGGAAGTCCTCGCCCACGACCTTGGCGATCATGGTGTTGATCAGGCCGTAGTCGGAGTCGGCCATGAAGCGGAAGATCGAGGCCGCGACCATCAGCGGCATGGACCAGGCGGCGATCAGGCAGAAGGTCAGCACGAGCCTGACCCAGGTGGACAGCCGGCGCATCAGCAGGGAGATGAGGAGGCCGAGGGCCATGGTCAGGGTCACGCAGATGGCCATGAAGACCACGGTGCGGAAGGTGACCCACCAGAACTCGTCGTCGCCGAGGATGTTGGTGAACTGCTTCAGGCCCACCCATGGTGCGGGCTCACCGCTCCACAGCTCACGCCGGCCCATGTCCTGGAAGGACATGATCACGGTCTTGCCGAGCGGGTAGAGATAGACGGCGGCGATCGCCACGATCGCCGGGAGGATCAGGAAGTAGGGGAGGAGTTCACCCTTCTTCCGCTTCCTCTTCTGTACGCGGGGCCCGGCGCCGTCCTCTTCGGACAGCCGGGGCCCGGTCGATCGGGGATCACGTGGTTCGGAGACCGGTGGCCCGGCGGCCTTGGTGTCGGCGGCAGTCACGTGGCTGACCTTCCATCGCGGGTCCGAGGCAACCCCCGGAAATCACGGCGTGCTTGTGCTGAGGAGCGGGGGCCCGGCGCAGTGCCGGGCCCCCGCCTGACGATCGGAGAACTCGGACCGAACCGCACCCGGGGGGTGGCGTCGCGGGTCCGGGCACGCACATCCGCGGCGTCGTCGTCGCTCACCATGGCTCCGCCATGACTCGGTCCTCCGCCTCGCAGCCGCACGCGCCCGGCCCCGCTCCTTCTCCCACCCCCCGGGTGAGGGACGCTCCTAGGCCTTCTTGTTGATCAGGGCGTCGATCTTCTCGTCGGCCTTCTTGGCCGCGTCGGCGACCGACGTGCCCTTGAGGATGTCCAGGAGGAGGTTCTCGAGGATCTCCTCCTTCTCGACCGAGGCCCAGCCCGGGGCGATCGGCGTGAACCAGGCGTCCGGCACCGCGTTGGCGATGGGGGCCGTCTCCGGCTTGGCCTTCAGCGGCTCAAGCTGCTTCTCGTTGTTGGGGAGGATGTTCTTCGACGCGAGGACGTCCATCGACTTCGCGTTCGTGAAGAGGGAGATCCACTCCTCGCCGAGGTCCTGGACCTTGGACTTGGAGATCGTCGCGAGGTCGGAGCCGCCGATGAAGGACGGGAGCGCCTTGCCCTCCGGGCCGGGCATACCGGCCGTGGCGATCTTGCCGTCGAGCTTCGGGTTGCCGTTCTCGCCCGTGGTGACGCCGCCGGCCTCCCAGGCCTGGCCGTAGATGACCGCGGCCTTCTCGTTGGCCATGACGTTGGCGTGGTCCTGCTCGTCCTTCGTCTGGTCGGCCTTGTTGTACTTCTTGACCAGGTCGACGTAGTGGGCGATGCCCTTCTGCGACTCGGGCGAGGAGAGGCTGGCCTTCCACTGTTTCGAGCCCTCGTCGTACTTGGCGACCTCGCCGCCGTACGCCGCGACGTAGGACATCGCCGCGTACCAGTAACGGCCCGGGAAGTAGAGGGAGGAGGCGCGCTTGTCCTTCTTGCCCAGCTCGGCCGAGACCTTGTCCATGGCCTTGAGGAACTCGTCCTCGGTCTGCGGGAGGACGTCGCTGCCGGTGGCGGCCTTCAGCATGTCCTTGTTGTAGACAGCCAGACGGGCACTGGCGTAGTACGGGACGCAGTAGGTCTTGCCCTCGAAGGAGCACGTGTCCTTCAGACCCTTGATCCAGGTGTCCGAGTTCTCGTACTTCTTGGGGTCGATCTCGCCGAGCGCACCATTGAGGATGTACTGCATGGTCTCGGTGTTGCCGAGCTCGACAACGTCCGGGAACTTGTCGCCGCCGAGGGAGGTGTCGAGCTTCTTCACCTTGTCCGACCACTGCTGGTACTGGACCTTGACGGTGACATTGGGGTACTTCTTCTTGAACTGGGCGTTGACGTCCTTGACCAGTTCCGGCCAGGTCGACTGCGCGTCACCCATGAGCCAGACCGTCAGGTCTTCCTTACGGTCCTTCGGGTCCTTGGACGATGCCTTGTCATCCGAACCACATGCTGCGATCGAAACCAACATGCCCGCGACGCCGATCGCCGCGATGAGCTTGCGCTTCACGCCAAACCCTCCTCAGGGATGCTGCAACCCCGCCCACCGCGAAGACATTCGACGAGTACTGCTGGGGCTGGACCTGGTCTTTAATGGTTTAGACCAGTACCGGGAGCTTGGCCTAGACCTTTAGGGGTGTCAAGGGTGTATAAGAAGTGCACTCGCGTCCGTTATAGGACCGACACCTAAGGGAGGGCGACGACCCGTGACGGGACCGTGCCACCATGTGAGCCGCGACAGACGGAGGAGCCGGTGACGGCAGCAACGCAGCAGTCGGGAAGGCGGGCCATGGGCGCCGACGGGGGCAGTTCGGGGAACGAGACCGGTGCAGGTACGCGCACGGCGCGCGTACCGAAGTACTACCGGCTCAAGCGGCATCTCCTCGACATGACCGACACCCTGCCACCGGGCACACCCGTGCCGCCCGAACGCACCCTGGCAGCCGAGTTCGACACCTCGCGCACCACCGTGCGCCAGGCGCTCCAGGAGCTGGTCGTCGAGGGCCGGCTGGAGCGCATCCAGGGCAAGGGAACCTTCGTCGCCAAGCCGAAGGTCTCCCAGGCGCTCCAACTGACCTCGTACACCGAGGACATGCGTGCCCAGGGACTGGAGCCGACGTCTCAGCTGCTGGACATCGGCTATGTCACCGCCGACGACACGCTCGCCGGTCTGCTGGACATCACGGCGGGCGGCCGGGTGCTGCGGATCGAGCGTCTGCGACTGGCCAGCGGCGAGCCCATGGCGATCGAGACCACACACCTTTCGGCCAAACGCTTCCCGGCGCTTCGCCGTTCTCTGGTGAAGTACACCTCTCTCTACACCGCGCTCGCCGAGGTGTACGACGTGAGGCTGGCCGAGGCCGAGGAGACCATCGAGACCTCGCTGGCCACCCCGCGCGAGGCGGGGCTGCTCGGTACGGATGTGGGTCTTCCGATGCTGATGCTGTCCCGCCACTCGATCGACGGGCAGGGCGAGCCGGTGGAGTGGGTGCGCTCGGTCTACCGCGGCGACCGCTACAAGTTCGTCGCCAGGCTGAAGCGGCCCACGGACTGAGGCCCTGCCGCCCCGGCGGCAGGGACGGCACAGGTGCGGCGGCCGGGGACGACCTTCCCGGCCGCCGCACCTGTCCGTTCCCAGGCCCGCGCACGTACACGCGTTCCAAACGCGTGTGCGCGCACGGGCCCGCGTACGCACGCGCACATACGCGTGCCCGTACGGGCACGCGTATGTGCGCGCGGACTTGCCCGTACGGGTGAACCGGATGACTCCCGTGTCCGTGACTCTCTCCGATACATCACCGTTGCCGGACGCACACGCGGACCGCAGCCGGTGATCAGCGAGGGGACGGAGTCACCACATGCCAGCAGATACCGAGGCGAAACCACCGACGGTCACCCCCACGAGAGTGGTGATCGCGCTCTGTCTCGCCGCCCCGTTCGTGGCGATGCTCTGGGTGGGTTCGTACGCGAAGGTCGATCCGACGTTCATCGGCATCCCGTTCTTCTACTGGTACCAGATGCTCTGGGTGCTGCTCTCGACCGCGCTGACGATGGTCGCGTACAAGCTGTGGCAGCGTGACCGGCGCGCCCGCAAGGGAGGTGCCTCCGCATGAAGGACGGTGTGAACGGCGTCGCGCTCGGCGTCTTCATCTTCTTCTTCGTGGCCGTCACGGTCATCGGCTTCATGGCGGCCCGCTGGCGCAAGGCCGAGAACGAAGCCAGTCTGGACGAATGGGGCCTGGGCGGACGGTCGTTCGGCACCTGGGTCACCTGGTTCCTGCTGGGCGGCGACCTCTACACCGCGTACACCTTCGTCGCCGTCCCGGCGGCGATCTACGCGGCGGGCGCGGCGGGCTTCTTCGCCGTCCCGTACACGATCCTCGTCTACCCGCTGATCTTCACCTTCCTGCCGCGGCTGTGGTCGGTCTCGCACAAGCACGGCTACGTCACCACCTCGGACTTCGTCCGCGGACGCTTCGGCTCCAAGGGGCTCTCGCTGGCGGTCGCCGTCACCGGCATCCTCGCCACGATGCCCTACATCGCGCTCCAACTCGTCGGAATCCAGGCGGTGCTGGACGTCATGGGCGTCGGCGGCGGAGAGACCACGCACTGGTTCGTCAGGGACCTGCCGCTGCTCATCGCGTTCGCCGTGCTCGCCGCGTACACCTACTCGTCCGGGCTGCGGGCGCCCGCGCTGATCGCATTCGTGAAGGACGGCCTGATCTATCTGGTGATCGCGGTGGCGATCATCTACATACCGATCAAGCTGGGCGGCTTCGACGACATCTTCGCCAAGGCGGGCGAGGCGTTCTCCCAGAAGAATCCGGCGACCGGTCAGCCGCGCGGCTCGCTGGTTCCCGGCGACATGGGTCAATGGGGTTACGCGACACTGGCGTTGGGATCCGCGCTCGCGCTCTTCATGTACCCGCACTCGATCACGGCGACGCTCTCCAGCCGCAGCCGCGAGGTGATCCGGCGCAACACCACGATCCTGCCGCTGTACTCCCTGATGCTGGGCATGCTGGCGCTGCTCGGCTTCATGGCGATCGCCGCCGGAGTGAAGGTGGACAACGGGCAGCTGGCCATCCCCCAGCTGTTCGAGAACATGTTCCCCGACTGGTTCGCCGGAGTGGCGTTCGCCGCCATCGGCATCGGTGCCCTGGTGCCCGCCGCGATCATGTCCATCGCCGCGGCGAACCTTTTCACCCGCAACATCTACAAGGACTTCCTGAAACCCGACGCGACCCCCGCCCAGGAGACCAAGGTCTCCAAGGTGGTCTCGCTCCTGGTCAAGGTCGGGGCCCTGGTCTTCGTCCTCACCATGGACAAGACGGTCGCGATCAACTTCCAGCTGCTCGGCGGCATCTGGATCCTCCAGACGATGCCGGCCCTGGTCGGCGGGCTGTTCACCCGCTGGTTCCACCGCTGGGCGCTGCTCGCGGGCTGGGCGGCCGGCATGGCGTACGGAACGCTCGCCGCGTACGGCGTGGCGAGCCCCACCCAGAAGCACTTCGGCGGCTCCTCGAAGGAGATTCCGGGAATCGGCGAGATCGGCTACATCGGGCTGACGGCCTTCGTGCTGAACGTGGTGGTCGTGATCGTCCTGACCCTCGTCCTGAACGCGCTGAAGGCCCCGGCGGGCATCGACGAGACCTCGCCGGCCGACTACACGGCCGATGTGGGCGACCCCGGCGTCGAGGCGGAGCTGCCGCCGGCCGCGGCGGTCGCGCCGGGCATTCGCTGACCGGCCGGAACGGCGGTGCGCGGGCCGTCGTGTCTCCCCGGGAGGCGCGGCGGCCCGCGCCGTTCTCCGGCTGTGCACGGCGGTCACCGTACGCGAGGATGCGGGCATGAACCCTCGCTCCCCGCTCCCCGGGCTGTGGCCCGTGCTGCTGGTGCTGACACTCGCGGCCTGCGGCACGGAGCCGGCCCCCGGACCCGATGCGGACAGCCCCGGGGGCGCGGCCCCCTCCGCCCCGGGGCCCGGCCGGGCCGCGCTGGAGGCCAGGGCCGCGGCCATCCAGACCACCACCGGCCACGTCTATGTGACCGAGGTCCCCGGGTACACCCTGGCCCGGCAGTCCGTCGGCGTCCTCGGCGACGACGGCTTCGGGAGCTTCTACGTGGCGGCCGGCGGCAAGCGCATCCAGCTCTCCGTGGAGCGCGGCACACTCACGGCGTCGAACTGCGCGACGGGCCCGCGGCCCGGCGGGGGCCCGGGCACACCGGCGGCCTGCGAGCGGGACGGCGCGAACTGGTACCGCTCGACGCCGGACAGCCATGAGTACGCCCGCGCGGAGGGCGAGGTCGTCGTCCGGGTCGGCGGAGCCCGCGGCGAGGTCGACCGCGACACCCTGCGCACGGCCGCCGAGGCCGCGCACCGCGCGGATGACCGTGAACTCGACGAGATCCTGCCCCCGGCGGGCCGGGCACCCGGCGCGGGTCCCGTCGAACGCGGCGACCTGCCACCGGTCGGCGACGGGGCCCCGAACAACGACGTGGGAGCGAGCGGCTGAGGGATTCCGCGGCCGGGGAGATCACGCCGTACGAGGCCGGAGCAGCCGGGGAGGGGGCCCGGAGAGGGAGCCGGGAACGGGCCCGGAAGCGGGCCTGAAGCGGGCCTGAAGCGGGCCGGGAACGGGGCCTGGAGCCGCTCCCCGGCCTGCCGCCGCTCGCCCACCGGCTGACACTCCGACAGGGCCCACCACGGCCCGCGACACAACATGTGGGGGCTGCCTCATCGGGCGGCCCCCACATGTATGCTCGTGCTCGCTGTCGCCGCAGGGGAATCCGGTGCGAATCCGGAACTGTCCCGCAACGGTGTATTCAGTGTGCTTTTGCACACCCGAAGTCCGACGACCTGTCGACAGCGCGTCCGGCTCGACCGAACCGGACGCCAAGACGTCCGGGCCTCGCGGATGGGCCGGTGGACGCCGTACGCAGTGCTGCCCCGCCCCGGGCACCGTGCTGCCCGGCTGCCCCCGTTCCCCGCCGGCCCCCAGCCGAGCGAGGGAAATCCCCGTGACCATCGCGCCAGCCGATCCGGTTTCAGCCGCCGCCGCAGCCGAACCGACGGAGCCCACGACCGACGCACCGGGAACCGCACTGCTGCGGACCCTGACGGACCTCACCGTCGATCTGCCCGACACCGATCCCGGACGGGTCGCCGCCGCCGCGCTGCGCGGCCGCAACGCCCGGTCGGACGAGGCGGAGCTGCGTTCGCTGGCCACCGAGGCGGCCGCGGGGCTGATCTCCGAGGACCCCGCCTACTCCCGGCTCGCCGCCCGGCTGCTGACCCGGTCCATCGCCGACGAGGCGGCGGGCCAGGGCGCGGTGTCGTTCTCCGCCTCGGTCGCCGTGGGGCACCGCGAGGGCCTGATCGCCGACCGTACGGCCGCCTTCGTGGCGCTGCACGCCGCCGCGCTCGACGCGCTGGTCGAGCGGTCGCTGGCCGACGGCGCGGACGACCGCTTCGGTTACTTCGGGCTGCGGACGCTGCACAGCCGCTATCTGCTGCGCCACCCGCACACCCGCCAGGTCATCGAGACGCCGCAGCACTTCATGCTGCGGGTCGCGGCCGGTCTGGCCGAGGACGAGAGCGTGCACGCGCTGGACGAGGTCGCCGCGCTGTACGGGCTGATGAGCCGGCTGGACTACCTGCCCTCCTCCCCCACCCTCTTCAACTCCGGCACCCGGCACCCGCAGATGTCCTCCTGCTATCTGCTGGACTCGCCCAAGGACGAGCTGGACTCGATCTACGACCGCTACCACCAGGTGGCGCGGCTCTCCAAGCACGCGGGCGGCATCGGCCTCTCGTACTCCCGTATCCGCGCCCGCGGTTCGCTGATCCGGGGCACCAACGGGCACTCCAACGGCATCGTGCCGTTCCTGAAGACGCTCGACGCCTCGGTCGCCGCGGTCAACCAGGGTGGCCGCCGCAAGGGCGCCGCCGCCGTCTACCTGGAGACCTGGCACGCGGACATCGAGGAGTTCCTGGAGCTGCGCGACAACACGGGTGAGGACCAGCGGCGTACGCACAACCTCAACCTGGCGCACTGGATCCCGGACGAGTTCATGCGCCGGGTGGACGCGGACGGGCAGTGGTCGCTGTTCTCGCCCGCCGACGTGCCCGAGCTGGTCGACCTGTGGGGCGACGAGTTCGACGCCGCGTACCGCGCGGCGGAGGCCAGGGGGCTGGCCCGCAAGTCGATGCCCGCGCGGGACCTGTACGGCCGGATGATGCGTACGCTCGCGCAGACCGGTCAGGGCTGGATGACGTTCAAGGACGCCTCCAACCGGACCGCCAACCAGACCGCCGAGCCGGGCCGCGTCGTCCACTCGTCGAACCTGTGCACCGAGATCCTCGAAGTGACCGACGACGGCGAGACGGCCGTCTGCAATCTGGGCTCGGTCAACCTGGGGTCGTTCGTGGCGGACGGGTCCATCGACTGGGAGCGGCTGGACGCCACCGTGCGGACCGCCGTGACCTTCCTGGACCGGGTCGTCGACATCAACTTCTACCCGACCGAGCAGGCCGGACGCTCCAACGCGCGCTGGCGGCCGGTGGGCCTGGGCGCGATGGGCCTCCAGGACGTCTTCTTCCAGCTCCGGCTGCCCTTCGACTCCCCCGAGGCGCGGGCCCTGTCCACGAAGATCTCCGAGCGCATCATGCTCGCGGCGTACGAGGCGTCCTGCGACCTCGCCGAGCGCTCCGGCCCGCTCCCGGCCTGGGCCGAGACCCGCACCGCACGCGGGGTGCTGCACCCCGACCACTACGACACCGCGCTGAACTGGCCGGAGCGCTGGGAGGCCCTGCGCGCCCGTGTCGCGAAGACCGGGATGCGTAACTCGCTGCTCCTGGCCATCGCGCCGACCGCCACGATCGCCTCGATCGCCGGGGTGTACGAGTGCATCGAGCCGCAGGTCTCCAACCTGTTCAAGCGCGAGACGCTCAGCGGTGAGTTCCTCCAGGTCAACGCCTATCTGGTGGACGAGCTGAAGCAGCTCGGCGTGTGGGACGCCCGGACCCGCGAGGCGCTGCGCGAGGCGAGCGGCTCCGTGCAGGGCTTCGCCTGGATCCCCGAGGAGGTGCGGGCGCTGTACCGCACCGCGTGGGAGATCCCGCAGCGCGGACTGATCGACATGGCGGCGGCGCGTACGCCGTTCCTCGACCAGAGCCAGTCGCTGAACCTGTTCCTGGAGACGCCGACGATCGGCAAGCTCTCCTCGATGTACGCGTACGCCTGGAAGCAGGGGCTGAAGACGACGTACTACCTGCGGTCGCGCCCGGCGACCCGGATCGCCCGCGCCGCGTCCGGCCAGGCGTCCGCCGCCGCCCCCATCCCCGTACAGCAGGCCCAGGCTCCCGACGCGGACGCCATCGCCTGCTCCCTGGAAAACCCCGAGTCCTGCGAGGCCTGCCAGTAATGAGCTCCAACGAGAACAAGAACCTGCTCGACCCGGGCTTCGAACTGACCCTGCGCCCGATGCGCTACCCGGACTTCTACGAGCGCTACCGGGACGCGATCAAGAACACCTGGACGGTCGAGGAGGTCGACCTCCACTCCGACGTCGCCGACCTCGCCAAGCTCTCCCCCGGCGAACAGCACATGATCGGCAGGCTGGTGGCGTTCTTCGCGACCGGTGACTCCATCGTCTCCAACAACCTCGTGCTGACGCTGTACAAGCACATCAACTCTCCCGAGGCGCGGCTGTATCTGTCGCGGCAGCTCTTCGAGGAGGCCGTGCACGTCCAGTTCTATCTGACGCTGCTCGACACGTATCTGCCCGATCCGGACGACCGGGCGGCGGCGTTCGACGCGGTCGAGGAGATCCCCTCCATCCGCGAGAAGGCGCAGTTCTGCTTCAGGTGGATGGATTCGGTCGAGAAGATCGACCGGCTGGAGACGAAGGCGGACCGCCGCCGCTTCCTGCTGAACCTGATCTGCTTCGCGGCGTGCATCGAGGGGCTGTTCTTCTACGGCGCCTTCGCGTACGTGTACTGGTTCCGCTCGCGCGGCCTGCTGCACGGCCTCGCCACGGGCACCAACTGGGTGTTCCGTGACGAGACCATGCACATGAACTTCGCGTTCGAGGTCGTGGACACCGTCCGCAAGGAGGAGCCGGACCTCTTCGACGACGAGCTCCAGCAGCAGGTCACCGACATGCTGAAGGAGGCCGTCGAGGCGGAGCTGCAGTTCGGCCGCGACCTGTGCGGCGAGGGCCTGCCCGGCATGAACACCGAGTCGATGCGGCAGTACCTGGAGTGCGTGGCCGACCAGCGGCTCACCCGCCTCGGCTTCCCGGCGCTGTACGGCTCGGAGAACCCGTTCTCGTTCATGGAGCTGCAGGGTGTCCAGGAGCTGACGAACTTCTTCGAGCGCCGCCCGTCCGCCTACCAGGTGGCGGTGGAGGGGTCGGTCGGCTTCGACGACGACTTCTAGAGGACGGCTGCTGGAGGACGGCTGCTGGAGGACGACTCCTCAGGGACGGCCTCTCCGGGCCGTCCGCCGGGCCCGGACCGGATCCCGGCCCGGGTCAGATCCTGGCCCAGCTCCGGGGGGAGGGGCGCCGTGTGGCCGTGACCGGCCGCGCGGCGCCCTTCGTTCGCGGGGGCTCCGCCCCGTGTGCCCGTTCCGCTTCTCTCAGCTCCCGGTCGATGCGGCGTTCACGGGCGAGCCCGAAGAACGTCGGCAGCAGGAAGAGTGCGAAAACAGCCGTTATGCCCAGGTAGTTCAGGAATGTGTTCACGCCTCTACTGTCGTCCGTGCGGACCCGTTCCGGCAGTGGCAGGACTGTCATACAGCATCGAATTACTGCCACACTGGCGTCATGCTGAAAAATGTCGCCGCCCTGCTGCTCGACGAGGTCCACCCGTTCGAACTCGGTGTGCTGTGCGAGGTCTTCGGGCTCGACCGCAGCGACGAGGGTCTGCCGGTGCACGATTTCGCGGTGGTCTCGGCCGAGGGCCCCGAGCTGCGGACGCACGCCGGGTTCACCATCAGCACGCCCCATGGCCTCGGCCGGCTGGAGGAGGCCGACCTCATCGCCGTACCGGCGGGCAGCCATTTCATGGAGCGGGAGTATCCGCCGGAGGTGCTGGACGCCCTGCGCCGGGCCGTGGAGCGCGGCGCGCGGGTGCTGAGCGTCTGCTCCGGCGCCTATGTCCTCGGCGCGGCCGGGCTGCTGGACGGCCGCCGCTGCACCACCCACTGGCGGCACGCCGACGAGCTGGCCCGGCGCTTCCCCCTGGCCGCCGTGGAGCCGGATGTGCTGTACGTGGACGACGGGCCGGTGATCACCTCGGCGGGCACCGCCGCCGGGATCGACGCCTGTCTGCATCTGGTCCGCCAGGCGCACGGCCCGGACGCCGCCAACGCCATCGCGCGCCGCATGGTGGTACCGCCGCACCGCGACGGCGGCCAGGCGCAGTACATCCAGCGCCCGCTGCCCCGCACCAGGTGCGACACGGTCGGGGACACCCTCGCCTGGATGGAGCGCCACCTCGACCGGGAAATGACGGTCGAGCAGCTGGCCGGTCTGGCCCATATGTCCCCGCGCACCTTCGCGCGCCGCTTCCAGCAGGAGACGGGCACCACTCCGTACCGCTGGCTGCTGCGGCAGCGGGTGCTGCTGGCCCAGCATCTGCTGGAGACCTCGGACGAGACGGTGGACACGATCGCCGGGCGGACCGGCTTCGGCACGGCGGCCGCGCTGCGCCACCAGTTCGTACGGTCCCTGGGGACGACCCCGAACGCCTACCGCCGCACCTTCCGCGGCCCGGCCGCGATGTCCGGGGCCGCCTGATCCGGCGCCGCCGTCCGGGTGTGCGGGGGCTCCGCGGGCGCGGCACCCCCGCACGGGAGGCGGTCCTCAGATGCCGCAGCTGGAGGCCGACCAGTAGTGGCTGGGCCCCTGGTTGACGTGCACGTGGTCACCGTGGCCGGGGTATCCCGGGCCGAGGATCCCGTTGAAGCCGTGGTTACGGGCCTGCTTGGCGAGGGTGCACAGGGAGTGCGGCCCGGCGCCGAGGTCGGCCGCGTCACCGTACAGATGGCGGCTGTTGGTGGCCCCGCCGACGGCCGCGTTGCACGAGGTGGAGCGGAAACCGCTGGTGACGCGGATGGACTGGTCACCGAGGGCGTGCCGCAGGGCCTCCAGCTTCCACATGGTGCTCAGGGCGTTGGCCTTGGCCGTGCCCGCCGCGACCGCGCCACCGGCCCAGGTGCTGTTGCAGGTGTTGTGCTCGGGGTACGTGAAGTGGATCGGGGTGCAGTCGCTGTCCTGGAGCGCGTAGATCTTGGCCTGGGTGGCCGGTCCCGCGACACCGTCGGCCGCCAGCCCGTACGCCGCCTGGAATCGCTTGACCGCGGCCGTGGTGGCCGGGCCGTACGAGCCGTCGATGGCGAGCACCGAGTTGTAGCCGGGGTAGCCGGCCACCCGGATCTGGAGCTGGACGACGTCATTGCCGGTGGCACCGGGCGAGAGCGTGCGGGTCCAGGTGTAACAGCCGTCGGCCTGCGCGGTGCCGGCGGTCACGACCGCCCCGCCCCACGCGAAAGCAATGGTCATGACAAGTCCGAGCAGGACGCGCGCGGTGCGTCTGATCATGGGGGGACTCCCTATCACCGTGGGATGTTCAGGCGAGCCTGTCCCAGGAGTCGACGCGCGTCAACTGCCCCTGAAAAAGCGACAGTTACCTGCCACATGGTTCACCCGGACGAGGGATGGGGTATCGGGGCCGGGGCCGCCGCCGTCACCGGCGGCGGCCCCGGCCCACCCGTACGCGCCCCGGTCACCCGGTCCGGCGGCACTCAGTCGTTCGGAACGACCTCGTAGCGCGGGGTGCCCTCGGCCATCTGCCGCAGCGCGTCCTTGCGGTCGCGCTTGGAGAGCCGGTCGATGTACAGGTAGCCGTACAGGTGGTCGGTCTCGTGCTGGAGGCAGCGCGCGAAGTACCCGTTGCCCCGCACCTTGACCGGGTTGCCCTTGGCGTCCTGGCCGCGCACCACCGCGTAGTCCGGGCGGGCCAGCTCCGCGTACGCCGTCGGCACCGAGAGGCAGCCCTCGTTGGAGTCGTCCAGCACCCGCGCCTCGGGCGGCAGCTCGTCGAGAACGGGGTTGCAGATGACGCCCACGTGCCGCACGCCGTCGTCGTCCGGGCAGTCGTAGACGAAGACCTTGCGGTCGACGCCGATCTGGTTGGCGGCCAGGCCCACGCCCTCCGCCGTCCGCTGGCTGGCGAACATGTCGTCGATCAGCTGCGCCAGCTCGTCGCCGAACTCGGTGACGTCCTTGCACTCCTTGTGCAGCACCGGGTTGCCCACGACCGTGATCGGACGGGAGGTGCCGCGCTCGCGGTACGCCGCCTCACGTGCCTCGCAGTCCTCGGTGTCCACGACGAAACCCTCGTCGTCCACGCTGATCTGCTCGTCCGTATCCTGCTGCGCCATGTCCGCCGTACGCCTTCCTGCGAAACCTGAGACCCGATGGACCCGGAACCCGGAGAAACCGGGGAACCCGGGTGACCGGGAGAACCAGCACCGCGATCGGTGCCCGTACAGCCTACGGGCACCGCTCAGCAGACTTCTTCGAGATCCCGCCATTCCCGGCTGTCCGGACTGTCCGCGACCCAGCCGTCCAGCAGCCCGCGCACCAGCCCGGCGGGCGCCGCGATACCGCACTCGCGCTCCGGCACCCACAGGTCACCGGACGTCCGGTGGCCCAGCGGCCCCGGGTGGCCTGGCTCGCTGTGGTCGTGCGGGTCCAGGTGCTCGCCGTCACCCTCGTCGCTCTCCATCCGGCTCTCCGAACAGGCGCGGCAGAGCAGCCGGACGGAGGACGACCAGTCCTCGGCGGCGAACCCGGCGTCCGAGGCGAGCTGCTCCAGCGCGTCCCGGTCCTCCTCGGTGGCCGCCTCCAGCAGCACCACCCAGGTGGGCACGGGCGACGGCGCCCACAGCTCGATCTCGTCGAAGACCGGATACGAGGGCCCGGCCGCGGTGACCCGCTCGCCGTGCGGCACCCCGTCGTGCAGAACGACCTCGCCCCAGCGCCGCCCGGAGGACGGCAGCGGGATCGACAGCACTTCCATCCGGGCCGGATCCAGCCTGCGTCCCCAGACGACCTCGGCCTCGCCCTCGGGCGACAGGCGTACCGCCGCGCTGCCCAGGTCCATCCCGGTCGGCTCGGTGTTCGACGCCGCGTTGTGCTGGCCGCTGCCCGGCACCTTGAGGCCGTACGCCTGCCAGGCCCGCCGCGCCAGCGGCCAGTCCTGGAGCGCGGTGGCCGCGATACCGACATTCCACCAGTCGGGCGCGCCGGACTCCCGGTCGAGCAGCGCGACGGCCCGCAGGCCCGCCGCTCTCGCCTGCTCCCAGTCGTGCCGGAACTTGTGCAGCAGGGCCAGGTTGAACCAGGACTCCGAGAGCCAGGGCTCCAGGTCCGCCGCGCGCGTCAGCAGCGCCCCCGCATCCTCGTACCGGCCGTCGCCGATCAGCGTGAACGCGCGGTCCGTGGCCTGCCGCCATGATGCGGATGGCCGATGCCGTACCTTCCCGAAGATCCTCACGATTCCCGCCTGTCCCGACTGGACACCCTCTGTTTCCGCTCTGCTTTCGCATCCAACCATGCCCGGCCGGACGCCCGCTCATTACCCATGGGTTACCCAGCCCGGACCGGGGTCAGACCGCCCCGCGCCAGGACTCTCGCCGACGCCCGCACCACCTGCGGCCGGTCGTCGTGTCCGGTGCCGGGCCGCAGCCGCTCCAGAGTGCCGAGCGGCCCGCTCACGCCTTCCCCGCACGGGTCCCCGCAAGCGTCGGCCGTCCCGACGATCCGGGCGCTCAGCGGCTGTTCCCGGTACGGGTCGGTCTGCTGTTCGACCACCGCGCGGCGGCCTGTGCCCGCGCCCCGGACGGTCCCGGCCCCCGCACGGCGGCGGGAACGGGTGAGGGCGCGCCGCGGTGTCCGCGGCACGCCCTCACCCGTACAGCGGTCGCCCGCTGCCGATGTCACTCCGTGGCGGCCGCCGAGCGGTCCACCGGGCCGACGGCCACGTCCTGGTCCGGAACGTCCTGGCCCGCACGGATCAGATCGATCCGGCCCATCACCTTCGAGCGCAGATCGGTCGGGACCTCGTCCTGACCGCAGCAGCGCTTGACCAGTTTCTTCACGGCCTGTTCCAGGCCGTACTTCTCCAGGCACGGGGAGCACTCCTCGAAGTGCACCTCGAACTTGGTGCAGTCGCCCTCGGGCATCTCACGGTCGAGGAACTCGTAGAGATGGTCGAGAACCTCTGAGCAATCCGTCTCGTGCGGCTCTCCGCAGCTCATGAGGCCGAGCCTTTCCGATCGTCCGACTCACCGGCACCGGCGCCGGCCGGGACGAGCCCGCGCTCACGGGCGTAGTCCTCCAGCATGCCGCGCAGTTGGCGGCGGCCGCGGTGCAGCCGGGACATCACCGTACCGATAGGAGTCCCCATGATGTCCGCGATCTCCTTGTACGCAAAGCCTTCTACGTCGGCGAGATACACGGCGATGCGGAACTCTTCGGGGATCGCCTGGAGCGCCGACTTCACATCGGAGTCCGGCAGGTGGTCGAGAGCCTGGGACTCCGCCGAACGCAGGCCGGTCGACATGTGCGACTCGGCGCGCGCCAGCTGCCAGTCCTCGATCTCCTCGGCGGCACTGCGCTGGGGCTCGCGCTGCTTCTTGCGGTACGAGTTGATGAAGGTGTTCGTAAGAATGCGGTACATCCACGCCTTGAGGTTCGTGCCCTCACGGAACTGGTGGAAGGATCCGTACGCCTTGGCGTACGTCTCCTGGACCAGGTCCTCGGCGTCGGCGGGGTTGCGCGTCATGCGCAGTGCGGCCGAGTACATCTGATCGAGAAATCCGAGGGCGTCCCGCTCGAAACGCGCGTTGCGCTCGGCGGTCGTCTCCTGTGCGCGGCCGTCGTCGGTCCCTGTGTCGGTCCCAGTGACCGGACCCACCTCCTCCAACGATGTGGCGGAGCCGAAACCGGACCCGCTCGCATCGGAGAATAGTCGACCCGGCTTCGCGACGGGCTGTCGATCCGGTCCGCCCGGTGCCCGCTCGGGAGTGGTCCTGGCCGCGTGCAGGACCGTCCACTCCAGATCAGCGGTGTTCGAGCGGCGCGGGCAGATGGTCGAACCCATGCGACGGACTCCCTCTCCACGTACGACGTGCTTGTACCGACGCCTCGAACAACAGCGGCCCCGCATCCGGCATTCCCGGGGTGCGCACGTCACACGGGCCACGCGGTCATACGAGTGAGGCGAGCCATCCGGTCACCGCGGAGGTGAGGACACCCATCGCCCCGTCCTCGGTCATGCCGGACCTCTTCGGGACCGCGAAGCCGTGGTCCCCGTGCGGCACCTCGGCCAGTTCGTAGGGGCCGGGCGGGAATTCGCCGGGACGCCCGAACGGATCGTTGCCGCCCTGCACCACCAGGGTGGGGACGCCCGCCCCCAGCAGCTCGTCCGCCCGGGACTTCTCCGGCCTGCCCGGCGGGTGCAGGGGGAAGCTGAGCGCCAGGACGGCGTGGGCGCCCAGCTCCGTCGCCGTCCGGCACGCCACCCGGGCTCCGGCGCTGCGTCCGCCGGCCACGACCGGCAGTCCCGGCCGGGCCAGCGCGGGCCACACCCCGCGCCAGCCGGTGTCCAGGGTCTTCGGGGCGGGCGCCACCTTCCTGCCGGCCACCCGCCAGGGCTGCTCCACCAGGGCGACGGTCACCCCGCGCGCCGGCAGTGCGGCGGCCAGGGCCGTCAGGTCCCGGGCCTCGATCCCGCCGCCCGCGCCGTGGCCGAGCGCCAGCACCAGACGGGCGTCGGGCGCGGGCAGCCAGGTGATCCGGGCCTCGCCCGCCCCGGTGTCGGCCTTCCGCACGCTCCTGCGCGGGCTCCGCACGCCGACAGGCGCGCCCTTCCGCGCGCTTTCACCCGGACTCTTCTGCACGCTCTCGTCACGGCTCACACGGTTCATCCTGCCTCGCGGCGGGCCCCGGTCAGAACAGCGTCGCGACTTCCGGCGCCGCGAGTTCCTCCAGCAGCTCGGGGCCGTTGTTGCGCACGTTGCTGACCGCCGTGCCCACCGGATAGGCGCGCATCAGCCCGCCGGGCGGCGGGGAGAGCAGCCCCCGCAGCTCCTCGACGTCCGTGCGCGCCGGGTCCAGCCAGGCGTCCCAGCGGTCCGGGGTCAGCATCAGCGGCATCCGGGGGTGGATGTCGGCCAGCGCGGCCGGGCCCTCGGCGGGGGCGACGGCCAGCGGCGTGGTCTCCGCCTCGGTGGTGATCACGGAGCAGGTCACCCACCAGGCCATCGGATGGTCGTCGGGCAGGGTCCGGTCGCGCCAGAACTCGTACAGCCCCGCCATCGCGAAGACCGAACCGTCGGCGGGCGTCACGAAGTACGGCTGCTTGCGCGGCCGCTTCTTCTTCCCGCTCTCCTCCAGCTGCCGCTCCTCGGAGCCGGTGACCCACTCGTAGTAGCCGTCCGCGGGCAGGATGCAGCGCCGCTGCACGAAGGGGCGACGGAAGGAGGGCTTCTCGTGCACGGTCTCCGCGCGGGCGTTGATCATGCGGGCGCCGCCCTCCGGCGACTTGGCCCAGGACGGTACGAGTCCCCACTTCAGGGCACGCAGCTGGCGAACCGGACGCTGATCGTCTGCGTCCTTCACAGGACGCTCCAGTACCGCGTAGACCTCTTTGGTCGGTGCCACGTTCCAGTCGGGCTCAAGGGTCTCGGTGGGTTCCCACTTCTCGACCTCGAAGAGTCCGGTCAGGTCCTCGGGCCGCCGACTCGCTGCATACCGTCCGCACATAACTGCCAGACTGCCACGACCGCCCGCCACGACCGCAAGGAGCCGCCCGGCCAATGAACGCGACAGAACTGGGCGATCTGTGGGATCGCGTCTTCGGCACCCAGCCCGCGCCCGCGCAGTGGCTGGTGGTCGTCACGGCCACCGCCGCGCTCGTCGCCGTCGTGCCGAACCTCATATGGCGGCTCTCGCGCAACGCGATCACGATCGCGCACGAGGGCGGCCACGGACTGGTGGCCCTGCTCACCGGACGGCAGCTGTCCGGCATCCGGCTGCACTCGGACACCAGCGGGCTGACCGTGAGCCGCGGCAGACCGACCGGCATCGGCATGATCCTCACCGCGGCGGCCGGGTACACCGCGCCGTCGCTGCTGGGCCTGGGCGGCGCCTGGCTGCTGGCCGACGGCAGGATCACACTGCTGCTGTGGCTGGCCACCGCGCTGCTCGCCGCGATGCTCGTGATGATCCGCAATGTGTACGGGGCCCTGACCGTGATCCTCACGGGCACGGTCTTCCTGCTGGTGTCCTGGCTGACCTCGGCCGCCGTGCAGTCGGCGTTCGCGTACGCGGCGGTGTGGTTCCTGCTGCTGGGCGGCGTGCGCCCGCCCTTCGAGCTCCAGTCCAAGCGGCGGCACGGCGGTGCGCCGGACTCCGACGCGGACCAGCTGGCACGGCTCACGGACGTCCCGGCGGCCCTGTGGCTGTTCTTCTTCCACGCGGTGTCGCTCTGCTCGCTGATCGGCGGCGGGCGCTGGCTCCTGGGACGGTGACGGCCCCTGCCCCGCCCCGGCCCCTACCACGCCTGGATTACGCCCCGGTTTCCGCCCTTTTGATCAGGATCCGGGTTTGCGGTGAGCCACTAAAGTGAGGGCCATGACCGAAAGTTCCGTGCACCCCGCCCTCTGGCCCGCCCCCCACGCGAGCGGAGCCGTCGACGCGACCGTCACCGTGCCCGGATCGAAATCGGTCACCAACCGGGCACTCGTTCTCGCCTCCCTCGCCGCCGAGCCGGGCTGGCTGCGCCGCCCGCTGCGCTCCCGCGACACCCTGCTGATGGCTCAGGCGCTGCGCGCGATGGGCGTCGGCATCGAGGAGATGGTGTCCTCCAGCTCCGCCGTCCAGGGCGGCCCGGACGCCACCGGCGAGGCCTGGCGGATCATCCCGGCCGGACTCCACGGCCCGGCCACGATCGACGTCGGCAACGCCGGCACGGTCATGCGCTTCCTGCCCCCGGTGGCCACCCTCGCGGACGGCCCGGTCCACTTCGACGGCGACCCCCGTTCCTACGAGCGCCCCCTGAACGGAGTGATCGACGCCCTGCGTGCCCTGGGCGCCAGGATCGACGACGGCGGACGCGGCGCGCTCCCGCTGACCGTGCACGGCGGCGGCGCCCTGGACGGCGGTCCGGTGGCCATCGACGCCTCCTCGTCCTCCCAGTTCGTCTCGGCGCTGCTGCTGTCGGGGCCCCGGTTCAACCAGGGCGTGGAAGTGCGGCACACGGGTTCCGCCCTCCCCTCGATGCCGCACATCCGGATGACCGTCGACATGCTGCGTGCCGTCGGCGCCCAGGTGGACGAGCCGGAGACGGGCGGCGAACCGAACGTCTGGCGGGTCTCCCCCTCCGCTCTGCTCGGCCGCGATCTGACCATCGAACCGGACCTGTCCAACGCCCAGCCGTTCCTGGCCGCCGCGCTGGTCACCGGGGGCCGGGTCACCGTCCCGGACTGGCCGGAGCGCACCACGCAGCCCGGTGACGCGCTGCGCGAGATCTTCACCGCGATGGGCGGCAGCTGCGAGCTCACCGAGCGCGGCCTCACCTTCACCGGCTCCGGACGCATCCACGGCATCGACGTGGACCTGAGCGAGGTCGGCGAGCTGACCCCGGGCATCGCGGCCGTCGCCGCCCTGGCCGACTCCCCCTCCACGCTCAGCGGTGTCGCGCATCTGCGGCTGCACGAGACGGACCGGCTGGCCGCGCTGACCAAGGAGATCAACGAGCTCGGCGGCGATGTCACGGAGACCGCCGACGGCCTCCGCATCCGCCCGCGCCCGCTGCACGGGGGCGTCTTCCATACGTACGACGACCACCGGATGGCCACCGCCGGGTCGGTCATCGGCCTCGCCGTCCCCGGAGTGGAGATCGAGAACGTGAGCACGACCGCCAAGACCCTGCCGGACTTCCCGGACATGTGGACCGGAATGCTCGGGGCCTGAGAACATGCGCCGCTACGGCAAGAACCCCGACGAGGACGACATCCGCGTCCGCCCCAACCGCAAGGGCAACCGGCCCCGTACGCACACCCGCCCCAAGCACGAGGACGCCCAGGACGGCATGGTCCTCACCGTCGACCGGGGCAGGCTCACCTGCCTCGTCGACGGCCGTACGGTGATGGCGATGAAGGCCCGCGAACTGGGCCGCAAGGCCGCCGTGGTGGGCGACACCGTCTCCATCGTGGGCGACCTGTCCGGCGACAAGGACACCCTCGCCCGCATCGTCCGGATCGGTGAGCGCCGCTCGGTGCTGCGCCGGACGGCGGACGACGACGACCCGTACGAGCGGGTGGTCGTCGCCAATGCCGACCAGCTGGCGATCGTCACCGCGCTCGCCGACCCCGAACCGCGCCCGCGCATGATCGACCGCTGTCTGGTGGCGGCGTACGACGGCGGGCTCACCCCGCTCCTGGTACTCACCAAGTCCGACCTGGCCTCCGCGGACAAGCTGCTGGAGACGTACACGCCGCTCGGGGTCCCCTACATCGTCACCAGCCGCGAGGAGCTGGAGAACGGCGACGCGGCCGACCGGGTGCGCGAGCAGCTGAACGACCGGATCACGGCGTTCGTCGGGCACTCCGGTGTCGGGAAGACCACGCTGGTCAACGCCCTGGTCCCGAAGGACCGGCGGCGCACGACCGGTGTCGTCAACGCGGTCACCGGCCGCGGCCGGCACACCACCACGTCCGCGCTCGCGCTGCCGCTCCCGGGCAACCGGGGCTGGGTGGTCGACACCCCGGGTGTGCGGTCCTTCGGGCTGCACCACGTGGACCCCTCGCGCGTCATCAACGCGTTCCCCGACCTGGAGCCCGGCACCGAGAACTGCCCGCGCGGCTGCACCCACGACGAGAACCAGCCGGAATGCGCGCTGGACGCCTGGGTCGCCGAGGGCCACGCCGACCCCGCGCGGCTGTACTCGCTGCGCAGGCTGCTCGCCACGCGTGAGCGGCGCGAGGGCGACTGAGCCCGCCCGGGTCACGCGCCCGGCGACTCGCGCACGTTTGCGAGTTCCCGGGACTGGTAAGGGCTAATCGCACCGAGCCGGACCTCGCGACGGGCTGGACGAGGGCGTCACCTACACGGAGGCAACTGACGATGGCATGGCTGCTGGTCGTGGTCGCGGGACTGCTGGAGACCGGCTTCGCCGTGTGTCTGAAGCTGAGCCACGGATTCAGCCGGCTCTGGCCGACGGTCGCGTTCTGTGTGTTCGCGCTCGGCAGTTTCGGGCTGCTGACGCTGTCGCTCAAGAAGCTCGATGTCGGCCCCGCCTACGCGGTGTGGACCGGAATCGGCGCGGCCGGTACGGCGATCTACGGGATGGTCTTCCTCGACGACGTCGTCTCGACCCTGAAACTGGTCTCGATCTCGCTGGTGATCGTCGGTGTGATCGGCCTCCAGCTGTCCGGCTCCTCCCACTGAACCCGGGCCCGCGCACCCGGGCCGCCGACCCCGGTGACCGGGCCGTCAGCAGGCCTCCCGCGGCCGCGCCGCTTCCGTGATCAGCGGTGCCGTGCGGCCCTCCGCGGGCACCATCACGTAGGACAGCGCGAGCCGCAGCACGGTCTCGCAGCGCACGGCCAGCTCGGCGGCGGCCTCCGGCGGCTGCCCGCCCGCCAGCGCGGCCACGGCACGGTCCCGGGCCAGGCCGAGCAGTTCGGCGGGCGTCGGGGACGCCGCGGACCGGGGCAGGCGTTCCCCCCAGAAGCCCGTGAGCAGCGCCTTGACCAGGGCGTTCGTCCGGGCCTCCCGGACCGTCCAGAGCGCGACGGCAGCGGGCCCCCGGCCCGTACCCACGTCCGCGCGCAGCGCCCTCTCGACCCCGGCGAGATAGCCGTCGGCCGCCTGCCCGAGCAGGGCGCGGGCCAGACCGTCCTTGCCGCCGAACTCGTTGTAGAGGCTCTGCCGCGAGACTCCGGCCAGGGCGGCGACGTCAACCATGCGCACCGTCCGCCAGGGCTGTTCGTCCAGGGCCGCCAGAGCGGCGTCCAGCAGGGCTTCTCGCGCTGACGGCACCATCGCCTCCCACGCCCGGGGACCTGCGGTTCAGAGTTGACGCGCCGCACGCGACTGTCAAGGGCCCGCGCACCGGACCACCGGCCGGGGCCATGTAGCCCCCGCCGGGTGCCGGTGGATACTGTGACGACATGCCCGATTATCACGATGATCTGCGCCTCGCCCATGTACTGGCGGACGCCGCCGACGCGGCGACGATGGACCGGTTCAAGGCCCTCGACCTGAAGGTCGAGACCAAGCCGGACATGACGCCGGTGAGCGAGGCCGACAAGGCGGCCGAGGAACTGATCCGCGGCCATCTCCACCGGGCCCGCCCGCGCGACGCGATTCTGGGCGAGGAGTACGGGATCGAGGGCACCGGCCCCCGGCGCTGGGTGATCGACCCGATCGACGGCACCAAGAACTACGTCCGCGGGGTGCCCGTGTGGGCGACGCTGATCTCGCTGATGGAGGCGGGCGAGGACGGTTTCCAGCCGGTGGTCGGCGTGGTCTCGGCGCCCGCCCTGAGCCGGCGCTGGTGGGCGGCGAAGGGCGCGGGCGCGTTCTCCGGCCGCAGCCTCACCTCGGCGACCCGGCTGCGGGTGTCGAAGGTGGAGCGGATCGCGGACGCCTCGCTGGGGTACGCCTCGCTGAGCGGCTGGGAGGAGCAGGGCCGCCTCGACGGCTTCCTGGACCTGACCCGGGCCTGCTGGCGGACGCGTGGGTACGGGGACTTCTGGCCGTACATGATGGTCGCCGAGGGTTCGGTGGACATCGCCGCCGAGCCGGAGCTGTCCCTGTGGGACATGGCGGCGAACGCGATCATCGTCCAGGAGGCGGGCGGGCGGTTCACCAGCCTGGACGGCGTCTCCGGTCCGGGCGGCGGCAACGCGGCAGCTTCGAACGGTCTGCTCCACCACGAGCTGCTCGGCTACCTCAACCAGCGCTACTGAGCACCGTCCCCGCGGTCACCGACGGGGCGCACGGGACACGTGGGGCGGGCCTTTGCCCGCCCCACAGACTTTCTTCACCGACCCCTTGTTGACGCACCCCAAGGGTGCGACTCTGAGAGTCCCCCCACTTGTGAACTTGTGAATCGGCTCACAGGACCGGCTCCCCCGGGCCGGCTCGCCAAGGAGGTGGCTCCCTTCATGCTCGTCCGCGACGCCATGAGCACGATGGTCCTGACCATCGGCCCCACCCATACGCTCCGCCAGGCGGCCCGGCTGATGTCCGCCCGCCGCGTCGGAGCGGCCGTCGTCCACGACCCGGACACCAGCGGGTTCGGGATCATCACCGAGCGCGACATCCTCGACGCGATCGCCTCGGGACAGAGCCCCGACGTGGAGACCGCCTCCGCCCACACCACCACCGACGTGGTGTTCGCCGCCCCGACCTGGACCCTGGAGGAGGCCGCGGAAGCCATGACGCACGGCGGGTTCCGCCATCTCGTCGTGCTGGACGACGCCGGTCCGGTGGGCGTCGTCTCGGTGCGCGACATCATCCGGTGCTGGGCCCCGGTCAGGCGCCGCACCGTCGGTCTGGCGAGCTGACCGGCGGCCCGGGAACGGCCGGTGGGCCGGAGCCCCCGAGGGGAATCCGGCCCACCGTCCCCGACCGGTCTCAGCCGCGCAGGGCCTGGACCGCGGCTTCCAGCCGCTTGCCGAAGTCGCCGTCCGCCTGACGGAAGTTGTTGATCGCGCGCTCGGCGATGTCGTCGCGCGAGACCTTGGCGATGAACCCGGCCAGGTTGTCGATCAGCCGGGCCTTCTCGTCCTCGGAGTAGAGCCGGTACAGATTGCCGGCCTGCACGAAGTCGTTGTCCTCCGCGTGGCTCGGCGCCACGTGGTTGCCGGTGGGGCCGGTGACCGCGGCGGGCTGCCACAGCGGCCGGTCGCTCTGGTTGGGGCCGCCGAAGCTGTTCGGCTCGTAGTTCTTCGCACCCTTGTGCCGGCCGTCGTACAGGTAGCCGTCACGGCTGTGGGTGCGCGCCTCGGTGGCGTGCGGCCGGTTCACCGGCAGGTGGTCGGCGTTGATGCCGACGCGGTAGCGGTGGGCGTCGCCGTAGGCGAAGAGGCGGCCCTGGAGCATCTTGTCCGGGGACGGCCCGATGCCCGGCACGAAGTGCGCGGGGCTGAAGATCGACTGCTCGGTCTCCGCGAAGACGTTCTCCGGGTTGCGGTTGAGCTCCAGCTTCCCGATCTCGATCGGCGGGTAGTCCGCGTGCGGCCACACCTTGGTGAGGTCGAACGGGTTGAAGCGGTACGTGGCCGCCTCGGAGGCGGGCATGACCTGGATCTGCACGGTCCAGGTCGGGAACTCGCCGCGCTCGATCGACTCGCGCAGATCGCGCTGGTGGCTGTCCGGGTCCTCACCCGCGAGCTTGTTGGCCTCGTCCTGGGTGAGGTTCTTGATGCCCTGGTCGGTCTTGAAGTGGTACTTGACCCAGAAGACCTCGCCGGCCTCGTTGTTCCACTGGTACGTGTGCGAGCCGTACCCGTTCATGTGGCGCAGGGTGGCCGGGATGCCGCGGTCACCGAAGAGCCAGGTCACCTGGTGGGTCGACTCGGGCGACAGACCCCAGAAGTCCCAGACGTTGTCCGCCTCCTGCGAACCGGTGTACGGGTCGCGCTTCTGGGTGTGGATGAAGTCGGGGAACTTGATGGCGTCCTTGATGAAGAACACCGGGGTGTTGTTGCCGACGAGGTCGTAGTTTCCCTCTTCGGTGTAGAACTTCAGCGCGAAACCGCGCGGGTCGCGCACGGCGTCGGCGGAGCCGAGGTTGCCCGCGACGGTCGAGAAGCGCAGGAACGTCTCGGTCTGCTTGCCGACCTCGGAGAGGAACTTCGCCCGCGTCCACTGCGAGACGTCCCGGGTCAGCGTGAACGTGCCGTAGGCACCGGCGCCGCGGGCGTGCACGATGCGCTCCGGGATGCGCTCCCGGTTGAAGTGGGCGAGCTTCTCCAGCAGTGCCTGGTCCTGGACGAGAACCGGTCCGCCGGCGCCAGCGGTCTCGCTGTTCTGGTTGTCGGCCAGCGGCGCGCCGGCCTCCGTGGTGAGCGGTCCCTGCGTCACGTGCGCCTCCTGCGTCATGTCCTGCACATTCGTCATCTGTCGATGTCCCGCACAGCCTGTCCCTTGGCCTATGCCGAACTCGATCCTACGATGGACTTTGTCTAAGTCAAGCGAACATCCAAAGTCACACCAATTCGGGACTCGGTCCCCTCACTGTTAGGCTGGGCCCATGAGTGACCTGCTGGAACGACTCCGAGGACGCGGCTGGCGCATGACGGCGCAGCGGCGTGTCGTGGCCGAGGTCCTCGACGGGGACCACGTGCACCTGACGGCGGACGAGGTGCACGCGAGGGCCGTCGACCGGCTTCCCGAGATCTCCCGGGCGACCGTGTACAACACCCTGGGCGAGATGGTGTCCCTGGGCGAGGTCATGGAGGTCTCCACCGACCGCCGGGCCAAGCGCTACGACCCGAACGCCCACCGCCCCCACCACCACCTGGTCTGCGCGCGGTGCGGCACCATCCGGGACGTGCACCCCTCGGGCAACCCGCTGGCGGAGCTGCCGGCCGACGAGCGGTTCGGCTTCACGGTCTCCGGCGTCGAGGTGACGTACCGCGGCATCTGCCCGAGCTGCGCCGCCGCGGCCTGACCCGCGCCACCGATCCCCACCCGGACCCGACGCTCCTCGCGCCGGGGCTTTCGCGTACCCCCTTCCCGAATCTGACGGGTCGTCATATCGTCTGCGGCGATCACCTCCGCAGGTGACGAGCGCGTGGATCACGCCACCCCGCGCCTGTCGTCCGCGGCGGATCCGCACCTCGAACGATGCGAGGAGAGACCCGTGGGAGCTGCGCACCCGACCCCACCCCCGCCCGGAACACCCGCCTCCGACACCGCCCCCGGCCCCGTGCCGCCCAAGCTCCGCGCCCGCGGGCTCGCCCGCTCCTTCGGACGGGGCACCGGACTGCTGCCCGCCCTCGGACCGGTCGACATCGAGATCGCGCCGGGCGAGTTCACCTGCCTCGTCGGCCCGTCCGGCTGCGGCAAATCCACCCTGCTGCGGATAGCCGCCGGGCTGCTGCGCCCGAGCGCGGGCGAACTGGAGATCCGTACGGCTTCGCCCCGGCCGGCGGCGATGATCTTCCAGGACTACGGGATCTACGACTGGAAGACGGTCCTCGCCAACGTCCGTTTCGGCCTCGACATCCAGCGCGTACCCCGCAAGGAGGCCGATGCCAGAGCCCGGGACTGGCTGGCCCGGATGGGCCTTTCCGAGTTCGCCGGCGCGTACCCCGCGGCGCTCTCCGGCGGGATGCGGCAGCGGGTGGCCATCGCGCGGGCGCTCGCCGTGGAGCCCGAGATGCTGCTGATGGACGAGCCCTTCGCCGCGCTCGACGCCCAGTTGCGCACGATCCTCCAGGACGAGCTGCTGGAGCTCACCCAGAACACGCGCACCACCGTGCTCTTCATCACCCACAGCCTCGAAGAAGCCATCCTGCTCGGCGACCGGGTGCTGGTGATGTCCGCCAGGCCGGGCCGGATCATCGCCGAGCACCGCCCGCCGTTCGGCCGCCCGCGCACCGGGGACATCCGGGCGACCACCGAATTCGCCGCGCTGAAGGCCGACCTGTGGGACGTGCTGCGCGGCGAGGTGCGCAGGGAGGCGGTCCCGGCATGAGCACCTCGGTGAAG
This sequence comes from Streptomyces sp. NBC_00654, assembly GCF_026341775.1. Lineage (NCBI taxonomy): Bacteria > Bacillati > Actinomycetota > Actinomycetes > Kitasatosporales > Streptomycetaceae > Streptomyces > Streptomyces sp. NBC_00654. The sequence continues at coordinate 1,739,688 of NZ_JAPEOB010000001.1, read as the reverse complement.
CATCCGACGCCCGCCGGCGACGACGTCCTGGTCCGCCGGCCCGGACCGCGCGAGCTGCGCCCGGCCCGTACCCACCGCAGGCGCCGCACCCTGGAACTGACGCTCGCCGTCGCCGTACCGCTGGCGCTCGTCCTCCTGTGGCAGCTGGCGGCCGAGCGGTCCTGGATCGACGCACGCGTGTACCCGGCGCCCTCCACCATCGCCGCCGACGGCTGGGACCGGGCGGCCGCCGGGGAACTGTGGCCCGATGTGTGGGCCACGCTCAAGCGGGTCCTCGGCGGCTATGCGATCGGTACGGCCGCCGGATACGCGCTGGGGCTGCTGATGGGCTCGCTCGCCCTCGTACGGGCGGCGCTGGAGCCGCTGCTGGACGCCCTGTACGTCGTGCCGAAGCTCGCGCTCCTGCCGGTCTTCCTCAATATGTTCGGCCTCGGTGAAGGGCCGCAGATCGCGCTCGTCGCCGCCACGGTCTTCTTCTTCGTCTGGATCTCGACCATGGCGGCCGTCCTCGCCGTCCCGGCCGGTCACCGGGATGCCGGCCGGGTCTTCGGAGCCTCGTCCTGGCAGATGTTCCGGCATGTGCTGCTGCCCGCCTCGCTGCCCGCCGTCCTCGTGGGCGCGCGCATCGCGGCGGGGGTCGCGGTGCTGGTCATCGTCGCGTCCGAGCAGATCGCGGCGGCCGACGGGCTCGGCCATCTGATCTTCGACTCCAGGGCGCTGTTCCAGAACGACGTGATGTTCGTCGGGATCGTCTGTGTGGCGGTGCTCGGGGTCGTGTTCTCCGAACTGGTCCGGATCGCCGGCCGGCTGCTCACTCCGTGGGCGCCGCGCGACCGCGGCCGCGGTCAGTCGTGAACCCGCGCCCCTTCCCCGCCCGTACCCCCCGCACTCCCACTCGTACGGAGGCACCGTTGCGTATCCGGACCAGCTGCACCGCCGTGCTCCTCGCGGCATCCCTGCTCACCGCGACGGCCTGCGCGAAGGGCGGCACCGCCCGGGACGACGCCCCCAGGTCCCCACGCACCGTCACCCCCGTCGCCGGGTGCGGCCCGGCCGCCCGGAGCGACCCGGCCGATCTCGCGCCGGACCGTGAACCGGCCCGCTGCGACAAGGGCGCACCGGCCCCGAAGCCGCTGGGGAAGAAGCGGACGATCACCGTCGCGACCGGGACGCTGAGCGCGGAGTACGTTGCTCCGCTCCAGGTCGCGGTGGCCCAGGGCGAGTTCGCCAAGGAGGGACTGGACGTCCGGCTGAAGGTGCTGCCGACCCCGGACGCGTTGCCGCTGCTGGCCAGAGGCGATGTGGACGCCCAGTGGGCGGCCCCCGAGGCGGCCGTGATGAACGGCATCAACGGCGGCTTCGCGATCAAGTGGGTGGCCGGGAACTTCTCCCCCGCCGCCACCTCGAAGAGCGGCCTGTGGGTACGGCTCAAGGACGGCGAGAGCGCCGAGCGGGTCGACATGGCGGGCCGGCGGCTCGGCACCATGATCGGCAAGGGCTCGGTGATCATGTACCCGATGGACACCTCGCTGAGGAAGCACGGCGGCGGACTGGACGACATCGGTTTCCAGCAGCTCGGATCCGCCGACGTGCTCACCGCCCTGCGGAACGGGGGCGTGGATTCCGCCTGGCTGCTGGACCCCGTCTGGCGCAAGGTCGACGGCGACGGGAAGTACGCGTTCCTGGGCGGTCAGCCGCTCGGTGAACCCCTGGGCGGTCTGCTCTTCGGCCCGACCCTGCTGAACGAGGACCCCGACGCGGGTGTCGCCTTCCTGCGCGCCTACATCAGAACCGTGAACACCTACTTCGCCGGGGACTACAAGGCGGATCCCGCCTTCGTCTCCACTCTGGCGAAGCTGCTGAAGACCGACGGGTCCGTCCTGCGCTCGACGCCCTCGATGCGGATGGACTGGGAGATCCGGGAGGGCACGACGGACCGGCTGCAGAAGGCCTACGGGGACGCGGGGGTACTGGACGGCCCACCGGTGCCGGAGGACCGGGCCGTGGACCGCGCGATGTACGGGGAGGCCGTCGGTCACCGGAGCTGAGTCCTTCGGCCACCGGAACTGAGGTTTTCGGCCGGCGTCACCGGCAGGGCACCGGTTCCAGGGCAGGGGCACCGGTTCCAGGGCAGGAAACATGACAGAGGCCCGGATCCTTGGAAGGATCCGGGCCTCTGTCTTCAGTAGCGGGGACAGGATTTGAACCTGCGACCTCTGGGTTATGAGCCCAGCGAGCTACCGAGCTGCTCCACCCCGCGTCGATGAATGCAACACTACGGCACCCCTGCCGACCAGTGCAAATTCATTGGGACGCACCGCGCCCGCGACCCGCCCCGGCCGGCCCGCACAGGACCCGGGGCCACCCCGAGGGGGCCGGGCCCCCGTCCGGACCGGCCGGCCGGAGGCGCGGCCGGGCCCTCCTACGCGGTGAGCTCCTGGTGCAGCGCCTCGCGCAGCCGGGCCGCCCGCTCGGCGACCTCCGCCGGCCCCAGCTCGACGGCACGCGCACACCAGCGCTGGCCCTCGGCGAGCTCGCCCCGGCGGGCGGCGAGCAGGGCCAGGCGCAGCGCGGCCCGGCCGTGACCGGCTTGTGCGGCCCGGCTCCACCACAGGGCCGCCTCGCGCTCGCTGCCCTCGCGGGCGAGCAGCAGGCCGAGGTTGAAGGCGCCGTTACGGCTGCCCGCCTCGGCCGCCTCGCGGTACCAGTACGCGGCGCTGTCCACGTCGCCGCGGGCCGCGGAGAGCATCCCGACCCGGACCTGGGCGCGGCGGTGGCCCTGCTGGGCGGCCCGCTCGTACCACTCCTCGCACTCCGTCCTCTCCGGCATCGGCTCGCCGAGCGCGGGCGGTCCGGGCGGCGGCTGGCGCGAGTCCAGGACCCCGGCCAGCCGGAAGGCGGCCTCGGCGCTGCCGCCGCCCGCGGCGCAGCGCAGGTGGCGCTCGGCCTCCTGCTCCTCACCCTCGCGCAGCAGGGCCATGCCGACCTGGAGCGCCGCATCGATGTGCCCGGCCGCGGCCGCGCGCTGGTACCAGCCCAGCGCCGTACGGTCCTCGTCCCGTCCGGCGTGCAGGATGCCGAGGTTGAAGGCCGCGTCCACGCTGCCCGCTTCGGCGGCCTTGGAGAACCACGGCTCGGCCCCGGTGTGGTCACCGGCCTGGAGCAGGAGCACGGCCAGGGCGTTGGCGGCCTCGCGGTGTCCGGCGTAGGCGGCACGGCGGTACCACTGCTCGGCCTGCGGCGTACGGTCCTGGGCGGCGCAGAGCAGCCCGAGGTTGTAGGCGCCGTTGACGTCGCCCGCGTCCATGGCGGCGCGGTACCAGCGCTCGGCGGTCTGCTGCTCACCGCGTGCGGCGTGCAGGGCCCCCAGGGCGTTGGCGGCGTTGCCGTCGCCGTCCTGGGCGGCACGCAGCCACCACACGGCCGCGCTCTCCTCGTCGCCCGCGTCACGCAGCAGGAAGCCGAGGGCGCAGGCGGCGCGGGGCTCACCGTCCTTGGCGGAGGTGAGGTACCAGCGGCCGGCCTCCTTGAGCTCGCCCCGCTGTTCCAGGATCGCGCCGAGGTGCAGCGCGGCACGCCGGTGTCCCCGTGCGGCGGCCTGCCGGTACCACTGTTCGGCCTCGCCGACGCGCCCGACGGCCGGACCCGCCACGGGACCGTCGGCACGGCCACGGCCACGGCCCGCGCCCCCGCCCGGGGAGGCCGGGGTCCGGCCCGCGCCACCGGACAGCACCGCGCGGCCGGGGCCGAAGGCGTCGTGCGGGTCCTCGACGGCGTTCCGCTCCAGGGTGCGGGCCAGGCGGTACGCGGCCTCCCGGTGCCCCTGCTCGGCGGCGGCGCGCAGCCAGCGCTCGGCGCCGACGTCGCTGCGGTGCTCCAGCAGATCGGCCAGGGCGTAGGCGCCCAGCGCGTGCCCCTGCTCGGCGGACTGGCGCAGCCAGTACTCGGCACCGGGCTCGTCGCCGCGCTCCCGGAAGTGGCGGCCGAGCGCGTGCGCGGCGGCGGCGGAACCGGCAACGGCGGCGATGCGCCACCATCCGGCGGCCTCGTCGGGGTAGCCGCGCTGGTGGAGGAGGACGCCCAGGTTGTTGGCGGCGGCCCGGTCACCGTCGGCGGTGGCCGCGCGCAGATGGGTCTCGGCGGCGTCCAGGTCCCCCCGGCGCAGCAGCATCGCGCCGAGGACGCTCATCGACGCCGTGTCCCCGGCTTCGGCGGCGCGGCGGTGGCGCGCCTCGCTCTCGGCGTTGTCGGCCGCGTCGATGGCGTCGGTGGTGCAGAAGTTGTCGGCGGTCTCAGCGGCGTCGCCGGTGCTCGCGGCACCCCTGGCGTTCGTCGCATCGGTGGCACCCGTGGTGCCTGTCGTGTCCGCGGTTCCGGCCGGCCCGGCCATGGCAGCGGCAAATGCCCCATCTATCGCCTTATCGCTCTCATGGCCGCGACGCTGCACAAACCGCCCTGTCTCCAACAGAGTTGCCCTGTCCCCCATAAATACCATCGTCGCACCACCTACAACCCGCGTACACCGTGAATATCGCGGCCAGTGAGGTCACTTCAGCGTTTTGTCGACATGCCCACAGGGAGACAAGTCAAACACGTCCGGATCCAACTCGTGCCCAACGAACCGCACTTCACGCGCATCACACGAGAAAGGCCCGGAGCGGGATCTGATGACATGACGAAGGCCCGGATCCCATAGGATCCGGGCCTTCGTTTTTCAGTAGCGGGGACAGGATTTGAACCTGCGACCTCTGGGTTATGAGCCCAGCGAGCTACCGAGCTGCTCCACCCCGCGCCGTTGTGTTCAAACAGTACCACGGCGCGGGGCGGGACTTTCTCAGCTGCCCTGGTCGCCGCCCTGGTCGCTGCCCTTCTCGTCCGCCTTGTCGGCCTTCTCGGCCCGGATGTCCACCTTGTCGGCGTCAGCGGCCGGTCCGGCGGAGTCGGTGGCCGGTTTGCCCGCGGCGCTCGCGGGCTTGCCGGCCGGGCTGCCCGCCTTGGGCTGGGCCGCCGCCGCCCGCTTGAGGGCGTCCTCCAGGTCGGCCTGAGCCTTGCCGTAGGCGGTCCAGTCCTGCTTCTTCAGGGCCGCCTCACCCTCGGTGTACGCCTTCTGGGCATCCGCGATGGCCTGCTTCAGTGCGGCGTCCCCGGTGGCCGGGGGCTCGGTGGTGTCGCCCGGCGGCTCGGTGGGCTCGGTCGGCGGGGTCGTCGTATCGCCCTCGACCCCGAAGACCGCGTTCAGCGCTTCCCCGAGACTGTTCTCGAAGACGATCTTCGATCCGTACGAGGCGGCCACCTTGCGCAGCAGCGGGTAGTTCTGCGTGCCACCGCGCGTGTAGACCGGCTCGATGTAGAGGAAGCCCCCTTCGAGGGGAACCGTCAGCAGATTGCCGTACTCGATGTCCGAGTCGGTGCCCTTGAGGTTCCTCACGAACTCGGCGACGTCGTCGTTGCCGTTCAGCTCACTCTGTACCTGCCCCGGGCCCTTCACCGTGGTGGTGACCCGCAACAGTCTGATGGTTCCGTAGTCCTTGCTGGCCGCGTCCGCGTCCACCGCCATGAACGCCCCCAGGTCGGGGCGGCCCTTCGGGGTGAACGTGGTCGTCAGCGAGAACTTCTGCGCGTCCTGGCCCGGCATCTTCATGCTCAGGTAGTACGGCGGAACGGCGCCCGGCTCCTTGTTGGTCGGGTCGTCCGGCACCTGCCACGCGTCACTGCCGCTGTAGAACTGCGCGGGGTCCTCGACGTGGTAGCGGGTGAGCAGCTCGCGCTGGACCTTGAACAGGTCCTGCGGGTACCGCAGGTGGTCCATCAGTTCCTGCGGGATGTCCGCACGGGCCTTCACGGTCCCGGGGAACGCCTTGCGCCAGGTCTTGAGCACCGGGTCCTCGGTGTCCCACTCGTAGAGCTTGACCTTGCCGTCGTACGCGTCGACGGTGGCCTTCACCGAGTTGCGGATGTAGTTGACCTGGTTCTGCTGGGCGACGACCGCGCGCTGGTTGGTGGTCAGCGAGTCGGCCGTGGTGTCACCGAGCGTCGTGCGCGAGGCGTACGGGTAGCCGTTCGTCGTGGTGTACGCGTCGACGACCCACTGGATGCGTCCGTCGACGACCGCCGGATAGGCGTCGCCGTCGATGGTCAGCCACGGGGCGACGGCCTCGACCCGCTCCTTGGGCGTGCGGTTGTAGAGGATCCGCGAACCCTCGCCGATCGCTCCCGAGTACAGGATCTGCGGCTCACTGAAGGAGACCGCGTAGGCGGCGCGGTTGAACGCGTTGGAGAGGCTGACCCCGCTGTTGCCCTTGTAGCTGGTGGTCTTCTCGCCGTCCTCCTCGTAGTCGAGCTCCTTCTGGGGCCCGCCGACGATGGAGTACTGCTCGGTCTTCTCGCCGTAGTAGATCCGCTGCTCGTAGTCGCCCAGCTCACCGGTGGCCGGCAGACCCGACTCGGTGAAGTCGGGAGAGCCCGCGGGGTTCGTACCCGTGGTCGTGCCCCGGGCCGCGATGGCGCCGTAGCCGTGGGTGTACGTGAAGTGGTCGTTGATCCAGTTCCGCTTGGGCAGGCCCTGGAGGTTGAGCTCACGCAGACCGATGACGGTGTCCTGCTCCTTGCCGTCCTTGCCCTTGTAGCGGTCCACGTCCAGAGTCTTGGGGAACTGGTAGTAGTTCCTCTTCTGCTGGAGCTGCTGGAAGGCCGGGGAGACGACGTTGGGGTCCATCACGCGGTAGCTGGCCGCCGCGTCCGCGCTCGCACGCAGCTTGGTGTCGTCGGTCGTGGTGGCCTTGCCTGCGTAATCGTCGACCTGGGCGTCATCGATGTCGTACGCGTCCCGCGTCGCCTCGATGTTCTTCCTGATGAACGGCGCTTCCTTGGCCTGCTCGTTCGGCTGGACCTGGAACTTCTGCACGATCGCCGGGTAGAGCCCGCCGATCAGGATCGCCGAGAGCACCATCAGGCCGAAGCCGATCACCGGCAGCTGCCAGGTGCGGCGCCACAGCGTCGCGAAGAACAGCACGGCACAGATCGCGGCGATGCAGAAGAGGATGGTCTTCGCCGGGAGGTAGGCGTTCGCGTCGACGTACCGCAGGCCCGTCCAGTTGTCCGTGGCCTTGAAGTCACTGGACTTCACGGCCAGGCCGTACCGGTCGAGCCAGTAGGCCACGGCCTTCAGGGAGACGAAGATGCCCAGGAGCACCGAGAGGTGCCCGGTGGCCGCACCCGTCGCCCGCGCGCCGGGGCTGGTGATGCGCAGCCCGCCGTACAGGTAGTGGGTCAGCGCGGCGGCGATCAGCGAGAGCACCGTCGCCGCGAAGCCGAAGCCCAGCAGGAAGCGGTACCACGGCAGGTCGAAGGCGTAGAAGGCCACGTCCAGCTTGAACTGGGGGTCCTTCTGACCGAACGGCACGCCGTTGATGTACATCAGCCACGTCCGCCACTGGCCGGAGGCGGAGGCCCCGGCGATCAGTCCGACGAGCGCGGTGATCGCGAGCAGCACCCACTTCTTGTACGGGGCGACGCTCATGCGGTAGCGGTCCAGGCTCTGCTGCTCCAGCGACATCGCGCTCAGCGGCGGCCGGAGCCGGTGCGCGAGCCAGATGTTCACGCCGATGGCGATGGCCATCAGCAGCCCGAACACGAGGAACAGCCCGATCTTGGTCCACAGGGTGGTGGTGAAGACGGACGAATACGCGACCGACCGGTACCAGAGCCAGTCCGTCCAGAACCCGGCGAACATGACGAAGGCCATGGCGAGAACCGCCAGAACGCCCAGTGTCATGAGCAGGGTACGGACGCGCCGGGACGGGCGGCCGACTCTGATCCGTGGCCCGGTCGGGCCTCCGCCGCGGTCCGGCATCTGGAAAGCCAACGTGCGCACCTCGAAGTTATCGGTCGTGTAGAAGCGGGCCCCGCGATCGTAGAGCCCACCTAAGCAACTTACTGAGGCTTTACCTAGTTCCCGTTCCCGGGGCGGAAGGAGGCAGGATATTCACCATGCCCAACGTTTCCCCCTCTGGCCCTCCGATGGCCGCGAGCCCCCTCACCGTCGCCGTCCTCGAAATCGACACCTATGCCTCCAGCCTCGGCTGGGACCAGCCGGCCCGGCTGTTCGCCCTCGTCGACACCGCCCGCCTGCGGGTCCAGGAGCCCGGCCTCGCCGCTCAGCTCGGTCTGGACGACGCCGGCGCGACGACCGCTTCCCTCACCCCCATCGAGCAGGAGGAGCTCCCCGCCGGCACCGCGCTGGACGACTTCCTCGGCACGATCGCCTGGCCCGATGCGGTGGTCGGGTGCGCCATGACGGTGGAGCGGCTGATGCTGCCGCCGTCCGCCGAGGCCTCCGTACCGGAAGGGCTCAGCGACAAACAGCTGACCAAGTGGGTCGCCAAGCACCCGGACCGGCAGGAGGTGCGGATGACCGTGGCCGTGCTGCGGGACGGCGCGCGGGAGTCGGCCGTACGGCTGCGCGAGAAGGACTCCCCCACCGAGGTCCTGACCGGCGCGGGTCTGGTTCCGGGACTGGCCGAGGCCCTGGCGGCGACCTTCGAGTCCTGACCGTTCTCGGGGCGGACGGCCGTCAGCCCGTCGAGCAGCTCGGCAGCGCGGCCGTCTTCCCGTCCCGGATCATCTCCATCGACTTCTTGGCGTCGCTGAGCGTCTTCACCCTGACCAGGGTGAGCCCGCTCGGCGTGTCGGAAGCCGCGGCCGCGCAGTTGTCGTCCGGGGTGAGGAAGTAGCGCGCGCCCGCGTCGCGCGCGCCGACCAGCTTCATGTTGATCCCGCCGATCGGGCCGACCTTGCCCGCGTCGTCGATCGTTCCGGTACCGGCGATGAACTTGCCGCCGGTCAGCTTGTCGGGCGTCAGCTTGTCGATGATGCCCAGCGAGAACATCAGACCGGCGCTGGGGCCGCCCACGTCGGCGAGCTTGATGTCGATCTCGAACGGGAAGGTGTGGTCCAGCCCGGCCCGGATGCCGACGATCGCGCGGTTCTCCTCGGGCGCGTTCTTGACGGCCGGCGCCTTCTCCGTGGTGATGGTGACCTTCTCGCTGCCCTCCGGCTCCCGGCCCGCCTTCTCGGCGGCGGCGGCCTCCTTGGCCGGGACGACGGTGAACGTGACGTCCTGGCCGGGCTTGTGCTCGGTGACGAGCTCGGCGACGTCGCCGGGCTCCTTGACCGCGGTGCCGTCGACGGCCTTGATCACATCGCCCGCGTGCAGCTTGCCCTGGGCGGGACTGTCCTTGACGACGGTGGAGACCACGACCCGCGAGGACACCGGAACGCCCAGCTCCTCCAGGGCGGCGACCTTGGCGCTCTCCTGGGACTGGCTGAACTCCTCGGCGTTCTCCTGCGTCGACTGCTCTTCCGTCTTGCCGTCGGGGTAGAGGGTGTCGTGCGGCACGATCACGCTGTCGTGGGCCAGCCAGCCGTACACGGCCTCGGCGATGTTCATGTTGTATTCCGCGCCGGTGACACGGACCGTCGTCATGTTGAGATGACCCGACGTCGGGTACGTCTTACGGCCGGAGATATGGAGTACGGGCTCGCCACGCGCGTCGCCGAGTGTGTTCACCGTCGGCCCGGGAGACATCTCCGAGTACGGCACTTTGATCAGCACACCGGCGCAGAGAAGCGCGATGAGGACGAGGGTGGAGGCGAGCATCGTCGCGGTGCGGCGTGGCATGGAACGACAGTACGGGAAGGGCCTGTGAGTGCACCGCCAGGGCCGGTCCGTACGAGGCCGGCAGCACGGCGGCGGAAGGTGTCACGCGGCGGGGCGCTGCCTCAGAGGACATCGGAACCGGAGTGCGACTTTTCCATCGCGTCACGGAATCTGGCATACCCGGCGAGTTCGGAGACATCGCCGGTAGTGCGGTTGCGCGCGGCCCAGCTTCCCCATATCGCAGCACCGACAGCAGCGAAAAGCGGAATCAGCAGCCAAGCGAGTGCAGCCATGACGACCTCCCTACCCCGTGAGCGACCGAGAGTGACCGATCAGCAGATTAGCGATCCGGAAGTCCAACGCTCACGGCAGGGGTGCGGTTACGCAAATCGGGCCTGATGCCCCGGGCCGGGGTTTGCGCTCAGCAGGCGCCGACCCACTCCTCCGTGCCGTCGGAGAACCGCTGGTGCTTCCAGATCGGAACCTCGTGCTTGAGGTCGTCGATCAGCTTGCGGCAGGCCTCGAAGGCCTCCGCGCGGTGCGGGCAGGAGACGGCGACGACCACCGCCAGATCTCCCACCTCCAGTTCACCCACCCGGTGGACCGCGGCCAGCGCGCGCACCGGGAAATCGGCGACGACCTTCTCGGCCACCCGGCGCAGCTCGTCCTGGGCCGACGGATGGCAGGAGTAGCCGAGCGCGCCGACGTCCTGGCCCTGGTCGTGGTTGCGCACCGTGCCGGCGAAGAGGGCGATACCGCCCGCGGCGTCGTCCCCGACGGCGCGGAACACCTCGTCGACGGAGAGCGGTGTCTCCCGGATCGCCAGCAGCCGGATGGGGTCCTGGGCCGCCTGCTCGCCGGGGTGGTCGTGGGTGCGTGCCATGGGGCCCATGGTGCCGCACGGCGCCGCCAACACGGAATTGCGCATTCGACCGGCGGGCCGCCGACCGGGTTGGAGCCTCCTACAGTCGCCCCGGGGCTCCCCTTCCGGCAGGGCGGTACTCAGATGCGGCGGCGCGCCTTGCGGGCGCGGCGGACCAGGGCCGCCGTACCGAGCAGGGCAACGGTCGCACCGGCGGCACCGGCGGCGGTGGCGTCCTTGCGGCCGAGGCGGCGTCCGGCGAGCGTGTGGCGCCCCTCCACCTCTTCGAGCAGGGCTCCGAGGACCTCCTCGTTGGTCCACTTCGGACGCCACCCCACGTCGTGCAGACGGCTCACGCTGACCACCCAGGGGTGCATCGTGTATGCCAGGTCGCCCGCCGGGGAGGGCGTGAGGCCGATCCGGTGGAGCCGGGCGGCGGCGCCGAGCGCGACGGCCGACGGCAGCTCCATCCGGCGTACGCCGCTGAGCTCCTCGACCTCCTCCTGTTCCAGCCATCCGTCGCAGCCCACCGCGAACTCGCCGTCGATCCGCTCCAGAGCGGCGTACTCCAGGGCGCTGACCAGGTCGTCCACATGACAGAACTGCCAGGTGGGACGCGATCCGGCGACGACGAGGAGTCGCGGCGACTCGAAGTAGCGGGTCAGCGCCGTGTCGGTGCCGCCGACCAGGACGGTGGGGCGCACGACGGTGACATTGAGCCCGGGGTGGGCGCGGGGCGCGCGACGGCCGAGCCGTTCGATCTCCAGCAGGTCGCCGACACCGGTGGCCTCCGCCGTGGCACGCAGCTCGGCGTCCTCGGCGAGCGGGATGTCGTTGTCGGGCAGGGCCCCGTAGACCATCGCCGAGGTGCACAGGACCACCCGGTGGACCCCGACGGCCGCGGCGGCCGTCAGCACCGTCTGCGTGCCGCGTACGTTGTACGCGGTCCGGGCCGCGGGGTCGGTCTCCAGGTCGAGGTCGAGCGCCAGATGCACCACGACGTCCGCGCCGCGCAGCTTCTCGGCGATGGCGGGGTCCCGGACGTCCAGGATGTGCCAGGTCGCCTCGGACGCCTGCCCGCGGCGCTCGTCGATGGCGATGACCTGCTTGATCTCGTCGGATGCGACGAGGTGCGCGGTGAGCAGTTCACCGATGCCGGTCGCGGCACCGGTGACCGCGACGACGGGGCCCCGGTTCTTGGAGCGTTTTTTTTCGGGCTTGTTCTCGGGCGAGGGGTCGGTCAGGTTTCGCGCTGCGCGAACCTGTGGATCTGGGGAACTCACCGGGCGTCTCCAGCGGTTGTCTTCAGTACGTACCCGAATGACGCGTACGTACCAGGTGGCGTCCATCCTGCCGCAGGCCGGGAGCCGGCGGAGCACTGAGGCCCCGAGCGGGCCTGGTGTCTACGCTGGATGGTGATGTCGGGCAGTCGCCGTCGGTTCGAGCCGGCGGCCCTACGAGCCGAGGAAACCCGTGAGTGACACCCCATTCGGATTCGGCCTTCCGCCGGAGGAGCCTGAGAACGGCGACGAGGGCAAGAAGAAGGACCCCACCGAAGGTGGGCAGGGCGCGGGCGGGCCTGCGAACCCGTTCGGCTTCGGGCCGGGCGCGGGCGGGGACAACCCGTTCGCGGCGATGTTCGGCGCGATGAACCCGAACGACCTCGGCGCCGCCTTCCAGCAGCTCGGCCAGATGCTGAGCTACGAGGGCGGTCCCGTGAACTGGGACATGGCCAAGCAGATCGCCCGCCAGACGGTCTCCCAGGGCACCCCGGACGGCACCAAGGACGCGAGCGTGGGGCCCTCGGAGCGCACCGCGGTCGACGAGGCGCTGCGGCTGGCAGACCTCTGGCTGGACGGCGTGACCTCGCTGCCCTCCGGATCGGTCTCGACCGTGGCGTGGAGCCGCGCGGAGTGGGTCGAGGCGTCCCTTCCGGCGTGGAAGCAGCTGGTCGACCCGGTGGCCGAGCGTGTCGGCCTGGCGATGGGCGATGTGCTGCCCGAGGAGATGCAGGCCATGGCGGGCCCGCTGATCGGCATGATGCGGTCGATGGGCGGCGCCATGTTCGGCCAGCAGATCGGCCAGGCCGTGGGCGTACTCGCCGGTGAGGTGGTCGGCTCCACGGACATCGGGCTGCCGCTCGGTCCGGCCGGGAAGGCCGCGCTCCTCCCGCTGAACGTGGAACAGTTCGGCAAGGACCTGAGCGTCCCGCAGGACGAGGTGCGGCTGTATCTGGCCCTGCGCGAATCCGCCCATCAGCGGCTCTTCGCCCATGTTCCGTGGCTGCGCTCGCATCTGTTCGGTGCCGTCGAGGCGTACGCCCGGGGCATCAAGGTCGACACCAGCAAGCTGGAGGACGTCGTCGGCCAGTTCGATCCCTCACAGCCGGAGCAGCTTCAGGACGCCCTTCAGCAGGGCATGTTCCAGCCGGAGGACACGCCCGAGCAGAAGGCGTCGCTGGCCCGTCTGGAGACGGCGCTCGCGCTGGTCGAGGGCTGGGTGGACGCCGTGGTGCACGAGGCCGCCAAGTCCCGGCTGACCTCGGCCGACGCGCTGCGCGAGACGCTGCGCAGGCGCCGCGCCTCCGGTGGCCCGGCCGAGCAGACCTTCGCCACCCTCATCGGGCTCCAGCTGCGTCCGCGCCGGCTGCGGGACGCCTCGCGGCTGTGGGCCTCGCTCACGGACGCCCGGGGCGTCGACGGCCGGGACGGGCTGTGGGAGCACCCCGACATGCTGCCGACCGCCCAGGACCTGGACGACCCGGACGGCTTCGTCCACCACGAGCAGCTGGACTTCTCCGAGCTGGACAAGATGCTCGGCGAGGCCGCGAAGAGCTCGCAGAACCCGGCCGCCGAAGCGAAGGACACCGGCGAGGACGGCAGCACCGGCCCCGGCAAGGACGAGCCGAAGACCGACGGCGGCGGGGACGGCGGGGCCGACGACGCCGGCAAGGGCGACGGCGACCGGTGAGCCTGCACGACGACGCCGTTCTCGTACTGAAGGGCTACGACGGGTCCGGGAGCGGAGACGGGGATCAGGCCGGGCTGCGTCAGGTCTATCTGGACCATCTCGCGGAGCACCCGGACGGCATGTGGAAGGCGTGCGGGGCCGGTCATGTGACGGCCAGCGCCCTGGTGGTCGATCCGGAGCGCGGCCGGGTCCTGCTGACCCTGCACAAGAAGCTCCGGATGTGGCTGCAGATGGGCGGCCACTGCGAACCGGGGGACAGCTCGCTGGCGGCGGCGGCGCTCCGTGAGGCGACGGAGGAGTCCGGTATCCCCGGACTCACCCTGCTGCCCGGCGGACCGGTGCGGCTGGACCGGCACCCGATCCCGTCGCCGTGCCACTGGCATCTCGATGTGCAGTACGCCGCGCTGGCTCCGGTCGGTTCGACGGAGCGGATCAGCGAGGAGTCGCTGGACCTGCGCTGGTTCGCGTACGAGGAGGTGGCGGCGGTGGCGGACGGGTCCGTCGTACGGCTGCTGGAGCGGACACGCGCCATGCTGGGCCGGAGCGGGTAGCCGCCCGGCCCCGGGCGGCCCTCTCAGCCGGGGCGGCCGGCGAGCGGGCGAACGGGACGCGTGGACGTATGCGTAAGGGGCGGTCTCCTGGGAGGCCGCCCCTTACCGCTGTCCTCGGCCGTCGCCGGCCGCGCGGATCAGTTCCAGGCGTTGTTCTGGTTCTGGCCGTGGGATCCCTGCTGGCCCACGCCGAACTGGGCGCGCGCGCCCTGACCGATCACGGCGTGCTGCGGCGGCAGGACCTCACTGGGCTGGACCAGGGCGAACCCCTGGCCGAGGAAGCTCAGCTCCCAGCCCTCGCCGGTGTTGCCGCGGCGCCGGAAGACACCGGTGGAATGCGTCTGGGCCTGCATCTGCACCCGCAGGGAGCTGGACCAGGCGACGATCGCGTCGGCGTCGGCGTTGACGTACTTGTCCGGGGTGACCTGCATCATCAGCGGCTGGCCGGAGGTCATGAGAGCGACCTTGCCGCTGCCGGAGATGTTGAGCTGGTACTTGCCGGAGCCGGAGATCCCGTACTGGCTGTCCACCGCGATGACCTCGGTGTGCAGGGAGGAGTCGAGGGCGAGGACATAGGCGCTGTCCACGGTGATGCCCTCGCGGTCGACATCCACTACGTGGATGTACTGGGCGAGATTGGCGAGGTAGACGGTGCCCTGGCCCGAGCAGCGCATCAGGTCCAGGCCCTCGCCGGTGTTCGCACGGGCGCGGCGCTGCCCCTGCGACTGGTACTCACCGTCGAAGTCCATCATTCCCTGGTAGGCCACCATGGCGCCCTTGCGGGCGAGGACGTCGTCGTGGCCGGTCAGCGCGACCCGCAGGAGCTGCGGGTTCTGGACCGTGTACCGGTCCTGGGTCTGCTGCTCGGTGTAGCTGAAAAGCGGACTCTGCATGATTGCTTCTCCCTCCCGCTCAGTTCCGGACCCGCAGGCGGTCGGTACTGTCCTCGCTCGGCTGGACGACGACGATGCCCTGTCCCGAGAAGGCCATCTGATACGCCTCACCGCTGCCACGCCCGATCAGCGAGGCGGCCTTGAAGCTGCGCTTGCCCTTCACCTTGAGGTTCGGGGACCACGCGACGAGCGCGTCCGGGTCGACGTACGTCTCGTCCTCGCCACGTCCGCAGTCGACGACGATCGGGGTGCCCCGGGAGGTGATGGCGACCCAGCCGGTGCCCTGGATGACGACGTTCCACAGGCCCTGGCCGGTGAACTTGGAGAGGCCCTTGACCCGCTCGACGCCCCAGGTGAGCTGGGCGTCGAAGGCGAGGAGATTGGTGCCGTTGACCGAGAGGGCTTCGTTGTCGAGATTGATGACGACCACGTCGGCGCCGTAGTCGGCGAGGTAGAGCAGCCCGTCGCCGGAACACTTCATGACGGGCGCGCCCTCGCCGGTGATCCACTGGGACGCGGCCTGGCGGACGGCGGGCGGATTGGGCTCGTACTGGATGAAGCCCTCGTAGGCCACCATCGAGCCGGTACGCGCATAGAGGTCCTGCCCGGAGGCCATGGCGACCTTGAGCATGGTCTTGCCGTGGTTCTCCATGCGGGCCGTGACGGGGGTCGGGGCGTAGCCCGCGAGTTGCTGATTCATGACGGGCTCCCTCAGACCTCGTAGGGCTGGACGACGATGAAGTTGCCGGGGGCTCCCCGGAACTGGAGGTTCACGGTCTCTCCGCTGTGTCCCGGATACGCGTTGCGGCGCAGCCGGACCTGGCTGGAGATGATCACCTGGGACGCGGCCGACCAGGCCACGACGGCGTTGCAGTCCGCGAACGTGGTCGGCGTCACCGGCAGAACGACCGGTGTTCCGTGCGTCTTGACGATGACGGTGCCGGTGCCCTGGAACTGCATGGTGAACAGGGCACCACCGGGGACGCCGTGGCCCTCGATCCGGCGGACCTCGTACTGGAGCGACTCGTCGAACGCGAGAACGCTCTCCGCGGAGATGCAGATGGCGTCGCCCTGCAGCTCGATGGGGTGCAGGTGCGAGCCCTCCTCCGCGAGGAAGACCTGGCCCTTGCCCGTACAGCGCATCAGCTGCATTTCCTGGCCGGTGGCGTTGCCGACTATGCGGCCCGCGAAACCCGCGCCCTTGTAGCCGAAGTCGACCTTGCCCTGATACATCACCATGCTGCCCTGACGGGCCAGTACGCCGGAGCCGCCCATGGTCAGGTCGACCCGCATCAGCTGCTGGTTCTGCGAGGTCCAGCGCTGACCGGTGGCCGTCTCCTTGTAGGGCTGGAGGGCGGCCTGGAGACCGGCACCGCCCTGGGGCACCCCCTGGGGCACGCCGGGAGGCATTCCACCGGGCGGCTGCTGCCCGAACGCGGCCGGGGCCGGCTGGCCGAACGGGGCGGGAGCCGGCTGTCCGTACGGAGCGGAGGGCGCCTGCTGGCCGAACGGAGCCGCGGGCGGCGCGCCCTGGTCCGGGACCTGCCCGAACTGCGGCTGCTGGGGCGGCTGCCCCGGCTGCCCGTACGGGGACGGGGCCTGGGGTGCCATCGGCGCGGCCATCGTCGGCGCGGTGTGCATCGGCTGCTGCGGCGCGGGCGCGGCCGGGGCGCCGAAGGACGGTGCGGGCTGCGGGGCCTGGGGGGCGGGCGGGGCACCGAAGGCCGGGGGCGCGGCCACCTGGGCGGGAGGGGCGAACGACGGGACCGCGGCCTGCGGCTGCGGGTCGGCCGGCGCCTCCTCGGCGACCTCGCCGCCGAAGTTCTTCAGCAGGGCGTCGAGACCGCCGTCGAAGCCCTGACCGACCGCGGCGAAGCGCCAGACGTCCTTGAGGTAGAAGTCGCCCAGCATCACCGCACGCTCGGTGGTGAACTCCGAGCCGTTGAAGGCGTACCTGACCACTTCCTCGCCGCCCGCGACGATCCGGATGTAGCCGGGGCCGACCTGCGACATCTGTCCGGCGCCGTCGAGAGTCGCGGTGAAGGACAGCTTGTGGATGTTCGCCGGAATGCGGTCGAGAGTGACGCGGAACGACTCGGTGTCGCCGGACTGCGCCCCGAGCAGCTGAATAGACTCCTCGGGCGATTTCGGCTGGTTGAAGAAGATGAAATACCGGTCGTCCGAGAGCTGCTCATTGGCATCGAGGCCGAAGCAACTGATGTCGAAGGTCAGTCCGGGGGAAGCGATCTGCACACCTACGTACAGATCCGTCCCCGGTGTGAGATCACTGATCTTGGCCTTGTGGCCGCGTTGGAATTCCCTGGCCATGCGTAACGACCGTCCCCCATCCCGAAGGTGAATGCGTCGCGTCAGGCTAACCGCAAACCCCGACATTGAGCTAAGTCGGTACACACCCGGTACAGAATCACCGAACGTCACCTTTCACCTACGCGGTCTCACTCCTCACGGGCGGCGGGCAGGTGCGGGAGCTGATCGGCGGCCACGACACCTTCCAGATAGCCGCGGGCCCGTTCGGTGCGCGGATAGGTCTCCAAAAGGCGCCAGAACCGCGGGCCGTGCCCGGGAACCAGCAGATGGGCCAGCTCATGGACCAGCACGTAGTCGACGACGTACTCCGGCATGCCCTGCAGCCGGTGCGACAGCCTGATGCTGCCCTCGGCCGGGGTGCAGGAACCCCACCGGGTGTTCTGGTTGGTCACCCAGCGCACCGACACGGGCCGTGCCCGGCCGTCGAAATACTGGGCCGACAGCCGCTCGGCGCGCTCCGCCAGCTCGCTGTCCCCGAAGACGCGTTTGCTCTCCTGGGCCGCGAGCTTGTCCAGCATCACGCTCACCCAGCGCTGCTCCTCCGCCTCCGACATCCGGGCGGGGATCAGCACGATCGTGCGGTCGCCCTCCCGGTAGGCGGAGACCGTTCTCCTGCGCCGGGAGCTCCTGCGGACCTCGACGGCGCTCGTCGCCGGGGCACGGGACCGGTGGGCGGCCGCGCTGCGCTGAGGGGTTCCGGCGCTGCGCACGGGGGTCTCCCCGGCGGAACCGGGTGACGGGTCGGCGGGCACGCCATGACGTTACCCGCTGTCAGTGGGGGAAGTCCCGCCTCCGGGACGGTTCGGCGCCGATCCGCTGCTCGGCATGCACCATTTGAACGACTAATGCCCCACGCCTGTGGACAACTTTTCGCACGTCTTGCCTCCGGCCTGCATTCTGACAACGGATCTACGGAACTGCGGATCGACCGGGGGAGAAGTCATGCATCCGATGCTGAAGCCCGCGCTGCGCCGGGCATGGCGTGGGCGGAACACCGTGCAATTCGGTGTGACGCCCGCGCACGCGGTGACGCTGGGGCCGATGGATATCGCCACCGGCAGTTTTCTGGAACTGCTCGACGGCACACGCGGTCTGCCGCTGCTCCGTGAAGAGGCCCGCGCACTGGATCTGTCGGACCGTCATGTGGACCTTCTCGTGCGGAGGTTGACGGACGCCGGGTTGCTGGACGATCCACGGGCAGGCGGCCCGGAGGCGGACGCCCTGCGGCTCCGGGCCGATGCCATGGAGCGGCAGCGCCCGGATGTGGCCTCACTCTCCGTGGTCCATCCGGAGCCGGGCAGCGGGCTTCGGCGGCTCGCGGCCCGGCGGGCCATGCGGGTCCAGGTACGGGGTGCGGGCCGGGTCGGTGCCGCGATCGCCGCAGTGCTGTCCGGCTCGGGAGTGGGCCTGGTGGAAGTCCTGGACGGTGGACGCACCGAGCCGTGGGACATCGCCCCGGGCGGTCTTCCGGCAGCGGCGGTCGGGGAGCGGCGGGACACCGCCGCCCGTCAGCTGGTCCGCCGCTCCGCGGTCGCCGGTGCCTCCCGCGCGGCGGAGGCGGACCGGCCGCCGGAGAGCGGCCCGCCCGGCCTGTCGCTGATCGTCGTCGCCCCCAGGGACGGCCTCGCGGTGTACGCACCGGACCCGGACGGGGCCGGGCCCTGGATCTCTTCGGGCACTCCTCATCTGTACGCGGGGGTGATCGAGGCGACCGGAGTGGTCGGGCCGCTCGTCCTGCCGGGGGGAACGGGCTGCGCCGGCTGCCTGGCGCTGCGTCGGGCGGACCAGGACCCGCAGTGGCCGAGGATGCTGACGCAGTGGCGGTCCGGCCGACGGGGCGCGGTGCCGGCCTGCGATCTGGGGCTGGCGACGGCGGTGGCCGGTCTGGCCGCGGCGCACGCGCTGTCCTTCCTGGACGGCGAACTGCCCGCGAGTACGGGGGCCCGCTGGGAGGCCGCGCTGCCGCTGTTGGACTGGCGCTCGGAGCGGATCGGACCGCATCACGACTGTCTCTGTGGTGCGGCCGGGCAGACTGAGGGGGAACTGACCTCCGAGGCCGGGCCGGCGCGCGACACAATGGCCGGGTGACCGCCGTCGACGGAGTGACACCGAAGGCTCGAGCGGCACGGCAGTCTGGGAACTGGAGGGGCACATGTCTGATCTTCCCCGGAAGGCGGTCACTCGTACCGCCAAACTGGCCGCTCTCCCGCTCGGCTTCGCCGGCCGTGCCACCTGGGGCCTGGGCAAGCGGATCGGCGGCAAGTCCGCCGAGCTCGTCGCCCGCGAGGTACAGCAGCGCACCGCGGATCAACTGTTCAAGACCCTGGGCGAGCTGAAGGGCGGGGCCATGAAACTCGGCCAGGCCCTCTCGGTCTTCGAGTCGGCCCTGCCCGAAGAGGTCGCCGGACCCTACCGGGCCGCGCTCACCAAGCTTCAGGAAGCGGCACCGCCGATGCCGACCCGCACCGTCCACGGAGTGCTCGCGGAACGGCTCGGCGAGGACTGGCGGGAGCTGTTCGCCGAGTTCGACGACAAGCCGTCGGCCGCGGCTTCGATCGGACAGGTGCACCGCGCGGTGTGGCACGACGGCCGGGCGGTCGCCGTGAAGGTGCAGTATCCGGGCGCGGGTGAGGCGCTTCTCTCGGACCTCGCGCAGCTCAGCCGCTTCGCCCGGCTGCTCGGCCCGTTGATTCCCGGAATGGACATCAAGCCCCTCATCAAGGAGCTGCGCGACCGGGTGTCGGAGGAGCTGGACTACGAACTGGAGGCGCGGGCCCAGCGGGAGCACGCCTCGGAGTTCGAGGACGATCCCGATGTGGTGATCCCGGGTGTGGTGCACCAGTCGGACCAGGTGCTGGTGACGGAGTGGATCGAGGGAATCCCGCTGTCCGAGGTGATCGCGGAGGGAACGCCGGAGCAACGGGACCGCGCGGGCCAGCTGCTGGCCCGCTTCCTCTTCTCCGGCCCGGCACGTACCGGCCTGCTCCACGCCGACCCCCATCCGGGCAACTTCCGGCTGCTGCCCCCGGAGGCTGGGGAAGGCGATTGCGGGCAGTGGCGGCTGGGGGTGCTGGACTTCGGGACGGTGGACCGGCTGCCGGGCGGGCTGCCGCAGACCATCGGCGATTCCCTGCGGCTGACGCTGGAGGGCGATGCCGAGGCGGTGTACGAACGGCTGCGGGAAGAGGGTTTCGTCAAGGACTCGATCAGCCTCGCACCGGATGCGGTGCTCGACTATCTGCTCCCGATCATCGAACCGGCGCAGAGGGACGAGTTCACCTTCACCCGCACCTGGCTGCGCACCCAGGCCGCCCGGATCGCCGACCCTCGCTCCCCCGCGCACCAGCTGGGAAAGCAGCTGAATCTTCCGCCGTCCTACCTGCTGATACACCGGGTGACGCTGAGCACAATCGGCGTGCTGTGCCAGTTGGGGGCGACGGTCCGGCTGCGGGACGAGCTCGAATCCTGGCTGCCGGGTTTCCTCGCGGAGTACGAGGAGGTGGAGGCGGAGGCGGAGGCGGCCGAGCAGCGGGATGCGGTCGTGGAGGCGTAGCCGGCGGGGGCGGACGTGGGGCCACACGGCCGCGGGCTCACGAGTCCACCAGCTCACAGGTTCGCGGGGGCGGGGTGAGCCGGGCTGTTGAGGGGCCGGGTCACCACCAGTCGGAGTCGAGGCGGCTTTCGATGGACCTGATGTGCTTGCGGGCGCAGTCGTCACAGAAGTAGTGGCGGACGCCGTTCTCCACGGAACAGATCCAGGTCGGCGGAGCGCTCCCGCCCTCGGCGGCAGCACCGCAGCGAGCACACACCACAGGTTCGGCGTCCGGCTGTTCGGGCGGTTCCGGCGGTTCGCGCTGTTCTGGCGGTTCTCGTTGTTCGGGCGGTTCCGGCTGTTCCGGGGGATGCGTTTCCTCGTCCACCTCGTGACGATAGCGCCGGGGCTCGATGCGCCCGCGGCACAACGCACCGCGGGGCCGTCCTGTTCGGACGGCCCCGCGGTGGGGGTGGTGGCTGCTCACCGGGCAGAGCGGTTGCCGGGCAGCCGGGTGTTTCCGGTGGGTGCCCCGTTCCCGGCCGTCAGGCCGGAGGGGTACCCACCGTCAGTGCATGACAGCCATGGCCAGCGCACGGCGGGCGCGCATCGAGGCGCGCTCCGCACGGCGCTGCATCCGCCTGGCGGTCACCAGGCGCACGACCTGACGGCCGGCCTCGGCTTCCCTCAGGCGGTCGTGCATATGCGCACGAGCCAGGGCTTCTGGGATGAGTTGCATCTCGCGGGTCCTGTTCTGACGCGAGTCGTTCGCGCCGATGATGGTGACGTCGGGGGTGGCGGAGCCGACGGGCTCCTTCGTGGGGGTGATCATTGGTGCCTGATTCCGGGGGTCATGGGTCTGGGGACGGTCGATGGTTCCGAGGCGCTTCACTCGTGTGGGGGCCTTGACCCCCAGGCCGGCGGTCACGCTGCGACCGGGTTCTTGCGCGGACGACCACGCGGCCGCTTGCGGGCGACGACGACGCCCTGCACGAAGAGCTCGCCACCCCACACGCCCCACGGCTCGCGCCGCTCCTTGGCACCGGCGAGGCAGGCCTCGACGAGCGGGCAGGTCCGGCAGAGGGTCTTGGCGTACTCGACATCGGCCGGCGACTCGGCGAAGAAGACCTCCGGGTCGTAGGAACGGCAGGGGACGGGCACACCGAGGTTCTCGATGGCGTCGTCGAGCGCGGTGAGCGAGGTGAGCGGGGCGAGCGTGGTCAAGGTGGAGTCCTCCGTGAGGCCGGGCGGGGAGATCGTGTCGGAAGGCGGTACGGACGGGGCGTGCGCTTCGAGTTGCACGGTGGGTGGTGTCCTCGTCTGGTCGTGCCGGCCTGTTGGCCGGTTGGCGGCTGGTACCAGGTACTGCTTGTCCCGAGGCTCCTTCGTCGCGTCTCATCCGTTCGGACAAAACAAAAGGGCCGCGGATCCCGAGTGGGGTTCCGCGGCCCTGAAGGCGCCGGCCTGATGCTGGATCAGGCTGGATCACTCCAGGGTTCAGGCCCACGGAAGGCCCACATCGTGTGGTGCTGCGTCGTCTGCTGCTTGGCTCCGGCACCGACTGCCGCAAAGGCATAGGCCTGAGCCTGTGTCGCCTTCGCTACTGCTGCCGCCGGTGCCTGGATCGGTCGCTCATTGCGATCCCGCGTCACGGGGAGGCTTGCCGGGGACAGCGGGCTGACGGCGGAGATGGAGATGCCGGACAGACCGGTGCCACGAAGCGAGGATTCCGAAGAGCAGGCGAGGCCGAGCGAGCAGGCGGAGACGACCGAGCGATCGGTCATTTTGATGGTGTTGGTGATGCTGATCACAGGAATCGCCTCCTCTCGGCGTCTCAGGGGACCGGCCGGAACCGGTCCTGCGTATTCGGATAAGTACAGCACGGAATCAGGGCTTCAGAGAAGACGCTGTTCCCGTGGTTAAGAACCTATGGTGATGACTGGGGCAGGCGCAAACTATTTTCTCGACGAGTTTTCCTCACTGCTCCCCGTCACTCTTCCCGCCTTCCTCATCCACCGCTTCACCTGCGCAGATGGCCAGGACATCGGCCCCGAAGCGGATCAGCTTCCGGTTGCCGACTCCGGCGATGACGACCAGCTCGCCCTCACTGCCCGGGACCGCCTCGGCGATCGCCATCAGGGTCTTGTCGGTGAACACACAGTAGGCGGGCTGCCCCAGCTCCTTCGCCTGGCCCGCGCGCCAGCCGTGCAGACGCTCGTACAGCGCCTCGTCCATGTCGGACGGGCAGTCCTCGCAGCGCATCAGCTTCATCTCACCGGCCTCGGTGAGCGTCCTGCCGCAGACCCGGCAGCGCACGGGGCCCCGGTGCTTCCGCCGGACCACCGGCGCCTGACCGCCGCCGGCCGTACCGGAGCCGCGGTCGATGCCGCCCGCGCCCCCCGCACCGCCGCCCCGGGCGCCGGGCGTCGCGGAGCCGGGCCGCAGCCCGTTGAGGAAGCGGCTCGGACGACGGCTCGCGCGGCCGCCGGGCGAACGGGAAACCGCCCAGGACAGCGAGAGGTGGAAGCGGGCCCGGGTGACCCCGACGTACAGCAGGCGCCGCTCCTCCTCGACCTGCTCGTCGGTCTTGGCGTACGCGATCGGCATCATGCCCTCGGTGAGGCCGACCAGGAACACGGCGTCCCATTCCAGGCCCTTCGCCGAGTGCAGCGAGGCGAGGGTGACTCCCTGGACCGTGGGGGCGTGCTGGGCCGCGGCCCGTTCGTCGAGCTCCATGACCAGGTCGGAGAGGGTCGCCCCGGGCCTGGCCGCCTCGAAGTCCTCGGCGAGCCGTACCAGCGCGGCCAGGGACTCCCACTTGTCCCGCACCGCTCCGGAGCCGGCGGGCGGCCTGCTGGTCCAGCCCTTGGTGGAAAGCACCGCACGCACCTGGGAAGGCAGGCCCTCCGCCAGGTCGAGCAGCGAGTCGTTGCCCCCGGCGCGCGCCGCGCCCCGCAGCGCCATGCCCGCCTCCCGTACCTCCGCGCGCTCGAAGAACCGCTCCGCGCCACGCAGCTGGTAGGGCACACCCGCGTCCGCGAGCGCCTGTTCATAGACCTCGGACTGCGAGTTGACCCGGTAGAGCACGGCGATCTCACCGGCCGGGACGCCCGCGGCGATCAGGTCGCGGATGCGGCGGGCGGTGCCCTCGGCCTCGGTGGGTTCGTCCGCGTACTCCGTGTAGGAGGGTTCGGGGCCCTTGTCGCGCTGCGAGACCAGTTCGAGCCGGTGCTCGGCCGCCTTGCCGCGGGCGTGACTGAGCAGGCCGTTGGCGAGGTGGACGACCTGTGGGGTGGAGCGGTAGTCGCGCACCAGCTTGACCAGCGTCGCGTGGGGATGGCGGGTGCGGAAGTTCAGCAGATGATCGGGGGTGGCCCCGGTGAAGGAGTAGATCGTCTGGCTGGCGTCGCCGACGACACACAGATTGTCCCGGTCGCCGACCCAGAGGTCGAGCAGACGCTGCTGGAGCGGGCTGACGTCCTGGTACTCGTCGACCACGAAGTGCTGGTACTGACCGCGCACGTGGTCGGCGATGTCGTGCCGGTCCTGGAGGATGCCGACGGTGAGGAGGAGCACGTCCTCGAAGTCGATCACTGAGCGGTCTCGCTTCAGCTGCTCGTACATCGCGTAGATCTGGGAGAGCTCCGCCGGGTCGCGCGGGGCGTCCCGCTGGGTCTTGGCCACCGCCGCCGGGTAGTCGGCGGGCACGGTCTGGGTGACCTTGGCCCACTCGATCTCGCTCGTGACGTCCCGCAGCTCATTGCGGTCGAGCCGGATCTGGCAGCGGGCCGCCGCCTCGGCGACCAGTTGCACCTTGCGTTCCAGCAGCCGGGGCAGCTCGCCACCGACTACTTTCGGCCAGAAGTACTGGAGCTGGCGCAGCGCCGCGGAGTGGAAGGTCCGGGCCTGCACCCCCGTGGCGCCGAGCTGCCGGAGGCGGCCCCGCATCTCCCCCGCGGCCCGGTTGGTGAACGTGACGGCAAGCACGGTCGTCGGCTGGAGGATCCCGGCCCGCACCCCGTACGCGATGCGATGCGTGATCGCCCGCGTCTTGCCCGTACCGGCTCCGGCCAGCACACACACGGGTCCGTGCAGGGCCAGGGCCACCTCGCGCTGCTCGGGGTCGAGCCCGTCGAGCACCGCGTCCGGCGACTCGGGAACCTGGGGGAAGAGGGTGGAGTGCGTTGCTGCTGTCACCCCGCCATGCTGCCAGGTCGCACGGGGCGGGTGCGGAAGTTGTCCACAGGGGTGGTGTTTCTGTCGTACTGGTTCCCGGGCTACCGGCCCTCCGTCGCCCCGGGCCTCTCCCGGGCCGTACCGGGCCTCCCCATGGGCCTTACCCGGCCCGTGCCCGGCCGCCGCGGGAATGGTGGGCGGGTCCCGTGCGTTCAGACCGTGCGGGAACGCACATATTTTTCAGCCGCCGGCTTGTGCAGCGAGCCGGACGAGACAGAGGAGCACCAGCGACATGCCGGGCACTGTGACGATGTACAGCACCACGTGGTGCGGCTACTGCCGCCGGCTGAAGGGTCAGATGGACCGCGAAGGCATCGCGTACACCGAGGTCAACATCGAGCAGGACCCGGAGTCGGCGGCGTTCGTCGAGAAGGCGAATGGCGGAAACCAGACGGTTCCGACGCTTCTCATCGTCGCGCCCTCCGGCACCGAGTCGGTCATGACGAACCCCTCGCTGGCCCAGGTGAAGCAGGCCCTGGCCGCCTGACGCTCCAGCTCCGGCGCCGGCTCCACCGGTCTGCCCCCTTCGGCACCCGCCGCAGGGGGCAGTCGTGTGCTGGGGGCGGTCGGGTTCCGAGCGGGCCGGGTTCCGAGCGGGCCGGGTTCCGAGCGGGCCCGTTTCCGAGCGGGCCGTGCTCCGGTCGGGCCGTGCTCCGCCCGCGTCGACCGGGAAGGGACCGGCCCGGGTCAGTTCTTCCGGGTCGCGGTTCCGGGCCTCGGCAGCGGCTTGCCGTACCAGAGCTCGATCAAGCGGGCCGCGATCGAGATGCCGAACGGGGGCAGGATCTCGCCCGACTCGAAGGCGGCCGTGAGGTCCTCGCGGGAGAACCAGCGGGCCTCCTCGATCTCCTCGCCGTCCACATTGATCTCCGACGAGGTCGCCCGCGCCATGAAACCGAGCATCAGGCTGGACGGGAAGGGCCAGGGCTGACTGGCGATGTACTCGACCTCGCCGACCGTGACGCCCGCCTCCTCGTACACCTCGCGCGCCACGGACTGCTCGATCGACTCCCCCGGCTCCACAAAACCGGCGAGCGTCGAGAAGCGGCCCTCCGGCCAGTGCACCTGGCGGCCGAGCAGGGCGCGGTCCTGGTCGTCCGTGACCAGCATGATCACGGCCGGGTCGGTACGCGGGTAGTGCTCCGCGCCGCAGGCCTGGCAGCGGCGGATGTGCCCGGCCGCCGCGATCACGGTGCGCTCTCCGCAGCGGGAGCAGAAGCGGTGCAGACGCTGCCAGTTCTCCAGGGCGACCGCGTGCACCATCAGACCCGCGTCGCGGGGGCCGAGGAGCAGTCCTGCCTCGCGCAGGCCCGCCGGGCGCGCCGACTGGTCCATGCGGCCGGGCAGGGAGTCCTTCTGGAGTGCGAAGTAGCTGACGCCGTCCTCGTCGGTGCCGAGGAAGTAGCGGTGGGTCTCGGTGACCGGCGCCTCGAAGGCCGGAGTCATGACGATCTCGGTGCCGCCGTCGGCGGTGTCGTCGATCAGCACCTGCCCGCCCGAGACGACGAAGACCCTTGTCGTCGGGTGGCTCCAGGCGACGGACAGCCAGGCCTCGTCGAGGCGGTGATGTGCCGCGCGGTCGATGCCGCTGGGCGCGGTGAGACCGATCGGGCGGTCTGCGGTGGCGTTGTCGAAGGTGCTCACAGGTGCTTCCTACTCCCCCGGGATGGATCGGGTGTTCAGAGGATTCAGCGGAGTGCCGCGGGCAGCGAGCCCCTCAGCTCGTCCCACAGATGGGCGGTCGTCTCCACGCCCTTGAGCAGAAGATCCAGTTCGACCTTCTCGTTGGGGGCGTGCCAGCCGTCGGACGGCACGGAGATGCCGAGGAAGAGGACGGGTGCGCCGAGGACGTCCTGGAGATCCGCGGCCGGGCCCGAGCCTCCTTCACGGGTGAAGAGGATCTTCTTGCCGAAGGCCTTGCCCATCGCGC
Source organism: Streptomyces sp. NBC_00654 (assembly GCF_026341775.1). NCBI lineage: Bacteria > Bacillati > Actinomycetota > Actinomycetes > Kitasatosporales > Streptomycetaceae > Streptomyces > Streptomyces sp. NBC_00654. The sequence goes on along the minus strand of NZ_JAPEOB010000001.1, from coordinate 1,712,728 downwards.
GGGCCACGGCCTGGAGGGCGGGGTGGTCCAGCGGGGTCAGACAGGGGCGGGTCGCGGGCGAGAACGTGATGCGGTGCCGGACACCGTCCGGGATCCGCGTCTGCGCCCAGGCCCGCACCGCCTGCTGGACGTGCTCCGGCTCCTGGCCCGCGACCAGCCGGAAGCTGATCTTCACCATGGCCGAGGAAGGGATGATCGTCTTGCTGCCCGCGCCCTGGTAGCCGCCGCCGATGCCGTTGACCTCGGCGGTGGGGCGGGCCCAGATGCGCTCCAGCGTGGAGTAGCCGGCCTCGCCGTGCGCGGCCCGCGACCCGGCCGTACGCAGCCAGGTGGCCTCGTCGAACGGCAGCTCGGCGAAGAGGGCCCGCTCGGTGTCGGTGAGCTCCGCCACACCGTCGTAGAAGCCGGGGACGGCGACGCGTCCCTGATCGTCGTGGAGGGCCGCGACGAGGCGGGCCATGGCGGTCGCCGGGTTGGGGACGGCACCGCCGAACGAACCGGAGTGGATGTCCTGCGCGGGGCCGTACAGCTCGATCTCGCACTCGGCCAGGCCGCGCATCCCGGTGCAGACGGTCGGGGTCGTCTCGTCCCACATGCCGGTGTCGGAGACGATCACCGCGTCGGCGGCGAGGCGGGTGGCCCGCTGTTCGGCCAGGGCGCGGAAGTGCGGCGACCCCGACTCCTCCTCGCCCTCGATCAGGAACTTGAGGTGGACGGCGGGGCTGGTCCGGCCGGTGACGGCGAGGTGGGCCCGGACGCCCAGGGTGTGGAAGAACACCTGGCCCTTGTCGTCGGCCGCGCCGCGCCCGTACATCCGGCCGTCGCGGATCACCGGCTCGAACGGGTCGGTGTCCCAGCCGTCCTCGCGGGCCGCGGGCTGCACATCGTGATGGCCGTAGACGAGGACGGTCGGTGCGTCCGGGTCGTCGGAGGGCCATTCGGCGAAGACCGCCGGGGCGCCGGGGGTCTCCCAGATCTCGGCGACCGGGAAGCCGGTCTCCTTGAACTTGGCGGCCAGCCACTCGGCGCTGCGCCGTACGTCCCCGTCGTGCTCCGGCTGCGCGGATACGGACGGGATGCGCAGCCACGCGGCGAGGTCGTCGAGGAAGGCTGTGCGGTGCTGCTCGGTGTACGTACGGACGGCGCTGTCCGGGGTGTCGCTCATGCTGTTGAGCCTATCGGCCCCGCGGGGGTGGCTCGTCCAGGAGGATCCGCTCCAGCTCCGCCCTGCCGGGCAGCCCGGTGGGGCGGACGCTCTCCCCGCTGCGTACGTAGAGGAACGTCGCGGTGACCGAGTCGAGCGGCAGATCGTGCAGCTCCGCCCAGGCGAGGCGGTAGACCGCGAGCTGGAGCGGATCGGCCGTGCGGTGGCGGCCGGTCTTCCAGTCGACGATCTCGTAGGTGTCATCCGTGCGGTAGACCGCGTCGATACGGCCCCGGATCACCCGGCCCGCCAGCGTGATCTGGAACGGGGTCTCCACTCGGTACGGGGTGCGGCGGGCGTACTCCGTGCGCCCGAACGCCTCCTTGAGCGCGGCGAGATCCCGTTCGTCGGCGATCTCCGTGTCGCGCCCGTCCCCGCCGGGCAGTTCGTCGGGGCCGAGCATGGGCAGCGGCAGCTCCTCGAACCGGGACTCGACCCAGGCGTGGAAGCGGGTGCCGCGGCGGGCAGCGGGCTGCGGCGGGCGCGGCATCGGCCGGGCCAGCTCCTGGGCGAAGGCGTCGGGGTCCTCGGCCAGGCGCAGCAGCTGGGTGGCGGAGAGCGACGCGGGTACGAGGACATCGCGCACGGTGGCGCGGGCGCGGCGCAGTTCGCCCGCCAGGGCGTCCAGGTCCCGGTCCCAGGAGGCGAGGGTGCGCGACTCCTCCGGGGTGAGCGGTCCCGGGCGGACCGGGTCTCCGTCGTCACCGTGGCGCGCGGCGGGGACGTGCGGGGCCGCAGGGCGCTCGGCCGGAAGGTCGTCCCAGTCCACGTCCACGTCCACATCCACGTCCTCCCCTCCTACTGGGTCGTCGAACGGGTCTGCGAACGGATCGCCGTACGGGTCCGGGTCCCGGTCGTCGTACGGTTCCGGGAACGGGTCGTCGAAGGACGGCTCGGAAGGAACGCCGGCCGGGGGTACGGGGCCGGCGGCGGCCAGGGACTCCAGGTGGGCCAGCACCGTGTCCCGGGCGGCGCGGCGGCGGGCCAGGGCGGTGCCGTCCAGCGGGAGCGGCCAGGCCTGATCGGTGTCCCGCTCAGCCAGCGCCGGGTTCTCCTCGTCGTCGGCCGGTTCGTCCGCCCAGGCCTCGATCTCGCCGTATCCGGCGGCGCAGTGCTCGTACAGGGCGTGGAGGAAGGCGGACGGGCCGCGCGTCTTCTTCTGGGTCGGCCCCCACCAGTGGCCGGAGCCGAGGAGCAGCGTGCGGGGGCGGGTGAAGGTGACATAGCCGAGGCGGAGCTCCTCGGTGTGCTGGTGCTCCTTCATCTCCTCCTTGAACGCCTTGAGGCCCTTGGCGTCGAAGGAGGGAATCTCCGGAAGGGTGGCGGCGTCTCCGCGCAGGGCGTGCGGCAGCACCTTGGACTGCGAGGTCCAGGCGTCCCGCGACTGGGTGCTGGGGAACTGCCCGGTGACCAGTCCGGGAACGGCGACGACGTCCCACTCCAGGCCCTTGGACTTGTGGGCGGTGAGGACCTTGACGGTGTTCTCACCGCCGGGCAGGGCGTTGTCCAGGCCCTTCTCGTACTGCGCGGCGGTGCGCAGGAAGCCGAGGAAGGCCAGCAGGGTGGCCTCGCCGTCGAGGGCCGCGAAGCCCGCCGCCGTGTCGAGGAAGTTGGCGAGGGTCTCACGGCGGCGGGCGGCGAGGGCCTGCGGGGAGGCGGAGAGCTCGACTTCGAGGCCCGTGGCGGCGAGGACCCGGTGCAGTACGTCCATGAGGGGGTCGGCCAGCGAACGCCGTAGATCGCGCAGCTCACGGGCGAGGTGGGCGAAGCGGACGCGGGCCTCCGCGGAGAACGGCAGTCCGTCGTCCTGGCCGTCGCCCGTGACCAGGAAGGTGTCCAGGGCGTCGGCGAGCGAGATCACCTCGGCCGGGTCGATGCCTTCGACGGCCTCCGCGAGGCGGCGGTCTGGGTCGAAGTCCTCGTCGTCGGCGTGGGCGGCGTGGTGGACGAGCAGGCGGGCGCGGCGGCCGAGCAGCGCGAGGTCACGGGGCCCGATCCGCCAGCGCGGTCCGGTGAGCAGCCGGACCAGGGCGGCGTTGGCCCCCGGATCCTGGAGGACTTCGCAGACGGCGACGAGATCCGCGACCTCCGGCAGGTGCAGGAGTCCGGAGAGGCCGACGACCTCGACCGGGATGTCGCGGGCGACGAGCGCGGCCTGGATCTGCGGGAAGTCCCCGGCGGTGCGGCACAGTACGGCGATCTCGCCGGGCGGTGTGCCCGTCCTGACGAGATGGGCGAGCGAGTCGGCGAGCCAGTCGATCTCTTCGGTGTGGGTGGGCAGCAGGGCGCAGCGCACGGTGCCGTCACGCTCGGCCCCGGGGGCGGGGCGCAGTGCCTCGACGCCTTCGTGCATGGCCCGCAGCGGGTCGGCGAGGCCGTTGGCGAGGTGCAGGAGACGACCGCCGCTGCGGCGGTTCTCGCTGAGGCTGTAGCGGGTGGCGGGGGTGCCGTCGGGGTGCGGGAAGTGGAGGGGGAAGTCGTCGAGGTTGGCGACGGAGGCACCGCGCCAGCCGTAGATCGCCTGGCAGGGGTCGCCGACGGCGGTCACCGCGTGGCCGGTCGCTCCTTCGGGGCCGTTGCCGAAGAGGGCGGAGAGCAGCAGGCGCTGGGCGACGGAGGTGTCCTGGTACTCGTCGAGCAGGACGACCCGGAACTCCTCGCGGAGGAGGGCGCCGGTCTCGGGCCGGGTGAGGGCCAGCTCGGCGGAGAGGGCGATCTGGTCGCCGAAGTCGAGGAGGTCCCGGCCGCGCTTGGCGGTGCGGTACCGCTCGGTCAGTCCGAGGAGCTCGCGGCGGGCCGCGGCCGTCTCGGGGATCTTGCGCAGCTCGGCGTTGGTGAGCCTGGCCGTCTCCAGCGTGCGGAGGAGACCGGTGTCGTGGCGCGCGAGCTCCTCGGGGCGTACGAGGTGTTCGGCCAGCTCGGCGTCGAGGGCCAGCAGATCACTGACCAGGGTGGGGAACGACCTGGTCAGTGCCGGATACGGGCCGGGGGCCTCGCGCAGCACCCGGGCGGCGAGCTGGTAGCGGGTGGCGTCGGCCAGGAGGCGGGTGGTGGGTTCGAGCCCGATGCGCAGACCGTGTTCGGTCAGGAGACGGCCGGCGAAGGCGTGGTACGTGGAGATGCTGGGCTCGCCCGGCGGATGGTCGGGGTCGATGGTCTCCGGGTCGGTGACCCCGGCGGCGACCAGGGCCTTGCGGACCCGCTCGGCCAGTTCGCCCGCCGCCTTGTTGGTGAAGGTCAGGCCGAGGACGTGCTCGGGGGCGACCTGTCCGGTCCCGACCAGCCAGACCACGCGGGCCGCCATCACCGTGGTCTTCCCCGAGCCGGCTCCGGCCACGATCACCTGCGGGGCGGGCGGCGCCGTGATGCAGGCCATCTGCTCCGGAGTGAAGGGAATCCCCAGGAGCTCCTTGAGCTGCTCGGGATCGGTGAGACGTGAGGACACCCCAGAACGGTAACCGGACACACTGACAACGTCCGGACACCACTGACAACCTGCCGGTCCTCCGGCGCCCGTTCCCCTGCTCCGGCTCCGCCGTTCCCCGCTTCGGCCTCCCGCGCCCCTGCTCCGTATACTCCCTGCTCCCCTACGTCACGACTGCTTCAGGACTGCTTCAGGACTACTCCACGACCTGACGGCCCTCCGGCTGCGCGCTGCACGAGGCCCGGAAGGTGCAGTGGGTGCAGTGCTGGCCGGTCGTGGGCGTGAACCGTTCGTCCAGGACCCGGCCGGCCGCCGTCGCCAGCAGGTCGGAGACCCACTCGCCCGACAGCGGTTCCTGGGCCTGGACCTTGGGATGGGCGTCGCCGCCCTCCTTCTTGGGGGCGGGCTGGCGCAGCTGGACGAGTTCGGCTCCGCCGGAGTCCGGCCGCCGCCCGTCGAAGACATCGTCGAGGGCGCCTTCCCGGACGGCCAGCTGATACACGGCGAGCTGGGGGTGGGCGGCCACCTCGTCCTTCGTCGGTGACTGCTTGCCGGTCTTGAAGTCGACGACGTACGCCCGGCCCTCGGCATCCTGCTCGACCAGGTCCATGGAGCCCCGGATGCGGACCGCGTACTCGCCCGCTTCGAGCGTCACGTCGAAGCCGTGCTCACTGGCGGCGGGGGTGCGGCCGGACCGGTCCAGGACGTGCCAGCGCAGGAAGCGTTCGAGGGCGGCGCGGGCCTGGCCCTTCTCCTGCTCGGACTTCCACGGCGCGTCGAAGACCAGCCCGTTCCAGACGGAGTCGAGGCGTTCCATGAGGACGTCCAGGTCGGCGGGGGTGCGGCCGGAGGCCACTTCGTCCGCGAGTACGTGGACGACGTTGCCGAAGCCCTGCGCGGCGGTCGCCGGGGCGTCCGCCTTCACCTCGCGCCCCAGGAACCACTGGAGGGAGCAGGTGTTGGCGAGCTGGTCGAGAGCGCTGCCGGAGAGCGCGACGGGCTGGTCGCGGTCGCGCAGCGGTACGGCGGAGCGGGTCGGCTCGTACAGGCCCCACCACCGGTACGGATGGGCCGCGGGGACGAGCGGCTGCCCCTCGTCGTCCGTGAGCGCGGCGAGCCGGGCGAGCCGGTGGGCGGCGGCGTCGCGCAGGGCGTCGGAAGCGCCGGGGTCGACCGTCGTGGCGCGGAGTTCGGCGACGAGCGCGGCGACGGCGAGAGGGCGGCGGGGCCGGCCGGTGACATCGCGGGGCTCGACCCCCAGCTCGGTGAGGAAGCGGGACGGCTGGTCGCCGTCGTCGGCGGGTGCCTTGACGGCGGTGACGACGAGGCGTTCGCGGGCGCGGGTCGCGGCGACGTAGAAGAGGCGGCGTTCCTCGGCGAGCAGGGCACCGGGCGTGAGGGGTTCTGCCAGGCCGTCGCGGCCGATCCGGTCCGCCTCCAGCAGGGAACCCCGGCGGCGCAGGTCGGGCCAGAGCCCCTCCTGCACTCCGGCGATGACGACCAGTCGCCATTCCAGGCCCTTGGAGCGGTGCGCGGTCATCAGGCGTACGGCGTCGGGGCGCACCGTACGCCCGGACAGGGTGTCCGCGGCGATGTCCTGGGCGTCGACCTCCTCCAGGAAGTTGAGCGCCCCGCGTCCGCCGGTGCGTTCCTCGGCGCGCGCGGCGGTGTCGAAGAGACCGCAGACGGCATCGAGATCACGGTCGGCGTTGCGGCCGGCCGCGCCGCCGCGCAGCGCGGCCCGCTCCAGTCTGCCCGGCCAGGGGGTGCCGTTCCACAGGGTCCACAGGGCCTCCTCCGCGGTGCCGCCGCCTTCGAGGAGCTCCCGGGCCTTGCGCAGGAGCGCGCCGAGGCGCTGGGCTCCGCGGGCGTACGCGGGGTCGTGCGTGACGAGGCGTTCGGGCTCGGCGAGTGCGCGGGCGAGCAGTTCGCCGGAGGGCGCGGGAACCCGGTTCCCGGCGGCCCGTTCCTCGTCGCGCAGGGCCCGGCCGAGCCGGCGCAGATCGGCGGCGTCCATGGAGCCGAGGGGGGAGGTGAGGAGGGTGAGGGCCGTCTCGGTGTCCAGCCAGGTCGTCCGTCCCCGGGGGGCGGCAGCACCTGCGGCCTGCGCGTCCCCCCGGCCGGGAGCCGCGTGGGTGTCGGTCTCGGTGTGGGTGTCGGCGGTGTCGGTGTCGGTCTCGGTCTCGGTCTCGGTCTCGGTCTCGGTCTCGGTCTCGGTCTCGGTGTGAGTGTCGGCGCCGACAGTCTCCGTGCGGGCGCCGGCGGCGTCGGTCTCCGTGCGGGTGTCGGCGCCGGCAGTCTCCGTGTGGGCGCCGGCGGCGTCGGTCTCCGTGCGGATTCCGGCCTCCTCCGCCTCCGTGCCCCCGTCCTCGGCCGGACTCTGGAGCGCGGCCGTGGCCACGGCCCGCAGCGCGGTCAGGAGCGGGGCGAGCGCGGGTTCATGGCGCAGCGCCACGTCGTCGCCGTCCACCTCCAGGGGCACCCCGGCGGAGGTCAGAGCACGGCGGACGGCGGGGATCGAGCGGCCTCCGGCCCGTACCAGCACGGCCATCTCGTGCCACGGCACCCCGTCCTCCAGGTGCGCGCGGCGCAGCAGGTCCGCGATGTTGTCGAGCTCCGTGGACGCGGTCGGGAAGGTGTACGTCTCGACGCGTCCGCCCTCGCGGACGGCGGCGAGCTCGCGGTGGGCGCGCACCTTCCCGGACGGGAGCCGGGTCAGCGGCATCCGGCGGGTGAGCAGCCGGGTCGCGGCGAGGAGTCCGGCGCCCGAGCGGCGCGACGTGGTGAGGACACCGACGGGGGCGGGCTCCCCGTCGGCGCGCCGGAAGGCTTCGGGGAAGTCGAGGATGCCGTTCACATCGGCGCCCCGGAAGGTGTAGATCGACTGGTCCGGGTCGCCGAAGGCGACCAGGGTCCGGCCGCCGCCCCGGCCGGGACCGCGGCCCCGGTTGCCGGCCAGCGCGTGCAGCAGCCGAACCTGCGCCGGGTCCGTGTCCTGGTACTCGTCGACGAACACCGCGTCGTACTGCCCCGCCAGCAGCGCCGACACCTCGGGGCGCTCGGCGAGCAGCACCGCGCGGTGCACCAGCTCCGCGTAGTCCAGGACGCCCTGGGCGTCGAGCACGTCCAGGTACTCCGCGAGGAACTGCGCCGCCGCGCTCCAGTCCGGGCGGCCGGTACGGCGCGCGAAGGCGGCCAGCGCGTCCGGGCCGAGGCCCAGCTCGCGGCTGCGGGCCAGCACCGCGCGCACCTCGTCGGCGAACCCGCGGGTGGTCAGACAGGCCCGCAGCTCGTCCGGCCAGCGGACGTGGGCGAGGCCCGCCTTCTCCAGGTCGAGCTGACCGGCCAGCAGCTCGCGGACGGTGACGTCCTGTTCCGGGCCGGACAGCAGACGCAGCGGATCGGCGAAGAGATCGGCGTCCTGATGGGCCCGGACCAGGGCGTAGCAGTACGAGTGGAACGTGGTGGCCTGCGGGCCCCGGGCGGCGCCGAGCCGGGCCGCCATCCGGTCGCGCAGTTCCACGGCCGCCTTGCGGCTGAAGGTGAGGACCAGGATGCGGGCCGGGTCGGCACCCGCCGTCACCCGCGCCGCCACCGCCTCGACGAGCGTGGTGGTCTTGCCCGTGCCCGGTCCGGCGAGGACCAGCAGCGGGCCGCCCCGGTGGTCAACCACCGCGCGTTGGCTCGCGTCCAGGAGGGGGGGAGCCACGGAGCCCGGCGGGGTACGCACCAGTCGGTACGCGCCCGGGGTCCGCTGCCGTGACTCACGGTGCGGACTGTGCCGGGTGGAGAAGGAGGAACTCACGTGGGTCGCCGGTCCTGGTGGGTGTACTGGTGAGGAGAGGGGCGGAGCGTGCCGCGCGTTGACGACGCTACGCCAGCGGTGGCGCGGGAGGCAGCGAGTCCGCTGCGTCCCTCGTCACGTATCGGACGGGGGATGTCCGTACGGCCGGTGGAGCCGTCCGGGCCCACGGGACCGGCCGGTTCCGTGACGGCGACGCGTTTCCCGTACGGGCCCGGCACCGCCGCTGGGAGGGCCGGATGGCGGAAGCTGTCAGGTGTGAGCTTCCTCGCCCCTGCCCGCACCGTGGGCCTCGTCGCCCGTACCGGTGACGTCGGCCGCACCGGTCACGCCGTCCCAGCGCGCGCGTCTCATGTCGAGGCGCGGCACATGCCCGGCGGCGCCGCGCGACGCCTCGCGGAGCGGGGTCCCCTCCTCGCGGTAGTGGTCCAGCGCCCGCAGTTCATGGCCGGGGAGCAGCGCCCCGTCGGCCCGCACCACACGCCACCACGGCACCGCGGAGCCGTACAGCGCCATGACCCGGCCGACCTGCCGCGGGCCGCCGTCACCCAGCCACTCCGCGATATCGCCGTACGTCATGACGCGGCCGGGCGGGATCAGGTCGGCGACGTCGAGGACCCGCTCCGCGTACTCCGGCAGCTCGGCACCGGCCGGGGCGGCGCCGGAAGCGCGCCCGCCCTCCCGGTCCCCGGCCGCCCCGTCCCCGGCCGCCCCGTCTTCGCTCATCCGGTTCTGGCTCATCCGCTCCATCCTGCCGTACGCCACCGACAGTGCCGCCGGATCCGTGTCCGTCCGGACACGGAGCGTGCGAGCAGGCACAAAGGAGCGTATCTTGCGCATCTCGCACCTGCGCGATGCACCCTGATGCCCCCCTCTGTCTGCGTGCCGTGCCACCATCATGCGGGCGGTGACCGGTGATACGAGAACACGAAGATCATTCAGAGGCGACGAAGGAGCAGGGCGTGCAGCCACCGAAGGCGGCGGACGCCTCTGATGCCGAGCCGCGCCCCGACGCGCCGGGAACCACCGGGGAGACCCCCCGTGACACCGCCCCGGACGCGGCTCCGGCACTGTCACCGGCACCTGCCACCGAGCGGGAGCCGGAGCGGGAGCCGGAGCGGGAGCACCTGGCCGGTTCGACCCTCGCCGGCGCCGGGGCGGAGCTGACCGACCGGGTCTCCGGCGACGAGCCGCTGCTGCCCGCCCGGGTGCACCGCCCCTCCGACCTCCTGCGGCTCCTCGTCGGGATCCTCGCGATCATCGTCCTGTTCACCATCTCCGCCTTCGCCCAGGGCACCACCACCGGCCTTGAGGACGACATCTCCAAGGGCACGGAACAGGCCCCCGATCTGCTGATCAAGATCGCCGGGCTGGTGTCCAGCATCGCCGTGCTGCTCGTCCCGGTCGCCTTCGCCATCGAACGCCTGGTCAAACGTGACGGCCTGCGCATCGCGGACGGGGTGCTCGCCGCCGTGCTCGCCCACGGCGTCACCCTCGCCACCGACCTCTGGGTCTCCGGTTCGGCCCCCGGCACCATCCAGGACGCGCTGACCCAGCCACAGCCGGGTGACGGCCTCACCGATCCCGTGCACGGCTACCTCGCCCCCGTCATCGCCTATATGACCGCGGTCGGGATGGCGAGACGGCCGCGCTGGCGGGTCGTGCTGTGGGTGGTGCTGCTCCTGGACGCGTTCGCGATGCTGGTCAGCGGCTACACCACCCCGTTCTCGATCATCCTCACCGTGCTGATCGGCTGGACCGTCGCCTACGGCACGCTGTACGCGGTCGGCTCGCCCAATGTGCGGCCGACCGGGCAGCACCTGATGGCGGGTCTGCGCCATGTCGGCTTCCGGCCGGTCGCCGCGATGCGCGCCGAGGACACCCCCGACAACGCCGACCAGAACGACCGGGGGCGGCGCTATCTGGTCACCCTGGAGGACGGGCCGCCGCTCGATGTGACGGTCGTCGACCGTGAGCAGCAGGCCCAGGGGTTCTTCTACCGGGTGTGGCGCAGGCTCACCCTGCGCGGCATCACCCAGCGCCGGTCCATCCAGTCGCTGCGCCAGGCCCTGGAGCAGGAGGCGCTGCTCGCCTACGCGGCGATCGCCGCCGGGGCCAACGCGCCCAAGCTGATCGCCACCTCCGAGCTGGGGCCCGACGCGGTGATGCTCGTGTACGAGCACATCGGCGGCCGTTCCCTGGACGCGATGGAGGACGAGGAGATCACCGACGACCTGGTGCGCAGCGCCTGGCGTCAGGTGAAGGCCCTCCAGTCCCGCCGGATCGCCCACCGCAGGCTCACCGGCGACGCGATCCTGGTGGACCGCGACGGCAAGGCGTTCGTCACCGATCTGCGCGGCGGTGAGATCGCGGCCGGGGACCTGGTCCTGCGCATGGACGTCGCCCAGCTGCTCACCACCCTCGGGCTGCGGGTGGGCGCCGAGCGGTCCGTCGCCGGGGCACTCGCCGTGCTCGGGCCGGACGCCGTCGCCGACTCACTGCCCCTGCTCCAGCCGATCGCCCTGAGCCGCTCCACCCGGGCGGCGCTGCGCAGGATCGCCCGGGAGCGTTCGCAGCGCGAGCGCGACGCGGTGCTGGAGGCCTCCCACGCGGCCAAGCAGCTGCGTACGGGCGAGGCCTCGGCGGCCGCGGCGGACGGCGGGGCGGCGGCGTCCGCCGGTGACCGCAAGGCGGACCGCAAGTCGCTGCGCAACGAGAAGCAGGCCGAGAAGCGGGCCATCGACGATGCGCTGGAGGAGGCCCGCGAGGAGGATCTGCTCACCCAGATCCGCCGCGAGGTGCTGCTGATCCGGCCGCAGGCACCGGTCGAACCGGTCCGCCTCGAACGCATCAAGCCCCGTACCCTCCTCAGCTTCATCGCCGGTTCCATCGCCGCGTACTTCCTGATCTCCCAGGTCACCCAGGCCGACTTCGGCACGGTCGTCGAGGAGGCGGAGTGGGGCTGGGTGGCGGCCGCCCTGGGCTTCTCGGCCCTCAGCTATGTCGCGGCGGCGATGAGCCTGCTGGGCTTCGTGCCGGAGCGGGTGCCGTTCGGCAAGACCGTGCTGGCACAGGTGGCCGGCTCGTTCGTGAAGATCGTCGCTCCGGCGGCGGTCGGCGGTGTGGCACTGAACACCCGCTTCCTGCAACGGTCCGGGGTGCGCCCCGGGCTGGCCGTCGCGAGTGTCGGCGCCTCCCAGTTGTTCGGGCTCGGCTGCCACATCCTGCTGCTGGCGCTGTTCGGCTATCTGACCGGTACCGAGAAGACCCCGGACTCCCTCACCCCGTCCCGTACGGTCATCGCCGGGCTGCTCACGGTCGCGGTGCTGGTGCTGGTGGTGACCGCGATCCCGTTCCTGCGGAAGTTCGTGGTGACGCGGGTGCGGTCGCTGTTCGCCGGAGTCGTCCCGCGCATGCTGGACGTCGTGCAGCGCCCGCAGAAGCTGCTCACCGGCATCGGCGGCATGCTGCTGCTGACCGGCCTGTTCGTGCTCTGCCTGGACGCGTCGATCCGGGCCTTCAGCGGCCCCGACGTGCCCCAGCTCAGTTACGCGAGCATCGCGGTGGTCTTCCTCGCCGGGAACGCCCTGGGGTCGGCGGCGCCCACCCCGGGCGGCATGGGCGCGGTCGAGGGTGCGCTGACGCTGGGCCTGATCGCGGTCGGCCTGCCGAAGGAGGTCGCGGCACCCGCGGTGCTGCTGTACCGCGTGATGACGCTGTGGCTGCCGGTGCTGCCCGGCTGGATCTGCTTCAACCAGCTGACCCGCAAGGGCGAGCTCTAGACACACTCCGCCCCGCGGCCCGCGCGCCACCCGCCGGCCCCCGCGCCACCCGCCGGAGCACGACCGGCCCGCACCACCCGCGCGCCCGCACCACGGCACACCACCCGCCGGAACGCGACCGGCCCGCACCACGGCGCACCACCCGCCGGAGCACGACCGGCCCGCACCACCCGCATCACCCGCGCCACTCGCATGGACCGCGCCCCGCGCGCTCCCCCGTGCCCCGCCGCACGATGGGCTCATGAGGACTTCCCCCGCCCTGCGTGCCGCCGCCCTCGCTGCCACCGCCACCGTGCTGCTGCCCCTGGCCGCCTGCTCGGACAGCGACGACAGCGGCGGTACGGACCGGTCCGAGCCCTCGACGGCATCGACCGCCTCACCGTCCTCGACGGCGGAGAAGCTGTCGTCCCAGAAGCTCGACTGGCAGCCCTGTCCGCCCCCGAACGAGGCTCAGGGCGGCGGTGGCTCGCCCTCCCCGCTGCCCGGCGGCACCGTGTGGGAGTGCGCGTTCATGGACGCGCCGCGCGACTACGCGAAGCCCGACGGCGAGACACTGGAGCTGGCACTGGTCCGGGGCAGGGCCAGGAACCAGGAGAACCGGATCGGCTCCCTCCTGTTCAACTTCGGCGGCCCCGGCGCCTCCGGCGTCGCCACGCTCCCCTCCTTCGGCACCGAGTACGAGAAGCTCCGCACCCGCTACGACCTGGTGAGCTTCGACCCGCGCGGGGTCGGCCGCAGCGAGGGCGTCGAATGCGCGGACAACGCGACGCTCGACGCCAGCAACCAGAAGGACGCCACCCCCGACGACGCCGCCGAGGAGAAGGCACTGCTCGACGACCAGAAGGCGTACATCGCGGACTGCGAGAAGAACTCGGGCGCCGAACTCCCCTTCGTCGGCACGACGAACGCCGCCCGCGACATGGATCTGATGCGCCAGGTGCTCGGCGACGACCAGCTGTACTACTTCGGCATCTCGTACGGCACCGAGCTGGGCGGCGTCTACGCCCACCTGTTCCCCGACCGCGTCGGCCGGGCGGTCCTGGACGCGGTGGTCGACCCCACCCAGGACTCCGCGCAGTCCTCCCTCGCCCAGGCCAGGGGCTTCCAGCTCGCCTTCGACAGCTTCACGGCGGACTGCGCCGGCCGCGACGACTGCGCGCTCCCCGGTTCCACCGGCAAGGAGGTCGAGCAGTGGATCGCCGATCTGCTCGGCCAGTTGGAGAAGGAGCCGGTCGACGGCCTCGGCGACCGGCAGCTGACCCAGACGCAGGCCACCACCGCCGTCGCCTCCGCCCTCTACTCCCAGGAGACCTGGCCCCTGCTCGAACAGGGCCTCGACGAGGCGGACGGCGGCGACGGCGCACTGCTCCTCGCGCTCGCCGACTCGTACAACGGCCGCTCCCAGGAAGGTCATTACGACAACTCGGGCGCCGCCAACACCGCCATCAGCTGCGCGGACTCCAAGCAGCGGTTCTCCCTGGAGCAGACGAAGGCCGCGCTCCCCGAATACCGCAAGGTCTCCCCAGTGTTCGGCGACTATCTGGGCTGGGGGCTGCTGGGCTGCACCGGCTGGCCGGTCGCGGGCGCCTGGGACACCCCGGACGTCAGCGCCCCGGGCGCGCGGCCCGTCCTGGTCATCGGCAACACCGGCGACCCGGCGACCCCGTACAAGGGGGCGAAGGCGATGGCCGAGGAACTGGGCAAGGGCGTCGGCATCCAGATGACGTACGAGGGCGAGGGGCACGGCGCCTACAACAGCGGCGACGCCTGCGTGCAGAGGGCGGTCGACGGCTATCTGCTGAACGGCAGGGTCCCGGCGGCGGGGACGGTGTGCGGCTGAGGCCCGAACCGCCGTGCCGACGGGGCGATTAGCATGGCCGCACATCTGTTCCGCCCGGCGCGTCCCCCACGCCTTCGGGCCTCGGGGAGGGATTCCAGCACATGCGCGTACATGGACGGACTCATCGGGCGGTGGCCCTGACCGGGGCGGCCCTGCTGGCGGCGGGAGCCCTCGCAGGCTGCACCGCGAGCCCGGAGCCGGCCGATTCCGCCAAGCCGTCCGAACGGCCCGGCTCACCGTCCGCCACCGCCGCCGCTCCCCCGGCACAGACGCCGAAGTCGCCCCCGCTGCCCGCGTCCCTCACCTCTCAGCTCCCGGACTGGAAGCGCTGCAAGGCCCCCGCGGGCGGCACCGCCCCCGGTTCCGGCTGGCGGTGCGCGACGGTGGACGTACCGCTGGACTACGCGCAGCCGGCCGGTGAGACGATCGGCATCGCGCTGATCCGCAAGGAGGCCCGGAACAAGAGCGGGCGGCTCGGCTCGATGCTCTTCAACTTCGGCGGCCCCGGCGGTTCCGGCGTCGACATACTCCCGCGCGCCGCAAGTGCGTACGGCAACCTCAACTCCCGCTACGACCTGGTGAGTTTCGACCCGCGTGGGGTGGCGGCCAGCGCCGGGGTGAACTGCCGCACCGACAAGGAGCAGGAACAGGCCTACCGGAGCGTCGACATGACCCCGGACACGGCGGCGGAGGAAGCGGCGTTCATCAAGGACGGCGCGGACTTCGGCGCGGGCTGCGAGCGCCGCTCCGCCAAGGTCCTGCCCCATGTGGGGACGACGAACGCCGCCCGCGACCTGGACGTGATCCGGCAGGTGTTCGGCGACAAGAAGCTCTCCTACTTCGGCATGTCGTACGGCACGGAGCTCGGCGGGACGTACGCGCACCTCTTCCCCCAGAAGGTGGGACGCACCGTGCTGGACGCGGTCGTCGACCCGACGGCCGACGGGGTCGGACATGCCCGCAACCAGGCGACGGGCTTCCAGCGGGCCCTGGAGAACTACCTGAAGGACCGGGGCCAGGACCCGAAGGCGGGCACCGAGCGGATCGCCCGGCTGCTGGAGCGGATCGACAAGAACCCGCTGCCGACCAGCACGGGCCGCATGCTCAACGAGTCGCTCGCCATCACCGGCATCGTGACCCCGCTCTACTCCCGCAGCAGCTGGCCGAATCTGACGGAGGCGCTCGACGAGGCCGAGAACGGCCGTACGGGCAACGGGCTGCTCCAGCTGGCCGACTCGTACAACGGCCGTGACGAGAACGGGCACTACGACACCCAGAACCACTCGCAGCGGGCCATCTCCTGTGCCGACTCCACGGCGCGGCCCACAGCGGACGAGGCCCGGGCGCTGCTGCCCGAGTTCAGCGAACTGTCCCCGGTCTTCGGCCCGTTCCTCGCCTGGGACACCGCCGGCTGGTGCGCCCAGTGGCCGGTCGAGGGTGAGCACGACACCCCGGAGGCGAGTGCCCCGGGCGCGGGTCCCATCCTGGTGATCGGCACGACCGGTGACCCGGCGACGCCGTACGAGGGTGCGCGGAAGATGGCCGACGAGCTGGGTTCCGGCGTCGGCATCATGGTCACCAACAAGGGCGAGGGGCACGGCGCGTACGGCGAGAGCGCGTGCGTGACCTCGATCGTGGACACGTACTTCCTGGAGGGGAAGGTCCCGGCGGACGGCAAGACCTGCTCCTGACGGCGTACAGACGGACGAAGGGGCCGGTCCGCACGATGCGGACCGGCCCCTTCGGCAGTTCAGCCGTGTTCTGGGGCGTGTGCCGAAAGTCCCGCCTGGCTCACGACGCCCTAGTAGACCGGCTTCCCGGGCTCGATCTGGTGGACCCAGCCGATCACGCCGCCGCCCACGTGCACCGCGTCGGCGAAGCCTGCCGACTTGAGGACCGCGAGGACCTCCGCGCTGCGGACACCGGTCTTGCAGTGCAGGACGATGCGCTTGTCCTGCGGGAGGCCGGTCAGGGCGCTGCCCATCAGGAACTCGTTCTTCGGGATCAGCTTGGCGCCCGGGATCGAGACGATCTCGTACTCGTTCGGCTCGCGGACGTCGATGAGCTCGATCTTCTCGTCGGCGTCGATCCACTCCTTGAGCTGCTGGGGAGTGATCGTGGAGCCGAGCGCCGCCTCCTGGGCCTCCTCGGACACGACGCCGCAGAAGGCCTCGTAGTCGATGAGCTCGGTGACGGTGGGGTTCTCGCCGCAGACCGCGCAGTCGGGGTCCTTGCGGACCTTCACCTGGCGGTACTGCATCTCCAGGGCGTCGTAGATCATCAGGCGGCCGACCAGCGGATCACCGATGCCGGCGAGGAGCTTGATGGCCTCGTTGACCTGGATGGAGCCGATGGACGCGCAGAGCACGCCCAGCACGCCGCCCTCGGCGCAGGAGGGGACCATGCCGGGGGGCGGGGGCTCCGGGTAGAGGCAGCGGTAGCAGGGGCCGTGCTCGGACCAGAACACGGACGCCTGGCCGTCGAAGCGGTAGATCGAGCCCCACACGTACGGCTTGTTCAGCAGCACGGCCGCGTCGTTGACGAGATAGCGGGTGGCGAAGTTGTCCGTGCCGTCCACGATCAGGTCGTACTGGGCGAAGATCTCCATCACGTTCTCGGCTTCGAGCCGCTCTTCGTGAAGGACGACGTTCACATACGGGTTGATGCCCAGCACCGAGTCCTTGGCGGACTGCGCCTTGGACCGGCCGATGTCGGCCTGGCTGTGGATGATCTGGCGCTGCAGGTTCGACTCGTCGACCTCGTCGAACTCCACGATGCCGAGCGTCCCGACGCCCGCCGCGGCCAGATACATCAGGGCCGGTGAGCCGAGACCGCCGGCGCCCACACAGAGCACCTTCGCGTTCTTCAGGCGCTTCTGTCCGTCCATCCCGACATCCGGGATGATCAGGTGGCGGGAGTACCTGCGGACCTCGTCGACGGTGAGCTCAGCAGCTGGCTCGACCAGGGGTGGCAGCGACACAGGAACCTCAACAATGCAGGTGGTCGGATTCTACGTACTTCATCTACGTACGGTTGTTCTTCCGGTAACACTGCCACGCCCCCTCTCATTCCGAGATACCAGGTCCGATCCGCGAGACGATTTCGTCCCAGTAACTGGGCAGCGCCGCAAATGGATCGCTTTGTCCGGTCCGGCCGTCCCGATCGGTGAAAAAGATCGTCCCGGCCCCCTGCCAGCGGGCGATGCGCATGGCCTCTTCCAGATGGGTGCGCGGGACGCCGTGGACGAAGTGCGCGAAACGGTCCGGCGGGTAGTCGGCGGTCCACTGGGCCACCTGCGACCAGCGGTAGTCGGCCCACCGGCCGCGGAAGGTGACGAGCTGGTCGGCGGTCTCGGCGTACCCGGGATACGGGTGGGTGCCATGGCCCAGGACGAGATGTCCGCCCTCGTCCACGCTGTCGCTCCCCTCCAGCAGCGCGTGCAGGGTGCTGGTGAGCCGCCGGACCGCCGGGAGGCCGGCGCGCTCGGCCGGACACCGGTCGAGATAGAAGCCGCCGACCCGGTACCAGTCGAGGAAGGACCGCGCGTCGGCGATCAGCTCGTCGAACGGGCGGTCGCCGAAGGCCAGGTCGAGGTGGCCGAGCAGCCTGCCGCCCGAGGCCCGGACGTGGTCGTCCGGGGCCTCGCCGTGCAGCGCCCGCTCCCGGGCGTTGCGGAGCCGGCCCGCGGCCTCCAGACAGTGCGGGTCCGGCCGGGAGCCGGGCCCGCCGGCGATGTTGAGGACCGCCCAGTGCAGCGGGGTGCCCGGCCGGACCAGCTCGGCCCATTCGGCGGGCGCGAGCAGCGGATGGGCGTATCCGGGGACACCGAAGCCGAGCTGTTCGCCGCCGCACGTCCGCCGGGCCGCTCCGGTGCTCGTCAGATACGGCATGCCGCCTCCATCCAGATGTCGGCGAGGGACTCCTCCAGATTGATCCGCGGCCGCCAGCCGAGCCGGTCCCGGGCGGTGCGGACATCGGCCTGCTGCCAGGCTCCGCAGCCGTCGGGGTAGGGGGACGGGGTGGCCGAGAGGTGCTCGACGACGGATTCGGTGGAGGCGCGGGGAGCGCCGATGGGGATGCGGGCCGGGGGCGTGTCCAGCTCGTGGAGCGCGCCGGCGTACCCGGCGACCCTGGCGAGGACGGCGGCCGCGTCGCGCAGCCGGACGGCCCGCCCGGTGCCGATGTTGACGACGCCCTGGGCGGCGGAGAGCGAGGCGGCGTGCACGGCGCGCGCCACGTCCCGTACGTCGACGAAGTCGCGCTGCACACCGAGGCCGCTGAGCTTGAGCTCACCGTCGCCGGACTGCATGGCCCGGCGCATGGCCTCGGCGAGCCGGCCGAGCGGGGAGCCCGCCGGGGTGCCGGGGCCGACCGGTGAGAACACTCTGAGCACCACGGCGTCCAGACCGGAACCGAGGACGAGTTCGGTGGCGGCGAGTTTGCTGACGCCGTACGGGCCGCCGGGGCGCGGGATGGCGTCCTCGGCCGTGGAGGAGCCTGGCTGCGAGGGCCCGTACTCGGAGGCGCAGCCGACCTGGACGAGCCTGGCCCCGCAGCCGCTGCGGCGCAGGGCCTCGCAGACGGTGGCGACGGCGACGGTGTTGTGCCTGGTCAGGTCGCGGGCACCGCCGCGGGTGGCGCCCGCGCAGTTGACGACGACCCCGGGGTGGACGGCGTCCAGGAAGCGGGTGAGCGCTCCCGGGCTGCCGCCCGCGAGGTCGAACCGGACGTCCGCGTCGTCGCCCCGGCCGAGTGCCGTGAGGTGGACGGCGGGGTCGGCGAGCAGGCGGTCGGCGACGAATCGGCCGAGGAATCCGTTGGCTCCGAGCAGCAGCACCCTCATCATGCACCCCTTCGGTGCCGACGGCTGGCTGCCGGTACGGGGTATTGGGCGGTCATGTCCGGTGTCTCCTTGGGGCAGTTGCATGCGATGCGGGGTGGGCCCGCGGCGTCGGCTCCGCGGGAATGTGCGGTGGTGCGGTGGGGTGGTCAGACCCTCGTGTGGGCAGACGCCCGGGAGAGGGCGGCCGCGGCGTGGATCAGCAGCCCCAGGGCGGCGATCTCCAGGGCGTCGACAGCGCGTTCGCGCAGATCGCGGTGCCGGCGCATGAGCGGCTTCACGGGGTCGGCGGGTCCCCGGCGGACGTCTGCGGGACGGCGGGGGGAGGGGCGGCGCGGCGCGGGCCCGGGGCCTTCGGCCGCTCCGGACTCCTTCGCCGCAGGGGCCTTCGACAGGGGCGAGCCCGATGTGGGGGCCCGCGGCGCGGGTTGCTCCCCGTCCGGCGGGTTCGTGCCGGACGACAGGCTCCACGGGGGTTCGGAGACATCGGAGAGTGCGGTGACCGAGGTCGCCGAGGTGACGGAGCCGGTCGCTGCCGTTGACGCACGGACGCCGTGCCCTTCGATCGGTCGGCCCATCGGGAAACCTCCGTGGTCGTGGCCCGTCAGGTGGTCACGCATCGCCGTCCCCCCGTCCTGCGGCACGCCTCGGCGAACGCGTGGAGCAGGGAGATCAGGTCCTTGGCGGGCTCGATCCGGCCGACCCGGACCAGCGCGTCCGGGCCGCCGCGGTCGTCGCCCTCCCCGACGTCCGTGAAGCGGTCGGCGGCCATGCCGGGGCGAACCGTGCGCAGCTCGGCGCTGTCGGCTCCGCACCGCTCCTGCCGGCGGCGCACATCGGCGCTGCCCGGGGTGATGGTCTCGGCCTGCCGGTAGACCTCGGCGGCCGGCCGCCGGTGGTAGTTCGCGAGCAGGGCGTGCACCAGCGCGCTGAAGGGGGCGTCGGGAGCGGCCAGGTAGTGCGCCCGTAGCGGCACGCTGTGCTCCGTCACCGGCAGCGGCACCCCGAAGAAGCGTTTGCCCAGGAGGCCCGGCAGAGCGGCGGCACCGCCCGAGGCCGCGTGGCAGACGTCGACCGCGCCGAGGCTCTCCCGGTCGTACCGGTCGGGGGAGAGCGGGCGCGGGATCCGCTCCGGCTCGGCCGCGAAGGCCGGATGGTCGCGGTCGGTGGCGCTCTGGACGGTCCGGCCGGTACCACGGGCCCGGCACGCCGATTCCAGGATGCGTACGGTCGTCTCCGAACGCAGGGCGCGGGTCGGTCCGCCCGTACCGGAGCCGCCGCCGGCGCCCGTACCGGAGCCGCCCGTGCCGGAGCCGGACGTGTCCGTACCGGAGCCGGACGCGCAGACCGCCGTGGCGAGCGCCGTCAGGTACGCCGTGAAGCGCCGTCGCCCGCGCCTGCCGTACGAGCCCCGGCCCCCCGTCACGAGCCGGACCCGGCCCCACTCCTCCGGGTGGGCGGCGCGGCTCAGCGCGAAGAGGTCGAACTCGTGCTGGGGCAGACCGCGCACCAACCGGTCGCACCAGAGCCTGGACTCACCGGTCGCATACGGATGACCACCGTCGGTGAGCAGTCCGATCCGCACGAGCACACCCCCGATCTCCCTTGTGGGCAGCCGCCGTTGGAATGGCGACTCGCAGCGGGACGACCGTAAGCGGATACGCCGGTGGCGCGACGGACGGTTGTCCGTCGCACCACCGAAAGGGGTGAACCGTCGTAACTTTCCCGGCCCGACAGCGTTCCGTCGCGCTATGGGTCCACTTCGCTACACAGGGTCAGGCGGCGGCCAGCTCTCTGCGGGCCGCCCTGCGCACCGCCGCGAGCCCCGGATCGAGGGCCGGCACGGCCGCCAGGAGCTGCTTCGTGTACGGGTGCCGGGGCGAACCGTAGACCTCGTCGACAGATCCCTGTTCGACGACGGCCCCCTGGCGCATCACCGCGACCTCGTCGCTGACCTGCCGGACGACCGCGAGGTCGTGCGCGATGAAGACCATGCCGATGCCCAGCTCGCGCTGGAGCTCGGCCAGGAGCGCGATGACCTGCGCCTGGGTGGTGACATCGAGCGCGGAGACCGGTTCGTCGCAGACGATCAGCCGGGGTTCGGCGGCCAGCGCGCGGGCGATCCCGACGCGCTGGCGCTGTCCGCCGCTGAACTCGTGCGGATAGCGTTCGTACCGGCCGGGGTCCAGGCCCACGCGCTCCAGCAGCTCGCCCACCCGGTCCCGGATGCGGGTCTCGTCACGCTCCCCCGCCGCCCGGAGCGGGTCGGCGACGGATTCACCGATCGAGCGGCGCGGGTTGAGCGAGGCGACGGGGTCCTGGAAGACCATCTGGAGCTCGCGGCGCAGCGGCCGCAGGCCCTTCTCGGAGAGCGAGCCGATCTCCGTACCCCCGTAACGGAGCCGGCCCGCCGTCGGATCGAGCAGCCGCACCAGCATCCGTCCCAGCGTCGTCTTGCCACTGCCGCTCTCACCGACGATGCCGAGCGTCCGCCCGGCGTGCACGGTGAGCGAGACCCCGTCCACGGCGGTGACCCGGGCGCGCCCGCGGCCGAACTCGCGCCGCAGATCCACCGCTTCGAGCAGCGGCGGCGCGCCGACTACGGCGTCGGCCGCCCCGTCGCGCGGCACGGGCACCGCGACAGGCGCGGCCACCGAACCGGACCCGGCCGCCGCGACGGGCACGGGCACCCCGGCGGGCGCCACCCGCTTCACGTCGATCCTCGGGACCGCCGCGAGCAGTTCCCTGGTGTACGGCTCGCGCGGGGCGCCCAGCACCTCGGCGACCGGGCCGCGTTCGACCTCGCGGCCCGCCCGCATGACGAGCACCTCGTCGACGCTCTCCGCCGCCACCCCCACGTCATGGGTGACCAGCAGCAGGCCCATGCCCGTCTCGTGCCGCAGCCCGTGCAGCAGGTCCAGGATCTGGGCCTGCACGGTCACGTCCAGGGCGGTGGTCGGCTCGTCCGCGATCAGGAGCCGCGGTTCGCAGGCCAGTGCCATCGCGATGAGCGCCCGCTGCCGCATGCCGCCGGAGAACTCGTGCGGCCGGGAGCGGGCCCGGCGTGCCGCGTCCGGGATGCCGACCCGGTCCAGCACCTCGACGGCGCGGGCGCGGGCGGCGCGCCCGGAGACGGAGTTGTGCACCCGGTACACCTCGGCGATCTGGTCACCGACCGTGTAGTACGGGTCGAGCGAGGACAGCGGGTCCTGGAAGACCATGGCGGCCTTCGCGCCCCGCAGCGCCCGCAGCGCGGCATCGTCCGCGGCGCCCACGTCCGTACCGGCGACACGGATCGAACCGCCGACCCGCGCGCCCGTGCCCCGGTGCAGTCCGAGCAGGGCGTACGCGGACGCGCTCTTGCCGGAGCCGGACTCGCCGACGACGCCGAGCGCGCCGCCCGCCTCCAGACCGAACGAGAGCCCGTCCACCGCCCGCACGTCACCGAAGTCGATGGTGAGGTCCCTGACCTCGACCAGTGGGGAGGGAGATGTCATGACAGGACCACCCGTCGGTCGGCCAGCGCGTACAGGACGTCCGCGACGGCATTGGCGAGCACCACGAAGAAGCCGGTCACCAGCACCATCCCGACGACGACGGGCAGGTCGACGACCTTGACGGCGTGCACCATCTCGCGCCCGATGCCGGGGATGCCGAAGAGCGACTCGGTCAGGACCGCACCGCCGAACATCGAACCGAAGTCGAGCGCGCTGAGCGCGATCACGGGTGCGAGCGCACCGCGCAGCGCGTGCCGCCCGATGATGGCGCGCTCACCGACGCCGTACGCGCGGAACGTGCGCACATGGTCCTCGGCGAGCGTCTCCAGCATGGAGCTCCTGGTCAGCCGGGCGTATTTGGCGGACTCGATCAGAGCCAGCGACACCCAGGGCAGCAGGAGTCCCCAGGCCCACTGTTCGGGGTCCTCCGTGAACGGTACGTACGTCGGCGACGGCAGCCACTGGAGCGTGGAGCAGAAGACGATGATGAGCAGCAGCCCGATGACGAAGACGGGCGTGGCGGTGCCGGCCAGGGTCAGCCAGGTCAGCACCCGCTCGGTGATCCGGCCCCGCCGCCAGGCGGACAGCACCCCGGTGCCGACGCCGAGCAGGACCCAGCCCACGAAGGCGCCGATCACGACGGAGGCGGTGACCGGCAGCTTGGCCAGGATCAGCCGGGTGACCTGCTGGTCGCTCTGGTACGAGACTCCGAGGCAGGGCGCGGAGCAGTGCTCGACGCCGGTGCCGGTGGAGAAGTCGCGTCCGGCGACGATGCCCTGGAGGAAGTGCCAGTACTGCACGTACACCGGGTCGTCCAGCCGCAGCTGCTCGGTGACCTGGGCGACCTGGGCGGGTGAGCAGCGCGGCCCGCAGGCGATCTGGGCGACATCGCCGGGGGCGACGTAGAAGATCGCGTACAGGATGACGGTGAGCGAGAGAAGGACGAAGACGGCTCCCCCGAGCCGCCGCAGCAGAAATCCGGTCATCCCCGGTCCTCCTCAGGGTGTCCCCCGGCGGGCGCGACGGGCTCGGCGGGCTTCTCCGCCTCAGCCGCCTTCGCCGGCCGCGTCACCGTCACGGACTTCGCCGCCTCGGCCTTCTTCGCTTCCCCGCGTCCGGTGCCGATCCGCAGCCGGGACGCGGCGCGCGGGTCGAGCGCCGTACGGACGCCCTCGCCGAGAACGGTCAGCGCGAGCACGGTGACGAAGAGCAGTCCGGCGGGGAGCAGGAGATAGGTGGGCGCCGCCTGGTACCAGGTGTCGGCCTCGGTGAGCATCTGTCCCCAGGAGGGTGTGGGCGGTTTGATGCCGACGCCGAGGAAGGACAGGGCCGCCTCGACGACGATGTTGGTGGGGAACATCAGCGCGGCGTACGTGATGACGGGCGCGGCCAGCGCGGGCAGCAGCTCGCGCCGGGCGATGCTCCACTTGCCCCTGCCGCTGAGCCGGGCCGCCGAGACGAAGTCGAGGGACTTCAGGGCGAGGGCCTGGGCCCGCACGATCTTCGACGTACCCGCCCAGTTGATCCCGCCGATGACCAGGGCGATCAGTACGGGGCGGGGGAAGGTCTCCGGGACGATCGCGAGGAGCGCCAGCGCGATGACCATGATCGGCAGGGCGACGTTGATATCGGTGATGCGGCTGAGGACCTGGTCGACCCAGCGGCTGCCGAGGGCCGCGGCGAGGCCGACGACCAGGCCGATCGCGATCTGGAGGACCGTGGCGACGACGGCGACGCCGAGCGAGACCCGGGCTCCGTGGACGATACGGGCGAACAGGTCGCGGCCGGTCTGGGGTTCGACACCGAGCCAGTGATCCGCGCTGATGCCGCCGAACGGGCCGATGGGCACTCCGCCGGCCGCCGAGTCGACGAGGTCGGGGTGGTAGGTGTTGGGGTCCTGGCCCGCCAGCGCGGTGAGCAGCGGCGCGGCGAGTGCGACCAGGACGAGCAGGAGGACCACGACCGCCGCGGCGGTGGCCGCGCGCTGGGCGCGCAGCCTCCGCCAGAACAGCCGGGCCCCCGAGGCGGGGGCGGCGGCCGCCGCTCCCGCCTCCTGGACCAGAAGTGCTTGCGACATGGCTACTTGACCGCGACCTGGGAGATGTCGAGGACGCCGGTCCAGTCGCTGATGACGACGTTCTTGATGTCCTGCCCGACGAGCCGCTTGTAGACCGGGTGGAAGAGCGGCACGGTCAGCGCCTGCTCACCGATCTTCTTGTCGAGGGCGCCCCAGCGCTCGGCGGCGGCGCTCAGATCGGTGAGCTTGTTGATCTCGTCGATCTCCTTGTTGACCGCCGGGTCGTTCAGGAAGCCGGAGTTGAAGTTGGCGCCGTCCTCGACGATCTGCCGGCCGTCGAAGATCGGGGCGAGGAACGGGCCGCCGGAGGGCCAGTCGGCTCCCCAGTGGGCGAGGAAGAAGCCGGGCTCCTTGGTGGCGCTCTGGGTGGTGTCGGAGTAGTCGTTGCTCTCCAGCCCCTGGAGCTCGACCGTGATGCCCGCCTTCTTCAGCGCGGCCTGGAGGGCGGTGGCGATCTCCGGGCTGGTCTCGAAGTCCTTGTCGTTGGAGTGGGTCAGGGTGACGGTCAGCCCCTTGGCGTAACCGGCCTCCTTCAGCAGCTCCCGGGCCTTCTCGGCGTTGCCCGTCCTCCCTGCCGGGAAGTGGTCGTAGGGCGTGTAGCCGAAGGACTTCTGGTTCGGCAGGTAGGTGGTGGCGGGCTCGGCGAGCGAGGAGCCGCCCGCCGCGTTGACCACGGAGGAGCGGTCGACGGCGTACGAGATCGCCTGGCGCACCTTCGGGTTGTCGAACGGCTTCACCTTCGGGTTGAAGGCGATGTAGTTGGTGTAGCCGAAGTGTCCGGTGCCGACGCGGTCGGCGAGCTTCTTGTCGCCGGTGACCTTGGCGAGTTCGGCCGGGCCGAGGTTGGTGTCGGTGGTGACGGCCGCGGCGTCGGCGCCCTGGGAGGCGGAGAGCCGCTGGTTGATGACGGCGGAGTCGAGCCCGGAGCGTACGTCGATCCGGTCGGGGTAGGCCTTGCGCTCCTCGTCGGTGCCGGCCGACCAGTGCGGGTTGCGCTCCAGGATGAGCCGCTCGCCGTCGTTCTCGTTGCTGACGACCTTGTACGGCCCCGAGGAGACGGGGTGCTCCTCGTACTTGGTGCCCTTGTCCCCGGCCTCGGGCACCGGGGTCGTCTGGGTCTGCGTGGCGAGGTAGGGGAATTCGCCCTCGGGCTTGTTGAGGTGGAAGACGATGGTCTTCGCGTCGGGCACCTCGATGGAGTCGAGGCCCTTCTTGTCCTTGTACGGGCCCTGGTAGTCGGCCCCGCCGATGAGCCAGTCCCGCAGGTACGGGGCGCCTCCGGAGAGTTCGGCGGCGAAGGAGCGTTCGATGCCGTACTTGATGTCCGCGGAGGTGATCGCGGTGCCGTCCTCGTACTTGAGGCCGTCCTTGAGGGTGTACGTCCAGACGGTGGCGTCCTTGCTGGGCGTGCCCAGGTCGGTGGCCAGGTCGGGGACGACCTTCGCACCCTCCGCGCCGTCCTCGCGGTTGCGGGTGGTGAGCGTGCGGAAGACGAGCGAGGGGACGTTGCCGCCGCCGGAGGTGTAGAGCCGCGCGGGGTCGAAGTCCTGCTGCGGGTTGCTGTTGAGGACGGTGAGGGTGCCGCCCTTCTGCGGCTTGCCCTCGGCGCCGGAGCTGCCGTCGCCGCCCTTGCTGTCCTCGGGCCCGCAGGCCGCGGCACCCGCAGCCAGTACGAGACCCACGGCTGCCGCTGCCACGCGGCGCGATATGACGGACGGTTGACGCATCGGAAGATGACCTCTCGGGTGTCCTGCAAACAGGATGAGTGTGAAGAAAGCAGAAAAATGACCCGTGCAGGCGGCAGCGAGAGGGGATACCGGGGCACCGGAGTGCCGGAGAATGCCGAAAAGCCGCGCCTACGGGCGGAAGGTGCCGGGCGCGGCGGTCAGGGGCGATCCATGGAGCCCGCGGGCGGGCTCGGCGGAGCCCGGAACGGGCTCACGGAGGAAGGGGTCGACGCGCGCTCGGGCGGGCGTCAGCGACAGAGAACGTCGGCTACGCAATGCCCGGCCACGCCGATGAGCGCCAGCTCGATGGCGGCGCGCTCGGAGGTGACCAGGTTGCGTGACATGCCGAGAAATATGAACGACCGGCCCCGGCGATGTCAACGCGGAATGAGACGCCTATCTCAGAATGTGGACCTTGCGGATCAACTGCCGGGGTACACCCACGGGTTGGCCCTGCATTTGATCCCGTCCACTTTCAGGGACTTCGTCTGCTGCTGCATCACGGGAGCCAGCGAGCCCGGTGTGTCACAGCTCTCGTGGTCATGGCCGAGACGATGACCGACCTCGTGATTGATCAGCATCTGACGGTAGGCCAGCAATGCGTCCGGGCCGTAGGTGGACGAGCCCTGCGCCCACCGATAGGCGTTGATCATGACCCGGGGAGTCGCGGCGGAGTCGCAGGAGACATTGTCGACGGTGATATCCAGCTCGGATTTCGCGCACCAGTCGGCGGTGGTCCCGGGGCTGGCCAGAGTTATCACGAAGTCCGGTTCACCGGAGGAAATCCGCTCGAATGTCATCGCACCGCCGTGCGCCCAACTCCGGTCGTCATTCAGCGTTTTCTGAACGACCTCGGCAAAGAATCCGCCGTCGAGCGCGAGTCCCTTTTCCACATCGATGCGATAGCGGTACTTATGCCCCTTGCCCGGCGCCTTCGCCAGCCCCGGAACGGCGTCGAATTTCCCGGTCGCCTTCAGTTTCGGATCGAGCGGATAGGGCTTGGCCAGTTTTTCCGCGTACGAAAGGGGCTTCACCGCCGCCTCTTCCGCCTTGGGGGCGGGCCTGGCGTCGGAGCGCGAGGTGTCCCCGGCGTCGTCCCGGTCCACGCCTGCCGTGCGCGGGGTGCCCGACCGCTCCTCGGCGTCCTGGGCCACCTGTCCGGCCACCACGACCGCGAGCACGGTGGTCACCGCCGCGGCGGCGATACCGGTGACGGTCCGGCCCATGCCGCCCCGGCCGGACCGGGAGCCACCGCGGTCACCGGCGCCCCGGGGGGCGGACGGACGCCCGGTGCCGGACGGACCCCGGGGGCCGTCCTGCCCGTCGGTGTCCGGGAGGCGCGGGCCGGCGGGAGGGGCGACCGCCCCCGGCATCCCGGGGGGCGGGGCGGCGGAGGGTTCCACGGTGTCGAAGGCGTCGACGAACTCCCTGCGCGGGCCCGGTATCAGCGGGGTGCCGCCGGGTGCGGGCCGCGCCGCCGTGCGCCCGTCGGCCGCGCGCTGCGCCGCCCGCTGGGCCGAGACCTGGCGCGCCACGGCCTCCTGACGGGCCGTGGACCCGGGAGGTCCGGCGTACCCGCGGGGCGGTCCGCCCTGGCCCGGAACGGCCGGCCGGCCCGGCATCTGCCGGTCCTCGGACCACGGGTGCTGCGGTCCGGTTCCCCAGCCGCCGCCCTGTTCGCGGTGTTCGGGGTGGCCGCCGCGGACCTGCGGGGCCTCGTGGAACGGGGTGTGCCCCTCTCCCCCGGGCGGCCCGGGGGCCGTCCGCCTGCGCCGCCCGCTGCCCGGTGCGGAGCGGGGTGTCGCGCGCTCGCCGCCCGGGTCCGGTGCGGCCGGGGCCTCCGGACGGGTGGCCTCGGGGCCCTTTCGGCTGTGTCGTCCCACGCCCCGGATCAGCTCCCGCCACATTCGTCGAGCAGTTCCCGGAACGCCTGGGCGACCGCCTCCGGGTACTCCATCATCGCCACGTGCCCGGCGTCGGGCAGTGCCAGCAGCCGCGAATCGCGGAAGGCCGCGGACGCCCTGCGTGCCATCCGGTACGAGACGAGCCGGTCCCGTCCGCCGTACACCAGCTGGGTCGGTGCGAGCACCCGCTCGGCCTGGCGCCACAGCCCGTGCTGCCCGCCCAACGTATAGGCATCGACGATGCCCCGTGCGGAGCGCGACATGGCGTCCCAGAAGTACGGCAGTTCCAGCCGTCGCTCCATTTCGGCCACCGCGTGACGGAAGCCCTCCTCGGAGATCCGCGCCGGATCGCCGTAACAGAGTGCCATGACCCCGCGCGTGCGCTGCTCCGCCGTCCAGTCCCTGGTGAGCCGGGAGAACAGACTGGCCACTCCGGGGCTCGCCAGCAGCCCGGTCGGCACGGCGGGCCGCTGCACCCGGATCTCGGGCAGCGCGGGCGAGACGAGGGTCAGGGTGCGCACCAGGTCGGGGCGGACGGCGGCGACCCGGGTGGCGACCGCGCCGCCCAGGGAGTTGCCGAAGAGATGGACGGGGCCGCGCCCTCCCGCGTCGAGCAGCCGGATCACCGCACGGGCGTGTCCGGTCACCGAGTAGTTGCCGTCGTCCGGCGGCGGCGAGTCCCCGAAGCCGGGCAGGTCGACGGCCTCGCTGTCGACCACGTCGGCCAGCAGCGGCATCAGCGCCGACCAGTTCTGCGAGGAGCCGCCGAGCCCGTGCACATAGAGCGCCGGAGCCAGCCCGGCCCGCCGCGCCGGCCGGGCACGGACGGTCAGGCTGAGTCCCGGCAGCGAGACGGAGCGCAGTTTCTCGCCCTCCGCGACCCTGACGGCACTGACCGTGGGGGCCACCGCTGCGGCGGCGGCGCGGGTACCCGGCAGCTCGGTCGAAGACATGCGGGCAATGTTACGAGACGATCACGCGCTGATTCATGTGTTCGCGGTCACAGGACACATCGCGGCGCGGGAGGGTTGCTCCTACGCTTCAAGGGAAGGAAGGGAGCCACCATGACGGTCGACCCGAGCGACCCGGAGACCTTCGAGGACATTCAGCCGGACGCACCGGGCCCGGAGACCCCCGAAGCCGACGCCGCCGAACAGCGGACCGACCTCCAGCAGCGGACCGACGAACCGCTGACGGACATCGACCGGAACACCGTCGATGAGGCGGATGCCGCGGAACAGAGCCGGACAGTCGCACAGGACGAAGACGATTACCGCTAATTCGCCCCGCTTTGCTCCCTGACTCGATGATTCTGTGGCTACCGCAGTCGTCCGGTCCGTGAAATTCTGCGTCCGCGCCGCGCGCACCCGGGTTACCGAAAAGTACGATGGCTGTACGGCGCAGCGTGTACGGAAACGGCTGTGCTTGATCACAAATTTGGGAGGCGGCGTGACAGCCATCGAGCAGACAGAGGCAGCGCGCCCGCGGGGCACCCGGCTGCCCCGCCGCGCCCGACGCAATCAGCTGCTGGGGGCCGCGCAGGAGGTCTTTGTCGCGCAGGGCTACCACTCCGCGGCCATGGACGACATCGCCGAGCGTGCCGGGGTCAGCAAGCCGGTGCTCTATCAGCACTTCCCGGGCAAGCTGGAGCTCTATCTGGCCCTGCTCGACCAGCACTGCGAGTCGCTGCTCCAGGCCGTGCGCACGGCGCTGGCCTCCACGACGGACAACAAGCTCCGTGTCGAGGCGACGATGGACGCCTACTTCGCGTACGTGGAGGACGAGGGCGGCGCGTTCCGGCTGGTCTTCGAGTCCGACCTGACCAATGAGCCCGCGGTCCGCGAACGGGTCGACCGGGTCTCCCTCCAGTGCGCGGAGGCCATCTCCGACGTCATCGCCGGTGACACGGGACTGTCCAAGGACGAGTCCATGCTGCTCGCGGTCGGCCTGGGCGGTGTCTCTCAGGTGGTGGCCCGCTACTGGCTCTCCAGCGGGTCCAGCATCCCGCGCGACACGGCGGTCCAGCTCCTGACCTCGCTCGCCTGGCGCGGCATCGCGGGTTTCCCGCTGCACGGCATCGATCAGCACTGACCGACGGCGGCGGCCGCCGGCCGTGTTCGCTGCGGGCGTTGCCGGTCGGGCCATGACCTCCGGCGCCTGCGGGCTAGTGTGGCTGCGTACGGCGCGGCTCACCGCGCAGGGACTGACCGTCGGAGGGACATAGCCGTGGAGGTCAAGATCGGGGTGCAGCACACGCCCCGCGAGATCGTGCTGGAGAGCGGACTTTCCGCCGAGGACGTCGAGAGCGCGGTCGCCGAAGCTCTCAACGGCAAGGCGCAGCTGCTCAGCCTCACGGACGACAAGGGCCGCAAGGTCCTGGTGCCGGCCGACCGGATCGCGTACGTGGAGATCGGCGAGCCCAGCACCCGGCGTGTGGGGTTCGGCGCGCTGTAGCCGACACGACGCAGTGAACGGGGAAGCGGTCCGGCGGGAATCCCGCCGGACCGCTTCTTCATGTTCCCGGGCTGCTTCCCCGTGTTCCCGGGCTGCTTTCCCGGGCCGCTTCCCCGCACTCCCCCGGCCCCTGTCCCCCGCTCCCGGGACCGCTTCCCCGGGCCCCACGGAGCCGGGTGCGCTCGGCCGGGTTTCCGCAGCTCGCGGGAGGGTTGCGCCCGGTGACCCACGGGTAGTACCGCCTCGACCGACTTACCCGCCCCGCACACCCCCGCGAGGTGATCCTCTGTGATCTGGGAAACCTTCGGCTCCGTCGTGCTCGGACTCGCCCTTTCCTGGGCGGCGCTCCGCTCACTGCCCGGCCGTCTGCCGTCCGGCCGTCCCGTGTTCCTCACCGGCGCGTTGGGCGCCCTGTTCGGCGCCTATCTGACCCACACGGCGCTGGGCTCCGGCCATGTCCTGGCGACCCTGACCGGCGCGGTGCTCGTCGGGGCGGTGACCCTGTCCCTGCTGATCCGGCCGCGCGGCCGCCGCCTCGGCCGGGCGGCGGCGGCCCAGTAGCCCGGCCACCCGACGGTGCGGCGGGACCGCCGGGCCGGGGCGGGACCGCCGGGTCCGGCGGGTTACGCGGCCAGGCCCAGCGCGGCCATGCGCTTGGTGTGGGCCTCGGTGATCCTGGAGAACATCCGTCCGACCTCGGCCAGGTCGAAACCGTCCGCCACACCGCCCACGAGCATCGTCGACAGGGCGTCCCGGTCGGCGACCACCCGCTGGGCCTGGGAGAGCGCCTCGCCCATCAGCCGGCGGGCCCACAGCGCGAGCCGGCCGCCGACCCGCGGTTCGGCCTCGATCGCGGCGCGCACCTTCTCGACCGCGAAGTTCCCGTGCCCCGTGTCGTCGAGCACCGCGAGGACGAGCGAGCGGGTGTCGGTGTCGAGCCGGGCCGCGACCTCGCGGTAGAAGTCACTGGCGATCGAGTCACCCACGTACGCCTTGACCAGGCCCTCCAGCCAGTCCGACGGCGCGGTCTGCCGGTGGAAGTCGTCGAGTGCCTTGGCGAACGGCTCCATCGCGGCGGTCGGGTCCGTCTCGATGGCGGTGAGCCGGTCCGTCAGCTGCTCGAAATGATGGAATTCGGCGGAGGCCATCTTCGCCAGTTCCGCCTTGTCACCGAGAGTCGGTGCGAGTTTGGCGTCCTCGGCCAGCCGCTCGAAGGCCGCCAGCTCGCCGTAGGCGAGTGCGCCGAGCAGATCCACGACCGCGGCGCGGTACTGCGGCTCGGCGGACGCGGTGGCCCAGTCCTGGGCGGCGATTCCGGTGGGTGCGGGGGATTCGGGCGCTTCGTTGGCGGGTTCAGCGGCGTTGTCAGGCGTCTCCATGGAGCGCACAATAGCCCGCTCGGCGGAGTGCCGAGAGGCCCGGCCGACGACGGACATCACACCGTTCCGATGAATTCGCCCAACACACATGCGCGAATCCGGGGTACAGTGGTATTGCGTCTACTGAGCATTTTCCTGTGCCAGGGACGCGACCTTGAATGAGGATGCCCGGTCGGTGGCCCGATCGGCTCCGACCCGACAGCCCTCCACGCGAGGCGTACGACACGTACGACCGCAGATGAGGGGCCCCCTCAGCGGCACGAGCGCTCGAGCGACGGCAGTGGTCCCGCGCCACCCGGCCCATCCACGGCCGGATGACCAACCCCGGCACGGTACGACCCCCCGCGTTCGCCTCGGACCGCGTCTCACAGAAGAGGCAGCACCCTGACTACGTTCCGCGACCTCGGGATCCTTTCCGAGACGGCCGAAGCCCTTGAGGCAGTCGGCATCATGTCCCCGTTCCCCATCCAGGAGATGACGCTCCCCGTAGCGCTCTCCGGCACCGACGTCATCGGCCAGGCCAAGACCGGCACCGGCAAGACGCTCGGTTTCGGACTGCCGCTCCTGGAGCGCGTCACCGTCCCCGCCGACGTCGAGGCCGGGCGCGCCGCGCCCGAGAAGCTGACCGACGCCCCGCAGGCCCTGGTCGTCGTTCCCACCCGTGAGTTGTGCCAGCAGGTCACCAACGACCTGCTGACCGCCGGCAAGGTCCGCAACGTCCGCGTTCTCGCGATCTACGGCGGCCGTGCGTACGAGCCCCAGGTCGAGGCCCTCAAGAAGGGCGTCGACGTGATCGTCGGCACCCCGGGCCGGCTGCTCGACCTGGCGGGCCAGCGCAAGCTCGACCTGTCCCACATCCGCGCGCTCGTCCTCGACGAGGCCGACGAGATGCTGGACCTCGGCTTCCTGCCCGACGTCGAGCGCATCATCACGATGCTGCCGCCGAAGCGCCAGACCATGCTGTTCTCGGCGACCATGCCCGGCGCCGTCATCAGCCTCGCGCGCCGCTACATGTCGCAGCCCACCCACATCAACGCCACGTCGCCCGACGACGAGGGCTCGACCGTCAAGAACACGGCGCAGTTCGTCTACCGCGCCCACTCGATGGACAAGCCCGAGATGGTCTCGCGCATCCTGCAGGCCGAGGGCCGCGGGCTCGCGATGATCTTCTGCCGTACGAAGCGGACGGCCGCCGACATCGCCGAGCAGCTGGAGAAGCGCGGCTTCGCCTCCGGCGCGGTCCACGGCGACCTGGGCCAGGGCGCGCGCGAGCAGGCGCTGCGCGCGTTCCGCAACGGCAAGGTGGACGTTCTCGTCTGCACCGACGTCGCGGCCCGCGGTATCGATGTCGAGGGTGTGACCCACGTCATCAACTACCAGTCGCCGGAGGACGAGAAGACCTACCTCCACCGCATCGGCCGGACCGGCCGCGCGGGCGCCAAGGGCATCGCGATCACCCTGGTCGACTGGGACGACATCCCGCGCTGGCAGCTCATCAACAAGGCGCTGGACCTGAAGTTCCCCGACCCGCAGGAGACGTACTCCACGTCGCCGCACCTCTTCGAGGAACTCTGCATCCCCGCGGGCACCAAGGGCGTACTGCCCCGTGCCGAGCGCACCCGTGCGGGTCTGCGCGCGGAAGAGGTCGAGGACCTCGGCGAGACGGGCGGCCGGGGCCGCAAGTCCGCCGCGAGCGCACCGGCCCCCGCCCGCGAGGAGCGCGAGCCGCGTACGCGTACGCCGCGTCAGCGCCGTCGCACCCGCAGCGGGGCCGCGCTGGAGGAGGGCACCGCCACGGTGCCCGCACCGGCCGGCGAGGCCACCGTCGCCCCTGAGGCCGCCGAGGGCCCGGCGGAGCCGCGTACACCGCGTCGCCGCCGCCGTACCCGGGTGGGTGCCCCCGAGGCCGCCGCCGAGGCCGCTGTGGCCGTGGCGGAGGCCCCCGCGGCACCGGTCGCCGCTGTGGTGACCGAGGCGGAGCCCGTGGCGGAGAGCAAGCCGCGCCGCCGCCGCACCCGTACCGCCGCCGCGAAGCCGGTGGAGGACGCGGTCACGCAGGCACCCCCGGCCAGGACCCCCGCGGTCGGGGCACCGGCCGTCAAGGCGCCGGCCGAGTTCCAGACCGTGGCCGTCGCCGTCGGCTTCGCCGAGCCGGTGGCCGAGCCGGCCGCAAAGCCGCGCCGCCGCGCCCGGGTCGTGAAGCCGGCCGTCGACGAGGTCGACTTCCAGATCGCCCCGGCGTCCGAGCCCGAGCCGGAGACGAAGCCGCGCCGCCGGCCCCGCGCCGCCGCGAAGCCGAAGACCGAGCCGAAGGCCGAGTCGAAGACCGAGCCGAAGGCCGAGTCGAAGCCGAAGGCGGCCGCCACGGCGAAGAAGACCGCGGCGAAGAAGGCCACGCGGACGAAGGCCGCCGCGGAGACGGTGACCCAGGTTCCGGCCGACGAGGCCGAGGCCAAGCCGCGCCGCCGCCGGGCGACCCGCGCCGCCACCATCGGGACCGAGGCCGCCGTGGTCGCCGAGGCCGAGGCCGTGGTGGGCGGGGCCGCCGACGCGGAGGCCCCGGCCAAGCCGCGCCGCCGCCGGGCCACCCGCGCGACGGCCAAGGCCGAGGCTGCCACGACCGAGGGCTGACAGC
Organism: Streptomyces sp. NBC_00654; assembly: GCF_026341775.1. Lineage (NCBI taxonomy): Bacteria > Bacillati > Actinomycetota > Actinomycetes > Kitasatosporales > Streptomycetaceae > Streptomyces > Streptomyces sp. NBC_00654. Next base: position 1,678,163 of record NZ_JAPEOB010000001.1, on the reverse strand, counting down.
CGCGCATCACTCCCGTACGGCCCCGTTCCCGCAGCTCGCGGGAACGGGGCCGTACGGCTGTCCGGCGCGATACGTACATCCGGGGATAGCCTCGTCGTATGAGCCGGCCGCCCACCTTCACCCCGCCCTCCTGTGCCCGTGCCCGTGTGCTGCGAACCGCACGCGGGGACTTCGCCGTGCTGGATGCCGCACCGCGTACCGGGACACCCCACTCCACCGCCCTGCTGCTGCCCGGATACACCGGCAGCAAGGAGGACTTCATCGCCCTGCTCGAACCGCTCTCCGACGCCGGGTACCGCGTGGTCACCGTCGACGGCCGCGGGCAGTACGAGACCGAGAGGACGGATCGTCAGGAGTCATACGCCCAGGAGGAGTTGGCCCGCGACGTACTCGCCCAGGCGGCCGCGCTCACCGAGGGGGGCGACGGCGCCCCCGGCCGGATCCACCTGCTCGGCCACTCGCTCGGCGGCCAGATCGCCCGAGCCGCCGTCCTGCTCGACGCCACCCCCTTCCGCTCCCTGACGCTCATGTCCTCGGGCCCCGCCGAGGTCGTCGCCGCCCAGCGGGACAAGGTGAAGATGCTCAGCGACGCGCTGTCGGTGCTGAGCATGGCCGAGGTGTGGGAGGCGATGCGGGCCCTCGACCCGCCGCAGGACGCGGACACCGGTGGCGGCGAGGCGCTGCGCCGCCGCTGGCTGCTGCACAGCCCGGCGCAGCTGATCGCCACCGGCGCCCAGCTGGCCGGCGAACCGGACCGGGTGGCGGAACTGGCCGCCCTCGCGCTGCCCGTCCATGTGATCTCCGGCGAGCGCGACGACGTCTGGCCGGTGGAGCGGTTCGACGCGATGGCGCGGCGGCTGGGGGCCCGCCGCACCACGGTCGAGGGCGCCGAGCACTCCCCCAACACGGCCCGGCCGCGGGAGACGGCCGCTGCCCTGGCCGCGTTCTGGGACAGCCTCTGACACCCCTTCAGGGCATCGGTGGCCGTCATCGCCCGCGCGGCCCGGCCGCGTCATGCCTCAGTACTGCGCCTGGAGGTGCTGCCAGAACCCGTCCCGCAGCGCGCGCCGCAGGTGCGCGTGGCCGCGCAGGGAGTGCTGGAGCAGCCGTTCCGCCTCGACCAGCAGGTCCTGGTCGACCGAGCCCGGCAGATAGGGATGTCCGGGCAGCAGGTCGGCGAGGGACTCACGGCCGCGGGCGGAGAGCCAGGTGGCGGCGATCTGCGCACCGACGAAGCGGACGTCCTCGCGCGAGGGGGCCGGGGCGTCGTCCTCGTACGTGGTGACGGGCCGCCGGGTGACATAGGGGCGGCAGAAGTCGAGGTCGAAGGTCCGCTGGCTGTCGACCTCCCAGAGCAGCGGCTCGGCCTGGTTGCGGCCTTCGGCGGCCTCGATGCCCCAGAGGTGGACGCGGGCGCCGTAGCCCTGGGCCGCCTCGACCGCCGACACCAGGTCCTCGTCGCCGCCGACGAGGGCCGCGTCGCTGATGGCGCGGTGCCTGGCCAGTGATTCGAGGTCGGTGCGGATGAGGGAGTCGACGCCCTTCTGCTGGTTGTTGGCGTTGAGGTTGCCGAGCCGCACCTTGACGTCGGGAAGTTCGGCGATGGACTGCTGCTCCACGGTGTGGATACGGCGCCGGGCCCCGTCGTACCAGTAGACGCGCAGCAGTCTGCTGTCCGCGAAGATCGTGCGGGCCTTGTCGATGAAGGCCTCGATCAGCCCCTCCGCGTCGAGGTCGAAGGAACGGCGGTCCTCGGTGCCGGTGACGAGCAGGCCGGCCGCCGCGTACACATAGCCCGCGTCCACGAAGATCGCGTGCGTCGAGGGGGTCTTCGACACCTCGGCGAGCACGCGCTGGAGCAGCTGATTGGTGCGGTCCAGGCGCTCCTCGATCTCGGCCCGGCCGAATGGTTCTGCGTCCGCCTCGTTCATACGGACCTCGTCGTCTGCGCATGCGCAGCTACTGGCGGGTACTTAGACATCCAAAAAATTTCCTTAGCGTAGGGAATGATTGCAGGGGGCAAGCCGTTGTACCCCCTGTGGAGCGCGAGACGCTGACGCCTTGCGCTCTTCATCCTTGCGGACGGGCCCGCCCCGTCCTCCCAGCAGTTCTCCAGCAGGAGGATCAGACGAAGGGAAGCCTTGTGCGCTTCGAGATCATGCGACTCGACGATGTCGACGGTACCGCCGTGGACAGCACCGTCGTGGACGCCGCCTCCGTCAACCGGATCGTGCAGCAGGCCGCAGCAGTGGGCCGGCGCATCTATATCCGCCCGGCCGACAGTTCGGCTTCGTAACGCCTTGTCACGCATTGCGCCGTAAAGACGAAGCGCCCCCGCACGGATGGTCCGTGCGGGGGCGCTGTGGTGTGCGGGGCCGTGATGCGCGGGGGCGCTGTGGTGCGCGCGCCCGGGATCAGGCGTTCTGGATGACCTGAGTGACGCCGTTGATGATCTGCTGCACGGCGATGGCCGAGAGCATCATTCCGGCGAGCCGGGTCACCAGCACCACACCGCCGTCCTTGATCACCCGGATGATCAGCAGCGAATAGCGCATGGTCAGCCAGAGCACCACGTGCATGGCGACGATCGCCGACCAGACCGAGACCTGACCGCCCACCCCGTCCGCGTGCTGCACCGCCAGGATGACGGAGACGATCGCGCCGGGCCCGGCCAGCAGCGGCATGCCCAGCGGTACGAGCGCGACGTTGACGTCCTTGGTCTGGGTCGGCTCGTCGGTCTTGCCGGTCAGCAGGTCCAGCGCGATGAGCAGCAGGAGCAGCCCGCCCGCGATCATCAGCGCGGGCACGGAGACATGCAGGTAGTCCAGGATCTGCTGGCCGAGCAGGCCGAAGACGGCGATCACCCCGAAGGCGACCATGACCGCCTGGAGCGCCATTTTGCGCTGCACCTTGGCCGGGCGGCCCGCGGTGAGAGCGAGGAAGATCGGAGTGATTCCGGGCGGATCCATAATCACAAAAAGCGTGAGAAAAAGGGATCCGAAGACAGCGACGTCGAACACAGTGAGCCTTGCGAGGAGAGAAACGGGCGGTACGGGGAGTGTGCGCGGCCGCGGGCCGGGGCAGCCTCAGCGGCGGCCGGGGGCTGCCGCATGACGGCGGCCGGGCGCGCGGGAGCGTGTGCGGTGGTGCGGTGCGTGCGGTACGGGATCGCGCGCGAGCGCGCGAACGGGGGTGCTACGAGTGGCCGGTTCCGCCGGCGCCCGGCACCGGGAAGGCTCCCGTGGCGCGCCGGGTGATCTCGCCGTAGATCTCGGGGTCGGTCGTGTACTCGCCGAGCCGGACGGTCTTGCGGGTGCCGTGGTAGTCGCTGGACCCGGTCGTCAGCAGTCCCAGTTCACGGGCGAGCCCGCGCAGCCGGGCCCTGGTGGGCTCGTCGTGGTCCATGTGGTCGACCTCTATGCCGTCGAGCCCCGCGGCGGCGAGCCGGGCGATGGCGGACTCGGGCACCACGGCGCCGCGCTTCACGGCGGCCGGGTGGGCGAAGACGGTGACGCCGCCCGCCACCCGGACCAGCCGGATCGCGTCGAACGGGTCGAGTTCGTGTTTCTCGGCGTACGCCCGTCCGCCGTCCGCGAGCCAGTCGGGCGTGAAGGCGTCGGAGACGGTCCCGACGACGCCGAGTTCGACGAGCGCGGTGGCCACGTGCGGCCGGCCGACGGAGCCGTCCCCGGCGATGCGGGCGACCTGCTCCCAGGTCACCGGGACACCGAGCGCCTGGAGTTTGCGGACCATCTCCTGGGCGCGCGGCACCCGGTCGTCCCGTACCAGCTCGCGTTCGCGGGCCAGTTCGGGCTCCTCGGGATCGAAGAGGTACGCCAGCATGTGCAGGCCCACGCCGTCGAGCTTGCAGGAGAGCTCCGCGCCGGTGACGAGGGTGAGCCCCTCGGGTAGCGCGCCGATGGCCTCACGGTGTCCGGCGACGGTGTCGTGGTCGGTGAGCGCGATGACGTCGAGCCCCGTGGCCGCGGCGGCCGCCACCAGTTCGGCGGGAGTGTCCGTGCCGTCCGACGCGGCGGAGTGGGTGTGCAGATCGATGCGCACGACGCGTACTCCAGAACTCGCGGGGACGGGCGGGGAAAGTGACAGGTGGGGCCGGACGGGTCGCTCAAGGATAACCGCCCCGAACCCCCTATATCCCGGCGGTCCCCTGCCGGGGCGGACCGTCGGGGGCGTTGAGCAGCCGGGGAGTGAGCGCCCCGCACGGGACGAGGTCCGACTCCCCTCCGGCGTCACGCAGATCGGTCAGCACCAGCTCGTCGTGGAGCAGCAGCCCCGCCTGCTCGGGCCAGACAATCGCCCAGAGCCACAGCCCGCGCGCCTCACCGGCGAAGACCGCCCGGTCCTCCGGGGTGCCCCTGACGTGCCAGAGGGGGGTGGGGCGTCCGGCGGCCAGGACCTTGGCGTCGGGTTTTCCGTCGACGCACAGTCGCGGCCCGGGGTCGGGTCCCTCGATCCCCGCATAGCGCGCACCGAGCCCGACGCCCAGTTCCTCGGCGACGAGCAGCAGCTCCCCCATGCCGCCGAGCGGCCCCGGGCCGGAGCAGGCGACCACGGTCGCGCGGCCTCCGCTGCGGTCGTCCCCCGCGGACGTCACACCCGTGAACAGCCACCCCACCGGGAGCGGCCAGGGCATCCAGACCGGCACCTGCGCGCGGTTCACGACCACCCCGAGCGCCTCGACGCTGGGCGGGATCACCGGCTGCAGCGGATGGATCTGACCATGCGCGGGGCACTGCCAGGAGTCGGCGAAGAGACCGGGCGCCCTGACCCGGCCACCGCACTTCGGGCAACTGGGTTCGCCCCTCATAACTGCCAACGGTCCTCCGCGGCGGTCGCCGCGTCAAGGACGATCACCCGTCCGCAGCGTGGCTCTCGCCCACAGAAATAGATGTAGCTTGCACTTATTAGGCGGACTAACTTATTCTGTGCATCACACAACGACCTAGTGGAGAGCGAGAGAACCCATGCAGGGAGAGGATCCGTTCGACGAGGAAGCGTCAAGCATCCTGCGCCAGCCCAAGGCCGTATGGGCGACCGCGGGCGCGTCCGTCGTCGCGTTCATGGGAATCGGCCTGGTGGACCCGATTCTGCCGTCCATCGCCGAGGGACTCGAAGCGACGCCCAGTCAGGTGTCGCTGCTGTTCACCTCGTACTTCCTGATCACCGCGGTCGCGATGCTCGTCACCGGCTTCGTCTCCAGCCGGATCGGCGGCCGCAGGACGCTGCTGACCGGTCTCGCCCTGGTCGTCGTCTTCGCCACGCTCTCCGGGACCTCGTCCTCCGTCGCCGAGCTGGTCGGCTTCCGGGCGGGCTGGGGCCTGGGCAACGCGCTCTTCGTCTCCACCGCGCTCGCGGTGATCGTCGGCGCGGCGGCCGGCGGCAGCGCCGCCGCGATCCTGCTGTACGAGTCGGCGCTCGGCCTCGGCATGGCGTGCGGGCCGCTGCTCGGCGCGCTGCTCGGGGACGCCAGCTGGCGCTACCCCTTCTTCGGCACCGCGGCCCTGATGGCGATCGGCTTCCTGTGCATCGCCGCGTTCCTCCGCGAACAGCCCGGGCCCGCGCGGAAGACCTCCCTGCTGGACCCTCTCAAGGCGCTCGGCCACGGCGGCCTCGCCTCGGTCGCGGCCTCGGCGTTCTTCTACAACTACGCGTTCTTCACGATCCTGGCCTTCACCCCGTTCGTGCTGAACATGACCCCGTACAAGTCGGGGGCGGTGTTCTTCGCCTGGGGTCTGCTGCTCGCGGTCTTCTCGGTGCTCGTCGCCCCGCGGCTGCAGAAGCGCTTCGGCTCGCTGAAGGTGGTCGGCGCCTCGCTGGTACTGCTCGCCGCCGACCTGCTGGTCCTCGGATACGGCAGCCACACCACGGCCATCGTCTGCACGATCGTCTCCGGTGCCTTCATCGGCATGAACAACACCGTCTACACCGAGCTGGCCCTCGGAGTCTCCGACGCGCCGCGTCCGGTGGCGAGCGCCGGGTACAACTTCGTCCGCTGGTTCGCCGCGGCCGCGGCCCCCTTCCTCGCCCCGAGGATCGAGGAGTGGAGCGACATCCACATCCCGTTCGTCGTCGCCGCGCTCGCCGCGCTGGCCGGAGCGGCCGTCGTACTGTTCCGGCGCGCGGCGCTGACCCACGAGGCCGAGGAGCCGGCGACGAAGCACGCCACCGAGAACGGCGTCACGGTCTTCGCCGACTGACCGGCGTACGCGGGTCCGGCCCCCGGGGGCCGGCGGGTCCCGCCCCGGGGGCCGCGCCGTTCAGTCCAGCGCCACGGACGTACGCAGCGGATCACGCAGGTCCGTCCCGTGCGACAGCCAGCGCTCCTGGAGCTCCTGCGCCCCCCGGACCCGCTTCCAGGCGGCCTCGTTGTGCGTCATCGGCAGCAACGGCAGGAAGCGCACCGGCTCGTACGGCTCGTCCAGCTCCAGATCCTCGACCAGTCCGCCCGGCTCGGCGACCAGCACCGAGCTGAACGGCGCCGCCGTCCACAGCGGCTGCCCGAGGTCCAGCGAGGCACCCGGGGCCACGATCAGGCCCTCCACCTGCGGGGAGGCGGCCAGCACGGCGAGCGGACGCAGCACCTGGTCGGTGTCGGCGAGCCCCGCCCGTACCGACAGGACGAGTTCGGCCCGGGGCCCCTTCACCGGATCGGCGAGCGGCGAGGTGGGATCGGCCATCGGCTGGGCGGACATGCCGAGCGTGGCGTAGCGCACCACGTCACCGTCGATGAAGCGGAGCACCTCGATGCGTTCGGTACCGAGGAACGTCACACCGGCGCGTGCGTCGGGCTCGCCCAGGGCCGTCCGCAGCCGCGCCTCGACCAGCGCAAGAATTTCTCCCATGCGGCGAGCATAGAGCGCGTATCGAATGGGCAAAGTAAGGGATTGGGCCCTGGGCGGCTGATAGCCTGGCCGCCGGTCGGGACAGCGCGCAGAAGCGTCGCTCTCTCAGTCCCGACGACACGTCGTCCCTCACGGGGGACCGGCCGGAGGAGGTGGGGACTGCCATGGATCCAAGTCGACCGTGCAGTACCGACCGCTCTTCCGCACGACGCCTTCCCTCGGTGATCTGACCCCTTCCCGGTCACGGCCCCACGGCAGTTCGCACCACGGAAGAGCCTTTCGTTTTTGCCTGTCTGTAGCGAATGCCGTCATCGCGCCCGCGCGGTGCCGCCCGCTTTGCGGACGTGAGCACACGTCCCCATTCCGGGCTGTTCCACGCCCCGCCGACGGCCCTCCGTGAAGGAGTCAGCCCATGTCGATGATCCGCGACCTGCGCGCCGCCGTGCGCCCGTCCCTGCGCCCGTCCCTCCGTAAGAACAGCGCTCCGTACAGCGGTGGTTACGACACCACCCGCGACCCCTCCGCCTCCAGCGCGGTCGTCGACTGCGCGGTCTACCGCGACGGACGGCGCATCGAGGCGTCCGCCTGCCCGACCCCGCACGAGGCGATGCTCCGGGTGCGGGAGAGCGGCGGCTTCGCGTGGATCGGCCTGCACGAGCCGACGGAGGAGGAATTCGCCGTCATCGCGCGGGAGTTCGGCCTCCACCCGCTCGCCGTGGAGGACGCCGTCCACGCCCACCAGCGCCCCAAGCTGGAGCGATACGACGACACCCTGTTCACCGTCTTCAAGACCATCCACTACGTCGAGCACGCCGAGCTGACCGCGACCAGCGAGGTCGTCGAGACCGGCGAGGTGATGTGCTTCACCGGCCGGGACTTCGTCATCACCGTCCGGCACGGCGGGCACGGCTCGCTGCGCGCCCTGCGCCGCCGCCTCCAGGACGACCCGGAGCTGCTCGCCAAGGGCCCCTCCGCCGTACTGCACTCGATCGCCGACCATGTCGTCGACGGCTACATCGCCGTGGCCGAAGCCGTGCAGGACGACATAGACGAGGTGGAGATCGATGTCTTCTCCACCCCCGCGAAGGGCAGCCGGCGCGGCTCCGACGCGGGCCGGATCTACCAGCTCAAGCGCGAGGTGATGGAGTTCAGGCGGGCCGTCTCGCCGCTGCTGCGCCCGATGCAGCTGCTGAGCGAGCGGCCGATGCGGCTGATCGACCCCGACATCCAGAAGTACTTCCGTGATGTGGCCGACCACCTCGCCCGGGTCCATGAGGAGGTCATCGGCTTCGACGAGCTGCTGAACTCGATCCTCCAGGCCAATCTGGCGCAGGCGACCGTCACCCAGAACGAGGACATGCGCAAGATCACGTCCTGGGCGGCCATCATCGCGGTACCGACGATGATCTGCGGCGTCTACGGCATGAACTTCGATCACATGCCCGAGCTGCAGTGGAAGTACGGCTACGCCATGGTGATGGGTGTCATCGGGGTGGTCTGCTTCTCCATCCACCGCATCCTCAAGCGCAACGGCTGGCTCTGAGCACACCGGCCCGGTCCCATAGAGTGCGGCCATGACTGCTGCTGCTGACGTGCTGCTGGACCGGGCCCTCGTCGAGGAGGCCACGAAGAAGTCCGGTCTGATCTGGGTACGGGGCACCGGGCCCGCCCGCGCGCTGTGGCACGTCTGGCACGAGGGCGCGGCCCATCTCGTCGGCGACGGCCCCGGTGAACAGCCCTTCCCGCCCGGGATCACCGACGGGGCCGCCGCCGAGGTCACCGTACGGAGCAAGGACAAGGGCGGCCGTCTCGTCGTCTGGAACGCGGCGGTCGCCGTGCTCGTACCGCACTCCGAGGAGTGGGAGGCCGCGGTCGCCGAGCTCAAGGGCAAGCGGCTGAACGCACCGGACGCCGAGCGGATGACCGAACGCTGGGCGCGCGAGTGCGTGGTGGTACGGCTGACGCCCGGCGAGATCCGGACCGCGCTGCCGGACACCTCGCTCGCCGCGCCCCCGCTGCCGACCGGGGCGACCACCCGCCGGCCGGTGCCGGACGCCCTCCCCCGGCTGCTGCTGAAGCGCCGCCGCCGGAGCTGACGCGGCGCCCAACCGGGGTGCGGCTCAGCCCGAGGACTTCGGGAGCTGGCCGCCGTAGTCGACGGTGTCGTCCTCGGCCGGCGCCTCCAGCACGAAGGGCTTGTTCCAGTCCCGGAGGCGGACGGTGCCCCCGCCGCCGCCGCGGGCGAAGCGCACCGGGTACGGCTTGCCCTCCAGGGCGACATCGAGCGCGCCGCCCTCGCCCTTTCCGCCGTAGATCTGGATCGTGCGGAGCCCGGAGACGGTGTCCCGGTCGCCCTTGCTGACCTTGCCGTGCAGCGAGAGCAGGCCGTCGAGCAGGATCTCCTTGTCCGTGAAGCCACGCAGCTGCTTGTACGTGGGGTCGCCCTCGGGGACCTTGACGTACTTGCCGTCGAGCTTCTCGGCGGCCTCCCGGTCGGCGGCCGAACCCTGGTCGCTCTCCTCGTGGTTCCAGAAGGCGGAGTCGGCCTTGAGGAAGAGTTCGTCACCGACCCGGAGCAGCACGAAGGTGCTCTTCCCCGAGGTGACGGAGCCCGTGCCGCCCTCCTCGTTGAGCTGCATGTCGAGGGTGTACGTGCCGCCCTTGCTGACGAGCTTGCCCGCGAGCCGCACCGCGTCCGCCGCGTCCGCCGCCGTTCTGGTCTTCGTCTCGATCTCGGCGGCCGGGAGTCTGCCGACGCCGTTCGTCCCCTTGTCCGGGTCCTCGCCCGCGCATGCTGTGAGGGCTGCGGTGAGCCCGGCACAGAGCACGACGGCGAGAGCGGTCCGGCGACGGTTCCGGACGGCTGGGGCAACGGAGGTCACGGGCGCACTGCCTCTCATCTGCATGGCGGGGGTGGCAGACGGCAGCGTACCCGGGACATCCGGGTCCTTCGGCAGGGAGCCGGGCCGCCGGGTCCGCCGGGGCGGAGTGGCCCGGCACGGGCTAGCCTGATCCCGGCATAACGGCGCAATCGAACCGGCCGGCACGCGTGGTGCCGCCGGTGCGCGCGTCACGGACGGACACCGGCGGGCGAAGGAGGCGCATCGGATGGCGGCAGGCGTCCCCAGGGTCTTCGTCTCGCATCTCTCCGGTGTGCCGGTCTTCGACCCCAACGGCGACCAGGTCGGCAAGGTCCGCGATCTGGTGGCGATGCTGCGGGTCGGCGGACGCCCCCCGAGGCTGCTGGGCCTGGTCGTCGAGGTGCTCAGCCGGCGGCGGATCTTCCTGCCGATGACCCGGGTGACGGGGATCGAGTCGGGCCAGGTCATCACCACGGGCGTGGTCAACATGCGGCGCTTCGAGCAACGGCCCACCGAACGTCTGATCCTCGGTGAGTTCCTGGACCGGCGGGTCCGGCTGGTGGAGACCGGCGAGGAGGTCACCGTCCTCGATGTGGCGATCCAGCAGCTGCCGGCCCGCCGCGACTGGGAGATCGACAAGTACTTCGTCCGCAAGGGGCGCGGCGGGGCGCTGCGCCGCAAGGGCGAGACGCTGACGGTGGAGTGGTCGGCGGTCAGCGGTTTCTCGCTGGACGAGCACGGTCAGGGTGCCGAGAGCCTGGTCGCCACGTTCGAGCGGCTGCGGCCCACCGATGTGGCCAACGCCCTGCACCACCTCTCGCCCAAACGCCGCGCCGAGGTCGCCGCCGCGCTGGACGACGACCGGCTCGCCGACGTCCTGGAGGAGCTGCCCGAGGACGACCAGGTGGAGATCATCGGCAAGCTCCAGGAGGAGCGGGCCGCCGACGTCCTGGAGGCGATGGACCCGGACGACGCGGCCGACCTGCTCTCCGAGCTGCCCGAGGACGACAAGGAACGGCTGCTCGCGCTGATGCGGCCGGACGACGCGGCCGATGTGCGCCGTCTGATGTCGTACGAGGAGCGCACCGCGGGCGGGCTGATGACGACCGAGCCGATCGTGCTGCGCCCGGACGCGACAGTGGCCGACGCGCTCGCCCGGGTCAGGCAGTCGGACCTGTCGCCGGCGCTGGCCGCGCAGGTGTACGTCTGCCGGTCGCCGGACGAGACCCCGACCGGCAAGTACCTGGGCACGGTGCACTTCCAGCGGCTGCTGCGCGATCCGCCGTTCACCCTGGTCAGCTCGATCGTCGACAGCGACCTCGTACCGCTGTCCCCGGACACCCCGCTGCCGACCGTGACCAGCTATCTGGCGGCGTACAACCTGGTCTCGGTGCCCGTCGTGGACGAGAGCGGTTCGCTGCTCGGCGCGGTGACCGTCGACGACGTACTGGACCACCTGCTGCCCGAGGACTGGCGCGAGACGGACTTCCACGGCGAGGAGGGGATCAGCCATGGCGGGTGAGGAGCGTTCGAAGGCGGCGTCGACGGGCTCCTCGGGCATCGTGCGCCCCCCGCGGAACCGGATCGACCAGCCGAAGGACCCGCGCCGCAAGCTGCTGCCGGAGTACGACCCGGAGGCGTTCGGCCGGTTCTCGGAGCGGATCGCCCGCTTCCTGGGCACCGGGCGGTTCATCGTCTGGATGACGCTGATCATCATCGTCTGGGTGCTGTGGAACATCTTCGCGCCGCCCGCCCTGCGGTTCGACGAGTACCCGTTCATCTTCCTGACGCTGATGCTCTCCCTCCAGGCCTCGTACGCCGCACCGCTGATCCTGCTCGCGCAGAACCGGCAGGACGACCGGGACCGGGTCACCCACGAGCAGGACCGCAAGCAGAACGAGCGCTCCATCGCCGACACCGAATACCTCACCCGGGAGATCGCCGCACTGCGGATGGGCCTGGGCGAGGTCGCCACCCGGGACTGGATCAGGTCGGAACTCCAGGACATGGTGAAGGACATGGAGGACCGGCAGGTGCTCGTCCCGGCGGAGAGTGACGAAGGCGACCGCTGAGGGGTTACCCGCGCGTACGGCCTTGCGCCGTACCATCGTCCCTATGGCTACGGAAGACGCGGTGCGTGAAGCACTGTCGACAGTGAACGACCCGGAGATCCACCGTCCGATCACCGAACTGGGCATGGTGAAATCGGTCGAGATCGATGCTGACGGTGTAGTCGCTGTCACGGTGTATCTCACGGTCTCCGGCTGCCCGATGCGCGAGACGATCACCAAGAACGTGACCGACGCGGTCGCCCGGGTCGAGGGTGTCTCGCGCGTCGACGTCACGCTCGACGTGATGAGCGACGAGCAGCGCAAGGAACTGGCGTCGTCGCTGCGCGGCGGCACGGCCGAGCGCGAGGTGCCGTTCGCCCAGCCCGGCTCGCTGACCCGGGTGTACGCGGTCGCCTCCGGCAAGGGCGGCGTCGGCAAGTCCTCGGTGACGGTGAACCTCGCGGCGGCGATGGCGGCCGACGGGCTCAAGGTGGGCGTCGTGGACGCGGACATCTACGGGCACAGCGTGCCCCGGATGCTCGGCGCGGACGGCCGGCCGACCCAGGTCGAGAACATGATCATGCCGCCGTCCGCGCACGGTGTGAAGGTCATCTCCATCGGGATGTTCACCCCGGGCAACGCCCCCGTGGTCTGGCGCGGACCGATGCTGCACCGCGCGCTCCAGCAGTTCCTCGCCGATGTGTACTGGGGCGACCTGGACGTCCTGCTGCTCGACCTGCCGCCGGGCACCGGTGACATCGCGATCTCCGTGGCACAGCTCGTGCCGAACGCGGAGATCCTCGTCGTCACGACCCCGCAGCAGGCGGCGGCCGAGGTCGCCGAGCGGGCCGGCTCCATCGCCGTACAGACCCACCAGAAGATCGTCGGCGTCGTCGAGAACATGTCGGGCATGCCGTGCCCGCACTGCGACGAGATGGTCGATGTGTTCGGCTCCGGCGGCGGTGCGCGGGTCGCGGAGGGCCTGACGAGGACGGTCGGCGCCGAGGTGCCGGTGCTGGGCTCCATCCCGATCGACGTACGGCTGCGCGAGGGCGGCGACGAGGGCAAGCCGGTGGTCCTGTCCGACCCCGACTCCCCGGCCGGCAGCGCGCTGCGGTCCATCGCGGGCAAGCTGAGCGGCCGTCAGCGCGGCCTGTCCGGCATGTCGCTGGGCATCACCCCCCGCAACAAGTTCTGACAGCACGGCGGCCGGGGTACGACGGGTGGTCGTCCCGTCGTACCCCGGCCGCCGTGTGCCGGTGGACCTTCAGGCGTACGTGGTGATGTCGCCGACCACCGCGAAGCCCAGGCCGTACGCGCTCATCCCCCGCCCGTACGCCCCGAGGTGCACACCGTCGTGCGCCGATCCGGCCAGCACCCAGCCGAACTCGGACTCGCGGTAGTGGAACTCCACCGGTACGCCGTCCACCGGGAGCGAGAGCTTCGACCAGGGCGGGCCGCCGAGGTCGTCGGCCAGCTCGAACGCCGTCTCGGTCTGCTGGTCCAGCCAGTCGTCCCGCAGCGCGTGGTCCAGCTGCGGCGGCCAGGTGTACGCCAGCAGGCCGGAGCCCGCCAGCCAGGCCGCCGAGGAGACCGTGGTGGCGTCCAGCACGCCCGTACCGTCACCGCTGCGCCGCACGGGGCTGCTGGCCACCGTGACGACGACCGCGAAGCGTTCCTTCTCCGTGCGTGCGTCGGACCGCAGCGAGGGCTCGTCACCGTGTCCGGTGGACCCGTGCTGCACGGTGCCGTCCGCGGCGGTGCCGACCTGCATCAGCCAGCGCGGCCCGGTGAAGGCCTCGTCCAGCCCGTACCAGGGGAACGGTGCCCGCAGATAGCCGTCGACCGTACGCCGGGCCGCCGGCACCCCCTCTGCGGTGACTGTGCTGGGCGCACCTTCCGCGCCTACCCGACTTGTCGTCTCCATCTGCCCGGCCGCCTCCTCGATCTGTCGCGGTCCGGAGCGGCCCGCCCCCCGCGGGCTCGGGCGTCTCGCAACCGGACAGATGGAGAATAGCCATACCGTACGGACGAGTCGGGATTGACTGGTCTCAGGTGGCGTCGGCGTCGAAGGGCGGGCGCTCGTCCTTGACGGGCTGCGCGGGCTTCTTGAGCAGGTCAGGGGTGCTGGAGGCACCGTTCGCCGTACCGCCGGCGAGGCCGCCCGACGACTCCTTCGCCGATCCGTTCGCCGCACTGGTGGCGGAGGAGGCCGACGCGCTCTCGCGCCCGTTCACCGCGTCGGTGACCTCGGCCATCTCCTTGCGCAGGTCGAAGCTCTCGCGGATCTCCTTCAGCCCCAGGTCGTCATTGCCGTCCATCAGCTGCTTGCGGACGAACGTCTTGGGGTTGAGGTCCTCGAACTCGAAGTCCTTGAACTGCGGCCCGAGCTCCGAGCGGATGTCTTCCTTGGCGCTGTCCGAGAACTCGCGGATCTTACGGATGGTGCGCGTGACGTCCTGGATGACCTTCGGAAGCTTGTCGGGACCGAAGACCAGCACGGCGAGAACGATGAGCGTCAGCAGCTCCAGTGCGCCTATGTCATTGAACACCTAGCTGCTCCTCGTGTTCTCCGCGTGTTCTCCGTGTGTTCCCTGCCAGGCCGGATGAGGGCCCGGACCGCTCAAAGGTACCTGGCGAAGCTGTCCGGGCGGTACCTTCCGGTGACCGTTACGTGCCGCTCGCGGAGCCGAGCGTCAAAGTCATGGACAGGTCTTTACCACCGCGGGTCAGCCGGAGGTTCAGCTTGTCCCCGGGCCGGTGGGCGCGGATCTTCACGATCAGCTCCTCGCCGCTGTGCACCCGCTGGCCCTCCACCTCGTGGATGACGTCGCCGGGCTTGATGCCGGCCTTGGCCCCGGGGCCGTCGGCGGTGACCGCGGGGCCGCCGTCCGCGCCCTTCGCCCCGACCTTCGCCCCGTCACCCGTGTACTTCATGTCCAGGGTGACGCCGATCACGGGGTGGGTCGCCCTGCCCGTGTTGATCAGCTCCTCGGCGACCCGCTTGCCCTGGTTGATCGGTATGGCGAAGCCGAGGCCGATGGAACCGGACTGGCCGCCCTCGGGTCCGGCGCCGGTGTCGGCCGCGCGGATGGCGCTGTTGATGCCGATGACATGGGCCTGGGCGTCGACCAGCGGGCCGCCGGAGTTGCCGGGGTTGATCGGGGCGTCGGTCTGGAGCGCGTCGACATAGCTGATGTCGGTGCCGTCGCCCTTCTCGCCGCCCGCGGTGATCGGCCGCTGCTTGGCACTGATGATGCCGGAGGTGACCGTGTTCGACAGGTCGAAGGGGGCACCGATGGCCACCACCGGGTCGCCCACCTGCACATTGTCGGAGTTGCCGAGGGGCAGCGGCTTGAGCCCGGAGACTCCGGTGACCTTGACGACGGCCAGGTCGTAGCCGCTGTCCTTGCCGACGATCTCGGCGGACGCCGTCTCGCCGCCGCTGAACGTCACGGTGATGTCGCCGCTGGAGCCGGCCGGGGAGACGACGTGGTTGTTGGTGAGGATGTGGCCCTCGTTGTCGAGGACGAAGCCCGTGCCGGTGCCGGACTCGGCGGAACCGCTGACGTGCAGGGTGACCACGCTGGGCAGGGCGCTGGCGGCGATCCCCGCGACACTGTCGGGGGCCCGGCCGCCGTTGTCCCGGCCCGCCTGCGGCAGCTCGACGCTGGTCAGGCCGCCGTTGCGCTCGATGTACGCGCCGATCCCGCCGCCGATCCCGCCCGCGACCACCGCCAGCAGAAGGGCCCCGATCAGGACCGTGCCGCGGCGGCTCCTCCGGCGCCCGACGGGTTCGGTCCCGAGCGGGGGGCCCTGCTGGGTCAGCGGCTGCTGCCGCGCGCCCCAGGGGTCGTACTGGAGCCACTGGGAGGGGGTCTGCTGCCCGGTCTGCTGCCCGGTCTGCTGGTGCGGGACCTGCTGCGGGGCCGGCTGCGTGAGCTGCTGCGGTCCGTGCGGGGCAGGGTGCTGGAGCTGCTGATGGGGCGGGAGGTGCTGCGGCGGGGTCCGGGGCTGCACACCGCCCGGTACCGGGCCGGGCTGCGGCCCCGGGTCGACGGTGGGGGGAGCCGCGTGCGCCCCGGCGTACTGCGGGGGTACGGGGGTGCCGTGCGCCGGGGTCGGCACCGGCCGCTGGACGGGCGGCGCGGGAGCCCACGGGCCGGGACCGCCGTACGGCGGGGTGCTGTACTCGTCGGGTTCGTGCAGGGGCTTCCTCGCGGGGGCCGGCCGCGGCGGCTCCTCGGCGGGGCGGGCCGGCGGTCCGGCGGGGGCGGGACGCTCATCGGCCGTCGCCGGGCGCTCCACCGCCACGGCGTCCGCCGGTTCCGCGACACCCGCGACACCCGCGACACCCGCGACATCCACGGCACTCGCGACGTCTGCGTCACTCGTCACGCCGGTGGCGCTCGCGGAGTCCGCGGCGTCCGCGGCGTCCTCGACGGATGAGTCCTCGACGGGTGCTACGCCTGCCGGTTCCGTGCGGTCGTCGCGCCCCGGCGTGGGGCGGCTCCACCACTTCGCCGTCGGCCCGGTGGGCTTCCCGTCGTCCATGCTCTCCCCGCAACTGGCCTCTGTACGCCCCCACAGAGGCGTCCCTCCCGGAATTCAACCAGGTTTGCGAATCCTCGCGCAGGGTCCCGTCAGCGCCGGGAGGAATGCGGCAGTGCGTGATCGTTGGTCGGCATGCCCGAGGCCGGCGCCGGGGGCAGGGCCGGCTTCGGTTCCGGAGTGCTGCCGAGCGCGGCCGCGAGCAGCGGGGTGGTGCCGGTCGGGCGTATCAGCGGCGACAGGGACACGTTCAGGACGGGGAGGGCGAACGAGTGCCCGGTGAGCGGCGCGGCGCCGAGCAACGAGGGCACCGCCACGAGGACCGGTGGTGCGGGCGTGGCCGCGGGGGCGACGGGCGGGGCCGCCGCGGTGCCGGTGGCCGGACCGCCGCCGTTCAGGGCGAGCGCGCCACCGCCGCTGCCCCGGCGGCTGGCCGCGGAATTGCTGGCGTCGGCGCGGGCGTCGGCGTCGATCGGGGTCACGCTGCTGCCCGCGCCCTCGGCACGGAGCGCGCTGTCGGGCGCGGAGTCCAGCGGCAGGGTGCCGCCGAGCGCGATGGCTGCCAGCGAGACCGCGCTGGCAGCGGCGAAGGCGAATCTCCGGCCGCGCCAGGGCGACCGGTCGGCGTCACGGGCCACGTCGTGGATGCGGAAGGCGCCGCGCGGGCCGCCGCCCGGCAGGACCGCGGTGGAGCCGTGCGCGGTGGGGAGGAAGCCGAAGGTGTCCAGCGGCGAGGTGCCCTTGGCCGTGTCCGCGCGGCTGCTGCCGGAGGGGCGCATCGGGGGGAAGAACTCGTCGGCGAAGCGTCCGCCGCCGCCGAACGGTCCGCCCGGTCCGCCGTCACCGCCGCTGGGACCCCCGGGAAGGCCCTGGAGGCGGGCCAGGAACCCCTCGGAGGGCGAGGGTGAGGCCGACATCGCGAAGGCGCTCTTCAGCCGCCGCTGGGCGTCGGCCTCGGCCTTGCACTTGGGACACGTGGCCAGATGGGCCAGGACCCGCTCACGGGCGTCATGTTTCAGCTCGCCGTCGACCAGCGCGGCAAGCCGGTCCCCCAGATGCTGCTCCGCGGGTGTCGGGCCTGTGCCACTCACGCCGTTCCGCCCTCCCCTGCCAGGACCGCGCCCGCCAGGGAGCGCTGCTCGGCGCGGGCCTCGGGCGAACGGTGCTTGAGCGCCTTGCGCAGGTGCGAGCGGCCGCGGTGGATACGGCTGCGCACGGTGCCGAGCTTCACGCCGAGGGTCGCGGCGATCTCCTCGTAGCTGAGCCCCTCGATGTCGCAGAGCACCACCGCCGCCCGGAATTCGGGCGCGAGGGTGTCCAGGGCCTGCTGCACGTCGGCGTCGAAATGGGTGTCGTTGAAGACCTGCTGCGGGGACGGCTCACGGCTCGGCAGCCGCTCGGCGGCGTCATCGCCCAGGGAGTCGAAACGGATCCGCTGCTTGCGGCGGACCATGTCCAGGAAGAGGTTGGTCGTGATGCGGTGCAGCCAGCCCTCGAACGTGCCGGGGGTGTAGGTCGACAGTGAACGGAACACCCGGACGAAGACTTCCTGGGTGAGGTCCTCGGCATCGTGCTGGTTGCCCGTCAGCCGGTAGGCAAGGCGGTACACACGTCCGCTGTGCGTGCTGACGATCTCTTCCCATGAGGGCGGGGTCCACGCCTGGGAGTCCGCATCTGAGGCGAAGGTCGCGGTCGTTGCGGAGTCGTTGGAAGAACGGTCAGCAATGTTGGTCACGGATTTCGGCTCACCCGCCGGCCCGAGGAAGCGCCGCAGCACTCCTCTCCGGTCCACAGGCGCAGCCGCACCTCCCCTATCGGCTCTGGTGGTGTCCAGTGGAGCCCCTACCATAGCCACCTCGCCCGTTAGCTCCGGATAAGCCTTTTTCCTGCTGGGGCCGGGCGTCGCCCGGGAACTGCCGGCGCACGGCCGCGGGTCCGATCGGCGGGCCCGTACCTGCGCTTTCCCCTGCCCTTCCCTAACGCCCGGTCCCATCTGCGGGTTCCCGGGTGCAGCGGATACAGTCACCGTTGCGCCAACTACGGGGACAGGAGAGGGTCATTACCGCCAACCGGCAGACGAGCTGGGCGTTCGCCGACGCCTTTGTCGCCGAGGACGAAGCACTGCACTGGGCCCGGGAGCGGGCCCACGAGGCAGGGCTCCGCTCGGTGTCCCCCGGCACCGGTGCCGCGCTGCGCCTGCTGGCTGCCGCCGTGGACGCCAAAGCGGTGGCGGAAATCGGCACCGGGACCGGCGTATCCGGCATCCATCTGCTGCACGGAATGCGCCCGGACGGCGTGCTGACCACGGTCGATCCGGAACCGGAGCGCCAGCAGTTCGCCCGCGAGGCGTTCCGCGCCGCGGGCTTCGCCGCCAACCGGGCCCGGTTCATCCCAGGGCGCGCCCTGGACGTCCTGCCCAGGCTCGCGGACGGTGGCTACGACCTCGTCTTCTGCGACGGTGACCGGCTGGAGAGCCTCGACTGCCTCGCTGAATCGTTGCGTCTGCTGCGGCCGGGCGGGCTGGTCTGTTTCGAGGGTGTCTTCGCGGACGGCCGCACCGTCGATTCGGCGGCCCAGCCCGCCGAGGTGCTGCGTCTGCGTGAGCTGCTCCGGGCCGTGCGGGAGAGCCAGGAGCTGATGTCGACCCTGCTGCCGGTCGGCGACGGACTGCTCTGCGCGGTCCGGCGCGGCTGACGCCGTTCCGGGGTTCCGGACGTTTCCCGGACGCGCCTTCCCGGACGCGCCACTGCCCCGGCACGGACATCCGTGCCGGGGCAGTGGTCAAGAGTGGGCGCTCCGCGTCAGCCGACGACCTTCTTCAGGGCATCGCCGAGGGCATCGGCCTCGTCCGGGGTCAGCTCGACAACAAGCCGACCGCCGCCTTCGAGCGGAACGCGCATGACGATGCCCCGCCCCTCCTTTGTCACCTCGAGCGGGCCGTCGCCCGTCCGCGGCTTCATGGCCGCCATGCTCGTTCCCCTTCCTGAAACCAGCTCATCGCAACCGGCGGCCCCATGACAGGCGCTGCCTCACCGGCATCGAACACATTGCTTCCTCACCATTATCCCGCATCAAAGACCCCGATGACCAACATCGGTCGGCATCGCTTGCGCAACGCACTCCCGCAAAACCACCCAATTCGGCGATCCGGCTGCGATACTTCGCCGCCTTCGACCCCCAGGTGGGGGCGAATTGTTAGACGCAGGTCACATGTTCCGTCCGCCCGGAGTCGGACATGCTTGCCTCCAGTGGCAACGATGCCCGAGCCGTAAGGGGATACCGGAATGGCCGACGAGATGGCGAACACCGTGCTCCACTCCGTGAGCGACGGACTCGCGACGATCACGATCAACCGTCCCGACGCGATGAACGCCATGAACACCGAGGCCAAGGTCGCGCTCCGGGACGCCCTGCGGTCGGCGGCGGACGACCCCGCCGTGCGGGCGGTCCTCCTCACGGCGACCGGGCGGGCCTTCTGCGTGGGTCAGGACCTCAAGGAGCATGTCGCGACGCTCGCGGCCACCCGGGAGGCGGGCGGCGGCAACGCGCTGAGCACCGTGCGGGAGCACTACAACCCCGTCGTACGGGCGATCACGGAGATGGCGAAGCCGGTCGTCGCCGGGGTCAACGGCGTCGCCGCCGGAGCGGGCTTCGGATTCGCGCTGGCGGCCGACTACCGGGTGGTCGCCGACACGGCCTCCTTCAACACGTCCTTCGCGGGCGTCGCGCTGACCGCCGACTCGGGGGTGTCCTGGACACTGCCCCGGCTGATCGGCCGGAGCCGCGCCACCGACCTGCTGTTCTTCCCGCGTTCGATCTCCGCGCAGGACGCGTACGAGCTGGGCATCGCGAACCGGGTGGTGCCCGCCGCCGAGCTGGCCGACGAGGCCGCCGCCGTGGCCCGCGCCCTGGCACAGGGGCCGACGGTGGCGTACGCGGCGCTGAAGGAGTCCATGGCGTACGGGGCGGGGCACACCCTCACCGAGACGCTGGAGAAGGAGGACGAACTCCAGACGGCGGCGGGCGCGTCGCAGGACCACACCATCGCGGTGGAGGCCTTCCTGGCCAAGCGGAAGCCGGAGTACCTCGGAAAGTAGGTGGCCGGGCGCCGGTCCGGGACACCCGCGGTCCCGGGCGCGGCGGCTACGGCCGGGGGCCGCGGGCCACGCAGTCGGCGAGGTGGTCGTCGACCAGGCCGCAGGCCTGCATCAGGGCGTACGCGGTCGTGGGGCCGACGAAGCGGATGGAGCGCTTCTTCAGTTCCTTGGCGAGCGCGGTGGACTCGGGGGTGATCGCCGGGACGTCCCCCAGCACCCGCGGGGCGGGCCGCCCGGCCGGGTCGGGGGCGTACGACCAGATCAGGGCGTCCAGCTCATTGGGCGCCCAGCCGGCCAGCACCTTCGCGTTGGCGAGGGTGGCGTCGATCTTGGCGCGGTTGCGGATGATGCCGGCGTCGGCCAGCAGCCGATCCCTGTCGGCGTCGGTGAACTCCGCGACCGCGGGAATGCTGAACCCGGCGAAGGCCGCACGGAAGCCCTCGCGGCGGCGCAGGATCGTCAGCCACGACAGGCCGGACTGGAAGGCCTCCAGACAGAGCCGCTCGAAGAGGGCGTCGTCGCCGTGGACCGGGCGGCCCCACTCGGTGTCGTGGTAGCTGAGGTAGTCCTCCGTGGACAGCCCCCAGGGGCAGCGCAGCCTGCCGTCCGGAGCCGCTTCGGCGCCGCCGCTCATCGCTGCCCGCCCTCCTCGTCCTCCTCGTCCCGGAACCGGCCCGGGTCCTGCCCCAGCGGATCGCCGGGGCGCTTGAACAGATCGGGTCCGCCCGCCGCGGCCGCCTGGGCACCGGCGAGCGCGGACTCCAGCTCGGCGATCCGGGAATCCCGCTCGGCCAGTTCGGCGCCGAGCCGGCCGAGCGCCTCGTCGACATCCGCCATCCGGTAACCGCGGGGCGCCATCGGCAGACGCAGCGCCTCGACATCCGCCCGGCCGACCGGGCGCGTCGCGGGCAGCGGGTCGGTGAGCCGCTCGGGCCCCACGTCCTGGAGCACGGGGCTCCCACCACCGCCGACCACCGCGAGGGTGACCGCGGCGACCACCACGACCATCGTCAGCAGCAAGAACCAGAACACGAGCATCTCCCCGGGGGCGGAATCCTGTCCGGGTCCGATCGTGCCATGCGGCACCGGCGGTTAGGGTCGCAGGCGACCTACTGAGGAGGAACAACGGGATGCGAAGCGGTGCACTGAGGCTCGGACGGCGGGAATTCGGGCCGCACGAGCCGGTGATCATGGCGATCGTGAACCGGACCCCGGACTCCTTCTACGACCAGGGCGCGACGTTCGGGGACGAGCCGGCGCTGGCCCGGGTCGAGCAGGCGGTCGCCGAGGGCGCCGCGATCATCGACATCGGCGGGGTGAAGGCGGGCCCCGGCGAGGACGTGTCCGCCGAGGAGGAGGCCCGCCGCACGGTCGGGTTCGTCGCCGAGGTCCGCCGCCGGCACCCGGACGTGGTGATCAGCGTGGACACCTGGCGCCACGATGTGGGCGAGGCGGTCTGCGAGGCGGGCGCGGATCTGCTGAACGACGCGTGGGGCGGGGTCGACCCCGAGCTCGCGGAGGTCGCGGCGCGGTACGGGGCGGGCCTGGTGTGCACGCACGCGGGCGGCGCCGAGCCGCGGACCCGGCCGCACCGGATCGCGTACGAGGACGTGATGGCGGACATCCTGCGGGTGACGGTGGGGCTGGCCGAGCGGGCCGTGGAACTGGGCGTGCGGGCCGACGGGATCATGATCGACCCCGGTCACGACTTCGGGAAGAACACCCGGCACTCCCTGGAGGCGACGCGGCGGCTCGGCGAGATGGCGGAGACCGGGTGGCCGGTGCTCGTCTCGCTGTCCAACAAGGACTTCGTCGGGGAGACCCTTGACCGGCCGGTCAAGGAACGGGTGATCGGCACGCTCGCGACGACCGCGGTCTCCGCATGGCTCGGGGCCCGGGTGTACCGGGTGCACGAGGTGGCCGAGACACGGCAGGTGCTGGACATGGTGGCGTCGATCGCCGGGCACCGGGCGCCGGCGGTGGCACGGCGCGGGCTGGCCTGAGAGCCTGTCGGGTGACCTCTGATCGGGCGGGTCCGGAGCGTCGTCCGGACCCGCCCGCGGGCGCCGGACCTACCGGCCGACCTCCTTGGTCACCAGCATGACCGCCTCCTCCACGTCGTCCGTGACGTGGAAGAGCAGCAGGTCCTTCTCGGACGCCTTGCCCTGGGCGACCACGGTGTCCCGGAGCCAGTCGACGAGGCCGCCCCAGTACGCCGAGCCGAAGAGCACGATCGGGAAGCGGGTCACCTTGCCCGTCTGGACCAGGGTCAGCGCCTCGAAGAGCTCGTCCAGCGTGCCGAGGCCGCCGGGCAGGACGACGAAGCCCTGGGCATACTTCACAAACATCGTCTTCCGGACAAAGAAGTAACGGAAGTTGACTCCGATGTCGACGTGCGGATTCAGCCCCGACTCGAACGGCAGCTCGATGCCGAGCCCGACCGAGACGCCCTTCGCCTCCCGCGCGCCCTTGTTCGCCGCCTCCATCGCCCCCGGGCCGCCGCCGGTGATCACGGCGAAGCCCGCCTCGACGAGCGCCCCGCCGATCCGCACGCCCGCCTCGTAGTCCGCCGTACCGGGCGCCGTGCGGGCCGATCCGAAGACGCTGATGGCGCTCGGCAGTTCGGCCAGGGCGCCGAACCCCTCGACGAACTCCGACTGGATGCGCATCACCCGCCAGGGGTCGGTGTGCACCCACTCGGAGTCGCCCTCGGAGTCCAGCAGCCGCTGATCGGTCGTACCGGGCTGCACCTGCTCCCGACGGCGCAGCACCGGGCCCATCCGCTGTTCCTCGGGCCTGACCGCGCCCTCGGGGACCTCCGCGTTCTCGGGGATCCGTGCATCCTCGGGGTTGCCCATGACCTGCTCCCTCCGCCGACCTGCGATGTGCCTGTTCGGGCCAGCGTAGATCCACCGGGGTTACGGGCAGGGGAATGCCATGAGTCAGCTGGTGAGCCAGGAGCGGAGCCGGTCCTCGCAGTGGGTGATCCGGTCGACCGCCACATGCTCGTCGCGCTTGTGGGCGAAGATCGGGTCGCCGGGGCCGTAGTTCACCGCGGGCACACCGAGCGCGCCGAAGCGGGAGACGTCCGTCCAGCCGAACTTGGGCCGGGCCGTGCCGCCGACGGCCGCCATGAACGCCTCCGCCGCCGGGTGCGTGAGTCCGGGCATCGCGGCACCGGAGTGGTCGTCCACGGTGAACCCGGCGACTCCGCAGTCCGCGAAGACCTCATGGACGTGGGCCAGCGCCTCCTCGGCCCCGAGGTCGGGGGCGTACCGGTAGTTGACCACCACCGTGCAGGCGTCCGGGATGACGTTGTCGGCGACGCCGCCCTCGATCCGTACGGCGTTGAGGCCCTCGTGGTATTCGAGCCCGTCGATGACCGGACGGCGCGGTTCGTACGCGGCGAGCCTGGCCAGGACCGGGGCCGCGGCGTGGATGGCGTTGGAGCCCATCCAGCTGCGCGCGGAGTGGGCCCGCTCCCCCGTCATGTGCAGAAGGACCCGCAGCGTGCCCTGGCAGCCGCCCTCGACCTCACCGTCGGAGGGCTCCAGGAGGACGGCGAAGTCCCCGTCGAGCCAGTCGGGGTGGGCCTCGGCGATGTGACCGAGGCCGTTGAGGTGAGCGGCGACCTCTTCGTTGTCGTAGAAGATGAAGGTGAGGTCGCGGTTGGGCTCGGGGACGGTCGCGGCGATGCGCAGCTGGACGGCGACGCCCGACTTCATGTCGGAGGTCCCGCAGCCCCACAGCACGCCGTCGCCGTCGAGCCGGGAGGGGACGTTGTCGGCGATCGGCACGGTGTCGATGTGCCCCGCGAGCACGACGCGCTCCGCGCGCCCCAGACGCGTCCTGGCCACGACGTTGTTGCCGTAGCGGTCGACGGTCAGGTGCGGGAGACCGCGCAGCGCGGTCTCGATCGCGTCGGCGAGCGTCTTCTCCTCCCCGCTGACCGAGGGGAAGTCCACGAGCCGGGCGGTCAGCGCCGGTCCGTCCAGGGTGAGGTCAAGTGTGCTGGTGGCCATGGCCACGACCCTAACGGCCTCTCCCGCGGCCGGGCTCCGGAGACGGCGGCGTACCGGGCGCCGGAGACGGCGGCGTACGGGGCGCCGGAGACGGCGGCGTACGGGGAGCCGGAGACGGCGGCGTACGGGGAGCGGCACACGGTGATACCCGGGAGCGGGCCGTGGCGGCTTTCGCTCCACCTCGCTCGTACCCTCCAGTACGGTGGGCCCGTGCCCCGGACCGCGACCCCCACCCGCCGCAGCCGCCTCTTCCGCCTCACGGCCGCCTTCGCCGTGCTCGTGGCTCTGGGCGGATATCTGGCGATGCAGTACGTCTCGGGCAACAAGGGGGTGCCCCGGTGCACGGTGCGCGCCGCCGACGGGGCGGGCGACGAGGGGCGTACGTACGAGATGAGCCCCGAGCAGGCCGCCAACGCGGCGACGATCTCGGCGGTCGGCACCACTCGCGGCATGCCGGAGCGCGCGGTGACCATCGCGCTGGCGACGGCCCTGCAGGAGTCCGCGCTGCGCAATCTCGACCACGGCGACCGGGACTCGCTGGGGCTCTTCCAGCAGCGCCCCTCACAGGGCTGGGGATCCGCGCGGCAGATCATGGATCCGGTCTACTCCGCCGGGATCTTCTACGACCGGCTCGCCAAGGTGCCCGGCTACTCCAGGCTTCCGCTGACGGTCGCCGCGCAGCGGGTGCAGCTCAGCGGTTTCCCCCAGGCCTACGCGAAGCACGAGCCGGACGCCACGCTGCTGGCCGCCGCCCTGACCGGGCGGGCGCCCGCCGCGCTGAACTGCTCCCCGTCCACGGCGACCGTGTCCGGTCCGGGCGATGCGGCGAAGGTCCGTTCCGAGCTGGTGCGCGCCTTCGGCCAGGGCGTCCTGCCGTCGGCCGGGGCGGCCGGGGCGGCCGCCGCGTCCACGGTCTCGGTGCCCGTACCGGCGGCGTCGGCGAAGACCGGGGACGACGCGGCGTCGCAGCGCGGCTGGGAGCTGGCGCACTGGGCCGTCGCCCGCGCCGAGGCGCTGCGGATCGACGAGGTCGGCTTCGCGGACCGGGTGTGGTCGGACGGTGAGGGCTGGCGGACGGAACGCGCGGAGCAGCAGGAATCGGGCACCGCCGAGGTCAGAATCCGGCTCGCGCAGTAGTACGGCGGATCACCCGCACGGGGCATCCGGCCGCTCCCCGGCAGCCGCTTCGGCGGCTTGTCCCGCAACCACGTCCCTGAGCGCCGATTCCCTTGCTGTCACAGGGGAGTGACGGTCCGTCCCCCGGACACCCGGGGCGTCGTTTGCCCGGGTTCCTCCGCCGCGGATCATCGGACGCGTTGCTGACTCTTTACCTTCCCGCACCGCAACCTTCCCCGCCCCCGGACCGGTTGTCAGTGCGTCCGATCAACGGACAGACAGACTCCGAAATCTGTTCTGAATTCCTGTCGAAGGAGCATCATGTCCCTCCCCCTGAGCCGTCGGATCGCCCGTGCCGCGCTGCTGATCGCCGCGGGCGCGGCACCCGTGGTCGGCGCGGCCGGTGCCGCGGGTGCCGCGGAGCTCCCGCCGGCCCCGGACCTGGGCGGCCTGACCGCGCTCGACGGCGCCGGTCTCGGCAACACCCTGGACAGCGCCTCGCAGCAGGGCACCGAGGCCGCGGGCGAGACCGGCGGCCGGCTCGTCGGCACCACCCTCCCGGCCGCGGGCAAGACCGTCGGCAAGGCGGGCGCTGTCGCCGCTCCCGTCGCCCAGAAGACCGCCGGCGGGACCGCGGGCAACGCCGGTGAGCTCCTCGGGAGCACCGCCGGTGCCGCGACCGGCGGCGCCCTGCCCACCGACGCGCTGGGCGGCGCCCTGCCCACCGACGCTCTCGGCGGCGGCCTCCCCACCGAGCTGCCGATCGGCTGACCGGCACACCGAACGGTCGGACACGCGCCGAGGGCCTCGGGAGTGCGCACTCCCGAGGCCCTCGGCGCGTGTCCGGCGGCGCCGCACACCTGGGCGTGCGGCCCGGCCGGTCGCCCGGCCGGCGGCGTGAACGGGCCGGTCAGGACAGCCGCTCGACCGCCGCCGCCACCCGCTCGTCGGTCGCCGTGAGCGCCACACGTACGAAGGTGTCGCCGGCCGGACCGTAGAAGTCGCCGGGAGCGACCAGGATGCCCAGTTCGGCGAGGTGGGCCACCGTCTCCCAGCACGGCTCGTCGCGCGTCGCCCACAGGTAGAGGCTCGCCTCGCTGTGCTCGATCCGGAAGCCGTGGGCCTCCAGCGCGGCGCGCAGGGCGGTGCGCCGCTCCGCGTACCGGACGCGCTGCTCCGCGACATGGGTGTCGTCGCCGAGGGCCGCGACGGTGGCCGCCTGGACCGGGGCGGGCGTCATCATCCCGCCGTGCTTGCGGATCAGCAGCAGCTCGCCGAGGACGGCCGCGTCGCCCGCGATGAAGGCGGCGCGGTATCCGGCGAGGTTGGAGCGCTTGGAGAGCGAGTGGACGGCGACGATGCCCTCGTAGCTGCCGCCGCAGACATCCGGGTGGAGCACGGAGACCGGCTCGGCCTCCCAGCCCAGCTCCAGGTAGCACTCGTCGCTGAAGACGAGGATGCCGTGCTCGCGCGCCCAGGCGACGATCCGGGTCAGTTCGTCCTTGGCCAGCACCCGGCCGGTCGGGTTGGACGGGGAGTTGAGCCAGAGCAGCTTGAGGCCCGCCGGGTCCAGCTCGGTGGGGTCGTCGTAGACGACGGGCTCGGCGCCGCAGAGCCGGGCGCCCACCTCGTACGTCGGGTAGGCGAGCCGCGGGTAGGCCACCCGGTCGCCCGCGCCGAGGCCCAGCTGGGTCGGCAGCCAGGCCACCAACTCCTTGGAGCCGACGACCGGCAGAACGTTCTCGTGGGCCACCGCGACCGCGCCCAGACGCCGCTCCACCCAGCCGGTGAGGGCGTCGCGCAGGGCGGCGGTCCCCCACACCGTCGGATAGCCGGGGCTGTTCGCGGCGGCGACGAGCGCCTGCTGGATCAGCTCGGGCACCGGGTCGACCGGCGTACCCACCGACAGGTCGACGATGCCGTCCGGATGGGCGACGGCCGTCGTCCTGTACGGCGCGAGCTTGTCCCAGGGAAAGACCGGGAGGCGGGAGGAGACTGGTGCGGACACGGAACTCTGCTTTCTCGTACGGGCGACGGACTACGAGGGGCCGCCCGCACGGTGACGCGGGCGGCCGCCGGGCGCCGGAAACACCGCGGTCCCGTACGGTGACGAGCCGTACGGGACCGGGCGGCGCGCGTGCTGCCGCTGCTTACTGGTTCTGCGGCGGCAGCGCGGCGATGAACGCGTGGTCGCGCTCGATCAGGCCCAGCTTGGAGGCGCCGCCCGGCGAACCGAGGTCGTCGAAGAACTCGACGTTCGCCTTGTAGTAGTCCTTCCACTCCTCCGGGGTGTCGTCCTCGTAGAAGATGGCCTCGACCGGGCAGACCGGCTCACAGGCTCCGCAGTCGACGCATTCGTCCGGGTGGATGTACAAGGACCGCTGGCCCTCGTAGATACAGTCGACGGGGCACTCTTCGATGCAGGCCTTGTCCTTTACGTCGACACAAGGCTGCGCGATGACGTAGGTCACGCTGTCGTTCCTCCTCGGTAGGGCGTTGGCTCTCGCGCGGGAGCGCGGCGTCGTCGATGCCCGCACCTAGTATCTCCGTTCCCGGGCACGATCCGAACAGGAGGGGCGCACAGAGCTGTGGAATTCACCATCGGCGGACGGCTGGAAGTCCGCATCACACCGGCTGACGTGGGCAAACGCGTATCGGTCAGGCGTCGCCCCGAGGGGGCCGGCCAAGGCGCCATGTTCACGGACACGGTCGGGGTTCTCACATCATGGGACGACGGTGTGCTCTCGATCACACCGAAGAGCGGCGAGGGCGTCCGTATCGCGGAATCCACACTGGTGGCCGGGAAGGTCGTGCCCGCCGCCCCGGCCCGGCGCCGGGGTCCTGCGGCCTCCTTCGACGAGCTGGCACGGGCCTGCGCACGGGCCTGGCAGCCGGTGGAGAGCGAACCCCTGGGCGACTGGCGGCTGCGCGCCGCCGCGGGGTTCACCCGGCGGGCCAACTCCGTGCTGCCGCTCGGCGATCCGGGGCTGCCGCTCGGTGAGGCGCTCGGGCGGGTGCGGCGCTGGTACGGGGAGCGGGGGCTGCCCGCGTACATCCAGACCGCGACCGGCGCCGAGGGCACGCAGGAGGAGCTGTGCGCGGAGCTGGAACGGCACGGCTGGCTGCGCGAGGTGTCGGCCGAGGTGCGGATCGCGGCGCTGGCGCCGGTCGGGGATCTGGACGCGGAGGTGACGGCGGTCCGGCTGCACCGTGAGCCGGACACCGCGTGGCTCTCCCGCTACCAGCGCTTCGACACTCCCGGCGACCATGTGCTCCGGGTCCTGGGATCGGGGCCCTCGGTGTGGTTCGCCTCCGTGCCCGGCGACGCGGAGGACGGCACCCCCGCGGCGATCGGGCGGTGCGTGGTGGACGGGCGCTGGGCCGGGTTCATGGCTGTCGAGGTGGGCCCGGAGTACCGGCGCCGGGGGCTGGCGACCTCGGTGATGACCGCGCTGGCGCGCCGCGCGCTGGACGAGGGCGCGTCGGCCGCGTGGCTCCAGGTGGAGACGGACAACGAGGGGGCGCGGGCGCTCTACGACAGGATGGGCTTCGCGGCCCATCACCGCTATCACCACTTCCGGGCCGCGGAGTGAGCACCGGCGGGGGTCCCGGGAGCACGTCGGGCGAGTGCGGCGGATGAGCGGGCACCACGATTCCGGGGCGGCCGAACGGCGGCGGCGGTTCGCCGAGGAGGCCCGCGCGGAGCGGCCGGACCTCGCGCTGCTCTGCCTGCTGCTCGGCGCGGAGGCGGGCCCGCCGGCGGGTACGGGTGCGGGGCGTCCGGGGGCGGGCGCCGCGGGAACCGGTGACGCGGGAGCCGGTACCGCGGGAATCGGTGACGCGGGAATCGGTGACGCGGGGGCCGAATCGCCCGATCCGTACGGTATCGACGCCGCGCAGATCGAGCTGGACCGGTTGGCCGGGCTGCTGCCGTACGGTGCGCGCTCCGCCCGCGCCTGGGCCTCGGCGGTGGCCGGACTGCTCGGTGAGCGGTGCGGATTCGCGGGTTCGCCGGCCGACTACCAGCGGCTGGAGTCGTCGCTGCTCCAACAGGTGCTGCGCCGCCGCCGCGGGCTGCCGATCCTGCTGTCCGTGATCTGGATCGAGGTCGCGCGGCGGGCGGGCGCCCCGGTGTACGGGGTGGCGCTGCCCGGTCACTTCGTCGTCGGATTCGGGGACCCCGGGGAGCGGGTGCTGGCCGATCCGTTCGCCGGTGGTGCGCCGCTGACCGGGCAGGACGCCGAGCTGATGGTGGCCGGCACCACCGGGGCGCCGCTGGAGGAGTCGATGCTGGTGCCCGCGAGGCCGTTGGAGACCGTGCTGCGGATCCTGAACAACATCAGGGCCTGGGCGGCGGCCCGCCCCGAGCGGACCGATGTGGCGCTGTGGGCGGTCGATCTGTCGCTGCTGCTGCCCTCGCACCCGGCCAGGCTCCGCTACGAACGGGCCCAGCTCCTCGTGCAGCGCGGGGAGTTCCGGCGCGGGGCCGCGGAGATGGAGGAGTACGCGGAGATCGTCGCCGGGTTCGATCCGGCGACGGCCGAAGCGGTCCGGCGACGGGCGCGGGCGGCGCTGGCGCTGCTGAACTGACCGGCGGGCGGGCCCGCGCCGGGACCGGCGTGCCCGCCCCTCGCCCGCCGGGGCCACCACCGCGCTTTATCGTGACGTACCGGGACGAGGGACGACCCGGACGAGAGGACGCGTCACGTGACCAGCCAGAAGGAAGCCATGCTCGCCGGTGAGCTCTACCTCGCCGACGACCCGGAACTGAGCGCCGACGCCCTGCGCGCCGACGTGCTGACCGAGCGCTTCAACGCCACCTCCGCCGCCGACCCCGAGGCCCGGCGCGCGGCACTCGCCGAGCTCGTGGGCGATCTGGGCGAGGGCGTGGAGGTCCGGCCTCCGCTGCGGGTGGACTTCGGCTATCAGATCTCCATCGGCGCCCGTACGTTCATCAATGTCGGGGCCGTCCTTCTCGACGTCGGCCGGATCAGCATCGGCGCCGACGCGCAGATCGGCCCGAACGTCCAGCTCCTCACCCCCACCCACCCGGTCGACCCCGAGCCGCGCCGGGCCAAGTGGGAGGCGGCCCGGCCCGTCACGATCGGCGACAACGTCTGGCTGGGCGGCGGCGTGATCGTCTGCCCGGGGGTGACCATCGGTGAGAACACGGTGGTCGGCGCCGGATCGGTGGTCACGAAGGACCTGCCGGCGAACGTCGTGGCGGTCGGCAATCCGGCGCGGGTGATCCGGAGGATCGGCCCGGAGGACGGCGTGGCCGGCGAGGCCGGCTGATCCGGTCCGCCGCGAGGTCCCGCGCAGGCCTGCCGGTCACGCCTTCGCGGCGAGCCGGGTGTCCGGCTGGACGGTGACCAGGGCGATGCCCCCGCAGCACACGGCCAGGAGCAGCAGTTCGGCCGGCGAGGGCACGGGCGCGGTGCCCAGCGTCCAGTCCCCCAGGCGCACGGCGAACGGTACGGCCAGCTGGACCGCGGCGGTGAAGACCGGCCCGCGGCGCAGGATGAGGCGGTGCTGTACGAGGTAGGCGGGCGCGTACACGACCGCGCCGAGCACCACGATCCCGCCCGTCGCGGCGAGCGTCGGGGGGTGGGCGGTCAGCGCGGGCAGGGCCATCGGCAGCAGCAGGCAGGTGGCCGCCGCGAGCAGTACGGGCAGGACGGCCGACGGGGGCAGCCCGGACATCCGCCGCCGGTACAGGAACCCGTACACCGCGAAGGCCACGGTCGCCCCCGCCACCAGCAGCAGCCCCGGTCCGTCCATGTCGCGCGCGTCCGCGCCGAGCGCCGCGTACCCGGCCGCCGCCGCGCAGGCGAGCGCCGCCCCGGCCGCCTTGCGCGGCCCGGACCGTTCGGCGAAGAACAGCGCCCCCACCGCCACCGACGCGCACGGCATCAGCGCGACCACGAGGTTGGCGAGCGAAGTGCCGATGCGCGGGATGGCGAGCAGCGTGCCCGCGGCGTATCCGGCGAAGCCGAGCAGGCCCAGCAGCCATACGGTGCCGGGGCGGGCCGCCGCACGGCGCAGATCGGCCCGGCCGCCCGGCGTGGAGACGGCCACGGCGGTGAGCACGGTGCAGCAGACCGCGGTGCGGCCGACCGCGACGATCAGCGGATCGGTCCCGGTGACCAGGGCGCCGGACAGCAGCCAGGTCCCGGAGAGCAGGAGCACCAGGACGGCCGGCATCGCAGGGCCTTTCCACGAACGTCGGCGGCGCGGTGGAACGGTGCGGCTCACCGAGCGACCACGTACCGGCCGCGCCTCCCGCACCTCTGCGGCATGTCCACCCCCGCGTCACCGTTTCCGGTGCCGCTCAGCGTAAGCCGTGCTCCCGACGCGGCACATCGGCGGTCCGGGCGGGGGCGGTCACTCGGGCCGCCCGCGCGGCAGGTTCACGTACAGGTCCCGGAACGCGGCCGCCAGGCTCGCGACCGTCCGCCAGTACGTGTACGCGTCCGCGTCCGAGGTCGTCTCGTCGGGACGCACGGCGCGGTCGAGGTTGCGGTAGGCGACCCGGAACAGCACCCGGACCGCCCCGCGCCCCGGCTCGTCATGGCCGTAGTCGTCCAGGGCCATCAGGGAGCGCAGCTGGCCGATCAACTGGTCGGTACCCGCGTTGATGACGCTGCGCGGCGGGAGGGCCGGGCGGGTGGCGAGCGCGTGGTCCACGGCCGCCGCGACCGCCTCGGTATCGACGCTCATGCGTGGCGGAGTGACGTCGGCATCGGTCACATGTCCTCCTCCCCGGTGGCCGGCGGTGGCCGCCACCGGCCGCTCTTCCGGCAGTGAAGTATCAAGAAGAACGGCAAACGGCATGGGAACCCAGGCAATTCGGCGTTTCTCCCACTCACCGGAAACCGGAAATTTCGACCGGATCATCGGCCATCCGGCGGTACGAGAACCGCTACGGTGATGTTTCATGACGAGGAAGACCGGCAATGTTCTGCTGGCCGCCCGTATGAGCGCCGCCGGGCTGAAGCAGCACGAGCTCGCGAGTCGGCTCAATGAGCACATCGAGAGCCTCACGGGGCAACCGGGGTCCCTGCAGGACCGGCATATCCGGAACTATCTGACCGGCACGACGCGTTGGCCGCATGCCCGTCAACGGATCGCCCTGGAAAAGGAATTCGGCTGCACCGCCGAGGAACTCGGATTCATTCCGCGGCAACGGACCGGCTCCCGGACGAGCGGGGCCCCGGGGCCGGGCTCGGGCGATCCCGTGGTGCGGCGGGACTTCAACCAGCGGGCCGCCGTGATGGCCGCGACGGTCGTTCTGCCGCCCGGCCGCACCACCGTCGGCATCGCCGATGTGAAGCGCGTCGGGCAGGCGTTCGCCGCCCTCTACCGTCAGGAGAGCAGGGTCGGCGGCACCAGCCGGATCGAGGCGCAGTTCCTGCACTGGATGCGTCACGCCCTGTCGCTCCTGGAGTCGGGGCGCGCCTCCTCCCGGGTACGGTCCATGCTCTACGCCGCCGCCTCGAACGCGGCCAGCACCGCCGCCTGGGCCGCGCTCGACTCACGCAACCAGCAGCGCGCGGCGCAGTATCTCGACCGCGCGGTGACGCTCGCGGGGCTGTCCGGGGACGGGGAGTCGATGCACCGGGTGTGGAACAACGTCGCCATACTCGCCGGACAGCGGGGCAGCCTCATCGAGGCGCTGCACGCCGCGCAGGCGGTGCGGGACGCCGGTATGGCGCGGCGCGATCCGCTGTACGCCTCGCAGGCCCACGCGCGCATCGCGCTGTCCCATGCCCGGCTGCGCGACAAGCAGTCCGCGCTGCGGGCCCTGGGACACGCGGAGGACGCTCTCGCCCGCGCGGACATGGGCCGCCGGCCCACCTGGCTGAGCTTCTACGACCAGGCCGAGCTGCACGGGCTGGCGGGCATCGTCCACTACCGCCTCGGCCGGGCCGAGCCGGCCGAGGCCCGGATCCATCAGGCCCTCGCGCAGCTGGACCCGGGGCTGACGCGCAACCGGGTCTACTACACCGCCCAGCTGGCGCTGGCGCAGCTCGGCCAGCAGGACGTCGAGGCGGCCTGCGCGAGTGCCGACCGGGCGCTGGCCACGGCCGGAACCGCGCCCGGCAGCCTGCGCATCGGTCACCTCCTCGACGGGTTCCGCCAGCGGCTGGCGGTACACCCGGCACCACTCGCCCAGGAATGGCTCCAGCGGACAGCGAAGGGGACACCCACACCATGACCGTCCAGTTGCGCCGGTTCACCGCCGACGACCTGCCCGCCGTCCGCCCCGTACTCCTGGATGTCTACGCGGAGGTGTACGCGGACGAGCTGCACGTCCCGTTCACCAGCCTGGACCGGTTCGACCGGCGGCTGACCAACCACTCGGCCGGTGACGGGTGGGAGGCGGTGATCGGCTACGACGGTGACCGGCCGGTCGGCTACGCGTACGGCGCTCCGCTGGGCCGGGGGGCCCGCTGGTGGTCGCACATGACGACCCCGCTGCCCGAGGGGTTCGCGGACGAGGACGGGTCGCGCACCCTCGCCCTGTTCGAGCTGATGGTCCGGGCCCCCTGGCAGGGGACGGGTGCCGCGCGCCGAATACACGAGGAGCTGCTGAGGCCGCGTCCGGAGGAGCGCGTCACGCTGCTGTGCGACCCGGAGCACCCCGGGGTGCTGGCCCTGTACGAGTCCTGGGGCTACCGGCGCGTCGGCGACCAGCGGCCCTTCCCGGACAGTCCGAGGTTCTCGGTCATGGTGCGCGAGCTGGGTGGGCGCTCCGGCTCCCCCCACATCATCCTGTGAAGTCAGCGGGTCCCCCGACTGGGGTCGTAACGGGTCAATTGCCGTTCCGTTGCCGTTAATTGTTGCGCTCAGCACATCGGAGCGGCCCTTCTGACGCACACCTCTTGACGTGTTCAGGGCAACGGCGGAAGCATCTCCCGCACGAGAGAGCGCTCTCACGGAGTCCGCGGGCCTTCCCCGCGGCCGCCTCCGGCAGGCTCTCCCGGTCATTCGTCGTGCACCCGTACCACGACCCCAGGAGACGTACCGTCATGCATGCTCCCCCCACGTCAGCCGGCGGACACCGCCGCTCACGCCTTCGCGGACTCGCCGCGTTCGCGCTCTCGCTGATCATCGCCGTCCCCACCGCCGGTCCGGCGTTCGGCGAGGAGGCCGCAGCCGTTCCCGGCGGCGGCGATCTCGGCCCCAATGTGCTGGTCTTCGATCCGTCGACGCCCGGCATCCAGGCCAAGGTCGACGAGATCTTCAAGAAGCAGGAGTCGGCGCAGTTCGGCAGCGACCGCTACGCGCTGATGTTCAAGCCGGGCACGTACGACCACATCAACGCCCAGCTCGGCTTCTACACCTCGATCGCCGGGCTGGGTCTCAACCCCGACGACACCACGTTCAACGGTGATGTGACCGTCGACGCCGGGTGGTTCAACGGCAACGCCACACAGAACTTCTGGCGTTCGGCGGAGAACCTGGCCCTCAAGCCGGTCAACGGCACCAACCGGTGGGCCGTGTCGCAGGCCGCGCCCTTCCGCCGGATGCACGTCAAGGGCGGGCTCAACCTCGCCCCCGACGGATACGGCTGGGCCAGCGGCGGCTACATCGCCGACAGCAGGATCGACGGCACCGTCTCGCCGTACTCGCAGCAGCAGTGGTACACGCGCGACAGCAGCATCGGCGGCTGGGGCAACGGCGTCTGGAACATGACGTTCTCCGGCGTCGAGGGCGCACCCGCGCAGAGCTTCCCGGAGCCCCCGTACACCACGCTGGAGACCACCCCGGTCTCGCGCGAGAAGCCTTTCCTCCACCTGGACGGCGACGCCTACAAGGTCTTCGTCCCCGCCAAGCGCACCGGGGCACGCGGCACTTCGTGGGGCAACGGGACACCGCAGGGCGAATCGATCCCCCTGGAGCGGTTCTACGTGGTCAAGCCGGGTGCCAGCGCCGCCACGATCAACGAGGCCGTGGACCAGGGGCTGCACCTCCTGTTCACGCCGGGCGTCTACCACGTCGACCGGGCCATCGAGATCGACCGGCCGGACACCGTCGTCCTCGGGCTCGGCCTCGCCACGATCATTCCGGACAACGGGGTCACCGCGGTCAAGGTCGGGGACGTCGACGGGGTGAAGCTGGCCGGGCTGCTCATCGACGCCGGTCCGGTCAACTCCGAGACGCTGCTGGAGGTCGGGCCCGAGGGCGCGTCCGCCGACCACTCGGCCAACCCCACCTCACTCCAGGACGTGTTCGTACGCATCGGCGGCGCCGGCCCCGGCAGGGCGACGACCAGCATCGTCGTCAACAGCGACGACACGATCATCGACCACACCTGGGTCTGGCGCGCGGACCACGGCGCGAGCGTCGGCTGGGAGACCAACCGGGCCGACCACGGCGTCCATGTGAAGGGCGACGACGTGTTGGCCACCGGCCTGTTCGTCGAGCACTTCAACAAGTACGACGTGCGCTGGTCCGGCGAGCGGGGCCGGACGGTCTTCTTCCAGAACGAGAAGGCGTACGACGCCCCCGACCAGGCCGCCATCCAGAACGGCGACATCAAGGGGTACGCCGCCTACAAGGTCGACGACTCCGTCACCACCCATGAGGGCTGGGGCATGGGGAGTTACTGCTACTTCAACGTCGACCCGACCATCCGGCAGCAACACGGATTCCAGGCGCCGGTGAAGCCGGGCGTGAGGTTCCACGACCTGCTGGTCGTCTCCCTGGGCGGCCAGGGCCAGTACGAACACGTCATCAACAACACCGGATCCCCCACGTCCGGTACGAGCACCATCCCCTCCCAGGTGGTGTCCTTCCCGTAGAGGGGCTGCGGGAAGGACACCACGGCGGGGTGGGGAGCCGGTCCTGGCTCCCCACCCCGCTCGCGTACCCCGCGGTCCCCCGCTCGCGTACCCGCCGCGGACCTCCGTCGGCGTCCGGGGACCGCCCTACTGGTCGCGCCGGTGCACCGCCGTGACCGCGACGGCCCCGGCCGCGAGCGCCCACACCGCGTACACGGTCCACGCCCCCGCGTTCGTCCACGGGAACGGCACGGGCAGGTGCCGGACATCGGTCAGCTTGGTCCAGGCGCTCAGCGGCAGGCCGTGGGCGAGGACCGCCGTCACATACCGGCGGTCGCCGATCACCATCGGGAGCAGGAGCAGCACCACGACGGAGGTGACCACGGAGCCCGCGCCGTGCCGGACGAGGGTGCCCAGCGCCAGACCGGTGAGCGCGGCCACGGGGGCGAGCAGCGCCGAGGCCACGACGACCCGCAGGGCACCCGGGTGGCCGAGGGAGACCCCGGCGTCCCGCCCGGACAGGATCGCCTGGGTCAGCCAGAACGACGTCCCCGCGACGACCGCGCCGAACACCGTCATGACCGAGGTGAGCACGGCTGCCTTGGCCGCCATCACCGAGCGGCGGTCCGGGACGGCGGTGAACGTCGTGCGGATCAGACCGGAACCGTACTCGGCGGTGACCGCCACGGCGCCGATGGCACCGGTGGCCAGCGCCAGCAGCATGCCCGCGTTCGTGGTGAAGGCGTCCATCAGGGGCATGCCGTCGGCGACGAAGCCGCTCCGGCCCTCGTCGTGCTCGTACCAGTACGTGTAGTGGTCGTACGCCGTGCCCACGTTGAACCCGATGACCACCAGCGCGGTGACCAGATACGCCCAGGGGGCCGAGCGCAGGGACCACAGCTTGATCCACTCGGCGGCCAGCAGATCGGTGAAGCGGGCGCGGGGGCCGGTGTCCGTCGCACGGCGGGCGGGCGCGGTCGTCTCCGCGGTCATCGGGGGTCTCCTGCGGGGTATTCGACGCTGTCGGCCGTCAGTTCCATGAAGGCCTGCTCCAGGGAGGAGCTCCGGGTGAGGAGTTCATGCAGCTGCACGCGGTGCCGGAAGGCGAGTTCACCGACCCGGGCCGCGTCCATACCGGTCACCGAGAGCGGGCCGTCCTCCGGCCCGCGCCGCACCGAGGCGCCCTCCGCCTCCAGCAGCGCCGCGAGCCGGGCGGCGTCCGGGGTGCGTACGCTCACGCCGGACCCGGTGCCCCGGGCCGCGAACCGTGCGAGGCTCTCCGCGGCGATCAGCCGGCCCCGGCCGATGACGACGAGGTGGTCGGCGGTGCTCTCCATCTCGGTCATCAGATGGCTGGAGACGAACACGGTGCGGCCCTCGGCGGCGAGCCCGCGGAACAGGCCGCGCACCCACAGCACCCCTTCCGGGTCGAGCCCGTTGAGCGGTTCGTCGAACAGGAGCACCGGAGGGTCGCCGAGCAGCGCGGTGGCGATGCCGAGGCGCTGGCGCATCCCGAGGGAGAAGCCCCCGATGCGGCGGCGGGCCGCACCGGCCAGCCCCGCGTCCCGGAGCACTTCGTCGACCCGGCTGCGCGGGATGCCGTTACCGCGGGCCAGCGCGGACAGATGGGCGCGGGCCGTGCGCCCGCCGTGGACGTCGCCCGCGTCGAGGAGCGCGCCGACGTGCCGCAGTCCGCGCGGGCGCTCGCGGAACGGCCGCCCGTCCAGAGTGGCCGTTCCGGACGTGGGCTCGACCAGGCCGAGCAGCATCCGCAGGGTGGTGGTCTTGCCCGCGCCGTTGGGGCCCAGGAAACCGGTGACCCGGCCGGGGCACACGGTGAACGTGAGGTCGCTGACGGCGGTGGCCGCCCCGTATCGCTTGGTGAGTCCCTTGACTTCGATCACGGTGACCACGGTGCCGCCGGCCGCACCCGCGCGTCATCGGCCCACCGCTGACACCCGTCGGGGCCGCCTGTCGGCCAGGGGTGTACATCCGTGGGCGGATGGCACCGCGGGAGCGCCTGGCTACGATCGCCCCCATGCCCACGAAGCCGTCCCTCCCGCTGCTCAACCGGCTGTCGCCGGCCGCCTGGGCGGCCTTCCTGTGGTGCGCCGCCACACTCTCCTCGATCCGTGCGCAGTTCGGGATTCCGGGGATGCCGCAGGGCGTCCGCCTTCTGGACGCCGGGGACTGGCTGCTCCTGGCGGCGGCCGCCCTCCTGGCGCTGACGGGCTGCGGACGGCTGTCCACGCGGCCCCTGGCCGCGCTCGCCCTGCTGGTCACCGGCTCGCTCGGGGCCGCGCTGGCGGTGGACTCGGTGGGGCTCGCGTTCCTCCACCATCTGGCCCTGGACATCGCGCTCGGCGTCATCGTGGCGACCCGGCCGCGCCGCACCTGGGCGCCCGCCTTCGTCCTGACCGTCGCGGCGCTGCCCGGCCATGCGCTGCTGCGCTCCCTGCTGGGCCTGCCCCTGCGGTTCCCGCACAGCGCCGACACGAGCTGGACCTCCTGGGAGACCTTCACCCTGCTGTCGGTGATCGCCTGTCTGGCCGGGCTGTCGGTGCGCCGGACACGCGAGTACGCACGGGAGCTGACGGCCCGCGCGGCGGCGCAGGCGGTCACCGCCGAACGGCTGCGGATCGCCCGCGAGATGCACGACAGCGTCGCGCACAGCATCGGCATCATCGCCCTTCAGGCCGGTGCGGCGGCCCGGGTCGTCGACACCCGGCCCGACGCGGCGCGCGAGGCGATGACGGTGGTGGAACTGGCCGGGCGGGAGACGCTGGCTGGGCTGCGCCGGATGCTCGTCGCCCTGCGGCAGCCCGAACCGGCGGACGGGCAGGGGCTGGTGCCTGAGCCCGCCGCCGGTCCCCGGCGAGTACCGGAGCCCCACGCGGACGTACGGCGGGACGGACCGGCACCGTCGCGGCCCGCCGAGGGCCTCGCGGACGTCGAGCGGCTGGCCGCGGCGACGACCGGCGCCGGGGTCCGGGTGGACGTGCGGTGGCACGGTGAGCGGCGGCCGCTGCCGCCGGACATCGACCTGTCGGCGTTCCGGATCATCCAGGAGTCGGTCACCAACGTGGTGCGGCACGCGGCCACCGGCTCCTGCCGGGTGTCCGTCGGCTACGGCGCCGAGGAGCTGGCCATCGAGATCACCGACAGCGGCCGGGGCGGCGGGAGTTCGCCGGAGAGCGGATTCGGCCTGGTCGGCATGCGGGAGCGGGTGGCGCTGCTGAAGGGCGAGTTCAGCGCCGCGCCGGTCCCCTCGGGCGGCTTCCGGGTCGCGGTCCGGCTGCCGGTACCGGCGGGGGCCGGACGATGAGCGTCCGTGTCGTCCTCGCCGACGACCAGCCGCTCGTACGGGCCGCGCTGAACATGGTCATCACCGGCACCCCCGACGTCGAGGTCGTCGGTGAGGCCGGTACGGGTGCGGAGGCGGTCCGGCTGACCGCCGAACTGCGCCCCGATGTCGTGGTGATGGACATCCGGATGCCGGGCATGGACGGCATCGAGGCGACCTCCCTGATCACCGGGGGCCCCACGGCCGCGCAGGTCGTCGTCCTGACGACGTTCGACGACGACGAGTACGTCTACGGGGCCCTGCGCGCCGGTGCGTCCGGCTTCCTGGTCAAGGACATGGCGCTGGACGGCATCCTCGCCGCGATCCGGGTCGTCGCCGCCGGGGACGCCCTGATCTCGCCGAGCGTCACCCGCCGTCTGATCAAGGACTTCGCCGGACGCCCGGCCGCACCGTCGCCTGCCGCGCGGCCGCTCTCCGCGGTCACCGAGCGCGAGCGCGAGGTGCTGACCCTGGTCGGGAACGGTCTGTCCAACACCGAGATCGCCGAGCGGCTGAACATCAGCGTCGCCACCGCGAAGACGTATCTGTCCCGGCTGCTCACCAAGCTGGACGCCCGGGACCGGGTGCGGCTGGTGATCATCGCTTACGAGGCGGGGCTGGTGTCGGCCACCGGCCGGTGAGCCGCCCGGACGGCCCGTCGCCCGCCCGCTACAGCCAGCCCTTCTCGCGGGCGATCCGGACGGCTTCCGCCCGGTTGCGGGCCACCATCTTCTGGATGGCCGTGGAGAGGTAGTTGCGCACGGTCCCCTGCGAGAGGTGCAGCGCGCTCGCGATCTCCGCGTTGGTGGAGCCGTCGGCCGCCGCGCGCAGCACATCGCGCTCGCGGTCGGTGTTCGCGGGCGGCGGCCAGAACCTCGTCACCGCGGGCGACCTGGGCGGCCACCTCGCGCTGCCGTCGGCGAGGAGGCGGCCCTTGTGCAGGACGAGGACACGGTCCGCGATCGCGTCGGCCTCTTCGAGGTAGTGGGTGGCGAACAGGACGGTACGGCCCTGGCCCGCCTGCTCGCGCATGGTGGCCCAGAAGGCCTGGCGGGCGGTGACGTCCATGCCGGTCGTCGGCTCGTCGAGGACGATCAGATCGCTGTCCCCGGCGGTGGCGAGCGCGAACCGTACGCGCTGTTCCTGGCCGCCGGAGAGCTTGTTGACCATCCGTCCGGCGATCTGTGCGATCCCGGCCCTGGCGAGCACCTCGTCCACCGGATACGGCCTGGGGTGCAGCCCGCGGACGAGGCGGACCAGTTCCCCGACGGTGACGTCCTCCATCAGGCCGCCGCTCTGGAGCATCGCGCCGACCCGGCCCGCGACGATCGCCTCCCGGGGGCCGGTGCCGAAGAGCCGGACCGTACCGGAGTCGGGGGTGCGCAGCCCGAGGAGCAGATCGAGGGTCGTAAATGTGGGATGACAGATGTCATGCCGGGCCGATGACGGGCGTACGACGCCGCCCCCGGCCGGAGGGTTCCGGCCGGGGGCGGGGCGTGTGCGCGGGTGCGTACGCGGGTGCTTACGGGCGGCGGCCGGTCAGCCCTGGCCCGTCAGATCGATCGTGACGGTGCGCTCGGCCGCGGTCTTCCCCGCCAGTGCGGTCTTGATGGCCTGGGCCACGTCGTCCGCGCTGACCTGGTGCTTCTTGCCGTCGCCCTTGACCGCCATGACACCGTCGAAGACTCCGTCGCACAGGGTGTCGATGGCCTGCTTGTCGTAGTGGTCGACGAGCCGGCCGTCGATCGCCTTCATGGACAGGATCTTCGGCAGGGACTTCGCCGGGCCGAACAGGATCTGCTTGGGACCGGCCTTGATGAGGATCAGACCGGACATCGCGGGCTTGGCGAACTCCTTCATCGCCCGGTCCAGTTCGGCCTGGGTGATGGTGGGTTCGTGCGTGGCGACGGGCAGTTCGACGACGCCCGCCTTCCCGGTCTGCACCTGGGCCCGGTAGGCGTCCCGCACGGAGATCAGGGACTGGTTGACGTCCAGCGCCTTGCCCGCCTTGCCCGGTACGGCGACGGCCTTGTACGGCTCGAACTTGATCGTGCCCTCGGTCGCGGAGCCGGAGACGCCCGCCAGGTCGGTCAGCGCGACCCCGAGCTTCTCCTCGTCGACCGGGATCACCGGGTCGGCCGGACGCTCGCCGCCGAACAGGGAACCGATCACCGAGACCGGGTTGTAGTCGCTGCCCGCGGCAGCACGCACGGTCGCCTGGCTGTCCAGGGTGAGACCGGCCTTCTCCGGGACGAGCGTCTCCTTCTTGCCGTCCACGGACAGCTGGAGGGGAGCCTGGGCACGCTTGCCGAGGGCGGCTTCGAGCGTGCCGACCGCCTCCTCCTTCGTGCCGCCGCCGATGTCGACGCCGAGCACCGTGGTGCCCTTGGGAACCTCGGAGTGGTTCATCACGAGCCCCGCGCCGTACGCGACACCGAGCAGCACGACGGCACCCGCGCCGAGCAGGACCAGCTTGGAGCGGCCCTTCTTGGCGGGCGCGGCCTTCGGGGCCGGGCGGGCGGCGGGTCCGGGCGCCGGGACGGACGCACCGGCGGGTCCGCTGCCCATCGGGCCCGGTCCCGTGCCGTCGGCTCCGCCGGGCCGGCTCGGGAACGACGAGCGGGGCTCGCTCGGCACGACGGGGATGCCGCTGGTGAGCGTGTTACCGGAGACATGGCCGCCGGGGCCGGGCTCGGGGGCCGGGGCCTGCGGGGTCAGTATCGCGGTGTCGTCCGACATCCGCGGCGGTACACCGCCGGGGGCACCGGGCACCATCGGACCGGGCCCACCGGGGCCCGGGGCACCGGGACCGCCCGGCCCCGACGGACCGGAGCCCGCCGGGCCGCCGATGCCGTGGACTCCCCCGAGGTCGGGGGTCAGGAACGAACTGCCGGTGG
This sequence comes from Streptomyces sp. NBC_00654, assembly GCF_026341775.1. Classification (NCBI taxonomy): domain Bacteria; kingdom Bacillati; phylum Actinomycetota; class Actinomycetes; order Kitasatosporales; family Streptomycetaceae; genus Streptomyces; species Streptomyces sp. NBC_00654. The sequence continues at coordinate 1,635,575 of NZ_JAPEOB010000001.1, read as the reverse complement.
CCGGACCCGTGGTGGGACCGGACGGGCCCGGGGTGCGCACCCCGAGGTTCGGCGTGGCCCTGGGGCCCCCGCCGGGAGCCCGGTCGCCGAACTCGTCCAGGGCGCTGCCGCCGGGCTGCGGGCCGTCCGAGAAGTACGGCAGGTCGGCACGGGGCGGGGTGGCCCCGGCCCCCGTACCGGCTCCGGCGGGGCCGGCCACCGAGGTGGTCGTCGGGGTCTTGCGCGGGGCGAACCAGTCGCTGCCGCTCTTCTCCTTGCCCGGCCTGGCGGCGGGCGGCTCGGCGGCGCCGTCCCGCGCCTCCGGGTCCGGCCCGCCGGAGCCCGCGCCGTCCGCCGCGGGCGCGAACCCGGGCGGGAGCGTGCCGGGACGCACGGAGCTGCCCGTGCGCTCGGACTCGGGACGGCCGCCGGAGGTGTCGCCCTCGCCCATCGGCGTACGCATCACGACCGGCGGGATGGGGCGCGAACCGGGGATGTTGATCCGGATACGCGTCGTCAGCGTCGTCTCGGTTCTGGGTTCCTCGGGCCGGGGCGGGTCCGCAGGGTCCGGGGCCTCGCCCGGACCGTCCTGCGACGGATACTGGCGGGATCCGTACGGCGGCGTACCCGACGGGTACGCGGCTCCGCCGCGCCCCTGGGGCCCGGAGGACGAACTGTCAGTTTCACGACTCAAAGCAGGTTCTCCCGATTGGCTCCGCCGCCCGTACTTCCCCCATGCCGCAGGCCAGGGGACGGCTCGGCGCGCGCACCACCATACTGGCCGCCGCCGAAGGACATTTCGCGACCGGGGAAAACCTCCACCCCCGCATCACACCCGTGAGGGTCATTCCGGGATCGGACATGGCACATCACGTACCGGACCGGCCCGTGTCGGTGGCCGGCCGGGGCAGCCTGGAGGTGGTGGCACAGATCACAGCGACGGCCGTCCCGCCGAGCAGGAAGAGCGTCAGGCCGAGTTCGTCCCCGAAGACATAGTCGCCCTCGGGCCGGCCGCCCAGCAGGACGATCACCGCGACGAGCCAGCCCGCGCCCGGTGCCAGCGCGCCGAGCTGGGTCCCGAACAGCGTCCGGCCGCCGTAGAAGACTCCCGCGGACGCGGCCAGGGCGAGCAGCAGTCCGCCGGGGAACCAGGCCGCCTGGACAAACGATCCGGCCAGCGCGACCAGCGCCCCCAGCACCGCGAGGCCGACGTAGGCGGCGATCCGGGAGGGGTTCAGCGGCGCGGCGAGACCGGTGGGCCGCGGGCTCCTGGGCGGTGCGTTGGTGCGCGGCGAACGCGCCTGGGCCCGCACCTTGTCCTTGCCGTCGCTCATGCCCGCGCTCCGGGTGCCTCTGCCGCGTCCGGCACGCCGTGCGGTCCGTGCTCCGTGTCCGGTCCGTGCTCCGGTCCGTGCTCCGCTTCGGGCAGACCCGCGAAGAGGTCCGTCTCCCGGGCCTCCCCTCCGGCCCCCGGAACCCCGTGCACCAGCTCGTAGTACTCCGTCGTGAAGACGGGCTGCCCGAGGTCGTTCGAGAGGGCGAAGAAGGGGCCCTGGACCGCGATCTGGGTGGCATGGGCGCGCAGGGCGGCCGTCTTCGCCTCCGCGTACGCCGAGCCGTCGATCTCCGCGGTGATCCGCGCGTCCTCGACCACACCCGGCACGTCGTCGACGGCGGCGATGCCCGCGAAGGCGTCCGGGGCGGTGGCCCTCAGCCGCTCGAAGCCCGCCTCGGCCACCGGCCGGGGCACCCGGTTCCAGTAGATCTTCGCGATCGCGTGGGGTGCGGCGGTGCCGGGGCCGGTGCCGTACGCCGGGTCGGCGGCGAGCTCCGCGGCGCGCATCGCGACCCGGTGCGCCTGGATGTGGTCGGGGTGCCCGTAGCCGCCGTCGGGGTCGTAGGTGACGAGGACCTGGGGGCGGACCTCCCGGATCACCCCGACGAGCGGGGCGGCGGCGTCGTCGACGGCGGTGTCCCAGAACGCTCCGGGCCGGTGGTTCTGCGCGGCGCCCATCATGCCGGAGTCGCGGAACCGTCCCGGGCCGCCGAGGAAGCGGTGATCGGACACGCGGAGCTCCCGCATCGCGGCGGTGAGTTCACCGATGCGGTGGGCCCCCAGCGTGTCGTCCCGGTCGGCGGCGAGGTGGGCGAGCGCGGGCGGGATGATCTCGCCCTCCTCGCCGAGCGTGCACGTCACCAGCGTGACGTGGGCACCCTCGGCCGCGTACCTGGCCATGGTGGCGCCGTTGTTGATCGACTCGTCGTCGGGGTGCGCGTGCACCAGGAGCAGCCGGCGCGCGGGAAGGTCCTTCATGAGGACACCCTACGAGCCCGGCCCCGGGTCCGGGGTCCGGCATCCGGGGCTGGGGCTCAGATACCCGGCATCGACCGGTGCGCGGGCAGAAGCCGAGCGCACACGGTCAGAAGACGGGCGCACACAGTCAGAACTTGATGCTGCCGATCATCCCCGCCACGTTGCTCGTCAGATCGGAGATGGTCGGCGCGATGGACGAACTCGCGATGTAGAACCCCAGCAGCATGCAGACCACCGCGTGTCCGCCCTTCAGTCCGGATTTCCGGATCAGCAGGAAGACGATGATCGCCAGCAGCACTACCGCCGAAATCGAGAGCGCCACGGCGGTTCACCTCCATCAGTACGGTCGGGACGGGCAGCACACGTGGAGCCAGCAGGTTCATACCCACCGAGCGCTACGGATCATAACTATCCGTGCCAAGGCATTGATCGGGGCACGGCAGCACGAGGGGCGCACGAACCGTTCCCCGGGGCTAAGTTCGGAGCCATGACCTCGCAGAAGCTGTCTTTTCCCCGCCAGCACGCACGGACCCAACGGTTCACTCTCGGCGCACCGCGCGCGTTCACCGTCTCACCGGATGAGACGCGGGTGATTTTCCTTCGCTCGTCCTCGGGCACCGACCGGACCAACCGGCTCTGGGTGCTGGACCCGGCGACCGGCGAGGAGCGCCTGGCCGCCGACCCCGAAGCCCTGCTGGGCGGTTCGGCGGAGAAGCTGTCGCCCCAGGAGCGGGCCCGGCGCGAACGGACCCGGGAGGGGTCGGCGGGCATCGTCGGCTACGCGGTCGACAGCGCCGCCGAGTTGGCGGCGTTCGCCCTCTCCGGAAAGGTGTACGTGGCCGAATTGCGGGCCGGGACGGCACGGGCGCTGCCGGTGCCGGGTCCGGTGATCGACCCGCGGCCGTCCCCCGACGGACGGCACATCGCCTATGTGACGAAGGGTGCGCTGCGGGTCGTGTGCGCGGCCGGCGAGAACGACCGGGCGGTCGCCGAACCGGAGGCCCCCGACGTCACCTACGGCCTCGCGGAGTTCGTCGCGGCCGAGGAGATGCACCGCTTCCGGGGCTTCTGGTGGTCGCCGGAATCGGACCGGCTGCTGGTGGCCCGCGCCGACGACAGCCCCGTACAGCGTTGGTGGATCGCCGATCCGGCGCATCCGGAGCGCAGGCCCGCCGAGGTCGCCTACCCGGCCGCGGGGACGCCCAACGCCGATGTGCGGCTCTTCCTGATGGACCTGGACGGGGCCCGTACCGAGGTGGTCTGGGACCGGGCGCAGTACCCGTATCTCGCCCAGGTGCACTGGTCGTCGGCGGGTGCTCCGCTGCTGCTGGTGCAGGCCCGGGACCAGCGCGGCCAGCGGTATGTGGCGGTGGACACCGAGAGCGGTGCGACGCGGACCGTGCATGCCGACGAGGACCCGGTATGGCTTGATCTTTTCCCCGGGGTGCCCGCGTGGGCACCGGACGGGCGGCTCGTACGGATCGCCGACGAGGGCGGCGCGCGGGTGCTCGCGGTGGGCGACCGGCCGCTGACGGGGGCCCAGTTGCACATCCAGGCGGTGCTGGACATCGGTGAGTCGGATGTCCTGGTGTCGGCGACGGCGGGCGAGGAGGCGGCCGTCGCGGAGACCGGGCAGAGCCATGTGTACCGGGTCAACGAGCTGGGCGTCGAGCGGATCTCCGAGGGCGAGGGGGTGCATTCGGCGGTCCGGTCCGGTGCGCTGACGGTGCTGGTCTCGGCGTCGCCGGAGCGGCCGGGGGCCGCCGTGCAGGTGCTCCGGGACGGCAAGCCGATCGCCCGGATCGCGAACTTTGCCCAGGAACCGGTGCTGTCCGCCCGGGTGACGCTCACCGAGGGGGGCGCACGGCGGATTCCGTGCGCCGTGCTGCTTCCCACGGGCTATCAGGAGTCGGACGGTCCGCTTCCGGTTCTGATGGATCCGTACGGCGGGCCGCACGGCCGCCGGGTGGTCGCCGCGCACAACGCGCATCTGACGTCCCAGTGGTTCGCCGACCAGGGATTCGCGGTGGTCGTCGCGGACGGCCGGGGCGCACCGGGCCGTTCACCGGGCTGGGAGAAGGCGGTCCGGGACGACTTCGTGCTCACCCTCGACGACCAGATCGAGGCACTGCACGCGCTCGCCGGGCGCTTTCCGCTGGATCTGTCCCGCGTCGCGATCCGCGGCTGGTCCTTCGGCGGCTATCTGGCGGGGCTCGCGGTGCTGCGGCGCCCGGACGTCTTCCACGCGGCGGTCGTGGGCGCGCCGGTCACCGACTGGCGGCTGTACGACACCCACTACACCGAGCGCTATCTCGGCGACCCCGCCGAGCAGCCCGAGGTGTACGCGCGCAACGCCCTGATGACGGACGACGGGCTGTCCGAACCCGCCGACGAGATGCGGCCGATGATGATCGTGCACGGCCTGGCGGACGACAACGTGGTGGTCGCCCACGCCCTGCGGCTGTCCTCGGCGCTGCTCGCCGCGGGCCGGCCGCACGAGGTGCTGCCGCTGAGCGGGGTGACGCACATGACCCCGCAGGAGCAGGTGGCGGAGAACCTGCTGCTGCTCCAGGTGGACTTCCTCAAGCGGTCCCTGGGCCTGAAGACCGGCTGAGAGCCGGCCGGGGCAGGCCCGCGCGGCCGGGCTTCCCGCGCCGTCGCCGGGCCCTCTCCGGGCCTCCGGGCACCCGAGGGCGCCCGGAGGGCCCCGTCACCAGCCGGGCGGCGGGGAGGAGGGCGGCGGCGGGCCGTAGCCGGGCGGGCCGGCGGGCGGGGTGCCCGGCGCGGCGGCGGGCCCGCCCTGCGGGTAGCCGTAGCCGGGCGCCTGGCCGGGGACGGGCGGGTAGCCGTATCCCGGACCCTGCCCGGCCGGCGGCGCGTATCCCGGTCCGTACCCCGGTCCGGCTCCCTGACCGGGCGCGGCGCCGGGTCCCCAGCCCTGGCCCCAGCCGCCGGGGCCGTAGCCCTGGTTCCCGCCGGGGACCTGCTCGACGCCCCTGCGGGCCAGGGCGATCAGCGTCACCGCCCCGGCGAGGACCGAGAAGAACATGGTCAGCATGTTCAGCTGGAGCTCGGTCCCCATGTCGGCGAAGTCGTCCAGCATGTCGTGGTGGACCGTGCGGGCGACGCCCAGGACGCCCGAGGAGAGCACGAACCCTCCGGCGATCAGGCCCAACGGCCGGGTGTGGACCGCGTGGACGAGGGCGCTGAAGGCGGCGACCAGACAGAGCAGGGCGACGGACACGCTGCTCCAGCCGGGCGGCACGTCGGTCAGCGCGACCCGGATCCGCTCCCCTCCGGTGTACCAGTCGGGGTAGACGGAGGACGGCAGGGTGAACGCCTGCCGGATCTCCCACGCGAGGTAGACCGCCCCCATGGCACCCAGCACCAGGAAGGCGAGGGCCGAGACGCCCCGGCCGGGCCTGGTGGGCCGCTCCCCGCCGGTCTCGTCCGCGGGACGGCGGCCCGCCGCACCGGTGATGATCAGCGCGAGCGCGGCCGCCAGGGCCACGAAGGTGCCGATCATCGCGCGGGTGCGCAGCTCGTCCGCGTAGGAACCGTCCATCCAGGAGGCGCCGATGATCCAGATGCCGGGGAGCCGCACGGCCAGGGTGACCACCCCGGTGGCGACCAGCGCCGAGGCGGCGACGGAGGACCGCAGCGCGGCGACGGCGGCCAGCACGTAGACCACGAGCAGCACCGCGCCGTCCCGCGAGGTCGCGGGCACTCCCTTCGGCCGGGAGTCCATGTAGCCGGCCCAGTACTCCCACAGCTCGACCGGTCCGCCGAGGGCCCTGAGGTCCCGCACTATCCAGCCCGCCGCAATCAGCGCGAGTACCGCGCACAGCACGGCGCCGGTGATTCTTGCTCCCCGAGTCAACGTCACACCGGCGATACTCCACTGCCCCGTGGCGATGAACAAGGGGATCCGGAGGGAATCGCGGCCAGGGGTACGGGAACGGGCAACCGGCCGGGGCGACATGACGACACCCCGGCCGGTTCACGGCACCCGCACGGCCGTACGCTGTTCATCGTGGAGCGTTCGTATATCGGTGCGGCGACAGTCGAGTTGCCTCCGTGTTAACGAATCCGGTGCGCATTTGTCGCCGTATGCCGCCCGGCTCCGCATTCCGGTTCGGAATCTTTCCGGATTCCGGCCGGATTCCTTCCGCGAGATATTCATCCGGCGGCTCCCCGTAATCCGCGGACCGTTTCCGGTGTTTTCCGAGCGGAGTCACGGACCGTTTTCCGGCTCCGGCGCGGAAGGGTCCTCGTCCTGCGGCGGCCGGCCTTTCCTGAGTGCCGTGCCGGGGGCCTCCACATCCGGGCCCGGGTTCCCGTCCTGGGTCCCGTCCTGGGTCCCGTCCTGGGTCCCGTCCTGGGGGTCCAGCTGTCCCTCCGTCGGCACCACCCGCTTCTCCTCCGCGAAGTGGCAGGCCGAATCGTGCTTCGCCGGACTGTCCACCAGCCGGAACACCGCCGGGACCGCCAGCAGCGGCACCTCCAGCTCACACCGCTCCTGGGCCTTCCAGCACCGGGTGCGGAAGCGGCAGCCGGACGGCGGGTGCGCGGGCGAGGGCACGTCGCCGTGCAGGATGATCCGCTCGCGGTACTCGCGGGCCATCGGGTCCGGCACCGGGACGGCCGAGAGCAGCGCCTGGGTGTACGGGTGCGTGGGGTGGTCGTAGATCTCCGCGTCGGTGCCGATCTCGACGATCCGGCCCAGATACATCACCCCGACCCGGTCGGAGATGTGCCGGACGATCGACAGGTCGTGGGCGATGAAAACGAAGCTGAGGTTGAACTCCGCCTGGAGCCGGTCCAGCAGGTTGACCACCTGTGCCTGGACGGAGACGTCGAGCGCGGAGACCGGCTCGTCGGCCACGATGATCTCGGGGTTGAGCGCGAGGCCGCGGGCGATGCCGATGCGCTGGCGCTGACCGCCGGAGAACTGGTGCGGATAGCGGTTGATGTACTCCGGGTTGAGCCCGACGACGTCCAGCAGGTCCTGGACCTTCTGGCGCCGGCTGCCCTTGGGGGCGACCTCGGGGTGGATCTCGTACGGCTCCCCGATGATGTCGCCGACCGTCATACGCGGGTTCAGCGAGGTGTACGGGTCCTGGAACACCATCTGGATGTTGCGGCGCACGGTCTTCAGCGCCCGGCCGGACAGCTTGGTGATGTCCTCGCCCTTGTAGCGGATCGCGCCCGCCGTCGGCCGTTCCAGGTGGACCAGCATCCGGGCCACGGTCGACTTGCCGCAGCCGGACTCCCCCACGATGCCCAGGGTCTCGCCGGCCGCGAGGTCGAAGCTGACCCCGTCGACGGCCTTGACGGCCCCGATCTGTTTCTTGATCAGGATGCCCTGGGTCAGCGGGTAGTGCTTGACGAGGTCCCGGACCTCCAGGATCGGGTCGCCGTTCGCGTACGCCGTCCGCTCCCGCGCCTTGGACAGCAGGGTGGCGGCCACCTCGCCCTCCTCGCGTGCTTGCTTGCGTCCGCCGGAGTGGTCAGCGTGCATCGAGCGTCTCCTTCCAGAAGTGGCAGGCGCTCTGACGGTGCTCGGCCACGTCGTACAGCGGCGGCTCGTCGGTGCGGCACACGGCCTGGGCCATCGGGCAGCGGGGGTTGAAGGCACAGCCGGGCGGGATGTGCAGCAGGTTGGGCGGCAGGCCCTTGATCGCGTACAGCTCCCGGCCCTTCTGGTCCAGCCGCGGGATGGAACGGAGCAGGCCCTTGGTGTAGGGGTGGGCCGGGGCCCGGTAGATCTCGTGGACCGGGGAGGTCTCGACGATCCGGCCCGCGTACATCACGGCGATCTTGTCCGCGACGTCGGCGACCACGCCGAGGTCGTGGGTGATCAGGATCAGGCCCATGTTCAGCTCGCGCTGGAGCTCCGCGAGCAGATCCATGACCTGGGCCTGCACCGTCACGTCGAGCGCGGTGGTGGGTTCGTCGGCGATGATCAGGGAGGGCTCCAGGGCCAGCGCCATGGCGATCATGATGCGCTGGCGCATACCGCCGGAGAACTGGTGCGGATAGTTCCCGACCCGCTCCTTGGCGGCCGGGATACGGACCCGGTCCATCAGCTCGATGGCCTTGGCGCGGGCGTTCTTGCGGGACATCCCCCGGTGCACGACGAACATCTCGCCGAGCTGCTCGCCCACCGTCAGGACCGGGTTCAGCGAGGACAGCGCGTCCTGGAAGATCATCGCCATCTCCTGGCCGCGGACCTTTCGGCGCTCCTCCGGCTTGAGCTTCAGCAGATCGCGGCCCTTGAAGAGGATCTCGCCGCCGCCGATCCGCCCGGGCGGCATGTCGAGGATGCCCATGATCGCCTGGGCGGTGACCGACTTCCCGGAGCCGGACTCGCCCAGGACGGCGAGCGTCTCCCCCTCGGAGACCGAGTAGTTGACCCCGTTGACGGCCTTGGCCACGCCGTCGCGGGTGTGGAACTCCACGTGCAGATCGCGCACTTCCAGCAGCATGGCAACGGACTCCTCAGCGCAGCTTGGGGTCGAGGGCGTCGCGCACCGCGTCGCCGAGCATGATGAACGCGAGCACGGTGACCGCCAGCGCTCCGGCGGGCCAGAGCAGCATGTGCGGGGCGTTGCGGATGTAGTTGGACGCGGCGGAGATGTCGATGCCCCAGGACACGGCGGGGTCCTTCAGGCCGACGCCCAGGTACGAGAGGGTCGCCTCCAGCGAGATGTACGTACCGAGCGCGATCGTCGCTACGACGATGACCGGCGCGATGGCGTTGGGGGTGATGTGGCGCAGCATCATCCGGGTGTTGGAGGCGCCCAGCGCGCGGGCGGCCTGGACGTAGTCGTTCTGCTTCGCGGTGATCACCGAGCCGCGGGCGATGCGGGCGATCTGGGGCCAGCCCAGCAGGACGATGAAGCCGACGACGGGCCAGACGGTGGAGCTGGTGACGACGGAGAGGAAGACGAGACCGCCGAGGACCACCGGGATACCGAAGAAGACGTCGGTGATCCGGGAGAGGATCGCGTCCCAGAAGCCGCCGAAGAAGCCGGCCAGGCCGCCGAGCACGCTGCCCAGGATCGCGACGCCGAAGGTGGCGCAGACGCCGACGGTCACGGAGGTCCGGGTGCCGTAGACGACCCGGGTGTAGACGTCGCGGCCCTGCGGGTCGAAGCCGAAGGGGTGGCCCGGTTCGGAGCCCTTCTGCGCGTCGTCCAGGTTGGCCTGGAGCGGGTCGCCGCTCGCGATCAGCGACGGCCAGATGGAGATGATGACCAGGAAGAGGATGACCAGCCCGGAGATGATGAAGACGGGGTTGCGGCGAAGGTCCCGCCAGGCGTCGGACCACAGGCTGTGCGGTTTGCCGGACGGGCCCATCCCCTCGGGTCCGCCCGGTGTCTTCTCCAGGGTCACCCCCTCCTCCAGGGCGAGGTCCATCCCGGCGCCGGCTCCCGCCGGGGAGATCGCTCCGTCCGATGACAGCGGCTCAGGCATAGCGGATCCTCGGGTCGAGTACGGCGTACAGGAGGTCGACGATCAGGTTGGCCGCCAGGAAGACGAGGACGAGTACGGTGACGAACCCGACGACGGTCTGGGAGTTCTGGCGCAGGATGCCCTGGTAGAGCTGATAGCCGACGCCGTGGATGTTGAAGATCCGCTCGGTGACGATCGCCCCGCCCATCAGGGCGCCCACGTCCGTACCGATGAAGGTGACGACGGGGATCAGCGAGTTGCGCAGCAGGTGCCGGACGACCACGCGGCGCCGGGGCAGCCCCTTGGCGACGGCGGTGCGTACGTAGTCGGCGCGGGCGTTCTCGGCGATCGAGGTCCGGGTGAGCCGGGTGACGTAGGCCAGTGAGACCGAGGCGAGCACGAGTCCGGGGATGAGCAGCTCGTTGACGGGGGCCTCGGGCGACACGGAGGGCTTGATGATGCCCCATTCGACGCCGAGGAGGAGCTGGAGCAGCAGACCGGTGACGAAGGTCGGGATGGAGATGACGACCAGGGTGAGGATCAGCACGGTGGTGTCGATGGGCCGGCCCCGGCGCAGGCCGGTGACGACGCCGAGGCTGATGCCGATGACGATCTCGAAGACGATCGCGATGATGGTGAGCCGGATGGTGATGGGGAAGGCGGTGGCCATCAGCTCGGTGACCGGCTGCCCGTTGAACGCGGTGCCGAAGTCGCCGGTGAAGACGTTGCCCATATAGGTCAGGTATTGCTGCCAGACCGGCTTGTCGAGGCCGAACTCCGCCTCCAGTTGCGCGGCGGTGGCCGGGTCGCACTGGCGGTCGCCGCAGAGGCCCGCGATGGGGTCGCCCATCACGTTCACCATGAGGAAGATCAACAGCGTGGTGCCGAAGAAGACGGGGATCATCTGCAGCAGCCGCCGGATCACATAACGTCCCATGAGGGGCTCCGGGGGTCGGGGCGAACAGGCGGGGGAAGGGGAGACCGTGGCGTGCCCCGGGCCGGGTGGCGGGGGCGCTCGGGACGCCCCCGCCACCCGGTGTCAGGGGGTCACTTGACCTTGATCTCTTCGTAGACCGGGACGCTGAAGGAGTTCAGCGCGACGTTCGAGACCCGGTCCGAGTAGCCGGCGCTGCCGTTCTGGTACCAGAGCGGGATGACGGGCATCTGCTGGACGAGGATCTTCTCCGCGTCCTGGAAGGTGGAGACGGCCTTCGCCTTGTCGGTCTCGGCGTTCGCCTGGTCGACCAGGTCGTCGAACTTCTGGTCGCTCCACTTGCCGTCGTTGGACGGGGCGTTGGTGTAGTAGACCGGCTGCAGGAAGTTCTGGATCAGCGGGTAGTCCATCTGCCAGCCCGCGCGCCAGGCGCCGGACAGCTTCTGCTGGGAGACCTGGCTGCGGAAGTCGGCGAAGGTGCCGACCGGGCCGCCGACGCAGGCCTTGTTGTCGCCCATGACGTTGTTGATGCTGTTGCAGACGGCGTCGACCCATTCCTTGTGGGAGCCGGTGTCCGCGTTGTACGAGATCTTGAGCTGGCCGCCGGGGATGCCACCGCCCTCCTCGATCAGCTTCTTGGCCGCGGTCTTGTCGTACGTGCACTCCTTGCCGCACAGCCCCTCCTTGAAGCCGCCGTCCGCGCCGAGGACCGGGGAGGTCCAGTCGGAGGCGGGAGTGCGGGTCTTCTGGAAGATCTGGTCGGTGATCTGCACCCGGTTGATCGCCATCGACAGGCCCTGGCGGACCTTGGCCCCGTCCGGGGTGTCCCAGGCCTTCTCGTAGAAGGGGAAGGCGAGGGTCTGGATGATGCCGGCCGGGGTGTTGATGTAGCGGTCGCCGAGGTCCGCCTTGACGTTCTTGAGCTGGGAGGCGGGCACATCGTCGACGAGGTCGAGGTTGCCGGCCGTCAGGTCGGTGTAGGCGGTGTTGTTGTCCGTGTAGACCTTGAGGTCGATGCCGCCGTTCTGCGCCTTGTCGTCGCCGGGGTACTCGTCCCACTTGCGCAGGTTCATCGACGAGCCCTTGGCGTACTTGTCGATGGTGTACGGGCCGTTGCCCACCGGCTTGGACAGCCAGGCGTCGTGGTCCGTGAAGAACTGCTGGGGCAGTGGGGCGAACGCCGGGTAGCCGAGGGTGTCGGGCCACAGCGAGAACTTCTGGCTGAGCTTGGCCGTGAAGGTCCTGTCATTGACGATCTTGAGCCCGGCGAGGGCGGCCGCACTGGCGGTGCCGCTCTCCGGGTGCACCTTGTCGTAGCCGTCGATGTACTGGAAGAAGTAGGCGTTCTTCTGGTTGTTCTTCAGCGCGGCGCCGTAGTTCCAGGCGTCGACGAAGGACTTGGAGGTGATCTTCTCGCCGTTGGAGAACGTCCAGCCGTCCTTGATCGTGATCGTGAAGTTCTGCGAGTCCGTCGTCTCGATCTTCTCGGCGAGCATGTCGGTGGCCTCGCCGGTCTTCGGGTCGTACCTCTTGAGACCCCGGAAGACCATGTCGAGGACCTTGCCGCCCTGCACCTCGTTGGTGTTCGCGGGCTCCAGCGGATTCTGCGGATCGCCCCAGGAGGAGCTCACGATCCCGTCGGCGCCACCACCGCCACTGTCACTGTCCCCGCCGCCGCAGGCCGTCGCTGTCAGGGCGACAGCCACCGCACATGCGGCCCACCTGGCCTGTGTGGCTCCGCGCATGAAGTGCCTCCTAGAGTCCATTGAGTAGCTCAATGCCCTATATCACCCCATTTGATGGCCTATCGCATTTTCGCTTACCCCGTACGGGCACACGCGAAGGCGCCCGGCCCCCCAAGGGGGACCGGGCGCCTCTCGCTCACGTACTCGGGAGGATCACGCCGCGTGCACGACGTCCCGCTCCTCGGCGAAGTGGCACGCGGACTCGTGCGCGGCCGGGGTGGTGGAGGACTTGAAGCGCTCGGGGATGGCCAGCAGGGGCATCTCCGTGGCGCACTTGTCCTCCGCCTTCCAGCAGCGGGTACGGAACCGGCAGCCGGACGGCGGGTTCGCCGGTGACGGAACGTCACCGCTCAGGATGATCCGCTCACGGCCTTCGCGCGCCGACGGGTCCGGCACCGGGACGGCCGACAGCAGCGCCTGGGTGTAGGGGTGCGTCGGGTGGTCGTAGATCTCGGTGTCCGTACCGATCTCGGCCATCTTGCCGAGGTACATGACGCCGACCCGGTCCGAGATGTGCCGCACGATCGACAGGTCGTGCGCGATGAAGAGGTAGGACAGGTTGAACTCGTCCTGGAGCTTCTCCATCAGGTTGATGACCTGGGCCTGCACCGACACGTCGAGCGCGGAGACCGGCTCGTCGCAGATGATGATCTCCGGGTTGAGCGCGAGGCCGCGGGCGATGCCGATGCGCTGGCGCTGACCGCCGGAGAACTGGTGCGGGTACCGGTTGATGTACTCCGGGTTGAGCCCGACGACGTCCAGCAGCTCCTGCACCCGGCGGCGGCGGTCACCCTTCGGGGCCACCTCGGGGTGGATCTCGAAGGTCTCCCCGATGATGTCGCCGACCGTCATACGCGGGTTCAGCGAGGTGTACGGGTCCTGGAACACCATCTGGATGTTGCGGCGCACGGCCTTCAGCGCGCGGCCGGACAGCTTGGTGATGTCCTGGCCCTTGTAGAAGACCTCACCGGCGGTGGCGCGCTCCAGCGTCATCAGGAGCTTGGCGACCGTGGACTTGCCACAGCCGGACTCGCCCACGATGCCCAGGGTCTCGCCCGCGTAGAGATCGAAGGAGATCCCGTCGACGGCCTTGACCGCACCGACCTGCTTCTTGAAGAGGATGCCCTGGGTCAGCGGGAAGTGCTTGACCAGGTTGCGCACCTGGAGGATCGGCTCCCCCTGGGAGACCGGCGCGTCGATGGCGGCGACCGCCTCGGCCTCGGTCGCGGCGTGCACGGTCTCGACGTCGGAGACGTTCGGGGTGGCGTCCACGGGCTCCTTCTTGAGCTCAGCCATGGATCGTCTCCTTCCAGAAGTGGCACGCGCTGCCGCGGCCGTCCAGCTCGGTGCCGTCCTGCTCGGTCACCGGGAGCAGGGCCGGGGTGTCCGTACGGCAGATGTCCTGCACCTTCGGGCACCGCGGGCTGAACGCACAGCCGGAGGGGATGCGCGTGAGGTTCGGCGGCAGACCCTTGATCGCGTAGAGCTCCTGGCCCTTCTGGTCCAGGCGCGGGATCGAGTCCAGCAGACCCTTGGTGTAGGGGTGGGCCGGGCGGCTGTACAGCTCGCCGACCGGTGCCGTCTCCACGATCCGGCCCGCGTACATCACGGCGATCTTGTCCGCGACGTCGGCGACCACGCCGAGGTCGTGGGTGATCAGGATCAGGCCCATGTTGTACTCGCGCTGGAGCTCCGCGAGCAGGTCCATGACCTGGGCCTGCACCGTCACGTCGAGCGCGGTGGTCGGCTCGTCCGCGATGATCAGGTCCGGCTCCAGGGCCAGCGCCATGGCGATCATGATGCGCTGGCGCATACCGCCGGAGAACTGGTGCGGGTAGTCGGAGATACGGGCCGCTGCGGCCGGGATCTTGACCTGGTCCATCAGCGCGATGGCCTTGGCCTTGGCGGCCTTCTTGGACAGGCCCTGGTGGACCCGGAACATCTCGCCGAGCTGGTAGCCGACGGTCAGGACCGGGTTCAGCGAGGAGAGCGCGTCCTGGAAGATCATCGCGATCTTCCGGCCGCGGATCTTCCGGCGCTCCTCGTTGGACATCTTGAGCATGTCCTGGCCGCGGAAGAGGATCTCACCCTGGGTGATCTTGCCGGGCGGCATGTCGAGGATGCCCATGATGGTCTGCGCGGTCACGGACTTGCCGGAACCGGACTCGCCGAGCACCGCGAGCGTCTCGCCGGCGCTGACGGTGTAGTTCACACCGTTGACCGCCTTGGCCACACCGTCGCGGGTGTGGAACTCCACGTGCAGATCGCGGACGTCCAGCAGCGGACCGTCGCCCTTGACGGAATCCCGCGGCTCGGGGACGTGTGCCGTCTTGTCGATGATAGTCACGAACGCCTCCCTCAGCGCATCTTGGGGTCGAGGGCGTTGCGGACCGCATCGCCGAACATCAGGAAGGACAGCACCGTGACCGAGACCATCACCGAGGGGATGACCAGGACGTACGGGGCGTTGCGGAGCTGGTCCTTCGCGGAGGACACATCGATGCCCCACGAGACCGTCGGCTCGGCGAGACCGATGCCGAGGAACGACAGGGTGGCCTCGGCGGCGATGTAGCCGCCGAGCGCGATGGTGGCGACCACGATCACCGGAGCGATGGCGTTCGGCAGGATGTGCCGCGTCAGGATCCGGGTGGTGGAGGCGCCGAGCGCCTTGGCGGCGACCACGTAGTCGGCCTGCTTGATCGTGATGACCGAGCCGCGGGCGACACGGGCGATCTGCGTCCAGCCGAGGAAGGCCATCGACAGGATCACGACCCAGACCGAGCGCTCCTCGAAGCTGGTCAGGATGACCATGGCGCCGACGATGAACGGAACACCGAAGAAGACGTCGGTGATGCGGGAGAGGATCGTGTCGATCCAGCCGCCGAAGTAACCGGCGATCATGCCGACCACCAGGCCGGTGACGGTGACCGCGATGGTCACGACCACACCGACGGTGATGGAGGCTCGGGCCCCGTACACGACACGCGCGTAGATCGAACGGCCCTGAACGTCGTAGCCGAGCCAGTCGGGGGCGAAGAAGTTGCCCCACTTCGGGTGCTGGAGGTAGTGCTCGGCCAGATTGGCGTCCCGCGGCGAGGCGCTGGTGAACAGGCCCGGGAAGATCGCCATGACGGCGAGCAGCAGGATCAGCGCCATCGAGATGATGAACAGCGGGTTGCGGCGCAGATCGTGCCAGGCGTCGGACCAGAGGCTGCGCGGCTTGCCGGGAGCGGGCCCGGAGTCCGTCAGGGCGGGCGCCTCCACGCCGGTGGCCGGAGCGTCGGTGCTCTTGAGTGCGGTGGTGTCAGGCATACCGGATCCTCGGGTCCAGGACCGCGTAGAGCAGGTCGACGAGCAGGCTGCAGACGAGATAGACGATGACGAGCAGCGTCACAACGCCTACGACGGTGGCGCCCTCACGCTTGGCGAGCGCCTCGAAGACGAGCGATCCGACGCCCTTGATGTTGAAGATGCCCTCGGTCACGATCGCGCCGCCCATCAGGGCACCGATGTCGGTGCCGAGGAAGGTGATGACCGGGATGAGCGAGTTGCGCATCAGGTGGACGCCGATGACGCGGCGGCGCGGCAGGCCCTTGGCGACGGCCGTGCGCATGTAGTCGGCGCGGATGTTCTCCGCGACCGAGGTACGCGTCAGACGGGCCACATAGGCGAGGGACAGCGACGCCAGGACGATGGCCGGCATGATCAGCTCGGTCGGCGTCGGGTCGATGCTCACGTTCGGGTTCGCGATGCCCAGCTTGAACGCGACGAAGTACTGGACGAGGAAACCCAGCACGAAGGACGGCATGGAGATCAGCACCAGCGTCAGGCCGAGCAGACCGCGGTCCCGGAGGGACTCGGCCTTCAGCCCGGCGATGATGCCGAGGGAGATGCCCGCGACGACCGTGAAGACGAAGGCGAAGAGCGCCAACTGGATCGTGACCGGGTAGGCGTCGGCGATGACTTCGGAGACCGGACGCTGCGTTCCGATCTGCGTGCCGAAATCGCCCTGGAACAGATTGCCCAGGTAGTTCAAATACTGCTGCCAGATCGGCTTGTCGAGCCCGTACTCCGCCTTCAGCGCGGCGATCTGAGAGGGATCGACATGCTGTTCACCGGCCAGCGCTCTGACGGGGTCGCCGGGCAGTGCGTACATCATCAGGAAGACCAGCAGGGTCGACCCGAGGAAGACCGGGATCATCTGGAGCAGTCGTCGTGCGACATAGCGCCCCATGGGTGCCTCCGTGTGGGGATAACTGCGGCGCGGGGGCCGCCTCTTCGCAGAGACGACCCCCGAGCCTCCGGCACCGCTGAGGGGCAGCTGTACCGGATAACGGCCAAGTGGGGAAATGACCCGCCGGCGTACTACTTGGTGGTGACGCCGGTCAGTTCGAGGTCACCGTGGAAGTCGACCTTGACGTTGTCGACGTTCTTGCCGTGGCCGCCGTTGATGGCGTAGTACCAGAGCGGAATGGCCGGCATCTTCTCGACGAGCTTCTTCTCGACCTCCTGGTAGGCGGCGACCGAGGCCTCGAGCGAGTCGGCCTTGTCCCCCTTCGCCATCAGGTCGTCGATTTCCTTGTCGTTGAAGCGGCCGTTGTTGGACTCCGCCTTGGAGTGGTAGAGCTCCTTGAGGAAGTTCACGTTGACCGGGTAGTCGGCCACCCAGCCACCGCGGTAGAAGCCCTTGACCTCGTCGTTGTCACGAGCCTCGAGGTCGGTCGGGAAGTCGGGCTTGGCGTCGCCCACGCAGTCGACCCCGGTGGCGTTGCGGATGGACTCGCAGACAGCGGTCACCCACTCCTTGTGCCCACCGTCGGCGTTGTACTGGATGAAGATCTTGTTCTCAGGGACGCCGCCGCCGTCCTTGATCAGCTGCTTCGCCTTGGTCGGGTTGTACTTCAGGATGTCCGATTCGAGCGTCTGGTTGCCCTTGACCTGCGGGGGCGTGAAGCTCGTCGCCGGGGTGCGGGTGCCGTTCAGGACGGTCTTCGTGATCGTGTCACGGTCGATCGCCATGGACAGACCCTGGAGAACCTTGGGGTCGATGTCCTTGAACGTCTTGGAGTAGAACGCCGGGTTCAGCGACTGGATCGCGGCGTACGGCTGCTCGATCGCGCCGTCACCGAGGTCCGTCTTGTACTTCGGGAGGTCCTTCGGACCGACCTGGCGGATCATGTCCAGGTTGCCGGAGAGGACGTCCTGGTACGCGGCCTCGACGGTCGAGTAGTTCTTGAACTGGATGCCCTTGTTGGCAGCCTTGTTCGGACCCTGGTACCCATCGAAGGCCTTGACCTGGATGAGCTTCTTGTGGGTCCACTTCTCGAACGAGTACGGGCCGTTACCGATCGGCTTCTGGCCGAACGCCTTCGGGTCGTCGTAGAAGACCTTGGGCAGCGGCGCGAACGTCGCGTAGCCGAGCTTGTAGTTGAAGTACGGGACCTTCTCCGTCAGCTCGATCGTGAACGTGGTGTCGTCCACGGCCTTCAGACCGGACATGGCCTCGGCCTTCGGGTCACCCTTGTCCGGGTGGACGTCCGCGTAGCCCTTGATGTCCGAGAACCAGAACGCGTTCTGCTGGGCGTTCTTGACGTTGGCGTACCAGTTCCACGCGTCGATGTACGACTGCGAGGTGACGGCCTCACCGTTGTGGAACTTCCAGCCCTTCTTGAGCTTGACGGTCCACGTCTTGGAGTCCTTGGTCTCGACGGACTCGGCGTTCGTGAGAACGATGTCGCCCTTGTCGTCGAAGTCCAGCAGCTGCGTGAACAGCGACTGGATGACGTAGGAGCCGTTGCTCTCGTTCGTGTCGGCCGGCATCAGAGGCTTCTGCGGCTCGCCGACGTCGATCGAGACGTACCCGGCGGGCTGTCCCGACGTGTTCTTCTTGCCTTCGTCACTGTCGCCGCCACCACAGGCAGTCGCGGCCAGGGCGATGATTGCCGCTCCCGCGACCCACTTGGCGCTCTTGGCACCGCGCATGGGTTTCCTCCTCATGAGTCCACTTTTGACTACAAGAGGGGCACTGGAGAGATTCACCGACACCCCTGACGGTGATCGTTCAGTGCCCCGAGTGTGCTCGTGAGTCGGCACTCCCCACAGTGCGTGACCCATTGACCCGAGCTCAATGGAGCCAACTATTGGGTACGGCCGGGCTGTAAACCACACTTAAAGGGTCTCGGTTTGACAACATCAGACCACCGCGTGTGCCCGAAATCCGGACAAAGTGATCCCAGACAGACACGCCCGAAACGGACTGTTAACACATGTTCCGGAGAGCGACGCCCGATATCCGGACAGCACGGTCAGGAAATATGGTTGACGGAAAGGTCCGGCCCCCCACAGTCTCTGCGGGGGGCCGGACCTTCTGTCAACGCCCGTGCCGAAAGTCCGACTGTACGACCGGAAGAGGCCCTGGCCGCGCCGGACGATCTACACATGCGGAACGCCCGCTCCGGTCACCCGGAGCGGGCTCGGCCCGCCGTGGCGAGGTCAGCCGTTCTCGGCGCGCGAGGCCGTCCTTGGTGCGGTCAGCCGTCCTTGGCGCGGTCAGCCGTTCTTGGCGCGCGAGGCCGTGCGGCCGCGCTGCTTCGCGTCCAGGACGACCTTGCGGATGCGCACGGTCTCCGGGGTGACCTCGATGCACTCGTCCTCGCGGCAGAACTCCAGGGACTGCTCCAGCGACAGCTTGCGGGCCGGGACCACGTTCTCCGTGGTGTCCGCGGACGCCGCACGCATGTTGGTGAGCTTCTTCTCCTTGGTGATGTTCACGTCCATGTCGTCGGCGCGGGAGTTCTCGCCGATGATCATGCCCTCGTAGACCTCGGTGCCGGCCTCGGTGAAGATGACACCGCGCTCCTGGAGGTTGACCATCGCGAACGGCGTGACCGTTCCCGAGCGGTCGGCGACCAGCGAGCCGTTGTGACGGGTGCGCAGCTCGCCGAACCACGGCTCGTGGCCCTCGAAGATGGAGTGCGCGATGCCCGTGCCGCGGGTCTGGGTGAGGAACTCCGTACGGAAGCCGATGAGGCCGCGGGAGGGAACGATCCACTCCATGCGGACCCAGCCCGAACCGTGGTTCGTCATGGTCTCCATGCGGCCCTTGCGGGTCGCCATCAGCTGCGTGATGGCGCCGAGGTGCTCCTCCGGCGAGTCGATCGTCATGCGCTCGATCGGCTCGTGGGTCTTGCCGTCGATCTGCTTGGTGACGACCTCCGGCTTGCCGACCGTCAGCTCGAAGCCCTCACGGCGCATCTGCTCGACGAGGATCGCCAGCGCGAGCTCACCGCGGCCCTGGACCTCCCAGGCGTCCGGGCGCTCGGTGTCCAGGACACGGAGCGAGACGTTACCGATCAGCTCACGGTCCAGCCGGTCCTTCACCTGGCGGGCGGTGACCTTGTGGCCCTTGCCGCCCTTGCCGACGAGCGGCGAGGTGTTCGTACCGATGGTCATCGAGATGGCCGGCTCGTCGACCGTGATCAGCGGCAGCGCGATCGGGTTCTCTGGGTCGGCCAGGGTCTCGCCGATCATGATGTCCGGGAAACCGGCGACGGCGCAGATGTCACCCGGGCCCGCCATCTCGGCCGGCTTGCGGGTGAGCGCCTCGGTCATCAGCAGCTCGGTGACGCGGACGTTGGACATCGTGCCGTCGCGCTTGATCCACGTGACGGTCTGGCCCTTGCGCAGCTCACCCTGCTCGACGCGGCAGAGCGCGATACGGCCGAGGAAGTTGTCGGCGTCCAGGTTGGTGACGTGGGCCTGGAGCGGCGCGTCCGCGTCGAACTCCGGTGCCGGGACGTGCGACAGGATCGTGTTGAAGAACGGCTCCAGGTTCTCGCTGTCGGCCGGGACGGTGCCGTCCTCCGGCTTGGTCAGCGAGGCGACGCCGTCACGGGCGCAGGCGTAGACGATCGGGAACTCGATCTGCTCCTCGTCCGCGTCCAGGTCCAGGAACAGGTCGTACGTCTCGTTGACGACCTCGTCGATCCGGGAGTCGGGGCGGTCCGTCTTGTTGATGCACAGGATGACCGGCATCTTCGCGGAGAGGGCCTTGCGCAGCACGAACCGGGTCTGCGGGAGCGGGCCCTCGGAGGCGTCGACGAGCAGCACGACCGCGTCCACCATCGACAGACCGCGCTCGACCTCGCCGCCGAAGTCGGCGTGGCCGGGGGTGTCGATGATGTTGATCGTGATCGGGTCCCCGCCGTCCTTGGGGTGATACTTCACCGCCGTGTTCTTGGCGAGGATCGTGATGCCCTTCTCACGCTCCAGGTCGTTCGAGTCCATCATGCGATCGTCGAGGTGCTCGGCGGCGTGCGCGGCGAACGCGCCGGCCTGCTTGAGCATGGCGTCGACCAGCGTGGTCTTGCCGTGGTCGACGTGGGCGACGATGGCTACGTTACGGATGTCGTGGCGCGTGGGCATGGGTGGCTTGCGCTTCTCTCGGATCGTGGGATCAGGCGTCTCAGTCGGTCTCGAGTCCTCGTACGCCCGCCGGGCGGACACGCCACGGCTCGTCCAATGGTACGGGCCCGGCGCGTCGCGGGCTTCCCGGCCCGTTCCGCGAGGCCGCTCTTCCACGGGGATTCAGCCGATATTCAGCCGATATTCAGCCCGTATCAGGTCACTGGCCGGCTGCTCGGCAACCGGGTGAAAAGGGTGGATCAGGGGGTGTGGGGGAGGTGAACAGCCCGGGTCGGGACGGACACCACCTTGCCCGCCGGGCAAACGGCGGGCAAGGGAATTGAGCAGCTCCTGAGCTTTGAGTACGGCCTTGACCTGCTACTTCCTACGATTCGCGGGGGAACCCGCCGCTTGCGGCTTCTTGAAACCGATGTCCTGGTAGCGGGGTGCGGCGAAGCCGAAGGCACCGATGTTCGCGAGCTTCTTGTCGACCGCCACGAGCTGCGGTCGCTGATAGAGCGGAATGGATCCGGCGGCCGCCCAGATCCGTGCGTCCGCCTGCTTCATCAGGTCCCGGGCGGCGTCCTCGTCGAGCTCGGAGACCGCCTGGTCGAAGAGCTGGTCGATGTGGTCGGTGCCGACCCGGGTGTAGTTCTGCTCGACGAGCAGCGATCCGTCGGTGGCCGGCTCGGGCTTGGCGTAGATCGGGCGTCCGTCGGTCGCCGGGTAGGCGGTGGCGGGCCAGGAGTACAGCGCCAGGTCGTAGTCGCCGGAGGCGATGTGGTCCTTGAAGTAGCTGTCGTCGGGGACCTTGGTGATCTCCGTGCCGATGCCGATCGAGTCCAGCATCGCCGCGATCTTCTCGCCGACGCTGCGCAGCGGCTGGGAGCCGGGCCCCGACGGGAGGACGAAGCGCAGGGTCAGCGTCTTGCCCTCCTTGCCGAGCGGTCCCCGCACCGAGGCGGGGGCCGGTGCGGCGGTGCCCACGGGGGCGTACGCGCCGGCGGCGCCGCCCGGCTGCTTGTCCTGGGCGCTGACCCTGGAGGGCTTCTCCTCGGCGGCACCGTCGGCCCTGGCCTCCGTACCCGACGCGGGCTTCGCGTCCACGAGGGCTCCGGCCTGGCGCAGGAGGGCGGCGCTCTGGGCGGCCGCGGCGGGGGCGGGTGCGAGGATGTGGACGGCGGCGCCCGGCCGGGAGCCGCTCGCGGTGCCCGGCCCGTCGCCCGGTCCGTCGCCCGGCTTGTTGTCCTCGCCGACGATGTAGGTGCCCTCGTCGGAGGCGGACTCGTCCTTCCTGCCCGCGTCCCCCTTCTCCTTGTCCGCGGCCTTCCTCTCCGCCGTGTCCTGTGTCCTGTCCGCCGCCTTGTCCGAGGGCTTGCCCCCCGCGCCGTCCTCGGTCTTCTTCCCGGCATCGGGCTTCTCCCCGGCCGCCCCCTCCTTCTCCGCCGTCCCTCCCTTCTCCTTCTCCTTCTCCGCCTCGCTGCCCGCCTTGGTGTCCTTGGGTTTCTGGGCGGCGCCGCCCCGGGTCCAGCCCGCGTCGGCCAGCAGCGCCTGGGCCTCCTTGGTGTTCTGGTCGCCGAGTGCGCCGCTGCCGTCCTTGTACCCGGGCTGTCCGGCGAGGGCCAGGTGACTGCCGGGCGGGTTCGCGGGGAGCCCGAGCGGCGCCAGTACGGTGTCGGCCAGCTCCTGGCGGTCCAGGGCGCGGGCCACCGCCCGGCGTACCCGGTCGTCCGCGAGCGGCCCGGTCTCGCCGTTCAGCGCGAGCTGGGTGTAGGCGGGCTCCAGGGATTTGCGGACGGCATAGCCGCGCAGGGCCTTCTGCTCGGCCCCGTACGCCGCCGCGGCCACCCTGTTCCGTTCCCTGGCGGCCTGGGCGCTCTCCGCCTCCTCCTCGTCCGAGCCGTGCGCCAGGGCCCAGGAGCGCAGGGCGTCGGCGGGCGTCATGCCGGACCCGGGGCCGTGCGTGAGCGGCTGCCCGGCCGCGCCCCCGTCCCGGGCGGCCAGGGCGATACGGTGCGCCGCGGCCGGGTCGACGTCGGCGATGTCCAGGGTGCCGTCGGCGAGGGCCTTGGCGCGTTCCTGGGGCTTGACGGCACGGAGGACGAGCGTGTCGAGCTTCGCCTCGTCGCCCCACCAGCGCGGGTCGCGCGCGAGCGTGACGGTCCCCTCCTCCTTGCTCACGCTGCGCAGCCGGAACGGTCCCGCCGAGGTCTTGAGCGAGGTGCGCGCGCCGTCGTTGAAGGCGTCCGGGGAACCGGTCACCTCCTTCGGGTACAGCGGCGAGAACAGCGCGCGCCAGTCCGC
This sequence comes from Streptomyces sp. NBC_00654, assembly GCF_026341775.1. NCBI lineage: Bacteria > Bacillati > Actinomycetota > Actinomycetes > Kitasatosporales > Streptomycetaceae > Streptomyces > Streptomyces sp. NBC_00654. Next base: position 1,612,438 of record NZ_JAPEOB010000001.1, on the reverse strand, counting down.
GTACGGCTTGGAGAAGGTGACCCGGACCTGGAGGTCGTCGGCGCCGCGCTCGATCTTCTCGATCCGGTCGTAGCCCGCGTTGCGGGCGGTCCAGAACGCCGAGTCCTTGCCGCTCAGCGCGCGCCACTGGGCGACGAAGTCGGGCGCCCCGATCTCCCGGCCGTTGCTCCACACCGCCTGCTGGTTGAGCTTGTAGAGCACGACCTGCTTGGGCTCGCGCCCGATGACCTTCGCCGACTCCAGATAGTCCGGGTTGAGCCGGGGCCTGCCGGTCACGTCCAGCGGGAAGAGGGAGGGCAGCACCGCTCCGGCGATGCGTGCGGTGGTGCTGTCGGCGTCCGCCTGGAAGGCGTTGAAGGTGGCGGGCAGCGCGTCGACCGCCCAGTTCACCGAGGAGCCGTCGGCGACCAGGTCCCGGGCGGCCGGGGCGATGTCCTGCGGGAAGGGCCGCGCGCTGTCCCGGGTGCCCGAGCTGCATCCGGCCAGCACCGGGATCGTGAGCACACCGGTCGTGAGAAGGGCGAGAGAGCGGCGCTTTCGGACTGTCCCGCGCGGGACGCCGACGTGGGACATGGCTGATACCTCCGGGGCCGGCCCGGACCACCCCGTACCGGAATGGGCCGGATTATGCGTTCTGGTGGCATTTGCAGTTGATCACACTGGTTCGTGCATCCACTGAAGGCGCCCCCGCGCGGGAGGCGGCGCAGACACGGCGCACGGCCCCGCAACCTCACCCGAGCGGAGGAACGTTCCACCAAGACCGGACGCCCCCGCTCCCTTCCCAAAGGCGATGTGACGCGCGACACTCGCAACCGCATGAGCATTGCCACCCGCCCACCGCGGAAATGAGGGCAAGTCATGTCCCTGCACCAGGAATTGACGGATGTTCAGCACTGCCTCGACGACCTGGTCCGCACCGTCGAACGGCTGGAGCGGATTCTCGCGCGACTGCGCGAGGCCGATACCGCGGACGGCGCCGGAGCCCCGGACCACCGCGCCGGCATGGTCACCATCAACGACGCGCCGTACGACGCCACCCTGTGGACGGACTCGGACGACGAGGGTCTGGGCGTCCGCGGCAGGCACGCCCCCTAGGAGAGCCCCTTGGCCACCGGTACGGAATCAGGCACGGATTCGGATACGGAACCAGGCACAGGACCGGGCACGGAACCGAAAGCGGGACCGGGCGCGGGGCGGGGCGTCAGGCACCCCTCGCGCGCCGCCATCCCCGCCCGCCATCTGCGGACCGACCGCTGGTGGCTGGCACCCGCCGTGACCGCCGCAGGACTCCTGGCCTTCATCGTGTACTCGACCTGGCGGGCCTTCGCCAACACCGACTACTACGCCGCCCCCTATGTGTCGCCGTTCTACTCGCCGTGCCTGGCGGAGAACTGCGCCCCCATGCGGTCGGGCCCGAACTGGGAGATCCTCGGCAGCTGGTGGGGGCTCTCCCCCGCCCTGCTGATCCTGATCTTCCCCCTGGGCTTCCGGCTGACCTGTTACTACTACCGCAAGGCCTACTACCGGGGCTTCTGGGCGTCGCCCCCGGCCTGCGCGGTCGCCGAGCCGCACGCCTCGTACAGCGGCGAGACCCGCTTCCCGCTCGTCATGCAGAACATGCACCGGTACTTCTTCTACGCCGCGGTGCCGGTCGCCGGAATCCTGACGTACGACACCGTGCTGACCTTCCGCGACGAGCACTACGCGTGGGGGCACATGGGACTCGGCTCGCTGATCTTCCTGGTCAACATCGCGCTGATCTGGGCGTACACCCTCTCCTGCCACTCGTGCCGGCACATCATCGGCGGCCGGCTGCGGCACTTCTCCCGGCACCCCGTGCGCTACCGGCTGTGGGGGTGGGCCGGAAAGCTGAACGCCCGGCACATGCAGCTCGCCTGGGCCTCGCTGATCAGCGTGGCGGCCGCCGACTTCTACGTCTGTCTCGTCGCGTCCGGGGCCTTCGACGACCCGAGATTCTTCTAGTGCCCCGCCCGGCAGGACGTGCCGAGACCGCACCGATGACCGTGAGCTTCCTCCAGACCGTGAGGTTCTTCCTGTGACTCAGCTCGAACGACAGCAGTGGGACGTCGTCGTGGTCGGTGCCGGGGGCGCCGGACTGCGCGCCGCCATCGAGGCCCGGGAGCGCGGCGCGCGCACCGCGGTCATCTGCAAGTCGCTGTTCGGCAAGGCCCACACCGTCATGGCGGAGGGCGGAATCGCCGCCTCCATGGGCAATGTGAACTCCGGCGACAACTGGCAGGTCCATTTCCGCGACACGATGCGCGGCGGCAAGTTCCTCAACCAGTGGCGGATGGCCGAGCTGCACGCCAGGGAGGCACCCGCCCGGGTCTGGGAACTGGAGACCTGGGGCGCCCTCTTCGACCGTACGCCGGACGGGAGGATCTCCCAGCGCAACTTCGGCGGCCACGAGTACCCCAGGCTCGCGCACGTCGGGGACCGTACCGGCCTCGAACTGATCCGTACGCTCCAGCAGAGGATCGTCGCGCTCCAGCAGGAGGACTTCCGCGGGACGGGCGACTACGAGTCCCGGCTGAAGGTCTTCCAGGAGTGCACGGTCACCCGGATCCTCAAGGACGGCGAACGGGTCTCCGGCACCTTCTGCTACGAACGGGAGTCCGGCCGCTTCTTCGTCCTCGAAGCCCCCGCGGTCGTCCTCGCCACCGGCGGCATCGGCAAGTCCTTCAAGGTCACGTCGAACTCCTGGGAGTACACGGGCGACGGCCACGCGCTCGCCCTGCTGGCGGGCGCTCCCCTGCTGAACATGGAGTTCGTGCAGTTCCACCCGACCGGTATGGTCTGGCCGCCCTCGGTGAAGGGCATCCTGGTCACCGAGTCGGTGCGGGGTGACGGCGGAGTGCTGCGCAACTCCGAGGGCAAGCGGTTCATGTTCGACTACATCCCCGATGTGTTCAAGGAGAAGTACGCGCGGTCGGAGGCCGAGGGCGACCGCTGGTACGAGGACCCGGACCACAACCGCCGCCCGCCCGAACTGCTGCCGCGCGACGAGGTCGCCCGCGCCATCAACTCCGAGGTCAAGGCGGGCCGCGGCTCGCCGCACGGCGGGGTGTTCCTGGACGTGTCGACCCGGATGCCCGCGGAGACGATCCGGCGCCGGCTGCCGTCGATGTACCACCAGTTCAAGGAGCTGGCCGATGTCGACATCACGGCGGAGCCGATGGAGGTCGGACCGACCTGCCACTACGTGATGGGCGGCATCGCCGTCGAGTCCGACACCGCCGCCGCCCTCGCCGTGCCCGGACTGTACGCGGCGGGCGAGGTAGCGGGCGGCATGCACGGCTCCAACCGGCTCGGCGGGAACTCCCTCTCCGACCTGCTGGTCTTCGGCCGGCGGGCGGGCCTGCACGCCGCCGCCCACGCGGCGGGGCCCGCGGGGCGCCCCGCGGTGGACGAGGAACAGATCGACGCGGCGGCGGCGGAGGCGCTGCGCCCCTTCGGCGCGGAGGTCTCCGCGGCCCCCGGGGAGCCCGCGGAGAACCCGTACACCCTCCACCAGGAACTCCAGCAGACGATGAACGACCTGGTCGGCATCATCCGCCGCGAGGCCGAGATGACCGAGGCCCTGGAGCGGCTGGCCGGGCTGCGGGCACGCGCCCGGCGGGCCGGGGTCGGGGGCCACCGGCAGTTCAACCCGGGCTGGCACCTCTCCCTGGATCTGCGCAACATGCTGCTGGTCAGCGAGTGCGTCGCGCGGGCGGCGCTGGAGCGCACCGAGAGCCGGGGCGGTCACACCCGGGAGGACCGTCCCACGATGGAGCGCTCCTGGCGCCCGGTCAATCTGCTGTGCCGGCTCGCCGGTGGGACGGCCGAGCCGCTGGGCGGACGCATCGAGCTCGTACGGAGAACGACCGAACCCATCCGTCCGGACCTGCTCTCCCTGTTCGAGAAGGAGGAGCTGGTCAAGTACCTCGCCGAGGAGGAGCTGTACGAATGAGCGGCTACGAGGCCCGGTTCCGGGTGTGGCGCGGCGACACCGGCGGCGGCGGTCTGGCGGACTACACGGTCGAGGTGAACGACGGAGAGGTGGTCCTCGACATCATCCACCGCATCCAGGCCACCCAGGCGGGAGACCTCGCCGTGCGCTGGAACTGCAAGGCGGGCAAATGCGGTTCGTGCAGCGCGGAGATCAACGGGCGCCCGCGGCTGCTGTGCATGACCCGGATGTCGGTGTTCAGCCAGGAGGAGACGATCACCGTCACCCCGCTGCGGGCCTTCCCGGTCGTCCGTGACCTGGTGACGGACGTGGGCTTCAACTACGCGAAGGCCCGCGAGGTGCCCGCCTTCGTGCCGCCCGAGGGGGTGAAGGCGGGTGACTACCGGATGCAACAGGTCGATGTGGAGCGCTCGCAGGAGTTCCGCAAGTGCATCGAGTGTTTCCTGTGCCAGGACACCTGTCATGTGGTGCGCGACCACGAGGAGAATAAGGAGGCCTTCGCCGGGCCGCGCTTCCTGATGCGGGTCGCCGAGCTGGACATGCACCCCCTGGACGCCGCCGCCGAGGCGGGCCTGGACCGCAGGGCCGCGGCGCAGGAGGAGCACGGCCTCGGCCACTGCAACATCACCAAGTGCTGTACGGAGGTGTGCCCCGAGCACATCAGGATCACCGACAACGCGCTGATCCCGCTGAAGGAGCGGGTGGTGGACCGCGCGTACGACCCGCTGGTGTGGCTGGGCAGCAGGATCGGGAGGCGCCGGAACGGGAGCTGACCGGGCGGCCGGCTCGCCGCGGCGCGGCCCGGGGCTGTCCCGTCATCCCTTTCCGGCCAGGGATCGCGGGGCAGCCTTTGGCCTCGAAGTCATGGAACTCGAACTGGCGGACGGCGGAGGACCGGCCCCTACGTGCGTCCCTTGGCCTGAACCAGTGCACACCGGATCGATGGGTCTTGCCCGTGCGACAGCGCACGATCTAGGGTGAATGCGCTTTCAAAAGCCAGGGTGAACAGCATCACCCCGGACAAGCCAGCACAAACCCAGCACACGCAGCAGCACACGCTCAGGCGCGTCGCTACGGAAGCAGAAGCGGACGGTCGGTCGAGTGAGCGCCCCCACGGTGTACGACGTCGCCGAGCGATCGGGCGTCTCCATTGCCACGGTCTCGCGGGTCTACCGGAATCCGGATTCCGTACGCCTCCAGACCCGCGAAAGGGTCCTGGACGCGGCCCGCGAGCTCGGCTACGTACCGAGCGGGAGCGCCCGGGGGCTGGCCAGTCGCACCACGGGCATCCTCGGTCTGTGTTTTCCCGACTACGCGGACCCGGACGCCGAATCCGCGGCGGCGATGAACGACGCCGACGACGACCAGGCCGTCATGCTCTACTCCGACCAGATCATCCGGGGCATGGAGCGGGCGTCCCGGCGGCACGGTTACGCGCTCCTGATCGCGGCTTCGCTGGACGGCGGGCCCGAGAGCCTGGTCGCGAAGGTCGCGGGACGGGTCGACGGCTTCGCCGTGCTGGCGCAGACCGTACCGACCGAGGACCTGGAAGTGATATCGCGCCGGCTGCCCGTGGTGATGCTCGCCGGGCCGCGCGAGATCGACCACCTGGACCACATCGTGGTCGCCAACGCCGACGGGGAGCGCGAGCTGGCCCGCCATCTCGTCGAGGACCACGGACTGCGCAGGCTCGCGTTCATCGGCGGCGAGGTGCGCTCGCCGGACGCCGACGCGCGCTTCCACGGCTTCCGGGAGGCCTGCCGGGAGGCCGGGCTGCCGGTGCCGGACGAGCCGGATCTGCGCGCCGGGATGATGACGCAGGCCGAGGGCGCCCGGACCGCCGAGGCGCTGCTGGACCGGGCGGACGCGTCGGGCCTGCCCCGCCCGGAGGCGATGCTGTTCGCCAATGACCAGATGGCGGTGGGGGCGCTCCAGGCGCTGGAGCGGCGCGGGGTGCGGGTGCCGCGGGACATCGCCGTGACCGGCTTCGACGGGATTCCGCTCAGCCGGATGGTCCGCCCGCCGCTGACGACCGTGCGGCAGCCGATACGGCAGCTCGGCGAGCAAGCCGTGGAGCTGCTGGTGCAGCGCCTAGCCGACCGCGACCGCCCTCCGGTGTCCCTGGAGCTCCCGGTGTCCATGGCCCGCCGCGCCAGCTGCGGCTGCGGCTGACCCACCGCCCGGCCGGCCCACTGCCCGGACGGCCGCCCCGCCCGGCCGCCTACTTCCCCAGCCACTTCCCGAAGAAGCGCCGCCGGTTCGCGTGCAGCTCCGCCGTCTCCGCGGCCTGCCCGTCGTGCACGAAATGCCCCGCGCTCAGCACCTGGAGCTCACGCACCCCGCCGAGCGCGTTGTATACGGCGAACTGCCCCGGCGGCGGGACCGAGGGGTCGAAGAGCGCGGCGGCCACGAGGGTCGGCCGTTCCACCCGCGCCGCGGCCGTCGCCGCGTCGAAGTACCGGAGCACATCGGTGACTTCGGGGTGCTCCCGGTGGTACGCGCGTACCGATTCCCCGCTTCCGGTGCACGGCAGAGTGAGCCGCAGCGGATGGTTGCCGAACGTCGGCACGGTGAGCTGCGCGGCACCGAAGCGGTCGTCCCACGGCAGCGCGAGGGCCCCGAGCCCGCCCCCGAAGCTCTCCCCCAGACAGCCGAGGCGCGGCGCGTCCCCCTCCGCCAGTTCCGGTACGAGTTCGCCGAGGGCCGAGGCGGCGCACCAGAGGTCGGCCACACAGTCGCCGATGACGTACGTCTCGCGGGATTCGATGCCGTGCAGGACGTGCTCGGAGGACACCTCCGGGATTCCCTCCCACCGCCCTCGGCCGCCCTGTCCCCGTACGCACGGCAGGATCGCGGCGGAGTGGGGCAGGGGCAGCGGCACATCGGGGCCGGGCTCCTGGCGGCCGCCGTAGCCGTGCCCGATGACGAAGCCGTGCCGGGCGGGGCCCTCGACGGGCAGGGCGAGCCAGCCGCCCAGCCGCACCCCTCCCACGGAGGTGTACGTCACACCGTGGATGCGGACACCGTCGCGCTCCTCCTCGACGGGCCCGAGCTCCGGCTCCGTGGCGACCGCGCGGGCCGCCGCGTACCGGGCCCTCCAGAACGCCTCGAAGTCGTCCGGGGCCCCGGGAGCGGGTATGCGCAGGAGCTCGTCGAGCGTGCGCCCGTAAGCCGGATCGAAGGGGAAGTCATGTACGTACGTAGACATGATCGCGACAGTAGACCGGCCCCTCGGGCACGTCCACAAACAAGCGGAATCGGTCACATCCGCTGTTTTTCCGCAAACCGCACGTTTACCGTTCAGTGGCCGGACATCCAGGTGTCGAGCACGTTGCGCGAGTGTGACCTAGCACCCTCTTGCGGATTCCCGAATGTCTGGCGCAGAGTGATGTATGCGCTTACAGGCAGCGCATACATTCGGATTGCTCAAGGAGGAGCCCTCCATGTCCCGCACCGCCAGAACCGCCTCCGTCAGCATCGCTGTCGCGCTCGCCTTCGGCATCACCGCTTGCGGCAGCTCCGGCGGCGACGACGTCGCCGCGGACAAGAAGCAGACGCTCACCGTCTGGGCCATGGGGGCCGAGGGCGAGAAGCTCGCCGATGTGGCCAAGGTCTACGAGAAGGCCAACCCGAACATCACCGTGAAGGTGACCCCGGTGGGCTGGGACGTCGCCCACCAGAAGCTGGTCTCCGCGGCCGCCGCCGGCACCATGCCGGACGTGGCGCAGATGGGCGGCAGCTACATGGGCGAGTTCGCCGAGCTCGGTGTCCTGGAGCCGGTCGACACCAAGGTCTTCGACAAGAAGGACTTCTTCGAGTCGGGCTGGAACCAGGGCGAGGTGGACGGCACCGCCTACGGCGTGCCGTGGTACGTCGACACCCGTGTCCTCTACTACCGCACCGACCTGGCCGAGAAGGCGGGCATCGACAAGGCTCCGACCAACTGGAAGGAGATGCAGGACCTCGCGACCGCGTACCAGAAGAAGACCGGTACCAAGTGGGGCCTGTCCATCCAGCCGAGCGGCCTGGACACGGTGCAGAACTTCTACTCCTTCCTGTACTCGGCGGGCGGCGAGATCGTCAATGACAAGGGCGAGGCCGTCATCGACAGCCCCGAGGCCGTCAAGGCGCTGAAGGAGTACGGCTCGTACTTCGACAAGGGCCTCTCCAACAAGTCCGTGCAGCCCGGCTACGACGTCGTGAAGGACTTCGGCAACGGCCGCGTCCCGATGTTCTTCGGCGGCCCCTGGCACGTGACCCTCCTGAACGAGGGCCAGCCCCAGCTCAAGGGCAAGTGGACCGTGGCCAACGTCCCGGCGGACAAGTCCTCGGTCTCCATGGCCGGCGGCTCCTCCCTGGTGATCTCCAAGGACAGCGAGCACAAGGCCGCCGCCACGGAGTTCATCAAGTACCTGACCGACACCAAGGGCCAGGCCGACTGGTACGAGCGCACCAAGGACCTCCCGGCCAACACCTCGGCCTGGACCTCCGGCTCGCTCGCCGACGACGCCAACCTCCAGGTCTTCAAGAAGCAGATGGACACCGCCAAGTCCTCGCCGTCCATGGCCAAGTGGACGGAGATCACCGACAAGGTCGACCAGGCCATCGCGAAGGTGACGCAGGGCAAGGCTTCCGCCGAGGACGCGCTGAAGACGGCGCAGTCCCAGATCGAAGGCCTCGTGAAGTAGGAGCCATGAGCACCACGACCGGAAAGGCCGCGCAGCCGGCCAAGGTGCCGGCCGGGCCGGGGACCGCGAAGTCCCCGGCCGCCGGGCCCAAGGATCGCCGGGGCCGCAAGAAGTCGATGGGTGTGCAGAACGCGGCCGGCTGGCTGTTCTCCACCCCCTTCATCGTCCTCTTCACCGTCTTCATGGCGTTCCCGATCGTCGCCACGCTGGTGATGAGCTTCACGGACTTCGGGCTGCGCAATGTGACGCGCCCGTGGGAAGCGAACTTCATCGGCTTCGAGAACTACGTCAAGCTGTTCGGCGACGAGAAGTTCCTCAAGTCGCTGTTCAACACGGCCTACTTCGTGGTCATCGGAGTCCCGCTGACGATCGGTATCGGCCTTGTCGTCGCGGTGCTGCTCAACAACGGCATCGACCGGGCGCGGACCTTCTTCCGCGTCGGTTTCTACGCCCCGGTGGTCACCACCATCGTCGCGGTCGCCGTGGTCTGGCGGTTCGTGCTCGACCCGAGCGACGGGCTGATCTCCGGCCTCTTCGCCGAAGTGGGCCTCACCTCACCCGACTTCCTCGGTTCCGAGACGCTCGCCATGCCCTCGATGATCGCGATGGCGGTCTGGCGCAACGTCGGCACGGTCATGGTGCTCTTCATCGCGGGCCTGCAGGCCATTCCCACCGAGGTCCGGGAGGCCGCGAAGCTCGACGGCGCCGGGGTCTGGCAGGAGTTCAGAGGCATCACGGTGCCCCTGCTGCGGCCCACGCTGCTGTACGCCACGGTGATCACCACCATCGGCTACCTCAATGTGTTCGAGGAGCCGTTCGTGATGACCCAGGGCGGCCCCTCCGACTCCACCCTCACCGTCTCGCTGAACATGTACCGCGAAGGCTTCAACTTCTTCCACATGGGCTATGCGAGCGCCATGGCGTATGTCCTCTTCGTAGTGATCATGGGCATCACGGTGCTCCAGCTCCGACTGCTGAAGGACAACACCAAATGAGCGCCAATGCACCCGGTGCCGTGCGGACGGCGCCGTCGAAGAAGCCCGAGCAGACCTCCGTACCGAAGCGGAAGCGGAATCTGAAGCGCCCGCTCGTCTACGTCCTGCTGTCGGTCGGACTGCTGGTCATGTCCGCGCCCTTCCTCTGGATGGGGCTCTCCGCCTTCAAGACACAGAGTGAGCTGTCGGCCAGCCCGCCGGTGTGGATTCCGACCGAGTGGACGCTGGAGAACTTCCGGCAGCTGCTCGACGAGCTGAACCTGCCGCTGTACTTCATGAACTCCGTGATCGTCGCGGTGCTGGTCACCGTCGCGAACCTGGTGTTCTGCTCGATGATGGGGTACGCGCTGGCCAAGCTGAACTTCGTCGGCAAGAACAAGATCTTCGGTCTGGTCCTCGGCGCTCTGATGGTCCCCGGCAACCTGATGCTGCTGCCGCTCTTCGTGCTGATGAGCAAGCTCCAGCTGATCGACTCGTACGCGGGTCTGGTGCTGCCGTTCGCCGCCGGAGCCTTCGGGGTCTTCCTGATGCGGCAGTTCATGCAGTCGATCCCGGACGAGCTGCTGGAAGCGGCCCGGATGGACGGCGCCGGTGAGTGGTACATCTTCTGGCGGATCGTGATGCCGCTGGTGAAGCCCGCCCTCGCGACGCTCTCGATCTTCACCTTCCTCGGTTCCTGGAACAACTTCGTCTGGCCGCTGATCGCGACCAACGATCCCGACAAGTACACGCTCCCGGTCGCCCTGGCGACGTTCGCCACGGACCCGAACAAGGCCGGTGGCTCCAACGGCATGCTGATGGCCGGAGCGTTCCTGGTCGTGCTGCCGGTGCTGATCCTCTTCATCGCACTGCAGCGGCACTTCACCCAGGGCATCGCCACGGCGGGCATGAAGTAGCCCGCCCGGCCGCCCCCGCCGGGCAGCCCGGACACGTACGAGGCCGTGCCCCGCACACCCCCACGGCCACACCCCTTACGCAGCAGAAGGACATCTCGCCATGACTCACACCACGGTCCCGTTCCCCGAAGGCTTCCTGTGGGGTGCCTCCACGGCCGCCCACCAGATCGAGGGCAACAACACCAACAGCGACTGGTGGGTCAAGGAACACTCCACCGGCACCCACATCCAGGAGCCCAGCCTGGACGCCTGTGACAGCTACCACCGCTGGAACGAGGACATGGACGTCCTGGCCGGACTCGGCTTCACGGACTACCGCTTCTCCATCGAGTGGGCGCGGATCGAGCCCGCCGAGGGCCAGTTCTCCCGGGCCGAGCTCGCCCACTACCGGCGCATGGTCGAAGGCGCCGTCGCGCGCGGTCTGCGCCCGATGATCACCCTGCACCACTTCACCGTGCCGCAGTGGTTCGAGGCGCGCGGCGGCTGGACGGCCGAGGGCGCGGTCGAGCTCTTCGCCCGCTACGTCGCGGCCTGCGCACCGGTGATCTCCCAGGGCGTCAGCCACGTCTGCACCATCAACGAGCCGAACATGATCGCCGTGATGGCCGGCCAGGCCAAGCGCGGGGACATCGGCTTCCCGCCCGCCGGTCTGCCGACCCCGGACGACGAGACCACCCAGGCCGTCATCGCCGCCCACCACGCGGCCGTCAAGGAAGTCCGGGCGATCGACGCCGGCATCCAGGTCGGCTGGACCATCGCCAACCAGGTCTACCAGGCGCTCCCGGGCGCCGAGGACGTCACCGCCGCCTACCGGTACCCGCGCGAGGACATCTTCATCGAGGCCTCCCGCGGCGACGACTGGATCGGTGTCCAGTCCTACACCCGCACCAAGATCGGCCCCGAGGGCCCGATCCCGACCGCGGACGACGTCGAGCGCACGCTGACCCAGTGGGAGTACTACCCCTCCGCCGTCGGCCACGCCCTGCGCCACACCGCCGGCATCCTCGGCAACGGCGTCGCGCTGATCGTCACGGAGAACGGCATCGCGACCGATGTCGACACCCGTCGGGTCGACTACTACACCGGCGCTCTGAACGAGGTCGCCTCCGCGCTGGAGGACGGCCTCAACATCCAGGGCTACCTGGCGTGGAGCGCGCTCGACAACTACGAGTGGGGCTCCTACAAGCCCACCTTCGGTCTGATCGGCTGGGACCCCGAGACCTTCGAGCGGCTGCCGAAGCCGTCCGCCGTCTGGCTGGGCGAGATGGGCCGCACCCGCACCCTCCCGCGCATCACCGGCTGAGAGCCTGCCGGGTGACCCTCGACCGGAGGTCACCCCGGCAGGCTCCGGCACCACCCCACGGACGGGGAGCCACCTGACGGCTCCCTCCGGTGCGGGAGCCGGCGCACCTGACGGCCGCCGGCTCCCGCACCACCCAGGCGTTCGGCGCGCCGTGCCCCGCTACCGCCGTTCGCCGTCCGGTGCGGCCGGAGCCCACAGCTCCGGCCGCCCACGCGCATCCGGGGCGTCCCGCACGGCCGGGCCGTCCCGCCCTCCGTCACGTCGCCTCGCGTCACGTCACGTCGCCTCGCGTCATGTGACACCCACAGCCGCTGCCGCCGTCGTTCCGACACGGCCCACGCCGCGGCAGCGGCACCGAGCACGCCACGAAATTCCCCCTTCCCCCTTCTGCCACCGGGAGCTGGACCTTCATGGACCGTCGCACATTCATCACCGCCGCGGGAACGGGGGCCGCCGCCCTTTCCCTCGGAGCCGTAACGGCGCACTCCGCCACCGCCGCGTCCCCGCCCGCCCGCACCGCGGGGGCCATGGCCGGAGCCGGTCGCGGCGCGCACTCCCCGTACTCCGCCGACGACCGGCAGCTGCTGCGCTGGTTCCGGGACACCTACCGGTCGATCGAGGCGATGACGACCGACTTCGGTCTCGCCACGGACAAGATCGACCTCAGCGGCTCCGGCGCCCCCGTGCAGTCGCGCCAGACCTCGCCCACCAACATCGGCTGCGGGCTGTGGTCGACCGTCGCCGCCGCCGGACTCGGGGTGATCAGCGAGACCTCGATGCGCCGCAAGCTGGCGCACACCGTCTCCGCCGTCGAGAAGCTGGAGCGCCACCACGGCTTCTGGCTCAACTGGTACGACGCGCACGACGGTTCGGTACTGACCCGGTGGCCCGGCACCGGCGACCCCGTCCGCCCGTTCCTCTCCTCGGTCGACAACGCCTGGCTGGTCACCGGTCTGCGGATCGCCGCCGACGCCGCGCCCTCCCTGCGCCCCCGCATCGCGCGGATCCTCGCGGAAGCCGACTGGTCGTACTACTACACGCCGTACGACCCGGCCGATCCGGTCGCGGGCCCCGGCCAGCTGCGCGGCGGGTTCTGGACCGACACGGAGGAGCCGACCGGCCACCACTACGGGGCGCTGAACACCGAGCCCCGCATGGCCAGCTACCTGGGCATCGCCGATGGCTCGCTGCCCGGCGACCACTACTGGCACCTGCTGCGCACGATGCTTCCCGAGCACGGCCAGGAGCAGTACCCGCAGGGCGGTTACGTCGCCATGGACGGCGTACGCGTCTGGCAGGGGCACTACACCCACCGCGGCCGGAAGATCGTCCCCACCTGGGGCGGCTCCATGTTCGAGGCCCTGATGGTCCCGCTGTTCGTGCCGGAGCCGGAGTGGTCGCCCCGGTCCTGGGGCCGCAACCACCAGCGGTACGTGCGGAGCCAGATCGACCACGGCATGCGGGAGGCGGAGTACGGGTACTGGGGGTTCTCCCCCTCGAACATCCCCGAGGGCGGCTACCAGGAGTACGGCGTGGACGCGCTCGGCATGCAGGTGGACGGTTACGCCTCCAACACCGACCGTACGTACACGACCGACGGTGCGCCGCTGCCGCCCGCGTCCGCGTTCACCAACGGTGTGGTCACGCCGCACGCCTCGTTCCTCGCGCTGCCGTACGCCCCGCGGGAGGCGGTGGCCAACCTGCACGCGCTGGACCGGGACTTCGGCGCCTACCACGACGGATACGGCTTCCGGGACTCGGTGAACGTCGGCACCGGCCGGGTCAGCGACTTCATGCTCGCCCTCGACCAGGGCATGATCGCGGCGGCGCTGGCCCAGGCGATCCGTCCCGGTCTGCTCCAGACACCGTTCCGGACCGGCGGCTTCCGCTCCCGGGTGCGTCCGCTGCTCGCCAAGGAGCGTTTCTCCATCTGACGGCGCACGGACCGTGAGGGCCGAGGGTGCGTGGACCGTGAGGGCCACCGCGGCCGGCCCTCGCGGTCCACGTCGGGTAGCGGGTCACCGAGGGTGGACATAGCCTCACAAATGTGATGCCGCCCGTGAGTCGCACCCGGAGCCCCATACCCGGCAGGGCCGTGCTCACCGCGCTGCTGGCGGTGTGCTGGCTGGTCCTGTTCCCCGCCGTGACCGCCCGTGCCGACGACCCGGTCACGCTCTCCCGCGACGGGCAGATCACCGACCGGGTGGGAGCGCTCGGCGACCGTGAGCCGCAGGTGAAGGCGGCCCTCGACCAGCTCTTCGACGACCGCCGCGTCCAGCTCTTCGTCGTGTACGTGCGCGACTTCTCCGGCCGGTCCGCGCAGACCTGGGCCGATGAGACCGCCAACCGCAACGGTCTGGGCCAGGAGGACGTGCTGCTCTCCGTCGCCACCCACGACCGGCAGTACGCCTACTCCGTCGACGCGGGCTCCCGGCTCACCGACGCCCAGCTCCAGGACGTGGCGGGGACCGCGATCGAGCCCGCCCTCCGGGAGAACGACTGGGCCGGCGCCGCCATCGGGGCGGCCAACGGCTACTCCGCCGTACTGGCCGGGCAGCCGGTACCGACGCCGACCCTCACTCCGGGCCCCGCCGACCCCGGAACGGGAGACTCCGACCCCAGCAGCGCCGGGGACCTCGTCCTGCCCGTGGTCCTCGTCGTCGGCGCGGGCGGGGTCGCCGCCTACGCGTACATCCGGCGCAAGCGGCGCATGTCGGGCCGCACCACCCCCGCCGCGAGCGGGTGGGGCGGCGCGGGCGGTGGGCCCGAACCGTCGCTCCCGCTCCCCGAACTCGACGCACAGGCCAAGGGCGTGCTGGTGGACACCGATGACGCGGTGCGCACCAGCGAGGAGGAACTCGGCTTCGCCACCGCCCAGTTCGGGGAGGAGGCCGCCGCGCCCTTCACCGAGGCCGTCACCCGGGCGAAGTCCGAGCTGACGGCCGCGTTCCGGCTGCGCCAGCAGCTCGACGACGCCTTCCCCGAGGACGACGCGACGCGCCGCCGGATGCTCGACGAGATCATCAGCCGCTGTGCGGCCGCCAACGGGGGACTCGACACGGTGTCCGAGGACTTCGACCGGCTGCGCGCCCTGGAACGTACCGCTCCGCAGGCCCTGGCCACGGTCGAGACCACCTTCCGCGAGCTCACCGGGCGGATCACGGCGGCGGAGGCCACGCTGAGCGGTATGCGCGCCCGGTACGCGGAGTCCGCCATCGCTCCCGCCGCGGCCGGCATCGAACAGGCGAAGGACCGGCTCGTCTTCGCCACATCCAGCCTCAACCAGGCCCGTCAGGCGGTCGACGACGGCGACAACGCCAGGGCCGCGGTCTACGTACGGGCCACCGAGGGCGCGGTCGGGCAGGCAGCCACCCTGGTCGACGCCGTGGACCGGCGGGCCGCGGAGCTGGACGAGGCGGCGGACCGGCTGCCGGCCGCGCTCACCGAGACGGAGACGGACCTGGCGGACGCGGGAGGTCTGCTGGAGGGCACATCGGAAGGGGTCTCGACCGCGGATCTGCGCGGCCGGATCGCCCGCGCCGAGACGGTGCTCAGTGGCGTACGGGAAGAGGTGGCCGCCGGACGGCACGACCCCATCGACGCACTGCGCCGGGTGGAGGAGGCGGACACCGCGCTGGACGAGGCGCTGGCCGGGGCCCGCGAGCAGGACCAGGGCAACCGCCGGGCCCGTTCGCTCCTCGATCAGGCGATGCTCACCGCCCGGTCCGCGATCGCGGCGGCGGCCGACTACATCGCCACGAACCGGGGCGCGGTCGGCAGCCAGGCCCGCACCCGGCTGGCGGAGGCCCAGCGGCGCTGGGAACGGGCCCGGGAGCTGTCCGCCACGGACGACGCCCGGAGCGCGCTGGCCGAGGCACAGCGGGCGGACGCGCTGGCCGGGCAGGCGCGGAGCCTGGCCGAACAGGACGTACGCGGCTTCGACGGCCCGCAGGGCCCGGACGGCGGTGTCCGGTCGGGCGGCGGCGGCATGGGCGGGGGCGGCATGGGCGGCGCGGTGCTCGGCGGCATCCTCCTCGGCGGGCTGCTGGGCGGAGGCGGCCGGGGCGGCATGGGCGGCGGCTTCGGTGGCGGGGGCCTCGGTGGCGGCTCGCTCGGCGGACCGGGCAGTTTCGGCGGCGGGGGAACCCGTGGCCGGCGGGGCGGCGGGGGCCGCTTCTGACGTCTCTCGCCCGCGCGCCTCTTCCGTACCTCTCGCCCCGTACGTCTCCCCGTACGTCTCCCCGTACGCCGCCCCGTGCCTCTCGCCCCGTACGTCGCCGCGTGCCTCGCCCCGTGCCTCTCGCCCCGTACCTCGCCCCGTGCCTCTCGCCCGTAACTCCCCCGTACCCCCTCCCGTCCTCCGTTCGTCGTCGAAGGAGCAGTGCCATGACCAAGCAGACCGTTCTCGGCCGCGTCACTCAGCTGGCGAAGGCCAACATCAACGCCCTGATCGACCAGGCGGAGGACCCGCAGAAGATGCTGGACCAGCTGATCCGGGACTACACGAACAACATCGCGGAGGCCGAGCAGGCGGTGGCCGCCACCATCGGCAACCTGCGGCTGATGGAGCAGGACCACCGGGAGGACATCGACGCGGCGGCGGAGTGGGGCGGGAAGGCCCTCGCGGCCAGCCGGAAGGCGGACGAGCTGCGTGCGGCGGGCTCGGCGGCCGACGCCGACACGTTCGACAACCTGGCCAAGGTCGCGCTGGGCCGGCAGCTCCGGGCCGAGCAGGAGGCGAGGACGGCGGAGCCGGCCATCGCCTCGCAGACGGAGGTGGTGGACAAGCTCAAGTCCGGGCTGGACCAGATGAGGAACAAGCTCACGGAGCTGATGTCCAAGCGCGACGAGCTGGTCGCCCGCGCCAAGTCCGCACAGGCGCAGAACCAGATGATGGACGCCGTCAAGAACATCGACGTGCTCGACCCGACGAGCGAGCTGAGCCGCTTCGAGGACAAGGTCCGGCGCGAGGAGGCGAAGGCCCTGGGGAAGCAGGAACTCGCCGCCTCGTCGCTGGACGCGCAGTTCGAGCAGCTGGACAGCCTGGGCGAGAGCGCCGAGGTGGAGGCGCGGCTCGCGGCCCTGAAGACGGCCTCGTAGCGGGGGCCGGACCGCCCCGCCGACCGGGTTCAGTACATGCTGAGCAGCTGCTCCACCGAGAGCTCGGCGGGCCGTTCGCCGTCGGGCAGGGGCAGTTCGAACCAGACGGTCTTGCCGCGCGGGGTCCGCCGGGACCCCCAGGCGGCGCTGAGCAGTCCGACGAGCTGCAGTCCGCGCCCGCCCTCGTCGGTGTCACGGGCGCGGCGCCGCCGGGGCTGGACCAGCCCCGCGTCCCATACCTCGCACACCAGCGTACGGTCGCGCAGCAGCCTGACCCGGATCTCGCCCTCGCCGTAGCGCAGGGCGTTGGTGACCAGTTCGCTGACGAGGAGTTCGGTCGTGTCGACCAGGTCGTCGAGGTCCCAGGCGAGCAGCTGGGAGCGGGCCAGTTCACGGGCGCGGCCCACGGAGCGGGGCTCGGGAGGCAGCCGCCAGTCGCCGACCGCGTCCACCGGGAGCCCCTGGATACGGGCCATCAGCAGGGCGATGTCGTCCTCGCCGTGCCGGGTGTCCAGGGTGCTCAGGACGTGGTCGCAGACGTCTTCCAGCGCCTGGCCCGGCGCGGTGAGGGCCTCACGGAACGCCTGGAGTCCCTCGTCGAGCGGATGGTCCCGGGATTCGACCAGGCCGTCCGTGTAGAGGGCGAGCAGGGCGCCTTCCTTCAGCTCCACCTCGACCTCCTCGAAGGGCTCGCCGCCGACGCCCAGCGGCATCCCGGGCGGGACGTCGAGCATCGCGGCGGGCCGGCCCGGCTCGGCCACGACCGGGGGGAGGTGGCCCGCGTTGGCGAAGGTGGCCCGTCGGGTGACCGGGTCGTAGACGGCGTAGACGCAGGTCGCCAGGTAGACCTCGGACAGATCCGCCTCACGGGACTTGTGCGCGGCCCGGGAGGGCCACTGGGCGCCTCCGCCCCGGCCGGATCCCGAGGTGCCGGGGGTGCCGAGGCCCCGGGCGACCTCGTCCAGGGCGGCGAGCACCTCGGCGGGTTCCAGGTCGAGCAGGGCCAGGGTGCGCACCGCGGTGCGGAGTTCGCCCATGGCGACGGCGGCCCGGAGCCCGCGGCCCATGACGTCCCCGACGACCAGGGCCGTGCGGTGTCCGGGCAGCTCGATCACGTCGAACCAGTCGCCGCCGACCTCGGTGGCGGTGTTGCCGGGCAGATAGCGGCAGGCGATGTCCAGCCCCGCGGCCTCCGGGTCGCCGGGCGGGAGGAGGCTGCGCTGGAGGATCAGCGCGCGCTCGTGCTCGCGGCGGTAGAGGCGTGCGTTGTCGATGCAGACGGCGGCGCGGGCGGCGAGTTCGGTGGCCAGTACCCGGTCCCGCTCCCCGAAGGGTTCGCTGCCCTTCGTGCGGGAGAACTGGACGAGGCCGACGACGGTGTCGTGGGCGACCATCGGCACGGCGAGCGTCGACTGGACGAAGCCGAGGCCGTCGCCGGGGACATCCTCGACGTGGCCGGTGCGCAGGGCGACGGCGCGGGGGGAGCCGAAGGGGAAGCGGTGGACCGAGCCGAGTGCGGGCGGCGGGCCGTCCGCCCCGGTGCCGCACTCGGTGCCGGACGCGATGCCGGGTCCGGCCGCGGCGGTGGGCATCGCGTCGGCGACGGCGCTCGCATGGGCCACCCTGCGCAGTTCGGCCGAGCCGCCGGACTCGCCGTGCGGTGAGCCCCAGCTGCCGGGCGGGGCCTCCTCGCCGGAGAGCAGCCCCTGGTACAGGTCGACGGAGGCGAGGTCGCAGAAGCCGGGGACGGCGACGTCGAGGAGTTCGCGGGCGGTGGTCTCCAGGTCCAGTGAGTTCCCGATCCGGACACTCGCCTCGTTGAGAATGGCGAGATTGCGCCGGGCGCTGGCCGCCTCGCGGGCGGCTATGTGCCGGCGGGTGACATCGGTGGCCAGTCCGGCGATCCCCACGGGCCGACCCGATCCGCTGTGCACCCGGTAGAGGTTCATGGACCAGTGCCGACGGCCGGATTCTCCCGGTGCGGTACCGATCAGCTGGAGGTCGGTGACGGATTCGCCGGTGTCCAGGACCCGCTTGAGGGTGGCCGAGAGCCGTTCGGCCTCGGGCCGGGCCAGGTAGTCGTCCACCGTGCGGCCCCGGTGGTCGTCCGCGGCTCCGCCGAAGACCGTCGCGAACCGCTGGTTGGCCCGTACGACGGTGAAGTCCGTGCCGAACAGCACAAAGGCGAAGGGGGATTGGCCGAATATGGCCTGTGAGGCAGCGAGGTCCGTCTCGATGCGGCGCAGCGCCCGTACGTCCACGACGATACAGAGCGCGGCCCGTTCGCCCTCCGCCGTCAGACTCGGCATGACATAGATCTCGGCGAGCCCGTGCGCACCGCCCTCGCCCGGCATCCGGAACGGGACGAGGCCCGTCCACTCCTTGCCGTCGAGGATCTCGCCGACCCGCCGATGCCCCTCCGAGCGCAGCTCGGCGGGCATGAACGCGTCGACCGGGTCCCTGCCGACCGCCTCGTGCGAGGCCATGCCGAACAGACCGGCGGCCCGCCGGCTCCACTGCTCGATCAACCCGTCGGGTCCGATCGAGAAGGAGGCGACCCTGATGTAGTCATAGATCGAGCCAGGCGGGCTGCTCTGCCACACGATGCCGCCCGCTGTCCCAGGTATTTCGCTCACGCGACCGTCCCCTCCAGCTCACACACCGGACCGGTCCTGCCCGCAGTATTCAGCACTACGGCCCCGTCCGACACGGCGTTCACGATCACAGCAAGGTCTCAGTCCCTTTCAGCCAGGTGCTGCCCGACCTCCGGTGATCGCTGTGCGTCCCTCCCCTCTCCTAACCAGGGAGAGCCAGCTCGAACCACACCGTCTTGCCGGTCTTTCCGCGCCGGGTCCCCCAGCGGCAGGCGGAACAAGCCACGAGCTGCAGTCCCCTGCCCCCTTCGTCCTCGGGGCCCGCACTGCGTTCGGTGGGTGGATCCGGAAGCGGATCAGAGACTTCCACGAGCAGTCCGTGGGGGGCGGGCGGGGAGCCGTCGGCACGCCCGGAACCCCTCTCACCAACGCCTTCGCGACCGTTTCCGCCGGAGCCGTCCGACATACCGGCCGCCCCGCCGATCGCCCCGCCGGCCTCCCCGTCCGGGTACGGCCGCACCAGCCGTACGCCGATGGGGCCGGAGGCGTACCGCAGGGAATTGGTCACCAGCTCACTGACGAGCAGCACGGTCACATCACCGAAAGCCGCGTCGAGTCCCCAGGTGCGCAGCGCGTCGCGGACCGCGTGCCGGGCGCTGCGTACGGAACCGGGTGCCGCCGGAAAGGTCCACTCGGCGCAGTCGTCCTCGGTATCGATCACGCCGATCACTTCCCAAGATCAGCAACGGGGCACATCCCTCACGTGGGGACATTCTGTACATACCCGCTAACTCATCCGCACTATCCCGAATCACGACGCATGGGTCGTACGGGTGCATGACACAGGCAGACGACCGTCGCCACACACCCAGGGCCGCGCCGCCTCAGCGCGGCGCGGGCGCGTCGCGTCAGGGCCGGGCGGGAGCGCGTCGCGTCAGGGCCGGGCGGGAATGCGGCGTACGACTTCCGCTACGGCGGGCCGGTCCTGGTCCAGCCAGTCGACCTGGTCCACCTCGTCGGGCGCGAGCCAGCGCAGCTCGTCATGGTCCTCAAGCGGCTCGGGCACCCCGGACAGCAGCCGCACGGTCCATACGTGCAGCACATATCCGGGCTTCAGGGGCCAGGTGCCGGGAATGCGCTCCAGCGCCTCCGTCTCCACGCCCAGCTCCTCGCGGAGCTCCCGTACGAGCGCCTGCTCACCGCTCTCGCCCGGCTCCACCTTGCCGCCCGGGAGCTCCCAGCGGCCGGCCAGCTCGGGCGGTGCGCTGCGGCGGGCGGCCAGCAGCCGTCCCTGGTCACAGACGGCTCCGGCCACCACCACCACAGAATCGTTCATACGGCGGAGCGTAGCCGTCCCCGCCGCCCGCACCGCGCCCGGACCGGATCGGGCCTCAGGGCCGCGCGCGCCGGTCCATTCGCTCGACCCAGTACAGCTGCTCGTGGCCGTGGACATCGAGGCCTTCGGCTATCTTCCGGGCCTCGTCCTCCGTGGCGTATCTGCCGACGCGGTAGCGATTGCCGTTGTCGTCCTGCCGTATCACCAGCCACGCGAGCGCGGCACCGCTGTCGCTCATCGTGTCGCTCCCCCGCATATCGCCCCTCTCCCCGCCGACGTGCACGTCTCTAAGGATCCCCAGGAAACCGCAGTACGCATATGCCGGAGCCTACGCCTGACCTTCACGCTGCGGAGGCGGAATTACACAAAGAGATACACATCCCATCCGGCACGAGGGGGGCGCACGCTCTCGCATGCGCCCCCGCCGGTCCGGCGTGCGGGCAACGAACGGGAAATGAGGAACTGGACATGACAAATCGTTACGGCCGGCGGCCGCCCCGGAGTCCGGCCCCGACTCCGGCCCCCACCGGTACCGCAGGGCACCGCGGATGACGGGAGGTCACCTGACCGGCAGATGATAGGCGACGCGATAGCGGTCGGCCGGAACCACGACATCGGCCGTCTCGACCGCGCGCCCCGAGGCGAAGTACGTCCGCCCGATCACCATGACCACATGCCCCGGTACGCCGCCGAGCGCCAGGAGCTCCTCCGCCAGCCCCGGGCGCGCGCCGACCTCTTCGGTCATGTTGTCCACGACGACATCGATCGCCGCCATCCGGTCGACCACCCCGCAGCCCCCCAGCGGGCCCTCCTCCGGCAGCATCACCGGGGTGCGCCCGGTGACCGCGAGCGGCTCCCAGGAGGTGGAGAGCATCATCGGCTCACCCGCCTCCCGGAACACGTAGTGCGTACGCATCACGCGGTCGCCCGGCTCGATCCCGAGCCGCTCGGCGATCTCCGGGCCGGCCTCCTCCTGCTCGCTGCGCGACTCCCAGGTCCCGCGCGCACCGTCCGCCGTCTGCTCCTGGCGGAACGGACTGGCCCCGGCACCCGGCCGGTAGCCGGAGCGGGCGATCCTGCGCGGCACCGGGCGCTCCCGCACATACGTACCCGAACCGGAACGCCCCTCCACCAGCCCCTCGGCCATCAGGACCTTCCGCGCCTCCAGGGCGACGGTGTCCGAGACTCCGTACTCCTCGCGGATACGGGCCTGGGACGGCAGGCGGGTATGGGGCGGCAGCGCGCCGTTGACGATCTTCTCTCTGAGATCGCTGGCCACGCGCAGATAGGCGGGCTGCTCACCGAAAGTCACAGGCACTCCCAACAGGTTGACAGTCTGCAACAGACTGACAACCGTGGGTTGTGAACCGCAAGCACAGGCCAAAGTTTCACTCGAAGTGATGATTCAGCTGCGACCGGCGCATACGCCGAACATGAGCACCACAGGAGTCCCGGCCTTTTCCTGCCCCCGTTCACCCCCTTCCACACGGCCCACCCGATCAACAATCGCCAAACCCTTGACCATTTTTGGTCCAGGCCAATAACTTCCTGTGCACAGAACGGCTTTCGCGCGCTCACATCGCTTACATCCAGCCTCGGTTCACGCGCTGCGACGAACCTCACGCGTCGAAGAACGCTGTCCGGAATGACCATCGGCGCGTCCTGCGTCAACCTGCGCGCCAAGGGCAACCTGCCGGTGGGCGGGGCGCGCGGAACTCCCGTCCGGATCCGGGAACACGGATGCGGGGCGGTCGCCCGACGCGACCGCCCCGCACTCGTCACTCACTCACATGTTCATGCGCGCACGGCTTCCACCGCTTGCCGGAACGCCCGTCAGAACTGCAGCGCCCAGGAGTTGATCCGTCCGGTGTCCGCGGCCGCGTTGTCGCTGACCCGCAGCTTCCAGGTGCCGTTGGCCACCTCCGACGAGGCGTTCACCGTGTAGGTGGTGTTCACGTTGTCGGTGCTGCCGCCGGTCCCGTACGCCTTCAGGTTGTAGACCGAACCGTCGGGCGCGACCAGGTCGATCTTCAGGTCGCCGGAGTAGGTGTGCGTGATGCTGACCGGCACGCTCAGCGCGGCGGGAGCGTTGCCCGTGATGCCGGTGACGGTGACCGGGGCCTCGACGGTCGCGTTGTCGGCGATGGCGTAACCGGTCGTGTTCTCGAACTTCTTGCCGGGCGGCGTGGTGGTGCCGGTGCCGACGTACAGCAGCCGGTTGGGGGAGCCGGTGCCCGGGTTCGTCACCACTCCGGTGGTCGCCGCGGCGACCAGACCGGCGGAGACCTGCGCCGGGGTCGAGCCCGGGTGGTCGGCGAGGTAGAGGGCTGCCGCGCCTGCCACGTGCGGGCTCGCCATCGACGTACCGGAGATGGTGTTCGTGGCGGAGTCGCTGGTGTTCCACGACGAGGTGATCGAGGAGCCCGGGGCGAAGATGTCCACGATGCTGCCGTAGTTGGAGAAGCTGGAACGGGCGTCGGTGCTGGTGGTGGAGCCGACGGTGATCGCCTCGCCGACGCGCGCCGGCGACTTGGTGGAGGCGTCGGTCGACTCGTTGCCCGCCGCGACGGCGTAGGTGACGCCGGACGCGATGGAGTTGCGCACGGCGGTGTCGAGCGCGGAGTCCGCCCCGCCGCCGAGGCTCATGTTGGCGACGGCCGGCTTGACGGCGTTGGCCGTCACCCAGTCGATGCCCGCGACGACCTGCGCGGTGGTGCCGGAGCCGCTGTTGTCGAGGACCCGGACGCCGACGATCTTGGCCTTCTTGGCGACGCCGTACGAGGATCCGGCGACGGTGCCCGCCACGTGCGTGCCGTGACCGTGGCCGTCCTGCGCCGTGTTGTCGTTGTCGATGGCGTCGTAGCCGTTCGAGGCGCGCCCGCCGAAGTCGCTGTGGCTGATCCGTACACCGGTGTCGATGATGTACGCGGTGACACCCTCGCCCGCCTTGTCGGGGTAGGTGTAACTCTGGTTCAGCGGAAGGTTCTTCTGGTCGATCCGGTCCAGGCCCCAGGAGGGCGGCGAGGGCTGGGTGCCGGAGACCGTGAAGGTCCGGTTCTGCACCACGGACGCCACGGCCGGGTCGGCGGCGAGCTTCCTCGCCTCGGCGGCCGAGGCCTCGACCGCGTAGCCGTTGAGGGCCGAGCGGTAGGTCTTCTTGATCTCGGCGCCGTACTCCTTGGCCAGCGCCTTGCCGCGTGCGGAGCCCGCGTCGGGAGCCGACTCGTCGAGGGTGACGATGTAGCTGCCGCTGATCGCGCCCGGGGCGCCCGCGTTCTCGATCACGCCTTCCGCCGCGCGCTCGGACGCGGTGGCCGGGAAGGCCGCGGCGGTGGAGAGAGCCAGGGCGGCACCGGCTATGACGCTCGCCGCGGCGAGTCTTCGACGGGTCTGGGGGGTGTGACGCGTCACTGACATGTGAGGGGTCCTCCTCATGGGCGTGTGCTGGTGGGGGCACTGGAGCCGCGCCGCGATTCCAGTCATGGGCATGACAAACCAGACACCGTGGCGCCACGCTTTCCGCGCCGTCCGTGACCGGCCTGTCGTACTGCCAGGCGAAACTTTGACCGATGCATGGCAAACCCACAAGGGTGCCTTGAGGTGCGCCATACATTCGACATTCATCCGCCATCCGCCTGACATGCTGGCGGGCATGACCATGTACCGCTGCCCGCAGGACGGGACCCGTGCCGACATCACCGACCTGACCTGGTGCTGCCCCCGCTGCCGGGGCCCCTGGGACCTCGATTTCGAGACCTCGGCGGGGCTCTCGCTGAACTCCCTCGCCGGGCGCGTCAATTCACAGTGGCGTTACGAGGAAGCGCTGCCCCTCTCCGCCCCCACGACCTCCCTCGGTGAGGGCCGCACCCCGCTGGTGCCGCTCACGGGGACGGTCTCCGCCAAGCTCGACTACCTGATGCCGACGCTCTCCTTCAAGGACCGCGGCGCCGTGATGCTCGTGGAACTCGCCCGCCGGCTGAACCCCGCCCGTGTCGTCGCCGACAGCAGCGGCAACGCGGGCACCGCCGTCGCCGCGTACTGCGCGCGGGCCGCCCTGCCCTGCACGGTGTACGTCCCCGAGGGGACCTCCCCGAAGAAGACCGAACAGATCCGGGCCCACGGCGCCCGGCTGGAGGTCGTCCCGGGCGGCCGGGAGGCCACCGCGCTGGCCGCCCGCGCCGCCGCCGGCACCCCCGGCACCTTCTACGCCTCGCACGTCTTCAACCCGTACTTCCTGCACGGTACGAAGACCTATGTGTACGAGCTGTGGGAGGACCTCGGCGGCCGGCTGCCGGAGGCGCTCGCCGTACCCGTGGGCAACGGCACCCTGCTGCTCGGCGCGGCACTCGCCACCGCCGAACTCCACGCCCGCGGCCTGATCGAGCGGCGCCCGGCCCTGATCGCCGTCCAGGCCGAGGCGGTCTCCCCGCTGGCCGCCGCGTTCCACGCGGGCGCACGGGACCTCCCGGCCACCGCCGCCGCCGACGCGGCCCCCACGCTCGCGGAGGGCATCGCCATCCCCCGCCCGCCGCGCGCCCGTCAGATCCTGGCGGCCGTCCGCGCGTCGGGCGGCACCTTCCTCACCGTGACGGAGGACCGGATCCGCGCCGCCCAGCGGGACCTGGCGTCCCGCGGCTTCTTCGTGGAGACGACCGGGGTCGCCTGCTGGGCGGCGGTGGGTAGCTGGACGGACCGCGAGGTCGTCGTACCGCTGTGCGGAGCGGGGCTCAAGACGGGCCTGGCCGCGGAACGGGCGTGAGCCGCCGGCCGGTCAGTCCGTGAGCCGGCCGGTCAGAGTGTGAGCCGGCCGGTGAATCAGCAGGTGAGCCGGCCGGTGAATCGGTCCGTTCAGTGGGTGTCGTGCTCGATCCAGTGGGTGTCGTGCTTGATGAAGAACTCCGCCCGCTCCTCGGGCGACCACTCGGCGGCCTCGGCCACCTGCTCGAAGTACTCCTCGCGCGGCGCACCCGGTGTGAAGAGCAGCAGCATCGACGCGGGCTCGTCCGCGTCGTTGCGGAAGGCGTGCAGACCGCCCTGCGGTACGTGGACGAAGTCGCCCCGCGTCGCGTCCGTCCAGCGCTCGCCGTCGTAGATCCGTACGGTCCCGTCGAGGATGAAGAAGGACTCCGAGATCGACCGGTGGAAGTGCGTGGCCGGACCGCCCGCACGGGGTGCCATGTCCATCCGGTACAGCCCGAACTCACCGCGGGTCGACTCCGTGGTGGCCAGGTAGTACGTCCGTCCGCCGCTGGGCGTCAGCAGCTCCGGGGCGGTGTCCGAGGGCCGGTACGAGGCGCTGATCTCGCCCGAGCCGACGGTGTAGGTGGGATCCGGGTACGACATGCCGCTCTCCTCTGCTCCATCCGGCCGCTTCGCCCCGCAGCCGTCCGCCGTTCACGCGCGCCGTGCCCCCGCCCGCGCCGCCGCCTTCCCTACCTTCATGACGTGAGCCTCTCGCGCATCCCTCTCCTCGCGTCCTTGGCCGCGGGCGCCCTGATCGCGCCCCTGCCACTCCTCTCGTACGCCGCCGAAGCCCCGTACCACGCGGCCCCGCACCACGCCGGCCCGCAGGGCGCGGACCCGCACGCCACCGCGCGGAACGGCACGGAGCCGCCGCCGGTCTGCGGCCGGACGGACGGCCCGGACGCCTCCTGGGCGCCGAGCTCCACCCGCTTCGGTGAGGCCGCCGGATACGACCCCTATGTCGGCAACGGATATCTCGGACACCGCGTCCCCGCAACCGGGGCCGGGTACGACGCCTCGGGCGAGAAGACCGGCTGGCCCCTGTACACCCCCCGCTACGACGGCGCGTTCGTCTCCGGGCTGTACGCCAGGGAGAAGGGCACGGCCGAGGGGCGCGAGGTCATCGCGGCGCTGCCGAGCTGGACGACCCTCGATGTTCGCGTCGGCGGGGAGACCTACGGCCCCGGCACCCCGGCGGGCCGGATCTCGCACTACCGGCAGACCGTGTTCCTGGCCTGCGGGCTGGTCCGTACGTCGCTGCGCTGGACCACCGCCGACGGCCGGGCGACCGACCTGACGTACGACGTCCTGACCGACCGGTCCGATGTCCACACCGGAGCGGTACGGCTGCGCATGACCCCGCGCTGGAGCGGTACGGCGACCGTCACCGGGCGCCTGGACGAGCGGGGCGCGCGCCGGATCACGATGGCCTCGGACGGCACGTTCCGCACCCTGGGCACCGGGACGGAGGGGGCCATCGCCCAGACGATGCGACGCGGCTCGGGCATCGTCGAGACACTGCGGCACCGGCCCGGGAAGGCCCCGCAGCCGACCCCGGTGCGCGAGGGCGTCACGTACACCTTCGAGAAGTACGTGGGCGTCGACACCGCGCTCACGTCCTCCGCCCCGCGCCGGTCCGCCCTTGACGCCGCGCACCGCGCGGCCCGGCGCGGCTGGACGGGCGTCTTCGAGGCGAACGCCGCGGCCTGGCGGCGGGACTGGGCCGCCGATGTCACCGTACGGGGCCGTCCCGAACTCCAGGGCTGGCTGCGGTCCGCGCAGTACGGGCTGCTCGCGAACACCCGGCCGGGCTCCTCGGACAGCATCGCCCCGGCCGGTCTGACCAGCGACAACTACGCGGGCATGGTGTTCTGGGACGCCGAGACCTGGGTGTACCCGGGACTGCTCGTCACCCGGCCGGAGCTCGCGCGCTCCGTCGTCGAGTACCGCTACCGCACCCGCGACGCCGCCCGCGCGAACGCGGAACGACTCGGCTACGACGGCCTGTTCTACCCCTGGACCAGCGCGAGCAGGGGCCGGCTGGACTCCGAGTGCCAGAGCTGGGACCCGCCGCACTGCCTCACCCAGAACCACCTCCAGGGCGATGTGGCGCTCGCCGTCTGGCAGTACTACCTGGCCACCGGCGACCGCGACTGGCTCGCGGAGCGCGGCTGGCCGCTGCTGCGGGGCATCGCCGAGTTCTGGCGGTCGCGCGCCACCGCGAACAGCGACGGCAGCTACTCGGTGCGGAATGTGGCGGGCCCGGACGAGTACAGCAACGGGGTCACGGACGGGGTCTTCACCAACGCGGTCGCCGCCACCGCGCTGCGTCACGCGACCCGCGCCGCCGAACTGCTCGGCCACCCGGCACCGGACGCCTGGACGCGGGTCGCGGACGGTCTCCGTATCCCGTACGACGCGGAACGGAAGGTGTTCCTCCAGTACGCGGGCTACAACGGCTCCACCATCAAGCAGGCCGACGCCGTGCTGCTGATCCATCCCCTGGAGTGGCCGATGGAGCAGGGCGCGGCCGCCGCCACGCTCGACTACTACGCGGCCCGCACCGACCCGGACGGCCCCGCGATGACGGACTCGGTGCACGCGGTCGCCGCCGCCGCCATCGGGGAGCCGGGCTGTGCGACGTACACCTATCTCCAGCGCGCCGTGCGGCCGTTCGTCCGCGGCCCGTACTCCGTGTTCTCCGAGGCACGCGGCGAGAAGTCCGGTGCGCAGGATCCCCTCTCCGGCTTTCCGGCCGACGACTTCATCACCGGGAAGGGCGGCTTCCTCCAGGTCTTCACGCACGGGCTGACGGGGCTGCGGCTGCGCGAGGACGGGGTGCGCCTCGACCCGATGCTGCCCCCTCAGCTGCACGAGGGCGTCACACTGACGGGCCTGCGCCATCAGGGCCGTACGTACGACATGGTCATCGGCGCCCGGACGAGCACGGTGCGGCTGACGTCCGGCGCCCCGTTCACCGTCCACACTCCGGCGGGCCCGCGCCGGCTGTCCACCACCCTCACCCTGCCCACGCGCCGCCCCGACCTGGCCCCGACGGCCGACGCGGCACGCTGCCGCCCGGCGACGGCCACCTCCGAGACCCCCGGCCTGTACGCGGAGGCGGCGGTGGACGGCAGCCCGACGACGGTCTGGTCCCCGGACGGGGCGACGGGATCGCTCACGGTGGACCTGGGCCGGCCGCTCGGCGTGACCTCCCTCGTACCGGAGTGGGGCGACGTGCCCCCCGCCTCGCACACCCTGGAGACCTCGGTGGACGGGCGCGTGTGGCAGCCGTACGTGGCCGGGGGCAGCGCCAGGATGGTGCGGGTGACAGTCCGATCGGAGGACGCGGAGAAACCGGCGGGCATCGCCGAACTGAGGGTCGGCACGGCGAGCTGAGGGCCGGCACCGCCGGCGGAGGGCCGGCACGGCGAACCGACCAGGGGTGGCCGGGCGCCGGCCGCCCTCCGTGCGCGCCGTCTCCGCCCTCCGTGCGCGCCGTCTCCGTCCTCCGTACGCGCGCCGCCTCCGCCCTCCGTACCGTCCGGCGGGAGGCGGCGGTTTTCGGCCGTGCCGTCGAGGGGCGAATACGGGTATCCGCAGCGGCATCGGGCCTCTTGTCACCCGGATCCCCGCTGCCTACCTTCGTGATCAGCACCTTGAATCAGCGGGCACCCCGGCCGGTCCCCACCGGCCGGAACCCGTTTCATCAGCGCATGCTCGACAAGACACGGAGGCGTCACATGCCCACAGCCATGCTGGAACTCCCGAAGGTCGACGAAGTCCGCGACGCGGGGCCGCTGGCGGTCGACGACGAGGCGATCGTGTTCGAGGACGACGACCGCAGCGACCGCGAGCACACGGCCTGCCTCTCCGACCCCTGGGTCACCGCCACCACCCGTTTCGAGTGCCAGAAGAACTCGTAGCGTGACCGAATCCATCGCCGGCCGCAGCGGATGGTGCGACTGGTCCGACGACATCTGGTCGTACCTGAACGATCCGCGGATGCCGGCGATGGACCACGGCTGGAAACTGCACATCACCGCGCGTCCCGCCGAACTCGACGAGGTGACCGCTCTCGTACTGCCGGTGCTGCGGCGGCATGTCTGCCACGCGAAGTTCGCCCGGGACGCGGAGACACTGCGCACCATCAACTCCGGTGTGCCGGACGCGGGCATCGTGGGGAAGGCGATCACGGTCTATCCCCTGCCCGGCGCCGTCGTGGAGATCGCCGGGGAACTGGTCGCTGTGCTGCGCGGCCGGGAGGGCCCGCAGGTCGTCAGCGACCGGCGGGCCGATCCGGACTCCCCCGTCTACTACCGTTACGGGCCCTTCACGGGCGAGTACCGGACCGGCCGGAGCGGACGGCTGGAGTCGGTCATGACCGGACCGGACGGCCGGATCTTCGACGGGCTGGCCGTCGGCTCGTACCGCTGCCCGCCCTGGGCCGAGGATCCCTTCACGACCACGACCACGACCGCGCCCGGGTCCAGCCCCGCGTCCGGGCCCGTCTCCAGCCCCGCGTCCGGGCCCGTCTCCAGCCCCGCGTCCGGGCCCGTCTCCAGCCCCGCGTCCGGGCCCGTCTCCAGCCCTGCGTCCGGGCCCGTCTCCAGCCCTGCGTCCGGGCCCGGGTCCGGGCCCGCGGACAAGCCGTCCCCGCCCGGCCTGGGCGGCGGACGCTATACGGTCACCGCCGGCATCGTGCGCAAGCCGGAGGGCAACGTCTACCGGGCGGTCGACCGGTCCACGGGACGGTCCGTGGTGGTCAAGCAGGCGAGGGCGTTCGTGGCCGAGGACGAGTCGGGCGCGGACACGCGCGACCGGCTGCGCAACGAACGTACGGTCCTCGCCGCACTCGCCACCGTCGACGGTGTGCCCCGGGGGCTGGACTACTTCCGGCATCGCTCGGACGAGTATCTGGTGATGAGCAGTTGCGGCGGCCGGGACCTGCGCCGGGACGTCCAGGAGAACGGCCCCTACCGGGACGACCCCGCCGATCCGGCGCGCACGCTCTCCGCTCTCGCCACGGGTCTCCTGCGCATCGTGGACGACATCCACGGCCGGGGCGTCGTCGTCCGTGACCTCAAGCCGGACAACGTGGTCCTCGACGACACGGGCCGGTGCCATCTGATCGACTTCGGGATCAGCGAGCTGGGCGGTACCGGCCCGGGAGGGGCGACCCCCGGCTACAGCGCACCCGTTCAGCGCGGGAGCGGTCCGGCCGCGCCCGCCGACGACTACTACGCGCTGGGCGCGACCCTGTTCTACGCCGCCACGGGCCTGGACCCGGTGATCGCCGACGCCGACGACGGCGTCAATCTGGAACGGACCCTCGACGCCCTGGCCTGGGCGCTGCCCGGCCGTGCCCACCGGGAGATCCGGTCCTCCATCACCGGTCTGATGAACCTCGACGCGACCGCGCGAACCGCCGGTGCCGGCCGGCTCCGGACGGGGACACCCGAGGCGTCAGGACCACCCAGGCAGCCACGACGGCAGCGGCTGGACGACGGCCTGCTCCAGGAGATCATCGAGCACACGACCGCCTACTGCGCCGAGGAGGCGCGCAGGATCGTGGACCCGGTGCGCGCCGCCCGCCTGAACATCCCGACGCCGGTCGATGTCTACGGCGGAAGCTCGGGGCTCGGCCTGGAGCTCCTCCACCACACCGGGCGCCCCGGGGTGCGGGAAGCCGTCGACGCACTGGCCCGATGGACCGCCCAGCAGACGAGGAGCATGTCGCCGGGCTTCTACGCCGGCCGCACCGGCGTGGAACTGTTCCTCGCGGAGGCGAATGCGGGTACGGGTACGGAGGACGCGGGCGCAGGGAGCACGGGCACGGGAACGGCGGCGTCGGCCGGGCAGTCGGACCATCCGGTCCCTTCGGTCCACCCGGTCCTGCCGGTCCGGACGCCGGACGGCGGCCCGCCGGAGGCGGACCTGATCGAGGGCGCCGCGGGAATCGGCCTCGGCCGCCTGCTGCTCGCCCGGCAGGCCCTCGCGGCGGGCGACCGCCACGCGGCCGACCGGCACCGGGCCATAGCCGCCGCGTGCGACCGGATGCTGGAGTCCGGCGAGGCCGGGCTGACGGCGACGGGCACCGGCTCACCCGGCAGCGCTGCGCTGGGCACGGGCCTCGCGCACGGGGAGGCGGGCGTCGCGTACTTCCTGCTCGAACACGGCAGCGCGACGGGCGACCCGGCCGTGATCAGCAGGTCCCGGAAGGCCTGCGCGCACCTCGCCGCCGCCACACCGGGCATCATCGCGGCGGCGAACGAGCCGCGGGCGACCCGCCGTTACGGCTCCTGGTGCCGCGGCCTCGCCGGGATCGGAGCCGTACTTCTCCGCGCCGCCGACCGCCTCGGGGAACCCGAGTACCTTCGCCTCGCACAGCGGACGGCACACACCTGCGCCGCGCTGGCGCCACGCATGCCGCTGGTCACGCAGTGCTGCGGGCTGGCGGGGGTGGGCGACCTGCTGGTGGACGTCGCGGAGGCGTCCGGGTCCGAGGAGATGTGGGACGCCGCCGGAGACGTAGCGATGATCATCCTGAGCCGCAGCGGCGGCACGCGGTCCCGCCCGACGTTCCCGGACACCGGCCTGACCGGCCCGAACGCCACCTGGGCCGGTGGCTCGGCCGGCGTACTGGCCTTCTTCCGGCGACTGCACGACCGGGGCGGGGAGCGGCTGGGCATGATCGGCTGACGTGACGCGCGGGGCGGTGATCCACCACCGCCCGGTGCTGCCGACTCCCGACTCCCAGCTCCCGGCTCCCGGCTCCCGGCTCCCGGCAGACTCCTACGGGTGCCCCGTGGACCGGACGGGGGCCGTTCCCGCTCCCAGCCGCGCCTGCTCCTCCTCGACGATCCGGCGGGCCATCGCCGTGTCCGACACATCGACGGCGTCCGGCGTCGACTCGGCGACCACGCTGCGGCGTGCGTACGCGTCGAAGAGCCGGGACTTGTTCTTCAGCATCCGCACCATCCGCTCGTCCACCCCGCCCGTCGCGAGCAGCCGGTGCACCCGGACCGAACGCAACTGCCCCATGCGATGGGCCCGCGCCACCGCCTGATGCTCAAGGGTCGGCTTGATCTGCGGCTCACAGATGATCACGACGGACGCGGCCTGCATGTTGAGTCCCACTCCCGCCGCCTCGATCTGCGCCACCAGCACCGCGTGCCCCGGTGCGGCGGTGAACTCGTCGACCAGTTGCTGGCGGCGTACGGGCGGCACGCTCCCCGAGAGCGGGCCGAACACCTGACCGCCGCCGGGGCCACGGGTACCGTCCAGCGCTTCCTTCACCGTTGCCAGGACATCCCTGAAGGTGGAGAACACCACCACCTTCAGCCCGTTCTCGGCGGCGTCCTCGACGATCTCGCCCAGCCGGTCCAGCTTGGCCGAATTCCCGGGGTGTGCGTAGGCCGCTCTGCGCATCGCCATGAAGTTGCCCTCGCGCACCGCCTCGCGGTAGGCGGCCTCGTCCGACGCGCTCAGCTCCTCCCACTCGTCCGTGTGCTGGAGCGTGGGCAGTTCGGTCAGGACGTCCTGCTGATTGCGGCGCAGGTAGACCGGTGCGACCGCCCGGCGGAAGCTCTTGGCACCGGCCGCACCGTCACGGTCACCGATGGCCTCGGCCAGCTGCGGCTGGAGGATCTGTACGAGACTGCGGAACTCGGCGACGCGGTTCTCCATGGGGGTGCCGGTCATGAAGAGAACGCGTTCGCAGTGCTCGGACCAGGCGGTCACGGTTCGGGAGCGGCGCGCCTGCGGGTTCTTGACGTAGTGGGCCTCGTCGACGACCAGCATCCCGAGCTCGCCGTTCGCGGGGACGGGAAAACCGCTCAGGGCGGTGAAGGTGGTCACTCCTACCCCGCCCCGGCTCTGCCAGTCGGCGAACGCCTCCTGCCGGTCGGGGCCGTGAAGAGGCGTCGCGCGCAGCTTGCTGCGGGCCTCGATCTCGCGTGTCCAGTTGATCAGGACGCCGGCCGGGCAGACGACCATGAAGTGGCTCTGCCCCTCGGCGGCGAGGTGGGACAGGGCCGCGATGGCCTGGATGGTCTTGCCGAGCCCCATCTCGTCGCCGAGGATCACCTTGCGCTGGGTGAGGGCGAAGCGTGCTCCGAAGGCTTGGTAGCCGCGCAGCGACACCCTGCGGTGGGTGTCGTCGAGCAGCTGGCCGCGGACCCGTTCGGCGACCTCGTCGGGCAGGAACCCCTCGGCGGCGTCGGGGTCGGGGCCGCCGCCGGAGATTTCCGCGAGCAGGCTGTAGTACTCGGCGGAGCGCAGCTCGAAGTCGACCCAGGCCGCCACGTCGGAAGGGGTACCACGCAGCAGATCGACCGAGGCCTGGGCGAGCAGTTCCGGCACTCCGCCCCGTACCGCCTCCTCGGTCGCCCCGCGGACCTCGGCGACCGCCTTGAGCGCCCGTTCCCGTTTGGCCCGCCCGGCCAGCAGCATGCGCAACCGCCCGCCGGCGGTCCTGGCCCCGGCCAGCAGCGGGCCGAGGCGCGCCGAGAGAACCGCGGCGGCGTCAACGGCGCGCCGCGCGTCGGGACCCGCCTCCACCAGGACGTACAGGGCCTCGACGAGTGCCGTGGTGCGGGGCTCCGGTGCGTCCACATCGATGTGGACGGCGACGGTCTCACGTACGGCATCGGATATCTGACGCGCCGCCGCGACGACCTGATCGGCGGTCCGCTGTCCCACGCCGGGAATCTGCCGCAACCGGTAGGGGCCCGCGTCGAGCACCTGCCGGACCGACCGCAGCCCGCTCTTCTTGATGTCGCCGAGCCTCAGCCTGCCCTCGGTGACCTCCTTCAGCCTGGCCACGGGGATGGCATCGAGCGCTTGCTCCACCGCCTCGTCGTGGATCGGCTTCAGCGCCGCCCGGACCGCCTCGACGGCCCTCCCGTGGTCACCGGCCACCGCCTGCGCGGCGTCGTGCAGCCGCACGCCCTCCGCGACCGCTTCCCGCTCACCGCGCCCCATCCCGCCCCGGCCTCTCTCATCGCACTGTGTCCCCGGATACCGCGGGCCATCCGATCATGACCGCCGTCGAGGTGCGCCTCTTCCTCACCCGCCACGGCCGCGCCCCGCCGGACCCCGTCCGGCGGGG
Source organism: Streptomyces sp. NBC_00654 (assembly GCF_026341775.1). Classification (NCBI taxonomy): domain Bacteria; kingdom Bacillati; phylum Actinomycetota; class Actinomycetes; order Kitasatosporales; family Streptomycetaceae; genus Streptomyces; species Streptomyces sp. NBC_00654. Next base: position 1,577,698 of record NZ_JAPEOB010000001.1, on the reverse strand, counting down.
CGCGGCTCGCTCGCGGCTGTGCCTGCCTAACGTACGGGGAACACACCACTTGCCAGGAGGTCCCGTGCCCCGTACTCGTCCGAGGAGATTCGCACGTCCCTTCGAGGCCATCGAGCCGCCGCGCAATGCCGAAGTCGTGATCGGCGTGGTGTCGATGACGGCTCTGGTGCTGGCCCTCGGCGCCCTGTCCGGGTCGCTGGTGTGGCTTCTGGGGCTCCTTGTGTTCCTGCCGGGGACGGCGTCGGCGCTGTGCACCGTACGGCAGACGCTGTTCGTCTCCGCGTGGACCACGATCGTGGTCATCGTCACCGTGGTGCTCCGGCACGGCGACGGGGCGTCGTGGGTCGACAGGTTCCTGATGATGCTGCTGACGCTCACCCTGGGCGCGGCCTCCGTCTACGCCTGCGACCGCCGTATCCACCGGGAGCACGAGATGCTGCGGATCCGCTCCACCGCCGCGGCGATGCAGCGCCACATCCTGCGCCCGCTGCCCCTGCTCACCGATGATGTCCTGGTCGACGGCGTGTACGAGCCCGTGCAGGAGGACCGGCTCGTCGGCGGCGACATCTACGACGTCGTCGCCTCCCCGTGGGGCACCCGGGTCCTGATCGGCGATGTCCAGGGCAAGGGCCTGCCCGCGGTGGGCGCCGCGTTCGCGGTCATCGGCGCGTTCCGCGAGGCGGCCCACCGGGAGCCCACCCTGACCGCGCTCGCCGACGCGCTCGACGCCTCTGTCGTACGGCACAACTCCTACGCCGCGCAGACCGGCGACGACGAACGGTTCGTCACCGCCCTGGTCGTCAACATCGACGCGCACAACGAGGTGCAGGTCATCAACTGCGGCCACATTCCGCCGCAGTTGCTCCACGACGCCGCGGTCAGCACCCCGGCCCTCGACTCCGGTGTCCCCCTCGGCCTGGCCGAACTCGCCACCGAACCCGCGACCGTCGACTGGTTCGCCTTCCCGCCCGGCGCGACGCTCCTGCTGACCACCGACGGACTCACCGAGACCCGCGCCGCCGACGGCACGTTCTACCCCATCACCGAACGGCTGGCCGAGCGTGTCTCGCTCTCCCCCACCGACCTGCCGCGCGCCCTCTACGACAACGCGCGCGCGTTCGCCGGGGACGGCAGCCAGCACGACGACGTCGCAGTCCTGTCCGTCCGCCGTTCACCGCTGCACTGAGCCGCGGCCCGGCAGACAGCGGGAAAGGGCCGGGCGGGTCCCCCTGTGGAGGGAGACCCGCCCGGCCCTGCCGTGTGGCTATCGGACGTCGTAGGCGCGGGTGATGGTCTGGGTGACCGCGTTGTCTTCGGAGTCCGTGAGGGTGGTCTTCAGCATGACCTGTTCGCCGGTGGCACCGGTGTGGTCGAGCGTGGCCGTCCACTTGCCGGCCCGCTGCTCGGTCGGCGCCTGGGTCCAGGTGGTGCCGCCGTCGTAGGAGTAGGAGACGGAGGCCTCCGTGATCCTGCCCGGGGTGTACCCGGCGTGACCCTCGACCGACAGACCGACCTTGATACCGCTCCGCGCGGGCAGCGTGTTCACGCTGTCCACCGGCAGGTCGTACGCCGGGAAGAGGATCGGTATGCCGCGGGAGTAGACGTCGGGCTCCAGGTGGGAGCGGAAGCTCCAGGTGGTGGTGACGGCGGTGGAACGCAGCCAGTTCCGGTCCGAGGTGTCGATCTTGGACAGGTTCTGGGTGAGTTCGTACGCGGAGTCCTCGGCCGGCACCTCGAACGCGTCGTACGGGTAGGTGCTTCTGGCGATCTCCTCGCCGTTGCGCTTCAGCAACAGGTTGCCGAGGTCGCCGAAGGACCCGCCGTAGGACCAGTGGTCGCCGGAGCCGTCGAGCCAGAGCGCACTCTGGAAGCCGATCAGATCGCCCTGCCGCTCGGCGGCCAGCGCCAGGTCGCCGTCGGTGTCGCGCGCCGCGGCCGGTCGCAGGAGGCCGCCGTACCACTCCTCGGTACGCCGGTCACCGGGCCGGTGGACGCGGTACTGGTCGGACATGAACGCGGCAAAGGGGAAGCTGGTCATCGCGCCGTGGAGCCAGGTGTCGTCGCCGGTCGTGTAGTAGGCGGTACGGGTGCCCGGCACCTTGACCGGAGCGAGCAGGCTCACCGGGATGGCGGTGTTCGTGTTCCAGGCGGGGAGGATGAACAGCCCGTCGAGGTAGTCGGCCTCCTTGCCGAGGGCGTTCCACTTCTCGGTGACCCGGGCCAGCCCGGCATCACTCGGGCGGTAGACCCGGTCGGACCGCAGCGGCCCCCCGGTCGGGAACGAGAGGTTGTAGACGTAGGACGAGCCGCCCTGCGAACCGGTGGCACGCCAGGTGGGCCGGAACTCGAAGAAGCCCTTCCGGGCCCGCCCTTCGACGGAGGCGTAGAACTTCTGCACGTTGCTGCCGGAAGAGAGCGATCCGTTCAGCTGCCAGGTGTCGTCCCACGTACGGCCGTAGCTGAGCGTGGTGCTGCTCACCTTGGAAGGACGGTCGGTCCGCGGGCTGAGCCGGTGTGCCTTGCGGGCGTCGAGGACGACGGTGGTGTCACCGGTGATCCGCAGCTGCGGGCGGCCGAGGTAGCCGATCGATTCGGGTGCGTTGTCCGCGTCGTAGGTGGCCACGAAACCGGCGAGTGCGTAGTCACCAGGGCGCACGCGGTACATCTGCTCGGCGGCGCCCTCGTTGCTGCGGCGCTCGCCCTGGTCGGTGTCGAGGCTGACCAGGTCCAGCGAGGAGGCGCCGTCCGCGGGCTTGCCGTTGCGGTCGACGACCTTGACCCGGAGGGTGACCGTTTCCGGCTGGACGTGGAGCGTGACCGGCACACTGACATGCGCGTCGCCGCCGGTGGCGATGACGCGGCCGGTGACGGCCCCGTACTGGGAGGCCTTGAGCCGGGCGGTGGGGTCGATACGCAGCGGCACGTTGACCGTGGCGCCCGCGGGAACGGTCACCTTGCTGTGTTCGAGCCTCATGATGCCGGAGCTGACATCGCTGCCGTCGTTGCCGTGCACACCGCTCACCCCGAGCTTCAGGGTGACTTCGTCGGTGCCGGTGTTGGTGAAGGGCACCTGCACGGTGGTGCGGTCGGAGGTGTCCTGCGGCCAGTTGTAGCTGCCGCCCTGGACGGCCGGTGCGGACAGCACCTTCTGGCGCACCGCGTCGAACACATCGAGCACGCCCGCCCCGGTCTGGTCGGCACCGGCGACCTTCCCGCCGGTACGGGCGGAGGAGACGAGGGCCGCCTTGATCTGCTGCGCGGTCCACTCCGGGTGGGCCTGGCGGACGATGGCAGCGGCGCCCGCGACGTGCGGGGTCGCCATGGATGTGCCCGACATCTCCCGGTAGGCGTAGGGGCCGCGTCCACCCGCGCTGGCGGCCGAGATACCGACGCCGGGGGCGGCGATCTCGGGCTTGAGGGTATGCGTGACGGCCACCGGGCCGCGGCTGGAGAACCACGCGGTGGTGTCGTCACGGTCGACGGCGCCGACGGTGAGCACGCCGGGCACACAGCCGGGCGAGGAAACGGTCTCGATGCCCGAACCGGCGTTGCCCGCGGCGACGACGAACAGGGTGCGCGTGTTCCGCGAGAGCTCCTTCGTGGCCTCCGCCAGCGGGTCGGAGCAGGTGCCGATGGCCGGGTTGCCCAGGCTCATGGAGACGACATCGGCCTTCTGGTCGACGGCCCACTGCATACCGGCGATGATCCAGGAGCTTTCGCCGGACCCCGAGTCGTTGAGGACCTTGCCGACGAGCAGGGAGGTCCCGGGGGCGACGCCTTTCCTGCGGCCGTCGTCGGCGGCTCCGGAGCCGCCGACGGTGGACGCGGTGTGAGTGCCGTGCCCCTGGCGGTCCGCGGTGCTCTGGGAGTCCGTGAAGTTCTTGGACGCGGCGATCCGGTTCACCAGGTCCGGGTGCTCGGCGTCCACGCCGGTGTCCAGCACGGCGACCCTGGTGCCCTTGCCGTCGTAGCCGGCGGCCCAGGCCTCCGGCGCGTGCACCTGCTTGGTCGACCGGTCCAACGTGGCCTCGACCTTGCTGTCCAGCCACAGCTTCTTCAACGTGGAGGCAGCACGCGAACGGGTGTCGGTGATGTCCTGCCAGAAGGCGGCGGCGGTGTCCTTGCCCGCCTTGAGCGCGACGCCGTTCACGGCGGGAAGCTCAAGGCCGCGCTTCGACCCACGAGGAGCCACCGGCAGGCTGTCGGCGACATCGACACGGTTCTGGTACGTGGCGATGAGCGGCAGCGCATCGGTGTTCGTGTCGTCGTATCCCTGACGTATCAGGCCGGTGACGTTGAACAGCTGCTCGTCGACCCTGCCTTCGGCGATCGCCCGGGAAACGCCCTCCGGATAGACGTAGAGGTCCTTGCCCAGCTGGAAGGTCTGCACGAGCGGCTGCGTGCCGTCCTCGTGGGGCAGCAGGGCCGCGGAGCTGCGGCCCGACGGGTCTGTGGTGACCAGCACCTTGTCGCCGGTGACGAGCGTGACCGTCACCTGCTTGCCGCCCGCCGGCGGGGTCCCGCCACCGACGATGGGCTTCTCTCCCGAAGCACCGTCAGGCGGTGTGGTCGCCGCCCCGGACGGTGCGACAGCGGTGACGCCCAGGACTGCGGCGGTCGCCGCGCCCAAGGCTATGCGCGCTATGGGATGCATGAGTCTCCCCTACTTGACGCCGTGAACATGCCAGGCTTGCGGCTGAATCCTGGCAGACATACGGAGCGCGTAGGCGTGCCACGCATGGCGGGTTCCCCACGTGACGGCATTCCGTCACGCGGTCACCTCCACTGCTCGTCACCGTCGGGAACCGCCGCCTCACACGGTCGCGGGGCGCGGCCGCCCTCCGTCCGACACCCTCCGCCGGACGCCCTCCGCCGGAACGTCGCCGTGGGGTCGCGACGCCGTGGGGTCGCGACGCCGTGGGGTCGCGACGCCGTGGGGTCGCGACGCCGTGGGGCGACGCCGCCCGCCGCCGGCCGTCCCGGGGCTGCCAGGAACTGCCGGCGCCGGTACCGGAGTGCTCGGCTCTCAGACAGACGGAGAGGGCGGGCACAGCCAGCCCGCACGTGCCGCGTGCCAGCCGAGCTGCAAGCGCGAGTCCACTCCGGCGAGGTCCATCAAACGGCGTATCCGCCGCTCCACCGTACGCACGGAGAGACCGAGCTGGGACGCCGTCCGCCGGTCCGAGATGCCCGCCAACAGCCGTGCGAGGACCTCCAGTTCCCCCTCGGTCGGCTGATCGGCCGCAGGTTCCTCGGGCGCCCCCGTGGTCGTGTACATCGGCCGGGCCTGGGCCCATTCCTTCTCGAAGAGATGGACCAGGGCCGTCAGCAGGCCGCTGCGGTGCACCACGATCGCGCTCGGCTCACCACCGGAGTCCGCCATGTCCAGTGGCACCATGGCGCGTTCCCGGTCCGACACGACCATCTTCAGCGGCAGCGAGTCGACCAGGCGCAGGTCGAGGCCCGCCATGACAGCCGTCCGCACATCCCGCACGATGTCGTGACCGTCCAGATAGTCCTTGGCGGCGACGACCCGGAAGTCGACTCCGCGATCCAGCGCGGAACTCTCCGCCGTGTCGGTGTCCTCGCGCGGCACCGCGATGGGCGCGCCGACGAGGAAGACGAGCAACTCCCGCTGGGCCCCGCTCTGCAATTGGTGGAACCGGTGCGCGACCTGCTCCACACCGACGACCACCTCCACGACACCCCCCGCGGTCTGTGCGGCGGTACTGCGGTACTGCTCGCTAAGGATCGAGAAGGCGGTCTCGGCATGGTGAAGCGCGTTGCGCTGCTCGACAAGGAGCGGAGCCAGGGCCACCGAGGGCGGTGTGAGCCGATAGCGGGCGGGCGGCGGGCCGGCCTCGCCCTCGGCGGGTTCGGGCGACCCGCTCGCGGCCTCCGCCACGACAGCCACCAGGCCCCGCGCCGCCAGGTCATCGAGGATCTTGACGCTCTCGGCCTCGTCGAGTCCGGTCTGCCGGGCCAGGTCCCGCGCGGAACCGGTGGGTGTGGCCAGCAGCGCCGTATAGATGACCTCTTCGCCCGGTCCCAGTCCCAGCGCCTGCAGCATCCGGCTCCTCCTCGGGGCGGCCACCGTACCGCCCCGGCGCAACTCGCCCGCGCCGAGCGGATCTTCTCGGCCGAACCCTATGCCTCCGCCAGGAGGCCGCCATCGGCCGTTCACCCGGCCGGTCCGCGACGGCCGTTGCCGGATGTCGCGAACTCGCCGCGGACCGGCCGGGTGCGCCGGGGCGGAGAAATCCATGGCACACCGACGGGACCGCACAGGTGGACCATTCCCGCCCTGCCCCCTGCCGCAGGCACGGCGTGCTCGACAAGACCGTGGGCGGCTCCGAGGAGAAGAGCTGATGGCCTACGTCCATGACGAAGCGAATGCGGCGAGTCGGAGGCAGAGTGACGACGGGACGACCAACAGCACGAGCAGCGGTGACCAGGGGCCGGACTCAACACCGCCCCGCCCCTTCCGACCTGCACATTTAGCCGATCAGTACGCACAGCATGCGGACGATTACACGCAGAAGGGGGACATTCAACACAGGGCTCCCATCTCCGGAAACGCTGGTTTCGAAGATCCCGCCCCGCACGCATCCAGCACGGTGAAGAGCCATCCAGCACAGCCCGGGGTTCACCCAAGACCAGTAACCATTGTGTACACATGAGACATCCGGTACCTTTGAGCATATGACGCAGATGCCCATTGAGTCCATCCGCGACGTCCGCGCACACTTGGCCGAGGTCGTCGAACGCGCCGATCGCGACGACACGCCCACAGTCATCACGCGACGAGGCAAAGAAGTTGCCGCCGTCGTGTCGATAGAGGTGCTCCGCAAGTACCAGGAATGGGAAGAGCGCGAGATCAACCGCCTCATCGACGAGCGCATGGCGACCCGGTCGGCCGGCATCCCGATCGAGGACGTCATGAAGGAGACGCTGGCGCGAAGTGAGTGAGTACCGCACCGTCTTCCACCCGGAAGCCCGAGCCGAACTCCGCAAGGTTCCGCGCGACACCGCGCTCCGCATCCTGACCAAGCTGACGGAACTGGAAACCGACCCGTTCGGCTTCAACACCACCGCGCTCGTTTCCCAGCCCGAGCGCCGCCGTCTCAGAATCGGCGACTACCGCGTCATCTACACCGTCGAAAACGGCGAACTGATCGTGTGGGTCATCCGCGTCGGACACCGCTCCACGATCTACGACACCTGAATCGCCCTGACGGAGAATCCGAATATCCAGCACCGATCCAGCACCGATCCAGCACGGGAAAACGAAGGGGCCCGCCTCCGAGGAGACGGACCCCTTCCGACCCGCACATTCAACCGGTTCTGAACGAAGTGCTGATCTCTGCCCGCCTGATGCACCCGAGCGGCATCGGAGGCATCGGCCCGCATCGACCAGGGCTCGTTCATCTCATCGTCACGCCGGGGCGGAGTCACGACTGGGTGATCTTCTGGTCACGCCCGGCCTGGAACACCTGTGCTTTGCCGCTCGCATGGGCTGTCATCTTCAGGGAGGAAGGGGGACCGCTGGTGTTCTCTTGTGTGAGGACCGTGCTGAGGTGCCTGAGGGCGTCAAGAGCGTTCGGCTGTGCGACGAGTAACCCGAGAAAGTACCCGTTCCATGCGGCGATCAGTGCGGCGCGTTTGTGTTCGTCACCCGCTGGCAGAGAATCGACGAGGACCCTCCGGTTCCCTTCGAAATCCACATGGACCGCGTCGGCGGACTCGGGTCGGAACCGTTGCCAGAGCGCTACGACGCTGTCCCTCGCACGGTGCCAGGCATCCGTAGCCATTGCCGAAACGATGGCAGTGCCAGCCGCACCGGCTACTGCGACGATCTGCGGGTCCGCCCATTCCCCCTGGAAGACGCGGAACGATCTCGTGACTTCTGGTGCTGTTGTGACCCTAAAGTCGCATACAACAAGTCATCAGCTATAGCGCGCATTTGATGGCTCGCGACAGGGGGCTGTCAGTGGCGCCCTGCATGCTGGAGGGCGAGCCGAGGCCAAGGGGGATGCACCACATGGGTGGAGTCGACACGGCACGGGGCATGGGGTTCCAGACAGCGTGCGCCATTCTCCAGCTGATCCGCACTCCGGACCAGTATCCGGAGGCAGAGACCTTCCGGGTGGAGGGCGCCGACGAGGCCATCGACTTCGAGGTGAGGGACGCGCGGGGACGACCGCTGCTGCTCGCCCAGGCGAAGACCCGGGTGGAACCGCGCACCTGGTCGGGACCGGAGCTGGTGCGGCTCGCCCGCCGCTGGGGCGAGGCCGACCCCGACAAATCGCCTCCACGGCGGCCCTCGCCACGACCATCTCCTGAGCAACTGGCGGTCTGGGGGTCGTTCACGTGGTACGTCGGTCCACCGTTTACGACACCTGATCAACCGCTGCCCATACGTCAGAACATCCAGCGCCCATCCAGCATGGTGACGCCAAAGGGGTCGGACCCGACGGAGTCCGACCCCTTCCCACCTGCACGCTTGACCAATCAAGTCACGTGCAGTGCACACGACTACACGTTGAAGCGGAACTCCACCACGTCGCCGTCCTGCATGACGTAGTCCTTGCCTTCCATGCGGGCCTTGCCCTTGGCGCGGGCCTCGGCGACCGAGCCCGTTTCGACGAGGTCCTCGAAGGAGATGATCTCCGCCTTGATGAAGCCCTTCTGGAAGTCGGTGTGGATCACACCGGCCGCCTCGGGGGCCGTGGCGCCCTTCTTGATCGTCCAGGCGCGGGCTTCCTTCGGGCCTGCCGTGAGGTAGGTCTGGAGGCCCAGGGTGTCGAAGCCGACGCGGCCGAGGGTGGCCAGGCCGGGCTCTTCCTGGCCCATGGACTGGAGGAGTTCCAGGGCTTCGTCGTCGTCCAGCTCGATGAGCTCGGACTCGATCTTGGCGTTCAGGAAGATGGCCTCGGCGGGGGCGACCAGGGCGCGCTGGGCGTTCTTGAAGTCCTCGTCGACCAGCTCGTCCTCGTCGACGTTGAAGACGTAGAGGAAGGGCTTGGTGGTGAGCAGGTGCAGCTCGTGCAGGAGCCGGCCCTTCTCGGTGGACGCGGTGATGCCCGCGGCGAAGAGCGTCTCGCCGGACTCCAGGATCTTCTGAGCCTCCTCGACGGCGGCCAGTACCGCCACCTTCTCCTTCTGGAGGCGGGACTCCTTCGTGAGGCGCGGGACGGCCTTCTCGACCGACTGGAGGTCGGCCAGGATCAGCTCGGTGTTGATCGTCTCGATGTCGTCCTTGGGCGAGACCTTGCCGTCGACGTGGACGACGTTCTCGTCCTTGAAGGCGCGGATGACCTGGCAGATCGCGTCGGACTCGCGGATGTTCGCGAGGAACTTGTTGCCCAGCCCCTCACCCTCGCTCGCGCCGCGGACGATGCCCGCGATGTCGACGAAGTCGACGGTGGCGGGGAGGAGCTTCTGCGAGTTGAAGATCTCCGCGAGCTTGTTCAGGCGCGGGTCCGGGACGCCGACCACGCCGACGTTCGGCTCGATCGTGGCGAACGGGTAGTTGGCCGCCAGCACGTCGTTCTTGGTCAGGGCGTTGAACAGGGTCGACTTGCCGACATTCGGCAGACCGACGATTCCGATCGTGAGCGACACTTTGGCGACTTCCTGGAGTGAGGAGGTGAGGAGGGGTAGTCGTGCTGTTCGGGCCAGGCCTCGGAGTGGACCGATTCTCCAGTTTACGGGCGGCGGCGGGCGGCCCGGCACGGGTCCGCCCGAGGTCCGCCGGAGGCCTGCCGGAGGTCCCCGCCCGGTCGCCAGGCAGGGCCGAACAGGTCGGTATTCGGCCGTGTGACATCGAACTCAACCCCAAGGTCGGCCAAAGCGCGTGTCCAACGCCTGATTCCTCACGCCTCGCGACCTACGTTGTGCAGGTGGAGCAGCACAGGACACGACCCCCGCAGCGCAGGCAGCCTCAGCAGGCCCCGCCGGCCCCGTCCCCGCAGGGCGCACTCGGCGAGAGTGCCGCCGTCTATCGGGTGATGGGTACGCCGGGAGCCCGGACCCGCTCGCTGCCGCCCGCGGTGGCGGCACTGCGCAGGTTCCCCAACCCCCGGCTGACCGGCATCGGGGCGGGGCTCTTCGCCGCCGTCACCATGTTCGTCCTGGCCTGCCTCGACCGGCTGCTGTTCGACAGCTCGGAGATTGTCTACGGGCTGCTGTTCCTGCCGGTGAGCGCGCTCACCGCACTCTGGGTGCGCCCCGCCGACCTCGTCACCGCGCCGATCAGCGTGCCGATCGCCTTCGCCGTCGGTGTCATCCCGGTCTCCGGGGGCACCGGAGGCCTGGGCGGTCAGACGATGGCCGTCGTCACCGCGCTCGCCGTGCACGCCGGCTGGCTGTACGGCGGCACTCTCGTCGCCGGGCTCATCGCCACCGTACGCAAGGTCCGGCACATGCGGGCCAAGCGGCGGCATCCGGTCCCGGCGGTCCAGCCGGTCCGCGCCGCTCAGTCGGCCCAGACCGCCGCCCGTACCGGACAGTCCGTGGCGGGCGCCGCGCGCCGCCCCCAGCGCCCGTAGCCCCGCGGGCGGGACCGCGGGCCGACGGCCGCGGGACCCTGCGGCCCGCGGCGGGGACTACTTCTCCGCCGCCGCCGCCATCGCCGCGCCCACGATCCCCGCGTTGTTCTGCAGCTCCGCCGGGACGATCTCGGCCCGTACGTTTTCGATCAGCGGCAGGAACTTGTCCGCCTTGCGGCTGACACCGCCGCCGATGATGAACAGCTCGGGCGAGAACAGCATCTCCACGTGTGCCAGATACTTCTGTACCCGGTGCGCCCAGTGGTGCCAGCTGAGGTCCTCGTCCTCCTTGGCCTTCGTGGACGCGTGCTTCTCCGCGTCGTGGCCGTGCAGCTCCAGGTGGCCGAGCTCGGTGTTGGGGACGAGGCGGCCGTCCGTGAAGACCGCGCTGCCGATGCCCGTACCGAAGGTCAGCATGATGACCGTGCCTTTGCGTCCCCGTCCCGCGCCGAAGGTCATCTCGGCGACTCCCGCCGCGTCGGCGTCGTTGAGGATCGTGACGGGCTGCCCGATCCGGTCGCCCAGCAGGGTGCGTGCGTCCGTGCCGATCCAGCCCTTGTCGACATTGGCCGCGGTGCGGGTGACGCCGTCCGTGACGACCCCGGGGAACGTGACGCCGATCGGGCCGGACCAGCCGAAGTGGCCGACGACCTCGGCCACGCAGTCGGCCACGCCCTTGGGCGTGGCCGGCTGCGGTGTCAGTACTTTGTGGCGCTCCTGCGCCAGGTCTCCGCGGTCCAGGTCCACGGGAGCGCCCTTGATCCCGGATCCGCCGATGTCCACGCCGAAGATCTGCATGGAATCCACCGTACGGGCAGGCCGGACGCCGCGCCCGCCTACTCGGCGGAAAGGGCTGCCGCCTCGGCGCGCAGGTCGCGGCGCAGTTCCTTGGGCAGCGAGAAGGTGATCGACTCGTCGGCCGTCTTCACCGTCTCGACATCGGCGTAGCCGCGCTCGGCCAGCCATTCCAGCACGCCGTCCACCAGTACGTCGGGGACGGAGGCGCCGGAGGTGAGGCCGACCGTGGTCACGCCCTCCAGCCAGGCCTCGTCGATCTCGCTCGCGAAGTCGACCAGGTGGGCGGCCGGGGCGCCCGCGTCGAGGGCGACCTCGACCATGCGGATGGAGTTCGAGGAGTTCTTGGAGCCGACGACGATGACCAGTTCGGCGTCCTGGGCCAGCTTCTTCACCGCGATCTGACGGTTCTGCGTGGCGTAGCAGATGTCGTCGCTGGGCGGCGAGAGAAGGTTCGGGAACTTGCCCCTGAGGGCGTCGACCGTCTCCATCGTCTCGTCGACCGAGAGCGTGGTCTGCGAGAGCCAGACGACCTTCGACTCGTCGCGGACCTTCACGTTCGCCACGTCCTCGGGGCCGTCGACCAGTGTGATGTGGTCCGGGGCCTCGCCGCTCGTGCCGATGACTTCCTCGTGGCCCTCGTGTCCGATCAGGAGGATGTCGTAGTCCTCCTTGGCGTACCGGACGGCCTCCTTGTGGACCTTGGTGACCAGCGGGCACGTGGCGTCGATCGTGGCGAGCCTGCGCTCGGCGGCCTCGGCGTGGACGGCCGGCGCGACACCGTGCGCGGAGAACATCACGATGGAGCCCTCGGGGACCTCCGCGGTGACGTCGACGAAGATCGCGCCCTTCTTCTCCAGGGTCTGCACGACGTACTTGTTGTGCACGATCTCGTGGCGCACGTAGATCGGGGCCCCGTACTGCTCCAGGGCCTTCTCCACGGCGATCACGGCACGGTCCACGCCCGCGCAGTAGCCACGGGGAGCGGCGAGCAGGACACGGCGGGCAGGAGTTGCAGTCATGCGTCCCATCGTAAGGCCGTACCGAACAGGCGCCGGTCCGGCCGGGTCGGGAGACTGTTGGCGACGTGGGTGTGCACGGACGGCGATGGAGGTCGGATGTCGGGAAGCAGCAGCACGGAGCGGGCCACCTTGCGGCGCACGCTCGGCTTCCGGGATCTGGTGGTCTACGGGCTGCTGTTCATCGCTCCGATGGCGCCGGTCGGCGTGTTCGGGACGCTCGACGCGAAGTCCGACGGCGCGGTCGCGCTCGTCTACATCGCGGCGACCGTCGTCATGGCGTTCACCGCCTTCAGCTACGCCCAGATGGTGCGGGTCGCCCCACTGGCGGGTTCGGTGTTCGCGTATGCCCGCAAGGGGCTCGGGGAGGGGCCGGGATTCATCGCCGGGTGGATGGCGATGCTCGACTATCTGCTGATCCCCGCGGTCGCCTATCTCTTCTCCGGGATCGCGATGAACGCGCTGGTCCCCGAGGTGTCGCGCTGGGTGTGGACGGCCATCGCGGTCGTGCTGACCACACTGCTCAACCTGTGGGGGGTACGGGCCGCGGCCCGGGTCGGCTTCGCCGTGCTGGCCATGGAGATCGCGGTGCTGCTGGTGTTCGTGGTGTCGGCGGTGGTGGTGCTCGTACGCGACGGCGCGCAGCGCGGCTGGCTGTCGCCGCTCACCGGCGATTCCGGGTTCTCGATGACGGCGGTGCTGGGGGCGGTGTCGGTCGCCGTGCTCTCGTATCTGGGCTTCGACGCCATCGCCTCGTTCGCCGAGGAGGTGACCGGCGGTTCGGCGAAGGTGGCGCGGGCGGTGCTGTTCTGCCTGGTGCTCGCGGGCGTGCTGTTCATCGCCCAGTCCTATCTGGCCGCGCTGCTGGAACCGGTCAGCTCGGCGGAGCTGGCGGCCGATCCGGCGAAGCAGGGGTCCGCGTTCTACGACGCGGTCGACGCCTCGGTGGGGACCTGGCTGCACGATCTGGTGGCCGTCAGCAAGGCGATCGGTGCGGCGTTCGCCGCGCTGGCGGGGCAGGCGGCGGCCGGGCGGCTGGTGTTCGCGATGGCGCGCGAGCGGCGGCTGCCGCCGTTCCTGGCGAAGGTCGACCCGAAGTCCGGCGTACCGCGGGTCGCGATCCTGGGCGCGGCCATCGTGACGCTGGTGGCGGCGGTGTGGGCGGCCCGGCGCGACGACGGGCTGGACCATCTGGTGTCGGTCGTCGACGTGGGCGCGCTGACGGCGTTCGTGCTGCTGCACGCGTCGGTGGTCGGCTGGTTCGCCGTACGCCGGATGGAGGGGCCGCCGAGCTGGTGGCGCCATGTGGTCATCCCCGTGGTGGGTGCCGCGGTGCTGATCGCGGTGATCGTGGAGGCGACGGCGAGCGCCCAGGTGGTCGGGCTGTGCTGGCTGGCGGTGGGGCTGGTGGTGCTCGCGGTGCAGTGGGGGCGGCGCCCCGGGGCCGGCGTGGGTGCGGGGAGCCCCGGTGGGAGCGGCGGGAGCTGAGGCAGGGGGAAGCGGAGGGAGCCGAGGGAGCGGTGGGGGTGGTGGGAGCGGTGCGGGGTGGTGGGAGCCGTGGGAGCGGTGCGGGGTGGTGGAGGCCGTGGGAGCGGTGCGGGGTGGTGGAGGCCGTGGGAGCGGTGGGGCGTGAGCGGGCCCGAGTGCCTGTCCGCCCCTTCCTGTCGGCGCCTGCCGATACGCTCCTTCGCATGGCTCTCAATACGTCCGCGGAAGCACCGCTGCCCGTCGGCGAGGTGTCCCGGCTCATCGGGGGGTGGATCGACCGGCTCGGTGCGATCTGGGTCGAGGGGCAGATCACCCAGCTGTCGCGGCGGCCCGGTGCCGGGGTCGTCTTCCTGACCCTGCGCGATCCGTCGCACGACATCTCCGTGAGCGTGACCTGCTACCGGCAGGTCTTCGACCGCATCGCCGATGTGGTGACGGAGGGTGCGCGGGTCGTCGTTCTCGCCAAGCCGGAGTGGTACGCGCCCCGGGGGCAGCTCTCCCTCCGGGCGACGGAGATACGGCCGGTCGGCATCGGGGAACTGCTGGTCCGGCTGGAGCAGCTGAAGAAGTCGCTCGCCGCGGAGGGGCTCTTCGCGCTGGACCGCAAGAAGCCGCTGCCGTTCCTGCCGCAGTTGATCGGTCTGGTCTGCGGGCGGGCCTCCGCGGCCGAGCGCGATGTCCTGGAGAACGCCCGCCGCCGCTGGCCCGCGGTGCGGTTCGAGGTGCGCAACACCGCGGTGCAGGGCGTGCACGCGGTGAATCAGGTGGTCGAGGCGGTCGAGGAGCTGGACGCCCTGGACGAGGTCGACGTGATCGTCGTCGCCCGCGGCGGCGGCAGCGTGGAGGACCTGCTGCCGTTCTCCGACGAGCAGCTGATCCGGGCGGTGGCCGCGTGCCGTACGCCGGTGGTGTCCGCGATCGGGCACGAGCCGGACTCCCCGCTGCTGGACCTGGTGGCGGATCTGAGGGCGTCGACGCCCACGGACGCCGCGAAGAAGGTCGTCCCGGACGTGGGTGAGGAGCTGGACCGGGTGCGGCAGTTGCGGGACCGGGCGCTGCGCACCGTACGGGGTGTCCTGGACCGGGAGGAGCGGGGGCTGGCCCATGCGCTGGGCCGCCCGTCGATGGAGCGTCCCCACCGGCTGGTGGACGAGCGGGCCGCGGAGGTGGACGCGCTCGTCGGGCGGAGCCGCCGGGTGCTCGGTCATCTGCTGGACCGCGCCGATTCGGAGCTCGCGCACACCCGGGCCCGGGTGGTCTCGCTGTCGCCCGCCGCGACACTGGAGCGGGGTTATGCCGTGCTCCAACGGCCGGACGGGCATGTGGTGCGCTCCCCCGCCGACGCCGGGGCGCCCGGCGAACCGCTGCGGGCGCGGGTGTCGGAGGGCGAGTTCACCGTACGGGTGGAGGGGTGAGCCCCTCACGTTGTTTTCCCAGCTCACGAATAGGGTGGATCACATGACGGACGACGGGACGGCGACGGCCGCCGCGACAGGCACGCTCGGGTACGAGCAGGCGCGGGACGAGCTGATCGAGGTCGTGCGGCGCCTGGAGGCGGGCGGCACGACGCTGGAGGAGTCGCTGGCCCTGTGGGAGCGGGGCGAGGAGCTGGCCAGGGTCTGCCGGCACTGGCTGGAGGGCGCCCGCGCCCGGCTGGACGCGGCTCTGGCCCACCCGGAGGAGCCCGCCCGGGCCCCGGGCGCCGACGGCTGAGCCGTACGGCGGATGGCGGGCGGCCTGGTGGGGAACGGCGGCCCGGCGGGCGCGGAGGAAGCGTGGGGCGGCCCCGTGTGCGGCCTCCCGTGCCGACCCCGTGTGCGGCCCCGTATGCGGCCTCCCGTGTAGGCCCCGTGTGCGGCCTCCCGTGCTGTCGAGTGGGTCATTCGTGCTGTGGAGTGGATCACTCGGGAACAGGTTTAGTTGAAAGTTAACCTACTTCTCGGCTACGGTGACGTCGTCGCTTGATCCCCCCTTGTTCGTCCGGAAGGTAATCCGCAAGATGTCCCTCGCTCTTGACCCCGCCGCCCAGGACCTCCTCTTCCGCGAGGCCCGTACCGCCAACACGTTCACCGACGAGCCGGTGACCGATGAGCAGGTCCAGGCGATCTACGATCTGGTCAAGTTCGGCCCCACCGCCTTCAACCAGTCGCCGCTGCGCGTCGTCCTGGTCCGCTCCGCCGAGGGCCGCGAGCGCCTCGTGAAGCACATGGCCGAGGGCAACCAGGCGAAGACCTCGACCGCCCCGCTCGTCGCGATCCTCGCCGCCGACAACGAGTTCCACGAGGAGATCCCGGCGCTGCTGCCGCACTTCCCGCAGGCCAAGGACGCGTTCTTCTCCGAGCGCCCGGTCCGCGAGTCGGCCGCCCTGCTGAACGCCGCGCTCCAGGCCGCGTACTTCATCATCGGCATCCGCGCCGCCGGTCTGGCCGCCGGCCCGATGACCGGCTGCGACGCCGCGGGCATCCAGAAGGAGTTCCTGGACGACGACCACACCCCGCTGATGGTCGTCAACATCGGCAAGCCGGGCGAGGACGCCTGGTTCCCGCGTCTGCCGCGCCTGTCGTACGACGAGGTCGTCACGACCGTCTGAGCCGTCCGGGCCCGCGGGGTCCGGCACCGCCGGACCCCTCCGGATCCGCGGCCGCTCCGCGGAGATCCCGAACGAAAGCGCCCGGCCGGGCATTCCCGGCCGGGCGCTTTCGTGTGTGCGCTCCGACGCCCGTCAGGGAGTGGTCTTCAGGGCGGCGGCCATTTCCACCAGCCGCGCCTTGGGCGCCGAGCCCGTGACCACGGTGGTCGAGCCCTTGTCGTGGAGCACGAGGGCGTCGTACTTCGGGCCCTCCCAGTGCTGCCACGTGCGGCCCGCCACGTCCTCGGTGCGCCCGGTGTTCTTCGCGTTCCGGGTGACCTGGGCGACGTACTTCCTCGCCGGGGAGGTGGACTGCTCGACCGCTACGTACTTCCTGTCCGGGTCGAGGAAGCCGAGGTGCCAGTTGTTGCCCGCCGCGCCCTCGTACGAGACGGAGGTCGACTTCCAGCCCTTCCCCAGGTCGTCCGGGGCGGCCACCGGATACGGTGCCGCGCGCCTGGCCGTCGCGAGTTCCACCCGGAAGTCGACGGCCTCGATGGGATCGGCCTTCTCGTCATGCGGAATGAAGACGTAAATGCCCCCCGCGACCGCGGTGATCACCATCATCGACAGGAACATGTCCCGGACCGTCTGCTTGCCTCGCTTGCTCGCCACGCGCTCCATGGTGGCATGAGGCCCCGACCCTCCGACCGCGGGGACGGCCACTCGCACCCGGCCCGGCACCGGCCGCTCATACGTGACCCGCTCTGCTCATTTTATCGACCTACCGATAGAGTCACAGCACCCTCTTTTCCGGTCGTCGTCGTACAGAAAGGTGCGCTCCGATGTCCGAGCATCATCTGCCGTCCCAACTGGAGGTCTCCCCGGAGGCCCCCGACCGCAACCTGGCCCTTGAACTGGTCCGGGTCACCGAGGCCGCCGCCATGGCCGCCGGGCGCTGGGTGGGCCGCGGCGACAAGATCGGCGCCGACGGCGCCGCTGTGAAGGCCATGCGCACCCTCGTCTCCACCGTCTCGATGAACGGCGTCGTCGTCATCGGTGAGGGCGAGAAGGACGAAGCCCCCATGCTGTTCAACGGCGAGCGCGTGGGCGACGGCACCGGCCCGGAGGTCGACATCGCCGTCGACCCGATCGACGGGACCACGCTCAACGCCAAGGGCATGCCGAACGCGATCGCCGTCCTGGCCGCCGCCGATCGCGGCGCCATGTTCGACCCGTCCGCCGTCTTCTACATGGACAAGCTGGTCACCGGCCCCGAGGCCGCGGACTTCGTCGACATCAACGCGCCCGTGGCGGTGAACATCCGGCGTGTCGCACGGGCCAAGAACTCCACGCCCGAGGACGTCACCGTCGTCATCCTCGACCGCCCCCGCCACGAGGGCATCGTCAAGGAGATCCGGGAGACGGGCGCCCGGATCAAGTTCATCTCCGACGGCGATGTCGCGGGCTCGATCATGGCGGCCCGTGAGGGCACCGGCGTCGACCTACTGATGGGCATCGGCGGCACACCCGAGGGCATCATCTCGGCGTGCGCCATAAAGTGCCTCGGCGGCGTCATCCAGGGCAAGCTCTGGCCCAAGGACGATGCCGAGCGTCAGCGTGCGCTGGACGCCGGGCACGACCTGGACCGGGTGCTGTCGACCGACGACCTGGTCAGCGGCGACAACGTGTTCTTCGTGGCGACCGGAATCACCGACGGTGAACTGATGCGCGGTGTGCGGTACCGCGCGGAGACGGCGACCACCGAGTCGATCGTCATGCGTTCCAAGTCGGGCACGATCCGGAAGATCGACTCGACCCACCGGCTGTCGAAGCTGCGCGCCTACAGCGCGATCGACTTCGACCGCGCGAAGTAGCACCCGCGCACAGCGGCAGGAACCACGCGTGGCGGTAAGCGTGAAGCAGTCGAGGGGGGGAGGGGCCGCCGGACCGGCGGCCCCTCCCCCCCTCGGCGGCCTCAGCCCGCCGCGGCTATCCGTCCTGTCGGCGCTGCGGACTTGAGCTCGATGTCGCGCCTGCGGCGCCGGGCGAGCACCACGCGGCGTTCGGCGGCGGTCAGTCCGCCCCACACCCCGTACGGCTCGGGTTGCATCAGGGCGTGCTCCTGGCACGCTTCCATCACCGGGCAGCGGGCGCAGACCCGCTTGGCGGCCTCCTCGCGGGACAGTCGGGCAGCAGTCGGCTCCTTCGACGGGGCGAAGAACAGCCCGGCTTCGTCCCGGCGGCACACCGCCTCCGAATGCCAGGGACCCGCCTGGTCTTCCCGAGCGGGAGTGCGCTGGGAAGGAACGGCGGCGACCTGCAGAGTCTGATGCGGCGGTTGCAGCACGGCCTACTCCTGACGACGGCTTCGCGAGCAAGAGACGATGCAGCATTCCCTACCCGCTGTGCGCGTGCCTAAGCACTGCGTGGCACCGGCTTCCGGAGCACGAAATTGCACCCGGCGCGCACTTTGGCCGGAACCAGAAGCCCGCCCGCCGCCCCGCTCAGCGGCCCAGGTGTTTGCGTAGTTGGTCGTGGAGGTCGGCAATGAACTTGCCCCGCTTGGGCTTTGCCTCCACGTTCCCGAAGACGGAATAGCCGTTCACCACGACAACCGGTGCTTCCGGGTCGGCGGATTCCAGCGTCACCACTTCGAAATTACCGAAAACACCCGTGCCGCTGCCGCGCAGCGAGATGTTCTGCGGCACCTTGATCTCGACACTGCCGAAGATGGACGTCGCGTTGATGACCGTGAGTCGTTGGCCGAAAAGCGCTTCCGTCAGATCGATCTCCACGCTGCCGAACAGCGCGAAGGCGTTCGTCCGGCCACCGACCCGCCAACGCCCCTTCCTGGTCGAGCTGCTGAAGACCGCCACGAGGTTGTCCGCCGGTCCGGCGGGGGCCTCGGGGCCGTACGCGTAGGGGCGGGCCTGCGCACCGGCCTGCGGAGCGGTGGCGCCGGTCGCGGGCAGGTCACGGACGAGGGGTTCCAGTTCACCGACGGTCTTGGCGCGGTAGACCAGATCGATCCGCTCGGCGTGCTCCTCGGCGGTCAGCCGGCCCTCGGCCATGGCGTCCCGGAGGATGTCCGCGATCCGGTCGCGGTCGGCGTCGGAGGCCCGGATGCCGGCCGGCGCGGGCTCAGCCGGGGCGACGGGCTGCTGGGGCTGCTTTTCGAGGTCCACCGAACCAGCCTACCCAAACGCGATAGATCGCGACTAGGGGCTGTCCCGGCGATCCGGCCATTCCGTCCGCCACGCTTCTTCCGGGGTGCTCCGTCCGGGTGCTCCGTCCGGGGTGCTCCGCCGTCCGCCAGGTGAGCCCTACCTCACAGGATCGGGAGCCGTACAGGGTTCTACCCTGGTGGGTGCGCTGTCCAAGGGAGGCCAGCCACCGTCGCCGAGTGAGGAATGGCCGTAATGCCAGAGTTTGCGTACTCCGATCTGCTCCCCCTGGGAGAGGACACCACGCCCTATCGTCTGGTGACCGCCGAGGGTGTCTCCACCTTCGAGGCCGACGGCCGTACGTTCCTCAAGGTCGAGCCGGAGGCCCTGCGCACGCTCGCCGCCGAGGCCATGCACGACATCTCGCACTTCCTGCGCCCCGCCCACCTCGCGCAGCTGCGCCGGATCGTGGACGACCCCGAGGCCTCGTCGAACGACAAGTTCGTCGCGCTCGACCTCCTGAAGAACGCGAACATCTCCGCCGCGGGTGTCCTGCCGATGTGCCAGGACACCGGTACGGCGATCGTCATGGGCAAGCGCGGCCAGAACGTGCTGACGTCGGGCGGTGACGAGGAGGCCCTGTCGCACGGCATCTTCGACGCGTACACCAAGCTCAACCTGCGCTACTCGCAGATGGCCCCGCTGAACATGTGGGACGAGAAGAACACCGGTTCCAACCTCCCGGCGCAGATCGAGCTGTACGCCACCGACGGCGGCGCGTACAAGTTCCTCTTCATGGCGAAGGGCGGCGGCTCGGCCAACAAGTCGTTCCTCTTCCAGGAGACCAAGGCGGTCCTCAACGAGGCCTCCATGATGAAGTTCCTGGAGGAGAAGATCCGTTCGCTGGGGACCGCGGCCTGCCCGCCGTACCACCTGGCGATCGTCGTCGGCGGTACGTCGGCCGAGTTCGCGCTGAAGACCGCGAAGTACGCCTCCGCGCACTACCTGGACGAACTGCCCGCCGAGGGCTCCCCGGCCGGGCACGGCTTCCGGGACCAGGAGCTGGAGCAGAAGGTCTTCGAGCTGACGCAGAAGATCGGGATCGGCGCGCAGTTCGGCGGCAAGTACTTCTGCCACGACGTACGCGTGGTCCGGCTCCCCCGGCACGGCGCCTCGCTGCCCGTCGCCATCGCCGTGTCCTGTTCCGCGGACCGCCAGGCCACCGCGAAGATCACCGCCGAGGGCGTCTTCCTGGAGCAGCTGGAGAAGGACCCGGCGCGCTTCCTGCCGGACACCACCGACGACCACCTGGACGAGGCGGCGGACGTCGTCCGGATCGACCTGAACCGGCCGATGGACGACATTCTCGCCGAGCTGACCAAGTACCCGGTCAAGACCCGGCTCTCGCTGACCGGCCCGCTGGTCGTGGCGCGCGACATCGCGCACGCCAAGATCAAGGAGCGGCTGGACGCGGGTGAGGAGATGCCGCAGTACCTGAAGGACCACCCGGTGTACTACGCGGGTCCGGCGAAGACGCCCGAGGGGTACGCCTCCGGCTCCTTCGGCCCGACGACGGCCGGCCGCATGGACAGTTATGTCGCGCAGTTCCAGGCGGCGGGCGGCTCCAAGGTGATGCTGGCCAAGGGCAACCGGTCCCGGCAGGTCACCGACGCGTGCGACGCGCACGGCGGCTTCTACCTGGGCTCGATCGGCGGCCCGGCGGCGCGCCTCGCGCAGGACTGCATCAAGAAGGTCGAGGTCGTCGAGTACGAGGAGCTCGGCATGGAGGCGGTCTGGAAGATCGAGGTCGAGGACTTCCCCGCGTTCATCGTGGTCGACGACAAGGGCAACGACTTCTTCACCGAGCCCGCCCCGGCGCCGACCTTCACCAGCATTCCGGTACGGGGCCCCGGCCTCGGCTGACGGGCCGACGGCTGACGGACTGACGGGCTGACGGACTGACGGGCTGACGGACTGACACGCTGACACGCTGACGGGGGCGTTCCGGACGGAGCGCCCCCGTCAGCACGCTCTCAGCCGTCCCGGCCGCCCGAACTGCCCTCGCCGTGCCGACTGCCCCCGCCGTGCCGGCCGTCCTGGCCCGCCCCGTCCTCCCGTGCTTCCGCGCCCGGCGGCCCCGGACCGTCCGGCACGTCCGAGCCGTTCAGCAGGCCCGATGTGGCGACCAGATACCCGAGCTGGGCCCGGCTGTTGCTGCCCAGCTGCTCGGAGACCTTGCGCATGTGCTCCGCGACGCTGCGCCGGCTCATGCCGATGCGCCGGGCGATCGCCGCGTCCGTCTCGCCGTTGACGACCGCCCGCAGGATCGTGCGCTGGAGGTCGGAGGTGATGACCGGGGTGCGCAGCGGCGCGCGTTCCGGGCGGACGGGGACCGAGCGGGCCCACGCCTCGTCGAAGTGCCGGACCAGGAAACGGACCAGGGGCGGATGCTGGATGCGCAGCGCGTGGTGCGGCTCGTCGGAGAACGGGATGAACGCGAGGTCCTGGTCGAACACGATGATCCGGTCGACGACTTCGGGGAGCGTCCTGATCTCGGCGCCCGCCGCGGTCACCTGTTCGATGTACGAGAGCGTCGTGCGGTCCGAGCGGACGGTGTGCTGGTAGATCGTGCGCTGCCGGATGCCGCGCCGCAGATTGCGCAGGTCCCGGGGCAGCGACTCCTCCAGGACGTGTGCCGGGCGTCCGCCGCCCGGGTGGGCCGTGCGTACCGACTCGCGGCAGCCGCTGACCCCCGCGTCGAGCGCCTTGTTGATCACGGCGTGGCCGGAGAGCCGGGTGAGGGCGGGCTGTTCGAGCCGGTGCACATCGGCGTACAGCCCCTCGAAGGCGGCGAGGGTGGCGCGCGCCGAGCGGAGTGTGCGGCGCCGTTCGAGGATCGCCTCCTCGATGGGGGCGAGTGCGGCGAACGAGGCGGTCTCCGGCGGTACGGGGATCATGAAACCCGGTGACTCCCGGTCGGCCACCATCAGGTGCAGGGCACGCAGACAATCGGCCACCTCGTCCTGCGGCAGGCTGCCCTCGACGAGGGCGCGCCGGTAGGTCGCCAGTGACGCCTCGCAGGGCCGCTCCGGATTCGGGCGGTCCGGCGACGATTCGCGGCAATCACATACCGGTGGGAGGGAATGATCGTGCTGCACAAGTATGCAGATTACCTTTGTACAAACGGGGCGACATCGGTGAGCGCCGCGGCTGGACGAGTATGTGCGGGTGACGCCCGGTATCAACGGCACCGACAGCCAATCGAACAGTCCATCGGAGAACGAGGCGGGCAGGGAAGCGGACGGGAAAACGGACATCGATACGCGGATCGTGGCCGAGAGCGCACGCGGCACGGCGCGTTCCGAGCGGCGTTATCGATTCCTCGTCGCCGGTTACGCGGTCTCCTCGTACGGCACGTTCCTGAATATGGTGGCGCTCAATCTCTTCGTCTATGAGACGACGGGCAGAGCACTCGCCATGGGCCTGTTCATGGCCGTACGCCTGGCTTCCGGATTTGTCGCCGGACTGGTCGCGGGCGGACTGCTCGCCCGGTTCACGGCGAAAAGCGTCATGCTGTGGACGAATGTCGCGCAGGCGGCGGTGATGCTGCTGCTCATCGTGGCTCCGGACGGTCTGCGGACGGCCTCGCTGATGGCCGTCTCGGTGGTGGTCGGCGCCTGCGGGACGCTGTTCATGGTCTCGTTGCGCAGCTCGATCCCGGAGATGGTCCGCGAGGACCGCCGGCCCTGGGCGAACTCCCTGTCGATCACGGGACGTTCGCTGGCGATGGTGGCGGGCTTCGCCTCGGCGGGTGTGGTGGTGTCCCTGGTCGGGTACACCGCGGCGTTCGTGGTCGACATGGCGACCTTTGTGGCCTGTGCGGTGACGGTGGCCCTGCTGCCGATCGCGGGGGGCGGCAGGGGTGCGGGCGCCACGCCGGACGCGGAGGGGGATTCCGGAGGGCGCGCGGACGGGAAGCCGGCGGGAGGGCCCGGCGAGGGCGCGGCGGCCCGGAAGCCGGGGCGGCGGATGCCCGTCGCCGTGCTGGCGCTGGCCGCCGCGCCCGGCATGGGGCTGATGGTGGCGCTGCGCGGGGTGGACGCGTTCGGTTCCTCCTCCCACAACGCGGCGCTGCCGGTCTACTCCACCGAGCTGGACGCGTCCAACCCCGCGGTGTTCGTCTCCGCCTTCTGGTGTGTGTGGGCGGTCGGCAACATCGCCGCGCAGCAGGTGATCCAGCGGTACGCGAGGCGCGCCGGGCGCTCCGTGGGCGCCCTCGGATTCGGCTACGGGACCATCGTGATGTCCGCGGCGTTCATCCTGGCCTTCGCGGGGTTCCCGCTGGGCGTGACGGCGGTGATCGCGCTGGTCGCGGGCGCCGCGGACGGGCTCACCGAGGTGTCGTACACCTCGCATCTCCAGACCCTTCCGACCGCCTTGCGCGGTCATGCCTTCGGGCTCTCCGCCACGTTCGAGAACCTCGGCTTCGGGGTCGGCATGATCCTCGTGGCCGCCGCCCTCGACCGGTACACCTCCTTCACCGTGGTCGCGTGGTCCCATGGGGCTGCCATCGTGGTCGCCCTGGCATTCCTGCTGCGGGTGGCGGGGCTGCGGAGGGGAGAGGCAGTTGAAGGAGAACCGCATCGCGGTGATCGGGACGGCGCTGAGGTTTCCCGGAGCTGACAGCACCGAGGCGTACTGGCGCGACATCCGCGCCGGTGTGAGCCGGGTACGCCGTTTCACCGACGCCGAGTTCGCGGCGGCGGGAATGCCGGAGTCGGAGTACGGCACCCCCGGGTACGTCGGCGCGAGCGCGCTGCTGGATTCCGTGGACGGCTTCGACGCCGCTTTCTTCGGGATGAGCGGGCGGGAGGCCGCGCTCACCGATCCGCAGCAGCGGCTGTTCCTGGAGTGCTGCTTCCACGCGCTGGAGGACGGCGGGTACGCGCGACCGGACGAAGCGGTACGGATCGGGGTGTACGGGAGCGCGGGCTACCGGCTGTACTCGCTGCACAGTTATCTCGCGGAGAATCTGGGCGAGGAGTCCCGCTCCGGCGACTGGATGACCGCCAAGCAGGTACAGGTCGGCAACTACCCGGATTTCACCGCGAACCGGGCAGCGTACCGGCTCGGGCTGACCGGTCCCGCGGTGAACGTGGCGACGGCCTGTTCGAGTGCGCTGGTCTCCGTACACCTGGCCTGCCAGGCGCTGCGGGCCGGGGACGCGGAGCTGATGCTGGTGGGCTCCTCGGCCCTGCATCTGCCGCAGATCACCGGACACCTCCCGGTGAGGGGTTCCACGCTCTCCCCCACCGGTACGGTCCGGGCGTTCGACGCGGACGCGGACGGCACCGTGGGCGGCAACGGGGTCGCCGCCGTCCTGCTGAAGCCGCTGGACCGCGCGCTGGCCGACGGGGACACCGTGCGCGCCGTGATCCTGGGGTCGGCCGTCACCAATGACGGGGCGGACAAGGCGGGGTTCGCCGCGCCGGGCATCGCCGGGCAGCGCGACGCCGTGCTCGGAGCGCTGCGCGCGGCCGGGGTGTCCGCGGAGTCGGTCGGCTATCTGGAGGCGCACGGTACGGGCACGCTCAAGGGCGACCCCATCGAGTTCGCCGCCCTGACGGAGGCGTTCCGCCGGTACACCGACCGGACCGGGTTCTGCGCGCTGGGCTCCACGAAGCCCGCCATCGGTCATCTCGACAGCGCGGCCGGGCTCGCCGGACTGATCAAGGCGATCGAGGTGCTGCGGCACGGAATCATCCCTCCGCTGGTGAACTTCTCCCGCCCCAACCCGGCGCTGGCGGTCGGGGCGAGCCCTTTCGTCCTGCCGGACCGCGAGCTGGACTGGCCGGCGGGCGGAGTGCGGCGAGCCGGTGTGCACTCGATCGGCATGGGCGGTACCAATGCGCACGTGATCATGGAACAGGCGCCCGACGCACCTCGGCGTACGGAGCGGACGCCCCGGCGTGCAGCGGAGGCGTCCCGGCGTGCCGAGGGGGCGCCCCCGGTCTCCCCGCCGGTGCCCGCGCTGCTCCCGGTGCCCGCGCTGCTCCCGTTGTCCGCCGCGAGTGCGGACGCTCTCGTGGCGTACGCCCGCTCGCTGCGTGACCATCTCGTCCGCCACCCGGAGACCGCCCCCGCCGATCTGCTGGTCACCACCGCGCTGGGACGCCGGCTGCTGCCGCACCGGCTGGTCGTCACGGCGGCGGACCCGGTGGCGGGGCTCGACGCGTTCCTGCGCGACGGCGCGACGGGCGACAAGGGCACGGCGGGGGCGGCGGGCGCGGCAGGGACGGCGGACGGAAAGGGCACGGCGGGGGCGGCGGCAAGCGGGACATATGTGACGGGTGTGGTGGAGGAGGGCGGCGGCGCGGTGGCGCCGGTCTTCCTGTTCAGCGGGCAGGGCAGCACCCGCCCCGGCATGGGCGCCGAACTGGCGGCACGTTTCCCGGTGGTGGCCGCGACACTCGCCCTCTGCGCCCGGCTGTACGAGGAGGAGACCGGCCACCGCGACTTCCTGGCGCGGGTCGTGGACGGCCGGGGGCCGGACCGCTGGGACACGGCCTTCGCGCAGCCCGCGCTCTTCGCCCTCCAGATCGCCCAGGCCCGGCTCTGGGAACAGCTCGGTGTCACTCCGGCGCGGGTCGCCGGACACAGCGTCGGCGAGTACGCCGCGCTGTGCGTGGCCGGGGCGATGGACGTCGAGGACGCGATGCGGCTGGTGTGCCGGCGCGGCCGGCTGATGCAGAACGAAGTGGCGCCCGGGGCCATGCTCGCCGCCTTCGTGACACGGGAGCGGGTACGGGAGCTGCTGGCCGGGGTCGACTGCCTGGAGCTCGCCGCGGTCAACGGCGCCGCCCTGCATGTCCTCGCCGGCCCCCCGGCGGCGGTCGCGGCCGCACGGTCCCTGCTGGCGGAACGGGGCGAGGCGTACGAGCCGCTGGCCCTGGACCGGGCCTTCCACACCACGCTGCTCGACCCGGTTCTCGACGGGCTCCGGGTCCTTGTCGGCAGGACGGAACTCCGGCCGCTGCGCACGGAGTTCGTCAGCGGGCTCGACGGTGCCGTACGGCCCGTCGGATGGCTGCCCGACGCCGGCCACCTGGTCCGGCAGGCCCGGGCGCGGGTCGACTTCGCCGCCGTACTGGCCACCCTCGGCGACGCCCCCGTCCTGCTGGAGCTGGGTCCTTCCGCCACGCTGACCGGGCTGGTCCGCCGGGCTCTGCCGGACGCCGTGCGGGTGCCGACCCGGCAGTGGGAGCACGCGGTGGCCCGGCTCCACTGCGCGGGAGTGGCCGTCGACTGGACGGCGCTGCTCGCCGGGAGCGGCGGCGGGCGGGTGCCGCTGCCGACGTACCCGTTCCGGCATCAGTCGTACTGGGAGGGCCCGGGGCCGGTCCGGGCCACCGCACCCCCGCAGCACATATCCGCACGCACGACGGAGGATGGCATGACCGAACAGGCCGTACTGGACCGGGTGCTGGAACTGGCCGCCCGCCATCTGGGCCACCGGCCCTCGGCGGCCGACGCCGACCGCACGTTCGTGGCGATGGGCGCGGACTCGCTCCAGCTGATCGGCATGGTCCGCCAGTTGGAGGCGGAGTTCGGCGTGGAGCTGGCCATGCGGGAGATCCTGGAGGAGGCCGGTACCCCGAGGCTGACGGCCCGGCTGATAGCGGGCCGTACGGTGACCGACCCGGCGGAGGAGCCGTTGCGCGAGCCGATACCCGTGCGGTCTCCGGTGCCGGCCCCCGTGACCGTAGCGGACCGGGAGCCCGCCCTCGCCACCCGCGCCGAGGTCGAGGAACTGTCCCGCCAGATACGCCTGCTGGCCGAGACCCAGGCCGCGATGCTGACCCAGCTCTCCGACGCGGTCGCCCTGCTGACCGGCCGCACCGAGGTGGCGGACCGATGAGCGCCCCGCACACCGGCGGCCGGGACGCGACGGCCGACGCGGTGGACAGGGCGGCGGAGCTCTCCCGGCGGCTGACCCGGCAACTCGCGGACGCCGCCCGGGACCGCGCCCGGCGGACGCCACCGCGGGCACCCCGGCCCACGCCCGCGCAACGGCCGACGCCCGCCCGACAGCCCCCGCCTGCCCGGGCGCAACCGCCGCAGGAGCGCACTCCTCCCCCGGCGGCCCCGTCCCACGGCCCCCGCCTCGTCGTCGACGCGGCGGGCGGGATGGCCGGAGCGGACCGGGCCGATGCCGCGCAGCGGGCCCACACCGACTCACTCGTCCGCAGGTTCACCGAGCGGACCCGCACCTCCAAGCGGCTCGCCCAGCAGCACCGTTCCGTTCTCGCGGACAGCCGGGCCGTCGTGGGGTTCCGCGACGCCACCAAGGAGATGCTGTATCCGATAGCCGCGCGTTCGGCGCACGGCTCCCGGCTCACCGATGTCGACGGCAACGACTACACCGACATCACCATGGGCTTCGGTGCCCTGCTCTTCGGTCATGAACCGGAGTTCGTCACCGAGGCCGTCCGGCGCCATCTCTCCCGGGGCCTCCGCTTCGGCCCCCGCTCCCCCGACACCGGCGAGGCCGCGGCGCTGCTCGCCGGGCTGACGGGGCTGGAGCGGGTGGCCTTCGCCACGTCCGGCACGGAGGCGAACTCGGCGGCCGTACGGCTGGCCCGCGCCGCGACCGGGCGCGACAAGATCGTCATGTTCCGGGGCTCGTACCACGGGCACATCGACTCCGTGCTCGGCCGCCCCGGCGGTCCGGACCGGCACGCCGTCCCCGTCTCGCGCGGCATCCCGTCGAGCGCCGTCGCCGACCTGATCGTGCTGGAGTACGGGGATCAGGAGTCCCTCGACGCCATCGACGCGCTGGGCGACCGCATCGCGGCCGTCCTCGTCGAACCCGTCCAGTGCCGCGATCCCGCGCTGCGGCCGGTGGACTTCCTGCGCTCCCTGCGCGAACTGACCGAGCGCCGGGGCATCGTGCTGCTCTTCGACGAGATGCTGACCGGACTGCGCCCGCACCCGCGCGGCGCCCAGGAACACTTCGGTGTCGTCCCCGACCTCGCCACGTACGGGAAGGCGCTCGGCAGCGGCTTCCCCATCGGGGCGGTGGCGGGGCGGGCCGATCTGCTCGACGGGGTCGACGGCGGTTTCTGGCAGTACGGGGACGGCAGCCGGCCCCCTCGGGAGACCACCTTCATCGGCGGCACGTATATGCAGCACCCGCTCTCGATGGCGGCGGCGAGAGCGGTGCTCACTCATCTCAGGGACCGGGGGCCGGGGCTCCAGGAGGGGCTCAACGCCCGCACCTCGGCCCTCGCCGGACAGCTCAACGCCTTCTTCCGGGACGAGGAGTTCCCGCTGGAACTGGCCCACTTCGGCTCGATGTTCCGCTTCACCCACCGCGCCGACATGGAGCTGCTCTACCACCACCTCCAGCTGCGCGGGGTGTACGTCTGGGAGTGGCGCAGCTTCTACCTCTCCACCGCGCACACGGACGAGGACGTGGCGGCGGTGGCGGACGCGGTGAAGGGGTCGCTCCGCGAACTGCGCGAGGGTGGGTTCTTCCCCCGTACGGCACCCGCGGCGAAGCCCGTGCGCCCGCCGGTACGGCCGGTGCGCCCCGCCCCCGACTTCGGGGTGTACTTCTTCGGCGACCACTCGCAGAGCGACCACCCGGAGAGCGACCACCCGGATAACGGTCACCCGCAGAGCCATCACCCGGAGAACGCCGGTCCCGCCACGGACGGCCCGGACACCGCGCCGGCCGCCGCCCAGGCGTACGGGACGGTCTTCGAGACCGCCCGCTTCGCCGACGAGCACGGCTTCTCCTCGCTCTGGCTCCCCGAGCGGCACTTCCACTCCTTCGGCGGGCTCTTCCCGAACCCCGCCGTCCTGGCCGCCGCCCTCGCCCGCGAGACCGGCCGGATCCGGATCAACGCGGGCTCCGTCGTCCTGCCGCTGCACGATCCGGTGCGGGTGGCGGAGGAGTGGTCGGTCGTCGACAACCTCTCCGGCGGCCGGGTCGGCATCGGGTGCGCCACCGGCTGGCACGCCCAGGACTTCGCGCTGCACCCCGACCGGTTCGCCGACCGCCGCGAGATCGCGTTCGCCCACCTGGACGAGGTCCGCGCGCTGTGGCGCGGGGAGGCCGTCCGGCGGCGTACGGGCGAGGGCGCCGAGACCGGCGTACGCATCCAGCCGCGTCCGGTGCAGGAGGAGCCGCCGATGTTCCTCGCCACCTCCGGGCGGCGTGCCTCGTACGGGGAGGCGGCCCGGCGCGGGCTCGGTGTCGTCACCAATCTGATGAGCCAGACCGTGGAGGAGCTGGCCGCGCACATCGCGTACTACCGGCAGGTCCGCGCGGAGTGCGGGCTGGATCCGGAGACGGGCCGGGTGACCGTCCTGCTGCACACGTACCTCGGTACGGATCACGGGACCGCGCGGGCCGAGGCGCTGGAGCCGATGGTCCGCTATCTGCGCTCGTCGCTGCTGATGCGGTCGGCCGCCACCGCGCTCGGCCGCAGCCCGCGGGACATCGCGGAGTCGAGCGAGGAGGACCTCGACTATCTGTTCCGGCGGGCCTACGACCGGTACTGCGACCAGCGGGCACTGATCGGTTCGCCGGAGGGTGTCGCGCCGCTCGTCGACGCGCTGCACCGGGCGGGCGTCGACGAGATCGCCGCGCTCGTCGACTTCGGGATGAGCGCGGAACGGCTGCGGGCGGGACTCGGGCAGCTGGACCTGCTGCGCCGCCGCACCCAGGAGCGGGCGCGCACGAGCACCGCGCCCGCCACCGCCGCGCAGCGCCGGCTCTGGCTGTCCTCCCGGCTGCTCGGCGACCGTGCCGCGTACAACGAGACCCAGGCGGTACGGCTGCGCGGGCCGCTGGACGAAGCGGCGATGCGCACCGCCGTGGACGGGCTGGTGGAGCGGCACGCGGGGCTGCGGACCGTGTTCCGGGCCGGGCGGGGCGACGGACCGGGCGAGGAGTCCGTACTGCAGGTCGTCCGGTCCGGGCAGCGCGTTCCGCTCCGGATCACCGATGCCCGGGGGCAGCTGCCCGACGCGGCGATCGGGGCGGTGCTCTCCGAGGAGAGCACCCGTGCCTACGACCTGGCCGAGGGGCCGCTGTTCACTCCCCGGCTGCTCAGGCTGGCCGACGACGACCACGTACTGGTCTTCGGGCTGCACCACATCATCACGGACGCGCACTCGGCCGGACTGCTCGCGGCGGACCTCCAGGAGCTGTACCGGGCGGCGGCCGACGGCCGGCCTGCCGTGTTCGACAGGCCCGCCGGGACGGCTCTCGGGGCCCCCGAACCGCCCTGCACGGACGCCGATCTGACCTGGTGGCGGACGCGGCTGGGCGAGCGGTCCCCCGTACTGGAGCTGCCCACGGACCGGCCGCGCGGGCGCCGGGTGGCGGGGCGCGGCGGGGCGGAGACCCGCGCCCTGGACCGGGAGCGGGCGGATCTGCTCCGGGAGTGGAGCGGGGAGCGGGGGGTCACGCTGTTCGCCACGCTGTGCACGGCCTGGCACCTGGTGCTGCGCCGGCGTTCGGGGCAGGACGAGTTCCTGCTCGGCACGACGTTCGGGCGGCGCCTGCCGGAGACGCTGGACACGGTCGGCTTCCATGTGGCGCTGCTGCCGTTGCGGCTGTCGGCGACGGACGCGACGCCGGTGCCGGAGGCCGTACGGGCCACGGGGCGCGCCCTGTTCGAGGCGGACGCGCACAGCAGGGTGGACCTCGATGCCCTGCTCGCCGCCGTCCGTCCGGCCGCGGCCGGTCCGCGACCGCTGATCACGGTGTCGATCGACCTCGGGACCGCGCCGCTCACCGGCATCGAACTGCCCGGTCTGCGCGCGGAGGAGGTGGCGGCCGGGACGGAGTCGGCGCCGCTGGAGCTGGCCCTGATGGTCACCCGCACGGCGTCGGGGAGCCTGCGGCTGCGGCTGCGCTACGACGCGGACCTGTTCGACGCCGGGACGGCGCGCGGGTATCTCGCCGAACTGGACGACACCCTGCGGACGATGACCGGCGCTCGGGCCCCGGAAGGGCCGGAAGGGCCGGAAGGGCCGACGGGACCCGGGGCTCCCGGGGCTCCCGGGGCTCCCGGGGCTCCCGGGGCTCCCGGGGCTCCCGGGGCTCCCGAGGAGCGGGGGGAGGGCGGTGGCGGCGGGGCGCCCGGCACCGCGGCCGTTCTGCGGGAGGTCTGGGAGTCCGTGCTCGATGTGCGCGGCTTCCCCGACGACGCCAACTTCTTCGACCTCGGCGGCAACTCCATCGCCGCGATCCGGCTGGTGAACCGGGTGCGCGACACCCTCGGCGTCGACTACCCGCTGGCGGACTTCTTCTCCGAGGCGACCCTGCGGGCCATGACGGAGCAGTTCACGGGCGGGCCCGCCGCGCAACCGCCGGAGGGCGGGCCGGGCACGGCGCCCGGGGACCGGCCTGGCACGGCGCCGGAGACGGTCCTGGACCGCGCTCCCGTGAGCGACCAGCAGGCGCGGATGATCGCCGGTCACCATGCAGTCCCGCACGCCGAGGTGTGGAACATACCGACCCGGATCACGTTCACCGGCCCCCTGGACCCGGAGGCGCTGCGGTCCGCGCTGGCCGGGGTGACCGCCCGGCACGACTCGCTGCGGACCCGTTTCGTACCGGAGGGGAACGCGCCGGACGGGCCCTGGTGGCAGGAGGTTCTCGCACCGGTTCCGCTCGTGCTGCCGGTGGAGGACCTCACCGGACTCCCGCCCGCTGAACGGGAGCCGCGGGCCGAGGCGTTGTGCCGGGAGACCGCCGCGAGCGCCTTCGACCTGGGCCGGTCCGTGCTGCCCAGGCTGCGGCTGCTGCGTGTCGAGGAGGACCGCTGGACGCTGATGTTCGTGCTGCACCACATCACCGCCGACGGCTGGTCCCTGTCGCTGCTGCTCGCCGAGATCGCCGAGCTGTACACCGCGGCGGCGGCGGGCGTCCCGCACGCGCTCCCGGCACCGGCCCTGCAGGCCCCGGAGTACGCCCGCCGGCAGCGTGCCGAGCACGACCCGGAGACCGAGGCGGCCAGGGCCGCGTACTGTGCCGCGTACCTGGAGGGGGTGCCGTCCGCCGTTCCCGTACCCACCGACCGTCCCCGCCCCGAGAAGCTGAGCGGGCGCGGGGACACGATCCGCGGGGTCGCGTCGGGCGAGGTGAGGGCGGCGGTGGAGGAGTTCGCGAGTTCCCGGCACACCACACCGTTCGCGGTCGCGGCGGCGGCCCTCGGGGTGTTCCTGACGAGGCTGTCGGGGGAGCCGGACATCCTGCTGAGCGTGCCGTACGCCAATCGCCGGGGCACCGAGTCCGAGTCGCTCGTCGCGATGACGTCGACCGCCGTGATGGTTCGCGTACGACTGGATTCAGCCAATCTCGCGGAGACCTGCGCGGAGTTCGCCACCCGTACCGGCGCGGGCGCGATGGGCGCCATGGCACATGTCCTGCCGACCGCGCGGATCATGCGGGCGATGCGGGACGCGGGCGCGGAGGGCGTCCCGGACCGGGTGCCGCACGTCCTGGCGTTCCAGAACTCCGTCGACACGGACATCGAGATCCCCGGCCTCGGGGTCGAGGTGGCCGATCTGGCACCGCCTCTTTCCCGCAGTGAGCTGTGCTTCGGGCTTGCGCCGCGCCGGGACCCTGCGATGGGTTATCGAACGTTCCTGGAGTTCTCCTCGGACCTCTGGAACCGGGAGACCGCCGAGGAACTGCTCACCTCGTACACCGGACTGCTCGCGGAGTTCTGTGCCCGGCCCGACCGGCCGGTCCGCGAACTGCTCGGACCACCCGGCGAGGCGACCGGCGAACCGGTCGGTGAGCCGACCGACGCGTTGACCGACGTACCGACCGAAGCATCCGCAGCACCCTCACCCCCGCAGTCACTGCCGAACACCGGAAAGGCGGACGCCGTATGACGCCGGCCACCCACCGCAGCCACACCGACGACCTGCTCTCCTTCATCGCGGCCAGCCCCTCGCCGTACCACGTGGTGGCGAGCGCCGCCCAGCGCCTGGAGAAGGCCGGCTTCCGCGAGCTGCGCGGGACGGACGACTGGACCGGGGCGACCGGCGGCTGCTTCGTCATCCGCGCAGGTGCGCTGATCGCCTGGTACGTCCCCGAGGGCGCTCCGGCCCACACCCCGTTCCGGATCGTCGGCACCCACACCGACTCGCCGAACCTGCGGATCAAGCCGTCGCCCGACACCGGGACGGCGGGCTGGCGCCAGATCGGCGTGGAGATCTACGGCGGTGTCCCGCTCAACACCTGGCTCGACCGTGACCTGGGCATCTCCGGCCGGCTCGCCCTGCGCGGCCCGGACGGCACCCCGCGATACCGGCTCGTCCAGATCGACGAACCGCTGCTGCGCGTACCCCAGCTGGCCATTCATCTGGACCGTTCGGTCAACGAGGGTGTGGCACTCGACCGGCAGCGGCACATCGCCCCGGTCTGGGCGCTCGGTGATCCCCAGGAGGGCGCGCTGCTGCGGCGGGTGGCGGCGGCCGCCGAGGAGGACCCGGCCGATGTGCTGGGCTGGGACCTGATGCTGCACGACATCCAGCCGCCCGGATATCTGGGCGTCGACCGGGAGTTCGTGGTGGCGTCCCGGCTGGACAACCAGATCTCGGTGCACGCGGGGGTCACGGCGCTGGTCGGTGCGGCGACCGGCGTCGAGGAGCCGGCCTACGTCCCCGTGCTGGCCGCCTTCGACCACGAGGAGGTCGGCAGCGGTTCGGAGACCGGTGCGCAGAGCCCGCTGCTGGAGCGGGTCCTGTCGCGTTCCGTCTCGGCCCGGGGCGGCAGCGGCGAGGACTGGTCGCGGGCCCTGTCCGGTGCCTTCTGCGTCTCCGCGGACATGGCGCACGCCGTCCACCCCAACTACGCGGAGCGGCACGACCCGGACCACCGGCCGCTGCCCAACGGCGGGCCCACGGTCAAGGTCAATGTGAACCAGCGGTACGCCACCGACAGCACCGGTATCGCGGTGTTCACGGCGGCGTGCGAGCGCGCGGGCGCTCCGTGGCAGCCGTTCGTCTCCAACAACGCGATGCCGTGCGGCACCTCCATCGGCCCGCTCACCGCCGCCCGGCTGGGCGTCACGACGGTCGACGTGGGAGTGCCGGGGCTGTCCATGCACTCGGCGCGCGAGCTGTGCGGTGCGGACGACCCGGCGTATCTCGCGGCCATCCTGGGCGCGATCATGACCGGGGGCTGACCCGGGCCCCTGGACGTGCTGGACGCCCTGTTCGTACCGCCGGACCGGAAGAAGGACCGAGAGACCGTGGAAGAGACCGTCCTGATCTGCCTGCCCTTCGCCGGGGCGGGTCCGTCGTTCTACGCCCCGTGGCAGGCGCTGGCCCCGGCGGGTCTGCGGATCCTCCCGGTGCAGCTGCCGGGCCGTGAGAAACGGTTCGCCGAACCCGCGTACACCTCGGCGGCTCCGGCCGTGGACGACGCGTACGCGCAGGTCACCGCCGCGCTCGGGGCGGGCGGGCCGGTGGCCCTGTTCGGTCACAGCATGGGCGCGGTGCTCGCGTACGAGCTGGCGCACCGGATCGAGCAGGCCCCCGGCGCGGCGGGCCCGCGGCTGGAGTCCCTGGTGGTCAGCGGGTCCCCCGGCCCGTGGACGGCAAGGACGGACCGGGCGGGCGGCCTGCCGGACGAGGAGTTCACGGCGCGGGTGAAGAGCTTCGCCGGGTACGCCCATCCGGCGCTGGAGGACCCGGAGATGCGGGAGCTGCTGCTGCCCACGCTCCGGGCCGACGTGCGGCTCCACGAGACGTACGTGCCCTCGTCCGACCGCCCGCTGTCGGCGCCCGTCACCTCGGTGCGGGGCCGGTCGGACGCGCTGGTCGGGCCGGGCGACGCGGCGCAGTGGTGCCGGGCGACCACGGGTGTGCTGACCGTGGCCGAACTGGACGGCGGGCACATGTATCTGGCCGATCAGCCCGCCGCGCTGCTGAAGCTGGTGGCCGCCGGGCTGCGTACCGCCCGGGACGGCTGAGACCCGCCGTCCGGTCCGCGAGGGGAAGGGGTGGCCACGGCACACCGCGGCCACCCCTTCCCACACGCCCCCGTCCTTCCCGGCGCCGTCGGCCGGAAGGGCTGTCCCTACACGAACCGCTGCTTCGCGCCGCCGTCGCACGCCTGGAGCCTGAGCGGGTCCTTGGCCCCGGCCAGGGTCAGGCAGAGCCCGGTCGCCGCGGCCGGGCGGAGGGTGCCCGCCTGCTGGACGAACTTCTGGTTGGCCGCGCCCGAGCAGTCCCACACGACGAGCGCGGCACCCGCGTCGTACTTGGCGCCCGGCACGTCCAGGCACCGGTCGTGGCTGAGTTCGGTGCGGACGGTCCGCTCGGTGGAGTCGTACCACCAGCCCTGGTTGCGGCCGTCGTGGCAGTCCCAGCCGCCGATCGCGGTGCCGTTGCGGGTCTCCGAGGCGGGGACGTCCACACAGGTGCCGGTGGCCTCGTTCTTCAGCGGCTTGAAGACGTCGTCCCAGGCGGCGGGCTGGAGCACCGGCCTGCCCGTGCTGCCCGGGTCGGCGCAGCCGGCCTCACGCAGGCCGGAGTTGTAGATCTGGGTGAGGCAGGACGCGAAGGCGCCGTGGCCGGCCGCGTTGGGGTGGAAGGACTGCCGTACCGAGTTCTCGTCCGGTGTGCCCGGCTTGGTGAGGTCGATGTAGAGTCCGCGCGCCCAGGTCTGCTGGGTGCAGACCTCATGGCCGTGGAAGAGCCGGGAGTTGTCGAGGAAGACGGCTCCGGTCGAGGCCGCGGCCTTGCGCATGCCGACCTCGAACGCGGGGACGGCGGTGTTGCGGCCCCAGACGGTGTCGGAGTCGTAGCCGAGACCGCCGCAGGCGAGCTTCCCGGGGAAGTCCGGGTTGTCGCGGAAGTCGGGGCCGATCGGGCTCGGGTAGCCCATGACGACCAGCTTGTAGTCGCCGTTGGCGTAGCCCGCGCCCGTCATGACGGTGCGCAGGTCCCGGACCGTCTGCTCGACCTTGGGGACGAGCGCGTCGACGCGCGCCTGCCAGCCACCGGCGTACTTGGGCTCACAGGGGCCCTGGAGGCTGATGTAGCGCACCACGCAGTCGGTCATGACCGGACCGAACTGGAGGTCGTCGTTGGCCCCGGCCACCAACACGATCATCTTGATACGGGTGTTGCGCGCCTTCACGGCGAGGCTGTCGCTCTGGACCAGCTCATCGGCGTACTGCTTGGATCCGCCGATCTTGATGTTCCCGGTATAGGCGCCGGAGCACGAGACGTTGTACGTGACGTCCGCCGCGATGCCCGTGCGGTGGATGGCGGCGTCGGGTGACCGGTGGCACCAGTTGTCCGGGCCGTTGGTGCCGGGCTCGTACGTGCCGACGCCCTCGCCGGAGATCTCGCTGTCGCCCAGCGAGATCAGCCCGGTCTTGCGGTCGGCGAGCGGCCGTTCGGCGGGGCTGCCGTACAGCTGGGTGGCTTCCGCGGCCCGGACGGCTTCCAGTTCGGGCGGGAGAGGGGCGGATGCGGTAGTGGTGGTACGGGACTCGCTCGCGCCTGCCGGTCCGGCGGCGGCCATGCCGCCGACGGCCGCCGCGAGGGCCGCGGCTGCCGCGACCGTACAGCGAAGCCCGCGAAGTCTGAGCCTGGTGCGCCTCATTGCGCCTCCTGGTGAGTTGTTACCCCCGGTATTTACTGGTCGGTAGCCGCCAAGGGAATACATAGAACGAGACAAGTGCTCAACTTTTTCAGGAGGTTTACACACCATGGACGATTCGTCAGGCGCCACGGAGTACCGCATCGAGCACGATTCGATGGGTGAGGTGCGGGTCCCGGCGCACGCCAAGTGGCGCGCCCAGACCCAGCGGGCCGTGGAGAACTTCCCGGTCTCCGGACAGCGGCTGGAGCGCGCCCACATCGAGGCCCTGGCCCGGATCAAGGCGGCCGCCGCCAAGGTCAACGCGGAGCTGGGGGTACTGGACGCGGACATCGCCGGAGCGATCCGGGAGGCGGCGGAGGAGGTCGCCGGGGGCCGGTGGGACGAGCACTTCCCCGTCGACGTGTTCCAGACGGGCTCCGGCACCTCGTCCAACATGAACACCAACGAGGTCATCGCCACGCTCGCCACCGAACGCCTGGGCCGCGAGGTCCACCCCAACGACCATGTGAACGCCTCTCAGTCGTCCAACGACGTGTTCCCGTCCTCCATCCACATCGCCGCGACCGCCG
The DNA here is from genome assembly GCF_026341775.1 of Streptomyces sp. NBC_00654. Taxonomy (NCBI): domain Bacteria; kingdom Bacillati; phylum Actinomycetota; class Actinomycetes; order Kitasatosporales; family Streptomycetaceae; genus Streptomyces; species Streptomyces sp. NBC_00654. The sequence goes on along the minus strand of NZ_JAPEOB010000001.1, from coordinate 1,539,891 downwards.
CCGTCACCGCCGACCTCATCCCGGCGCTGGGCCATCTGGTGGACGCCCTGGAGCGGAAATCGGCCGAATTCTCGGAGGTCGTCAAGTCGGGCCGCACCCATCTGATGGACGCCACCCCGGTCACCCTGGGCCAGGAGTTCGGCGGCTACGCGGCCCAGATCCGCTACGGCGTCGAGCGGCTGCGCGCCTCGCTCCCCCGCCTCGCCGAGCTCCCGCTGGGCGGTACGGCGGTGGGCACCGGGATCAACACCCCGCCCGGCTTCCCGGCCGCGGTGATCGCCGAGGTCGCCGCCGCCACCGGGCTGCCGCTCACCGAGGCCCGCGACCACTTCGAGGCACAGGGCGCCCGGGACGGACTCGTGGAGACCTCCGGCCAGCTGCGGACGATCGCGGTCTCCCTGACCAAGATCTCCAACGACCTGCGCTGGATGGCCTCGGGCCCCCGCACCGGACTGGCCGAGATCAGCCTGCCCGACCTCCAGCCCGGCTCGTCGATCATGCCGGGCAAGGTGAATCCGGTCATCCCGGAGGCGGTGCTGATGGTGGCCGCCCAGGTGACGGGGAACGACACGACGGTCGCCGTCGCGGGCGCCGCGGGCAACTTCGAGCTGAACGTGATGCTGCCCGTGATGGCGAAGAACCTGCTGGAGTCGGTGCGGCTGCTCACGACCGCCTCCCGGCTGCTCGCCGACCGCACGGTCGACGGCATCACCGCGAACGTGGAGCGGGCCCGCGCGTACGCGGAGTCCTCGCCCTCCGTGGTGACCCCGCTGAACAAGTACATCGGCTACGAGGAGGCGGCGAAGGTCGCCAAGAAGTCCCTCAAGGACGGCACGACGATCCGCGAGACGGTGCTGGCCTCGGGTTATGTCGAGCGCGGCGACCTCACCGTCGAGCAGCTCGACGAAGCGCTGGACGTCCTGCGCATGACACGGCCGTGACCTCCCGCCGACGGGCCGCCCGCGCCGCGCGTGCCGTGTCGCCCGCGCGGCGCGGCGCGGCGTACGGCACGGGCGGTACGCGCCGTACGCGCCGTACGCGCCGTGCCGCGTGCCGCCGGCGGGTGACGCGTATCGCAGCGGGCGGGCGGACCGCGTCCGTAAGATCCCTCCATGACAGACACGGGAGAGCACTCACGCTGGGCCCCGGGGGACCGGATCCTCTGGCGCTACCGCGACAACGGCCGGGCCCGCGGGGACTCGGCCGCCCGCCCCGTGCACATCTGCCGCCCGGTCACCGTCGTCGAGGACTCCGAGACGCTGCTCGCCGTCTGGATGGCACCCGGCACCGAGTGCGTACGGCCGGTCCTCGCCGACGGCACCCCGGTGCAGACCGAACCCCTCGCCACCCGCTACACCGCGCCGCGCACGACCGCCCGCTCGACCTGGTTCGGCTCGGGGGTGCTGAAGCTCGCCAGGCCCGGTGACCCCTGGTCCGTGTGGCTGTTCTGGGACCGCGGATGGCTCTTCCGCAACTGGTACGTCAACCTGGAGGAGCCCCGTACCCGCTGGGCCGGAGGGGTCGATTCCGAGGATCACTTTCTCGACATCTCCGTGCACCCGGACCGGAGCTGGAAGTGGCTCGACGAGGACGAGTTCGCCCAGGCGCAGCGGGTCGGCCTGATGGACACGGCCACCGCGGGGCGGGTGCGGGCGGCGGGCCGTGCGGCCGTCCAGGTGATCCAGGAGTGGGGTGCGCCGTTCCGCGACGGCTGGGAGGACTGGCGGCCGGACCCGCGGTGGCAGGTGCCGCCACTGCCGGATGACTGGGACCGCACCCCTGCCCGTATGCCGTCGTGAGACCCTTGGAACACCCCAGGGGGCCGACCGTAGGATCGTCCCCCTCAGGGGCCCCGCCACCACAACCGGCGGGCATGGCACAGGACCTGACCACAAGTCATCGCGACGGCCGCGCGGACCGTACGGGACACGGACCCGGACGGAACGTACGGCCGCAGGAACCACTACGAGGGGGTGGAGACATGCTCGCTGTCCGCTGCCCCGTCCCTGGAAACGTTGTCAACCGGCCACCGTGCGGACGCTCGGTTTCGGCCCCGCGAATGCGGGCATCCGGTGACAGCCGTTGTTCTTACCGCTCTTGCCGGGGCACAGTAGCGCCCCACGAGGTGACTGCCTCATACAACCGGCCCGGACGGACGGAATCCCACGCGTGACGGAGCATCCCACCTCCCACGAAGGCCGGCAGCCCCTCGCGGCCCGGCCGCAGGAACGCACCCGGCCGCGGCAGCAGGACGCCGCGGCGGGGGCCGCCCCTGCCACCGCCGCGATCCCCGGCCCGGCCGCCGCGCCCGGACCGGGCCCGCGGACCGCCGCCGGCGCGATCCCCGGCCCCGCGGCCGTCACCGACCACCAGGCGGTCGCCCGGCGCGAGGGCGACCGGCTGCGCTTCGTGGGCGCCGCCACCCGGCGCATCGCCCGCGGCATAGACCTGGACGAGATCGTGCTGGGGCTGTGCCGGGCCAGCGTGCCGACGTTCTCCGACGCGATCCTGGTCTACCTCCGCGACCCGCTGCCCGTCGGGGACGAGCGGCCGGTCGTCCCGTTCGTCCTGCGGCTGCGCCGCAGCGACCGGCTGCGGCTCACCGACGAGGAGAGCGAGGGCGTCCCGGACACCGAGCGCCTGCGGCTGCCCGTCACCGACCCGCAGGCCGGTCTGCTGCCCGCCGCCGAGCTGTGCGAGGTGCGACCCGGCGGCGCGCTGGCCGAGGTGCTGCGCGGCGTACGGCCGGTGTTCGGGGACTCCGCGGCCGCCCGCGCGGCGCTGCCCGAACTGCTCGGGGCGGGTCACACCGTGCCCACCGGGCACCGTGCGATCCTCGCCCCGCTGCGCGGCCGGCGCCGGGTGATCGGCGCCGCCGTCTTCCTGCGCGGGACCGAGCGGCCGCCGTTCGAGGCCAATGACCTGCTGGTCGCGGCCCAGCTGGCGACCCACACCGCGCTCGGCATCGACAAGGCCGTGCTGTACGGGCGCGAGGCCTATATCGCCGACGAGCTCCAGCGCACCATGCTGCCGGACTCGCTGCCGCAGCCCACCGGGGTCCGGCTCGCCTCCCGCTATCTCCCGGCCGCCGAGACGGCCCGGGTCGGCGGTGACTGGTACGACGCCATCCCGCTGCCCGGCAGCCGGGTCGCCCTGGTCGTCGGTGATGTGATGGGCCACTCGATGACCTCCGCGGCGATCATGGGCCAGCTGCGCACCACCGCGCAGACCCTGGCCGGTCTCGATCTGCCGCCGCAGGAGGTGCTGCACCATCTGGACGAGCAGGCGCAGCGGCTCGGCAGCGACCGCATGGCGACCTGCCTGTACGCGGTGTACGACCCGGTCGCGCACCGGATCACCATCGCCAACGCCGGGCACCCGCCGCCCGTCCTGCTGCACCTGGGCGGGCGCGCGGAGGTGCTGCGGGTACCGCCGGGGGCGCCGATCGGGGTCGGCGGTGTCGACTTCGAGGCCGTGGAGCTGGACGCGCCCGCGGGCGCCACACTGCTGCTGTACACCGACGGCCTGGTGGAGTCCCGGCTGCGCGACGTCTGGACGGGCATCGAGCAGCTGCGCGAGCGCCTCGCCGCCACCGCCCAGCTGACCGGTCCCGACCACTCGCCGCCCCTGGAGGCGCTCTGCGACGACGTGCTCGACATGCTCGGCCCGGGTGACCGGGACGACGACATCGCGCTGCTCGCCGCCCGCTTCGACGGGATCGCGCCGAGTGATGTGGCGTACTGGTTCCTGGAGCCCGAGGACGCCGCCCCGGGACGGGCCCGCAGGCTGGCCCGCCGGGCGCTCAGCCGGTGGGGCCTGGACGACCTCTCGGACGAGGTCGAGCTGCTCGTCAGCGAGGTCGTCACCAATGCCGTGCGGTACGCGGAGCGGCCGGTGACGCTGCGGCTGCTGCGGACCGACATCCTGCGCTGCGAGGTCGGCGACGACTCCCCGCAGCTGCCGAGGCAGCGCCGCGCCCGCGAGACGGACGAGGGCGGACGCGGTCTGTTCCTGGTGAACCGGCTGGCCAGGCGCTGGGGGGCGACCCGGCTCTCCACGGGCAAGGTGGTCTGGTTCGAGATGGCGACGCGGGGGCAGTAGGGCCTGTCCGGCATCCGGCGCCGTCCGCCCGAAGGGGCGGGCGGCGCTTTGTGCTGGGGTTCGCGGGTCCGGTGCGGTGACCGGATCACCGCACCGGACCGAAATGTTGCCGGTCCGGAATCGCCGGAGTTGACTGCATGTGTGAACGAGGCGACCTGACCGATACCCCCCACCGACGGGAGGACGCTCGTGACCGAGGAAACCCCGCAGCTTCCGTACACCACGAACAACGCCGGGATCCCGGTGGAGAGCGACGAACATTCGCTCACCGTCGGATCCGACGGCCCGATCCTGCTCCAGGACCACTACCTCATCGAGAAGATGGCCCAGTTCAACCGTGAACGGGTCCCCGAACGGGTGGTGCACGCCAAGGGCTCCGGCGCGTACGGCACCTTCAAGGTGACGAACGACGTCAGCCAGTTCACCAAGGCGGACCTGTTCCAGCCCGGCAGACAGACCGACATGCTGGCCCGTTTCTCCACGGTCGCCGGTGAGCAGGGCTCCCCCGACACCTGGCGCGACCCGCGCGGCTTCGCACTGAAGTTCTATACCGAGCACGGCAACTACGACATGGTCGGCAACAACACGCCGGTCTTCTTCGTACGCGACCCGATGAAGTTCCAGGACTTCATCCGCTCCCAGAAGCGCCGCCCGGACAGCGCGGTGCGCGACCACGACATGCAGTGGGACTTCTGGTCGCTGTCCCCCGAGAGCGCGCACCAGGTCACCTGGCTGATGGGTGACCGGGGCATCCCGAAGACGTACCGCCACATGAACGGCTACAGCTCGCACACCTATATGTGGGTGAACGCGGGCGGCGAACGGTTCTGGGTGAAGTACCACTTCAAGACCGACCAGGGCATCGAGTTCTACACCCAGGCCGACGCCGACGCGATGGCGGGGACCGACGGCGATGTCCACCGCCGCGACCTGTTCGAGTCGATCGAGCGCGGTGACCACCCGAGCTGGACGCTGAAGGTCCAGGTCATGCCGTTCGACGCGGCGCCGGACTACCGGTTCAACCCCTTCGACCTCACCAAGGTGTGGCCGCAGGGCGACTATCCGCTGATCGAGGTCGGCCGGATGACGCTGAACCAGAATCCCGAGGACTTCTTCGTCCACATCGAGCAGGCGTCCTTCGAGCCGTCGAACCTGGTGCCCGGCATCGGTCCGTCGCCCGACAAGATGCTGCTCGGCCGGCTGTTCTCGTACCCGGACACCCACCGGTACCGGATCGGTCCGAACTACGCCCAGCTGCCGCCCAACCGGCCGCGCTTCGGGCGGAGCTCGTACGCGAAGGACGGCCCGATGCGGTACGAGCCGGCCCGGACGGGCGCGGTGTACGCACCGAACTCGTACGGGGGTCCGGCGGCCGACACCGAGCGCTTCGGCGACCCGGCGGGCTGGGCCACGGCGGGCGAGATGGTCCACGAGGCGTACAAGCTGCACAGTGAGGACGACGACTGGGGCCAGCCGGGCACGCTGGTGCGCGAGGTCATGGACGACGCGGCGCGCGAGCGGCTGGTCTCCAACGCCGCCGGCCATCTGCTGGACGGGGTGAGCCGCCCGGTCCTGGACCGTTCGCTCCAGTACTGGCGCAATGTGGACAAGGACCTCGGCGACCGGATCGCGAAGAAGGTGAACGGCGGCTGATCCGCCGGGACGGGGAGAGGGGCGGTGCCGGCCGGCACCGCCCCTCTCCCCGTCCTCACCCGGAGGCCGTCACCGTCCGGGGCGGTCGTTGCTGTTGCTTCCCTGCCCCTCGCCGGGCCTGCCCTCGCCCTCCCCCGGGTCCGTGGGCAGGATCGGCGACTCGGTGGGAGTCGTCGGCGGGGTCGTGGTCGGCGTGGGCGGCGGGGTGGTCGCGCCCGTGGGCGGGCCGCTGGGCGTCCCGGACGGCGACTGCGACGGGGCCGAGGGGGTCTCCTCGGGCTTCGTGGACTCGGACGGCGTCGAGGAGGGGCTCTCGGTCACGGTCACCTCGCCGCGCTCGACGTCCTCCAGGTCGAACTGTGCGTTCGAACCGCCGCCCAGTGCGCCGAGCGTGTAGTCCGCCCAGATCTCCGCCGGGAAGCCACCGCCGTTGGCCCGGCCGGAGTTGGCCGTGCCGGTCAGGCTGACCTGCCCGCCGCCGTCCTTGGCGGACTCCCCGAAGAGCGCCACGACCGTGGTCAGCTCCGGGGTGTAGCCGGCGAACCAGGCCGACTTGTTGTCCTCCGACGTACCCGTCTTGCCCGCCGCGTCGTACGCGGAGGTGTTGGCCGCCCGGCCGGAACCGGCGTCGACGACCCCGGTGAGCCCGGAGGTCACGGTGTCGGCCGACTTGCGGCTGATCACCTGCTTGCCGATGCCGTCGACCGTCTTCGCCGTGAGGTCACGGTGCTCGGCGGACTTCACGATGTGCGGGGTGACCTGCTTGCCGTGGTTGTCCAGGGTGGCGTACGCGCCCGCCATGTCCCAGGTCGAGGCGTTCATCGTGCCGAGGGTGATCGCGGGGCGCTCGGGGAAGTTCTTGTCCGGCACGCCGAGGCCGAGCGCGGTCCGCTTCACGGCGGCGGGGGTGACATCGACGACCATCTGCGCGAAGACCGAGTTGACCGAGCTGTTCAGGGCCTTCTGGACGGAGATCGGACCGTAGGACCGGTCGTCCTCGTTCTGCGGCTTGAACGGGGTGTCGCTGCCGACGACGGGGCGTCTGCTGGTTCCGTCGTAGACCGTGTTCAGCCCGATCAGATCGCCGTCCTGGGTCTTCGCCCCGTTCTCCAGGGCTGAGGCCAGCACCAGGGGCTTGAAGGTGGAGGCGGGCTGGTAGTCCTGGCGGGTGGCGTTGGATATCCAGTGCTGGGTGGCTCCGACGCCGCCGTACAGCGCGACCACGGCGCCGTTCTTCGGGTTCACGGAGGTGGCGCCCGCCTGGACGGTGGCGTCGACCTTGTTCCCCTCGCGGTCGAGCTTGGACTCCAGCTGGTCCTCGACCGACTTCTCCAGCTGCTTCTGGCGCTTCTTGTCGATGTTCAGGGTGAAGGTCCAGCCGCCGGCCTCACGGGCCTCGTCGCTCAGTCCCTGCTTCCGCAGCTCCTGGTTGGCCGCCTCCACGAGGTAGCCGGTCTGCCCCTCCATCCCGGGTGCGGGCTTGGGCTTCTGCGGGACGGGGAACTTCAGCGTGGCGCGCTCGGCCGAGTCGAGCCAGCCCATCTCGACCATGTTGTCGAGGGTGTACTCCCAGCGGTCGGACACCAGACGCTTGCCGGTCTCGCTGGCGACGGCCCAGTCGTACTGGCTGGGGGCCTGGAGCAGCGAGGCGAGGTAGGCCCCCTGGGCGACGTCGAGATCCTTGGCGTCGACGCCGTAGTACGCCTGCGCGGCGGCCTGGATGCCGCTGGCTCCGCGGCCGTAGTACGCGGTGTTGATGTACCCGGCGAGGATGTATTCCTTGCTCTTCTTCTGGTCGACCTTGAGGGAGATCACGAGTTCCTTGAGCTTGCGGCTCACGGTCGCGTCCTGCGTCAGGTAGTAGTTCTTCACGTACTGCTGGGTGATGGTCGAGCCACCCTGCTTGCCCTTGCCGCTGAGCGTGTTGAACAGGCCGCGGGCGGTGCCCTTCAGGTCGACGCCCTTGTCGTCGTAGAAGGTCTTGTTCTCGGCCGCGGCGAAGGTGTACTGGACCTTCTTCGGTACGACGGCGAGGTCCACGATCTGGCGGTTGACGCCCTTGCCGTCCCGGGCGAGCAGCGTGCCGTCGCTGTACTTGTAGACGTTGCTCTGCCGCTCGGCCATGGCGTTGGCCTCGGGCACGTCCACGTAGACGTAGAGCGCCACGAAGGCCCCCATGACCAGCAGGCACAGCCCGAAGAAGGCGCCGAGCAGCTTCTTCCAGGTGAAGAGTCCGCGTATGCCGCCGCTCTTCGCAGCCCGGCGCGATCCTCGCGCCGGGGCTCGTCGCGCATCCGCTCGACCCATCGGTGTTGCTCCCTGTTTCTCTGCTCGACCAGCTCCGCTCAGCCCAGCCAGCTAACACCGTCGGCGAGAGCGAAAAGCGAGTGATTTGGTCTTTTCCGGACGTGACAATGAGCACCCGTTCCCGTAGGAACCGACTCCCGAGAGGTGCGCAGGGTTGCGAAAACCGTTAATGTGAAATCACATTGATAGCGCGGCTCACCGCCGCACGACACGGGGGACCCCATGACCGAACAGCACGACCGCCCCGGCACGGCCGCCCGGGCCACCACATCCTCCGACCTCGCCCCGGACGCCCCGGAGATGCCCGCCCCGCAGGTCAGAGAGGTCACGGCGCACTCCATACCGGGCGGCGTCGGCCTGCTGCTGACGGTGCTGGGCGTGTTCCTCGGTGTCGGCCTCGTGATCCTCGGCGCCGTACTGGGCGCGAACGGGCACAACGGGATCGGCATCCCCCTCCTCGTCCTCGGAATCCTGCTCGTCATCGCCTCCTTCTTCTGCATGAGCGGTGTGAAGATGGTCGCTCCGGGCGAGGCCCGGGTGATCCAGCTCTTCGGCCGGTACGTCGGCACGATCCGCGCCGACGGGCTGCGCTGGATCAACCCGCTGACCTCCAGCCGGAAGATCTCCACCCGGGTCCGCAACCACGAGACGGCCGTCCTGAAGGTCAACGACGCCTACGGCAACCCGATCGAACTGGCGGCGATCGTCGTCTGGAAGGTCGAGGACACCGCGCAGGCGCTCTTCGAGGTGGACGACTTCCTGGAGTTCGTCGCCACCCAGACCGAGGCCGCCGTCCGGCACATCGCGATCGAGTACCCCTACGACGCCCACGACGAGGACGGCCTCTCCCTGCGCGGCAACGCGGAGGAGATCACCGAGAAGCTGGCCGTCGAGCTCACCGCCCGGGTGCAGGCGGCAGGCGTCCTGATCATCGAGTCGCGCTTCAGCCATCTCGCGTACGCCCCCGAGATCGCGTCCGCGATGCTCCAGCGCCAGCAGGCGGGCGCGGTCGTCGCGGCCCGTCAGCAGATCGTGGAGGGAGCGGTCGGCATGGTCGAGATGGCCCTGACCCGGATCGCCGAGCAGGACATCGTCGAGCTCGACTCCGAGCGCAAGGCGGCCATGGTCAGCAACCTCATGGTGGTGCTGTGCGGTGATCGTGCGGCGCAGCCGGTCCTCAACACGGGCACGCTCTACCAGTGACCGAACAGACGCCTCCCCGGCGCGCACCGGCGTCGCGGCCGCAGCAGCGCAAGCAGATGCTGCTGCGGCTCGACCCCGCGGTGCACGACGCGCTGGCCCGCTGGGCCTCCGACGAACTGCGCAGCGCGAACGCGCAGATCGAGTTCCTGCTGCGCCGGGCGCTGGCGGAGGCGGGCCGGCTGCCGGGCTCGGCCGCCCCGATCGCCCGCCGCGGCCGGCCACCGAAGGCCGCGGCGCAGGACAGGCCCGGAGCGCAGGACAGGCCCGGCCCGCAGGACAGGCCCGGAGCGCAGGAGCGGCCCGGCCCGCAGCCGGGGGCCGACCCCCGGGCCAGGCCGGGTCCGCAGGACGGTCCGGGCCCTCCGGGACCGGGTCCCGGAGGCGGCTGAGGGCTTCGCCCCCGCCCGTTCCCGGGCGGGAGGCGACCTCGCCCGCCCGGGTATACACCCGGGGTATACACACCATGTAGAGTGCTCGGCATGTCAATCGGCCACACCCTGCTCGGACTCCTGGAGTCCGGCCCCCGCCACGGCTATGACCTCAAGCGGACCTTCGACGAGAAGTTCGGCCACGACCGCCCCCTGCACTACGGGCAGGTCTACTCGACCATGTCCCGGCTGCTCAAGAACGGCCTCGTCGTCGTCGACGGGGTCGAGAGCGACGGCGGCCCCGAGCGCAAGCGGTACGCCATCACCGACGCGGGGATCACGGATGTCTCCAGCTGGCTCGCCCAGCCGGAGAAACCGGAACCCTACCTACAGTCGACCCTCTACACCAAGGTCGTCCTGGCTCTCCTGACCGGCCGCAGCGCCGCCGAGATGCTGGACGCCCAGCGAGCGGAGCACCTGCGCCTGATGCGTATCCTCACCGACCGCAAGCGGCGGGGCGACCTCGCCGACCAGCTGATCTGCGACCACGCGCTGTTCCATCTGGAGGCCGACCTGCGCTGGCTGGAACTGACCGCCGCGCGGCTCGACCGGCTCGCCGAGGTGGTGGCCAAGTGATCCCCGACGGCTCCCTGCTCGCCGCCCATGACCTGCACAAGGCCTATGGTTCGACGCCGGCCCTGGACGGCGCCTCGTTCTCGATCCACCCCGGCGAGGTCGTCGCCGTGATGGGCCCCTCCGGCTCCGGCAAGTCCACCCTGCTGCACTGCCTCGCCGGGATCATCACACCCGACTCGGGCACCATCACCTACGCGGGCCGTGAGCTGTCGGCGATGTCCGACGCCGAGCGCAGCGCCCTGCGCCGCAGCGAGTTCGGCTTCGTGTTCCAGTTCGGCCAGCTCGTCCCGGAGCTGACCTGCGTGGAGAACGTCGCGCTGCCGCTCCGGCTCGACGGGGTCAAGCGCAAGGCCGCCGAGCGCACCGCCCTCGAATGGATGGCGCGCCTGGAGGTCGACGACCTCGGCGCCAAGCGTCCCGGCGAGGTCTCCGGCGGTCAGGGCCAGCGCGTCGCCGTGGCCCGTGCGCTGGCCTCCTCCCCGAAGGTGATCTTCGCGGACGAGCCGACCGGCGCGCTGGACTCCCTGAACGGCGAGCGGGTCATGGAGCTGCTCACCGAGGCCGCCCGGTCCGCCAACGTCGCCGTGGTCCTGGTGACGCACGAGACCCGGGTCGCCGCCTACTCCGACCGTGACGTCACCGTGCGCGACGGCCGGGCCCGCGACTTGGAGCACTCCGTATGACACTGCTCGACGAGAAGCGGGGCACGGCGGTGCCACCGCGTCCCGCGCCGCCCTCGCGCGGCGCGGCGACGCTCCGCGACCTCGGCCTCGGCATCCGGTTCGCCGCCGCCGGGGGCCGCGAGGGCTGGATCCGTACGCTGCTGACCGGGGTCGGGGTCGGCCTCGGTGTCGCACTGCTGCTGACCGCCTCCGCCGTACCGCACATGCTCGAACAGCGGTCCGGCCGCGAACAGGCCCGGACCGAGGCCGGGATGTCGGATTCCCCCGACGCCCAGGCGAAGAAGTCGGACACCTCGGTGGTCCGCGCCGACGCCGGGACCGAGTACCACGACCGGACCATCTCGGGCCAGCTGATGCGGGCGGACGGTGCGCACCCGGTCCTCCCGCCGGGCGTCGACCGCTTCCCGGGACCGGACGAGATGCTGGTCTCGCCCGCCCTGCGGAAGCTGCTGGCCGAACCGGAGAACACCCTGCTCAGGGAACGCCTGGCGTTCCGGACCGTCGGCACGATCGGGGACGCGGGCCTCGTCTCCCCCGGGGAGCTGCGGTACTACGCGGGCAGCGGCACACTGACTCCCGCCGATGGCGGGCACCGGATCGCCGGCTACGGCGACGACGGTCCGGGCCAGCCGTTCTCGCCTCTTCTCGTGCTGCTGACCATCATGGTCTGCGTCGTGCTGCTCGTCCCGGTCGGGATCTTCATCGCGACGGCCGTGCGCTTCGGCGGTGACCGCCGCGACCGCAGGCTGGCCGCACTGCGGCTGGTGGGCGCGGACATCCGGACGACCCGCCGGATCGCGGCCGGGGAGGCGCTGTTCGGCTCGCTGCTCGGGCTGCTGATCGGCCTGGGGTTCTTCCTGGTGGGGCGGCAGTTCGTCGGTGCGGTGGAGATCTGGGACGTCAGCGCGTTCCCGGCCGACCTGGTGCCCGATCCCCTGCTGGTGGCGCTCATCGTGGTGGCGGTGCCGCTGACCGCCGTGCTCGTCACCCTGACGGCGATGCGGTCCGTGGTGATCGAGCCGCTGGGCGTCGTACGCCGGGGGCGTGAGCGGGGGCGCCGCCTGTGGTGGCGGCTGCTGGTGCCGCTGGCCGGTCTGGCGGTGCTCGGATTCACGGGCCGGGTCGGTCCGTACGCGCCCGTGAACCCGATTCCGATCACCGTCGGTGCCGTACTGGTGCTGGTCGGGCTCGCGCTGCTGCTGCCCTGGCTGGTCGAGGCGTGCGTGAACCGGTTGCGCGGTGGCCCGGTGCCCTGGCAGCTCGCCACCCGCAGGCTCCAGTTGAGCAGCGGGGCCGCGTCACGCGCGGTCAGCGGGGTCACGGTGGCGGTGGCGGGAGCGATCGCCCTGCAGATGCTCTTCGCCGCGATGAACGCCGACTTCAACCGGATCACCGGCCAGGACCCCTCGCGGGGCCAGTTCGCCGCCTACTCCGAGAACGTCACGGGCGACGCGGCCACCTCGGTCATCGAGCAGTTCCGCGCCACCAAGGGCGTGGAACTGGTCATCGGCTCGGTGGAGGCGTACGCGACCAAGCCCGGTGACTACTCCGATGACGACATGCAGCCCACCACCTCGCTGTCGGTCGGCACCTGCGACACCCTGCGCGAGCTGGCGAAGATCGGCGCCTGCGAGGACGGCGACGCCTTCGTCGCCCACCCGGCGGGCGACAAGGACATGTCCCGCTGGGTCGACGAGACCGCCCGCAAGGGCAAGGAGGTCGAGATCAGCTCCGGGAACGCCAAGCCGGTGCGGTGGACGCTGCCCGCCGATTCCCCGACCGTGGAGGGCCGCAACGACCCGATGGGCACTCCCCACTGGGGGATCATGGCCACCACCGGCGCGATCGACGCGGGCAAGCTGCCCGGCGCGACGATCACCGCCCGGATCCGGGTCGACAAGAGCGTGCCGGACGTCGCCGAGCACGTACGCAACACGGCGGCCAGGATCGATCCCGCCATGCGCTTCGTCACCATCGACTCGGTGGAGCGCGACCGGCAGTACGCGAGCATCCAGACCGGCCTCCAGGTGGGCGCGACCGCGACGCTGCTGCTGATCGCCGCGTCCATGCTGGTCACCCAGCTGGAACAGCTGCGGGAGCGCAAGCGGCTGCTGTCGGTCCTGGTGGCCTTCGGCACCCGGCGTACGACGCTCGGCTGGTCGGTGCTGTGGCAGACCGCGGTGCCGGTGGTGCTCGGTCTCACGGTGGCGGTCCTGGGCGGACTCGCGCTCGGGGCGATGCTGACCTGGATGATCGAGAAGAAGGTCTCCGACTGGTTCCTGTTCCTGCCGATGGTGGGGGCGGGCGCGGGGCTGATCCTGCTGGTGACGCTGCTGTCGCTGCCCTCGCTGTGGCGCCTGATGCGCCCGGACGGGCTGCGCACGGAGTAGCCGCCCCGGTTCACCGGACGGGCATGGGGGGGGCGGGCCGCGCAAGGGCGGCCCGCCCCTCAGCCGCGTCCGGCTGCCGCCACCCGTACCGGCAGCGCCGCCATCGCCTCCCGCAGCGCGGCGGCGAGCTCCTCGAAATCCCCGTGCCGCGCCGTCCCGCTCCGCATCGCGAGCGCCACCCGCCGCGAGGGCGCCGGGTCCGCGAAGTACCCGGTCGCCAGCGCCTCGTTGCGCCCGGTCTCCACGATCACCGCGGTGCGCGGCAGCAGTGTGACACCGAGCCCGCCCGCGACCAGCTGCACCAGGGTGGAGAGCCCGGCGGCGGTCGTGGTCACCGGCGCCCCTTCCTTGCGCCCGGCCTCCCGGCAGATGTCCAGGGCCTGGTCGCGCAGGCAGTGCCCCTCGTCGAGCAGGAGCAGCGGCAGCTCGCGCAGCGCCTCGCGCGGAATGTCGGCCCGGCCGCCCAGCCAGTGCTTCCGCTCCATGACGAGGACGAAGTCCTCGTCGAACAGCGGCAGCTCGGTCACCCCGGGCACACCCAGCGGCACGGCGAGCAGCAGCAGGTCCAGCCGTCCGCCGGCCAGCCCCTCCAGCAGTGAGGAGGTCTGCTCCTCGTGGACCTGGAGGTCGAGGACCGGGTAGCGCTCATGGACCAGCCGGAGCACGGTCGGCAGCAGATACGGGGCGACGGTCGGGATCACACCGAGCCGGAGCACCCCGGTGAAGGGCGCCCGGACCGCCTCCGCCTCCTCCATCAGCTCGCCGACGGCCTCCAGCACCGCCCTGGCCCGCACCGCGAGCCGCTCCCCCGCGGGCGAGAGCAGTACCTTGCGCGTCGTACGCTCGATGAGCTGGACACCCAGTGCCTCCTCCAGTGCCGACACGGCTCCGGAGAGTGCCGGCTGACTCATCCCGATTGCTGCCGCCGCGTCCCTGAAGTGCAGTTGTTCCGCCACGGCAGTGAAGGCGCGCAGCTGCGAGAGACTGGGCTGTTTGGGCCTGATGCCCTGATTTCCCTGGGCCACTGATAGGCACCTCCGATCATCACAACCGAGTGTAGCTATTTCCGTGATCAATGCACTCTGTGCCAAGGTAGGACGTGTCCAACCCTCAGGAACTCCCTCAAAAGGGGATTTCCTACGCTTCAAGGAGAGCGCGTGCTCACTGTCGGTGACAAGTTCCCCGAGTTCGACCTGACTGCTTGTGTTTCGCTGGAGAGCGGCAAGGAGTTCGAGCAGATCAACCACAAGACCTACGAGGGCAAGTGGAAGATCGTCTTTGCGTGGCCGAAGGACTTCACCTTCGTGTGCCCCACCGAGATCGCCGCCTTCGGCAAGCTGAACGAGGAGTTCGCCGACCGCGACGCGCAGATCCTGGGCTTCTCCGGTGACTCCGAGTTCGTGCACCACGCCTGGCGCAAGGACCACCCGGACCTGACCGACCTGCCCTTCCCGATGCTGGCCGACTCGAAGCACGAGCTCATGCGTGACCTCGGCATCGAGGGCGAGGACGGCTTCGCGCAGCGCGCCGTCTTCATCGTCGACCAGAACAACGAGATCCAGTTCACGATGGTGACCGCCGGTTCCGTGGGCCGTAACCCCAAGGAGGTCCTGCGGGTCCTCGACGCCCTGCAGACCGACGAGCTGTGCCCCTGCAACTGGACCAAGGGCGAGAACACCCTCGACCCGGTCGCCCTCCTCTCGGGCGAGTGAGCTGACACAAACATGGCACTCGACGAACTGAAGGCCGCCATACCGGACTTCGCCAAGGACCTGAAGCTGAACCTCGGTTCGGTCATCGGGAACAGCGAACTTCCGCAGCAGCAGCTCTGGGGCACCGTCCTGGCCTGCGCGATCGCCTCGCGCTCGCCGAAGGTGCTGCGCGAGCTGGAGCCGGAGGCCAAGGCCGCGCTCTCCGCCGAGGCGTACACCGCGGCGAAGTCCGCGGCGGCCATCATGGCGATGAACAACGTCTTCTACCGGACCCGGCACCTGCTGTCGGACCCGGAGTACGGCACGCTCCGTGCGGGCCTGCGGATGAACGTCATCGGCAAGCCGGGCGTGGAGAAGGTCGACTTCGAGCTGTGGTCGCTCGCCGTCTCCGCGATCAACGGCTGCGGCCAGTGCCTCGACTCCCACGAGCAGGTGCTGCGCAAGGCCGGCGTGGATCGTGAGACCATTCAGGAAGCCGTCAAGATCGCTTCGGTGATCCAGGCGGTCGGCGTGACCCTCGAAGCCGAGGCCGTGCTCGCCGAGTGACACAGCAGTACCCCTGATACGAGAAGGGCCCCGAGGACGACCGACCGTCCACGGGGCCCTTCTTCCTTTTCTTTTCCCGGCCGCCGGAGCCGCTCGGCCACCGGGGCCGCTCGGCCACCGGAGCCGCTCGGCAACCGGGGCCGCTTGTCACTTCTCCGGCTGCGGCGGGCCGCCGTGGGCGTCCGCCGCGTCCGCGGAAACCCCGTCCGGGTCGTTCGGGGGCAGCCCGGGTGACGGGATCGGGGCCACTTCGAGAGCCGGGGCGCCCCGCGGTGGTGCTGAGTGGCGCCGGGCCTCCTCCTGCCCATAGGCCCGCAGATAGCCGACCACCGTATTGGTCACGGCGACCAGCGGTACGGCGACCACCGCGCCGCCGATGCCCGCGATCATGCCGCCCGCCGCGACCGAGAGCACCACGGCCAGCGGATGGACCCGGACGGCGCGCCCGAGGATGAACGGCTGGAGGATGTGGCCCTCGATCTGCTGCACCGTGAGGACCACGGCCAGCACCAACAGTGCGGTGACCACGCCCTCGGTGACCAGTGCGACGACCACCGCGAGGGCCCCGGAGACCACGGCGCCGACCAGCGGGATGAAGGCGAACAGGAAGATGAAGACGGCCAGCGGGACCGCCATCGGCACATTGAGGCAGTAGATCCCCAGCCCGATGAAGATCGCGTCGATCAGCGCGACGATCACCGTGCCGCGCACGTAGGCGGTCAGCGTGCGCCAGGCGCGCGGCCCGGCGCCCGCGACCCCCGGCCGGGCCTGGGCGGGCACGAGCTTCAGCACCCAGTGCCAGATGCGCTTGCCGTCGTACAGCAGGAAGAGCGTCGAGAACATCGCCAGCAGCATCCCGGTGAGGAACTCCACCATCACGGTGACGCCCTGGAGCCCGGCGGAGGTGATCTCCTCCGTGTTGGTGCCGATGGTGTCGCTGAGGTTCTTGGCGATGTCGTTGATCTGCGACTCGGTGACATGGAAGGGGCTGTCGAGCAGCCAGCGCTTCAACTCGTCGATACCGTCGCGGACCTTGTCGGAGAGCGTGTCGAGGTTGTCCATCACCTGCCAGACCACGAACCAGCCGACCAGCCCCATGATGACGAAGCCCAGTACGGCGGTGACGGCCGTGGCGAGACCGCGCGGCAGTCCGAGCCGCCGCAGCCGGACCACGGTCGGCTGGAGCATCGCGGTGACGAGCAGGGCCGCCACGAAGGCCAGTACGACGAGCTGTACGGCGCTGATGACCCGCATCAGCACCCAGAGCGTGCCCGCCAGCACGAGCAGCCGCCAGCCGGCCTCGGCCGCGACCCGCATCCCCCAGGGAATCGCCGCTACCGGATCGGGTTTGGCGGCGACGGCGGGAGCGTACGCGGGCGGCGCCGGCACCGAGGCGCTGCCCCCGGCGTCCGCCGGCTCACCCACTGCCTCGGCCTGGCTGCGGGACACCCGCTCGTCGGCGTCCGACTCGGCCTGCGCCCGCTTCTCGTCCAGGCGTGCGCCCAGATCGGTCAGTTCGGCGCCGACGCGGCCGAGCCAACCCGGCAGTTTCGACATGTCTTTCCCTTTCCCCCATCGTGCGCCCCCTCGCTCCCCCGGCGCGCCCGATGGTGACCGTACACGCGCGAAGCCCCCCACCGCAGGACGGTGAGGGGCTTCGCGGGGTGGGGAGCCGAGCCTCGGAAGGCTCCGCCCGTCCCCCTAGTACCAGTGGTTGGCCTGCCAGAAGGACCAGGCGCCGCACGGGCTGCCGTAGCGGCCGTCCATGTAGCTGAGGCCCCACTTGATCTGGGTGGCCGGGTTGGTCTGCCAGTCGGCGCCGGCGGACGACATCTTGGAGCCCGGGAGGGCCTGGACGAGCCCGTACGCCCCGGAGGACGGGTTGCTCGCGCGGTAGTTCCAGGTCGACTCGTGGTTCACGATGTTGCTGAAGCACTGGAACTGGTCCGCGGGGACCATCTGCCGTGCCATCGCCTGGACTTCGGCCACGCTGTACGAGCCCTTCGCGGAGAAGGAGGACGCGTCGCGGACGGAGGAACGGCTCGCGCGCTCGGCGCGGTCCTTCTTCTCCTGGCGCTCGGCCTCGGCCCGCTCCTCGGCCGCCGCCTTCTTCGACTTGGCGTCCTTGGCGGCCTGGATGCGGGCCGTCTCCTCGGCGGACTTCTTCGCCGCGGCGTCGGCGGCGGATGCCTGGGCATCGGCCTGCTGCGTCAGCGAAGCAGTCTGCACCTGGGCCTGCTGGCCCGCGGGGATGTCTGCGAGCAGCGTGGTGTCGGCTGCGGTCGCCTCGAAGTTGTTGTCGTCGGCAGCGGGAGTGCTGCCCGAAGCAACGCCTACGACGGCGCCTACGGTGGTGACCGCAGTGGCAGATGCCACGGCGAACCCCCGGACCGAGATCCGGCTCACACGGTGTCCTTCCAGCATCGCCCGCTTAGGTGACCTCGCGGGCGCAATCGTGCCCTTGACACTGGCCTCCCTACTGCTTGGGTCACGGGAGGCACGGGCCCGGTGGGCGACTCCTCCTGGGAGGAGTGCCGCGTGGTGCTCGCGGGCGGCATACGGACGGCGATTGTTGAGTTGTGTGGTGCGCGGCGCCTCTTGAGGTGCCCATGTGCCGTATGCGGGGCCTGACGGAAGCAAGACTCTGCCGGACAGGCACGTCGTGAGGCAATTCTGTGCCGAGTGTGAAAGCTCACACCTCGTTTGGGTCAACCGTTTTTCGGAAATGACGGCGCAGCACAATGCCGCCCGGCTAAGCTCCTTGGCTCGCCGGGCGGCATCATTGGGTCAAGCCAGGTCAGATCTGGCCTTCCTCCAGCATTTCGGTCACCAGCGCGGCGATCTGCGACCGCTCGGAGCGGGTGAGCGTGATGTGGGAGAAGAGCGGATGGCCCTTCAGCTTTTCGACCACGGCGACGACTCCGTCGTACCGGCCGACCCTGAGGTTGTCCCGCTGGGCCACGTCATGCGTGAGCACCACCCGGGAATTCGCCCCGATCCGGGACAACACGGTCAGCAGGACGTTCCGTTCGAGCGACTGCGCCTCGTCCACGATCACGAACGCGTCGTGGAGCGAACGGCCCCGGATATGAGTGAGCGGCAGAACCTCCAGCATCCCGCGCCCCAGCACCTCCTCGATGACCTCGCGTCCGGCGACGGCCGAGAGCGTGTCGAAGACGGCCTGCGCCCAGGGGCTCATCTTCTCGGCCTCGCTGCCGGGGAGATAGCCGAGCTCCTGTCCGCCGACCGCGTAGAGCGGACGGAAGACCATCACCTTCTTGTGCTGCTGCCGCTCCAGCACCGCTTCCAGACCGGCGCAGAGCGCCAGGGCCGACTTTCCGGTACCCGCCCGGCCGCCCAGCGACACGATGCCGACGTCCTGGTCGAGGAGGACGTCCAGGGCGATCCGCTGTTCCGCGCTGCGGCCGTGGATCCCGAAGGCCTCCCGGTCGCCGCGCACCAGCCGGACGAGGCCCTCGGCCGTGACCCGGCCGAGCGCCTTGCCGCGCTCCGACTGGAGGACCAGCCCGGTGTGCACGGGCAGTTCGGCCGCCTCGGGGACGTACAGCGTCTCCTCACTGAACAGCAGATCCACCTGCTCCCCGGCGAGGGACAGTTCGGCCATGCCGGTCCAGCCGGAGTCGGTGATGGCGAGCTCGGCGCGGTACTCCTCGGCGAGGAGGCCGACCGAGGACGCCTTGATCCGCAACGGCAGGTCCTTGGAGACGACCGTGACGTCGTACCCCTCGGCCTGGAGGTTGCGCGCGACCGCGAGAATCCGTGAGTCGTTGTCCCCCAACCGGTAGCCGGCGGGGAGTACGCCGGGATCGGAGTGGTTGAGTTCGACACGGAGCGTCCCGCCCAGATCCCCGAGCGGGATCGGGGCGTCCAGCCGGCCGTACCGGACCCGGAAGTCGTCCAGCAGGCGCAGCGCCTGCCGGGCGAAGTAGCCGAGTTCGGGGTGATGCCGTTTGGCCTCCAGCTCCGTGACCACCACGATCGGCAGCACCACTTCGTGCTCGTCGAATCGGGCCATGGCGTTGGGGTCGGCCAGCAGGACGCTGGTGTCGAGAACGTAGGTGCGCCGGTCGGGCATGCGGCGCTTTGTACTGGTCACCACGGAAGGACGTACCCCCTCGGACGAGGTCGGGGAGTGCGACGGACGTCGCGGAACTTCCCAAAGGGAGAGGACGGACCGGGTTCTGACCCTCGCGTGAGGGCCGAACGCCGGCCCTCCGCGTCGGCCGCACGTTGCGTACGGTCCTTCGTGTGCAAAGGGCCTCCCGGGCGAGCGGGCTGGGAGCCGCTCACTTGGATGCGACATCCGCCCGGTTACTGACCGGATGTCGACCTGTCAGGGGTATTCCCTCGAACACCCGAAGCCATGCCACCGCATATGACACGGTGATGAACAGTCCTGGTGTACGGGCGGTGACGGCCCGGGGCCGTCCGGCCACGCGAAAGCCCTCCCCTGCAGGAAGGGGAGGGCTTGGGCCGTCCGGGGAAGGGGCGCGTTCAGGCCCCGTAGCGCCTGCCGCGTGCCGCGTAGTCGCGCAGCGCGCGCAGGAAGTCGACCTTGCGGAAGGCCGGCCAGAAGACCTCGCAGAAGTAGTACTCCGAATGGGCGCTCTGCCAGAGCATGAAGCCCGACAGCCGCTGCTCCCCGCTGGTACGGATCACCAGGTCCGGGTCCGGCTGCCCCCGGGTGTAGAGGTGTTCGGAGATCAGGTCCGTGGAGACGACCTCCGCCAGCTCCTCGAAGGTCGTGCCCTTCTCGGAGTGCTCCAGCAGGAGCGATCTGACCGCGTCGGCGATCTCCTGGCGACCACCGTAGCCAACTGCGACATTGACGATTATTCCGTCGATATCGGACGTGGCCGCCTCCGCCTCCTTGAGGACGGTCTGCGTGTCCGCCGGCAGGAGATCGAGCGTGCCGACGTGATGGACCCGCCACCGCCCGTCCGCCGCGAGGTTGCGCACGGTGTTCTCGATAATGCCCAGCAGGGGGGTCAGCTCGGCCTCGGGCCGGTCGAAGTTGTCCGTGGAAAGCAGCCAGAGGGTGACGACCTCGACATCGGTCTCGTTGCACCAGCCGAGCAGGTCGGAGATCTTGTCCGCACCGGCCTGGTGCCCCTGGACGGCCGAACCGCCGGACGCCTTCGCCCATCGCCGGTTGCCGTCGAGAATGACCCCGATGTGCTTCGGTACCTGGGCGTGGTCCAGGCGGCCTTCCACCCGGCGTGCGTAGAGCCCGTACACCAGGTCACGCAAGTTCACTGAGTTCACCCTCTCGGTTCCGTACGGGCCGCAGGCCCGTCCGCCCCGTCTCCGGGGGGTCCGGGGCCCGTCCCCCGTGGGGAGATCGCCACAAAGGTCCGCACGGTCCGCAGGCTTTCGCCGCGCCGCACATCGGCATTCCCCGAAGCCGCCACATTACTGCGAGCGGGTCACGGGGGCCCAACCCGGTCTGTCACAACACCGTGATAAAGAGACAAACGTGACTCATTCTCTTCCCTACCGCGCTGTCGATTCGCGCTACGACTCCATGGAGTACCGCCGCACCGGCCGCAGCGGGCTCAAACTGCCCGCACTCTCGCTCGGCCTGTGGCACAACTTCGGTGACGACCGCACGCTGGACTCCCAGCGGGCGATCCTCCGGCGCGCCTTCGACCTCGGCGTGACCCACTTCGATCTGGCCAATAACTACGGTCCGCCGCCCGGCTCCGCCGAGCTCAACTTCGGCAAGCTGTTCCGGCAGGACTTCACCCCGTACCGCGACGAGCTGGTCATCTCCACCAAGGCCGGATACGAGATGCACCCCGGCCCGTACGGTGAGTGGGGCTCCCGCAAGTACCTGCTGTCCTCGCTCGACGCCTCACTGAAGCGCATGGGCCTGGACCACGTCGACATCTTCTACTCGCACCGCTTCGACCCGGACACTCCGCTGGAGGAGACGATGGGGGCCCTGGCCTCCGCCGTACAGCAGGGCAAGGCGCTCTACGTGGGTGTGTCCTCGTACAACGCGGCGCAGACCGCCGAGGCGGCCCGGCTGCTCCGGGAGATGCGCGTCCCGGCCCTGATCCACCAGCCGTCCTACTCGATGATCAACCGCTGGACCGAGGACGACGGGCTGCTCGACACGCTGGAGGCGGCCGGCATGGGCTGCATCTCCTTCGTGCCGCTCGCGCAGGGCCTGCTCACGGACAAGTACCTCAAGGGCATCCCGGCGGGCTCGCGCGCCACCCAGGGCAAGTCCCTCGACCCGAGCCTGCTCTCCGACGAGGTGATCCGCCGCCTCAACGGGCTCGACGGCATCGCCCGGCGCAGGGGCCAGTCGCTCGCCCAGCTGGCGATCGGCTGGGTGCTGCGCGACAGCCGGATGACGTCGGCCCTGATCGGCGCTTCGAGCGTGGGCCAGCTGGAGCAGAACGTGGCCGCGCTGGCTGGACCGCCGCTGTCCGCGGAGGAGTTGACGGAGATCGACACCTTCGCCGTCGACACCGCGGGCACCAACATCTGGGCCGGACGGGGCTGACCCCGCGCCGGTTCACGACCGGCGCACAAAAAAACGGGCCGGTCCGTGGGGGGGATACGGACCGGCCCGAGGGGGGGGTTTCCACCATAACCCTTCGTATGTGCTGCTGGGTGCCACGCCACTCCACAACTACTCTCCGGATCCGCCGGACTGCGGTCCGGGCACGGAACCCGGGGGCGCACGGGGCCCCGGAAGGCCTCCGGACCCCCTGCCGGGGACGGCGTACGGCGGCGGGCGCGGGCTTGACGCGGCCGGTGGAGCACTCCCAAGAGGACAGTTTCCGGCCTATTGACGTCCTAGATTCGGTCGCATGACGACACGAGCCCGCACCGTGACCGTGACCTGGCCCGAGGCGAACGCGCGGCGGCTGTCCCGCCAGCAACTGCCCCCCGCCCCGGCCGGCCCCCCTTCGGCCGGTGCCTCGTCGGGCGGTGCCTCGTCGGGCGGCTCACCCCGCGGGGCCGTGGGCGCGATGCTCGGAGCCCATGCCCAGGTGCTCTCCGCCGCCGAGCTCTCCATCGGGGTGCGCGCCGCCGGGGTGACCCGTGCCGATGTCCGCCGGGCCCTGTGGACCGACCGCACCCTGGTCAAGACGTTCGGACCGCGCGGGACCGTCCATCTGCTCCCCGCCGACGAGCTGCCGCTCTGGACCGGCGCCCTGTCCGCCGTACCCACCGGAACCGGTCCGTTCGCCAAGGACGCCCGGATGACACCGGATCAGGTGGAGGCGGTCGTCGCCGCCGTGGCCGACGCCCTGACCGGGGCGGAGCTGACGATCGACGAGCTCGGCGACGAGGTCGTCGCCCGTACCGGGCCGTGGGCCGGAGACCCGGTGATGCCCGGTTTCCGGACGATGTGGCCGCGCTGGCGGCAGGTGCTCCATCTGGCGGGCCACCGGGGCGCCCTCCGCTACGCCCCGAACCGCGGCCGCAAGGCCACGTACACCAACCCGGGCGGTACCCCGATGCCCGGCCCGCAGGCGCTGGCCGCCCTGGTGGAGCGCTATCTGCACGCGTACGGCCCCGCCACGTCCGGGCACTTCGCGAAGTGGCTCGCCGCGCCGAAGGGCTGGGCCGACGGGCTGTTCGCCTCACTGGCCTCGGCGGGAGCGATCGAGGAGGTGGTGTTCGAGGACGCCGGACCCGCCTGGGTGGTGGCGGGTGACACCGCGTTCCCGGCCGATGCCGCGCGGGGTGTGCTCCTGCTGCCGTACTTCGACGCGTTCACCATCGCCTCCCAGCCCCGTGAGCGGCTGTTCCCGGGTGCCGCGTACGAGCGGGCCCTGGCGCGCGGCCAGGCGGGGAACCACCCGACGCTGCTGGTCGACGGCACGGTCGCCGGGGTCTGGCACCAGCGCCGCTCGGGGCGCCGGATCACGGTGACGGTGGAGCCGCTGAACCCGCTGGGGCCCGCGCGGCTGCGGGCCCTGGAGGAACAGGTGGAGCGGGTGGCCGAAGTGCTGGAGGGCAGGGCGGAGCTGACGGTGGGAAAGGTGACCGTGGGACCGCACGCGTAACGGGCCGCCTCGCGGGGGCCGGGGCGCGGGGGGCGCGGAGGCGTTCTCGGGGAGCGCGGGCGGCCTCGGGGAGCACGCGGGCGCGGGCATTCTCGGGGTTGGCGGCGGGGCCTCGGGTCAGTGACGGCGTCCTCGGTCAGTGACGGGCGTTCCCGTCAGTGGCGGACGAAGCGGACCGCCATCGTGTCCCCGCCGATGACCACGAAGTCCCCGTCCTCGCACCGGATGACGGCCTCGTGCACCTCGCCCCTCCCGTCGCGGCGCTCGTGCGTACCGGTGACCGTCCAGGCTCCCCCGTACGGCGCCGGGGGCAGATTCGTCAGGGCGGCGTGCTGCCACTGACTGGCGGGCACACACCAGTCCGGCAGCTCCGGCCAGGCGCCGGGGGTGACCCGAAGCGTCCGGTCGGAGGCGCAGGTCAGCAGGACCGACTGCCCGTCGTCGAGCACGAACTCGACGGCCTCCGGTTCGCCCGCGCGGCCCTCCGGCCGGTAGAAGACGCCCTGGACCGCGGTGATGCGGGCGCCCTTGAGCCAGTCGGGATTGCCGCTCCGAGCCCGGCCGGCCGGCCCGCCGGGCTCTTCCCTCTCCACCGTCATGACCTGCCCACCCCTCTCCGCACGCTCCGTCATCAGGCTCGTACCTCCCAAAGGTAGGACGGCTACGGCCGCGTTCCCGTTGCCTGCGGGGCCTCGGTGAACTGGCGTACGGAGTAAGTACGTTGAAGGGAGGGGATGTTGCGGGCCCCTACGGGACGGGCCCGGGTACGACGTACCGGACACCGCCCCGGACAGGTCCCAGCACTACGCGGTGCGCCGGACCTCGGGCGGGACGGTGCCCGGCTTGCGGGCCTCGATCAGGAAGCGGGTGGTGGTGGCGACGAAGGGCCCCTCCGCCTCGATCTTCCGGTGCAGGGCGAGCAGTCGCGGGCGGTAGCGCTCGACCGTGAAGCCGGGGACCATCCAGATGACCTTGCGCAGGAAGTAGACGACAGCGCCGATGTCGAAGAACTCCGTGCGCAGCCGCTCGGGCCGCAGATCGACCACGTCGAGACCGGCCGCCTTGGCGGCGGCACCTGCCTCCCCGGGGTCGCGGGCGCCGCGCACCTCGGTCGGCTGCGGGCCGAGGAAGTACTCGACGAGCTCGAAGACGCTCGCCGGTCCGACCTGCTGCGAGAAGTACGTACCGCCCGGTGCGAGCACCCTGGCGATCTCCTCCCACCAGGTGGTCACCGGATGCCGGCTGACCACCAGGTCGAAGGCCTCGTCGCCGAAGGGCAGCGGCGGCTCGTCGGGGTCCGCGACGACGACGGCGCCGAGCGGGTGCAGCAGGGCGGTGGCCCTGGCGACGTTCGGGGGCCAGGACTCGGTGGCCACGGTCAGCCGCGGGAGCTTCGGCGCGGCGGCCAGGACCTCGCCGCCGCCGGTCTGGATGTCCAGCGCGGCGTGGGCGCGGGCCAGCCGGTCCGCCATGGCGCGGGCGTAGCCCCACGAAGGCCGCTGCTCGGTGGCCCGGCCGTCGAGCCACGAGAAGTCCCAGCCGTCCACGGAGGCGGTGCCGGCCTCGCGGACGAGCGCCTCGAACCGCTCGTCGGAGGCGGCGGAGGAGGAGCCGGGGGAGGAGCCGGGGGAAGAGGAGCCGGGGGAGGAACCGGTGGGGCCGGAGGAGGGGGATTGTTCTGGCATGCGGGAATCGTTCCAGGCGGGCACCGGGACCGCGACCGCATTCCGCCCGGGGCAGGGGGGGTCAGGCCGCCAGGGCGCCCAGCAGCAGCCCGGTCAGCGCTCCCGCGATCATGAACGGACCGAACGGGATGCCCGTCCTGCGCCCGGCGCGGCGCAGGATCACCAGTCCGAGGCCGTACACCGCCCCGTACAGGAATCCCGCGAAGGCCCCGACGAACAGCACCGCCCAGCCGTACCAGCCGAGGGCGATCCCCAGGGCCAGTGCGAGCTTCACATCGCCGAAGCCCATGCCGTTCGGGTTGATCAGGAAGAGCACAAAGTAGAACCCGCCGAGGACAAGTCCTCCGAGCAGCCCGGAGGTCCAGGAGCCGGCGTGTTCGGGAAGGAGGGCGACGGCCCCCAGAAGCAGGACGGCCGCACCGGCCAGGGGCAGCGTCAGCGGATCGGGCAGCCGGTGCACCCGGCTGTCGACCACGGCGAGCAGCACGGCGACGGGGGCGAGCAGCAGCCAGGCCACGAGCTCCGGCCTGGTGCCGGTGCCGGCCGCCAGCGCGGTGCAGGCGAGCGCGGTGATGACGGGGGCGAGGACGCGGGGGGCGTAGTGGCCGCCGGGCGACACGGGGATACGGTCCGCGCCCGGCACCGCGTCCGCCGTCGCGCCCGCCGTCGCTTCCGGTCCTGATGCGGCTTCCGGACCCTCGGTGGCTTCGGGGACCCGGTCACCGTCCGGGCCGTGGTCGGCCGGGGCCGTCGTCCGGGGGACGTGGGTGAGCGCCACCGACGCACAGGCCGTACACCGCGCCGGGCCGAACCAGCCGCCGCCGGGACCGGTGAGCGGGTGCCCGGCGGGGCAGGCGTCGCGCCAGGCCTCCTCCGGTTCGACGGAGAACCGGTACGCGGCACGCGGGACCAGCAGCCCGGTGGCGGCGCCCCAGAGGGCGGCGAGGGCGATCAGCGTTGCGTCCACACCAGGGACCTTAATCCGGCGGCAGGACAGGGGGCTTGGGCCCTGGGGCCCACTGGACGCCGTTCGGGACCCATGATCCGTCGTCGGGGGCTACGGTCGGTGCCCATGAGGAAATGGCGCGATGGCGACGCAACAGTCACGGTCGGCACGGACACCGGGGAGTGTGCGGTTCCGCTGCGGATAGCGGCCTCCTACCGGGCCCGGACCCGGGGGCTGCTGGGGCAGGACGGGATCGAGGGGGCACTGATGCTCACGCCGTGCGGGAGCGTGCACACCTTCCGGATGCGGTTCACCATCGATGTGGCGTATCTGGACCGGAAGTTCAATGTGCTGGCGGTCCGCACGATGAAGCCCGGCCGCCTCGGGCTGCCGCGCCTGCGCGCCCGGCACGTGCTGGAGTCCGAGGCCGGGGCGATGGAACAGTGGGGACTGCGGCCGGGCGCCCGGGTCGAGGTGCACGTCACGGCCGCGAGCGACGCGTAACGGGCCCTCCCGCGCCCCTGGCACCCGCCCGCACCCCCGTGGGCCGTGGCGGGGGACGCGTCAGGCACCGGTGGGGCGGGTGCCGAGTCCCCGGCCGACCAGCGGGCCGACCGTGCGGATCAGCTTCAGCTGGGTGTTGCGCAGGACGCGCACCGTGAGGTCGTCGGGCCATCCCGTCGTCGTGGACCACCCGTACCCGGAGCCGACCACCTCACTGGCGAAGGCGAGTTCGGTGGCCAGCAGTGCCCGTGCCCAGTCCATCGGGGCCAGCGGCTCCCGTGCGGCGAGGGCGCCGCGGATCGCGATGCCTCTGCGGTGCAGATCCTCGGTACCGTCGAACCCCATGGCGACGGCGAATTCCTCGGTACAGCGGGCCGGGCCGCTCCACTCGGCCAAACCCTGCTGGAGGAGCCGGGACTCCTCGTCGGTCAGCGTGAGCTGTTCCGCCGTCTGCACTCTGCCGTCACCCTCTGGTAGCCGCCCGGCCCGGCGCCATGGGGGAGCGCCGGGCCGGGCCCTGATCCGTTACGAAGGTGACGCTAACCTCCCAGGTCGCGGGCGTCTTGGGCCCCTGGGCCCACTGACGGACAGGGCTCCGCGAGAGGGCGCCGCACCGCGCGGGAGCGGTATCGCGTGCCCCCGTGCGGGGCCGGCGCCGCCCCGTCACACGCTGAGCACCGATTTCCCGAACACCCGCCACGGGGAGTGCCCGACCGAGTCGAGGAACGCCAACTGCGGGTGCGCGGCGGCGATTTCCTCGCGCACGGCGACGACATCGGGCCACTCGTCGAGAGGGGCCGCGCCGTCGATGACGACCCCGTCCCAGTCGGTCGCCGAGGTTGCGCCACGCCGGTCGACGACAAAGCCGATGCACAGGACGGACGCGCGTCCGATGGTCCGCCGTATGGCGCTCACGGCCCGGTCCTGCTCCTCGGGGGGCAGCTCACCCAGGCCGAATTCGACGGCCACGGCCCCGCGCCGCGCCCGTCGGACGCGTACGAGGACATCCATGGCACCGCTCACCCACAGCCGGAACCCGATCTCGTCGAGCCTTTGCAGTCCGGCAATGGACAGCAACTGCTCCCGGGTGACGGGCGAACGCGCCCCGGCCGACGCGGCGTCCTGGCTGACGAGCACGGTGCGCCCGGTCGCCGGATGCGACAGCCGCAGCCCCTCCGCTTCGAGGTCACCCAGCAGAGTCTGGGCGTCCAGCCGGGTCCAGCCCAGGTGGTACGAGTAGAAGAAGCCGGTACTCATCGACGCCTCACCCCATCACAGCGTGAACATGTGTATTCGCGTGCGCAAATCGAGCATGAGAGGTTGGTGCCCGGTCGAACGTGTGCCACCGGTGGTCGGAATGCCCATGGGTTCGCCCGGATACGGGCCATGGCGAGCGCCCGGATCACAGGCGTGGACGGCGGCGGTGTCGTGGTCGGCGACGACCGGCACGTTCGAGCGTAATGAGCCGCGACGGCTCCGGCGTGGGCCCACGGACCCACGGACGGCCCAAATGCGGAACCGGCGTACCCGCCGCGTCGGACCGGCCCGCCGGACGGACACGAACGCGCTGATCACCGGCCTCGGCGTTGGGCCCGCCTTTGGGGCCGGGGGCCCGCGCCACCGCCGGTTTCCGCCCCTACGCTCACGAGCGACAGGCAACACCCGTGTGCCGGAGAGAGGTTGAACCGTGAGCGGTGGCGGCGGCTGGGGGGACAGGAGCGCGAGCCACATATCGGTGGGGCATCGCGGTCCGGGCGGGCCCGGCACCTTGTATCAGCGTGAACACAGCAACCGGTTCTTCGCGTTGACCCGCAGTTGGGCGACGGGGGCCCTGGTCTACATCGCCGCCGGTTTCATGACCGACCGGGTGCTGGTCGAACTGCTGGGCAGCGGGGAGCGGCTGGAGTCGTTCGGCTGGCGCCTCGCGCTCATGCACGTACCCAGCCTCGTCGTGACTCTGCTGACGGTGCTGGCCGCCGCGCGCGTACTCCCCGACGAGCACCGCGAATCCCGCGTCGTCCATCTGCTCGGCGCCCTGGCCGTGCCCCTGGCCGGCCTGGTGTACGGCTTCGCCGTCTCGTGGAACGTCGTCGGCATCGAGGGTGTCCTGATGCCGGTCGTCTCGCTGGCCACGGGCGCCGCCGCGGGTGTGGCCGTAGACCGGCTGCTGGAGGAGCGCGCCACGCAGCCCCCTCCCCCGCCGCAGTACTCGTACAACTGGCGGGACGGCGGGGCCACCGCCATGGAGTACCTCGGCGTGGTCACCCTCGTCGTCATGCTGATCGGCGCCATGGCGATGGCCGGGGTCGGCGGGAAGATCGGCGAGCGCATCCGGTGCGCGATCAGCTCGCTCGCCGGCGAGGGCGGGTCCTGCTCCACCGGCGGTGGCGCGGAGCCGGAGGCCAAGCCGAAGACCGATGCCGACTACGAACCCAAGATGTGCCAGGTCTCCAGCATCTCGGACACGGCGGGCGGCAAGGTCAAGATCGGCTGGTTCGAGTGGGGCGAGGAGTACGGCTTCCAGCAGAAGGTGTCCCGGGCCAACTCCGATGTGAACGGGGACGGCGAGGTCGACGAGAACGACAAACAGGTCACCATGACCTTCACCGACGCGGCCTCGGCGGGCGCCACCGCCAGCACCCCGGGCGTCAAGCTCGGCAGCCTCGGCAAGGCGGACATCGACATCGGCGGCGGCATCAAGATCACCAACGGTGACACCTGGATCTTCAAGAGCGAGGAAGAGGCTCAGAAGATGCGGGACGACATCGAGGAGATGAAGATGTGGGAGACCGCCACCAAGCACAGCGGCGGCTACGGCGGCGGCTGGTACTCGGGCATGAAGTGGGCCGAGAAGAAGGAAGCCATCGAGAAGAAGATCGGCGACAAGAAGATCTCCTACTCGACCGTCGGGCTCAACGCGTACGCGGACGGCGGGCTCTCCATCAAGTCGGGCGACGAGACCGAGCTCGGCGCCAAGCTGGGCGGCAAGGCCAAGTTCTCCCCCGAGGTGACGATCACCAAGGACGACGTGAACGGCAACGAGTCGTACACGTACACCGCCAAGCTCGAACTCGAGGGCAAGCTCAGCGGTAACGCCGGGCCGGTCAAGGGCAGCCTGGGCGGCAAGGAGAACCACACCGGCGCCATCACCGTCACCCGTGACCAGAAGACCGGGAAGATCGTCCGGATCGACATGACGCAGACGGTGGACAAGGGCTCCACCTCCGGCAAGGTCGAGGTGGGCGGCGACAACGGCGAGAAGGGCCAGGACAAGCGCGGCGGCAAGGGCAGCGTCGGCGACTCCTCCGGCGACTCCGGCATCGACGTCCAGACGAACTCGATCATCTTCGGCAAGGACACCGACAAGGCCACCGAGGACAAGCGGGCCATCGCCGAGCAGTGGCTGGACGGTTCCGGCAACAACACCGCCCCGTTCGAGTACATGTTCGGCGACCACGCCATGGACAAGCGGCCCGCGGGCAGCGACCCCTTCGAGCAGATGATGTTCGACGACGGCCTCTCCAGCACGATGCGCTACCACGGCGAGACGGACGCCCAGGAGTTCGGCTTCGAGGTCTCGCTCGGCATGAGCCTCGGCTTCTCCATCTCCGACGAGCACAAGAAGGAAACGCTGACGGACGCGCAGTTCCTCGGCGCCCCGCAGGGCGACAATCGCACGTATCTTCCCTACAGCTACTGCGCGAAGTGAGCACGTCGACCGACCGCACGACGAAGAGGCGAGCACCGATGACGGCCATGACCACGTCCACACCCAAGAAGTCCCGGCCGCTCGGCGCGGCCGCCGCGGCCGTCATCGCCCTGGCCCTGCTCACGGGCTGCGGCAGCGACGACACCGCCGCGGTCCCGGAGGGCTGGGGCACGCTGGACACCAAGAGCCTGTCCGTCGGCTACCCGAAGAACAAGGGGTACGCCGAGCAGCCGGCGGACAAGCGCAGCAAGAACAACGCCGCCGTCGCCCTCAGGACCGAGGACGGCGTACGTACCGGCATGGTCTCGGTCCAGCTGAACTTCGCCACCGGCGTCAGCACGGCCGGTGAGGCCGCGGCCGCCGCGGGCGCGGGGCTCGGCCTCGGCGCCACCCGCAAGGACACCGAGGACGTACGGCTCGAAGGCGCGGACAGCGCCCGGGAGGCCCGCAGGATCGACTACGAGTTCACCGCCGACGGCAAGGAGGACACCCCGACCGTCGGGACCCCGATGACGGGTGTCGTGGTGGCCGGCGTCGACTCCAAGGGCGTGCCGTTCGCCATCCGCATCAACGCGGTCAAGGACCAGCTGACCGCCGGCGACCTGGACGCGTTCGTCACGTCCATCACCGTCAAGTAGTCCGTCCGGCCCGGACGGTGCTCCCCCGCTGCCGGGGGGCGCCGTCCGGGCCGTTCCGGTTCGCACGGCGGGGCCGTGGCCGGGTTCGGGATCGGGATCGGTTCGGGATCGGGATCGGTTCGGGATCGGGATCGGTTCGGGATCGGTTCGGGATCGGGATCGGTTCGGGATCGGGCGGGCCCCGCCGCACAGCGAAGGCCCGGCACCGCGGCCCTGGGGTTCCAGGAGCCGCGGTGCCGGGCCCTTCGCGCGCTGTGCGTGCGCCGCCGCATGCGTCGCTCGCGTGCCTCGCGGAGGAGGTCAGGAAGCGGTGCCGCGCGGGAAGGAGACCTCCACGCGCCGGTTCTTCTTCCTGCCCTCTTCGTTGCTGTTGCTGGCGATCGGGTACTGCTCGCCGTATCCACGGATCTCGAAGGTGATCGTGGAGCCGAGCTCCTTCGACAGGACCCCGTGCACCGCGTCGGCGCGCTGCTTGGAGAGCACGTCGCCGTGGGCGGAGGAGCCGAGGTTGTCGGTGAAGCCGAAGACACGGACCTTGGTCGCGTTCTGCTTCTTGATCTCCGCCGCGATGGCGGAGATCCGCGAGTTGGCCGCCGGGCTCAGCTTCGCGCTGTCCTTGCCGAAGAGGACTTCGGCCTGGAGCGCGAACTTGATGTTGGCGTTGCTGTCCTCACGGCGCTCCTCGCCGCCCATGTCCTCCACGACCTGGACGATGTCGAGGACCTTGCCGGGCGCCAGTGTCCCGCCCTCGGGCATCTTGAGGTCGGGGTCCTTGGGATCGAGCTGCACCGGCGGCTGGGACGTCGCCTCGGTGCCCGGCGGCACACTGGGGCCGTCGTCGCTGTACGCGGCCGAGGCACCGAACACCGTGGTGCCGGCCAGGAGCAGGCCCACCACCAGGACACGCCCGGTGTGACGCCCTGACGCGGTCCGTCGCATGGTCGTCATCCCGGCGCTCACTCAGAGATCTTCAGCGACGTGGTGGCGAAGGTGGGCAGAGTGAAGTCCACTTCCGTCGTCGTCGCCGGCGGAGCCGGGAACTGCATGAAGACGGCAGCGGACTTCCCCTGCGGCAGCGGGGCGATCGCCGTGGTGCACAGGCATCGCGAGTCGGTGTCCCTGAGGACGTAGTAGCGCTTCTTGCCGACCTTGTCGACGAGCGTGGCGCCGGCCACCGAGTTCGGGTTCTTCGCGACGACCGAACTCTCCTGCCCGCCCCAGCCCGCGGTGTTGCGGGTGCTGTCGCCCTCGTTCACGACCTCCCCCTGAACGGTGAGGAAGCCGCCGGCGTCGCGCTTGACCTGATGGACGACGAGTTTGAGACCCCGCTCCCCGCGCGCCTCGGCCAGTTTCACATCCGGATCCACGTTTTCCCCGGCAGCGGTGTCCTCCTGCTGCTCGCCCTTGTCCTCCGTGGAGGGGCTGGCCGGTGCGGAGGGCGCCGCGGAGCCTTCGCCCTGCGCCTGCCCACCGCCGTCCTCACCACAGCCGGCAAGTGCGAGGGTGATGGTCGCCGTCATCGCGACAGCCGCCATCATCCTTCTGGTTGTCGTGGTGCGCCGAATGCTCATGGTCCGATCCCTCTACTAGTCGTTCGCTGTCAGTTGTCGACCAAATGCACGTCGAAGAGAATCTTGCTGACTTGGGACCAGGGAGGGGGGCTGCTTGGCACGATCTCGACCATCCCGGCGTCTCCGCACGAGAAGATGAACAGGTCCTGGACATTGTTGTTGTCGAAGTCCAGAGCCTGCCAGGTGCAGCGGAACTCGATGATGGCCGTCGCTTTGGCCTTCGCGAAGGTGCGCTTCGTACCCGGGATCACCGACGAGTCCACCGCTTCGCGGCCCTCGACCTCGACCTTGATCGAGTCCCGTCGGGGGCCGTACCGGGCGGTGCAGCTCGTCACATCGGCGTCATTGTCCGATGCGAAGCTCTGTGCCTCGCCGCACGGCGCCGTGAAGGGAGCCGCCAGGAAGGCGTCGAGCATGTTCTCGGGAAGCGAGGCGATGAACCCCGACTCGAAGTCCGCGCGGGCGGCCTGGGCGGCGGCGAGCGCGGCGGAGTCCGCCGCGCCCTGGGAGCCGTTGCGCAGGGCCGACGCTTTACCCACGGCGAAGAAAGCGAACACGAGGAAGAGCAGGCCCGCCACCATCACGACATAGATAGGGAAGGCCTGCCCTCGGTCGCTACGAGACCGGACAGTCATTAGCCAGCGGTGATGGAGGTGACCAGGCCGTCGATGCGGTTCGAGATGTTGCCGCCGATGCCCGAGGCCGCGACCGCACCGATGATCGCCACGACCACCAGGATGATGCCCAGGTACTCGAACGCCGTCTGACCCCGGTCCTTCGCCGCGTAGCGCTTCTGGATGCTGCTGACGGCGGTGTTGGCCCAGCCGTTGACGCGCACGGCGGTCTTCAGGGTGATGTTCGACATGGTGTTCCCCTCCTGATTCGGCCGACCGCTTGCCGGCCGACTCGCACGTTCCTGGCATGTCGCGCCCGGCTCCGGCTTCCTCCTGGCCGGTGCCGCTTGCGACATGAGAAACATAGAGGGGGGCACCACGCTCACCAGAGGGTCCCAGGACCCATTCCCGGGCCCAAAGCGCGCTCTGGGCCCCCGCGTTGCCGCCTCGTTCAGCCATGACCGCCCGCCCTTCGCGGCCCGGAGCCCGTCGCGGGCGCCGTGCCCAGCCAGCGGGCGATCGCCTCACTGCGACTGCCGCTGTGCAGTTTCGTGAAGATGCGGTTGATGTGATTCTTCACGGTCTTCTCGCTGATGAAGCAGGTGGCGGCGATCTGCTGGTTGCTCATTCCGGACGCAATCAGCTCCATGACCTCCACCTCCCTCGAACTCAGCCCGTGTTGTTGCCTGTTGGGAGCCGCGCCGGACCCCCTGGTCATGGAAGACTGTCCCACAACAGGTTGCAGTTGCGAAAGACCTTCCGATTCCTGGACCTGTCGCGTCGCCATGGTGAGGGGTGGCGGCGGTGTGAAGCCGGGCTGCTCCTCGTGTCCGGAGGCCGGGTAGGGGACGCCCGTCGTCAGGGCGGTGCCCAGGCCCTCCGGGAGCGCTCCGCGGCCCGGGTCCGCCCCGTTGCGCATATGGGCGAGCAGGGCGTTCGCGGCGGTGGCGGTGAAGTTGGCCCGGCCCTGCGTGGTGTCGCGTACCGCCTGGACCAGCTGGTCGGCCGTGAACTCGCCGTGCACCAGATAGCCGCCCGCGCCCAGGCGCAGGGCCTCGTGGACGATCTCGCTCTCGCGGCTG
Organism: Streptomyces sp. NBC_00654; assembly: GCF_026341775.1. Lineage (NCBI taxonomy): Bacteria > Bacillati > Actinomycetota > Actinomycetes > Kitasatosporales > Streptomycetaceae > Streptomyces > Streptomyces sp. NBC_00654. The sequence goes on along the minus strand of NZ_JAPEOB010000001.1, from coordinate 1,505,492 downwards.
TAGGTCAGCATCATCACGGGGGCGATCCGCACCAGGTGCGGCAGGGCGGAGATGCCGTCCACGCCGGGCATCCGGACGTCCAGCAGCACGACGTCAGGACGGTGCCGGAGGGCCATCTCGTAGGCCTGGCGGCCGTCCGCCGCCTCCGCGACGACCTGGATGTCGGCGCGGCCGGAGAGCAGTACGCCCAGACCGGCCCGGACCACGGGGTTGTCGTCGGCGACCACCACCCGGAGCCGGCCGGCGGCCTGGGGGCCGGGTGCGGCCGGGAAGGGGGTGGGCAGGGCCTCGGGTGCCGCGGTCCGCTGGGGGACGGGGAACCCGGAGGAGCTGGGTTCCGGGCTGAGCGGTGCTCTGTGCGGCGAGGTGTGCGGGGAGGCGTGGTGCTGGGCCACCCAGTTCTGGCTCGACGCGCGGGAGACATCGTCCGGCATTCTGCGACCTCCTCTCAGGAGCTACGGGTGGGGGGCGGATGGAGGGGCGGTGGAGGTGGTGCCAAGAGCGGCGAGGGGTATTTCCAGGCGCACTTCGGTGCCCTTGGCGGCGTCTCCCTTGCCGATCCGGATACGAGCGCCGATGGATGCGGCGCGTTCGACCATGCCGACGAGACCGAAGTGTCCCGCCCGTCTGAGGGTGTCGAGGGTGGTGCCCGCGGGCAGGCCGCGCCCGTCGTCGTAGACGCTGATGCGCAGGACGTCGCCCTTCACTCCGGCGAGGACGATGAGATAGCTGGGGCCAGCGTGCCGCTGGGCGTTCTCCATGGCCTCGGAGGCGACCGTGAGCAGCTGCCGGGCGACCGCCTGCGGGACGGGCGGTACGGGGATGTGCTCCTGGAGTCGGCGGAAGGTCGCGGTCAGTCCGTGGCGGCCGCTGAAGTCGGCTGCGCGGGCCTGGAGTTCGCCGACGACGTCCACCCCGCCGTCCAGGCCCGACTCGCGGCGGAGATCGGTGAGCAGTTCGCGGGACTCGGCGGCGGCGCGGCGGGCGGCGCGGGCGACGAGTTCGGCCTGCTGTCTGACGGTGGGCGGGTCCATCCGGTCGGCGGACGCGGCGAGGCCGTCGGCGGCCAGGGCGAGACCGTGCAGGGTCTTGGCCACGGAGTCGTGCATCTCGCGGGCGAGACGGGTGCGTTCGCCTTCCACGGCCTCGTTCACGGCGAGGCGGGCACGGGTCTCGGTGAGGGCCTGGCTGGCGGTCCCGAAGCGCAGGAGCAGATTGCGCAGGGTCACCCCGACGGCACCGGCGATCACGCAGAAGCCGGGGAGCAGCAGGTTCGTCGCGTCGCCGGCTTCGAGCTTGGGGACGGTGTTGTAGACCCCGAAGACGATGACGACCTGGACCGCGGCGAACACGGCGGCTCCCCGCCAGCCGTAGACGAGGCCGGCGAGGAGCGGGGTGCAGACGGTGACGTACGCGAGCGTGGACTCTGGGGTGGCGGTGATCAGCAGGAGCGCGCCCAGGAACACATCGATGCCGAGCATCCAGGGGTGGCGCAGCAGGCGCGGGCCGAAGCGCTCCCAGTCGCGGAACAGGACATAGCTGCCCATGAACGTGATCAGGATCGCCGCCCCGATGAACCAGGTGGCGAGGCCGCGCGCGGTGTGGCTGATGGCGAACGGGGTGGCTATGGCGATCATCGCCAGCCGGAAGCCGAAGACCTGCCGGCACATCGCCTGCAGGGCGTTGACCTGGATGGCGAGCGCGGGGCGCGACTGCGGGTCGGTGGTGGCCACGGACATGTCCGCGGTGAGTCCGTTATGGACACCGCTGAGCTGAAACGTCATGGGCCTGCCACCTCCCGTCTGTCCCCGTGGTCGCCGTCGCCGGTCATCGTCAGCCGCCCGACATGAAGCCGAGGTCGACGTTGGCTCCGTAGACGAAGCCGACGGTCAGCAGGACGAGCGTGCCGGGCAGCAGGAACGAGGTGACGGCGAACGTTGCCTTCGGCACCGCCTTCGCCGCCTTGCGGCGGGCGTTCTGGGCGTCGGTGCGGCGCATGTCGTTGGCGATCTGGATCAGCGTCTCGACGATCGGGGCGCCGAGCTCCTCGCCCTGCTGGAGCGTGGTGACGAACATCGCGACCTGTTCCGAGTCGTTGCGCCTGCGCAGCTCCTCGAAGGCCTGCCGACGGCTGACGCCCATGTCCATCTGGCGCAGGGTGATGCGCAGTTCGTCGGCCCAGGGGCCTTCGTACTTCTCGGCGACGCGGGCGAGCGCCTGGCGGAAGCCGAGGCCCGCGGAGACGACGACGGCGAGGACGTCGAGGAAGTCCGGGAGGGTGCGCTCGATGTGCTCCCTGCGGACCCGGATGGCGGACCAGATACCGGCCTCCACCCAGAAGAGTCCGAACGCGATCATGACGAGTGCGAGGAAGATCTGTCCCTGCAGGAGCATCGCGAACGCGCCGAGGCCGCCGAGGGCCCCGTAGACGGCGCGCCGGGCGGCGTACCGGTCGATGGTGAGGCCGCCGGGGTTACCGGCCAGGTCGATCTGGCGGCGCTTCTTGGTGACGGCCTTGGCCCCCATCATCCGGAGCACCATGGGGGCCCAGCGGATGCCGAGCCGGTCGATGCCGGAGCCCACCGCGCTGGTGCGGGTGGCGCCGGATTCCAGGGCGATGGCGAGGTCGCCGGGCAGTTTGGCGTCGGCCCGGTACATCCGGATGCCGTGGATGGCTCCGTACACCGCGAGTCCGACGACGATCGCGAGCAACATGTCCATGTCTGCTTCTTCTCCCAGGCCGTCAGACGTCGATGCGGGACAGACGGCGGATCACGATGAATCCGATCGCGTACAGGACGATGGAGACCACGACGGCGATCTGGCCGATGAGGGCGCCGGTCATCCGGTCGAGGGCGCCGGGCATCACGGCGTTCATCAGGAGCATGGCGCCGATGCCGAAGCCGGGTACGGCGTAGGCGGTGACGGTGACCTGGGACAGCTGGGTCTTGACCTCGCGCCGGGTCTCCTTGCGCTCCTCCAGCGTCTCGGTGAGGTTGCGCAGGGAGCTGACGACCGTACCGCCGGCCCGGTTGGACAGGACCAGCGTCGTGACGAGGACGACGAGTTCGCGTGAGGGCAGCCGGTCGGTCACCTCGCTGAGCGCGTCCTCCAGAGGCTCACCGACGGCGAGGCGGCGGGCGACACGTGCCAGCTCCTCACCGGCCGGGTTCTCCAGCTCGTCCGCGGCCATGGACAGCGCGGTCCGCAGGGCCAGGCCCGCCTGGGTGGCGTTGGCGAGGATGCGGGACAGCTCGGGGAGCTGGTTGATGAAGCGTTCGGTGCGCTTGACCCGCTGCCAGTTCAGGAACGCGTTGGTGCCCCAGAGACCGATGAGGGCGGCCACCGGGCCGAAGAACGCGGCGAGCAGCGAGGAGGCGATCATCCACAGCCCGGCCATCGCCAGGAGCGCGTACACGAAGAACTCGCCCGGGGAGAGTTCCATGCCGGTCGCGGCGAGCTTCAGCTCCAGCTTCTTGCCCAGGCCGGTCTTGCGCAGCTTGCGGTCCAGGGTGCGGAACCGGCGGCGACGGCCCGTCTCGGAAAGGTGACCGACGTGGGAGAGCCGGTCGACGAGCGCGTCGCGGTCCGCCTTGCCGCCGGAGTAGGCGTGCAGGCCCATGACGCCGAGCACGCCGCACAGCAGCGTGACGCCGATCGTGATCAGGGGGAGATTCACATTGTCCATGGCTCGGTACCTAGTTGGCCTCTCGGGTGGCGAGCTGTTCGGAGGATGCGGCGACCCCGAACGCCTGCGGGATGGGCTGGCTGGCCATGTAGAGGCGGTCGGCGATCCGGCGGGGCAGGGGCAGGTACTGGAACTCCCCCTCGATCCGGCCGTCGGCGTCCATCGGCCGGGCGTTGAACTTGGCCACGGTGACGATGCGGTACGGGTCGCGGCCGTGCGAGTCCAGCGCCGCGATCTCGGTGACCTTTCGCGATCCGTCGGCGTGCCGGGTCAGCTGGACGATCACGTCGACGGCGCTGTTGATCTGGTCGTGCAGCGCCTCGAACGGGATCTTGATCTCCGACATGGAGGCCAGGGTCTGCAGACGCATCAGCGCGTCCTCGGCGTTGTTGGCGTGGACGGTGGCGAGCGAGCCGTCGTGACCGGTGGACATCGCCTGGAGCATGTCAAGCGATTCGCCGCCACGGACCTCACCGACGACGATGCGGTCGGGGCGCATACGCAGGGAGTTGCGGACCAGGTCGCGGATGGTGATCTGGCCCTTGCCCTCCACGTTCGCCGGCCGGGACTCCAGCCGGATCACATGGCTCTGCTGGAGCTGGAGTTCGGCGGAGTCCTCGATCGTGACGATGCGTTCGCTGTTCGGGATCAGCCCGGACAGGGCGTTGAGCAGCGTCGTCTTCCCCGTGCCGGTGGCGCCGGAGACGATGATGTTGAGCTTGGCCTGGACGAGACCGGCGAGGAGGATCAGCATCTGCTCGTCCAGCGAGCCGAACCCGATCATCTCCTGGAGGGTGAAGGACCGCGGGAACCGGCGGATGGTGAGGGTCGCGCCGGTCAGGGACAGCGGTGGAATGATCACGTTGACACGTTCACCGCTGGGCAGTCGCGCGTCCACCATCGGGTTCGACTCGTCCACACGGCGGTTGACGGTCGACACGATGCGCTCGATCGTCTGCATCAGCTGTTCGTGCGAGCCGAAGCGCATCGGGAGCTGCTCGACCTTGCCGCTGCGCTCGACGAAGATCTGGTCCGGCCCGTTCACCATGATCTCGGTGATGGAGGCGTCCTCCAGGAGCGGTTCCAGGATGCCGAGTCCGAGGGCCTCGTCGACCACGCGGCGGATCAGCTGCGAGCGCTCGACGGTCGAGAGGACCGGACCCTCGCGGCTGATGATGTGCCCGAGGACGCGCTCCAGGCGGGCCCGCCGCTCGGCGGCGGCCAGCGAGGACATCTCCGCGAGGTCGATCTCCTCCAGCAGCTTGGCACGGTAGGTGGCCACCATGTGGCCGTCCTCCCGTGCCCCGCCGTGCTCCTCCGGGGCGGTCATGCGTGCCCGCAGGCTCATGTGCGTAACTCCTCGGTCTCACTGTCCGGTCGAACCTGCGGGTGGTCGGTCCCGCAGACGGTCGTTCCCTCGGGGCGGGCCGGTGGATGGACCGGCCCGCGGGGGCACTATCCGCGGGGCATGGTGGAACTCCGCTTGGCCTTGCCCCACTTGCCGTCCATGCCCGGGACCACGTTGGGAACCTTGATCTCGATGGTGATCGTGACGTCGTCGGTGCCCCCGCGCTGGCGGTACCGGAAGCCGTCGTTCGCGAGCCACTTGCTCATCGAGTCCCGGGCCGCGGTGCGGGGATTGCCCGAGGGGAAGTCCTGGGTCGCCGTCCTGGCGGCCGCACGGGCCGCCGTACCCGCCTGAGCGGCCGTGTACGCGGCGAGGCCGGCCTGGATGGCGAGGAGGGCGACCAGGATGAGGAGCGGGAGGAAGCCCAGGTACTCGATGGCGACCTGGCCGCGGTCGGTGCGGCGGGAGGCTGGACGGCAGCCGTCGGTGTTCCTGCCGCCGGAGTGCTTCACGCGTGCGGTTACGGTCATCACTCAGCCCTCCAGCGGCGAGCCGGCATGGCCCGTGATCTTCACGTCCAGGTCGAAGAGACCCGGGACCAGGACAGGGACCTTGAGCTTGACGTCGGCCTTGTACAGCTCACGGCTGGACTTGCAGGTGATCTTGACGCCGTCGCGCCAGGCTTCCGGCAGGTCCTTCTTCGCACCCTGCTTGCAGGCCCGGCTCTGTGCGTACTCCGCGCCGCTGCCCTTGCGCGCGCCCACGTCCGCCGCGTTGCCCGCGAGGCTCCAGGTGTAGCCGATCAGCGCGCACTCCCAGAGCACGAGCATGATCAGGATGATGAACGGGGTCATCCCCAGGAACTCGATCGCGGTCTGCCCGCGGTCGCGGTCACGGCCCCGTACGAAACGGCCCCGTACGAAGCGACCTCGTACGAGATGGCCGTGTACGCGGAATCGGCGGGCGGCGGTGCGCCTCAGGCCGTTCCGTGAAGGTGTGAGCCCCTCCGGGGAGTGGGTGAGCCCGCCCCGGGAGCCGCGGGCGTCACGCCTCCCCCGTATCTCGGTGTCCGGTGCCCGGTTGGTAGTCATCGGTCAACGTGTCCCCTCGGTCTTCCCGTGGTCCCGTTCGTCGCCGTCGCGCCGTCGGCGCGGACGTCCGATCGAGCCCCGGTCGTTTTTGAATGTGCCACCGCTCTTCTTCTTGCTCGCACTGACCTTGACGATGCCCAGTTCTCCGGCCAGTCCCCAGAGCGCTTGCTTGACGGTGCTCTTGGCATCCAGTTCGTGCAGGCGCCCGGCGTCCACCGAGGCCTGGAGTTCCTTGAAGTTCGCGGGCACCGCCGCGTTCGCCACCTGGGTTCCCGTGATCTTCTGGATCAGGGGCGGCTGGATCTCGGTGTTGCGCGTGAAGCGGTTGACGAGCGTGATCGTCTCCTCCGCCTTGCGGATCTGGAGCCGTTCCCACATCCGTACGATGCGCTTCGCCCCGCGCACCGAGATGACGTCCGGGGTCGTCACCAGCAGGGCCACGTCCGCCATCTCGATGGCCGCCGCGTTGGCCCCGTTCATCTGGCCGCCGCAGTCGATCACCACGATCTCGTAGCGGGTGCGCAGCGCGCTGACGATCTGGCGTGCGGACCGGTCGCTGACCTCCTCGCCCCGTTCGCCCTCGCCCGGTGCCAGCAGCAGGGCCAGGCCGGTCGAGTGGGAGAACACCGCGTCCGCCAGCACCCGCGGGGAGATCTCCGTGATGAGTGCCAGGTCGACCAGGGAGCGCCGGAACTGCACATCGAGGTACGAGGCGATGTCGCCGGTCTGGAGGTCCATGTCGACCAGGGCCACGGTGTTGCCGGACGCCTGCGCGGCCAGGGCGAGCTGGATCGCGGCGACGGTGGCGCCCACGCCGCCCTTGGCGCCGGTGACGGTGAGGACCATGCCGCCGGGGCCGGTGAACACCTCGTTGTTCGCGGTGAGGTGGCGGCGTACACCGGCCGACCACTGGGACGCGGCCTGGACCCGGTTGGCCAGTTCCTCGTAGCTCAGCGGCAGGGTGACGATCCCGCGGGCGCCGGAGTCCATGGCGTCGGCGAACAGGCTGGGATTCGCATCCGCGGTGATCAGGACGACCCCGACGGACGGGAACCGCATCGACACCTCCCGGATGAGCTCCAGGGCCGGTACCGGGCCGATCCGCTCGTGGACCAGCACGACCTCGGGCAGCTCGTCGAGGGACTCGCCCGCGAGGCGGGCCAGGGTGTCGATCAGCTGGGTCGAGTCGCCGACCGGCGCGGCCGGCTCCGCGTCGGGGAGCTGGCTGAGCAGAGTGGTGACCGATCTGGCCGCGTCGAGGTCACCGACGGCCGGGAGGATTCTGGTGGTCATCCCATCCTCACTTGTCCTTGTCGAGCGTGTAGGTGCGGTCCCCCGGACGGATGGTGCCGTCACTGCCGGGCGCGACGAGGGCGAGCCGTACGTGCTCCGCGAAGGATTCGGCGTACGCCACACGCTGGGTGTCCAGCGTGTTCAGGGCGAAGGTGATCGGCACGGCCTCGGTGCTCTGGGTGCTCCGCTGGTCCCCGCGGGGCTCCAGGGCGGTCAGCTTGCCCACGTCCAGCACCTTGGCGTTGGAGACGATGACCTTGGACTGGGAGACGTCGTCCTGCTGCTCACCGGCGAACGTGGCGTAGATGTTGACCGTGGCGCCGGGCGTGATCTTGCCCGCGACACCGGTCGCCGCGTCGATCATGATGGCGATCTCCTGCTCACCGGCACGGAGTTCGGGCTTGCGGGCCATCATGTCCGACTGGAGCAGCGAGCCCTTGCGGAGCTGGGTGACGGCGATCTTCGATTCGACTTCCCGCAGGTTGGTCACGGCGTTCTCCGAGAGCCAGCGCTTGGGCATCTTGATCTTCTCGAACTGACCGTCGTTCAGGGCCGTATAGGGGGCCACGTCGGCTTTCAGCTGATATGCGGTCACCTCGGGACCGACCTTCGAGTTCACATCGCTGATCACCGAGAGCACACCGGCGAAAGCACCGAAGGCACACAGGACCGACAGGAGCAGGAGTATCACGCCGCGGCGCTGGCGGGAGTTCATGGGCCGGACAACCTCGTTCGATTCGGATGCGTGGGGCAGCGGACAGAGAGGGATGCGCGGAGTACGACGTACGGGGCGCGAAGTGCGGTAAAGCAGGAGCACAACGCGCGTAGTGCGATGGTTCGGCGTGCGAAGTGCGGGGTTCGCGGAGATGGCTGTGACGATGCGGGACGGGACGGCTCTGAGAGTGGTGAGCGCTGGAGGGGGCGCCCGGAGCGGGAGGAGCGGGAGTGCTTGGTCGGGTGGTGCACGAGCGGGTGGTGGAGCGGGAGTTGTGCGGTTGAGCCCGGTCGGTGCCCGGTGGTACGGATTCTGCTCGGTCGTGCGACTTCTGCGCGTTGGTGCTGGATGTCCAGTTGTCCGGGCGGTGCGGCCCGGTACTCAGTGGCGCTGGGCGCCCGGCGGCTCTAGGAGGCGGCTGATGCGTTCACCTCTTGATGCAGGACACCCGTGGAGTACGAGCGGTTCTCGGCGGACGCGAGCGGGGAGGAACAGAATCCGCAGCGGTCTCCGATGAGTTCCATTTCGCACCAGTGGCACTTTTCCCTCCGTACGGAGGACACCAGTTGATACAGGACGGAGATGTCCGGGAGGTAGGCGGCGAACTCCACCAGCTTCCCCGTACCCCACCAGCGGGAGGACTCGCCGGGCAGGGTTGCGTCATGAATGGCCTGGACCTTCCAGGCGGGAGCCAGGGTCTCCTGCACCCAGTCGGACTGCGACTGCCCCTTGGCCACCAAAAGATGCGTGCCGAATTCCGGTCCGGTCAGCGGTTCCGCCGCAGGGCCGACCTTGATGAGCTGAGACTCGGGACCGGCGAGCACGGCGAACTGGGAGCCGGGCACCCAGGACTTCGCATGGCTCTTCAGGCTGACGGCCACCCGGTCCAGCTTGGCCACCGAGTGCAGCAGCGCACCCGCGTAGATGTAGTGCGAGAGCAGCCGGGCGGCGGAGGCGACCACCCCGGGACTGAAATCGCTCAGTGAGAGCTGACGCAGCTGACGCACCAGCACGGCGACGCCGAGCGGCGGCAGGTCCACTTTGACCAGCGCGATCCGGTCGCTCTCCAGGACGGAGCGGATGCCGAACAGCCGTCGTTCGTGGGCCGGCTGGATGCTGGACGGATACACCGCGATCACATACCCGTGCTGCTCCAGCAGCAGGTGCATGTCACCGATGGCGTGTTCCATGGTCTGGGCTTCGGGAGCCTGGAGCAGGGCCGCGGTCGGCGTCTGCTGATCGGTGGGCGGCAGCACCAGATCTGCGCTTGTCACTGCTATTGCGGTCGGCACGCTCTTCCCCGTTCAGCTCCGGCCGTCGTGGTGACGTCGGCCGCATTCGCTCCTGCCCGGTGCTCCTGCCCCAGCACTTTAGCCACGTCTCACCAGGCAGAGAACACTTATCGGGGACCGATACGACAACATGCGAACACCGCCTCGACGGCGCCCGGGTACCAAATAGGACGAAATCAAGACTGGTTAACTCCTGTACCACTGCGGAGTGTTACGGAGCCCCGCCGCCCCCGACGGCCCGTCACTTCATCCGCGCACGTCAGAGAGGTCCCGGGGGGCGTTCCGGTTCATTTCGACAGCGCGCCTTCGTCACGGTCCGAAGGTCTCGCGCGAAGTCACCCACCAGGGGACCACAAGGTGGCCGCGGCGACATCTTCCCGTAAAGAAACGGCTGCCGGAGGGCCCTCCGGGGCCCTCCCGAAGGAGGTGTCGAACACCCGTCTGGGGCGCCCATCGCTGCCAGAGGTCTTGACAACTCGATTGGTCTGGACCAGTTTATCCGCCAGCGGTGGCCACCGTTCTTCGGCTCCACATCCCCCGTACACCTCTGCGTACGTCCGGCACGTCCCGCACCCCCCGCACGACCCCCCGTACGACCCCCCGTACGACCCCGCCGGCATCCCCGTCACGCACCCCCCAACTCCCCCGGAGGCAACAGTGGAACGCTCCGCAGGCAGCAGGCGCAGAATGCGTCACGTCCGGCCCGTCCTCGGCGGTGCCATGGCCGTCGTCGCGGCCGGAGCCCTGACCGTCACCGGTCTCGTCAGCAGCGCCCAGGCGGCCGACGTCAACGTCGCCAGGAACGCCGGGTTCGAGTCCGGACTCGCCAACTGGACCTGTTCCGGAGGCAGCGGCGCCGCCGTCTCCTCCCCCGTGCGCAGCGGTACGTCGGCGCTCAGGGCCACCCCGGCCGGCCAGGACAACGCCAGGTGCGCGCAGACCGTGGCCGTGAAGCCCAACTCGACGTACACGCTCAGCTCCTGGGTCCAGGGCGGCTACGCCTACCTCGGCGCGAGCGGTACCGGCACCACGGACGTCGCCACCTGGTCGCCGGGCTCCACGGCCTGGACGCAGCTCTCCACCAGCTTCAGGACCGGCGCGTCCACCACCTCGGTGACCGTCTACACCCACGGCTGGTACGGCCAGGCGTCCTACCTCGTCGACGACATCTCGGTGACCGGCCCCGACGGCGGCGGTACCGACCCCGGCCCGTCGATCCCCGGCGCGCCCGCCGGTCTCGCCGCCGGTACGACGACGGCGTCCTCCGTGGCCCTCTCCTGGAACGCCGTCTCCGGCGCCACCGGTTACACCGTCTACAAGGACGGCGCCAAGGCCACCGCGGCCACCGGGACCTCGGCCACGGTGAGCGGCCTGGCCGCCGACACCGCGTACCAGTTCTCGGTGAGCGCCACCAACGAGGCCGGCGAGTCGGTCAAGTCCGCCGCGGTCAGCGCCCGTACGGCGAAGGAGAACACCGGGCCCGGCCCGGTGACCTCGGTGCCGAAGCACGCGGTGACCGGCTACTGGCAGAACTTCAACAACGGCGCCGCCGTCCAGAAGCTCAGTGACGTCCCCGCGAACTACGACATCATCGCGGTCTCCTTCGCGGACGCCACGGCGACGCCGGGTGCCGTCACCTTCAACCTGGACAGTGCCGGACTGAACGGCTACACGGTCGACCAGTTCAAGGCCGACATCAAGGCCAAGCAGGCCGCCGGGAAGAACGTCATCATCTCGGTCGGCGGCGAGAAGGGCTCCGTCTCGGTCAACAGCGACGCCTCCGCCACGGCCTTCGCGAACTCCGTCCACGCGCTCATCCAGGAGTACGGCTTCAACGGGGTCGACATCGACCTGGAGAACGGCCTCAACTCCACCTACATGACGAAGGCACTGCGCTCGCTGTCCTCGAAGGTGGGCTCCGGTCTCGTCATCACGATGGCGCCGCAGACCATCGACATGCAGTCGACGTCCGGTGAGTACTTCAAGACGGCGCTGAACATCAAGGACATCCTGACTGTCGTCAACATGCAGTACTACAACAGCGGTTCGATGCTGGGCTGCGACGGCAAGGTCTACTCGCAGGGCTCGGTGGACTTCCTCACCGCGCTGGCCTGCATCCAGCTGGAGGGCGGTCTCGACGCCTCGCAGGTCGGTCTCGGGGTCCCCGCCTCCACCCGCGGCGCGGGCAGCGGCTACGTCGCCCCGTCCGTCGTGAACGCCGCCCTGGACTGCCTGGCCAAGGGCACCAACTGCGGTTCCTTCAAGCCGGCCAAGACCTACCCGGCCCTGCGCGGCGCGATGACCTGGTCGACGAACTGGGACGCCACGGCGGGCAACGCCTGGTCGAACGCGGTCGGCCCGCACGTCCACGGTCTGCCGTAACCCTCCCGAGGCCCGAGCGACACCCCTGACCAGCAGCGCCGCCGCTCCCCCGGCGGCGCTGCTGCGTGTTCCGGCCCGAACCGAAACCCTCGGAACCGGCCCGGAGCCGGGCCCGGACCCGGGCGGGGCGAAACCCTGGCGGTCCCGGACCCGGGCGTCGCGAGCCGGGCGGGACTCTCGGCACACGCCCCTAGATCACCAGGCTGAGCAGTGCCGCGACCACGAACCCCGCCACCGACAGGACCGTCTCCAGGACCGTCCAGGACTTCAGGGTGTCGCGCTCCGGGATGCCGAAGTACTTCGAGACCATCCAGAAGCCGCCGTCGTTGACGTGCGAGGCGAAGATCGATCCGGCGGAGATCGCCATGATGATCAGCGCAAGGTGCGCCTGGGACATGTCCTGGCCCTCGACCAGCGGGACGACGATGCCCGCGGTGGTGACGATGGCGACCGTCGCCGAGCCCTGGGCCACGCGCAGCACCACGGAGATCAGCCAGGCGAGCAGGATGACCGGCAGGCCGACGTCGTTGAAGGTGTCGGCGAGGGCGTCCGCGATGCCGCTGCCCTTGAGCACGGCGCCGAAGATGCCGCCCGCGCCGACCACCAGCAGGATGTTGCCGACCGGCTTGAGCGAGGACGTGGAGACCGATTCCAGGGATTTGCGGGACCAGCCGCGCCGGATGCCCAGCAGGTAGTACGCCAGGAGCAGCGCGATCGTCAGGGCCACGAACGGGTTGCCGAAGAACTCGATGACCGAGCGGGGTGTGGAGGGGTCCAGCGCGATGGAGGAGAACGTCGCGGCGAGGATCAGGAGCAGCGGGGTTCCGATGATCGCGAGCACCGTGCCGAGGGCGACGGGCGCCTCGTGCGGGGTGACCCCGGCGGCCCGCTGTTCGGCGACGACGGCCGCCCTGGCCTCCTCGGCGGCCTCGACCATGTCCTGCGGGACCTCGACGAAGATCCGCTTGCCGATCCAGGCGGCGTAGCCCCACGCGGCGAGTACGGAGGGGATGCCGACGACGGCGCCCATCAGGATGACCCAGCCCAGGGACACCTGGAAGAGTCCGGCGGCGGCCACCGGGCCGGGGTGCGGCGGCAGGAACGCGTGGGTCATGGACAGGCCCGCGAGCAGCGGCATCGCGTACAGCAGGATCGATTTGCCGGAGCGCTTGGCGGCGGCGTACACGATCGGGGCGAGGACGAAGATACCGACGTCGAAGAAGACCGGGATGCCGAAGATGAGGCCGGTGAGGCCCATGGCGAGCGGGGCCCGCTTCTCGCCGAAGAGGTTCAGCAGGCGGGTGCTCAGCACCTCCGCGCCGCCGGAGACCTCCAGGATCGCGCCGAGCATCGTGCCGAGTCCGATGATGATCGCGACATGGCCGAGGATGCCGCCCATGCCCGATTCGATGACGGAGACCGCGGCGGACTTCTGGACGGTTCCGAAGAGTTCGGTCACGGAGAGACCGGCGCCGAGGCCGACGGCTATGGAGACGGCGAGCAGCGCGACGAACGGCTGGAGCCTGACCTTGATGATCAGGAAGAGGAGAAGGGCGATGCCGAGGGCGGCGACGGTCAGCAGTCCGGCGGTGCCGTCGATCAGGAGAAGGAGTCCACCGGTGTGGGGTGGCGTCCCGGCCGGCGGTGGGGTGGCGGCGAGCAGCATGGTGACTCCGTGGGGGCGGGGGGCGGTTCCGGGCAGGGGGGAGCGCGGCACGGCGCCCCCGTGGTGCGGGGCGCCGTGCCGGACGGGTCGCTGGAGCGGTACCGCGGGTGGGGCAAGCCGGTCAGCCGAGGACCGCGAGCGCGTCGATCTCGATGAGCAGGCCCTTGGGGAGGCCGACGTAGACCGTCGTACGGGCCGAGGCGGGGGCCGCGAGGCCCTGCTCCTCGAAGTACGCGTTGTAGATCTCGTTCATCTCGGCGAAGTGGCCGACGTCGGTGAGGTAGACGCGCATCATCATCACGTCGTCCCAGGTGGCGCCGCCCTCTTCGAGGATCGCCTTGACGTTGGCGAAGGTCTGCAGGGTCTGCTCGCGCAGCGTCGGGCCGACGACGGTGGCGGGCTCACCGGCCACGGCGGGCAGGAAGCCGACCTGGCCGGCGACCTGGAGGATGTTGCCCTTCTTCACACCGTGCGAGAACTTCGCGGGCGGGGCGGCGTGGGTGCTGGGCGTGAGGGAGATCTTCTCGGTCATGACGATCAGGCTTTCTTGAGTGGGGTGGTGCCGGAGTACTCCCGGCTGATGGCGTCGGCGGTACGGCGCACCAGCGGGAGCAGGGTGAGGAGTTCCTCCGCGGTGACGACCACGTTGGGGGCCGAGACCGACATCGCGGCGACGACCCGGCCGTCCGCGCCGCGGATCGGGGCCCCGATGCAGTTGATGGACTCCTCGTGGCCACCGAGGTCGGTGGCCCAGCCCTGTTCGCGTACGACGGCGAGTTCCTTGAGGAACGCACCCGCGCCGGGGACGGAACGGGACGTGTACATGGGGTAGTCGAGCGTCTCGGCGATCGCCCGCCGCTCGGCCTCGGTCAGGTCGGCGAGCAGCAGTTTGGCGACCGCGGCGACGGTGATCGCGACGGGTTTGCCGATCCGTGAGTACATCCGGACCGGGTAGCGGCTCTCGACCTTGTCGATGTAGAGGACCTCGTGCTCCTCGTACACGGCGAGGTGGACGGTGTGTCCGCACCGGTCGTTGAGTTCGACGAGGTGGGGGTGGGCGATCTCGCGTACGTCGAGGTTCTCGACGGCTTCCTGGGCGAGCGCGAAGAGACGGGCGCCGAGGCGGTAGCGCTGGTCCTGCTGGCGGTAGACGAGTCCGTGCTCGTGGAGCGTACGGAGCAGGCGCAGCGCCGTGGACTTGTGGACGCCGAGCCGCTCGGCGACCTGGCCGAGGTCGGCGGGCCCCTGGGCGAGCAGCGGCAGGATGCTCAGCGCCCGGTCGACGGTCTGGCTCATGTCGTACGTACCTCCTGGTCGTCCCCCGTCCACCCGGGGCCGAGACGAAGTCTCCCCCAGGCGTCGTCGTCGAGGGCGGCGAGGCGGTCGGCGCGCTCGCGCGGCGGCGGGTCGGTGAGGTCGCCGGGCACGGTGAGGACGGCGGCGGCCATCAGATGGCCGTGCCGGGCGCGGTCGCGGACGGACAGGCCGCGCAGGGTGGCGGAGAGGAACCCGGCGGCGAAGGCGTCGCCCGCTCCGACCGGGGCGACGACGTCGACATGAAGCGCGGGCACGTCGGTGACGGTGTCGGTCGCCGCCGCGGCGGCGGTGTCGGCGCAGGGTCCGGGGCGGGGGCCCAGGTGGGCGCCCGGCCGGGGTGACGAGTAGACCGTGGCCCCCTCCGCGCCGCGCTTGACGACGAGCAGCGTGGGTTCGGGCAGGGCCGCGCGGATGGCGTCCGCGCCCTTCAGCCCCCAGGCCTCGTCCGCCTCGTCCTCCCCGACGAAGACCAGGTCGGCGCGGCGTGCGAGGTCGAGCAGGACGTCCGGTCCCGCCTCGCTGCCGCGCCACAGGCCGGGCCGGTGGTTCACGTCGAAGGAGATCAGCGGGCGGCCGGACCGGGGTGCGGTCAGTTCGTGGAGCAGGGCCAGACAGTCCGCGGAGAGCGCGGCCGTGATGCCGGACAGGTGCAGGAAGCGGCCGACGGACAGCGTCTCGTGGGGGACGTTGTGGGGGGACATCGCGGAGGCGGCGGAGCCTGCCCGGTAGTACGCCACCTCGTGGGTGTCGGTGGCCCGGTCCGTGGCGGTGCGGAAGTAGACGCCGGTGGGGCGGTCCGGGTCGCGGCGGACCGCGGAGGTGTCGACCCCGTACGCGGCGATGGCCTCGACGAGGTGGTCGCCGAAGCCGTCGGCCCCGACCCGGCTGACCCAGGCCACCCGGTGCCCGGCGGCGGCGAGCGCGCAGGCGACGTTGGACTCGGCTCCGCCGATGCCGCGGCCGAAGGAGGGGACGTCGGCGAGGCGGCCGGGCCGTGAGGGCCGGAACGTCACCATGGACTCACCGAGACACACCACGTCGGGGGTCGCGGCGGCGCTGGTCGTCCCTGCTGCGGGTCCGGGCACTCTGGGGCTCCTCGATGATCGGGCGTGCGGCACCGGCTCTCACCATTGACCCGGCATCGGCTCGGATGTTAGACAGCATCGAGCGATATGCGCAATGGGTGTTGCATATGGTGCAACGAACACTTCGAGGAGTCCGTCTTGGCAGCCGACCGCCCCGCCCTCCACACCGTGTCCGGCCTCGCCGAGGAGCGTGTCGACCACCGGTTCAAGTCGCTGCCGCCCGACGCCAACGGCCTGAGTGTCGGCGCCCTGGCCGCCGAGCGCCGCAACCTCTTCACGGGCGGTTTCACCACCCCGGTGCTCGCGCTGTCCGCCGAGTCGGTCGAGCACAACCTCGCGCTGCTGGAGACGTACGCCGAGCGCCACGGCCTGCTGTTCGCCCCGCACGGCAAGACGTCGATGTCGCCGCGGCTCTTCGCCGACCAGCTGGAGCGCGGTGCCTGGGGCATCACCGCGGCCGTCCCGCACCAGGCGCGGGTCTACCGGGCGTACGGCATCCGACGGATCTTCCTGGCCAACGAGGTCGTCGACGCGGTGGCGCTGCGCTGGCTGGCCGGTGAGCTGGCGGCCGACCCGGAGTTCCGCTTCATCTGCTACGTGGACTCGGTGCGCGGCGTCGAGCTGATGGAGGAGGCCCTGCGCGACGCGGGGGCCGGCCGCCCGGTCGATGTCGTCGTGGAGCTGGGCGCGGGCGAGGGCGCGCGCACCGGCGCCCGGAGCGACGCGGACTGCGCGGCGGTCGCGGACGCGGTGGCCGCCGCCGGGACCCTGCGTCTGGTGGGCGTCGCCGGGTACGAGGGCGAGGTCCCGGGCGCGACCCCGGAGCGCGTACAGGAGTGGCTGCGGCGCCTCGTGGCGCTGGCGTCCGGCCTCGACGCGGAGGGGCGCTTCGCCGGCTGCGAGGAGATCGTGATCAGCGCGGGCGGCAGCGCCTGGTTCGACACGGTGGCGGAGGTGTTCGCCGGGATCCCCGCGCTGAGCCTGCCCGTGCTGAAGCTGCTGCGCTCGGGCGCCTATGTCTCGCACGACGACGGCCACTACAAGCGCCTCACCCCCTTCAACCGGATCCCCGGGGAGGGCACGCTCCAGCCCGCCTTCCGGCTCTGGGCCCAGGTGGTGTCCCGCCCGACCGGCGAGCAGGCCTTCCTCAACGCGGGCAAGCGCGACGCGGCGTACGACCTCGACCTCCCCGAGGCGCAGGTCGTCCGCTCCGGCCGGGACGGCTCGGTGCGGCCCGCGACGGGACTCACGGTCACCGGTCTCTCCGACCAGCACACCTGGGTGCGTACGGAGCCGGGCGCGGAGCTGGAGGTGGGCGACTGGGTCGGCATGGGCCTGTCGCACCCCTGCACCAGCTTCGACAAGTGGCAGCTGATTCCGCTGGTCACGGCGGACGGCACGGTCACGGACTACATCCGCACGTTCTTCTGAGCAGAGGCGCCCCCATGGACCTGGTCATCCGCGACGCGCTGGTCGTCGACGGCACCGCCACCCCCGCCCGCCGCGCCGATGTCGCCGTCGACGGCGGACGGATCGCCGAGATCCACACCGAGGACGCCCCCGGCCCACGGCCCACCGCCACCCGCGTCCTGGACGCCGGCGGCCTCGCCCTCTCCCCCGGCTTCATCGACATGCACGCCCACAGCGATCTGGCACTGCTGCGGGACCCGGACCACAGCGCGAAGGCGGCACAGGGCGTCACCCTCGAAGTCCTCGGCCAGGACGGTCTGTCGTACGCCCCGGCCGACGACCGCACACTGGCGGAGGTGCGCCGCTCCATCAGCGGATGGAACGGCGGTGCCCCCGAGGACACGGACATCGACTTCGACTGGCGCACGGTCGGCGGCTATCTGGACCGGCTCGACGCGAACTTCGGCGGCCGGGGCATCGCGGTCAACGCCGCCTATCTCGTCCCGCAGGGCACGGTCCGGATGTACGCGGTCGGCTGGGACGACCGCCCCGCCACCGACGCCGAGCTGGACCGGATGAGGGAGCTCGTCGCCCAGGGCATGGCCGAGGGCGCGGTCGGCATGTCCTCGGGACTGACGTACACCCCCGGGATGTACGCGGACGACGCCGAACTCACCGAACTGTGCCGGGTGGTGGCCCGCCACGGCGGCTACTACTGCCCGCACCACCGCAGTTACGGCGCGGGCGCGCTGGAGGCGTACGAGGAGATGGTGCGGCTCACCCGTACCGCGGGCTGCGCCCTCCATCTCGCCCACGCCACCATGAACTTCGGCGTGAACAAGGGGAAGGCCCCGGAGCTGCTGGCCCTGCTCGACGAGGCCCTGGACGCGGGCGCCGACATCTCGCTGGACACCTATCCGTACACCCCCGGCTGCACGACGCTCGTCGCGATGCTGCCGAGCTGGGCGGGCGAGGGCGGCCCGGAGTCCGTCCTGACCCGTCTCGCGGACCCGGAGACGGCGGAGAGGATACGTCACCACCTGGAGGTACTGGGCTCGGACGGCTGCCACGGGGTGCCGATCGAGTGGGACACCATCGAGATCTCCGGCGTCGGGGTGCCGGAGCTGGCCGGTCATGTGGGCCGCACGGTGGCCGAGTCCGCCCGGCTGCGCGGCGAGGCCCCCTGGGTCACCGCCCACCGGCTGCTGGTCGAGGACCGGCTCGGCACGACGATCCTCCAGCACGTCGGCCACGAGGAGAACGTCCGGCAGATCATGCGCCACCGGGTGCACACCGGCGGCAGCGACGGCATCCTCCAGGGCGACAAGCCGCATCCGCGCGCCTACGGCACGTTCCCGCAGTATCTCGGCCGGTACGTGAGGGAGCTGGGCATCCTGTCGCTGGAGGAGTGCGTCGCCCATCTGACGTCCCGTCCGGCCGCCCGGCTGCGGCTGGCGGACCGCGGCCTCGTCCGCGAGGGCTACCGCGCCGACCTGGTGCTGTTCGACCCGGGGACGGTGGCGGCGGGCTCGACGTTCGAGAACCCCCGTACGTTGCCGGCGGGCATCCCGCACGTCCTGATCGACGGCCGCTTCGTCATCGAGGACGGCCGGCGGACCTCGGTGCTGGCGGGGCGCTCGGTACGGAGCACGGGCGCACGGCGCTGAGAGCCTGTCGGGTGACCGGATCAGGCACCCGAGCCGCCGGCCCGTTCCCGCGCCCAGGCCAGGTCCTTCGCGGGGGACGGCACCCGGAGCCCGGGGAGCACGACGCGGGCGCCGCGCGGGCCTGAAGTTCCCGGCCCGCGCGGCGCCCGCGTGGTGACCCGCCGACGCGTACGGGGACTACGGCTTGGGCAGGGCGCAGCCGGCCCGGTTCAGGTCGATCTTGTTGCCGGTGCCGATGCAGGGGACCATGTTGTACGTCTGCTGGGCGTAGTTGATGCCTTCGCGGACGGTCACATTGCCGCTCTCGTCAACCTCGCACGGGTTGTTGTCCGTGCACTCCTGGCCGTCCTCATTGCCGGTGTTGTTGACGGCGACCACCTTGCCGGTGGCGTTGTCGACCACCGGGGAGCCCGACGTACCGCCGATGGTCCTGCAGGCCGAGGTGTAGCGGACCGAGTCCTTCCAGGTCCACTCACCCTCCTTGAGGCGGTAGGCGAAGCCGTCGACGTTGCAGCTGTACGTGCGCTTCCAGTACCCGGAGACGACGGTGATCGCGGAGCCGGCCGCCGGGTGGGCGGTTTCGAGCTCCAGCGCCTTGATGCCGTAGCTGCTCTCGATCTGGGCGTAGGTGCTGGTGAGCTGGTACAGCGAGACGTCGGTGTCGGTCATGGTGCCGTAGGCGATCTTGCTGGCCCGCAGGGTGCCGACGCCGCTGCCCGCGGCGTTGAGCAGCGTGAACGAGCGGCTGGACGGCTGGTCGAGCACGACCTCGCCGGGGCCCGGGAAGCCGGACTCCATGCAGTGTCCGTTGGAGAGCACGAGGGCGGGATCGGTGGGCTGGGAACCGGGCGAGCGGACGACGGAGCCCGAACAGTTGCTCAGCGCGACGGTCCCGGCGAAGTTGACCGCCTTGGCCTTGGCCGTGGCATGGGCGTCGCCCGCGACCTTCGCTCCGGCCCCGGACGGGGCCGGGGACGCCGCGGTGGCGGGCGCGACCCCCGCTCCCAGGAGCAGGACAGCGAGGAACGCACCGACGAGAGGCTTCTTCATGTGGGGGGTCCCCTCCAGTGGTGTCAGTAGCCGGAGATCTTCCGACATTTGACATGCGCATGCTGGCGCACATGCGGGGACGCCACAAGGGGCGAATTCAAGCCATCCGTTGGCCGATCAAGGACGCACCGGAGCGGATCCCCTCCGACCGGGACGGCGCCCGCCGGCGGACATGACGCCCCGGTGCCGCCCCGGCTGCGTACGGTCGGCGTATGACACTCGACCTCGACGCGTACTTCGCCCGCATCGGCTGGAGCGGTGAGCCGGGCCCCACCGCGGAGGTGCTGCGCTCCGTGCACCGCGCCCACATGCTGGGCATCCCGTTCGAGAACCTGGAACCGGTCCTCGGGTCCGCGCCGTCCCTGGCACTCGCCGATCTGGAGGCCAAGCTCGTCCGCGGCGAGCGCGGCGGGTACTGCTACGAGCACAACACGCTCTTCTCCGCCGTCCTGAAGCGGCTCGGATTCACGGTGACACCGCTCGCCGCCCGGGTGATGCTGGGGGCCGCCCCCGGAGACATCCGGCCCCGTACACACATGCTGATGCGGGTGGACGTGCCCGGCGGGGACACCCCCTACCTGGCCGATGTCGGCTTCGGCGCGGTCAGCGCGCTGCTGGAGCCGATCCCGATGGTGGCGGGCGCGGAGCTGTTCGACACCCCGCGCCACCACAGCCTCGTCCACACCCCGCACCACGGGCCGCTCGACCTGTGGGAGCTCCGGACGGAGAAGGGCGGGGCCTGGGAGCCGCAGTACGTCTTCACGCTGGAACCCTTCGAGGCCCCGGACTTCGAAGTGATCAACTGGCACATCGCGACCAACCCGCGCTCGCCGTTCCGGCAGGCCGTGTACGCCCTGCGCACCCGGCCGGGCTCCCACCTGGCCCTGTCGGGGCGCGATCTGGTCGAGACGGCCGACGACGGCACGGTGCGGGAGCGCGTGCTGGCGGACTCGGCCGAGGTGCTCCAGGTCCTGCGGGACGACTTCGGCATCCGCCTCCCGGAGGGCACCCGTCTGCCGGAATGAGGCGGGGGGGCGGGCCGGAGACGGTGCGGGGCGAGGGGCCGGAGTCGCATCGGCGTCACCCCGCCTCCCTCCACGTGGCCCATCTCACCCGCCCTCCGCCCCGCGCCCGTATTCCAAGCCGCGACGGCGTCCCCGCCAGGGTTCCCACGGCGCGGAGCGGGGGGACACATTCCGTTGGAAGCCGGGGGCGGGCAGGCCTCCTGGCCGGGAGGCGCGGCGGACGGGCAATCTCCGCGCACCCCGCGAAACACGGTCGTAAGCTCGCGGACATGCAGGTCATCCAGTCCACGAAGCTCGCCAACGTCTGTTACGAAATCCGGGGCCCCGTGCTGGAGGAGGCGATGCGGCTGGAAGCGGCCGGTCAGCGCATCCTCAAGCTCAACACCGGCAACCCTGCCGCGTTCGGGTTCGAATGCCCGCCCGAGATCCTCGAAGACATACTGCGCAACCTCTCCGGGGCGCACGGCTACGGCGACGCGAAGGGCCTGCTGTCCGCGCGCCGTGCGGTGATGCAGCACTACCAGACCAAGGGGATCGACCTCGACGTCGAGGACGTCTACCTCGGCAACGGCGTCTCCGAGCTGATCCAGATGTCGATGCAGGCGCTGCTCGACGACGGCGACGAGGTGCTCGTACCGGCTCCGGACTATCCGCTGTGGACCGCCTCGGTCTCGCTGGCGGGCGGAACCGCCGTGCACTACCGCTGCGACGAGCAGTCCGACTGGATGCCCGACCTCGCCGACATCGAGCGGAAGATCACCGACCGCACCAAGGCCCTGGTGATCATCAACCCGAACAACCCGACCGGCGCGGTGTACGACGACGAGATGCTGCGCGGGCTGACGGAGATCGCCCGGCGGCACCAACTGGTCGTCTGCTCCGACGAGATCTACGACCGCATCCTGTACGACGGCGCGACCCACACTCCGACCGCCTCGATCGCCCCCGATCTGATGGTGCTGACCTTCAACGGTCTCTCCAAGAACTACCGGGTGGCCGGCTACCGCTCCGGCTGGCTGGCCGTCTGCGGCCCGAAGGCCCACGCCACCTCGTACATCGAGGGGCTGACGATCCTCGCCAATATGCGGCTGTGCGCCAATATGCCCTCGCAGCACGCGGTGGCCACCGCGCTCGGCGGGCGGCAGTCGATCAACGATCTGGTGCTGCCCGGCGGGCGCATCCTGGAACAGCGCGACGTGGCGTACGACCTGCTGACGTCGATCCCCGGGGTGACGTGTGTGAAGCCGAAGGGGGCGCTGTATCTCTTCCCCCGGCTCGACCCCAAGGTCTACAAGATCAAGGACGACCGGCAGATGGTTCTCGACCTGCTGCGGGCCGAGAAGATCATGGTGGTGCACGGGACGGGGTTCAACTGGCCGGAGCCCGATCACTTCCGGGTGGTGACCCTGCCCTCGGTCGAGGATCTGACCGATGCCATCACCCGGATCGGCAGCTTCCTGGACGGTTACGGACAGCCGTAATGCGACCACTCCCGGATCGCGCATAACTTTAGACTAAATCCAAGCTAGGATGGATCCCACGCATCACGCAGGAGGCCATCCATGTACGAGCCGATCCGCAGCAAATCGGTCCACACACCGGCCGACGACGCCGACTTCCCGCACCGTTCCCGCGAGGAGGAGCTGGACATCCAGCTCGCCGGGCATCTGGCCGCGCTGCTCGCGGTCACCGACGAGCTGGGGCTCGGCGCGGCGGGCGACCGCATCGCCGAGCAGGTGGCGCGGCTGCGCGGCGCACCGCCCGCCCGGCACGCCGGCCTGACGGACGCAGCCCCGGCCGCGCTCCACCGCCGCGCCCACGCCCTCGCGGGCCGCGCGCTGGTGGTGTCCGCCTCACGCGCCGACACGGCGGCGGCGATCCTCTCCGCGGAGCGGATGGACGCCCACACGGCGGCGCTGGCCGCCCCCGCGCCCGAAGCCACCACCGCCACCGCCACCGGCGCACAGCTGGTCGGCGCCCGCTGACGGCCCCGGTCCACGGGCCGTCGAGGCGCGTGGACCGGGTGCCACCCACCGGGTGCCACCCACCGGGTGGGCCGCCGGTCAGCCGGCCCTGCGCACCCGTACGGTCGCCGACGCCGTCGAGCCGCTGTGCAGGTCGTCGCCCGCGTAGCCGACCGTGTACGTCACCTGGCCGGTCGCCCTGGGCAGGTCATTGATCCGGAACGTACCGTCGGCCGCGACCGCCGCCGAGGTCAGAACGCCGGTCCCCTTCTTGTCCGCACGCTCCACGGTCAGGGTGATCCCGGCCGGAAGGGCGCGGCCCTGCCCGGTCAGGCGGCCGGTGATCTCCAGCCCCTCGCCCTTCACCCCCTCCGCCGGAGCGGTCAGCGCGAGCGCGGTCGGCGCCTTGGCCACGGCGACGGCGAGCGTGACGTCCTGGGCCGGACGGTGCGTCAGGTCCCCGGTGTACGAGACCGTGTACGTGGCGTCGCCGACGAGCGCGGGCACGTCCAGGACCGTGAACGAGCCGTCCGCGTCGACCTCGACGGCGGCGAGCCGGCGGTCTCCGTTCGCGTCGTGGCGCACCGCCGAGACCTTCACCGGCTCGGCGGGCGCGGGCCCGTCGAGCTCCAGCCGCCCCCGGATACCGAGGGGTTCACCGACGACGGCCTGTCCCGGGGTGGTGCCGAGCGTCCCGGTGAAGCGGGAGTCGTGCTGCGCGGCCGGGGGCTGGATGATGTGCAGCCAGTACTCGTTGCCGGAGCCGTTGGTGGTGACGGCGAAGAGGCGTGCGCCGTCCTGCGACCAGCCGAGGCCGCGCGGGGCGACCCGGTTCCCCTCCAGCGCCCCGTCGAAGGCGAACTCCAGCGGCGCCGTACGGTCCGCCGGGTCGGCCGGCTGCACCAGCAGGTCGGCGGTGCCCCCGGTGGCGGCGGCGCCCCGGGCGATGTACTTCCCGTCGCCGCTGAAGGAGACGGCCGACGCCGTGGCCCCCTCGGGCAGCGGCTGGTACGCGACCGGCGCGTCGGACAGGTCGGCGGCGTCCAGGAGCCGGGTGCCCGCGGCGGCGTCGGCGACGGCGATCCGCTGTCCGTCGGCGGACTGCGCGACGTCCTTCAGGTCCAGCGCGCCCTTGCCCGCGGCGTCCGCGAACCGGCGCTCCGGGCCGCGGACGAGCGTGCTGCCGGTCGCGTCGAAGGCGGTGAGGAACGGGTCGGTCACGCCCGCGGTGCGCGGCTGCCCCATGAGCAGACGGCCGGGCGCCTCGGGGCCGCTCCACAGGCGCAGCCGTCCCAGGTCGTTCCAGCCGGTGTTGACGACCCCGCTGCCCTCGGCCATGTACAGCCGGCTGCTGCGGGTGTCGCAGTCGCTGGTGGCCGCGACCTCGGTGTACCACTGCTTTCCGCCGGCGAAGGCCACATCGCGCGGGCACTCCACGTGGTAGTTGGCGTACGCCTGGCCGGTGCGGGTCTGTGTCCCGGTGTCGAAGGAGAGGATCCCGGTCGACTGCGACACATGGAGCGTGGAGCCGTCCGTGCTGAGCGCCATCCCCGAGGGCGAGGTGTCGGTGGTGAGCGAACCGACCTTCTCCCCCGCGAAGTTGTACACGAGGACCTGCCCCGCGTTGCGGGACCGGGTGTCGTCGCTGATGTAGACCCGCTCACGGGCGGAGTCGACGACCATCGCCGAGTACGAGGAGACCGGGAGCTTGGCCACCCGCTCCCCGGCCGCCATCGCGGCGGGAGCGCCCAGCGCGGTCAGGCCCGCCGTGCCGAGTGTGAGTGCGGTCAGGGTCGCCGCCGTACGGATGCGGTGCCGGGAATTCTTCAACTGAGGTCCCCCCACGGACTCGTTCATGGCCCGCGTGAAGAGCGGGCCACCTTGTGAAGAACGAGTCAACAGGAGTGAAGATTTCGTGCGCAAGCATCTGGCGATGCATGGACGTTCTCTATAAATGGGGCGGCCCCTGGAGCCATGAGGGGGCTCCAGGGGCCTTACCGCGGCAGGCTGTTGACCCCACAGGTCAGGGCGGATGTCGGAAGACCCGGCCGCGGGGCACATCGCGGGCGCACCCCGGCGGCGCGCCCGGTGGGCGGCGCCGCGACGGGCGCCGCCCCGGGCCGTGTCCGGCCCGCGTCAGCCGAGGCGCTCGACCAGCGCGTGGTACTCGTCCCACAGCTCCTTGGGCGTGTGGTCGCCGAAGGTGTTGAGGTGCTCGGGGACCAGCGCGGCCTCCTCGCGCCAGACTTCCCTGTCCACGGTGAGCAGGAAGTCCAGGTCGGACTCGGAGAGGTCCAGGCCCTCGGTGTCGAGCGAGCCCTTGGCCGGCAGGATGCCGATCGGGGACTCGACGCCCTCGGCCCGGCCCTCCAGACGCTCGACGATCCACTTGAGGACGCGGCTGTTCTCGCCGAAGCCGGGCCAGACGAACTTGCCCGCCTCGTTCTTGCGGAACCAGTTCACGTAGTAGATCTTCGGGAGCTTCGACTGATCGGCCTTGTCCGCGCCGACCTTCACCCAGTGGTTCATGTAGTCGCCCATGTTGTAGCCGCAGAACGGCAGCATGGCGAACGGGTCGCGGCGCAGCTCGCCGACCTTGCCCTCGGCGGCGGCGGTCTTCTCGGAGGCGACGTTGGCGCCGAGGAAGACACCGTGCTGCCAGTCGAAGGACTCGGTGACCAGCGGTACGGCCGAGGCCCGGCGGCCGCCGAAGAGGATGGCCGAGATCGGCACACCCTTCGGGTCCTCCCACTCCGGCGCGATGATCGGGCACTGGCCGGCGGGGACGGTGAACCGGGCGTTGGGGTGGGCGGCGGGCGTACCGGACTCGGGGGTCCAGTCGTTGCCCTTCCAGTCCGTGAGGTGCGCGGGCGCCTCCTCGGTCATGCCCTCCCACCAGACGTCGCCGTCGTCGGTGAGCGCGACGTTGGTGAAGACGGAGTTGCCCCACATGGTCTTCATGGCGTTGGCGTTGGTGTGCTCGCCGGTGCCGGGCGCGACGCCGAAGAATCCGGCCTCGGGGTTGATCGCGTAGAGGCGGCCGTCCTCACCGAACCGCATCCAGGCGATGTCGTCGCCGATGGTCTCGACGGTCCAGCCGGGGATCGTCGGCTCCAGCATGGCGAGGTTGGTCTTGCCGCAGGCCGACGGGAACGCGGCCGCGATGTACTTGGGGGTCTCCGACTCACCGGGCGGCGGCGTGAGCTTCAGGATCAGCATGTGCTCGGCGAGCCAGCCCTCGTCACGGGCCATGACGGACGCGATGCGCAGCGCGTAGCACTTCTTGCCGAGCAGGGCGTTGCCGCCGTAGCCGGAGCCGTAGGACCAGATCTCCCGGTCCTCGGGGAAGTGCGAGATGTACTTGGTGGAGTTGCACGGCCACGGAACGTCCTCCTGGCCCTCCGCCAGGGGGGCGCCCAGCGTGTGGACGGCCTTGACGAAGAAGCCGTCGGCGCCGAGCTCGTCCAGGACGGCCTGTCCCATGCGGGTCATGGTGCGCATGGAGACGGCGACGTACGCGGAGTCGGTGATCTCGACCCCGATCGCGGAGAGCGGCGAGCCGACGGGGCCCATGCAGAAGGGCACGACGTACATGGTGCGGCCGCGCATGGAGCCGCGGAAGACACCCTGCTCACCGGTGAAGATCTCCCGCATCTCGGCGGGCGCCTTCCAGTGGTTGGTCGGGCCCGCGTCCTTCTCCTCCGCGGAGCAGATGAAGGTGCGGTCCTCGACGCGGGCGACATCGCTCGGGTCGGACGCGGCGTAGTACGAGTTCGGGCGCTTGGCCCCGTCGAGCTTGGTGAACGTGCCCTTGGCCACGAGCTCCCCGCACAGGCGCTCGTACTCGGCCTCGGAGCCGTCGCACCAGACCACCCGGTCCGGCTGGGTGATGGCTGCGATCTCGTCGACCCAGGAGACCAGCTCCTGGTGGTTGGTGGGGGCAGTGGGGGGAGCCGCGATGTCGCGCGCCACGATCGCTCCTAGTTGAGGGTGTCTGTTGTCAGTTGCCCCGTGGGGGCCGCGACCCGGACGCTTCGAACCTTTCGATTTCCCCTGGCGCTCATCCGGTGCCGACTGCACTCATTTGATCATCCGACCGTTTCGCCCATATGTCCAGGGGGCCGCCCACGTGAGCATCACCACTCGTATCCGTTACCTACGGTGGCGTAGGTAGCATGCGGACATGACTTCTGCCGCCGCTGCCGCTGCGCCCGAACCCGTCGCCCTCGACCCCGTACCGGTGAAACCACGGATGCGCGGCTGGCTGCACGCCGGAATGTTCCCCGCGGTGCTGATCGCCGGGGTCACCCTGATCGCCCTGACCGACAGCACCCGCGGCCGGATCGCCTGCGCGGTGTACATCGTGAGCGCGTGCCTGCTGTTCGGCGTGAGCGCCGTCTACCACCGCGGCAACTGGGGCCCGCGCGGCGAGGCCGTGCTCAGGCGCCTCGACCACGCCAACATCTTCCTGATCATCGCGGGCACCTACACCCCGCTGACCCTGCTCCTCCTCCCGGAGTCCACCGGGCGGCCCCTCCTCTGGGCGGTATGGGCGGCGGCGGTGGCGGGAATCGCCTTCCGGGTGTTCTGGGTCGGTGCCCCGCGCTGGCTCTACACCCCCTGCTACATCGCGATGGGGTGGGCCGCGGTCTTCTTCCTGCCCGACTTCCTGCGCACCGGCGGCATCGCGGTGCTGGTCCTCGTCGTCGTCGGCGGGCTGCTCTACAGCGTGGGCGGCGTGATCTACGGGATCAAGCGGCCCAACCCGTCACCGCGCTGGTTCGGCTTCCACGAGGTCTTCCACTCGCTGACCCTGGCGGCCTTCGTCGTGCACTACGTCGGTATCTCGCTGGTGGCCTACCAGCACGGCTGAGCCACCCGGCGCGCGCGCCGTCATGGGGAAGGGGCCGCATCCCGCCGGGACGCGGCCCCTTCCCCGTACCGGACCTCAGCCGCCCAGCCTGCGCTCCAGCTCGGCCGCGTCCGTCGTCGGCGCGTCGCAGACGAAGTGCCGGCACACATACGCGGTCGGCTCCCCGCCCACCTGCGGCCGGTCCACCAGCAGCGGGAACTCCGCTCCGGCGTCCGGCCCCTCACCCGCGGCGACCACCGCGCCCGGCGCCCGGCCCAGCAGCGCCGTACGGTGCAGCTCACCGCCGACCGGCCCGGCGACGGCCACCTCGCGCGGCCCGTCGAGCAGCGCCTCCGCGACGGCGAGCCCCCAGCCGATGAACCGGGGCGCACGCGGCGCGAGCGCCTTCACCACGCCCAGGGCGCCTTCGGCGGCGGTGCGATGGGCCTCGGAGCCGGTGTGCGCGGCGTAGGAGAGCAGTGCGCCCGCCGCCGCGGTCCAGCCGGCCGGAGTGGCACTGTCGGTGGGGTCCTGCGGGCGGCGGATCAGCTGCTCGGCGTCGTGCGCGGTGTCGTACAACTGCCCGCCCTCGCCGGTGAACTGCTCCAGCACGATGTCCAGCAGGAAGCCCGCGAACTCCAGCCAGACCCCCTCGCCGGTGACGGCTGCCAGCGCGAGGAAGCCCTCGGCGACATCGCCGTAGTCCTCCAGCACCCCGGCGTTGGTGCCCGTCCGCCCGTCCCTGGACGTCCGCGAGAGCCGGGCGACATCGCCCAGGTGGACCCGTACGAGCAGATCGGCCGCCTCGGTGGCCCGCTCGATCAGGTCGGGCCGGCCGAAGTACGCTCCGGTCTCGGCGAGCGCGGCGATCGCGAGCCCGTTCCAGGCGGCGACCACCTTGTCGTCCCGGCCCGGCCGTGCCCGCTCCTCGCGCGCCGCGAGCAGCCTGGCCCGTACGCCCTCGACCCGCGCGGCGTCCGCCCCGTCGCCGCTCTCCGGCAGCCGGAGGACGGAGGCCCCCTCCTCGAAGGTGCCCTCCTCGGTGACGCCGAAGAGCGCCGCGGCGAAGGCGGCGTCCTCCTCCCCGAGCACCTCGCGCAGCTGCGCGGGCGTCCACACGTAGAACGCGCCCTCCACATGCCTGCCGCCCGCGTCCTCGCTGTCGGCATCCAGCGCGGAGGCGAAGCCGCCCTCCGCCGTGCGCAGCTCGCGCACCATGAAGTCGGCGGTCTCCAGGGCGACCCGGCGGGCCAGGTCCGAGCCGGTGGCACGCCACAGATGGGCGTACACCCGGCACAGCAGCGCGTTGTCGTAGAGCATCTTCTCGAAGTGCGGGACGACCCACTCCCGGTCCACCGAGTAGCGGGCGAAACCGCCGCCGAGCTGGTCGTAGATCCCGCCCCGGGCCATCGCTCCACAGGTGTCGGCCGCCATCTGGAGCGCGCCCTCGGCCCCGGTGCGGGCATGGTGCCGCAGCAGGAACTCGACCGCCATGGACGGCGGGAACTTCGGCGCGCCGCCGAACCCGCCGTACTTCTCGTCGTACTCCCGGGTCAGCCCGAGCAGCGCCTGCGCCGTCTCCGGCTCCGCCGGCACGCCCTCGCCCCCGTGCGCCAGCGACCGCCCCGCGAGGTCCCGCACAATGCGCGCGGCCACCTCGGCGACCTCCTCACGCCGGTCGGTCCAGGCGGCGCCGACCCCTTCGAGGACCTGGAGGAAGGAGGGCGAGCCGTGCCGGGGCTCGGGCGGGAAGTACGTACCGAAGTAGAAGGGTTCGGCGTCCGCGGTCAGGAAGACGGTCATCGGCCAGCCCCCCTGCCCGGTCGCCGCCTGCACCGCCTCCATGTAGACCGCGTCGACATCGGGCCGCTCCTCGCGGTCGACCTTCACCGGCACGAAGTGCTCGTTCAGATACGCGGCCACGGTGTCGTCCTCGAACGACTCGTGCGCCATCACATGGCACCAGTGGCAGCTCGCGTAGCCGACGCTGAGGAGCACCGGCACATTCCGCCTGCGCGCCTCCTCGAACGCCTCGGGCGACCACGGCCACCAGTCGACGGGATTGTCGGCGTGCTGGAGCAGGTACGGGGACGTGGTCTGCGCAAGTCGGTTGGCCATACGGGCAATCCTCGCGCATGCGGAGAGCCCCCGCCGGTGCGCCACAGCGGCGGGGGCTCGGCCGCTCCGTGCCCGGCGGGCCGCCGGCCCCCCGCTGAGCGGCCAAAAAAGGCGCACAGTGCTACGGTGCCCTCAGCCCGGCCCCACACGGACGTACCCGCTCGCAACTCCCGAAAGGGACAGGGGATACCGCCGTGTCGCAGCAGCCTCCGCCCTCGTACCCGCGTCCGCCGTCCCCGCAGGGCCCCTACGGATCCTGGCAGCAGCCGGTGCCGCAGCAGCCGCTCAGCGGTCTCGCGGTCACCTCGCTCGTCCTGTCCCTGCTGGTCTGTCTCGCTCCGCTGGGCCTGATCGCCGGGATCGTGGCGCTGGTGCGGATCCCCCGCAATGGCCGGCGGGGCAAGGGCCTGGCCGTCGCCGGTGTGGTGGTGGGGGCGGTCGTCACGGCGCTCGCCGCCTTCCTGACCGTCATCGGCGGCGTGCGGTTCTACGCCTGGGAGTCGGAGGGCGGTTCCACGCGCGGTGCCGGCCGGAGCGGCAGTGCGCCGGGGTTCTCCGTCTACGACCTGGAGGAGGGCGACTGCTTCACTCCGGGTGCGGGCCTGCCGACCGTCGACGGGCAGTCCATCGCGGACATCTCGGCCGAGCTCATCCCCTGCGGATCGGCCCACCGGGCGGAGGTGTACGGGACGTTCCGCCTCCAGATCGACAGCGCGTTCCCGGGGGCGGCCGCGATCGGGGAGGCCGCGCGCGAGGGATGCGCCCCGCTCCTGGCCGACTTCGCGCCGGACCCCCTGACCCTCCCCCGGGTGCGCACCTTCTTCTACTTCCCGCAGATGGACCGCTGGGACAGCGGGGACCGTACGGTGCTGTGCTGGGTGGCGGACGCGTCCGGAGTGCTCGACACCTCCGTCCGCCAGGACCGGAGCGGTTGGGACGCCGCACAGCTGGCGTACCTCGATGCTCTCCGGCCGGCCGACATCGCGCGGTTCGGTATGCCGCCGCAGGGTCCCGACAGCGACTTCGCCGCGGCGAAGTCCTGGTCCGGGCGGGCGGCCGACAGCCACGCCGAGTCCGCCCGGCTGCTCCGCGCCGCCGCGCTCCCCGAGTCCGCGCGCAGGCCGGTGGCCGCTCTCGCGGACGGGTTCGAGGCCTCCGCCGCGGCGATGCGCCGCGCGTCCACCGCCCCGACCGTGGACGCCTTCAAGGAGCGACTGGCCCTCACCCGGAGCACGGTCACGCCCGAGAAGGAGGCGGCCGCCCGGCAGGCCCTGGGGCTGGAACTGCCCGGCGGTTCCGGCCTGTCCGCCTGACCCGGCCGCCGGGCGGCTCTCGGAGGGGGACACACATGCCGGACAGCCATCGGGCGGAAGCCGAACGGCTGTTGGTGCGCGCCGTGGAGGAGGAGGCGCGGCGCACCGCGCTGGAGCGGTACGGGCGCACCCGGGACGAGCGGGGCGAGGCATGGGCCGGTCCGTGGACGCCCTCGGCCGGCGAGCGCGTCCACGGACCGGTCACGGCACTATGTGCGCGGCGCGGCGGCGGCCTCCGCCGCCGTCCCGTCCGGGACGGCGTCCGGATCCGGCGCCTCCACGAAGTCGACCTTGCCCATGTGGCGGTTCATCGACTTCATCAGCAGCCACACGCCGACGGCGAGTGCCGCGAAGACGAGGAAGCCGAGAACGCCGGGAGTGACCTTGTTCTTGTCGAGCTCTTCGGCGGCGAGCGGGACGAGGTGCGTCAGTGCCTGGGTCGCGTACATATCAGGCATTGTCGCGGATGCCCGCGAAGAGGTCGCTCTCGGGGAGGGAGGTATCGACCAGAGACTTGGCCAGCTCGTACTCCTCGGTCGGCCAGACCTCCCGCTGGATGTCCATCGGCACCCGGAACCAGCCGCCGTCCGGATCGATCTGCGTCGCGTGCGCGATCAGCGCCTTGTCGCGGATCTCATAGAACTCGTCGCACGGAACATGCGTGGTCAGCGTGCGTTCGTCGCGCTCGAACTCCTTCCAGCGCTCCAGCCACTCGCCGTACGGGGACTCCAGTCCGCGGGCGAGGAGCGCTTCGTGGAGGGCGACGGTGCGCGGCCGGTTGAAGCCCTGGTTGTAGTAGAGCTTCTGCGGCTGCCAGGCCGGGCCGAACTCGTCCTCGGGGAACTTCTCCGTGTCGGCCGCACCGTCGAACGCGATCATCGTGATCCTGTGGGTCATGATGTGGTCCGGGTGCGGATATCCGCCGTTCTCGTCGTACGTGGTGATGACCTGCGGCCGGAAGGCGCGGATCTTCGACACGAGACGCCCCGCCGCCGTCTCGTCGTCCTCCAGCGCGAAGCAGCCCTCGGGCAGCGGCGGCAGCGGGTCGCCCTCGGGCAGCCCCGAATCGACGAAACCGAGCCACTCCTGCTTGACGCCCAGAATCTCCCTGGCCTCGTCCATCTCCTTCCGGCGCACCTCGTGGATGTTCTCCTCGATGTACGCGTCCCCCTGGAGCTTCGGATTGAGGATGGAGCCGCGCTCGCCCCCCGTGCAGGTCACGACCAGCACGTCCACCCCCTCGGACACATACTTGGCCATCGTGGCCGCGCCCTTGCTCGACTCGTCGTCGGGGTGGGCGTGAACGGCCATCAGGCGCAGCTGCTCAGTCAAAGCTTCGATCCTCAGTGATTGGTCGCATTGTGCGGCTTCTATAGTGACCGAACCGGGGGGTGGAAAATTCCTCGATCCCCGGCACAGGAGGAACGATCATGACGGCGGTTCGTGAGGCCACGCCCGAGGGGCGCTACGGCCGGACCGAGGATCAGCGCGCCGACCGCAAGCTGAAGATCATCGGGGCGTCCCTGGGAGTCGTCCTGCTCGGCGTGGTCGCCTGGATCGGTTTCGACTACGTCGGCGGCCGGGGCATCAGCGCCGAGGTGATCAAGTCCAAGATCGTGTCGGACACCCGGGCCGAGGTCCATCTCGAAGTGCGCAAGGACGGCGGCGGCTACTGCACGCTCCGCGCCCTGAGCGAGGACGGCCGGGAGGTCGCGCGCAGGGACTTCCGCTTCGATCAGCCCTCCGACCGGATCGACGACGTCGTGGCCCTGCGTACGACGTCCAGGGCGACCGCGGTCGAGCTGATGGGCTGCACGGCGGGCGGCGGGTCCTCGCGTTGACGGATCCGGGCCGCCCCTGATCCGCTCCGTCCGGGTGCTGACCTGCCCGGATACGGGATTGATGTTTTACCTTCTCCCCCTTTTCCTGCGGAATTGTTAGGCTCGTGGTTTCGCCCACCCGTGGAGGCACATGCTTCTGGGTAGGGCGATGCTTTGTATTCCCAGTACCGACGAGGAGCACCTGTGACCCAGACCAGCGAAAACGTCACCTGGCTCACGCCGGAGGCGTACAGCCAGCTCAAGGCCGAGCTGGAGTACCTGTCTGGTCCCGCGCGCACGGAGATCGCCGTAAAGATCGCGGCGGCCCGTGAGGAGGGTGACCTCCGGGAGAACGGCGGGTACCACGCGGCCAAGGAGGAGCAGGGCAAGATGGAGCTGCGGGTGCGCCAGCTCACCCAGCTCCTGGAGCACGCGAAGGTCGGCGAGGCCCCCGCCGACGACGGCGTGGTCGAGCCCGGCATGGTCGTGACGATCGCCTTCGACGGCGACCCGGACGACACGCTGACCTTCCTGCTCGCCTCGCGCGAGTACGCCAGCTCGGACATCGAGACGTATTCCCCGCAGTCCCCGCTGGGCACCGGCGTGAACGGCAAGCGGATGGGCGACGACGCCGAGTACGAGCTGCCGAACGGCAAGACCGCCACGGTGAAGATCCTCAGCGCGAAGCCGTACACCGGCTGAGCGGGGACCTTCCCGTGAAGGAGCCTCCGGTCCGATGGGCCGGAGGCTCTTTCGTGCCCGCGCCGGAACGATTCGCCGGCGCGGCGGAACGTTCCGCCGCCACCCGGACCGCCGCCCCTTTGACCGTCGGCTGCCGGACCGCCGCCGGTCAGACCGTGGCCCGCCGGTACTTGCGTACGGACAGGGTCCGGAAGACCACCAGGATCAGCAGCGACCACAGCAGCGAGGCCCAGACCGGGTGCACCATCGGCCAGGCGTCCGACGGAGACACGCCCGGGTTGCCGAAGAGTACGCGGCAGGCCTGGACGGTCGCGCTGAACGGGTTCCACTCCGCGATCGGCTGGAGCCAGCCCGCCATGTTCTCGGTGGGCACGAACGCGTTCGAGATGAACGTGACGGGGAAGAGCCAGATCAGCCCGCCCGACGTCGCGGCCTCGGGGGTGCGGACGGTGAGTCCGATGAGCGCCCCGATCCAGGAGAAGGCGTAGCCCAGCAGCAGGAGCAGCCCGAAGGCTCCCAGCACCTTGCCGAAGTTCTCGTGGGTGCGCCAGCCGACCAGCAGGGCGACGATCGCCAGGACCACCAGGGTGAGCGTCGTCTGGACCAGGTCGGCGAGGGTACGGCCGGTGAGGACCGCGCCGCGCGCCATGGGCAGCGAGCGGAAGCGGTCGATGAGGCCCTTGTGCATGTCGTCGGCGATGCCCGCTCCGGCGCCCGCGGTGGCGAAGGTGACGGTCTGCGCGAAGATGCCCGCCATCAGGAAGTTGCGGTACTCGGTGGCGTCGGTGGAGCCGGCGATCACCATCGAACCGCCGAAGACGTAGCTGAACAGCACGACGAACATGATCGGCTGCACCAGCCCGAAGATGATCATCTCCGGGATGCGTGCCATCCGGATCAGATTCCGGCGGGCGATGACGAGCGAGTCGCGTACGGACTGCCCGATGCCGCCTTCCGGCCGGTGGCCCGCCGGCCGGGGCGCGGGCTCGGTGAGGGCGCTCATGTGCCGGACTCCTTCCCGTTGTTCCCGCTGTTGCCATCCCTCTCCAGCTCCGCGGCATGCCCGGTGAGCGAGATGAAGACGTCGTCGAGAGTGGGGCGGCGGAGCCCGATGTCGTCGATCTGGACGCCGCGGGTGTCGAGATCGCGGATGACCTCGGCCAGCAGACGGGCCCCGCCGGTCACCGGGACGGTCAGTCTGCGGGACAGCTCGGCGACGGTGACCTCGCCCGCGCCCAGGTCGCCGAGCACCGTCCGGGCGGGTTCGATCTGGTCGGGCCGGTGGACGACGACCTCGACGCGCTCGCCGCCGATGCGGGCCTTGAGCTGGTCGGCGGTGCCGCGTGCGATGACCTTGCCGTGGTCGATGACACAGATGTCATGGGCCAGATGGTCGGCCTCCTCCAGATACTGCGTGGTCAGCAGCAGCGTCGTACCGCCCGCCACCAGCTCCTGGATGACCTCCCACAGCTGCTGTCGGTTGCGCGGGTCGAGCCCCGTCGTGGGCTCGTCCATGAACATCACGGGCGGCGACACGACGAGCGCGGCGGCGAGGTCGAGGCGCCTGCGCATGCCTCCGGAGTACGTCTTGGCGGTGCGGTCTGCCGCGTCGGCGAGGTTGAACCGCTCCAGCAGCTCCCCGGCCCGGACCTTCGCGTCCCTGGAGCTCATCTGGTAGAGCTGCCCGACCATCCGGAGGTTCTCGCGGCCGGTCAGATACTCGTCGACGGCGGCGAACTGGCCGGACAGCCCGATCGAGCGGCGTACCTCGTTGGGTTTCCTCAGCACGTCGATGCCCGCCACCACGGCCCGGCCGCTGTCCGGCCTGAGCAGGGTGGTCAGCACGCGCACCGCGGTCGTCTTGCCCGCGCCATTGGGCCCGAGGAGGCCCAGCACGGTGCCCTCCGGTACGTCGAAGCCGACGCCGTCCAGTGCTCGTACGTCACCGAAGGTCTTCACCAGATCCTCGGCGTAGATCGCTCCCGGCATAGGGGATCCCCCGGTTGCTCTTGGGTGACTTCCTCTGCCAGATCCTAGGTACGCGGGTCCCGGCGCGCCCGGCGAACACCGTCGCGGCGGTCCGGGCCCGGCTCAGCCCGGCTCAGCCCGGCTCAGCCCGGCTCAGCCCGGCTCAGCCCGGCTCAGCCCGGCTCAGCCCGGCTCAGCCCGGCTCAGCTCAGCTCAGCTCAGCTCAGCTCAGCTCATGACGAGGTACCCGGCCCCGCGCAGGGTCGCCGCGACCTCCTCGCAGTGCTCCGGGCCCTTGGTCTCCAGATGCAGTTCCACCTCGGCCTCGGTGAGCCCCAGCCGGGGATCGGTCCGCACATGGCTCACGTCCAGGACATTGGCGTCCGCGAGGGACAGCGCGGCCAGCAGCGTGGCCAGCGCGCCGGGCCGGTCCGTCAGCCGCAGCCGCAGGCTCAGATAGCGGCCCGCGGCGGCCATGCCGTGCCGCAGGATGCGCTGCATCAGCAGCGGGTCCACATTGCCGCCCGACAGCAGCGCGACGACCGGCCCCCTGAACCCCTTCGGATCGCTCAGCAGCGCCGCCACCGGGCTCGCGCCGGCCGGCTCGACGACCAGCTTCGCCCGCTCCAGGCAGAGCAGCAGCGCACTGGACAGCTCGTCCTCGGTGACCGTACGGACCTCGTCGACCAGCTCCTCGACGATCCCGAACGGTACGTCGCCGGGGCGCCCCACCCTGATGCCGTCCGCCATCGTCTGCGTCGACCGGAGCGACACCGGCCGGCCGGCCTCCAGCGACGGCGGGTAGCAGGCCGCGCCGGCCGCCTGCACCCCGACGATCCGTACGTCCGGGCGCACGGCCTTCACCGCGACGGCGATGCCCGCGGCGAGACCGCCGCCGCCGACGCCGACGACGATGGTGCGGACCTCCGGGCACTGCTCCAGGATCTCCAGGCCGACGGTGCCCTGGCCCGCGATGATGTCCGGGTGGTCGAAGGGGTGGATGAAGACCGCGCCCGTCCGCTGCGCGTAGTCCTCGGCGGCGGCGAGGGTCTCGTCGACGACATGGCCGTGCAGCCGGACCTCGGCCCCGTACTCCCGGGTCGCCGCGACCTTCGGCAACGGCGCGCCCACGGGCATGAAGACCGTCGACCGTACGCCGAGGAGGGACGAGGCGAGGGCGACACCCTGCGCGTGGTTACCGGCACTCGCGGCGACCACCCCGGCCGCCCGCTCGACGGGGCTGAGGCCCGAGATCCGCACGTACGCGCCCCGCAGCTTGAACGAACCGGTGCGCTGGAGGTTCTCGCACTTGAAGTGGACCGGCGCGCCCACCAGGCCGGACAGATGGCGGCTGCCCTCCATCGCGGTCACCCTGGCCACACCGGCCAGCATCTTCCGTGCCCCGCGGATGTCATCGAGGATCACGGGAGGAAGGGAGCCTGGTGCGCGGAAGGTCATGACAGCAAGTCTTGCAGCTCGGGCCGATCCGGGCCGACCTGTCTCACGGCGCCCGCGGTGTTGTCCACAGGTTTGTGCAGCGCTGGTACGCGTTGCCCCCCGGCCGCGTACTCTGTCCCCCACCCATCCGACACCGCACGAAGAGAGCCCCCGGCCATGCCCCCTCAGGACATGACGACTGCTGCGTCTCCTTCCGGGGGCGCCGTCCCCGAACACCCGGGTCCCGACCGCCTGCTCGACGCCCTCCAGCACCAGGTGGCCGTCTTCGCCCGCCGTGCCGAGCAGACCCGCCTCGGCGGTGTCGGCCAGGTCCGCAATTCCATGGACCGGGCGGCGTATCTGCTGCTGAACCGGCTGGACCGGGAAGGCCCGATGGGCGTCAAGGCGCTGGCCGCGGGGATGGGGATCGACTCCTCGACCGTGACCCGGCAGGTCGCCCCGCTCGTCGACACCGGCCTGGTCAAGCGCACCTCGCACCCGGAGGACGGCCGGGCCGTCGTGCTCCAGCTGTCGCCGCGCGGCCAGGCCCGCCTGGACGAGGTCCGCGCCTCGCGGCGCGAGCTGATGTCCCAGGTCACCGAGGAGTGGAGCGCCGAGGAGCGCGACACCTTCTGCGCCCTGCTCACCCGCTTCAACACGGCGCTGGCCGCACGCCAGGCCGCCCATCTGAGCCCGCAGGACAGCTGAGGCCCAGGCCCGCGCCGGTCACCGTCGGCCGCCGGTTCGCGCACGCCCCTTGACCGGAGGGCCGTACGGGGTCTCCGATGAGGCATGCGAGTGCCGCACACGGACCGGCAGCGCCGCCGCGCCCAGGAGTTCGAGGACTTCGTCGCGGGCGCGGCGGGGCGTCTGCTGCACACGGCCACGCTCCTCACCGCCGAACCGGCCCACCCGCCCGGCGCCAACGCGCGGGCCGAAGGGCTGCTCCGCGCCGCGCTGGCCCGGACGTACGCCGACTGGGACCGGCTGTGCGGCGAGGACCCCTACGACCGCACCCGGCAGGACCTGGCCGTCCGCTTCGCCCGGGAGGCCCGGCGTCACCACCGTCCGCGCGGCGGCCTCCTGGAACGGCTGACTCCGCGGGAACGCCTCGTCCTCGTCCTGCGCCTGTACGAAGGGGTCGCGGAGGAACAGACCGCGTCACTGCTCGGGCTGCCGCCCGACCGGGTACGGGCGATCTGCAGCCGGGCGGTCACGGCGCTGCGCTCCGGCCCAGGGTCCCGGGCGGCCCGGCCCGCCGCACGGCGTCCGCAGGCCACGGCATGAGCCCGGGGAGCGGCCCGGACCGCAAGGTGGACCAGGTCCGCCGGATGCTGGGGGGGCCCGCATCCACGGGTCCCGGCCGACCTGGCGGTACGGGCGGCGCGGAAGGGGGACCGGCTGCTGCGGCGCCGGCGGGCGGTGCACCGGCTGGCGATGTGCCTGCTGGCCGTGGCGGTGATCGCGTTCGCGGTGTGGGCGGCGGTGGAGCAGCCGTGGGTTGTCCCGCCCGCCGAGACGACTCCACCCCTGGAGGGCTGGTGAACGGAACTATCCTGGAAGAGCCGGTCGACGCCCCATCCGAAGGAGGCCGACATGACCAGGAAGATCGCCGACTGCCGCAAGTACCCGAGCGTCTCGAACTGCTCCCTCACCATTTCCGGTGAGGAGGAGGAAGTCGTACGCGCCGCGTCCGAGCACGCCGTCTCGGTCCACGAACACACCGACAGCCCCGAACTGCGTGAGCAGGTCAGGGCCTCGTTGGAGGACGAGAAGGCCGCCGTCTGACATCCCGCGCGGTGCCCGCCCGGAACGGACGGGCACCGTCGTGCACAGGGACTGGTCCCGGCCGGCCGTCCGGATCAGCCGAGCGCCTGGGTCAGGTCGGCCAGCAGGTCGTCGCCGTTCTCGATGCCCACCGACAGGCGGACCAGGTCGGCCGGTACCTCCAGCGGGGAGCCCGCGGCGGAGGCGTGCGTCATCCGGCCCGGGTGCTCCAGGAGCGACTCGACGCCGCCCAGGGACTCACCGAGCGTGAAGAGCTTCGCCCGGTTGCAGACCTCCACGGCCGCTTCCTCGCCGCCGGCGACCCGGAACGACACCATGCCGCCGAACGCCTTCATCTGCTTGGCGGCCACCTCGTGCCCCGGGTGCTCCGGCAGGCCCGGGTAGAGGACCTGGGTCACCTTGGGGTGGCGGGTCAGCAGCTCGGTGACCTTCGTGGCGTTCTCGGTGTGCCGGTCCATGCGGACCGCGAGGGTCTTGATGCCACGCAGCACGAGCCAGGCGTCGAACGGACCGGCGACGGCCCCCATCGCGTTCTGGTGGTACGCCAGCTCGTCGGCCAGCTCCGCGTCGTTGACGACCAGCGCGCCGCCGACGACATCGGAGTGCCCGCCCATGTACTTGGTGGTGGAGTGCACCACGACGTCCGCGCCGAGCGCGAGCGGCTGCTGGAGGTAGGGGCTGGCGAACGTGTTGTCGACGACGAGGCGCGCCCCCGCCTGCTGGGCCACGCCCGCGACGGCCTCGATGTCGGTGATCCCGAGCAGCGGGTTGGACGGGGTCTCGACCCAGACCGCCTTGGTGCGCGGGGTGATCGCGGCCCGAACCGCCGCCACGTCCGAGGTGTCGGCGACCGAGAACTCCACGCCCCAGCGGGAGACGACCTTCGCGAACAGCCGGAACGTGCCGCCGTACGCGTCGTTCGGGATGACCACATGGTCGCCGGGGGTCAGCAGCGTACGGAGCAGGCAGTCCTCGGCGGCGAGGCCGGAGGCGAAGGCCAGACCGCGCCGTCCGTTCTCCAGGGCCGCGAGGTTCTCCTCCAGGGCGGTACGGGTGGGGTTGGCGCTGCGGCTGTACTCGTAGCCGCCCCGGAGTCCGCCCACGCCGTCCTGCTTGTACGTGGACACCTGGTAAATGGGCGGAACCACGGCGCCGGTGAGGGGATCGGCGGTGTTTCCCGCGTGAATCGCGAGGGTCTCAAAGCTGTGCTGGTCGCTCATGAGGCCCGAGCGTAGTTCGTCGAGAGGGCCCGCACGGGCCACTGCGCCGTCCGGGGACAATGGAGCCATGGAGATTCTGTGGTTCCTGCTCGCGCTGTGCATGTTCGCCGCCGTGATCGGTCCGATCATGCTGCGCCGTCGCGGCGGTATCCGCCAGGTCGCCCCCGGCTCCCCGGACGCGGCCGACCCGGACACGTACGGCTTTGTCCGCCAGGAGGATCTGGACGTCCGGATGCCGGGCCCCGACCAGGACCTGCTCGATGTCCTGGACGTCGTCCAGCGCACCCAGGACTGGCGGGCCGCCGCACAGTTGCTCGCCGGTACGCCGAAGGAGGGCGAGGTCCGCTGGCAGCGGGTGCAGGCGTTCGCGGGCGCGGCCTCGCTGGAGCTGGCGCGGCAGCCGGGCGTGGGCGGGGCATGGCTGCGCAACTGGCGTTCGGAATCGGCCAAGGACGCGGGCGGCGCCGCGGTGCACGCCGAGTTCCTGGTGCAGCAGGCGTGGCGGTCGTCCACCGCGGGCTCCGACGACTTCCGGATCATCCTGGAGGAGGCCCGCACGGTCTGCGGCGAGGCCGCGCTGCTGGCGCCCGGCGACCCCGTCCCGTACATCGTCGAACTGTCCGCGGCCCGTGGACTGGGCTACTCCCACGAGCAGTTCGACCAGCTCTGGGCGAAGATCATCGACCGGGCCCCGGCGCACATGGGAGCGCACATCGCCGCGCTGCACTTCTGGTGCGAGAAGTGGCACGGTTCGCGCGAGGAGGCCGAACGGTTCGCCACCGCGGCCGCCGCCCGCGCCCCGCAGGGATCGCTGCTCGCCGCGCTGCCGCTGTTCGCGGTGTACGAGCATCTGCCCGAGGTCAATCTGGTGCAGGGCTTCTACCGGGGTGCCGTGGTGACGAAGGCGGTCGAGGGGGCGCTGTTCGCGGTGCACGCGGCCCGTGCGGACGACCCGATGCTCGCCCATGTACGCCATCTCCTGGTGCTGTTCCTCGTCCGGATGGAACGCTGGTCCGAGGCGATGAACCAGATCGTCCACATCGACGGGCACGTGGGGGCACTGCCGTGGACGCAGGACCCGGACCCGGCGGCCGAGTACACGGTCTACCGGGCGCTCGCGGTCGCCGGTTACGAGGCGAACGGAGGCAGCCCCGCCACGCTGCCGAGCTGACCGGAATCCTGACCGCCGCGCCTTTGTTGTACGAAGCGACCCGCACCCGGCCCCCGGAGGAGCCCCCGTATGTTCCTGAACAGCCGTACCCCCGAGCTCCCCACCCGCGAGCAGGCCCTGCGCGGCCGTCCCACCCCCGGATTCACGGTGCCCTCCCGCCACACGGTCCTGGGCAATCCGCTGCTCGGCCCCTACCCCGAGGGTCTGGAGGTCGCGGACTTCGCCCTGGGCTGCTTCTGGGGTGCCGAGCGCAA
Organism: Streptomyces sp. NBC_00654; assembly: GCF_026341775.1. Taxonomy (NCBI): domain Bacteria; kingdom Bacillati; phylum Actinomycetota; class Actinomycetes; order Kitasatosporales; family Streptomycetaceae; genus Streptomyces; species Streptomyces sp. NBC_00654. The sequence goes on along the minus strand of NZ_JAPEOB010000001.1, from coordinate 1,463,856 downwards.
GTTCTGGCAGACGGAGGGTGTCTGGACGACCCTCGTCGGCTACCAGGGCGGATACACCGAGAGCCCCACATACGAAGAGGCCTGCTCGGGCCTGACCGGCCACACGGAGGCCGTCCGGGTCGTCTTCGACCCGAAGACCGTCACGTACGCGGAGCTGCTCAAGCTGTTCTGGGAGTCCCACAACCCGACCCAGGGCTTCCGCCAGGGCAACGACGTGGGCACCCAGTACCGCTCGGCGATCTACACCCACTCCCCCGAGCAGGCGGCGGCGGTGACCGCGTCCCGCGAGGCGTACCAGCGGGTCCTGACCGGCTCCGGCTTCGGGACGATCACCACGGAGATCCTCCCGGCGGAGGGCCGGCCGTTCTGGCCTGCGGAGGCGTATCACCAGCAGTACTTGGACAAGAACCCGGCGGGCTACTGCGGGATCGGCGGGACCGGCGTTTCGTGCCCGATCGGGGTGGCTCCGGCGTCGTCGGGTGAGTGACCGCGCATCGGGGTGAGCGCGTGCGGGAAAGCGGCGGCGGCAGGTCTTCGGGCCCGGTGCCGCCGCTTTCGTGTTCCGGGCCGATCTGCCGGTGGCGAATCTGCTGCCGGCCGAGAAATGCCCGGTCGCGGCGCGGGCGGGTCAAAGGTGGAGGGAACGCGGCGGCCACTGCCGCACCACCCCACCGGGAGGACCGATGTCGCCACACCCCGCCCCGTATCCGCGCGCCGCGTCGGAGGACACGCCCTCGACGCGGTTCGACGACCATCTCGCCGCGCAGCTCCTGACCCAGCGGATCGTCTTCCTCGGCACGCAGGTGGACGAGGTCTCCGCGAACCGGGTCTGCGCGCAGTTGCTCCTGCTGTCGGCGGAGGACCCGCGGACCGACATCAGCCTCTGCATCAACAGCCCCGGCGGCTCGGTGTCCGCCGGGCTCGCGATCTACGACACGATGCGGCTGATACCCAACGACGTCTCCACCCTCGCCATGGGGTTCGCCGCGAGCATGGGGCAGTTCCTGCTCACCGTCGGGACGGCCGGGAAGCGTTTCGCGCTGCCCAACGCGCGGATCATGATGCACCAGCCGTCCGCCGGGATCGGCGGCACCGCGGCCGACATCGCGATCCAGGCGGAGAACCTGGAGTTCACCAAGCAGGCCGTCGAGCGGATCACCGCGGAGCACACCGGTCAGAGCGCGGAGACGATCTCCCGCGACGGTGACCGCGACCGGTGGTTCACGGCCGAGCAGGCAAAGGCGTACGGCATGGTCGACCGGGTCGTCGACACGCTGGACGACGTACGGCCGGCGGGTCCGCGGCGACGGGTGGGACTCTGACATGGGCCAGTACACGATTCCGAACGTCGTCGAGCGCACCCCGCAGGGCGAGCGGTCCTACGACGTCTTCAGCCGGCTCCTGTCGGAGCGGATCATCTTCCTCGGTACGGAGATCGACGACGGGGTCGCCAACGTCGTCATCGCGCAGCTCCTCCATCTGGAGTCGTCGAGCCCGGACACGGAGATCGCGATCTACATCAACTCCCCCGGCGGCTCGTTCACTTCGCTGATGGCGATCTACGACACCATGAGCTTCATCGCCTCGCCCATCTCGACGTTCTGCGTGGGGCAGGCCGCCTCGACGGCGGCGGTGCTGCTGGCCGGGGGCGATCCCGGGCGGCGGTTCGTGCTCGAACACGCCCGTGTGCTCCTGGGACAGCCGGCGAGCGGCGGGCAGCAGGGGACCGTATCGGATCTGCGCGTGCACGCCAAGGAGATGCTCCGGATCCGCTCCGAGGTCGAGGAGGTGCTGTCCCGGCACACGGACCACGATCCGGCGACGCTCCGCGCGGACATGGACCGGGACAAGATCTTCACCCCGCACGAGGCGGTGGCCTACGGGCTCGCGGATGAGGTGCTCAGCCGGAGGATCCCGCTCAGCGGCTGAGGACCGCCGGGGGGAGCGGAGGGGGTGCGGGGCGGGAGCGGAGGGGGTGCGCGGCGGGGAAGCGGCGGGGGCGCGAGGCAGGGAAGCGGCGGGGCGGTACTGGGGTTCGCCCCGCCGCCGTACGCCTCCGCGCTCAGGCCGCCAGGCGCACCTCGCCCATCGGGGCCCGGGACGGGGCGGCGACCCGGACGGGGCGGGTGGTCAGGGGGCGCACCGAGGTCAGCCGGATCAGCTCGCCCCGGGCCAGGCCGAGGACATCGGCGAGGCCGAGGCCGAGCGCATGGGCGGCTGCCGCGAGGACTTCCGACGAAGCCTCCTTGCGGCCGCGTTCCACCTCGGAGAGATAGGGCATCGAAATCCGTGCGGCGTCGGCGACGTCCTTGAGCGTGCGCTCCTGGGCCAGGCGCTCGCGGCGCAGGACCTCCCCGACGATGTCGCGCCACAGCGGCTCTCTGGGCGCGGGCGCGGCGGGCGCGGCGGTGGCCGGAGGTGTCGCGGGGACCGGGCGCAGGGGGATGACGCGGGCTTGGTTCGTCGCTTGGGTGCTCACCGCTCCAGAGTAGGAGTGCCCCGCCCGGCCCGCACCGCACGGGCGTTGCGCGCCGGGCGGATCTGCTGTCGGCGAAGTCCCGTGACACGCGGCCGCCTCGCGGGAAGGGCATCGGGGCCCGCCCGCGAGGCGCGTACGCAGGGGATCAGATGAGGCCCTGCGCGAGCATGGCCTCCGCGACCAGTTCGAAGCCCGCGATGTTGGCGCCCACCACGTAGTTGCCGGGGCTGCCGTAGCGCTCGGCCGTCGTGTAGCAGGAGTCGTGGATGTGACGCATGATCTCCGCGAGCCGCTCCTCGGTGTGCGAGAAGGACCAGGAGTCACGGGACGCGTTCTGCTGCATCTCCAGCGCGCTGGTGGCCACCCCGCCCGCGTTGGCCGCCTTTCCGGGGGCGAACGCGACGCCCGCCTCCTGGAGGACCCGGACGGCGTCCGGGGTGGTGGGCATGTTGGCGCCCTCGGCGACGGCCTTCACCCCGTTGCGTACGAGGGTGAGGGCGTCGGCCTCGTGGAGTTCGTTCTGGGTGGCGCAGGGCAGGGCGACATCGACGGGCACGGACCAGACACCCGTACCGGGCACGAACCGCGCGTGCTCGCCGCGGCGTTCGGCGTACTCGGAGACCCGGCCGCGGCCCGCCTCCTTGATCTCCTTGAGGAGGGCGAGGTCGATGCCCTTCTCGTCGACGACATAGCCGTCGGAGTCGGAGCAGGTCACAACGGTCGCACCGAGCTGCTGGGCCTTCTCGATGGCGTAGATGGCCACGTTGCCGGAACCCGAGACGGCGATGCGCTGGCCGTCGAGGGAGTCTCCCCGGCTGCGCAGCATCTCGGCGGTGAACAGGACGCAGCCGTATCCGGTGGCTTCCGTACGGGCCTGGGCGCCTCCCCAGCCGAGGCCCTTTCCGGTGAGCACACCGGACTCGTAGCGGTTGGTGATCCGCTTGTACTGGCCGAAGAGGTAGCCGATCTCCCGGCCGCCCACACCTATGTCACCGGCGGGGACGTCGGTGTACTCGCCCAGGTGGCGGTGGAGTTCGGTCATGAAGGACTGGCAGAACCGCATGATCTCCGCGTCGGAGCGGCCCTTGGGGTCGAAGTCCGCGCCGCCCTTGCCGCCGCCGATGGGCATGCCGGTGAGGGCGTTCTTGAAGATCTGCTCGAAGCCGAGGAACTTCACGATCCCGAGGTTGACCGAGGGGTGGAAGCGCAGCCCGCCCTTGTACGGTCCCAGGGAGCTGGAGAACTCGACCCGGAAGCCGCGGTTCACGTGGATGTCGCCGGAGTCGTCCGCCCACGGCACCCGGAAGATCAGCTGGCGCTCCGGCTCGCAGACCCGCTCGATGATGCGGGCGTCGACGAACTCCGGCCGCCGTGCCAGCACCGGACCGAGGGTTTCGAGAACTTCGCGTACCGCCTGGTGGAATTCGTTCTCGCCCTGGTTGCGCCGCAGGATCTCGGCGTAGAGCGGTTCGATGACGCTGTGCTCCCCGTCGCGGGGGAATGACGGGGCGGGGCTGGCCGGCATCTGATCAAGACCTTCCATGGGGGTCGGCGACAGGCACGTCGACGCCCCCGTCCCGAGGGGTGACGCACGGACCGTTGTACGACGCAATTGTCCCAGAGCTGGCCGATGATCTTCGAAGGCATCCACATATTGGCCTCCATCGACCGGTTTGGCCGCCACGGGGGGCTCTTCGCATGTACCCGGTCCGCAGTCTCCGTAGTCACCGGGGCCATGGCCCAGTCTCCGTAGTCACGGGGGCCATGGCCCCGGGCTGTCGCCGCCGCGTTCGCGTCCCCCCGCCCTTAGCCCGCACCGGTCAGGATTCGCGCGGTCCGCGCAGCATCCAGAGCCCGATACCGGAACCGATCACCACGATGCCCGCGACGGAGCTCATCACGATCTGGAGGGCGCCCCCCTCCACGACGAAGTTGCTGAGCACGTTCGCGACCAGCGCGACGCACAGGACGAGCCAGAGCAGAGCCTTCATGATGTCCTCCGTGGTTCGGGTGATGCGTCAAGTCTCCCGATCGGTGGCCGCCGCGACGAGGGAGCCGTCCCCCCAGGTGGGGGTGTAGCCACCTGTACCCGGCGGCGCGCGAAGAGGTCCCGAGCCACCGTTCGAGCCCTTTCGGACACCCGTTCCCGTGCTGCGGCAAGGGGCCGCCGGCCCCGTTAAGGTCTGGGCGATGGGGATCACCGAGGGCGTCCGCACACACCCGCCCGGCCCGCTCGCCGACGCCGCGGACGACGGGCGCGGCGCGCTCCTGCGGGTGCCTCTCCTCGCCACGCTGGCCGTGGTGCCGCTGTACGCGGTGTGGGCGGCCGTCCTGGCCACCGGCGGCGGGGACCTGGCCGCGCAGTTCGCCTGGGCCGAATTCGTGGCGCGGCATCCCTGGTCCGCGTACAACCTCTCCTGGTACGGCGGCACGCACACCGCCAACTACAGCGTGCTGGCGCCGCCGTTGATGGGACTGTTCGGGGTGCGGGCGGTCTCCGTCGCCGCCGGGCTGCTCGGATCGTGGGCGCTGGGGCGGCTGTGTGTGCGCAGCGGGGTGCCGTGGCCACTGGCCCCCGCGGTGCTGGGGTCGCTGCTGCTCTGGTGCAATGCCGCCTCCGGGCGGACGACGTTCGCGCTGGGGCTGGCGTTCGGGCTGGTCGCGCTGCTGTACGTGCGGAACCGTCCGGCGCTCGCGGCGGGCTGCGGGCTGCTGGCGACGGCCGCCAGTCCGGTGGCGGGGCTGTTCCTGGTGGTGGTGGGTGCGGCCCATGGGCTCGACCGGCAGTGGCACCGGGCCCTGGCGCTGGTCCTGCCGCCCTTCGCCGTGGTGGCCGTGACCACCGCGCTCTTCCCGTTCACGGGCGAACAGCCGATGCCCGCGGGGAAGTTGTGGATGCCGCTCGCCGCCTGTGCGGCCGTGTGGCCGGCGGCGCCGCGCGACGGCGGCTGGCGGGTGGTGCGGTTCGCGAGCGCCGTGTACGCGCTCGGGGTGGTCCTGACCTTTCTGGTGCCCTCGCCCATCGGGACGAACGTGGAGCGGCTGGTGGGGGTCGCCGGTCCGCCCGTGCTGCTGGCCGCCCTGCTGACGCGCGTCCGCCGCGAACGCGGTACGGGACGCGCAGGCGATACGGGACGCGAAAGCGGTACGGGACGCGAACGCGATACGGGACGCGAACGCGGTACGGGACGCGGGACGCGCACCGCGCGGCGGGGGCGGGTGCTGGTACTGGCGGCACTGCTCGCCGTCAACACCGGCTGGGTGGTGGACAAGACCGACGACGATCTGGAGGTCTCCAACGCCGTGCCCTCCTGGGCCGCGCGCACCGAAGGCGTGGTCGCCGCACTGCACCGGCTCGGCGCGGACCGCACCCGGGTCGAGGCCGTCCCGGCCCGCAACCACCGGGAGGCCGCCGTACTCGCCCCCCACGTCAGCCTGGCCCGTGGCTGGAACCGCCAACTGGACGTGGAACGCGGGCGGCTGTTCTACGACGGCACCCTGAACCCCCTCACGTACCGCGGCTGGCTCGACCGCTGGGGCGTCGGGCTGGTGGTCCTGCACAGCGGGCGCCCGGACGGTCCGGCGGAGGCGGAGGCGGAGATCGTACGGCGCGGCACAAACTGGCTGGAACCGGTCTGGCAGGACGCGGACTGGCGGATCTACCGGGTCCGGAACGCGGTGCCGTTGGTGTCCGCGCCCGGTGCCGCGGTGCGCGGGGACGCGGCTTCGCTGGTGGTACGGATGCCGGCGGCCGGTTCGGTACGGGTACGGATCGCGTACTCCCCGTGGCTGCGGGCGGACGGCGGCGGGTGTGTGCGCCGGGACGGCGCATGGTCGCGGCTCACGGTGGACCGGGGCGGTGACTACCGGCTGGACGGGCGGTACAGGCTGCCGGGTACGGGCACGAACGCGGGTACGGGCACGGGCTGCGGGTAGCGGGGACCGCCCCGGGACCCCTTGCCCCGGAGGCAAGGAAGTGGGGGCACCGGCCCGCGCTGTGCGATGTTGATCCGATGTGCGAGGACTTACCCGCCAGGAACCGGCGCGCAACAGCCGACAATCAGCCATGATGCCGTCATGACGACGCCATGGGAGCACCGGAACGGCCAACGCCCTTACGGACCAAGGCCGTTGGAAGTACGCAAGGCGACGGCGCGCCCCGCGCGCCGGAACCCCGCGCCGCCCAGCGGCGCGCCCCGCAGTCCCCTCTCCCCGCACCGGACGACGTCCCCGCGGCCGCCCGGACCGCTGAGACCTCCGCCCCGTCTGCCCTCGGCGGCCGGGGACATGCGGCGGTATCTCGCGGTCGGGCTCGACTCCTACCTCTGCCTGCTGGCCGTCGGGCTGCTGGTCCGCCCCTATCTGGACGCGACCGGCGCCGGCCGTGCGGCCGCGCTGCTGGTCGTCCAGGCGCTGGCCCTGTCCTTCGCCAACCAGGTGCTGCTGACCGCCGCCGTCCGGGCGAGCGCGGGAAAGCTGATCATGGGGGTCCGGGTGATCGGACTGCCCGACGCGGGCCGGCCCGCCTTCCGGCAGCTGGTGCGGCGCTGGCTGTACGGCCTGTTCTGGCTGCCGTTCCAGCCCTGGCGCGGGCTGCGCGCACAGGCCGGGCGGACCCCCGACCGCCCAGGAGCGGCCGGAACGGGCGCGACGCCGGGTGTGCTGTGCCCCATCGCGGACGCTGGGCCGCAGCACGAGGACCTGGTGGGGCTCCGCCAGATCAGACACCGGGACCTGCTCTGCTACCGGGCCGCCGTGGCGGCCCGGACGGAGTGAGCGCGGCGGGACACGCACGGCCGGGTACGGCGTACGACGGAGGCGGCACACGCACGCCCGGGTACGCCGAAGGCGGCGGCACCGGGGATCCGAGGGGATCCGGGTGCCGCCGCCTTCGTACGGGGTTCGGTACGGGGATACGTACCGGGAAGGGCGGAGAAGCGGGGCGGGGTCAGCCGGCGGCGGGCGCCGTCCACTCGGCCCAGCTCATGTTCCAGCCGTTGAGGCCGTTGTCCGGGGTGATGGTCTTGTCCGGGGAGTTCTTGACGATGACCACGTCGCCGACGAGCGAGTTGTTGTAGAACCAGGCACCGGGCTGGCCGGGGTCGCCCGCGCCCTTCACATCGGCGAGGCCCACACAGCCGTGGCTGGTGTTCGCCGAACCGAAGATGCCCTTGCCCCAGTAGTTGCCGTGGATGAAGGTGCCCGAGGTGGACAGCCGCATGGCGTGCGGCACGTCCTTGATGTCGTACTCGCCCTTGCCGTCGTCGTCGGTGAAGCCGACGGTCGCACCGTTCATCCGGGTCTCCTTGTACTTCTCGGAGATCACCATCTGACCGTTGTACGTGGGGTTGTCGGGCGAACCGGCGGAGATCGGGATGGTCTTGACCGTCTTGCCGTCCCGGGTGACCGTCATGGTCTTCGTCCGGGCGTCCACGGTGGAGACCTGGTTGCGGCCGACCTTGAAGGTGACCGTCTTCTGCTGGACACCGAAGACGCCGTCCGCGCCCTCGACACCGTCCAGCGCCAGCTTCAGCGTGACGGTGGAGCCGCCCTGCCAGTAGTCCTCGGGGCGCAGGTCCAGGCGCTGCGAGTTGAACCAGTGACCGGCGACCTCCTGGCCGCTGCTCGACGTCACGGTGATGCCGTCCTGGACGGCCTTCTTGTCCGTGATCGGCTTGTTGAAGTTGATCGAGACCGGCATGCCGACGCCGACGGTGGAGCCGTCCTCCGGGGTGAAGTTCCCGATGAAGCTGTTGGCGGGCGACACGGTGGTGAAGGAGCTGTTCTCGTGCGCCTCGCGGCCCTTCGAGTCCTTCGCCGTCGCGTTGATCTTGTACGTGGTGGAGCGCTCCAGCTGACCGGCCGGCTGCCAGCTCAGGCCGTCCGCCGCCAGGGTGCCCTCGACCGCCTCGCCGGCCGCCGTGGTCATGACGACCTCGGTCAGCTTGCCCTTGGTGACGGTGACCTTGGCATCGTTGTTGATGCTGGCGTTGGTGGCGCCGTTCTTCGGCTTGATCGCTATCTGCGCCTCGGAAGCGTCCTCGGCGGCCGCCTTGTCCACCTCCTGCGCCTGCGATGTCTTCGAGCCGTCGGCGTTCGCTCCGCCCTTGTCCCCGTCGTCGCTACAGGCCGAAAGCACCAGCACGCCGCCGAGCAGTGCGGACACGGCCACGAGGCCCCTGCGCCGCTTGCTGTCCGTCATCACACGCTTCTCCATCGTTGCCGATTCCCCAAAAATCCCCGAACGGGGCCGCCGGACGGCGAATACCCGTCAATGTTCCAAGAACACCCGGAACGGGCGCTCGGTTCCTCATCCCCGGCGGATGTGGGGAACACCACTCCATGACGTGGCGGTGGCAGCGGCCATTCCCGGCCGGCCTGTGCTTGCGCGGCCCGGGACAGGGGGCGGCCCCGGCCCGCGGGTGGGCGGACCGGGGCCGTTCTCTCACACGTCAGCCCTGCCGTACCGCGTCGCTGTGCTCGCCGTCGTCCCTCCCATTGTGCGCGACCTCGCCGCCGTCTCCGCCACCGCCCTCGCCGGTCTCCTCCTCGTCGTCGCCGAGGAGGATCTCCTCGCCGAGGAAGAGGGCGTCCGTGAGGTAGTCCTCGTCCTCGTCGTCGTCCCAGCCCTCCGCGTCGGGGTCGTAGTCGACGCTCTCGCTGCTCCAGGAGGCCTGGGCCAGCTCGACCCCCGGTACCTCACTGACCAGGTCGAAGGGGTCCACCAGGGAGGCGAGCGCCTCCGCGGCGTCGGCCCGGACGGTGGCCTCCGCGCGGGTGCGCTCCTCGGCGGTGTCGCCCTCGGCGATCCCGGTGACGGGCTCCCCGTACTCGGCGGCGATGCTTTCGAGCGCGGTGCCGGTCAGGGCGTCGGAGTCGGTGATCTCCAGCACCATCTCCACACGAAGTCGAACAAACCTGGATGTCTCTGAAGTGCTCATAAGCCGGAGCGTAAGGCTCCCGCTGTCCGCGACTTTCCTACGACCCGCTGCTTTGCTTAGCATCGGCCCACGGGGCTAACTCATGGTTGTCGCAAGGGGATCGAATCTGTGTCAGTCACTCGTCGCACACTGCTGACCACCACCGCCGCGGGCACCCTGCTCTGTGCTCTCTGGTTCGTTCCCTCGGCCAACGCGACCGTCGACAGGACGGCGCACAGGACCGGGGCGGCCGAATCCGCACAGCCGGGAGCGGGGCCCGCCGCCGGGAACGAGAGCTCGGGTGAGACCCTCGCCGACACCGGCACCGGGGTCGACACCACGCCGTATCTGATCGGCGGCACGGCACTGCTGGGGATCGGCGCGGGCTTCGTCACGTACTCGGCGCGCCGGGGGACGGTACGGCCCGCGCTCTGAGCAGGTACGCATGACACACCGGCTCCCCCGTCGGGGCCGGTACGCATGACACGGAGGGCTGTCGCACCACCCGGTGCGGCAGCCCTCCGTGCCGTACGGCACCCCGGTCCACCCGTCGTGCCCGTGGGCTCAGGCCAGCGGCCCGGTGACCGGTTCCACGGCCTCCACGAGCTTCCCCTCGCGTACGAAGATGTCCGCGGCGGCCAGGTCCGGCGACAGGAAGCGGTCCGGCCCCGGGCCCTGGACGCCGGCCGCCCGCAGCGCGTCGATGACGGCCCGCGAGGCGGGGGCCGGGGTGAGGCCCTGGGCGGCGCGCAGCTCGACGGCACGGGTCGCCGCGTACAGCTCGACGGCGACGATCCGGGCGAGGTTGTCGACGGCGGTACGGAGCTTGCGCGCCGCCGACCAGCCCATGGAGACGTGGTCCTCCTGCATCGCGGAGGACGGGATCGAGTCGGCGGAGGCGGGGACCGCGAGCCGCTTCATCTCGCTGACCAGGGCGGCCTGGGTGTACTGGGCGATCATCAGGCCCGAGTCGACCCCGGCGTCGTCGGCGAGGAAGGGCGGCAGCCCGTGCGAGCGGTTCTTGTCCAGGAGCCGGTCGGTGCGGCGCTCGGAGATCGAGCCGAGGTCGGCGGCCACGATGGCGAGGAAGTCCAGGACGTACGCCACGGGGGCGCCGTGGAAGTTGCCGTTGGACTCGACCCTGCCGTCGGGCAGCACCACCGGGTTGTCGACGGCGGAGGCCAGCTCACGCCCGGCGACCACGGCCGCGTACGCGAGGGTGTCCCGCCCCGCGCCGTTGACCTGCGGGGCGCAGCGCACCGAGTAGGCGTCCTGGACGCGCGGCGCGTCGTCCTGATGGTGACCCGTAAGACCGGAACCCGCCAGTACCCGCAGCATGTTGTCGGCGCTGGCGCCCTGGCCCGGGTGGGGGCGGATGGCGTGCAGTTCCGGCGCGAGGACCTTGTCCGTGCCGAGCAACGCCTCCAGCGAGAGGGCGGCGGTGATGTCGGCCGAGGTGTAGAGGTTCCGGAGGTCGGCGAGGGCCATGACGAGCATGCCGAGCATGCCGTCGGTGCCGTTGAGGAGGGCGAGGCCCTCCTTCTCGCGCAGCTCGACCGGGGTGATGCCGTGTGCGGCGAGCAGTTCGCCCGCGGGGCGCACGGTTCCGTCGGGGCCCTCCGCGTCGCCCTCGCCCATCAGTGTCAGGGCGCAGTGCGACAGGGGCGCCAGGTCGCCGGAGCAGCCGAGCGAGCCGTACTCGTGCACGACGGGCGTGATGCCCGCGTTGAGCACATCGGCCATGGTCTGCGCGACCTCGGGGCGTACGCCGGTGTGGCCGGAGGCGACCGTCTTCAGCCGGAGGAACATCAGGGCGCGCACGACCTCGCGCTCGACGTGGGGGCCCATGCCCGCGGCGTGCGAGCGGACGATGTTGCGCTGGAGCTGCGCCCGCAGGTCGGGGCTGATGTGGCGGCTGGCGAGGGCGCCGAAGCCGGTGGAGACGCCGTAGACCGGCTCGGGCTTGGCGGCGAGCGCGTCCACGATCCGGCGGGCGGCGGCCAGCGCTTCCACGGCGGCGGCGGAGAGCTCGACCCGGGCTCCCCCGCGGGCCACGGCGATGACGTCCTCGGCGGTGGTACCGGACGTCCCCACCACGACTGTATGCATATCCATATTCAGAAGCGTACGGACTGAAACCCTTCATGTCACTAGTGGTAGCCCGGTTGACCCCTTACCGGCCGGGGACGATTCACGGCCGGTGGCCGCGCAGCCTGCGCCGGTCGTGGGCGGCCTTCGGCGGCGAGTCGGCCAGCCGGATCACCTCACCGTCGCGCCCGGCCACCACCGGCCCGACGGCGCGCGCCGCCTTGGCCCGGTACTGCGCCGCGTCCGCCAGCCGGAACAGCCGCCGCGCCGAGCGCACCTGCCCGATCGGGTCACCGGTCGACGCGACCCCGCAGGCGACCCCGTCACCGAGTTCGAGCACGGCCGCCCGCTCGCACAGTTCCGTGGCGACCCGGACCACGTCGTCCGCGCCGGGCCCCACGGCGAGCAGGCAGAACTCGTCGCCGCCGAGCCGCGCCGCGAGGGCACCGGGGAGCATCGCCCCGCATCGGGAGAGCACCGAGCCGAAACGTTCCAGCAGACGGTCGCCGACCGCGTGGCCATGGGTGTCGTTGACCGTCTTGAGGCCGTTCAGATCGCAGACGACCAGGCTGACGACGGCGCCGTCCGCACGGTGGCGCTCCACGGCCTCGTCGAGCCGGATGTCGACGGCGCGGCGGTTGGCGAGTCCGGTCAGCGGGTCGGTGAAGGCGAGCTTGCGCACCTCCTCCAGACGCTCCGTCTGGGCGATCCCGGCCGCGGCGACGGCGGCCAGCACGGTCGCGAAGTCCGCGTCGTCCCGGTCGAACACCGGCTCCCCCGCCAGGCGTGCGACATACAGCTCGCCCCAGGCCCGTCCGTGCAGCACGATCGGCGCGACCACACAGCAGCCGCGCCCCCGCCGCCGCAGGGCCGCGACCCGCTGATGGCTGTACGGGCGGGCCCCGCGGGCCGGGCCGCCCGCACCGGGCTGCCCGTCGGCGGTCTCCACCCAGGCGTCCGGCTCACCGCCGCCCGCCCACCGCTCGTGCAGGAACTCGGTGATCTCCGGGAACTGATGCACCGGGTACGCCTCTTCCTCGGGGAACTCCTCCTCCCCCTCGGCCCGCTGCCCGGCGTTCACCAGTACCCGGAGCCTGCCCCGGTCGCGCTCCCACACCGAGAGCGCGGCGAAGCTGCCGCCCAGTGCCTCACAGGCCCCCAGCGCCGCCGCCCGCCACGACTCGCGCGGAGTGTAGGCCGCGGCCATCGTCTGCGCCAGCGAAACCACGGCCCGCAGCCGCGTATCGTCACCACCCATTTGCACAGCTTATGTAGATTTGTTCCGTTTTGATCAGTTTGAGACGTCAGCGATCCTTCCGCGCGCCCCGCGCGCGCCGCCCGCATCCCCCTGACGCCTCGCTCCCGTCCCCCGGCGCGCCGCCGTCACTCACCGGGCCAGTTCGGCCTGCGCTTCTCGTTGAAGGCCGCCACGCCCTCCACGCGGTCCCCGGAGAAGGCCACCGACCGCCAGGCCGAGTCCTCCACTTCGAGGCCGGTGCGCAGATCCAGCCCGTGCCCCAGCCGCAGGGCCCGCTTCGCGGCCCGCAGTCCGACCGGGGAGTTGGCCGCGATCCGGCCGCCGAGCGCCAGCGCCTCCTCCCGGTCCCGGCCCGCTTCGACCAGTTCGTCGACCAGCCCCAGTTCCCGGGCCTCGGCGGCCTCCACCCGGCGCGCGGTGAACACCAGCTCGGCCGCCCGCGCCGCACCGACCCGGCGGGGCAGCAGCTGCGTACCGCCGCCGCCCGGGATCACCCCGACCGACACCTCGGGCAGGCCGACCACGGCGGTGCGGTCGGCCACGATCAGGTCGCAGGCGAGGGCGAGCTCGAAGCCGCCGCCGAGCGCGAAGCCGTGCACGGCGGCGATCGTCGGCATCGGCAGTTCGAGCACCCCGGTGTAGGCGGCCCGCGCGGTGGGCCGCTGCCGCACCAGCTCGGCGTCGGTGAGGGAGTTGCGCTCCTTGAGGTCCGCGCCCACGCAGAAGGCCCGGTCATGGCTGGAGGTGAGGACGGTGACGCGTACGCCGCGTTCGGCGCCCAGCGCCTCACAGGCGGCCCCGATGGAGCGGGCCATGTCGGTGGACACGGCGTTCATGGCCTTGGGCCGGTCGAGCACCAGCTCGGCGACATGGTCCTGGCCCTCGTACCGCCGTACGACGACGAACTCCCCGAACCGCTGCTCCGACGTGATGGTCATGTCTGCACCCCTCCGGTCAACGAGCGTTACCGGAGGGATCCTAGACAGGACCGGTCGTCGCCGACGAGAGCGCCGTCCGCCCGGAGGCCCGGTCCGTACCGCCGCGAGGAGTCCGCGCCCGTCAGCCGCCCGTCCTCCCCCGCCGGGCCAGCAGCCACGGCTCCACGACGCCCAGCCCGCGCACCGGCCGCTGCCACATCGGCTGGAGCCCGAAGCGGTACGTGGGCAGGGGCGGGGCGTCCGTGTCCTTCCGGCCCTCCTTCTCGGCCACCCGGGCCCGCTCCGCGGCGGCGGCGACCTCCTCGGCGGCCTGCGCCTCGGACACGGGGGCGTCGCCGGTACGGGTCAGCTCCTGGGCGAAGGCACCGTCGACCAGCACCGCGTCCTTCGGCGCTATGGAGGTGAGCCGGCTGGCGAGGTTCACCGTCGTACCGAAGACATCGCCCATCCGGGTGGTGACCGTGCCGAACGCGATGCCGACCCGCAGCGCCGGCATCGTCTCGTCCTGGGCCATGGCCTCGATCAGACGCAGCGCTATCTCGGCCGCCGTACCCGCGTCGTCGGCGGCGAACAGCACCTCGTCGCCGAGTGTCTTGATGAGCCGCCCGCCGTGGGCCGCGACCAGATCGGCGGCGGTGGTCTCGAAGGACTCGACCAGTTCGCCGAGCTCCTCCTCCTCCAGGCGCCGGGTCAGCCGGGTGAAGCCGACCAGGTCGGCGAAGCCGACGGCGAGCCGCCGGTCGACCATCTCGTCGTCGTCCGCGGCCTGCACGACCCGGCCGGTGGCGGCGGCGAGCTGACGCCGCCACACATAGATGAGGAACTCCTCCAGCTCCGGCAGCAGCAGCTCGATCAGCGGATACGTGACCTCGGTACGGGTCATCCCCGGCTCGGGCGGCTCGGTCAGCCCCTCCAGGAACGAGTCGATCTGCCACTCCGCCAGCCGGGCGGTGGTCTGCCCGGTCGACCGGGCCACCTGGATCGCCATCGGCTCGCTCAGCAGCCCCGCCTCGACGAGACCCGCGAGCCGGCGCAGCGCCAGCACATCGGCCTCGGTGAGCGCCCTGGCCTGCCCGATGTCGGCGAAGCCCATGGCCCGCCAGAACCGGGACGCCAGGTCCATGGACACCCCGGCGGTACGGGCCGCCTGGAAGGGCGTGTAGCGGCGGTCGGCCCCCAGGATCAGCTGTTCGAGCCGGATCGCGAGGGGATCATCGCTCGGCTCGGCCGTATGTTCGACCTCAAGATGCGGTGTGGGGTGGACCGAGGATCCCGGCGGGGGCTCCGCGCCCTCGCCGGGGGTCGTGTCGTCGACGGTCACCAGCCGCCTCCTGCCCGTTCCCTGCGCACTTCCCTGCCGATCTGTCGCTGGATCGCCTCAACGATACGGCAGGTGTGCCCTAGCTCACGTCCCCGGTTGCCCGGTACGGGTGCGTCGCGCGTGACATCTCCCGTATTTGCAGTATTCCGTTCCGGTCGACCCCCCGCAGATTCCACCCGATCTCAGGTCAGACCGCCCTCCACCCCCCGCAGGTGCACGATGTCTCCCGCCGACACCGGCTCCCGGAGCCCGTCGTCGGTGGACAGGACGAGACGGCCGTCGCCGTCGATCGCGACGGCCTCGCCGACGATCGACCGGTCACCGGGCAGCTGGGCCCGCACGGTCCGGTCCAGGGTGGCGCACCCCGCCGCGTAGGCCGCCTGGAGCCCGGACGCCGCGGCGTCGCCGTCCGCCGCCCGCCATGTCCCGTACCACTGCTCCAGGGAACGCAGGACGGCCCGCAGCAGGGTCTCCCGGTCGGTGGAGACCGCGTCGGCGAGGACCAGCGAGCCCGCTGTCGGGGCGGGCAGCTCGTCGGCCCGCAGGGAGACGTTGAGGCCCATGCCGATGACGACGCCGTCCCCGGCGCGCTCGGCGAGGATGCCGCCCGCCTTGCGCTCCGCACCCTCCACCGTGACCAGCAGGTCGTTGGGCCATTTCAGCGCCGTGTCGACGCCCGCCGACCTGGCGAGCCCCGTCGCGGCGGCGACCCCGGCCAGCAGCGGCAGCCACCCCCAGCGCTCCACGGGCACCTCACCGGGCGTCAGGAAGACCGAGAAGAAGAGCCCCGAGCGGGGCGGCGCCGTCCAGGTCCGGTCCAGCCGCCCGCGCCCCGCGGTCTGCTCCTCGGCGACCAGCACCGTGCCCTCGGTCAGCGAACCGGCCCGTCGCGCGAGGTCGGAGTTGGTCGAGCCGGTCGACTCCACCACGTCGAGCGAGCTCCACAGCCCCCCGGGCCGCAGCAGTCCGCGGCGCAGCGCGGCGACGTTCAGGGGCGGCCGGTCCAGGTCCGACCAGCGGTTGTGTGGCGCATCCGGTGAAGTCATGCAAGCCACCCTAGGTGTGGCAAACGACGCACTGCCGAACCGTATCGGCGCCGATACCCTACGAGTCAGTAGCTAAACGGAGTACTGGCCGTCCCCCGTGACCGGTACTTGTCGTCCCCCGTGACCAGGCAGGGAGCCGCCACCCGATGTCCGAGCCGCAGAGCGACATCCACACCACCGCGGGCAAGATCGCGGACCTACAGCACCGCATCGGAGAGGCGACGCACGCAGGGTCCGCCCGCGCGGTCGAGAAGCAGCACGCCAAGGGCAAGCTGACCGCACGCGAGCGGGTCGGTCTCCTGCTCGACGAGGGGTCCTTCGTGGAGCTGGACGAGTTCGCCCGGCACCGCTCCACCAATTTCGGCATCGAGAAGAACCGCCCGTACGGAGACGGTGTCGTCACCGGCTACGGCACGGTCGACGGCCGCCCCGTCTGCGTGTACTCGCAGGATTTCACGATCTTCGGCGGCTCGCTCGGCGAGGTCTACGGCGAGAAGATCGTCAAGGTCATGGACTTCGCCCTGAAGACCGGCTGTCCGGTCATCGGCATCAACGACGGCGGCGGCGCCCGTATCCAGGAGGGGGTGGCGGCCCTCGGCCTGTTCGCCGAGATCTTCCGCCGCAATGTGCACGCCTCAGGCGTGATCCCGCAGATCTCCCTGATCGTCGGACCGTGCGCGGGCGGCGCGGTGTACTCCCCCGCGATCACCGACTTCACGGTGATGGTCGACCAGACCTCGCACATGTTCATCACGGGGCCCGACGTCATCAAGACGGTCACCGGCGAGGACGTCGGCTTCGAGGAGCTGGGCGGCGCGCGTACGCACAACACCACCTCGGGTGTGGCCCACCACATGGCGGGTGACGAGAAGGACGCCATCGAGTACGTCAAGTCCCTGTTGTCGTACCTCCCTTCGAACAACCTCTCCGAGGCTCCCGCCTTCCCGGAGGAGGCCGATCTGGCCACCACGGACGAGGACCGCGAGCTGGACACCCTCATCCCGGACTCGGCGAACCAGCCGTACGACATGCACACCGCCATCGAGCATGTGCTGGACGACAGTGAATTCCTGGAGACCCAGGCCCTGTTCGCGCCGAACATCATCACCGGCTTCGGCCGCGTGGAGGGGCACCCGGTCGGCGTCGTCGCCAACCAGCCGATGCAGTTCGCCGGCTGCCTGGACATCGACGCGAGCGAGAAGGCGGCCCGCTTCGTCCGCACCTGCGACGCGTTCAACGTGCCGGTGCTGACCTTCGTCGACGTGCCGGGCTTCCTGCCGGGCGTGGACCAGGAGTACGGCGGCATCATCCGCCGCGGCGCCAAGCTGATCTACGCGTACGCGGAGGCCACCGTCCCGCTGATCACGGTGATCACCCGCAAGGCGTTCGGCGGCGCCTACGACGTCATGGGCTCCAAGCACCTGGGCGCCGACCTCAATGTCGCCTGGCCGACCGCGCAGATCGCCGTGATGGGCGCGCAGGGCGCGGTGAACATCCTGCACCGCCGTACGATCGCCGCCGCCGAGGACCCCGACGCGGCCCGCGCCGAGCTGATGGCGGACTACGAGGACGCCCTGCTGAACCCGTACGTGGCGGCCGAGCGCGGATACGTCGACGCGGTGATCATGCCGTCCGACACCCGGGCCCACATCGTGAAGGGCCTGCGTCAGCTGCGCACGAAGCGGGAGTCGCTGCCCCCGAAGAAGCACGGCAACATCCCCCTCTAGAAAGGCGTCTGGCCATGATCAAGGTCGTACGGGGCAACCCGACCCCGGAGGAGCTGGCCGCCGCCCTCGCGGTGGTCCGGGCCCGCGCCGCGGCGACGGCCGCCGTGTCCTCCGGCGGCCCGGTACCGCCCGAGCAGTGGTCCGACCCGGGCCGCATCGCCCGCCGCGGACGCCCGCAGCCGGGCCCGCGGTCCTGGGCACGGACGTACTGGCCCGCCTGACGCGCGCTCCACGCGTGCGTCCGACGCGCGCTCCACGCGCGCGGCGGACGCCCGCGGAACGATCTGGTCCGTATGAACGGGGCCGGTTGAGTATCCGTACTCAGGCGTGAGTGCGGGCATCGCAGCAGGATCGGAACATGCTGTGGTCCGATCCCGAGAACAAGCCGCCGAAGGACCTGCGCGACGCTCAGGACATGATGCGCCGCGCGGGTCTGGTGCTCGCGCTCGCCATGATCGTCGCGATGTTCGCCCTGGGCATCCGCTGAACCTTCGGCCACAGGGGCGTACCGGCCCTTCTACGATGGCCGGTATGACTGATCAGCGCCGCCTTGTGCTCGCCTCCGCCTCGCCCGCCCGTCTCGGCCTTCTCCGCCAGGCCGGTTTCGCTCCCGAGGTGATCGTCAGCGGCGTCGACGAGGACGCCCTGACCGCCCCGACACCGGCCCGGCTGGCGCTGGTCCTGGCCGAGGCCAAGGCGGCGGCCGTCGCCGCCCGCCCCGAGGCCGGGGGCGCCCTGGTGATCGGCTGCGACTCCGTCCTCGAACTGGACGGCGAGGCGCTCGGCAAGCCCGCCGACGCCGAGGAGGCCACCGCGCGCTGGAAGTCCATGCGCGGCCGGTCCGGCGTCCTGCGGACCGGGCACAGCGTGATCGACACCGCGTCCGGCCGTACCGCCTCCGCGACCGCGTCCACCGTCGTCCGGTTCGGCGAGCCGACCGACGCCGAGGTCGCCGCCTATGTCGCCTCGGGCGAGCCGCTCCATGTCGCGGGGGCGTTCACCCTGGACGGCCGTTCGGCACCGTTCGTCGACTCCATCGAGGGCGACCACGGCAACGTCATCGGGCTCTCCCTGCCGCTGCTGCGCCGGCTGCTCGGCGAACTGGACATCTCCGTGACGGAGTTGTGGACCTGAGAGCCGCCCGGGGGCCGCGGCGCGGGCCGCACGGCGCGTCGGCCCCCTGCGGGGACAGCCTTCAGGCGGGCGCGGGGGCGGACGCCTCGGCGCCGTTCCCGTTCCCCGGCCCGCTCCCGTTCCCGCCGCTGTCCGCGCCACCGGAGCCGTACGTCACCAGCGTCAGCACAAGCAGGGCCAGCACGGCCATCATGAACGCGAAGGCGGCCCAGCCGACCAGGCCCACCGTGAGGGCCCCCAGCACCCCGTGCACGATCGCGCACCCGATGAGGGCGACACGGCCCGCCCGCCCCGGCGAGCGGTCGCGTATCCCGGCCACGAGGGCGACGAGACCGCACAGCACCAGCAGGAGGCCAAGGACACCGCCCATCACCCAGGTGCCGGTGGACATGGCCTCCGGGT
This sequence comes from Streptomyces sp. NBC_00654, assembly GCF_026341775.1. NCBI lineage: Bacteria > Bacillati > Actinomycetota > Actinomycetes > Kitasatosporales > Streptomycetaceae > Streptomyces > Streptomyces sp. NBC_00654. The sequence continues at coordinate 1,444,543 of NZ_JAPEOB010000001.1, read as the reverse complement.
CCATTCCGGCGAGCGACATGTTCTGGTTCTCCGCGACCGTCGCGAGCACGGCGTTGACGAACACGATGCCCGCGGCTTCCCCGAACAGCACGAGCGCGGTCACGACGGCCACCGGTCTGCGCACCACTGCGCCACCCCCTGTTACCTGTAGTACGTGCGATACGGCGGACCCTACTAACGGGTAATCGTTCGAACAAGGGGTCTTGCCGCCCTCGGGGCCGGGCAAAGAATCCACCGGCCGTTCGTAGGGAGTCCACAAAGAAATGCCCCGAAGCGTTGACTCAAATTACAGAGACCTGCACCACACCTCGTGGCTACTGTGCGCTTGAGGAACGCGGCGTACCGTGGTGCGACAAGGGATTTCACGACTCAAGCAAGCCTCGAATCACACTCCGTGTGGGCAAGCTCACTATTGGGGACGGGTCGTACGGCCGTGTCGGTAGTCCCTAAACTCAGCTTGTTTCAAGGAGGGAGTCATCGTGCGCAAGGTGCTCATCGCCAACCGTGGCGAAATCGCTGTCCGTGTTGCCAGGGCGTGCCGGGATGCCGGTATCGCGAGTGTGGCGGTCTACGCGGATCCGGACCGGGATGCTCTGCATGTCCGGGCGGCTGATGAGGCGTTCGCTCTGGGCGGTGACACCCCGGCCGCGAGTTATCTGGACATGGCCAAGGTGCTCCGGGCCGCGGCCGACTCGGGAGCGGACGCGATTCATCCGGGGTACGGGTTCCTGTCGGAGAACGCCGAGTTCGCCCAGGCGGTGCTCGACGCGGGTCTGACGTGGATCGGTCCGCCGCCGCAGGCGATCCGAGACCTCGGGGACAAGGTCGCCGCCCGGCACATCGCGCAGCGCGCGGGTGCCCCGCTCGTCGCGGGGACGCCGGACCCGGTGTCCGGTGCGGACGAGGTCGTGGCGTTCGCGGCCGAGAACGGGCTGCCGATCGCGATCAAGGCGGCGTTCGGCGGCGGCGGCCGCGGGCTGAAGGTGGCCCGGACGCTGGAGGAGATCCCGGAGCTGTACGACTCCGCGGTGCGTGAGGCGGTCGCGGCGTTCGGGCGGGGCGAGTGCTTCGTCGAGCGGTACCTCGACAAGCCGAGGCATGTGGAGACGCAGTGCCTGGCCGACACCCACGGCAACGTGGTGGTCGTCTCGACGCGCGACTGCTCGCTCCAGCGGCGGCACCAGAAGCTGGTCGAGGAGGCCCCGGCCCCGTTCCTGTCCGAGGCGCAGAACGCGGAGCTGTACGCGGCGTCGAAGGCGATCCTGAAGGAAGCCGGCTATGTCGGCGCCGGCACGGTCGAGTTCCTGGTCGGGCTGGACGGAACGATCTCGTTCCTGGAGGTCAACACCCGTCTCCAGGTCGAGCACCCGGTGACCGAGGAGGTCACCGGCATCGACCTGGTCCGCGAGATGTTCCGGATCGCGGACGGCGAGGAGCTCGGCTACGGGGACCCCGCGCTGCGGGGGCACGCGTTCGAGTTCCGCATCAACGGCGAGGACCCGGGCCGCGGTTTCCTGCCCGCCCCCGGCACCGTCACCACCTTCGCCCCGCCGACCGGCCCGGGTGTCCGTCTGGACACGGGCGTGGAGTCGGGCAGTGTGATCGGCCCGGCGTGGGACTCGCTCCTCGCGAAGCTGATCGTGACGGGTGCGACGCGGGAGCAGGCGCTCCAGCGGGCGGCCCGTGCGCTGGGTGAGTTCACCGTGGAGGGAATGGCGACCGCGATCCCGTTCCACCGCGCGGTGGTGGTCGACCCTGCGTTCACCTCGGACCCGTTCACCGTCCACACCCGGTGGATCGAGACGGAGTTCGTCAACGAGATCACGCCGTTCACCGCGGCCGCGGACGCCGACAGCGACGACGAGCCGGGCCGCGAGACGGTCGTGGTCGAGGTCGGCGGGAAGCGGCTGGAGGTCTCGCTGCCCTCGTCCCTGGGCATGAGCCTGGCCCGGACCGGACTCGCCGCGGGCGCGAAGCCGAAGCGGCGGGCGGCGAAGAAGGCCGGTTCCGCCGCCTCCGGTGACACCCTCGCCTCCCCGATGCAGGGCACGATCGTGAAGATCGCGGTCGAGGAGGGCCAGGAGGTCAAGGAGGGCGACCTCGTCGTCGTCCTCGAAGCGATGAAGATGGAGCAGCCGCTCAACGCGCACCGCGCGGGCACCGTCAAGGGACTGGCGGCCGAGGTCGGCGCCTCCGTCTCCTCCGGCGCGATGATCTGCGAGATCAAGGACTGAGCGCACCGCTGTTTCCCTGAGGGCCCGGTCCGGGTTGTGCGACGCGGACCGGGCCCTCGGGCATGCGGTGGCATCCTGGACCCAGGGATTCTGGGAGGACTGCGCGATGGCAAGGGCGATCTCGATGTCGACGAGCACGGCGCAGGGGCCGGACCGGCCGATGCGCGCGGACGCGCGCCGGAACTACGACCGGCTGCTGGGCGAGGCCCGTACGGCGTTCGCGGAACACGGCACCGATGCCTCGCTGGAGGATGTCGCACGGCGGGCGGGCGTGGGCATCGGCACGCTGTACCGGCATTTCCCCAACCGCCACGCCCTGATGAACGCGGTGTTCCAGGAGGCCCTGAGCGCGCTCCTGGAGCGCTCCCGTGAGCTGGCGGGCGCCGAGCAGCCGTGCCGGGCGCTGGTGGAGTGGCTGGGCGCGATCGTCACTCATGCGGGTGAGTACCGCGGGCTGGCCCAGGCGCTCATGTCGGCGTCCCGCGACGAGACCTCGGCGCTGACCCAGTGCCATACGCCCCTGCGGGAGGCGGGCGCCCGGCTGCTGTCACGGGCGCAGGAGAGCGGGTCGGTGCGGGCGGACGTCTCGATCGACGATCTGTTGCAGCTGACGAACGCGATCGCGCTGGCCGCGGAGCAGACGCCGGACGACCCGGCGCTGGCGGACCGCCTGCTGCTCCTGACGCTCCAGGGTCTGAAGGGCCGCGAGGAGCCCGCCCGCGACTGACCCCGCGGGGGCCTGAGCCCACCTCGCCGGGGCGCGCGAGACCGGCGGCGGGCCCGGAGACCGGGGGCCGGACCCGGCGGGTGGCTGCCGGGGTGTCACGGGGCCGGCAGGGGGGGTCTGCCGGGCCTCACGGGGCCCGGCCGGGGCGGTCTCCCGGGACGGGACGGCCCTCAGCGTCGGCGGAGGTCAGCCACCCGGGCCCGGTCGCCCGGCTCCGGCATGGCCGCCGCGCTCCGCAACGGGCTTCCCAGCCCCCCGTTCTGCGTACGGCGTTGCCCCGGCAGGGGCATGTCGCGGCGGGCGGACGGACGGCCCGACGGCGCGCCCTCCCCGCCGGAGGTGCCCGGTTCCGGCCCCGCCACCGTGATCTCCACGCCCTGGTCCGCCAGGGCCTGGAGTTCGGCGGCGGCACGCTCGTCGTGGAGCGGGGGTTCGTCCGTCACCAGCCGGGTGATGAGGTCCGTCGGCACCGTCTGGAACATGGTGTCCGAGCCCAGCTTGGTGTGGTCCGCCAGGACGACCACCTCCGCGGCGGCCTGCACCAGTGCGCGATCGACGCTCGCGGAGAGCATGTTGGAGGTGGACAGGCCCCGTTCGGCCGTGAGACCGCTCCCGGACAGGAACGCCCGGGAGACCCGCAGCCCCTGGAGGGACTGCTCGGCTCCGCTGCCCACGAGGGCGTAGTTGCTCCCGCGCAGGGTGCCTCCGGTCATCACCACTTCCACCCGGTTGGCATGGGCCAACGCCTGGGCGACCAGCAGCGAGTTGGTGACCACGGTCAGACCGGGGACCCGCGCGAGCCGGCGGGCCAGCTCCTGCGTGGTCGTACCGGCGCCGACCACGATGGCCTCGCCCTCGCCGACGAGACCGGCGGCGAGATCAGCGATGGCTGTTTTCTCCGCGGTGGAGAGGTGGGATTTCTGCGGAAAGCCGGACTCCCGCGTAAAACCGCCCGGCAAGACCGCACCGCCGTGCCGGCGGTCGAGGAGTCCTTCTGCCTCCAGTGCCCGCACGTCCCGCCGTACGGTCACTTCGGAGGTCTGGACGACGCGGGCGAGCTCACGGAGCGATACCGCCCCGTTGGCACGCACCATTTCGAGGATCAATTGACGACGTTCTGCAGCGAACACGGAACTGACAGTAACGTGACCGCCGGATGGTTTTCAGCAGTTTGCGCCGAATAACAGAAGCTGTACGCACAAGGGGCCGCCAAGTGATATAGGCGGCCCCTCTGTTGTCCCGAAGTGATCGCGCGGCGTCCCCGGACCCGCCTGAGTTGCCGGGGGTTGCCGGGGATTGCCGGGTTCTACGCCTCGCCGGTGAGCTTGCGGGTGTGCAGCTGCCGGGCCACTTCGGCGATCGATCCGGACAGGGACGGGTACACGGTGAAAGCGTTTGCGATCTGTTCCACCGTCAAGTTGTTGTCGACCGCGATCGAGATCGGATGGATGAGTTCGCTGGCGCGCGGCGCGACGACACAGCCGCCGACCACGATGCCGGTGCCGGGCCGGCAGAAGATCTTGACGAACCCGTCCCGGATGCCCTGCATCTTGGCGCGCGGGTTGCGCAGCAGCGGCAGCTTCACCACACGGGCGTCGATCTTGCCCGCGTCGACGTCGGCCTGGCTGTAGCCGACGGTGGCGATCTCCGGGTCGGTGAAGACGTTCGAGGAGACCGTCTTCAGGTTCAGCGGGGCCACCGCGTCACCGAGGAAGTGGTACATCGCGATCCGGCCCTGCATCGCGGCGACCGAGGCCAGCGCGAAGATCCCGGTGACATCACCCGCCGCGTAGACGCCGGGGGCGCTCGTGCGGGAGACCCGGTCGGTCATGATGTGCCCGGACTCCTTGAGCCGGACCCCGGCCTCCTCCAGGCCCATGCCCGCCGTGTTCGGGATCGCGCCGACCGCCATCAGACAGTGCGAGCCGGAGATGACCCGGCCGTCGGCGAGGGTGACCTCGACCCGGTCGCCCACCCGCTTCGCGGACTGGGCCCGGGAGCGGGCCATGACGTTCATGCCCCGGCGCCGGAAGACGTCCTCCAGGACGGCGGCGGCGTCCGGGTCCTCACCGGGCAGCACCCGGTCCCGGGAGGAGACGAGGGTGACGCGCGAGCCGAGCGCCTGGTAGGCACCCGCGAACTCGGCACCCGTCACACCGGAGCCGACCACGATCAGCTCCTCGGGGAGCTCGTCGAGGTCGTAGACCTGGGTCCAGTTCAGGATGCGCTCGCCGTCGGGGAGCGCGTCCGGGATCTCGCGGGGGTGACCGCCGGTGGCGACCAGCACGGCGTCGGCGGTGAGCCGTTCCTCCGTACCGTCGGCGGCGGTCACGACGACCTGGCGGGACCCGTCGGCGGCCTGGAGACCTTCGAGACGGCCCCGGCCGCGCATCACCCGGGCACCGGCGCGGGTGACGGAGGCGGTGATGTCGTGGGACTGGGCGAGCGCGAGACGCTTGACCCGTCGGTTGACCTTGCCGAGGTCGACGCCGACCACGCGCGCCGCCTGTTCCAGGTGCGGCGTGTCGTCGGCGACGATGATGCCCAGCTCCTCGTACGAGGAGTCGAAGGTGGTCATCACCTCTGCCGTCGCGATCAGGGTCTTCGAGGGCACACAGTCGGTGAGTACCGAGGCTCCGCCGAGGCCGTCGCAGTCCACGACAGTCACCTCCGCGCCGAGCTGGGCGCCCACCAGTGCCGCCTCGTAGCCGCCGGGGCCGCCGCCGATGATCACGATCCGGGTCACGAAAAGTCCGCCTCGCGTGGTGTCATCCCACGGCCGTCTGCCGCCCCGGCCGGGGGTCCGGGGGATCGCCCCGGGGGAATGCAGTACGTACTCCATTGTCCCGCACGCGCCAAAGCGCTTCGCCCCGGGGCCCTCCATACGTGGCGTGGGCGCCTGGGAGACGCGCGGAGAACTCCCCGACCGGGGGCTTCCTCCCCGGAATCGGCACTCCCGCGGCCACCTCCCGTACTCTCGACCTCATGTCGCTCTACGCCGCGTACGCCGGCAACCTCGACGCGCGGCTGATGACCCGCCGCGCCCCGCATTCGCCGCTGCGCGGTACCGGCTGGCTCAACGGCTGGCGGCTGACCTTCGGCGGGGAGCAGATGGGCTGGGAAGGGGCGCTGGCCACCGTGGTGGAGGCGCCGCGGTCCCAGGTCTTCGTGGCGCTGTACGACCTCGCGCCGATGGACGAGGACTCCATGGACCGCTGGGAGGGTGTCGGGCTCGACATCTACCGGCGGATGCGGGTACGGGTGCACACCCTGGACGGCGAGGAGCCGGCCTGGATGTACGTACTGAACGGGTACGAGGGCGGGCTGCCCTCGGCCCGGTATCTCGGCGAACTGGCGGACGCCGCGGAGTCCGCGGGCGCACCGCACGACTATGTGATGGAGCTGCGCAAGCGGCCCTGCTGAAAGCCGGCGGGCCCGCCTTCCGCCCGCCCCCCTCGTTCACGCGTTCGTACGAAAGTACGACCATGACCGGCCAGACTCTTCGCATGGGCATCTACGCGCGTAGGGAATCACCGGTTACGCTCATTCGCGTGAACGCATCTGTTATTCCGGACAACATCCAGGGCGACCCCCACGCCGCCGCTGCCGGGGCCGCCGCCCGTCTGCGCGAGCTGACCGGCGCCGAGACCCACGACGTCGCCCTCGTGATGGGCTCGGGCTGGGCTCCCGCGGGCGACGCACTCGGCACTCCGGAAGCCGAGTTCCCGGTGACCGAGCTTCCCGGGTTCCCCGCACCCGCCGTCCAGGGCCACGGCGGCACGATCCGCTCGTACAAGATCGGCGCGAAGCGTGTCCTGGTCTTCCTCGGACGTACGCACTACTACGAGGGCCGCGGGGTCGCCGCCGTCGCGCACGGTGTGCGCACCGCCGTCGCCGCGGGCTGCGGCACCGTGGTCCTGACGAACGGCTGCGGCGGACTGCGCGAGGGCATGCGCCCCGGTCAGCCGGTGCTGATCAGCGACCACATCAACCTCACGGCGGCGTCCCCGATCGTCGGTGCCAACTTCGTCGATCTCACCGACCTCTACTCGCCGCGCCTGCGCGCGCTGTGCAAGGAGATCGACGGGACGCTCGAAGAGGGCGTGTACGTGCAGTTCCCCGGCCCGCACTACGAGACCCCGGCCGAGATCGGCATGGTCCGGGTCATGGGCGGCGACCTGGTCGGCATGTCGACCGTCCTCGAAGCGATCGCGGCCCGGGAGGCGGGAGCGGAGGTGCTGGGCATCTCGCTCGTCACGAACCTCGCCGCCGGACTGTCCGGGGAGCCGCTCAACCACGAAGAGGTGCTTCAGGCGGGACGGGACTCCGCGACCCGTATGGGGTCGCTGCTGGCACGGGTGCTGGACCGCATCTGAGCCGGGGCGCGCGCCCGCCCCGGCGGCCTCGCCCCTTCCCGTAACGCCCATGGCCGTCCGTACCCGCCCGTACGACTTCGTACGGCTCCGTACGCCGGGTGCGACTCCGTACGACTCCGTACGCAGAGTGCGCCGTGCAAGCGGTCGTACGCCGCGCAGGCCCCGTATGCCCCGTATGCCCCGGCACTTCCGTGCCACTCGCACCGCCGGCGCCCCTCGCGCCCCTCGCGTCCCGAAAGGTGGACCCCGTGCAGCACGACCTCATCGCGCAGGCCAGGACCTGGCTGGCCGAGGACCCGGACCCCGAGACCCGTGACGAGCTCGGCCGGCTCATCGACGCGGCGGACCTGGACGAGCTCGCCGTGCGCTTCGCGGGCACGCTCCAGTTCGGCACGGCCGGGCTGCGCGGCGAGATCGGGGCCGGGCCGATGCGGATGAACCGGTCCGTCGTGATCCGGGCCGCCGCCGGTCTCGCCGCGTACCTCGTCGCGCAGGGGCGGAAGGGCGGGCTCGTCGTCATCGGGTACGACGCCCGCTACAAGTCCGAGGACTTCGCCCGGGACACCGCGGCCGTGATGACCGGTGCCGGGCTGCGGGCCGCCGTACTCCCCCGGCCCCTGCCGACCCCGGTCCTGGCGTACGCCATACGGCATCTGGGCGCCGTGGCCGGCGTCGAGGTCACCGCCAGCCACAACCCGCCGCGCGACAACGGCTACAAGGTCTATCTCGGCGACGGCTCGCAGATCGTGCCCCCGGCCGACGGCGAGATCGCCGCCGCGATCGCCGCCGTCGGCCCGCTGGAGGGCGTCCCCCGTCCCGAGTCCGGCTGGGAGGTGCTCGGCGAGGAGGTGCTGGACGCCTATCTCGCCCGCACGGACGCGGTGCTCGGCGCGCGGACCCCGCGTACCGCCCGGGTCGTGTACACCGCGATGCACGGCGTCGGCACCTCCGTGCTGACGGCCGCGTTCGCCCGCGCCGGGTTCCCCGAACCGGTACTGGTGGCCGAGCAGGCCGAGCCCGACCCCGCGTTCCCCACCGTCGCCTTCCCCAACCCGGAAGAGCCCGGCGCCATGGATCTCGCCTTCGCGACCGCGCGCCGGGCGGACCCCGATCTGGTCATCGCCAACGACCCGGACGCCGACCGCTGCGCCGTGGCCGTCCCGGACGCCGCCGTCGAGGGCGGCTGGCGGATGCTGCGCGGCGACGAGGTGGGCGCGCTGCTCGCCGCCCATCTGGTGGACCGGGGCGCGACGGGGGTCTTCGCCGAGTCGATCGTGTCGTCCTCGCTGCTCGGCCGGATCGCCGAGAAGGCGGGTCTCGGCCATGAGGAGACGCTGACCGGCTTCAAGTGGATCGCCCGCGTCGACGGCCTGCGGTACGGGTACGAGGAGGCGCTCGGCTACTGCGTGGACCCCGAAGGCGTCCGCGACAAGGACGGCATCACGGCCGCCCTGCTCGTCGCGGAACTGGCCTCCGTGCTCAAGGAACGGGGACGTACCCTCCTGGACCTTCTCGACGACCTCGCCCTGGCGCACGGGCTGCACGCCACCGACCAGCTGTCCGTGCGGGTCGAGGACCTGTCGGTCATCGCCGACGCCATGCGGCGCCTGCGCGAGACGCCGCCGACCGCGCTGGCGGGCCTCGCGGTCGTCTCGGCCGAGGACCTCTCCCGGGGCACCGGGCAGCTGCCGCCCACCGACGGGCTGCGCTACCGGCTCCGGGGCGCCCGGGTGATCGTCCGTCCGAGCGGCACCGAGCCCAAGCTCAAGTGCTACCTGGAGGTCGTGGTGCCGGTCGGTTCGACGGCGGAGCTGCCCGCCGCACGGGCGAAGGGCGCCGAGCTCCTCGCGGGGATCAAGCGGGACCTGGCGGCGGCTGCGGGGATCTGACTCCGGGCGGCCGGCGCCGGAGCCGCTGTCCTCCCCGTCACCCCACTCGCCCGCTCACCCCGCTCACCCCACGGCGAGCAGCACCACGAGGAGCACCGCGCCCGCCGCGGCGGGCGCGATCAGCTCGACGGCCCACCGCACGGACGGGGCCGTGACCGCGGTCGCGGCCGGAGCGGCGTCGCCGGTCCCGCTCCCGGTGGCCGCCGCGCCCTGTACCGCCCCGGCCCGCTCGGCCAGCTCGCGCAGGTCCAGCACGGCCCGGTCGGCCGCCGCGACGCGCGCCTGGGTGTCGCGTACGTCGGCGTGCACGGAGGTCCGGCCGTACGGGTCGTCGTGCGCCTGACGCGAGGCCCTGCGGGCCGCCCGCTTGCGTTCGCGCAGCGAGACGGGCACCGCCCACAGCTGGTACTTGGTGCCTTCCTGGGTGAAGAGCTCGGTGGAGTACCCGGCCCGCACATCGGCGACCTCGCTCCAGGGCAGTGCGATCGTCCGGAACGGGTTGCGGATCCTGATGTCCCGGTCGGTCGCGAACACCGCGGGCCGCAGCGTGAACGCCACGATCAGCGGCACCACCATGAGCAGCGCGGCGAGGGCCAGCCACGGCACCTGGCCCTCGCCCCGGAACATGGCGTCCCCGGCGAGCCAGGCGGCCAGCAGAAGCAGCAGCACACCGCAGACCAGCCCGGCGCCCGACCGGAAGGTCCGGGCGGCGTAGGTCGGCTCTGCGGGAGGTGTGGGGCTCGTCATGGGGCCGATTCTGCCTGACGGCCGCCGACGGTGACGGGGCGGCCGGGCCCGGCACCGCGCGCCGCCGGGCCGGAACACCCGGGAATTCCGCGGGACCGCCGGTCCACCAGGGCCCCTGTACAGGTCGCTACGCGCGTAGATATGCTCATCTGGTGACCATGCCCACCACTGCACCCGCATTTTCCGACGCGACCGCGTCCGACGCTGCGCTGCGCCGCTTCCTGTACGGGCTCCCCGGCGTCGACGCCGTCGGCCTCGAAGCGCGCGCCGCCTCCCTCGGAACCCGTTCGATCAAGACGACGGCCAAGGCGTACGCCATCGATCTCGCCATCTCGATGATCGACCTCACGACGCTGGAAGGCGCGGACACCCCGGGCAAGGTCCGGGCACTCGCCGCCAAGGCCGTCAACCCCGACCCCACCGACCGCACGACCCCGCGCACCGCGGCGGTCTGCGTCTACCCCGACATGGCGGCGACCGCCGTCGCCGCGCTGGCGGGATCCGGAGTGAAGGTGGCGTCCGTCGCGACGGCCTTCCCCGCCGGACGCGCCGCGCTGGACGTCAAGCTCGCGGACGTCCGCGACGCCGTGGCGGCCGGGGCCGACGAGATCGACATGGTGATCGACCGCGGGGCGTTCCTCTCCGGGCGTTTCCTCAAGGTGTACGAGGAGATCCTCGCCGTGAAGGCGGAGTGCGGCTCCGCGCGCCTGAAGGTGATCTTCGAGACCGGCGAGCTGTCCACGTACGACAACATCCGCCGCGCCTCCTGGCTCGGGATGCTGGCCGGCGCCGACTTCATCAAGACGTCGACCGGCAAGGTCGGGGTCAACGCCACCCCGGCGAACACCCTCCTCATGCTGGAGGCCGTGCGCGACTTCCGGGCGCAGACCGGCGTACAGATCGGTGTGAAGCCGGCCGGCGGCATCCGCACCTCCAAGGACGCGATCAAGTTCCTGGTGCTGGTGAACGAGACGGCGGGCGAGGACTGGCTGGACAACCACTGGTTCCGGTTCGGCGCCTCCAGCCTGCTCAACGACCTGCTGATGCAGCGCCAGAAGCTCAGCACCGGCCGTTACTCCGGCCCCGATTACGTGACGGTGGACTGATCCCCATGGCATCTGCATTCGAGTACGCACCGGCGCCGGAGTCCCGCTCCGTCGTCGACATCGCCCCGTCGTACGGCCTGTTCATCGACGGTGAGTTCACCGAGGCCGCCGACGGCAAGGTCTTCAAGACCGTCTCGCCGAGCACCGAGGAGGTGCTCTCCGAGGTCGCGCAGGCGGGCGAGGCGGACGTCGACCGGGCCGTGAAGGCGGCCCGCAGGGCGTTCGAGAAGTGGTCGGCGCTGCCCGGCTCCGAGCGCGCCAAGTACCTGTTCCGGATCGCCCGGATCATCCAGGAGCGCAGCCGCGAGCTCGCCGTCCTCGAAACCCTCGACAACGGCAAGCCGATCCGGGAGACCCGCGACGCGGACCTCCCACTGGTCGCCGCGCACTTCTTCTACTACGCGGGCTGGGCCGACAAGCTGGACCACGCGGGCTACGGCCCCAACCCGCGCCCGCTGGGCGTGGCCGGCCAGGTCATCCCGTGGAACTTCCCGCTCCTGATGCTCGCGTGGAAGATCGCCCCGGCGCTCGCCACCGGCAACACGGTGGTCCTCAAGCCCGCCGAGACGACGCCGCTCTCCGCGCTCTTCTTCGCGGACATCTGCCGCCAGGCGGGCCTGCCCAAGGGCGTCGTCAACATCCTCACGGGATACGGCGACACGGGTGCCGCGCTCGTCGGGCACCCGGACGTCGACAAGGTCGCCTTCACCGGCTCGACCGCGGTCGGCAAGGCCATCGCCCGCCAGATCGCCGGTACGGACAAGCGGGCCACCCTGGAACTGGGCGGCAAGGGCGCCAACATCGTCTTCGACGACGCGCCGGTCGACCAGGCGGTCGAGGGCATCGTCACCGGCATCTTCTTCAACCAGGGCCAGGTCTGCTGCGCGGGCTCCCGCCTCCTGGTCCAGGAATCGGTGCACGACGAGGTGCTGGACTCGCTGAAGCGCCGGCTGTCCACGCTGCGGCTCGGCGACCCGCTGGACAAGAACACCGACATCGGCGCGATCAACTCCGCGGAGCAGCTCTCCCGGATCACCGCGCTCGTCGGGACGGGCGAGGCGGAGGGCGCCGAGCGCTGGACCGCCCCCTGCGAACTCCCCTCGGCCGGCTACTGGTTCCCGCCGACGCTGTTCACCGGCGTCTCCCAGGCGCACACGGTCGCCCGTGACGAGATCTTCGGCCCGGTGCTCTCCGTCCTGACGTTCCGCACCCCGGACGAGGCGGTCGCCAAGGCCAACAACAGTCAGTACGGCCTCTCGGCCGGCATCTGGACGGAGAAGGGCTCCCGCATCCTCGCGGTGGCGGGCAAGCTCCGTGCGGGCGTCGTCTGGGCCAACACGTTCAACAAGTTCGACCCGACGTCGCCCTTCGGCGGCTACAAGGAGTCGGGCTTCGGCCGCGAGGGCGGCCGCCACGGCCTGGAGGCATACCTCGATGTCCGATAACCGTCTGAGCGTCTTCAAGACCTACAAGCTGTACGTCGGGGGCAAGTTCCCCCGCTCCGAGAGCGGCCGGGTGTACGAGGTGACGGACTCCAAGGGCAACTGGCTGGCGAACGCCCCCCGGTCCTCCCGCAAGGACGCCCGCGACGCGGTCGTGGCCGCCCGCAAGGCCTTCGGCGGCTGGTCGGGCGCGACCGCGTACAACCGCGGCCAGATCCTCTACCGCGTCGCCGAGATGCTGGAGGGCCGCCGGGACCAGTTCGTCCGCGAAGTGGCGGACGCGGAGGGCCTGTCGAAGTCCAAGGCGGCGGCCGTCGTGGACGCGGCGGTCGACCGCTGGGTCTGGTACGCGGGCTGGACCGACAAGATCGGCCAGGTCGTGGGCGGGGCGAACCCGGTGGCGGGGCCCTTCTTCAACCTCTCCACCCCGGAGCCGACCGGTGTCGTCACGGTCCTCGCCCCGCAGAAGTCCTCGTTCCTGGGCCTGGTCTCGGTGATCGCGCCGGTGATCGCCACCGGCAACACCGCGGTGGTCGTCGCCTCGGCCGGATCGCCGCTGCCCGCGCTGTCCCTGGGCGAGGTGCTGGCCACCTCCGACCTGCCGGGCGGTGTGGTGAACGTCCTGTCCGGGGACACCGCTGAGCTCGCGGCCCCGCTCGCCTCCCACCAGGACGTCAACGCGATCGACCTGACGGGGGCGGGCGCGGAGCTGGCGAAGGAGCTGGAGATCGCGGCCGCGGACAACCTGAAGCGGGTTCTGCGCCCGCGCCCGGTGGACGCGGAGGGCGAGGGCGGCTCCACCGACTGGTCGGCGGACCCCGGGACGCACCGGCTGACGGCCTTCCTGGAGACCAAGACGGTCTGGCACCCCACGGGCGCCCTGGGAGCCTCCGGCTCCTCGTACTGACCGGGACGGGGTGCCGTACGGGCCCCGTCAGCACCCCGCAACACCCCCGCGGCACAGGGCCGCCCCTCCGCACGAGGGGCGGCCCTGCGCCGTGCGTCAGCCCGCGGCGGGCCCGGCGGTGCCCGGCAGTCCGCCCGTGATCAGCCCGGTGACCTGCCCCACCAGGGGGAGGTCGTTCAGCGCGCCGCCACTGGTCAGCGGGTCGGTGAGGACCGCCGTGGTCACCGGCTGGAAGTCGGCGATCTGGGTGCCCACCGCGTTGTCCAGCGGGTCCACCCCGGTCCCGGCCAGCGGGTCGAGCTGCATGTCCGTGACGGGCGTGAGGGCCCCGGCGAGCGAGTACCCGAGCGCCCCGGTCAGCGCGGGCCCGGCGGCGTCGGTGAGCGCGCCGATCGTGCTGTCGGCCTCGCTGGCCGGCGCGGTGTGCGACGGTGCCGCCTGCGCCGCCGCGGCTCCGCCACCGAGGGCGGCGCCCAGCGCGGTGATGGTCAGACCGGCGCGCAGCAGAACGCGACGTGCGGGCCGGCGTGCATGAAGTCCCATGTTTTTCCCACCTGATCGAGTCTGGATGTGTAATCGTGCGTGCGCGCAGAGTAGTTGAGGTGTGATGCTCGATACCAACAAGACCTCCGAGGGATCCCCTGCGCGGGTCAATGCCTCACACTTCTGTTCTGTGAGTTCCCAACCGATCCCGACCCGCGTCGTCCTGCTCGCGGGCCCCTCAGGCTCCGGGAAGTCGTCCCTCGCCGCCCGCACCGGTCTGCCGGTGCTGCGCCTGGACGACTTCTACAAGGAGGGCGACGACCCCTCGCTGCCCCAGGTCCCGGGCAGCGGGGACATCGACTGGGACTCCGCGCAGTCCTGGGACGCGGACGCGGCGGTGACGGCCATCGAGGAGCTGTGCCGCACGGGCCGTACGGAGGTGCCGGTGTACGACATCTCCATCAGCGCCCGTACGGACCGGGAGGCGTTCCACATCGAGCGTTCACCGCTGTTCGTGGCCGAGGGCATCTTCGCGGCGGACATAGTCGAGCGCTGCCAGGAGCTGGGGCTGCTGGCCGACGCGCTGTGCCTGCGCGGCCGTCCGTCGACGACGTTCCGGCGGCGGCTGCTGCGGGACCTGCGCGAGGGGCGCAAGTCGGTGCCGTTCCTGCTGCGGCGCGGGTGGCGTCTGATGCGGGACGAGCGGCGGATCGTGGCCCGTCAGACGGCGCTGGGCGCGTACCCCTGCGGCAAGGACGAGGCGCTGGGCCGCCTGGCCGCCGCGGCGGCGGGCCGCTGCCGTCGCGGGGCGTCCGCGGGACGCTGAGCCCCGGGTGCGGGCACGCCGGCACCCGTCGGCGCGCCCGCGTCTGTGGGCGTACACGCGAACGGGGCCGGACAGGACCCCCCGGCCCGTCCGACCCCGCTGCGTTCCCCGTACCGCCGCCTCCCCCGAAGCGCCGGCCTGTTCCCCGTATCCCCGTTCCCCGTACCGCCGCCTCCCCCGACGCGGCGACCCGTTCCCCCGTGTCCCCGTTCCCCCGTCGCCTCAGGCCACCAGCTCGCCGAAGGACTCCTCCTCGTCACGGCCGAAGCTGAGGACCTCGTCCTCGCGCAGCCGGCGGAGCGACCGCCAGATGCTCGACTTCACCGTGCCGACACTGATGTCGAGGATCGACGCGATCTCCGGATCGGTCCGCCCCTCGTAGTACCGCAGGACCAGCATCGTGCGCTGGAGTTCCGGCAGCCGGGCGAGCGCCTGCCAGAGCACCGCCCGCAGTTCCGTACCGCGCATCGCGTCCGTGTCGCCCACCGTCTCCGGCAGCTCCTCGGTCGGATACTCGTTGAGCTTGCGCCTGCGCCAGGCGCTGATGTGCAGATTGGTCATGGTGCGGCGGAGATATCCGCCGACCGCCGCCTTGTCACTGATCCTGTCCCACGCCCGGTACGTCGAGAAGAGGGCGCTCTGGAGCAGGTCCTCGGCCTCGAACCGGTCGCCGGTCAGGTGATAGGCGGTTGCGTACAGGGAGGCACGGCGCTCCTGGACGTAGGCCGTGAACGCCGCTTCGGCGTCCTCGGTCCCCGTCGAGGTCTTCCGCTCCCCTGTGACCTCCCCGTACGCGGCTCCCCCGTGATGTCCCCCGTTGGCCCCCGTGGGCGCGTCAACGACCGTCATGAACGACGGATGCTGACGCCCGGCGCCGCGAACGCACCCCCGAACTCCCCCGAGCTCGCGGCTCCGCTCGGCCAGGGACGTACCTCCTGCCGCACCGGACTTCTCCGAGCTCCTGCCGACGTCGTGGAGACGCGTGACAACTGCGCTTGAGCTGGTGCTGTGCAGTGCGTTCATCTCGCGCCCCCTGTTCGGTGGAGTCCGTTCGTTCCATGTGCCAACGAGCTTGCCCGGCCAGTTTCATCACGCTGTCCCCCGACTGTCACAGGCCTGTCACAGGGCCCTCTTCTCCCGTGACGTAACGATGGGAGCGCTCCAACTGTCGAACTGAGGCACCACCATGAGTCAGAATGACCTCCGTGCCTTTCCTGTTGCTGATCGAGGACGACGACGCCATCCGCACGGCCCTCGAACTCTCGCTGTCACGCCAGGGCCACCGTGTGGCCACCGCGGCGACGGGAGAGGACGGCCTGAACCTGCTGCGCGAGCAGCGGCCGGACCTGGTTGTGCTGGATGTGATGCTGCCCGGGATCGACGGTTTCGAGGTGTGCCGGCGGATCCGCCGTACCGACCAACTGCCGATCATTCTGCTGACCGCGCGCAGCGACGACATCGACGTCGTGGTGGGACTGGAGTCCGGCGCGGACGACTATGTGGTGAAACCCGTGCAGGGCCGGGTGCTGGACGCCCGGATCCGCGCGGTGCTGCGCCGCGGCGAGCGCGAGTCCATCGACTCGGCGACCTTCGGGAACGTGGTCATCGACCGTTCCGCGATGACGGTCACCAAGGGCGGTGAGGATCTTCAGCTGACACCGACGGAGCTGCGGCTCCTGCTGGAACTGAGCCGCCGGCCGGGCCAGGCGCTGTCCCGGCAGCAGTTGCTGCGGCTGGTGTGGGAGCACGACTATCTGGGTGACTCGCGGCTCGTGGACGCCTGTGTGCAGCGGCTGCGCGCGAAGGTGGAGGACGTCCCGTCCTCGCCGACGCTGATCCGTACGGTGCGGGGAGTGGGCTACCGGCTGGATTCGCCTCAGTGAGCGAATCCGCCACACGGTCGATTCGCGCGGGTCTTCGCTGGACCAGTCTGCGACTGCGTCTCGTCATCGTGTTCGCGCTGGTCGCGCTGACCGCCGCGGTGTCCGCCTCGGGAATCGCGTACTGGCTGAACCGCGAGGCGGTGCTCACCCGTACCCAGGACACGGCGCTCGGGGACTTCCGGCGGCAGATGCAGGGCACGGCGGCCACGCTGCCCCTGCGGCCCACCAAGGACGATCTGCAGAGCGCCGCCACGCGGATGGCGAGCAGCAGCCCGGGGTACAGCGTGCTGCTCGTGGACGAACGCGACAGCGGCAAGCCGATCGTCGGGTACTCGGACCTGGACACGTTCACCCGGGTCAATGTGCCGGACTCGCTCCAGAAGCAGGTGAGCCGGAAGCAGCCGCTGACGTCGAGCAACAAGTTTGAGTACCACCTGTTCTGGCAGCGTACGAGCATCGCGGGCAAGCCGTATCTGGTGGCCGGTACGAAGATCATCGGCGGTGGCCCCACGGGGTACATGCTGAAGTCGCTCGACCAGGAGCGGGCGGACCTGAACTCGCTGGCCTGGTCGCTGGGGATAGCCACGGGCCTGGCACTGGTCGGCTCGGCACTGCTCGCGCAGGCGGCGGCGACGACCGTGCTGCGGCCCGTCCAGCGGCTCGGCGACGCCGCGCGCAAGCTCGGCGAGGGCAAGCTCGACACCCGGCTCGTGGTCTCCGGCACGGACGAACTCGCCGATCTGTCGCGTACGTTCAACAGGACCGCGCACTCGCTGGAGAAGAAGGTCGCGGACATGACGGCGCGGGAGGAGTCGAGCCGCCGGTTCGTCGCCGACATGTCGCACGAGCTGCGGACCCCGCTGACCGCGATCACCGCGGTGGCCGAGGTGCTGGAGGACGAGGCCGACAGCCTCGACCCGATGATCGCGCCCGCCGTGCATCTGGTGGTGAGCGAGACCCGGCGGCTGAACGACCTGGTGGAGAACCTGATGGAGGTCACCCGCTTCGACGCGGGTACGGCCCGCCTCGTGCTGGACACGGTCGATGTGGCCGACCAGGTCACCGCCTGCATCGACGTCCGTGCCTGGCTGGACGCGGTGGACCTGGACGCGGAGCGCGGGATGATGGTGCGGCTCGATCCGCGCCGGCTCGACGTGATCCTGGCGAATCTGATCGGCAACGCGCTCAAGCACGGCGGTTCGCCGGTACGGGTGTCGGTACGGACCGAGGGCGAGGAACTGGTCATCGAGGTGCGCGACCACGGCCCCGGCATTCCCGAGGACGTCCTGCCGCATGTCTTCGACCGCTTCTACAAGGCGAGCGCCTCACGGCCGCGCTCCGAGGGCAGTGGCCTGGGACTGTCCATCGCCATGGAGAACGCCCATGTCCACGGCGGTGACATCACGGCCGCGAACTCTCCGGACGGCGACGGCGCCGTGTTCGTACTGAGGCTGCCGCGCGACGCGGAGAAGCTCACCGGGCCCGCCGGTCCGGCCGGGCCCGGAACACCGGGGCCGGACGGCCGCGACGAGGAGAGTGGGCCGACGTGACACGCGCCGACCGTGCGCCACGCGCACCCCGCACCGGCCGCCCGCGGCGGGCCGCTTCGGCACTGGCCGCCGCCCTGGCCTGCGCGGCGCTGGCGTCCGGCTGCGGGATCCGGAGCACCTCGGTGCCGGTGGACGCGGGGGCGGCACCGTCCCGGGTGCCGTGCCGGCTGTCCTCCGGGGACGCCTCCACGAAGGCGCTGGACGGCATCCGGGCCGATGTCTACCTGGTGTGTGCCTCGCAGCTGGTGACGGTCGACCGCACCGTACCGATCCCGGACACGGGCTCCGACCGGCTGCTGGTCGCACGGGTCCTGCTGGACGAGGTGCGGTCGCCGCCGGCCGCGGACGAGCGGCGGGCCGGCTTCACCACGGCGGTTCCCTCGGACCTGCGGGTCACCGGGGGGCGCGCGGGCGACCCCGCGGGCACGCTGCGGCTGAACGTCCAGCCCGAGGACCTGTCGGCGGAGGCGCTGGCGCAGCTGGTGTGCACATACGCGGAGAACGAGGTGCTCGTCACCGCGGGCACCGTTGTCCTCGGCGGCCCCGGGAACTACGCGCCGCGTGGCTATCTGTGCACCGCCGAGACGAAGGCACGGCCGAGGAACGTGCCGACGCTCGGCGCGGTCGAACTGCGCTGAGCGGACGGGCTCCCCGGGCCGTGCGGGACGTCACGGCGCCGCACGGGACGTCACGGGACCGGGCGCGGGACGTCACGGCGTCGCGCGGGGCGTCTCGGGACCGGGCGCGGGACGTCACGGCGTCGCGCGGGGCGGGTCACACGGGTCCACGGGACGTCACGTCTCGCGCGGGACGTCACAGGACCGCGTAGGGCGTCCTCGGCCGCGCGCCGGGGCACGGCGGGCACCGGGCGCGCCCCGCGACCTTCCTGCGACCGCGCGGAACCGATCCTGCCGGTCGTGACGTCTTGGTGGGCGTGCGTCAAGGTTCGGGCGGCCAGACCGTCATCCGCTTCCGTGCGACCGGGATCCTTTTCCTCTTCGCGCATCTGCTGCTTGTCGGGTGGCTGACCCTGCGCCCGCTGGACGTTCCCTGGATGACCGCCGCGAATTTCGAGCCACTCGCCGGTATCAAGGCGGATCTGGCGCTCGGCCCGGTCGAGGCGGCACGCCGCATCGGTGAGGGGCTGCTCCTGCTGGCGCCGCTGGGTGTGCTGCTGCCGATGGCCGGGGGACGGCTCTTCGTCTCCCCATGGGCCTCACTGCTGCGCACGGTGGCCGCCGGCGCCCTGATCTCGCTCGCCATCGAACTCGCGCAGACCGCGGTGCCCGGTCAGGTCGTGGACATCGACTCGCTGCTGCTGAACACGGTCGGAGTGGGGCTGGCCCATGTGCTCGTCGTCCCGGCCTGCCGGGCGCGGCTGCGCCGCCGCGAGCAGCCGGGGGTGCAAAACGCCCCCCGACTCAGGGACGAGGCCCCTGGGGGTTCGACCCCGACGATTACCAGGGTCGGCATCGCACCGTAGAGCGATGCTCCATCCCCTTTCGGCGAGCCACCATGGATACATCGGGAGCACACACGATGCTCCCTCCGCAACGGTTCGCGAAGGAGCCCACCATGGCCGCACTTGTCCGCCCCCGCGAAGGACGCATGATCGGTGGAGTGTGCGCGGCGCTGGCACGGCGCTTCGGCATGTCCGCCGGGACGATGCGTGTCATCTTCCTCGCCTCGTGCCTGCTCCCCGGCCCGCAGTTCCTGCTGTACCTGGCGCTCTGGGTGCTGCTGCCGGCGGAGAAGTCCGCCACCTCCGCGACGGCCTGGTGATCCGGGGACCACGGGGAGAACGCGCGGTGGGGCACGCACCCGGTCCGGGTGTGTGCCCCACTGGCATGTGCGGTGATGCTCCGCGGCGGTGCTGATCAGCCGCCGAGCGGGATCCCGTTCGCCGACAGGCCCTTGGTGGGCAGGCCGCCGAGCAGGCCGGTGACGGGCGCGACCGCGTCGGTGGCCTCGCCGCCGAGCACCTTGCCCGCGGTCTCCTGGACCGGGAGGGACTTGGCGACGGTGTCCAGCGCGCTGGTGGAGACGGGGAGCGCACCGGCCACGGCGTCGACCGGCAGGGCGGTGACGGCGGAGGCGCTGCCGGCTGCGGCAGCGGCGAAAGCGGCACCGAGAGCGGCGGCACCGAGGGTCCTGGCAGCAGTCTTCTTCATGGCGAATTCATCCTTGGGGGAAGGGAATGTGAGGGGCTCTGCAACGTAGCCAGCTCATTACCTCCACCGCAAACATGGCGACACGCGGAAAACGGCCGGGACACCAGACTCCCGGCCGTTTCCCTTTTAGTTCGCTCAGCCCGCGAAGGATGAAGAACCGCTGGTCGCAGCGGTCTGCCGGAACAGCCATTCGGACTTCAGTTCCGCGTATCCAGGCTTGACGACGTCGTTGATCATGGCCAGACGTTCATCGAAAGGAATGAACGCTGATTTCATCGCATTGACTGTGAACCACTGCATGTCATCGAGCGTGTATCCGAAAGTCTCGGTCAGCCGCTCGAATTCCTGGCTCATGCTCGTCCCGCTCATCAGCCGGTTGTCCGTGTTCACCGTGGCGCGGAAGTGCAGCTTCCGCAGCAGCCCGATGGGGTGCGTGGCGTAGGAGTCGGCGGCGCCGGTCTGGAGGTTGGAGGTCGGGCAGAGCTCCAGCGGGATGCGCTTGTCGCGTACGTAGGAGGCGAGGCGGCCGAGGGTCACGGTGCCGTCCTCGGCGACCTCGATGTCGTCGATGATGCGGACGCCGTGGCCGAGGCGGTCGGCGCCGCACCACTGGAGCGCCTGCCAGATCGACGGCAGGCCGAACGCCTCGCCCGCGTGGATGGTGAAGTGGTTGTTCTCGCGCTTGAGGTACTCGAACGCGTCGAGGTGCCGGGTGGGCGGGTAGCCCGCCTCGGCACCCGCGATGTCGAAGCCGGCGACGCCCAGATCGCGGTAGCGGTTGGCGAGTTCGGCGATCTCCAGGGCGCGGGCGGCGTGCCGCATCGCGGTGAGGAGCGCGCCGACGCGGATGCGGTGGCCGCCCGCGCGGGCCCGGCGCTCACCCTCGCGGAAGCCCTCGTTGACCGCTTCGACGACCTCTTCGAGGGTGAGGCCGCCGGTCAGGTGCTGCTCGGGGGCGTAGCGCACCTCGGCGTACACGACGCCGTCCTCGGCCAGGTCCTCCGCGCACTCCGCGGCCACCCGGAACAGCGCGTCGCGGGTCTGCATGACGGCGCAGGTGTGGGCGAAGGTCTCCAGGTAGCGCTCCAGCGAACCGGAGTCGGCCGCCTCGCGGAACCAGATGCCGAGCTTGTCGGGCTCGGTCTCGGGGAGGTCGTCGTAGCCCTGTTCGCGCGCCAGGTCCACGATCGTGCCGGGGCGCAGGCCACCGTCGAGATGGTCGTGGAGAAGCACCTTGGGGGCGCGGCGGATCTGGTCGGGGTCGGGGACATTCAGGGTCTGGCTCGTCATTTTGGCACTCTAGCGCCTACGCGCGTAGAGCGCTGGTCGCCGATGCGTAACAGTGACCGCGAAGTCGGGTGGAGTACACCTCTCCTTCTGACACTGTTCTGTCATGGCACAGCGCGCACTTCCCCTGCCTGCTGCGAGGCTGGGACGGGCCGTCAACACGGCCGGAGCACCACCTGAGGTCAGCGGCGTGGTTCTGCTGCTCCCGGACGGCGAGGCGGATTCGCGCCGCCGTCCTTCCCCCTTCTCGTACGCGGCACAGCTGCCGTTCGCCCGGACCCTGGCCCGTGCGGGCCGGGGCGACGGTCTCGCGGTGCATGTGCTGCGCTACCGCGCCCGCGGCTGGAACGGCGACGCGGCCCCGGCGGCGGACGCCCGGTGGGCGGCCGACGAGGTCGTACGGCGCTACGGGGACGTCCCCGTCTGTCTCGTCGGCCACGGCATGGGCGGCCGGGCCGCGCTCCGGGCGGGCGGGCACGACGCCGTCAACTCCGTACTGGCGATGGCCCCCTGGCTGCCGGAGCAGGCCACCGACGAGCTGGAGCCGGTGAAACAGCTGGTGGGGCGGCGGGTGCTGATCGTGCACGGCACGAACGACGCGCACACCGACCCGGAGCTGTCCTACCGGCTGGCCGAGCGGGCCAAGAAGTCCAACCGGGACATCTGCCGCTTCGAGGTCCACTCCGACGGGCACGCGCTGCGTCAGCACCGGTCCGAGGTGGAGGCGCTGGCCGCCGACTTCGTCCGGGGATCGCTGTTCGCCCGGTCCTACGCCCGGCCGGTGGCCGACGCGCTGGCGGCGCCGCCGCCGCTGGGGCTGCGGATGCCGCTGGCCGCGGGGTTCGGGAAGTCGCTGCGGGGGTGAGGCGGTGGGGGCGTCCCCGTGGGCGCGGGGCCCGCCCCGCGGGACCGTGAACGGCCCCCTAAGGCCCGTTCACGGGCGGCTCAGCCACGCCTCCAGTGCGTCGGGGGTATCGGGGATCCCGTGTGCGGAGGAAAGAAGCAGGCCAAGCTCTCCCGATGCCCAGATCGTGTCGCCGTCGAGCAGCGCCCGGAGCACGGCGTGCTGCCACGGCGTCAGTTCCGCGGCGGCCGGCCGGCCGGCGTCGAGGAGGGCGTACCCGGCGAGTGTCACGGCCGTGCCCCACGGCTTGGGTTCCTGTTCCTCGGTTCGCCGCAGGATCCGTGCGAGGCAGGCACGGGTGGTCTCCCGGCCCGCCTCGGGCAGACGGCGCAGTGTCTTCAGTACCGGCTCCGCCACGAAGCCGTCGCAGAAGCTCACCCGGGCGACCGTCCCGTACGCGTCGGGGTCGGCGCAGATCACGCCCAGCTCGTCGGTCAGGGCGCCGATCGCCGGGGCGGGGAGGCCGGGTGCGGAGATCCTCGCCAGGGCCACGGCCGCCGCCCAGCGGTCGGGGTCGTCGCCGTCCCGCAGTATCCGCTCCAGCCGGGCCGTGTCGGAGCGGTCGCCGGCGGCGCCGGCCAGCAGGCCCAGGACCACGAGGGCGGTGGCGCGGTGGGGGCGCGGCAACGGCCTGGCGCACAGCCGGCGCAGTGCGGGCAGGACATGCGGGGCGGCGCCAGGAAACCATGCCGTGAGCACGGCTGCCAGGGTCGCCGTCTCGGGGTCGTCGTGGTCCAGCAGCGGTGCGACGACGGTCGGGATGCCGGCTTCGACGGCTTCGTACACGGCGGTTTCGGCCGGCCGCCCGTCGAGCATCGTGCGGTCGTACCCGTCCGGGAGGTACTGACCCTCGTCCTCGCCGGTGACCAGCGCGGACAGGTATCCCAGGAACCCCTTGCGGTGGGGAGCCGTTTCGTCGGCGAGCAGATGCAGCAGGAAGGGGACGGCGTGGGCCGTCGCCTCGTAGACGCTTCCCTGGTGGTTCAGGTCGGACCACAGGCGGTCCCAGGCCCGGGTGCGGGCCTCCTCGCCGGGCCCGGCCAGGTCGCGGAGCTGGGAGGGGACCTCGGTCGCCGGACCGTAGCAGTGGGCGAGATCCGCCCAGGGCACCTGGTCGAGGTCGGTGAGGGGGCGCGTGGCCGGTCGCCCGGAAAGTCCGGGTGTCATCGGTTGCCTCCGAGGGCCTTGTCGATGCGCTGGGCCTGCCGCCACTGCTGGAACTCGGGGGAGGAGGCGATGTCGGTGAAGTCGTCGAAGGACGGGTCGCGGGTGAGGACCTGGTCGGCGACCCGGTAGGCGTCGTCGGTGCGGCCGAGGGCGAGCAGGACGCGGACCTGGGTGTCGCGGACGAAGTCGTACTCCGGGCCGGAGGAGACCGACAGTGACTGTTCCACGGCGGCCAGGGCACGTTCCGGTTCGCCGCTGTGCAGCAGTTGCCAGGCGAGGGCGTTGCCGGTGCGGCGCTTGACCTCTTCCTGGAAGGCGCCCTCGTCGGTGAAGTGCCAGATCATGTCGGGTACCAGGGCGAGCGCCTGTTCGGCGTACCGGATGAGTGCGGCGCTCAGGGCGGGGCGGTCGGCGTCCGACGCCTTGTCGACGAGGTGGCCGAGGGCGTCGACGAGGCCGTAGTGGGCGTAGAGCTGGTCGTAGTCGGAGTAGCGGTCGCCGGGGACGCAGAGGGCGAGGGCTTCCTCGAAGGCGGCCGCGGCCTCGTGGTGTTCCTGTGCGTGAAGCTTGGCGCCGCCGGTCCTGACCAGGGCATGCACGGACTGCCAGTTCGCGTCGTGGGAGACGCCGCGGGTGCCGGTGTCGCGCAGGTCGACGCGGACCTGCGGGAACGTGCTGCGCAGCCGCTCCCGGGTGGGCTGGTCGAGCTGGGCGTACCGCAGGCCGACGAACTCCAGGTGCCGCAGGGCGAAGAAGGACTCGGGGAGGGTGGTGAGTTCGTTGAACGACAGGTCGAGGTACCGGAGGTTCGGGGTGCGGGCGAACGCGTCGTCCGGAAGTGTGCGGAAGAACTCGCGGGCCTTGTTGCCCTCGAAGATCTTCCTGCCCCAGCGGTCGATCTCCAGGTGTTCCAGCGTGGTGATGTCCCAGATGCCGGAGAGCAGGTCGCGGCCCGGTGGACGCCCGTTCGACGGGGCGTGGCCGTTGAGGCGCAGCACGCGCAGGCGGGGCAGCCGGGCCAGCTCGGGCAGCCGGGTCATCCGGGCGGACAGACAGTCGTCGAGGTTGAGTTCCTCCAGTCCGGTGAGGCGGAGGAGGGTGTCGGGGACGGAGGCCAGCCAGGTGCCGGACAGGTCCAGGGAGCGCAGTCCGGACAGGCGGGTGACGACTTCGGGGAGTTCGAGCGGGGTGTCGGAGAGGTGGGCCCCCGGGCGGAAGCGGGACAGGTCCAGCTCGCGCAGGGAGCGAAGCCGGTCGAGCGAGTCGGGGAGCCGGCAGGTCAGATGCCCGGCGCGCAGGACCTCCAGGCGTCCGAGGCCACCGAGTGACTCGGGGAGTTCCATGAAGCGGTTGCCGGATATGTCCAGCACCCGGAGGTTCTGGAGGGCTCCGATGGATTCGGGCAGCCCGGTCAGCCCCGTTTCCGACACGTCGAGTTCTTCCAGGGCGGTGAGTTCGCCGACGCGTGTGCCGATGGCGCCGAGATCGGCGTTGTCCGCGAGGGACAGGACGCGCAGCCGGGGGAACGCGAGCAGTTGTTCCGGGAAGCCGCGGAGCATTCGTCCGGAGAGGTCGAGTTCGGTGACCTCATCGGCCCGGTCCAGCAGGAGGTCCAGATCCTCCAGCGCGATGACGTGGCTCGGGCGCACCCCGGCGCGCAGCACCTGCCGCCCCTCGCCCATGGCCTCCTCGATCTTCCGCGCGTCGGCCTCGCCGTCCTTGTCCAGCAGCTCGGGCAGCAGGACGCCGCTCAGTTCGTCGTCGCCGAAGTCGACCGGGCAGTTGCTGCGGTAGCGGTCGGCGATGAGCAGGGCCTGCGGCTGCTCGGCGAAGACCAGGTTGAAGTAGAGCATGCTGATGAGGAGTTGGGAGCGGGTGCTGCCGCACACCGTGAGGATGCCGCCGTCGTCGCCGTACGAGCAGCAGATGCCGCCCGTCACCTCCAGGTTCCCGCGCACCAGGATGCTCGGGCAGCCGGACAGGAGCACGTTCCGGGCCCGCAGGCTGCCCGTCACGGCGAGGAAGTTGCCGCTGTTGTCGTCCCACCACTTCAGATCGCCGTCGACGGTGAGGTCACCGTCCACGATGGTGTTGTACGGCACCCAGTCGTCGTCCCCCTCCGGCCCCAGGTGCCCCGCGACATGCAGACCGCCCTCGTACAGGCGGATCTCCTGCTCGTCGGCGAAGTCGGCGTACGGGTACCAGACATCGTCGGAGATCCGGAAGCGTTCCTCCGCCTCCTCGACGGTGATGACGCGGTACCCCGGGGGTGAGTGAACCATTGTGAGGTCGTCGCTCGACGGAGCGGCCGCGCACCGGGATTCCTGATCGGTCATCCTTGCTTGCTCCTTTGCTGCCCTGCTCGGTTTGGCGCGGTGCGCCGGTTCGACGAGACCGTGTCGCGTGCATGCGGAGGCGACGGTGTCGTGCGACTTCCGGACCGCCGCAAGGCAGGAGGGCCCGGTCACGCGGGTGACTCTAGGGGGAGGCACTGACAGCGGGAGGGCAGCTCCCGGTACGGGGGCCGACGGCGGCTCAGTCCGGGAGCAGGTGGCCCCGGCGGGAGAGCAGGAAGCGCTTGAAGGCGGCGACCGGCGGGGTGTCCGGGTGACCGTCCAGCCACGCGACGCCGATCTCCCGGGCGGCGCGCGGCGCCGTGACCGTCAGCTCGACGACGCCGGGCCGGGCCACCGCGGGCGGCGGCAGCAGGGCCACCCCGAGTCCGGCCGCGACCAGCCCGCGCAGCGTCTCCGCCTCCTCGCCCTCGAAGGCGACGCGCGGGGTGAAGCCCGCCTCCGTACAGAGGTCGTCGGTGATCCGCCGCAGGCCGTAACCGGGTTCCAGGGTGACGAAGGCTTCGTCGGCGGCCTCCGCGAGGCGGACACGGCGGCGCCCGGCGAGACGGTGGTCGTCGGGGACCACCAGGCGCAGCCGCTGCTCGTCGAGGCGGCGGGCGACCAGGTCCGGGGCGTCGGGGACGGGTGAGGTGAGACAGAGGTCCAGGCCGCCCGCGCGCAGGCGCTCGATCATCGCCTCGCCGTAGTTCTGGACGAGCTGGAAACGGACCCCGGGGTGGTCGACCCGGAAGGCGCGGATCAGGGCGGGCACGGTCTCGGAGCCCATGGTGTGCAGAAAGCCGAAGGAGACCCGGCCCGCGGTCGGGTCGGCGTCCGCCCGTACGGAGTCGGCGGCCTTCTCCACCTCGGCCAGCGCCCGTTCCGCCGAGCCGAGGAAGGTGCGGCCCGCCGGAGTGAGCGAGACGGTGCGGCCGTTGCGGGCGAACAGGGCGACACCGAGATCCTGTTCCAGCCGGACCATGGCCCGCGACAGGGTCGACTGCGGGACCCCCAGCTCGTGCGCGGCGCGGGTGACGTGCTCGTGCCGGGCCACCGCCTCGAAGTACGCGAGCCTCGGCGCGAGGACGGCGCGGATGTCTTCTTCGTAACTACTCGGTGACAGCCGAGGCCGTGAGCTGCGTTCATGCACCATGGGAACGATTATGACGAGTTCGTGCATTGGACGCATGAAACGCGGCGTCCTACTTTCGACGTATGCCTCCTGCCAGTACCGGGGCATCCACCCTCGCCGTGGATGCCGCAGCCCCGTCGTCGCCCGCCTCCGTCCCGCCCGCCTCCGCCGCCTCCTCCGCGGCCGTCGAGGCCCCGTCGAGGCTCGAACCCGGACGTCCCGGCTACCGCCGGATGAGCTTCGCGCTCTTCGCCGCCGGGGTCGCGACCTTCGCCCTCCTCTACTCCACCCAGGCCCTGCTGCCCGCCGTCTCCGCCTCCTTCGGCGCCACGGCGGGGCAGGCGAGCTGGACGGTCTCCGCGGCGACCGGGGCGCTGGCGCTGTGCGTGCTGCCGCTGAGCGCGCTCTCCGAGCGGTTCGGGCGGCGGCAGATGATGACCGCCTCGCTGACGGTCGCCGTACTGGTGGGGCTGCTCGTACCGTTCGCCCCCTCGCTCGGCTGGCTGATCGCGCTGCGCGCCGTGCAGGGCGCCGCGCTCGCCGGGCTGCCGGCCTCCGCGATGGCGTACCTGGCCGAGGAGGTACGGCCCAAGGCGCTGGTCGCCGCGATCGGACTGTTCGTGGCGGGCAACAGCATCGGCGGCATGAGCGGGCGCATCCTCACCGGCTGGGTGGCCCAGCTGTGGGGCTGGCGGGCCGCGCTGGGCGCCGTCGGGCTGCTCGCCGCACTCTGCGCGGTGGTCTTCCACTTCATGATCCCCAAGGCCCGGAACTTCACGCCGGGTTCGCTCAACCCGAAGGCACTGGCCAGGACCGTCGGCGGCCACCTCGCCGACCCGCTGCTGCGCCGGCTGTACGCGATCGGCGCCCTGTTCATGACCGTGTTCGGCGCGGTCTACACGGTGATCGGCTACCGGCTGGTCGAGGCCCCCTTCAGCCTGCCGCAGGGCGTCGTCGGCTCGATCTTCCTGGTCTACCTGGTCGGTACGGTCTCCTCCGCCGCGGCCGGGCAGCTCGTCGCCCGGCTCGGCCGCCGGGGAGCCCTCTACCTGGCCGTCTCCACCACGGCCGCCGGACTGCTGCTCTCGCTGGCCGACCAACTGCTCGCCGTCCTGCTGGGCCTGGTGCTGATCACGGCCGGGTTCTTCGCCGGGCACGCGGTCGCCTCGTCCTCCGTGAGCCGTACGGCGACCACCGGCCGCGCCCAGGCGTCGGCGCTCTACCAGTCCGCGTACTACCTGGGCTCCAGCGCGGGCGGCACGCTCGGCGCGGTCGCCTTCCACGCCGGGGGCTGGGCGGGGACGGTGGCACTGGGACTGCTCGCGGTCCTCGGCGTCGTATCGATCACGCTGTACGGGACCCGGGCCGCGCGGGCCGAACGGCGCGCGCTGGTCCCGGCGGCCCGCTGAACGGCTCCCGGGCCCGGGCGACCCGTTGAACCGGGGCACGGCGGAAGCGGCCGGATCCGAACCGCAACGCAACCGAGACGTCACCGCGAGCAACCGTCCGCTCCCCTTCACGCGTCTAGCAGGCGAGACCAACGCACTGCTCGTGAAGGGGAGTTGGCGTACATGGGAGTGACGGAGAAGATACGTACCGTACGACTGCGGCGCGGGGTCGCGCTGTCCGTCGCCGGTCTGGTGGCGGCACCCGCGCTGGTACTGGGCACCGGCACCGCGGCCCAGGCGGCGTCCTGCACGAAGTCCACCGGGCCGTACCAGAAGAAGGTGGAGAAGTTCCTCGGGCGGACCGTGGACGGCAAACAGTCGACGGCCGACTGCAAGGCGACCCAGAAGTTCCAGAAGGCCCACGGGATCACGCCCACCATCGGATACGCGGGGCCGCTCACCTGGCGCACGATGAACACGATGCTCGCCCAGAAGGCCGCCGGGAAGAACCCGAACAAGGCCAGGAAGTGCCCCACCGACATGGGCCGCGTCGCGTGCGTGGACCTGACCCGGCAGCTGAGCTGGATCCAGGACGGCAAGAAGCTGAAGTTCGGTCCCGTGCCGGTGCGGACGGGACGCGACGGCGCGGAGACGCGTACCGGCGCGAGCAAGGTCTACTGGCGCGACATCAAGCACTGGTCGACGATCTACAAGGTCTGGATGCCGTACTCCCAGTTCTTCGACGGCGGCCAGGCGTTCCACTCCGTCACCAAGTCCATGTACAACCCTCCGGGTTCGGGCGGCTGCGTCAACATGCGGCCCGCGGACGCGAAGGCGTACTGGAAGATGCTGAAGAAGGGCGACGACGTCTTCGTGTACGGGCGCAAGCCCGGTACGTGAGGGCTTTGACGCTTCCCGCCCCCGTTGTCAGTGGTCTGCGGTAGCTTCCGGAGTGCTGAGCGATAGGTGTCACAGCGCAACTGGGGTGGAGCGATGAGCGATCTGACGACGACGGCCGCGGCGAGTGTCGACAGCCGTCTGGAAGGACACCGGGTCGAGCTGACCGGCTACTGCTACCGGATGCTCGGCTCGGCCTTCGAGGCCGAGGACGCGGTCCAGGACACGCTGGTGCGCGCCTGGCGCAACTTCGACAAGTTCGAAGGCCGTTCCTCGTTGCGCTCCTGGCTGTACCGGATCGCGACGAACGTCTGTCTGGACATGCTGAACGCGGGCAACAAGCGGGCCAGGCCGGTGGATCTGACCGGCCCGACCCCGCTGGCGCAGGCGGCGCTCAACCCGCTGCCGGAGAACACCTGGCTGGAGCCGATGCCCGACGGCCGGATCCTGCCCTCGGTGGCCGACCCGGCGGAGGCCGCCGTGGCCAAGGAGTCGGTGCGCCTGGCGTTCGTCGCCGCGCTCCAGCACCTGCCGCCCAAGCAGCGGGCCGTGCTGATCCTGCGCGAGGTCCTCGCCTGGAAGGCGAGCGAGGTCGCCGAGCTGCTCGACACCTCCGTCGCCTCGGTCAACAGCGCCCTCCAGCGGGCGCGGGCCACGCTCACGGACAACCGCGCCCCGGACACCGCGAATCCGCTCGACGCGGAACAGCAGAAGCTCCTGGAGAGGTACGTATCGGCCTTCGAGGGCTACGACATGACGGCGCTGACCGCGCTGCTCCACGAGGACGCGGTGATGACGATGCCGCCGTTCGACCTGTGGCTGAAGGGACACGACGACATCACGGGCTTCATGCTCTCCTACGGCGCGAGCTGCGCGGGCTCCCGTCTGGTGGCGACCGAGGCCAACGGAACACCGGCGTTCGCCCACTACAAGCCGAATCCCGAGGGATCCGGCTTCGTGCCGTGGGCGTTGCAGATCATCGACATCACGGACGGGGCGATCTCCGGGATGCACTGCTTCCTGGACACGCCGCGCTGGTTCCCGCTGTTCGGACTGCCCGACCACCTCGCGGCCGACGCCGCGTGAGCAGGCGCCCCGGCCTCGGCCGGGGCGCCGTTCCCACGGCCGGCGCCGCTCACGGGACCCGTTCCCCGGGGGTCTCCGGTGGCACGGGGGCCTCCAGCGCCACCACATCCGCCAGCCCCACCAGGTCCAGCAGCGACCGGAGTTCGGGCGGCACCCGGCAGAGGCGCAGTCGCCTGCCGCCCTCCCGGCGCGCGACCAGCGCCAGCCGGGCCACCGCCTCGACCAGGGCCAGGTCCGGTCCGACGACATCGCCCACGTCGCAGTCCACCACCCCGGCCGGTTCGAGGGAGGCGGCTCGTGGGCTCCGCAGCAGCGCCTCCAGCTCTGCGCAGAGCCCCGGCACGGCGGACCGGGTGACGCGGCCCGCGACGACGAGGACGTTCGGGTTCATGGCATCCACACCAGGCAGACCCCTTCGGCCGCCGAAACTCATCTGCACCCGGTGAAAGTCCCGCCCGAGCCCGTCGGCCCGCGAGGGCCCGTACCCCGTGAGCGTCCCTGCCCGCGCGCTCCCCGTGAGCGTCCCTGCCCGTCGCGCTCCCCGTGAGCGCCCACTCCCCCGCGCGCTCTCCCGGCCCGACCGTCCGTCCCCGCGCACGTGTCCGGCCAGTCACCCGCGTGTTTCCGTCAACTCCGGACCCGACGCCGCTTTCGCGAACCTGTTGGCCGCTTTTTGCCTCTTGGTGGATGAACCAGCGGGCACCGGAAGTTCACCGGCTCCCGCGGACCGACGGTTCCCAGGAACCGCCTCATTCTCCAGGGGGAGAGTTGCGCAGACACGTGAAGAGCGCGTGTGTTTCGACCATCGCCGCGGCGGCAGCCGTGGCACTCGCGGCGGGGATGGCCACACCCGCGGCGGCACAGCCGGACCGGGCCCACCGGACCGGCGCCGGCACGGGCACCACGGCCGGGGCGGCGCACCATCTGACGCTCATCACCGGCGACCGGGTCGCGGTCGACGCCAAGGGCCGCGTCGTGGGCTTCGAGCCCGCGAAGGGCCGCGCCGGGATACCGGTGCAGAAGCGGATACGCGACGGGCACACGCTCGTCATACCGGCCGACGCCCACCGGCTGATCACCTCCGGCAAGCTGGACCGGCGGCTCTTCGACATCACGGAGCTGAACCGCCCGGAGAACCGCCGTGCCCAGAAGCAGGGCCTGCGGCTGATCGTCGGCTACCGGGGCGCGCAGGCAGCCGCCGCGAAGGCCGAGGTGCGGGACGCCGGTGCCACCCGGGTCGGCCGGAGCCTGACCTCGCTGAACGCCGAGTCGCTGCTCACACCGAAGCGCGACGCCAAGGACATCTGGCAGGCACTCACCAGCAAGCAGTCCCACAGCCCCCAGCGCACCACGGCGGCGGGCATCGACCGGGTCTGGCTGGACGGGGTGCGCCGGGCGAGCCTGGACAGGAGTGTCGGCCAGATCGGCGCACCGGCCGCCTGGAAGGCCGGCTACACCGGCAAGGGCGTGAAGATCGCGGTCCTGGACACGGGTGTGGACGCCACGCACCCCGACCTCAAGGACCAGATCCTCGCGTCGAAGAACTTCACGGCCTCGCCCGACACCAAGGACCGCGTCGGGCACGGCACGCATGTCTCCTCGATCGCGGCCGGTACGGGCGCCAGGTCGGCCGGCAAGTTCAAGGGGGTCGCCCCGGACGCCAAGCTGCTTGAGGGCAAGGTCCTCGACGACGACGGTTTCGGCGACGACTCCGGCATCCTGGCCGGCATGGAGTGGGCGGTCGCGCAGGGCGCCGACATCGTCAACCTGAGCCTCGGTGGCAGCGACACCCCCGAGATCGACCCGCTCGAAGCGGCGGTCGACAAGCTGTCCGCCGACAAGGGTGTCCTGTTCGCCATCGCGGCGGGCAACGAGGGCGACGGGGCCGGCACGGTGGGTTCGCCGGGCAGCGCGGACGCCGCGCTGACCGTCGGTGCCGTCGACGACAAGGACGTACTGGCGGACTTCTCCAGCCGCGGTCCGCGCATCGGTGACGGCGCCATCAAGCCCGATGTGACCGCCCCCGGGGTGGACATCACGGCCGCCGCCGCCCCCGGTTCGGCCATCGACCAGGAGGTCGGCCAGAACCCGCCCGGGTATCTGAGCATTTCCGGTACGTCGATGGCGACCCCGCATGTCGCGGGCGCCGCGGCACTCCTCAAGCAGCAGCACCCCGACTGGAAGTACAGCGAGCTGAAGGGTGCGCTGACGGCCTCCACCAAGCCGGGCGCGTACAACCCGTTCCAGCAGGGTTCGGGGCGGATCGCGGTCGACAAGGCGCTCGGCCAGACCATCGTGGCCGACCCGGTCTCGGTGAGCTTCGGCGTGCAGCAGTGGCCGCACACCGATGACACCCCGGCCACGAAGAAGGTGACGTACCGCAACCTCGGTACGAGCGATGTCACCCTCGATCTGACGGTGACGGGCACCGGCCCCCAGGGCAAGCCCGCCCCGGCCGGCTTCTTCACCCTCGGCGCCGACAAGGTCACCGTCCCGGCGGGCGGCAGCGCCGATGTGGCGCTGAGCACCGACACCCGGCTCGGCGGCACGGCGGACGGCACGTACTCCGCGTATGTCGTGGGCACCGGCGGCGGGCAGACCGTCCGCACCGCGGCCGCCGTCGAGCGCGAGGCCGAGTCGTACGACGTGACGCTGAAGGCCCTCGGCCGCGACGGAAAGGCGCCCGCCTTC
The DNA here is from genome assembly GCF_026341775.1 of Streptomyces sp. NBC_00654. Lineage (NCBI taxonomy): Bacteria > Bacillati > Actinomycetota > Actinomycetes > Kitasatosporales > Streptomycetaceae > Streptomyces > Streptomyces sp. NBC_00654. Next base: position 1,411,314 of record NZ_JAPEOB010000001.1, on the reverse strand, counting down.
GCGGAGGCCGGTCTGGACGCGCTCGGCGGCGCGCTGTCGCTCGCTCCGCTGTTCAGCGACGGCGTGGTCAAGGTGCGGGTGCCCAAGGGCACCTACACGCTGAACGCCAACCTCTATGTGAGCGAGGACCCCGCGGCGGGCGTCGACTGGATCTCCCAGCCGAAGCTGACCGTCGGCAAGGACACCACGGTCACACTGGACGCCCGCGCGGCGAAGCCGGTCTCCTTCACACTGCCGGAGAAGGGCACCAAGTCCCGCGGCCTCCTGACCGAGTACACGGTCTCCACCAAGAACAGCGAGGCGAGCTACGGCTGGATCCTGGAGGACACGAAGGGCTTCGGCACCGCCCACCTCGGCCCGAAGATCACCGACGGCTCGCTCTCCCAGAGCTGGACGGGCAGCTGGAGCAAGGGCGCGTCGAGCGAGTACAACCTCGCGCTCGGCGGACCGGTGCAGCAGGTCGCGACGGGCTACAGCCGTAAGTTCACGGCCGGACAGTTCGCCACGCTGAAGGTGTCCATGGGGGCCGGTGCGGTCACCCGCAAGACGGGCCAGATCTTCGCCTGGGCCACGCTGCCCGGCAGCGATCAGCTCTTCGGCACGGCGACCGAGCAGAAGCTGCCCGGTACGCGCACGGTCAAGGTCTCCACCCTCGACAAGGCCCGCTGGAGCTTCGACTTCGCGCAGGCCGGCGGGCACAGCCCGGAGGGCTTCCCGCTGACCGAGGCGTACTACGCGATCGGCGACGAGGCCGCGTACAAGGGCGGCAAGAGCTACACGAGGACCGTCAACACCGGGGTCTTCGGGCCGCTGGTGTCCAAGGAGTCCGGCATCTTCCGCAGCGGCAACGAGATCACCGCCGCTCTGCCCGTCCTGGCCGACGGCAAGGGCAACTACGGTTCCCCGGACCTCACCTCGGTGAAGACGGTGCTCCACCGCAACGGCAAGAAGATCGCCCAGAACGAGGACCCGCTGACGGGCACCGAGTTCTTCAAGGTCCCCTCGGCCGCCGCCGACTACAAGCTGACGACCTCGGTCCGGCACAGCGCGAAGATCAGCGCGCTGTCCACCCGGGTCGACGCGAGCTGGTCCTTCCGCTCCAAGAAGACCGCGGACGCCCAGCTTCCCGCGTCCACGGTCCGCTTCACCCCCGCCCTGGGCACGGACGGCCGGGCGAAGGCGGGCAGGACCGTCTCGGTGCCGGTGAAGGTGCAGGGCGCGGCGGCGGGCAAGAACCTCAAGTCGCTCACGGTGTACGTGAGTTACAACGACGGCAAGACCTGGAAGAAGGTCACCGTCAAGAAGAACAAGATCTCCGTGAAGAACCCGGCGAAGGGGAAGGCCATCTCCTTCAAGGCCAACGTCACGGACAAGAAGGGCAACAAGTCGTCGGTGACGATCCACAGCGCGTACCTGGGCAAGTGACCGGGAACGGCAGACGCTGAGGCCCGGCGAGGGCCGACGCTCCGTACGACAGCGGCCCGCCGCACGGATCTTCGAGATCCGTGCGGCGGGCCGCGCGCGTTGTCCCCCGGTCTGCCGGGTCCCCGCTCTCCCGGTCTGCCGGTCTGCCGGTCTGCCGGTCCCCGGGTTACGCGATGCGCTCGCGCACCACGGGCAGCGGGGCGAAGTCCGTACCGGCCGGGGCGATGTCGTACGCCCCGGGCAGGGCCTTCAGCGCGTACTCGAACTTCTCCGGGGTGTCCGTGTGCAGGGTGAGCAGCGGCTGCCCCTCGGTGACGGCGTCCCCGGGCCGGGCGTGCAGCTCGACGCCCGCGCCCGCCTGCACCGGGTCCTCCTTGCGGGCGCGGCCCGCGCCCAGGCGCCAGGCGGCGACACCGATGTCGTACGCGTCCAGGCGGGTCAGTACGCCGGTGGCGGGAGCGGTCACCACGTGCTGCTCACGGGCGACGGGGAGCGCGGCGTCCGGGTCGCCGCCCTGGGCGGAGATCATGCGGCGCCACACGTCCATCGCGGAGCCGTCGGCCAGGGCCTTCTCCGGGTCGGCGTCCTTGAGCCCGGCCGCGTCCAGCATCTCGCGGGCGAGCGCCAGGGTGAGGTCGACGACGTCCCTGGGGCCGCCGCCGGCCAGCACCTCCACCGACTCCCGTACCTCCAGGGCGTTGCCCGCGGTGAGTCCGAGCGGGGTGGCCATGTCGGTGAGCAGGGCGACCGTCCGTACACCGCTGTCGGTGCCGAGCGCGACCATGGTGGAGGCCAGTTCGCGGGCGTCCTCGATGGTCTTCATGAAGGCGCCGGAGCCGACCTTGACGTCCAGCACGAGGGCGCCGGTGCCTTCGGCGATCTTCTTGGACATGATCGAGCTGGCGATCAGCGGGATGGCCTCGACGGTGCCGGTGACATCGCGCAGCGCGTACAGCTTCTTGTCGGCCGGGGCGAGCCCGTCACCGGCGGCGCAGATGACCGCGCCGGTGGTGTCCAGGACGTGGCGCATCTCCTCGTTGGAGAGATGGGCGCGCCAGCCGGGGATGGACTCCAGCTTGTCGAGGGTGCCGCCGGTGTGGCCGAGGCCGCGCCCGCTGAGCTGCGGCACGGCGGCGCCGCAGGCGGCGACCAGCGGGGCGAGCGGCAGCGTGATCTTGTCGCCGACGCCGCCGGTGGAGTGCTTGTCGGTGGTGGGCCGGGAGAGTTCGGAGAAGCTCATCCGCTCGCCGGAGGCGATCATCGCGGCGGTCCAGCGGGCGATCTCGGCGCGGTTCATGCCGTTCAGCAGGATCGCCATGGCCAGCGCGGACATCTGCTCGTCGGCGACCTGGCCGTGGGTGTACGCGTCGATGACCCAGTCGATCTGCTCGGGGGTCAGTTCGCCGCGGTCCCGCTTGGTGCGGATGACGGAGATGGCGTCCATGTTCTGGAGTCCTTCCGGCCGTGTCGTTCGTACGTGAGGGTCGTCGCGTACATGAGGGTTTGCGTACGTGAGGGTCTGCGTACGTGAGGGTCTGCGTACGGGGTGTGCGTACAGGGGGGGGTGGTGGCCGGGCACCCGGTGCGCGGGTGCCCGGCCGGGAACGGTCCTTCGGGCCCTCAGCCGAGGTGCTGCGGGCCGAACGCCTGCGGCAGCATCTCGTCCAGCGTACGGAGTCCGTCCGGGGTCTCCAGGACGAGCTCCGGCCCCCCGAACTCGTACAGCAGCTGCCTGCACCTGCCGCACGGCACCAGGATCGCCCCGGTGCCGTCCACGCACGTGAAGTGGGTCAGCCGGCCGCCGCCGGTGGCGTGCAGCTGGGAGACGAGGCCGCACTCGGCGCACAGCGAGAGGCCGTACGAGGCGTTCTCGACGTTGCAGCCGACGATCAGACGTCCGTCGTCCACCAGGGCCGCGACGCCGACCGGGTAGCCCGAGTAGGGGACGTACGCCCGGGACATCGCGTCCCGGGCGGCGGCCCTCAGCCGGCCCCAGTCGGCCTCTGCCGCGGCGGGAGCCGTCACTTGCCTTCGCCCTTGCGGTACGTCACACCGTCGGCCTTCGGCATCCGCAGCCGTTGCGCGGAGAGCGAGAGGACCAGCAGCGTGGTGACATACGGGGCGGCGTCGACGAACTGGCTGGGTACCTGGTCGGTCAGCGCGTACCAGGTGAACAGCAGCGCGGAGATGGCTGCCGAGATCACTGCCGCGATGTACTTCCTGCGGTACAGCTGCCAGAACACCACGATCACCAGCAGGATCGCCAGCAACAACAGCATCGCGTGCACGTTCTCGGCGCCGCCGCGCAGCTTGAGGCTGTCGGTGAACCCGAAGAGACCGGCACCCAGCGCCATCCCGCCCGGCATCCAGTTGCCGAAGATCATGGCAGCAAGACCGATGTAGCCGCGCCCGCCGGTCTGGTTCTCCTGGTAGATGCCGGTCGCAACGATCGCCAGAAAGGCACCGGCGAGTCCGGCCAGGCCGCCGGAGACGGTGACGGCGATGTACTTGTACTTGTAGACATTGACGCCGAGCGTCTCGGCGGCCACCGGGCTCTCGCCGCAGGAACGCAGCCGCAGACCGAATGACGTGCGCCACAGGATCCACCAGGTGCCGGGGACCAGCAGCAGGGCAACGACCGTCAGCAGGGACAGGCCGGTGACGAGTCCACCGATGATGCCCGCGATGTCGGAAATCAGGAACCAGTGTTGTTGCTGCAGATCCTGCATCCAGTCGGACAGCCCCGGAATAGTGATCTTGTCGATCGGATCGATGCGGGGCGACTGCTTGGACGAACCTCCCTCAACGCCGTCGAAGGCGAAGTTGGAGAGATAGCGGGTGAGGCCGACGGCGAGGATGTTGATGGCCACACCGGAGACGATGTGGTTCACGCCGAAGGTGACGGTGATGACCGCGTGCAGCAGCCCGCCGAGCGCACCTCCGAGGATCCCGAACAGCACTCCCACCCACGGGCCCCACTGGAATCCTGCCCAGGCGCCGAACCAGGTACCCAGCACCATCATGCCTTCGAGGCCGATGTTGACGACGCCGGCGCGTTCGGCCCACAGACCGCCGAGCCCGGCCAGGCCGATCGGAACGGCCAGTTCCAGCGCGCCCGCGACCTGCCCCACGGAGGTCACGTCGTTGGCGCCACTGATCAGACGGACCAGTGAGACCAGTGCGAGCGCGCCCGCGATGATCAGGAGGACGACGGGCAGGGTGAGCTTGCGGCGCCCAGCACCCTTCTTGGGGACGGCGGTCGCGGCGGAGACTTTGCTGGTGCTCACAGTGCCGCCTCCTTCTCGGTCTTGAGTGCGTGCCCGGCGGCGAGTTCCTCGCCGACCTTCTGCTGCTGGCGGCTGATGCCGTAACGGCGGACCAGTTCGTAGCTGACGACGACCGAGATCACGATCAGGCCCTGCATGATCGTGGCGATCTCCTTCTCGTACCCGTACTGGTCGAGCGAGGCCGACGACTTGTCCAGGAAGGCGATCAGCAGGGCGCTGAAGGCGATGCCGAGCGGGTTGTTCCGGCCCAGCAGCGCGATGGTGATGCCGGTGAAACCGATGCCGGTCGGGAAGTCGAGGCTGTAGGTGTGCGTGTCACCGAGCAGGGTCGGCATACCGGCGAGACCGGCAACCGCTCCAGAGATCAGCATCGAGGTCAGGATCATCTTCTTGGCGTCCACGCCGGAAGCCTGGGCGGCGCTCTCGCTGGCTCCCGTGGCCCGCAGGTCGAAACCGAATCGGGTGCGGTTGAGGACGAACCAATAGACGAGACCGCAGCCCGCGGCGACGAAGGTGAACCCGTAGATCTCGCCCGCTTCGGCCCCCATGGACAGACCCGGGAACCAGCCGGACTCCGGGAGCTCGCCGGTGGTCAGGTTGTTGGAGCCGGGCGGCTGCTCACCGAAGTTCTTCGGCAGGATGAGCCAGGCGACCAGCGCGGTGGCGATGGAGTTGAGCATGATCGTCGAGACGACCTCGCTGACTCCGCGGGTGGTTTTCAGGAAGCCCGCGATGCCTGCCCAGAAGGCTCCGACCAGCATCGCGACGATGACGATCAGCGCGATCTGGAGGGGCCCCGGCAGGGTGACGCTGGCCCCGACGAGCGCGGCCATCATCGCGGCGAGGCGGTACTGCCCATCGACACCGATATTGAACAGATTCATCCGGAAGCCGACGGCGACGGCGAGAGCGGCAAGGTAGTACGTACCGGCCTGGTTGATGATCAGGACCTGCACGTCGACATACGAAGCCGACTCGAACATCAGCCGGTACGGCTCGAAGGGGTTACGCCCGGAAGCCAGCAGCACCACCGTGGTGAGCGCGATGGCGACGATCAGGGCGAGGACCGGGCCCGCGAACCCCAGGATCAGCCGGTCCTTGTCGATTTTCTTCATCGGGCCTCGTCCTCCGGGCTTTCGAGGTGACCGGTGGCGGCGCCGGTCATGGCCGAGCCCAGTTCCTCCGGAGTGATGGTGGCCGGGTCGGCATCGGCGACCAGCCGGCCGCGGTACATGACGCGCAGGGTGTCGGAGAGCCCGATCAGCTCGTCCAGATCCGCCGAGATCAGCAGGACGGCCAGCCCTTCGCGGCGCGCTTCACGGATCTGGTCCCAGATCTGCGCCTGGGCACCGACATCCACACCCCGGGTGGGGTGCGCCGCGATCAGCAGCTTGGGGTTGTGGCTCATCTCGCGGCCGACGATCAGCTTCTGCTGGTTGCCGCCGGAGAGCGAGGCCGCGGTCACCTCGATGCCAGGGGTACGGACGTCGTACTCGCGCACGATCCGCTCGGTGTCGGCACGTGCCGCGCCCGGGTCCAGCAACCAGCCCCGGCTGTTGGGCTTCTCGGTGACATGGCCGAGGATCCGGTTCTCCCAGAGCGGGGCGTCCAGAAGGACACCGTGCCGGTGCCGGTCCTCCGGAATGTATCCGATGCCGCTCTCACGCCGCTTGCGCGTGGGGGCGTGCGAAACGTCATCGGTGTCGAGAGTGATCACCCCGGCGTCCGGATCCCGCATCCCGATCAGGGTCTCGATCAGCTCGGTCTGGCCGTTGCCCTCGACCCCGGCGATCCCGAGGACCTCACCCTTGTGGATGGTGAAGCCGACCCCGGCGAGGACGTCGCGGACGGCTCCGTCGGGGTCGGTCACACTGAGCGCGAGACCCTCGACACGGAGCATCGGAACGTCCGTGACCGTCGACTCGCGAGTTTCCGGCGAGGGCAGTTCGCTGCCCACCATCAGTTCGGCGAGCTGCTTCGTGGTGGTGTTCGCCGGGTCGGCGGTACCCACCGTCGTACCGCGGCGGATCACGGTGATGTCGTCGGCAACCGACAGGACCTCGCCGAGCTTGTGCGAGATGAAGATGACCGTGAGGCCCTCGGCCTTGAGCTCACGGAGGTTGTCGAAGAGCGCGTCGACCTCCTGCGGCACGAGCACGGCAGTCGGCTCGTCCAGGATGAGGATGCGGGCACCTCGGTAGAGGACCTTGAGGATCTCCACGCGCTGACGGTCGGCGACGCCGAGGTCTTCCACGAGTGCGTCGGGCCGGATCCCCAGACCGTACGCGTCCGAGATCTCCTTGATCTTCTTGCGGGCCGCGGACCCGATGCCGTGCAGCTTCTCGCCGCCGAGGACGACGTTCTCCAGGACGGTGAAGTTGTCGGCGAGCATGAAGTGCTGGTGCACCATGCCGATGCCGCGTGCGATGGCATCGCCCGGGTTACTGAAGGAGACCAGGTCGCCGTCGACCGCGATGGTTCCCTCATCCGGCTTCTGCATGCCGTAGAGGATCTTCATCAGGGTGGACTTACCGGCCCCGTTCTCGCCGACGAGGGCGTGGACCGTGCCCTTGCCGATGGTGATGTCGATGTTGTGGTTGGCGACGACGCCGGGGAATCGCTTGGTGATGCCGTGCAGTTCTACGGCGGGGGGGCTGCTGGACGCGTTGATGACGCACTCTCCTTGGCCGGACAGGAGCGGGAGCGGAGTGGCTGAGGGGCGGGGTGAAGTTATCGCGCCGGAGGGCTGTCTACACGCGTAGCGCTGCCGAATCGTAAAACACAGGTGCACAGCACGGCCCGGATGTCAGTATCCGGGCCGGTACGGAGGAGCACTGCGAGAGGCGGATCTTCTTCGAGGTATTGCGAGTGGTACTCCGCAGGCCCGGAGCGGCGGTGTCGCGCACTCCGGGCCCACAGGAAACCAGCCGGACGGCAGAAGCCGTTACGGGGTGGTCTTGACGGTGATCTTGCCGTCGATGATGCTCTTCTTCGCCTCGTCCACAGCAGCGATGACCTCGGTCATCTTGGTGAAGGCCGGGTTGGACATCGAGAGGCCGACGCCATCCTTGTCGAGGCCGTAGCGGACCTCGCCGGTCTCCGGCTTGCCGTCCTTGACCGACTTGATCAGGTTGAAGACCGAGTCCTCGACGTCCTTGGTGACCGAGGTCAGAATGCTCGCCTTGTAGGCGGCGAGGCCCTTCTGCTGGTACTGGTCGGAGTCGACGCCGATGTTCCACTTGCCGGCCTTGGAGACAGCCTCGATCGCACCGGAACCGGCCAGACCGGCCGCCGAGTAGATCACGTCGGCCTTCTTGTCGAGCTGGCCCTGGGCGGCGGCCTTGCCGAGGTCGGGCTTGGAGAAGCCGTCGAAGTTCGGCGGCTGGGTCAGGTACTGCGACTGGACCTTGACCGAGGGGTCGGTGTCCTTGACACCCTGCTCGTAGCCGGCCTGGAACTTCTTGATCAGCGGAGTCTCGACACCACCGATGAAGCCGACCGTCTTCGTCTTGGTGACCTTGGCGGCGGCGACACCAGCGAGGTAGGAGCCCTGCTCCTCGTTGAAGACGATGTTGGCGATGTTGTCGCCGGTCACCGAGGCGTCGTCGATGATCCCGAAGGTGATCTTCGGGAACTTCGGCGCGACCTTCTTGATGGCGGGCGCGTAGGCGAAACCGACGCCGATCACCGGATTGTTGCCGGCACGGGCCAGCTCCGTGAGGCGCTGCACCTTGTCGGCATCCGACTCACCGTCGGAGGGCTCCGCCTCGGTGCCCTTGACGCCGAGTTCCTTCTCGGCCTTGGCAAGACCGGCGTAGGCAGCATCGTTGAACGACTGGTCGCCGCGGCCACCGATGTCGTACGCGATGGCCGTCTTGGCTTCCTTGGAGTCGGACCCGGCGTCCGACGATGATTTTCCGCCACACGCGGTGGCGCTGAGCGCAAGCGCTGCGGACGCAACGCCCACGGTGGCAATCCTGGTGATCCGGCGCAAGGGAAGGCTCCTTCAAACCTGACCGAAGCGCCTCTTCCGGCGCTGGTTTCGCGGCGATCGTAACGCGCGTAGATGTCAGATAAGGACCCGTACGGAAGCCGTTATCGGATCGTCGCGAACAGAAGTGGTCCAGCGCGTCCATGAATGGCCTCCGAACAGCTCACGAACGGTTGCCGTCGAGCAGCGCGGCCGCCGTGAACAGCTCCACACCCACGGTGATCGCCTCCTCGTCCACGTCGAAGTTCCCCCGGTGCAGGTCGAGCCCGCGGGTGTCCCCCGGAGTACGCACCCCGAGGCGCGCCATCGCGCCCGGCACGTGCTCCAGGTACCAGGAGAAGTCCTCGCCCCCGAGGCTCTGCTCGGTGTCCTCGATCGCGTACGAACCGCGCCGCTCGGTCATCGCGGCGTCGAGCAGGGCGACCGTCTCGGCGTCGTTCACCACGGGCGGCACCCCGCGCACGTAATTGATCACGGTCTTGGCCCGGTGCATGCCCGCCACCTCGTCGATGGCGGTGTGCACGAGGTCGGGCGCCTCCCGCCAGGCGTCCAGGTCCAGGCAGCGAACAGTTCCGGACAGTTCGGCGTGCTGCGGGATGACGTTGCACGCGTGCCCGGTCTCCAGCCGCCCCCAGGTGACGGCGAGCCCCGAGCGGGCGTCGGTCCGGCGGGCCAGCAGCGCGGGTACGTCGGTGGCCACCCGGGCGGCGGCGGTGACCAGGTCGGTGGTCAGGTGCGGCCGGGCGGTGTGCCCGCCGGGCCCGTCCATGGACACCTCCAGCCGGTCGCAGGCGGAGGTGATGGCCCCGGCCCGCAGCCCGATGCGCCCGACGTCCACCTTCGGGTCGCAGTGCACCCCGATGATCCGCCCGACGCCCTCCAGCACCCCGGCCTCGATCGCGTCGGTGGCGCCGCCGGGCAGCACCTCCTCGGCGGGCTGGAAGATCAGCCGCACGGCCCTGGGCAGCAGCCCCTGCCGCGCCAGCCCGGCCAGCACGAGCCCGGCGCCCAGCACGGTGGTGGTGTGCACGTCGTGCCCGCAGGCGTGCGCCCGCTCGGGCACGGTGGACCGGTAGGAGACCCCCGCCTTGGTGTCCGGGATCGGCAGCGCGTCGATGTCGGCCCGCAACGCCAGCATGGGCGTCACCCCGTCCCACTCCCCCACGTCACACATCAGCCCGGTCCCGATGGAGAGCACCCGCGGCTTCAGCCCGGCCTTCTCCAGCCGGTCCTTGATGGCCGCGGTGGTACGGAACTCCTGGTTGCCGAGCTCGGGGTGCATGTGCAGATCACGACGGAACGCGATCAGCTCGGCGCGGAGCTCCTCGGACAGCGTGCCGGGCAGAGCGGCTTCCCCGGACAGCTCGGCAAGGGCATCGGTGCGGGACTTCAACTGGTTCACCTGTTGAAGAGTAGGCCCCTCACACCCTCAACTGGCCACATATCAACAAAACTTCAGCCGCTCAGGCGAACATTTTTGGGCGCGGGGGCGTGTGAGGGGGGTGCGTGGTGGGTACACTCCGCCGCTTCTTCGGCAAGTCGGGCACGGGGCGTGGCGGGAGCGTGGCGGGAGCGGGGCGGGAGCGGGGCGCGGGGGTCCGGCGCGTGCGGGCCGAGGGCGGGGGCCGACGCGTGCGGTCCGACGCGCGGGGGCCGACGCGCGGGCACCCGCGGCAGGCGCGCCGGGCGCGGAGCCGGAGCGGTGCCGGCTGCGGGGCCCGGTACGGATGCGGGGCCGGGTATGGGTGCGGGGCTCGGGACGGATGCGGGGCCTTGGGACGGATGTGGGTTGTGGGAGGGCCCCTCGTGCCCATTTCTCCTCACCCACGCCCGGCCCGCGCGCCCCTGCTCACCGCCACCCTCACGGCGTCCCCCAGGGCCTCGGTCAGCCGGGCGGCCAGGTAGCGAACCTGCCCGGGATCGGCGCGCGGATCGCCGAGAATCTCCTCCGCGTGTCCGATCAGCTCCTGGCCCATGCCGAGCTGTACGGCTTCGACCTGATCGGCGACACGCGAGACGGGTCCGGGCGCGTCGTTGTCCGTGATCAGAAGACACCCCTTGCCTTGTGCGTCGGACCACGGCAGCAGGCGGACATCAGGGTTCGGCATGGATCCTCATTATTCGTGCGAAGCGTCCTCTTCTGACGGCTCCCTCACGCTAGGCGCGGCCACAGGGCCCGCCCAGTGACATCCCGTGCGACTCCGCGGGACGACTGGGGCAGCCCGTCCTAGTCGCAAGCCTGCCCGTCGAGGTTGATCCGCTCGGCAAGCTCCGCAATGGGGGACGTACGGCGTCGTTCCCTGCCCCGCAGGTCGGCGACGAGCCGGCGGCTCGTCGAGTGGTACCGCATCCACTCCGGCGCGATGCGCTCAGCCACGAGCAGGGCCTGGGTAGCCCCATCGGCCCTGTCCAGTTCCACGCAGGCCTGCGCCCGGTCCACGTGGAAGCGGGCGAGCCAGGTGGGCGGCAGCGACCGCAGATCGGGGACGACACGCGCGGCGCTCAGCGCCTCGGCGTTCTCCTCCATCTCCACCAGGAAGTTGACCTTGGCCACACCCACGTTCGTCGGACCGAACGGAGTCGCGTAGTCGAGCCGGTCCGTACCGATACGGGCCGCGGCGGCGCCCGCAAGGCCGATCAGGTCCCGCACGGTGTCGTGCCGACCCGCGCGGACGGCGGCGGTCGCGGCGCGCAGCAGGAGGATGCCCCAGAGAGACAGCTCGACGGGCCGTGAGCGGAAGGTGGGTTCCACACGTTCGGCCGTGGCGACGGCGATCCGCTCCGCGTCGGCCAGCCGTCCCTGCCTGGTCAGCACCCAGGCAAGGGTGGAGACACCGACCGTCTCCAGATGCGGGTCATCCCCTCTCCGCGCCGCTTCGGCCGCCCGCTCCATGGCGGTGAACGCCGCGTCCTCCTTGCCGAGTGCCGTCAGTGTGGTCGCCGCGATCTGATACGCCTCGGCGAGCACAGCGTGAGCGGCGGCGGCTTCGGCTCCATGGTGAGCTCGTACGGCGGCACGCGCGTCCTTGATCAGCTGCGGCAGCAGCGCACCGATCTCGCTGATCCGGCCGTCGCGCCTGATGCATTCGGTGGAACGGAGGGCGGCACGCAAATCCGCGAGAGACGGCGGCTCCTCGGGGTCGGCCTCCTCTCCGAGAAGATCAGCAAGCGGAGAGACAGCCTGTCGAAGTGCGAGCACGGACGGCTGGTCCTGTTCGCCCCGCACCTCGAAGGTGGTCGGCTGCCCGCCAAGCACGGACGGCTCCACGTCCAGGGCGCGGGCCAAGGCGTTGAGAGTCGTGAGCCGGGCGGTATTGCGCACTCCTTGCTCAAGCTTGCGCACGACATCCACCGAGACACCGGCCCGCTCGGCGAGCCGTTCCTGGGCGAGCTTTCGGCGCAGTCGCAGCCGAGCGATCCGGTCTCCGATGCTGGACTCTTCGCGGAACTGCACGGGTCACCCCCACAGGCGGACGTCAGCATCCACGCTACGCCGGGGCCGGCGCCAACGGGCACCTGGGGACAGGCAGTTCACCCCGGATGGGGACACAGCGCGAGATCTGGAAAAGAACGGTGCTGCCTGACAGGCCCGAACGGACCTACCCGACGCCCCTCCCCCCGACTTGTCCGGAACTCGGGCTTTGGTGGCGGCTCCCAGTTGACGTCAGCGTGCATGCATTCCCTACTCAAGTCCACGCTGGAACACGCGGTACGCGAGGAGAGATCACTCGCAGCATCCCTGCACGTACACACCGGCAACTCCTGCCTCATCAGCTAGAAACCACTTCCTGCCGAAGATGCCCGCCATATTCTCCCAGCACCCCCGAGCCACCACCTGCTACTTACTGTTCGAACTCGCACTCCGCCCCGACCTGCACTGGGAAGATCTCGACCTGGCCATCGAAACTTCCAACATCTGGCGCGCCAACTCCGGCGGCCTGACCGCCCTCCCGACCAAGACCCCGAGCTCCGAACGGCGAATCGCTCTGCCCACGCCGTGCCTGTGCTCCCTCTAACTGCGCCGCAACCGGGAACTCCAGGAACGCGAGGCATCAGGGGCGGGATGGAAGGACAGCGGCTACCTCTTCACCGGACAATGCCTCGGTCCGCTTGAAACTTTAGGGATCAGCCGTTCCGCAATTGTGGACGAGGACCGGAGTCTCGCCCACCAGCACATAGTGTGCGTGCTACTCGAAGCCTTCGACTTTATTTCTCGCAGGGTCAAGTGCGGTTTGCCGGTCCGGTGAGCTGCGTAGTTGTGCGGAGTTGTTGCCGTCGCTACTGCCGTCAGGCGGTTCAGCCCACGCACGGCTTCTCGCGATGTTCCAGGAAGTATTGGATCCTGAGTCGTTGGGTATATTGCATCAGCAGATGTTCGATCTCTTCCGGCGGTACGACGGAGTTCGGTGGATTCGTCAGAGATTGCTAGTTGGCCACCGGTGAAGCAGACGTTGAACTGTCGGCGGACCTTGCCGTCGGTGTAGGCGATGATGTGTTTCAGGTCGGTGTAGGTGCCCACAGGGCCGGCGATCTCTACGTCGAGGCCGGTCTCTTCCTTGACCTCGCGGACGTCTGTGCCGGGTAGGGGGTCGGTGAGGTCCATGCCTCCGCTGGGCAAGGCCCATAGGTCGTTGTCGCGGCGGCGCTGTAGGAGGATGCGCCCGTAGTCGTCGGTGACAACGGCGGATGCGGTGACGACCGCGCTGTTCGGCTTGGGCGCGCCGGGTCGTCGTAGTACTCGGTGCGGGCCACGGTCAGCCTTCCTCTCGTACGGGGAGCGTTGCCGTCAACTACTGCCTTCAAGACCCGCTGAAGGCCCGTCAGAACCAGCCTGACGGGCCTTTAGGTTTGCACTCACTACATCCAGAAGCCGGGCGGCGCTACCACGGCGTCCGCATCCGCTCGGAGACCTTTTTCATCTGCCTGCTGGGCACACCAGGATCACGGTCTACCGGAGATTCCCCAACTCGCGAATCGGGAAAGTGATTCCACCCCACTCCCTTGCATACGCGTCAGCTCCGCCACACTGAACGAGCACGTCGTCAGCCATTACCACTACGCTGCGGATAAGTGTACGAACGTCGATCCGACCGCACCATCGCAGATTGCCGCCACTCCAGCGACGAGACTCTGATTCCATGTCCGCGAATTGAACGACCTGCAAGTACACCTCTTCGTCTGCTCCCGTAAAAAACAGGAAGGTACCCGCAGGTTCGGCAGGAAGGAAGGCCGTTGCCGAGCTTGACCCCAGTCGGAGATCGATGGCAGCTTGCACTACAGAGCGGAGACCATCTCCCACATATGTGGTGTGCACTTCGATGACCTCATGCGGAAATCGCAGAATGAGGTTGGCCGATCCGGGCCGAACCATATTCCAATGCAGAGACAATTCTTCCATCGCCATCACCTCGGGTAGGCGGTACGCAGAGATCCGTTTGGATTGAGAATCACTTCGACGCTAGTTTCACCTCGAGACCCAACAGGGTAATCGAAATCGTACGTGTGAATTGTTCCGTCGCGAGGACGCCCAGTTGCATCAGGGGTATTTCGCCGCCCGGGAGTTTTAGCGGCACCCTCAATCAATTCTCCAATTTCATCCAGATCCATATAATTGGAGAAAGTAGTGTTTCCTGAAACCACTCCCGGACTTCCATCTACGTGCTCATCCAGCACGTGTTGCCAGCCAGGTCCATCAAACAGATTGCAGTTGTGCACGAGGACCGGCGTGGCACCCGCCAGCACATAGTACGTGTGGATGCCCTCAACCGTGAGGTCGTGCGTCTGCTGCCGCTTCGTATAGTGCCGCGTCGAAGTGACCTCGACATCACGACCATCGGATGTGAGCAGCTTGGTCCCCGGCTGTACTTTCCCCGCGTCGAGCCACTTCTTCTGGTTCACCGACCAGAAGGGATGGGTGTCCGTGGCGACGATGCTGGCTTCGCCCATATCCGTGGTGACGTTGAGCTCGGTGAAGTCCTTGTCATCCTTGGTCAGAATGGTCTCGATGACTTCCTTGGACCGTGTCTCACCGGTATCCGGGTCCGTGGCGAGTACGACGTCCCCCTTCTCGACGTCCTCGATCTTCTTACTTGTGCCATCTGCCAGCAGAACTCGGGTGCCCGGCAGGAAGCTGTGGCACTTCTTGGCCGCAGTCGAGGCGGCGTCAACGGCCTTCTTGGCCCCCTTGATCGCCTTCAGAGGCTTCAGCAGCGGAAGGTCCGTGGCCGACCAGCCGCACTGGCTCAGGTCACCGCCGCCGCAGTCCTGCCATGCCTGCACATCCGGCAGCAGGACGGATACCGCGATCGGTGCGACCCACTTCGTGTAGAAGTTCTTCGGGGCGACCTTCGGGTGCGGGATCACATAGCCGCTGACGGGCTTCCCCTTCGCCCTCACGCGCGAGGACCAGGAGTAGGAGACGGTGGTGACGCCGCTTACCTTGCTACCGAGGTGCCCGGGCCAGTACTGCTGGTGTCGGTAGCTCCAGCCTCCTTGGCTGTCGCGGAACCATCCGCTGCCGGCCTTCCCGTTGTTCGAACCATCAGTCGTACTGCGGACATCGTTGTAGTCGTTGCCACCGACCGGGCCGTCGGGCCGCAGCCCGCTGGGATCACTGAAGGAGACGGGGTTGTTGTTCGCGTAGGTGTAGCCGTGTGCCTGCTGGGGATCGGCGAGGTCCAGGATCGGATCGACGCTGATGAAGCGGCCGCTGGCCGGGTCGTACTCGCGGGCGCCGAGGTGGGTGAGTTCGGTGTCGGGGTCCTTCGTTCCGCCGACGAATCCCTTGTCCCCGGCCCATGTTGTGGGCTGGGAACCACGGGGCGCGCCGAAGATGGTGCTCTGACGACGGGTGACGGTCTGGGCCGCGTCCGCGGAGACCTGAGTGGTGCTGGTGCCGTGGTGGTCGTTGATCAGGAAGCTGAGCTTCCCGCCCTTGCGCAGGGCTACGGTTTCACCCGCTGCGGTGTAGTAGCGGGTACCCGTGACCTTGCCGGCCTTGTCGAGGTGCAGTTCGTTGCCGAAGGGCAGGTAGAGCGTGGTCCCGGTCGAGTCGCGTCGCACCATGCGGCTACCCGACGTGTCGTACAGGTAGTTGGTGGTGCTGGTGACTTCGGTGACGGAAGCCAGATGGCCTTCGGTATCCCACGTGAGGTCCTGCAGATCGGCGTTGCCGATCTTGCGGGTCCGAGTGTTGCCTGTCTCGTCGTAGGTATAGGTCTCGGTGTGCTGGTTCGTGCCCGTCTGTGTGATACCGGGAAGGTTGTGCGTTCCCGCCTCGGGAGCCTGGTACGTGCGCACCGTATCCGTGGCGGGACCGGCCGCTGCGGTGTGCTGGGTCTCGGTCTTGCGGTTGCCGACGGCATCGTAGGTGTACGTGGTCCAGTACGGGTCCGGACCGCCGATAACCGCCGCGGTCGGGGACGCGGCCGCGCAGTCATCGGTCGCGGTCCAGGCGTCGGTGATGCGGCGCAGGGTGTCGAGACCGAAGCACTGGGTGTCGCTGACGACGGTGGCGTCCTGGCCGGTTACCGTACCGATCTTCTTGATATTGCCTGCGAGGTCATAGGTGTAGCTGACGTTGTCGATGAAGCGCGGCTCGACGTCACGCTCGGTGGAAGCCTGGGTCAGCTCCCCCGTGTGCTGGTCGTACTGACGCCTCTTCCAGAGCTGTTGGGCAATTGCGCCGAACGCCTGCTCAAGAGGACGACCGTAGTGGTCGTAACTCACCGAGGCCAGGATGGCGATGTCGTCACCACCGGACACCGACACGGGAAGGCCGGCGCTGAACGCGTACGCGTTGGTGACAGCCTCGTCCGGGAGATCGCCCATGGCGGGCTGCGCCGACTCCATCAGCTGGCCGGTAATGGTGTTGTAGACGTCCGTCCACTCGTACGTACCAGCCAGGGCGCCTTCCGAGGCAGGAACGGTGAAGCGGCTCACGACCGGCTTGTAGAAAGCGTTGTAATTGACGACCGTGCTGATGTAAGTGTTTCCCCCGTCATGGCGAGTCGTGCTGGAGAGTTGCCCGAGGCCCTTGGAAGACTTGTCGTATTCCCAGTCGGCCAGCTTCGTGGCGCCCCGGGTGAGCGCGGTGGGGCGCCCCAGATCGTCGTAGGCGGTGTGCAGAGTGATGCCACGGGCGTCCGTGACATCGGTGGCACGCCCGCCCTCGTCGTACGCGGTGTCCGAAGCTCCCTTGTCGGGATCCTCGACATGGTCCTGTCGGCCTGCGGCGTCGTAGCCGTACTTCCAGGTCGCACCCGACGGATCGGTGACCTGCTCCAACTGCCCCAGCTTGTTGTACGTGTACACCGTGGACTGGGACTTGGCCCTTCCCGCATCCGTGTACTGCTTCAGCTCCGTGGTACGGCCTAGAGCGTCCGTGACGGTGGTGGTCGCGGTTCCGCCAGCGGGCGGAATGACGGTCGTCGTATCGCCCGTGTAGCTCGTGGTGGTGCGCTTGGTCTCCTCACCGTGGTTGCGTGAGATCAGGGCCACAGTGCGGCCCGCGCCGTCGAAGAGCGTCTCGGTCGCGTCCGGGTACTTGAGATCCATCGCGGTCACCGGGACGGGCTCCGCCTCCCCGGTGGCGTAGTACACACCCGAGCTGTGCCAGGCCTGCCCTCGGCTGTTGTAGCGGGTCTCGGTGACCAGGCGTCCCTCGTCGTCCGGGGACTTCGCCTGAGACTGCATCTCCCGCATCAGTCCGTCATAAAAGGTGTACGAGACCCCATAGGCGGAACGGTAGTTAAGGGTTTTCGTCGTGACGACGACGGGACCGGTCTTGCGGATCTGATACTCGAACGACTGGCTCGGCAGATCGGGCTGGGTGGCGGCGGGGTGGGAAGGCAGCCAGACCTTCGTCACCCGGCCCAGCGCGTCGTACGCGGTCGACGTGACCCGCGCATTCGCATCGGTCACCTTGACCGGCAGACCGCGCAGTGGGTCCACGTCAGTGGTGATCTGGTGGCCGAGAGGGTTGGTGACCAGAGTCCTGGTCGGCACCTCCCCCTGCACCGGCGTATAGACCGTTTCGGTCTCCTTGCCGTAGGCATCGGTGGCCGACAGCGCCCGTCCGTAGACATCGAAGTCGGCTGCGGGAGTCGCGGCCACCGTGTCGTAGCCCGTGCCGAGGCCGTTGAGCTTCTCGACCTTGGTCGCGTCGCCCTTGGACGGCACAGCCGTCAACGACGTAGCTCCGTCGTAGTACATGCGCTCGTCGCTGATCACACTCCCCGTGCCCGCCGCGTCGCCGCACAGTGCCGCCACGGTCTTCTTCTGAGCGACCACATCGAGGAGACGGCTCGTCGTGTTGGCGACGTACGTGGTGGTGGTGCACTTCTCGTCCCCGGTCTTCGCCGTGTCGCCCGTATCGGACTCGGAAGTGACCTGCCCGTAGCCGTCGAATGTCCGTGTCAGGGAGGTGGTCCGGGTGCCGGACGCTGTCGAAGTCCGCTCCTCCTCCTTCAGCGTGCCGGTGAGGTACGCCTCCAGGTCCGGCAGGTCGGCGCGGGTCCGGCTGGCCGTGAGAGCCGAACGCCAAGGGGTGTAGGACACAGCGGACACGAGCTTGGAGGTGTCGTCGCCGTTGTACGTGGCACTCTCGCGCGTCACGCCGGCGAACTGCTCACGGTCCGTGACCGCCGCGCCTGCCGAGTTCTCCACGGCGGCGCCGTCGATCCCCCGGAAGTAGCGAGCCTCCGTCAGCGTCGGCCCCGATTCGATGCCGCCCGTACGTGTCTGCACCCGGCCGTACCCGCGAGCCACCGAGTAGGTCCGGTCGTCCTTCTTGGTGAACTCATCCGTGCTCTTGGCCCACGCTGCGCCGTCCAGATAGCTGTACTTGGTGATCGTGTCCGGAGTCTCGTCACGTCTGTCGCCCTCCTGGACCTTGGTCACCACGTACGAGTGGAACCAGTCCAGCTTGGCCGTTTCTCCTTCGAAGGCCCACTTCACGGGGAAACAACGGGTCTTGTTCGTCCCGTCAGCGGCCGGCAACGTGGTCACAGTGCAGTCGGGATCGGAGTAGTACGCGCCGATCTCACCACCGGTCTCATTGATCACCTGATTCATGCGCAACCGGATGAACGGAGCCAGACCGTCCCCGGTCTTGTCGACCCGATTGGCCAACTGCTCACCCGCGAAGGTCACCGGCGGAAGCGTCTCGCTGCCTCCTGTCTTTCCGGTGCGCTGGATCGACTCCAGCCACATGGGCGTGGAGAGGCCATCACCGGAGGCCGGAAAGCCCTGCTTGAGCGTCCACGAATCAACGTCCTTGTACGTCCCCCCGGTCAGCACCTTCGTGGTGATCGTGGAGAGTTTCTTCCGGGACCAGAAGCTCGCCGAGTACTGGTCCTTGCACTCCGTCGCACCGTCCTTGCAGTACAGGTCGTAAGGGACGTCGGGCCAGTTCTTCGCGTTCGCCGCGTCGAAGGTTCCACAGCTGCTGAGACACCTTTCGTCGACACCGAAGTCGACCCGTCCCATTGCCTTGCCCGTATAAGCACCTCCGTGACGCAGCCCGTAGTCGATGTGGTCGAGGTACCCGCCACGGTCGTACGGGGTGACCGTCGCCTTGCCCGTGGTCTCCGAGACATTGCGGCCGTAGTTGTTGGTCTCGGTCTTCCAGTAGTACGACATCGCGTTGCCATGTACGTCGACGACGTAGTCGAGCTGCCAGCGCCATGCCTGCTGGCACCAGGCGGATGCGAACGACGCGTTGTAGCAGGGCTCGCCGGTCTGGTTGCCGAAGACAGGTGCGGTGAGGGTGGAGTTGGTGACCGGGTCATCGTCCGCCGTGCCGTGATCGCTCCAGCCGGGAAGCCGGTTCAGGCCGAAGAAGTACTGCGTCCCGTCCGTCGTGGTGACCTTCCAGTGCTCACCGGCACCATCGACGCCGGTGGTGCCCTTGTCACCGTTGGAGGCGCCGGTCAGCTTCTCGATCTTCTCGCCCGCGTCCTGGGCCGGGTGCCAGCCTTTGGCCGCGTCATGCACCAACTCGGTCGTCTTGCCACCGAGGGACAGCGTCGCGTTGTCGTTGAACCAGCACCGGTCACCGACCTTGGTGGTGTTGGTGCCGCCGTCCTTGTCATCGTTGCAGGACTTGTACCGCCGCTCGATGTACCCCGGCTCCCAGGACCACCCGTCACCAATCCAGCTGGGCTGGTTGTTCGACGCGGCAGTCCGGCCATCGACGCTCTGTGACGAGTAGTTCAGCGAAACGCTGGGCTTCAGTCCGCCGGGGACGGTCGGAACTCCGATCTCCTGCGCCCAGTTGAACGACCCTGTCGAGCCACCCGCACTCCACGCCCCCGAAGGTTGGAGCGGTGTGGCCTTGTACGAGCCGGACGCGCCCGACTCCCCTGCTGTCGCCGCCAGCACAGTCGGTGCGCCTGCGGATACCGAGGCGGTCGCCGACAGCGTCCTCCGCTCGGTGTCATTGACGGTCTTGAGCGGAGTGGTGGTGCCACACCCCGACTTCTGCGGCGTCGTCAACGCGCACGCGGGCATTTCGACGAGGCGTAGCCGTGCGGCCCAGTCTCCGCCGTACGCCCCCTGGAACGTCGAATAGTCGACGGCCACGCTCACCGGCTGGACGCCGGCCTTCTCGTCGCTGCGCTCCACCGAGAGCAGCAGACCGTCCACCCCCGCCCTGTCGGCGGCGGCCCGGCTCGCGACCGAGACCCTGGCCTTCACCGGCGGACCGGCCTCCGCGGACATGGTCTTGCGTTGCCGCGTTCCGGCAGTCGTGGCATGTGTGGCGGCTGCGGCGATCGAGACCGGCGAACTGTCCTCGGGCCGGACGGATTTCCCGCTCGCGGGATCCAGCACAACGTCGGCACTCGACGCGGTCGGCCAGGTGACCTTCGGAGACCGCCAGGGATGACTCTTGGCGTCGTCCTTGCGCTTCTTGCCACCAAACTCGACCGGAACCACCGGCACGGCCTTCGGCTGCTCGATGTGGGTGGACGGGCGCGCGGACGCCTCAGCCGGATCAGCCGAAAAGGCCACTCCCGGGAGAATTCCCACCAAGAGTGCTGCGGACAATGGCATAGCCAACCATGTCCTTCTGAATCTGCGCATACCCCACCCCTTGCCGCCCCACGAATGACCGTCGGAAGCTAACAGGATCTCCACAGAAAAGTCACTACCCCCTGAAGTGTGCACAGCTTGCCCCTTCTGTACCGAAAACGCATCACTAGTCAGCCAATCCTCTCCACCCCTGCGGCGTCACATTGCCGTCCATTTCGGAATTCACCATTCCCCGCCCCGTACGTCACGACCTAAAGTCGGCGCGGAAATTGTGAACTTCATGAGGGGAATGAAATGAGACACACACCCAGGCAACACAGAAGGAGAAACAAACCGCCATATCGGTCTGTTTCTTTGCTTCTGGCCGCGGCCATCGGCTCAGCCGGAGCGCTCGTTCCGGTCACCGCCACGGCCTCGCCCGGCGTCGCACCGCGCGCCGCCCTCGCCGCTGACGACCCGGTCGACGACGGTTCCGTCAGCGAAGAGGACAGGGCTCTGGAGAAGGCCAAGTCGACCGGCAGCCCAGCCGAGTTGATGTCCGCGCGCACCGAGGTGTCCGATACCTGGGCACAGCCCGACGGCTCGTTCTCCGTCAAGCGATACGGATCACCGATCCGGCTCTTCCGGGACGGGGCCTGGGTGGCGACCGACCCCAGCCTGACGTTCGCCGCCGACGGCACCGTGGTACCGAGAGCGTCGACGGTCAGTGTCGCGTTCTCCGGCGGTGGCACCGGCCCCCTGCTGTCCGGGGTCAAGGACGGCCGTACGCTCACGCTGTCCTGGCCGACCGAACTGCCCACGCCGGTGCTCACCGAGAACGTGGCCACGTACAGCGAGGTGCTGCCCGGGGTCGACCTCCAACTCAAGGCCGAGGTCGAGGGCTTTTCCCAGCTCTTCGTCGTCAAGACCGCCGAAGCGGCCAGAAATCCCGAACTCGCCACTCTTACCTACAAGATGAAGACGGTCGGTCTCACCGTGTCGGCGGACGCGGAGTCCGGCAGCCTCGCCGCCGTGGATCCCGCCGGGCAGACGGTGTTCACCAGCCCGACTCCCCTGATGTGGGACTCCCGTACGGATTCCTCGACGCCGGCAGCCAGGTCCGCCACCGTCGCCGGTGAGGGGTCGGCGGCCGGTGACATATTCGAGCCACCACCGGGCGCGGCCGATGCGCAGATGCCCACCACTGTCAGTGGCGACAGCATCGAGATCAAGCCCGACCAGGCGCTGCTGACGGGTTCCGCCACCACATACCCCGTCTATATCGACCCGTCCTGGGCCTGGGGCAAGAAGGAGAACTGGACCCGGGTCTACAAGAAATACCCCAAATCGTCCTTCTGGAACGCCAACGAAGTTGCCCGGGTCGGCTACGAGAACGAGACGAACGGGCTTTCCCGCTCCTTCTTCCAGGTCGACACCGACAGCATCAAGGGTGCCGAGGTCAAGTCGTCGACCTTCCGGATCAAGAACGTGTGGTCCTGGTCCTGCCAGGACAGGCCCGTCGAGATCTGGCAGACCAAGGCGATCTCGAAGAAGACGACCTGGAACAACCAGCCCGCGAAGGTGGGTACTTCGCCGCTGAAGACGGTGAACGAGTCCAAAGGCTGGAGCAAGGACTGCGCGGCGGGCAACCTTGAGTTCGATGTGACCGCCAAGGCGCGCGAAGCCGCGGCGGGCAAGTGGTCGAGTCTCACTCTCGGCCTCTACGCGGAGAACGAGAGCGACACGTTCGGCTGGAAGAAGTTCGACGCCAAGACCGCTGTCCTGGAGACCGAGTACAACAATCCGCCCAACGCTCCCTCCGGTCTCGGTACGAATCCGAAGACGTCCTGCTCCGCGGGCGGACTGATCGGCAACACCCAGGTGAGCCTGTTCGCCACGATCGACGATCCCGACGCCGGAAACCTGAGTGCGCAGTTCCAGGTCTTCAGGAGCGGCAGCAGCACGCCGGTCATCGACCGGTCGATCGGTGCTCTGAAGGGGCGAGTGGCGACTCTGCCGACCACCGACGCGCTGATACCCACCGGGGACTACACCTGGAAGGTCCGCGCCGAGGACGCCCAGAAGGCCACCTCGGGCTGGAGCCCCACATGCAAGTTCTCGGTGGACCGTACGCGTCCGGGCACACCGCCGACGATCTCGTCCCTGGACGGCAAGTTCCCGTCGGGTGAGAACGGGTGGCCGAGTACGACCGGCAAGGCCCGTGAGGAAGGAAAATTCGGCTTCGCACCCAATGGTGTGACGGACGTGGACCACTACGTCTGGTGGTCCAGTTCCGCTCCGGAGCTCAACGACGTGCTGCCCGGGGTCCCGGTCACCGTACGCGCACCCGGATACGGCGCCCACTTCATCTACGCGTACAGCGTCGACAAGGCGGGCAACCAGTCCGACACCGCGACATACATCTTCTACGCGACCCGTTCGGCAGCCCGTGACGCTCCCGGCGACCTCAACGGCGACGGCAGCAAGGACATCTGGAGCGTCGACTCCAACGGCACTCTGCTCACCTACTCGGGCCGGCAGAACGGCGAATTCTCCTCGGCGACCAACGGCGGGCAGGCCTTCGACGACGCGTCGATCACCTATCGCACGGACTGGGGTCAGGACGGATACACCGACCTGGTCACTCTTGAGTACGACCCGGCCCTCAAGAGGAAGGTCCTCTGGACGTACACGAACAACGGTCTCGGCATCGCGACCACCAACTACAAGGAGGGCAAGCAGCCTCTCACCGTCAAATGCCCCGTCGTCGACGAGGACTCCGGCTGCTTCGGCGAGCCCGGCTGGACCGGTAACGACCACTGGAGCGATGCAGGCCAGGTCATCGCACCCGGTGACATCAACGCGGACGGCAGACCCGATCTGCTGGTGCAGCAGGGCAAGCTCCTGTGGGCCTACTTCGGCGGCTACACCAAACGGCTCAGCCCTCCTGTGCTGGTGGGAGGCGACGACTGGGACAAGTTCACCGTCCTGGCGCCGGGCGACCTGAACAACGACGGGCTTGCCGACCTGTGGCTCCGGAACAAGGCCACGGGAGACATCCTGCGGACCTACGGCAGCGAGGGACCCAACGGGATTCTCGACCCGACCGCCTGGGGAGGCACTACGGCTCGGGTGAAGATCGCCGGCGGATTCCCCGCGAGTACCTACCCGACTCTCGGCACGGTCGGTGACCTCACCGGGGACGGCATGGCCGATCTCTGGGCCCGCAAGTCCGACAACACCATGACCGGCTGGCCCGGGAAGGTGACCGGATCCGAGTTCTCCTTCGGAGCCGCGTTCCCGATCGACGGCGCCGTCGGCGGCATCCGCATCCCGGCCGGCACCACGCTCACGGGCGGGCAGTCCTACATCTCGCGGTCGGCCGAACTAACCATGAAGGACGACGGCGACCTGGAGATCACCTCCAACGCCGGCAAACGTCTGTGGTCGACGAAGACCGCCGGCAACGTCGGCGCGATGGCGGTCATGCAGACCAAGGGCAACCTGGTGGTCTACAAGGCGGACGGCACCACCGTCCTGTGGGACTCGAAGACCAGTGGTGCGGAAGGGTATGCGGTCCTGCAGGACCGCGGAAACCTCGTCATCCACAACGCCAAGGGCCAGTCGCTCTGGAGCAGCGGCACCGCCCTCAGGCACGACTACAACAGCGACGGCCGCAGTGACATGGCCGACTGGTACGACCACACCGACAAGTCGGACACCATCCACAGTTTCCCGACCAACTCCGACGGTACGTTCAGGAACCCGCTCACCGGGTGGAACGTGCCCGCGGATTCGTGGGCGGTCAGTCGGATGAAGCGCACCACCGGTGACTACAACGGCGACGGAATCGGCGATGTCGCCGCTGTCTACGGCTACGACGACGGCCGGGTCGCCCTGTGGACCTGGCTCGGCAACACGCAGGGGAACTTCGCTGCCCCGTTCGTGTCGTGGCAGGTTCCGGCCGGCAACTGGAGCTTCAAGCGCATGACCCTGAGCAGCGGCGACTTCAACAGTGACGGCCGTGACGACGTCTCCGTCTGGTACGACTACGCGGACGGCCGCGACGCCCTGTGGACCTTCACCGCGGATGTCCGGGGTGGTTTCAACGCCCCGTTCAGCTCGTGGTCGAGCCCTTCCGGCAACTGGACGTCCTCCCGTGACAAGCAGGTGACGGGGGACTTCAACGGGGATGGTCGAGATGATCTGGCCGTCTTCCACGGATACTCCGACGGAAGCAACAAGATCTTCACCTTCCTCGCGGCACCGACCGGTGGGTTCACCTATCCCGTCGGCTCATGGACCAGCACGTCGTGGGGCGACTGGAACCGGACAACGGTCCATGCCGGGGACTTCGACGGTGACGGGCGCGACGACATCGCGGCCTGGTACGACTACGCCGACGGTCACGACAGCATCTACACCTTCCCCAGCAGTGCGACAGGCACTTTCGGTTCTGTGGCCGAAGCGTGGACGACGCCCGCCGGGGCGATGTGGCGCGACCACATGTCGATCGTCATCGGCGACTACAACGGCGACGGCATGGACGATTTCGGTGCCCTGTACGGGTACGACGACGGCACGATCAGGGCGTGGACCTGGTCGGCGCAGGCGAACCGTACGTTTGCCAAGCCGGTGAGCAGCTGGGAGGCGCTGACCGGTTACAGCTTCGCGCGCTCCTATGCCGTGGAGCGGTACGGCAGCTGATGCGAAGGGCAGGGGCTGTGGGCGGCTCGTTCCACGATGCCGGTCACTGCCCCTGCCCAACTGACCCCGCAGTGTGTGCGATTACACACTGTCCATCTCTGCGTTTCCGGTCCTTCACATCCATACAATCAGCGATTGTTGACAGGCGTCGCACAGGAAGCGGGTGCTCTCCGGTCACGCAGATGACGACGCGTGAGGCGAGAGGCCTGGCGTCCGGGCCTCGGAGTGTGCGCTGTGTCGAAAGTGTCCCGTCGTGCTGCCCTTGGAGCCCTCGGAGTCGGGGCCGTGGCCGTGGCCGGATATCAGCTGCGGGGCGAGGCCGAGTCCCTGCCACAGCGGCCCAGGGCGAGCACGGGGAACAACCCCGTGGTGAGCGAGAACCGCGCGGTCGGCTCGGACGAGTGGGCGGTCGGGCACGGGGGTACCCGGGGCGCCGACGACAAGGCCATCCAGATACAGGGCTACGCGTCGAAGACCTCGGTGAGCCGTGGTGAATCGATCGGCTTCCATATCTCGGCCCACCGTGCTCAGGAATGCACGATTGCGGTCTACCGCGTCGGACACTACGACGGTTCAGGTGCCCGGCATCTGATGACCAGCGAGCCGGTCCGTGCGAAGCCCCGGAAGAGACCGGAGCCGGATGCCGGGACCGGGATGATCGCCTGCGACTGGCCGGTGACCTGGACCCTGGAGATACCCGAGGACTGGCTGTCGGGGATATTCATGGCGGTCTTCACCTCGGAAGACGGATTCCGCAGCTTCACGCCGTTCGTCGTCCGGGACACCGACCGCCGGTCCGACCTCCTGATGGTCCTCCCCTTCACCACGTACCAGGCGTACAACCTCTGGCCGTTCGACGGCCGCACCGGGAAGAACCTGTACAAGGGCTACACCGCCGAGGGAAAGATCGGCGGGAACGACGAGCGCGCCGTCCGGGTCTCCTTCGACCGGCCCTATGTCGAGACCGGTGCACCCCGGTGGTTCAACATGGACACCAGTGCCGCGCGCTGGGCGGAGGCGGCCGGGTACGACATCACCTATGCCAGCAGCGTGGATCTGCACGAGGGACGCATCGATCCGGCGAAGTACACCGCGGTCGTCTTCTCGGGGCACGACGAGTACTGGTCCAAGGAGATGCGCGACTGCGCCGAGGAGGCGGTCGACGCCGGAACCCATCTCGCGTTCCTCGCCTCGAACAACATCTACTTCCACATCCGGCTCGAATCCGCGGCCGACGGCCGGGACGGCCGGGTGGTGACCTGCTACAAGGAAGCCTCCGACCCCGAGCCCGGCACCGCGGGGCCCACCGTGCGCTGGCGCAAGCTCGGCAAGAAGCATCGGAAGGCCGAGCAGGGTCTGCTGGGCGTGCAGTACAACGGCATTCTGAAGGAACCCGCACCCCTCGTGGTGCGCGAGAGCGGTCACTGGTTCTGGTCGGGCACCGGGCTGCGGGACGGTGACAAGCTCCCGGACCTCATCGGTGTCGAGGCGGACGGCTTCGACCCGTCGATGCCCCGGCCCGCGGACAGCGAGCAGACTCTGCTCGCCGCGTCCCCCTACGTGGACAGCTGGGGGCGCGGGCGCAGCATGCAGAACACCAGCCTGTGCGAAAACAAGCAGGGCACGTTCGTCTTCGTCGCCGGTACCTTCCACTGGCCGCTCGCCCTGCACGATCCGGCCTACATCAACCCTCAGGTCCAGCGGGCCACCCGTAATCTGCTGACCCGGATGCTGGAGCCCCGCCGCGAGAAGTGACGCGGCGCACGGCTCGACGTCCCGCCCTCACCCCTCCGCCGTCACCGCCGTGGCCCGCCACGGGGCGAGGCGCTGTACGTCGCGGGCGGTTTCCGTGACGCCGCTCAGGAAGCCCTGGGCGCGTGGGGAGGCCGTGTCGCGGAGCCATTCCGGGGCGATGTCGCAGACCGCGACCCTGACGCCCGTGCCGGCCAGGGCCAGGGGGAGGGTGTGGACGACGGTGGAGGGGAAGCTCAGGACCGTGCGGCCGATGGGGCCCCGGCGGGCGATGAGTTCCAGGGGGAGGTCCGGGCGGACGATCTCCAGGCCGGTGGCTGCCTCCAGCGCGTGGAGCTTTTCGGCGGACTCGCGGCGGTGCGCGAAGTAGCGGGTCGCGCCGTGGGTGCGGGCCAGCGCGGCGACGGCTTCCTGGTACGGGACCGGGTCCACGACGCCGGTTTCCACCAGGGAGGTGCCGACCAGGTCCGCGCCCTTGCTGATGCGGGGCGGGCCGAAGCGGGTGCGGGTCCAGGAGAAGTCGTTGGCCGTGACCGTGATGCCGGGCGGAGCCTGGACCGGCATGGCGGTGAACACCTCGACCGTGCGGTTCGCCGTCGGGGTGAAGCGGCGGCGGGCGGTCGCGGTGACCGGGGCCAGGACCAGTTCGCGCGGGCCCTTGCTGCCCCGGCGGTGCCAGCGCACCAGGCGCTCACCGCGGGCCAGTTGGGCGACGAACTCCATGGTGGCCGTGCCGTCGTCGACCACCGTGAGGCGCGGGGCACGGACCAGGGTGAGCAGGAGTTGTACGTACCGGGAGAACGGGTCACCGATCACGATGTGGTCCGCCCGCCTGACCAGCCCGGTCAGGGCGCGCAGGGCCTTGAGAGGCGCGCCGGACTCGCCGCGCGCCTCCTGCCAGCGGACGGTGACGCCCTCGTCGCGGGCCAGCTCCGCCATCCTGCGCAGCTGGCCGCGCGACATCGGGTCGACCGGGGGGAGGACGACGACCGTGGTGGCGGCCGGGTCCCCTCCCCCCATGGCGTGGGTCCACTCCAGGACGTTCAGGAGCTGGACCGGGCTCTCGACGAAGGCGAGGTTCACCGGTCGGCGCTCAGACCGCGACCGGCTCGGGGGCCGCGTCGCTCTCGGCGACGACGCCCGCGACGCGGCGGAGCTTCTTCA
Source organism: Streptomyces sp. NBC_00654 (assembly GCF_026341775.1). NCBI lineage: Bacteria > Bacillati > Actinomycetota > Actinomycetes > Kitasatosporales > Streptomycetaceae > Streptomyces > Streptomyces sp. NBC_00654. Next base: position 1,382,976 of record NZ_JAPEOB010000001.1, on the reverse strand, counting down.
TCGGGCCGAGCTCCGACTCGTACACCTTCTTGACGCCGTCGCCGAGGGAGGCCTCGATGGTGCGGATGTCGCGGACCAGGCGGGTCAGGCCCTGCGGCTCGACGGAGGCGGCCTGGTCGGAGCCCCACATGGCGCGGTCCAGGGTGATGTGGCGCTCGACGAACGTGGCGCCGAGCGCGACGGCGGCCAGCGTGGTCTGCAGGCCGGTCTCGTGGCCGCTGTAGCCGATCGGGACGTTGGGGTACTCCTGCTGGAGGGTGTTGATGACCCGCAGGTTCAGCTCCTCGGCCTTCGCCGGGTACGTCGACGTGGCGTGGCAGAGCAGGATGTTGTCCGAGCCGAGGACCTCCACCGCGTGGCGGATCTGGCGCGGGGTCGACATGCCGGTGGAGAGGATGACGGTGCGGCCGGTGGCGCGCAGCGCGCGCAGCAGTTCGTCGTCGGTGAGGGAGGCCGAGGCCACCTTGTGCGCGGGGACGTCGAACTTCTCCAGGAACGCGACGGCCTCGGTGTCCCACGGGGAGGCGAACCAGTCGATGCCGCGCTTGGCGCAGTGCTCGGCGATGGTGCGGTACTCGTCCTCGCCGAACTCGACGCGGTGGCGGTAGTCGATGTACGTCATCCGGCCCCAGGGGGTGTCGCGCTCGATGTCCCACTGGTCGCGCGGGGTGCAGATCTCCGGGGTGCGCTTCTGGAACTTGACGGCGTCGCAGCCGGCTTCGGCGGCCACGTCGATCAGCGCGAGGGCGTTGTCGAGGTCGCCGTTGTGGTTGATGCCGATCTCGCCGGTGATGTAGACGGGGCGGCCGGTGCCGGCGGTGCGGGTGCCGAAGGTGCGCAGGCGGGAGGCGTTCATGGTGGTGCGTTCCTTACTTGGTGGGGACGGTGGGGACGGCCGGGGCCGTGGTGGTGAGGGTGGAAGCTGTGGTGGTGAGGGTGGGAGCCGTGGTGGTGAGGGTGGGGCCCAGCAGCCAGGCCGCGATCTCGCGGATGGCGCCGAACCCGCCCGGGGTGGTCGTGACGGCGCGCGCCGCGGCGCGTACCGAGTCATGGGCGCTGGCGACAGCGACGGGCCAGCCCGCGAGGTCGAAGCAGGGCAGGTCGTTGACGTCGTTGCCGACGTAGAGGACGCGTTCGGGGGAGATGGACTGTTCGTCGCACCACTGCTTGAGCGCCTCGTCCTTGCGGTCGATGCCGTGCAGGACGGGGACCTTGAGCTTGCGGGCGCGGGCGGCGACGACCGGGTTCCGCTCCGTGGAGAGGATCAGCAGCGGGAGGCCCGCCCTGCGCATCGCGGCGATGCCCAGGCCGTCGCCCCGGTGTACGGAGACGGTCTCGCGGCCCTCGGAGTCGATCATGACCCGGTCGTCGGTCTGGGTGCCGTCGAAGTCCAGGACGACGGCGTCGATGTCCGCGCGGGTGGGCAGCGGGGCCGGGTCCAGGAGCGGGGCGAGCGCGCGAGCGCGTTCGAGGTCGTGCGGGTCGTCGATCTCCAGCACCCGGGCCGGGTCCGTGCGGACCAGCGCGGTGTGGCCGAAGAAGCGGTGGCGGTGGGCACGGAAGCCCGCCACGTCCATGGCGTAGGCGGCGCCGGTCTCCAGCAGGTCCTGGGGGCGGGCCTGGCGCATGGGGCGCACGGCCTTGTCGTGGTTGACGCCGTAACTGCCCTCCTCCACCGCGGCGCCGTCGCGCCACACGAAGCCGTGGAACGGGGCGACGGTGACCGCCGTGTCGGCGCCCTCCCGCGCGACGGCGACGGCGACGCCGTCGATGTCCTCGCGGGTGACGAACGGGCTGGTGCACTGGACCAGCAGCACCACGTCCACGCTCCGGCCGTGCATGGCCTCGTACGCGTCGAGGGCGTGCAGGACGGCCGCCTCGCTGGTGGAGGTGTCCCCGGCGATGGCTTCGGGACGCCGGACGCAGTGCAGCCGCTGGGCGGCGCCGTACGTCTCGGCCGCCGTCCGGGCCGCCTCGGCGATGGCCGCGTCGTCGGTCGTGACGACGACGTCGGTGACCTCGGGAGCGCCGAGGCAGGCGCGGACCGCGCGGGCTACCAGCGGCACGCCGCCGACCTGGGCGAGGTTCTTGGCGGGGACCCCCTTGGAACCGCCGCGGGCGGGGATCACCGCGAGCACGGTGGGCTTCGAGGGGTTCCGGGCCGGTGTCCGCGCGGGGTCCGGCGTCGTCGGGGAGTTCTGTGGCGGCGTCATGGATGCTCCTGAAGTGGTGGTCACAGCTCGCCCATCCGGCGGATCACGGGGGCCACCCGCTGGACGCCCTGGCGGTAGGCGCCGCGTGCCGCGTTGCGTACGGTCTCGCGCACCGCGCCCCGTACCCGGCCGGTCTCCTGGGGGGCCGCCGCGCCGGGCAGCGGGTGACCGTCGGGGGCCAGGTGGTGGCGGGCGAGGATGCCGGGCAGATAGCCGGGGGCGGTGGCGGGCGTGTAGTAGGGGGACAGGGCCGGGAGCCGGTCGCCGCGTTCCAGCAGCGCGCCGACCCTGGCGCGGGCCCGGTCGTAGGCACCCTCGTACGTGCCGTCGGCGGCGACTCCCTGGCCGGCCAGCCACTCCTCGTCGGGCCGCGGGCGGAAGCCGCCGTCGAGACGGTCCCAGGAGGTGAGCAGCCCGGAGCCGACGAAGTGGTGGTTGCCGAGGGTCTCGCGGACACCGAGGTCGGTGAGGACGGCGGTCGGGATGCGCCGGTGCAGGGACTCCAGCGCGGCCGTCGAGGAGACCGTGACCAGCAGGTCGGTGCGGTCCAGGACCTCGCCCATGTGCCCGTACACCAGGCGGAGGTTGGGCGGCAGGCCGCCGGGCAGCCTCTCCGCGAGGCGCTGGTAGGGCAGCTCCTCGATGTGCGTGGTGTGCTCGCCCGGCTTGGAGCGCAGCTTCAGCAGCACCTCGCGGCGCGGGTGCAGCCGGGCGTGCTCGACGAGCCTGCGCAGCAGGTACGTGCGGTCGGCACGGGAGGCCGGTACGGAGGGCTGGGCGGCGAACACGACGGTGTCGCGGCCCTCCTGGGGCCGGTGCGGCTCGCCGCCGAGGAAGGGCAGCGCCGCCTCCGTGACGGCCGAGGCATCGGCGCCCACTCCCTCGTACACCGCGCGGAACCGCTCCGCGTCGTGGCGGGAGTTGGCGAGGACGACATCGGCGCCGTGCCGCAGCAGGAGCCCGTCGGCCAGCTTCTCGTAGACGACGCCCACATAGCCGGTGACGATCACGGGTCTGCGGGGCAGAGCGAGGGCGGCGAGGCCGTGCAGCATGGCCTGGACCCCGCCGCCGACGAGGGAGAGCACGACGAGGTCGTACGCCTCCTCGCGCACCGTGTGCAGGAACTCGACGGCGGTCACCTCGCGCACCCGGCCGGCGTCGATGCCGACCTCGCCGACCTCGGCGAGCTGCCGGGGTGTGGGGGTGGCCCGGCCGCGCAGCAGCAGTCCGCTCAGCTGTACGGGGCGTGCGGGAGTGCCGGCCGCGGCGGTCAGACGGCGCGCGGTGAGCGCGCCCCATTTCCACCGGGTGTCGGAGTCGGCGAGGACGGCCACCCGCAGCGCCGCGGTGTCCGCGGCGGCGGTTTCGGCCGGATCAGCCGTATTACTGGTACGTGGGGGCACGACGTAGAAGTTAGGAAAGCAGGTGAATGGGCGGCCCAACGGAGCGGCAACAAATGGTTAACAGCCCGCCGACGCTTGGCGAATCGGCCCCGGATTCGTCCTGGTTCATCATTCCAACATTCGCCGTTCACCGACCATCCCCCCTGGGGACAAGGCAAATGCCGGGCACCGCCCTAGCGTGATGCGGGTGGTTAAGCTCTCCGTCATCGTGCCGTTCTACAACGTGCAGACATACGCGCCCGACACGCTCAGAAGCCTACGGGCCAACGCCCGTGAGGACTTCGAGTTCATCCTTGTCGACGACTGTTCGACCGACGGGACGGCGGACATCCTGCGCCGGGCCCAGGACGACATCCCGGGGGTGGTCCTGCTCAGACACGAGCGGAACGGAGGGCTGGCCACCGCCCGCAATACGGGCCTGGACGCGGCGCGCGGCCAGTACCTCGCCTTCCTGGACGGCGACGACTGGCTGGCGCCCGGCCACTACGCCGAACTCCTGGCCCGTACCGAGGCGTTGGGCTGTGACTTCGTGCGCACCGACCATGTCCAGGTGGAGGGCACCAGCCGTACGGTGCACCGCGTCCCGCACGGCGGGCGCGAGCGGGTGATGGACCCGCGCGAGGCGATCCTGCCCGCCGACCGGTCGACGTCGGTGGACTATCCGTACGCCTGGGCGGGCCTCTACCACCGCCGGCTGCTGGACCGCGGGCTGCTGCATTTCACCGACGGGCTGCGCACGGCCGAGGACCGGCCGTGGATCTGGCGGCTGCACCGCAGCGCGGATTCCTTCGCGGTACTCGGAATGCTGGGTATTTTCTACCGGCGCGGAGTGGCTTCCTCACTGACACAGATCGGTGATGTGCGTCAGCTCGATTTCATTCGCTCCTTCGACCAGGTCGTCCGGGAAACCGCGGAGGACCGCGACGCGGAAGTGCTGCTGCCGAAGGCGGTACGCACGTACTGCGCGATCATTTCCCATCACATGAGCTCGATCGAGAGGTTCGAACCGCCCGTGGCCCGCACCCTGAAATCGCTCAGTGCGGCGGCACTCAAGCGCATGCCCCAGCCGGTGCTGGACGACGCGCTCGACTCCATGGACGTCCAGCGCGCGACCCTTCTGCGCCGGCTGCGCCGGCGGCCCGTCGCCGCGAAGGAGGCGACGGCAGCATGAGCCTGTCCCCGTCGCGCCGCCGCACCACCCAGATCTTCGCCGCCTCCACCCTCTACGGCGCGGCCACGCTCGCCGCCGCCCTGGACACCGACTGCTTCGCTCCGGCCGACCGCCGCATCCTGCTCGTCTGCAACAACGCCGCGATCCCGGAGACCACCCCGTCCCTCGACGCGATGCCGGGCTTCGAGCGGCTGCGCGGCCGTTTCGACGACGTGGTGTCCTGGAACGGGACCATCGCGCCCTTCCACCCGAGCGGCTGGGCGCCGCGCCCCGACGACGTACCCCTGTGGGAGCGGTATCTGCGGCTCGCCTGGGGGCTCGGCGACGACGAGGTCGAGCTGGCCGTCGAGTCGATCCAGGTCAACCCGGCCATGGCGATCACCCAGATCTTCTCCGGCGCGCCGGTCGATGTGTACGCCGACGGGCTGATGAGCTACGGGCCGACCCGCAACAAGATCGACCCACTGGTCGGGACGCGGGTGGGGCGGCTGCTGCATCTGGACCTGGTGCCGGGTCTGAAGCCGCTGCTGCTCACCGAGTTCGGCGTGGTGCCGCAGATCGTGCGGACCGAGGCGTTCCGCGAGGTGCTGGCCGAACTGGCCGGTGTGCCGGCCGGCCTGCCGTCGGTGGAGTCGCCCGCGCTGCTGCTGGGCCAGTACCTCTCCGCGCTGGGGCTCATCTCCGCCGCCGAGGAGGAGAACCTGCACCTGCGGATGATGCGGGGCGCGGTGGCACTCGGCCACACCCGTCTGGTGTTCAAGCCGCATCCGACGGCTCCGGCCCAGTGGTCGAGGGCGATGGAGGCGGAGGCGGAGCGGCTCGGTGCCGAACTGACCGTGCTGGACGCCGGGATCCTCACCGCGCCGGTCCTCGCGGAGGTCCTCTACGAGCGGATGCGGCCCGCGCTGGTCGTCGGCTGTTTCTCGACGGCGCTGCTCACCGCGTCCGCGTTCTACGGGCTGCCGGTCGCCCGGGTCGGCACGGAGCTGCTGCTGGACCGGCTCGCTCCGTACGAGAACAGCAACCGGGTGCCGGTCACCCTGGTGGACGCCCTGCTGCCGGAGCTGGGGGACCGGGCGGCGGTGCTGGCGCAGCGGCCTTCGGACGGTGCCGAGCAGGAGGTGTCCGCGCTGGTGCGGGCGGTCGGGTTCGCCATGCAGCCCCGGATATACCCGCAGCTGCGGCCGGAGGCGGAGCGGTATCTCGCGGACCGGCTGACGCCGGTGACCTGGCGGTACTTCAAGCGGCGCCGGCTCACCGCGCTGGCGCTGCCGGGGGCGGTGCCGTCCCAGTTCGCGTTCCTGCCGCGCAACGCGACGGTACGCAGGGTGGCGAAGCGGGCGCGGTCGCTGCGGCGCGCGGTGCGCGGGTAGCCGTCGCGGGTGTCGGCGTCGGCCATGGCGACGGCGACGGCCGACGGCCGACGGGGCGGGTCCGGTGGTCCGGGCCCGCCCCGCGGCCGTTCGTGCGCCGGCTCCCGCCGGCCGCCCGGCCTCCCGTCGCCCCCCGCCTAGGGCGTGTGTCGAAAGTAGCGCCGTCCGCCCGAAGGGCGGGGCTCACGGCGTCCGGTGCGTGCGATCGCAAGGCGGAGGAGTGTCCTCGTACTGGACGTACGAGAACACTCCGACAACGCGGACAACGCGGCGAGCGTGCGTGCCGGACGTCGCGAGCCAGGCGGGACTTTCGACACACGCCCTAGCGCCCCAGGATCACGCGCAGGTCCGCCGCGTTCGCCTCGGTGACCTTCCACAGCTCCCGCTGCCGGCCGTGCACATCGGCCACCGCCGCCGCGTGGTCGGCCAGCAGCCCGGCCGCCCGTTCGGTGAGGCGGGCGCCCAGGTGCCGGTCGTGGACGGAGATGCCCCACTCGGGCCGCTCGATGTCGGCCAGGAAGTACGCCATCTTGGGGTGCGAGATCAGGCTGATGACCGGCGTCCCGCAGCCGAACGGGATCATGCCCGCGTGTCCGCGCATGCCGATGACCAGCTTCGTACGCGCGTAGGTGTCCCGGATCGCGTCGTTGTCGAAGTCGTACATCGGGATGACCGGCAGCGAGATGCCGTACTCGCGCCGCAGGTCGAACGCGATCCGCTCGTCGTCCAGCGAGTGCGCGACGCACTTCACCCCGGCCAGCTCCCCCAGGGCGGTGACGGCGGTGGCCATCTCGCCGAGGAAGTGCCCGTAGTCGTGGCCGAAGCGGAGTCCCGCCCGGTCGTACGCGGCGTTGACCAGGATGGTGTCCTCGCGGGTGGCCGGGTCCTGCCAGCCGTCGACCAGCTGCCGGGTGACCGTGGTCGGGCAGGGCTGGAAGCGCACCTTGTGGTGCAGCTCGGGCGGCAGCAGGTCGCGGACCTTCTCGATCGATCCGTGGTTGCGCAGCCCGAAGAACGCGGAGCGCTCCACGAGGGTGCGCAGGCTGGACAGGAAACGGTCGCGGCCGTGCCCGTACGCCTGGCCGTCGAAGGCGTTGAAGCCGACCGCGTACACCATGACGGGGACGTCGATCCGCTCCAGCAGCCCGTCCGGCACGTTCCACTGCCAGCCGCTGTTGCCGTTCGGCGCGGTGTCCGGGATGAAGAGCCCGCCGCCGCCGATGACCAGGCCGCGGCGGTCGTTGACCCGTTCCAGGGCCGCCTCGTCGAAGAGGCGGTGGGCGTGGACGGAGTGCCAGCGTCCGGGTCCGGTGTCCTGGCCGAAGGCCAGCCGTACGCTCTCGGGCAGCAGCTTGTCGCCCGCGTTGCCCTGGCGCTCCATGTAGAAGGCGACATGGGCGAGCTGGCCGGAGGCGGGGCCCTCGGCGGGCGGGACGAGGCCGGTGGTGCGCAGGTGCGTCAGCCGGTTCGCCCGGTGCGTCGGGTCGACACCGAGCCCCTGGCGGGCGTAGTCCGCGGCCCCCTCGTCGTCGCCGTGGATCCAGGCGATCTGGGCGAGCCGGCCGAAGGCGGTCGCGGCCCGGTTCGGCGCGGCGGTGGCCAGCAGCAGCTGGGCGCGGGCCTCCTCGTACCGGGAGACGCTCATCAGGGCGTGCCCCAGCACCTCGTGCGGCCAGGCCTCGTCGACCGGGATACGGACCCGGCCCAGCAGGTCGGCGGCCTCCTGGTACTCCCCCGCGCCGATATGGGCGGCGGCGACCCTGCGGGCGCTCTCCACATCGCCGGTGCGCAGGACGTGCGGGGTGCCGTAGTGGACCAGCAGGTCGTGGTGCTTGGGCGTGCCGGCGGCGAGGTACGCCGCGTGGAAGTCGGCGTCGGACAGCTCGTACGCGTGCCAGCGCGCCTCGGCCTCGCCGTACCCCGCCTCGCCGCCCTGCCAGGGCTTGTGCCGCCCCGTGAAGTGCAGGATCGCGGTGCCCTCGGGGACCGGGAGGTCGCCCGAGAGCCGCCGCTTGACGAAGTTGTAGCGGGCGTCGAGACGGAGGAAGTCCCCGTCCAGCACGGCGTTCAGGATGCCCTGGTCGTGCTTGTCCAACTCATACGTACCGGCCCGGCCGACCTCGTCCAGCTCGGCACAGAACTCGTCGCTCAGATACTCGCGCTGGATGACCAGCAGCCCGCTGTTGAGCTTGTGCTGCCCGTAGAAGAACTGCGGGACGGCGGCGAGGCCGTCGCGCAGCCGGAGCAGCTCGCCCAGGTCGTCGAGGACCACCATGTCGGTGTCCAGCGTGATCACGGTGTCGTAGTCACGCACCCGGAACACATCGAGGATGAAGTACGCCTTGCGCACCAGGTAGTTGTCCTGGTCGCCCTTGGCGTACGTGTCGTAGTGGTCGGCGTCCACACGCCGGAAGTCGACGCGCGGGTGCAGGGCGCGGATCTTCGCGACCGAGGCGGGGCGCAGTCCGTCGTGCAGGACGAGGAAGTCCTCGCAGACCTGCGGGTTGGAAAGGGCGAGGCTGCGGAGCAGGGTCAGGAAGCCGGGCAGGTAGTTCTCGTCGACGAAGCTCGCGAAGGCGACGCGGCGCTTGCCGGTGAGCGCGTTCGCGGAGGTTCCGCCGAGCGCGTTCGCGGGGGTCCCGGGGAGCACGTTCGCGGGGGTGGGAGCCGTCATCGCAGTCGTATCCTCGTATCGGTGACGCTCTGGGCGCGTTCCATGACCCACGCCTTTTCGCTGGTGTACTCGTGCACGGCGGTGATGGGCATCTTCATCGCCCCGGGCAGCCGGTAGGCGCCGCTCTCGTAGAAGTCGAAGCCGATCAGGTCCAGTCGCGGGCTGACGTCCAGGAAGTCGAGCAGCCACAGCATGTTGAACCCGGTGGTGGGTATCGCCGGCCAGTCCTCCGTGCCGACCCGCCCGATGTCACGCATCGGCCAGCGCAGCGTCTCGTCGCCCAGGCAGGTCTGCGCGCCGGGCACCAGCCGGTTGCGCAGCGAGTGCTTCCAGTCGCCGGAGACGCCGCCGAAGATCAGCCGGGTGTCCACCCGCTGGTCCCAGTTGAACCCGTGCTTGTGGATGCTGGCGTGGATGTCGGTGCGCCGGCCGGTCGCCACGGGGTCGATCCGGTACGAGTTGAAGCGGACGACCAGGTCGTAGGCGTCGATCTCGGCGCCGAGCGAACTGGCGCCTAACCGCTGGGAGTTGGCGATCAGACAGACCGACTTGCCCGCGATGCGGTTGCGGAACTCGCCGAGGGTGAGCCACTGGACGCCACCGAAGGAGGGGTCGTCGAGCGGGCCGCGTATCCGGATCCTGCGCTGCTCGGCGTACAGGGCGGTGAGAGCGGTGAGTTCGGCGGGACCGGCGGGGTCAGCAGGTCCGATGGGGTCGGCGAGTCCAGTGGGGTCGACGGGACCGGTGCGCCGTGCGGCGCCGGGGCTGCCGGCCCCCGCGTACGTACCGCCACCGCTGCCGGGCATCCCGGCGGCCTCGCGCGCCAGGCCGAGGTACTGGGACACCGTCTCCTGCACCTCGGTGACGGGCGTGCCGTCACGGCTCTGGGCCAGCAGCGCGCCGATCAGCCGGGCCCTGGCACCGGGCCGGTCGCCGCGCGCCTGCCGCTCCAGGCCCGCGGCCCAGGACTCGGTGACGGGCCGCTCGGCGAACTCCCGTGCCTCGGGGCAGCCTTCGGCCAGCCGGTACAGCAGTTCGGCCTGGAGCCGGGCGCCCTCCCGCAGTCCGGCGACCTTGGCCGCCACACCGAACCCGTCGTCCTCGGTGAGGGCGAGGTAGCGCTCGTACGCGGCGACGGCGGCGCTCTCCGCGCCCATCGACTCCAGGATGCGGGCCCGCAGCCGCCAGCCGCCCCGGGAGCGCCTGCGCTGGGTGAGCAGGGTGTCCGCGACGAGGAGGGCGAGCTTGGTCTCGTCCTCGTACTCGCAGTCCAGCGCCTTGTTCCCGACGGCGAGCAGCGGGTCGATCAGATGGTCGCCGAGGACGGCGCCGGCGCCCGCCGGCTCCTTGCCGGGCCGCCGGAGCAGTGCCAGCGCGGCCGCCGGAGCGGAGGGGGCCGAGGCGGCGTGGGCGGCGTGGGCGGCGAGCAGTTGACGCAGCGCTTCCGCGAGTGCCGTACGGCGCCGGTCCAGACCCGCGACCAGCTTGCCGCTGTGCGCGGCACAGGCGCGCAGGCAGGTCTCCAGGTCGGTGGGGGTGACGTCGGCTGCCGCTGACGTATCGCCCTCGGGTCGGGCCGGGACCTCCGCGTGACGTTGCCGTGGCCAGCGGGTGCGGGCTTTCGTCATGGCGCTCCAAGCGTCTGTGCCTGTGGAGGGGAAAGGGGGCGTGGGTTGCGTACGGCGGTCGCGGACGTCCGTGCCTCCCGTCCCGTCTCCGGCGGGACGGGAGGGGCGGGAGTCCGCGGAGCGGATCTCGGTTTCGCGTCACCGTAGGAAACCTGGACGGCCCTTGGATGAACTCGCTCTGTCGACCCGGGAAACTGCGTGCCTCCCGGGCGTTTTGGCCCCTCTCCGCGCCCTACGCTGACGCGGCGCACCGGCTGAAATGGAGTGGCCTTGACCATCACACCGCAGGACGCGGGCACGGCGGCCCGCGCCGCCACGCTCCCCCTCTCCGCCCCCCGGAGCACCCCCCGGGCCACCCCGGAGAAATCGTCCGGAGCCCGGCCGCGGGACCCGTCGCCCGCGCGGCCGAAGGTCCGGATGCGCGCCCTGGACGGGCTGCGGCTGCTGGCCGCGCTGATGGTCGCGGGCTACCACTACGGCGGCCGGGGCGGCGACATCACCGAGGCGTGGGGCAGTTCCGCGGCGGTGCAGTTCCCGACCGCCCACAGCTGGTTCGCCTATGGCTGTCTCGGGGTGCAGATCTTCTTCGTGATCAGCGGTTTCGTGATCTGCATGAGCGGCTGGGGCCGTTCACTGAACGCGTTCTTCGCCTCGCGGGTCTCCCGGCTGATGCCCGCGTACTGGGTGGCCGTCGCCCTGGTGACCCTCGTCTTCGCGCTGCCCTGGGTGGCGTACGAGGCGGTGTCGCCCAGTGACGCGCTCGTCAACATGACACTGCTCCAGCAGCCGTTGGGCGTGGACCGGGTGCTGGGGGTGTGCTGGACGCTCTGGGCGGAGGTGCGGTTCTACGCCCTGTTCGCGCTGTGCGTCGTGCTGCCCGGGGCGAACCGGCGGCGGGTGGTGCTGTTCTGCGCCGTGTGGACGCTGGCGGCGGCACTGGCGAAGGCCTCGGGCGAGCCGTTCCTCGATGTGCTCCTGATGCCGGAGTACGCCCCGTACTTCATCGGCGGCATCGGTCTGTATCTCGTGCACCGGGACCGTCGGGACGCGTTGGCCTGGGGCATCGTCGGGGTGAGCTGGCTGCTGGGCCAGCACTACGCGGTGGCGGACCTGTGGCACCCGGCCGGCCCGGACGCCTTCTCCTACCGTTCGTCCACGGTGATCGTCCTGGTCGTGACGGCGGGCTTCGCCGCGGTCGCGGCCATCGCGCTGGGGGCCCTGAACCGGATCGACTGGCAGTGGCTGACGGTCGCCGGGGCGCTGACGTACCCCTTCTATCTGGTGCACGAGCACCTCGGCTGGGTGGTCGTGGGGGCCCTGCACCGGGGCCTGGGCGTACCGGCCTGGGGGACGTTCGCGCTGACGGTGGCGGCGATGCTGGCGCTGGCCTGGCTGCTGCACCGGTTCGTGGAGCGGCGGTTCACCCCGCTGCTGCGGGGCGCCCTCTCCCGGACGTCCCTTGACCTCAAGCGTGGTTGAGTTCCTACCGTCGGGCCATGGACTACTCACACGATGACGCGGGTCTTGCCCGTCAGCCGATCGGGTACTGGGCCTGGGCCGCGCACAAGGCGGCCGTGACACACATCCGGGCCGCGCTCGCGGAGCACGGTCTGACCCAGCCCCGGTGGTGGGTCCTCAACCAGCTCGGCGACGCGGACGGGGAGGGCCGGGTCCGCGAGGAGCTGGTGACGATGCTGAAGGGCTACCTGGACGTCGGGGACAGCATGGAGCCCGAGGTCGACGCCCTGATCGGGCAGGGTCTGGTCACCCAGGCACCGGACACCCGGCTGCGGCTGACCGCCGAGGGGCACGCGCTGCGCGAAAGGGCGCTCGGCGGCGTGACGCGGGCCAGTGCGGACATCCACGACGGCATCCCGCCCGAGGAGTTCGTGGCCGCGCTCAAGGTCCTCCAGCGGATGATCCACAACGTCGGCGGCCAGGCCTGGCACCACTGAACCCGGCCGACGGCCGCGGCCGGTCAGATACTGCTGATCGAGAGCTTCGCCGCGAATCCGAGGAACAGCACGCCCGCCGCCGAAGTGGCCCCCGCCGAGAGCCGCTTGCGGCGGCGGAACGCGGAGGCCAGCCGGGTGCCCCCGAATATGAGCATCGAGAGGTACAGGAAGCTGGCGAACTGGAGCAGCGTGCCCAGCAGGAGGAAGGACAGGGCCGGGTAGGCGTAGCCGGGCTCGACGAACTGCACGAAGAAGGAGATCACGAACAGGATCGCCTTCGGGTTGAACAGGCTGACCACCAGCGCCCGCCGGTAGGGCCGCTCCATCTCGGCCGCCGCCTGCGGCGCCCCGGCCTCGTCCGTCAGCTCGGCCACCCGCCGGTGCCGCTCGCGCCACAGCGACACGGCCGCCCGCAGCATCCCGATGGCCAGCCAGGTCAGATAGCCCGCTCCCGCGTACTTGACGAGGGTGAACAGCAGCGGAGTCGTCTGGAGCAGGGAGGCGGCGCCCAGCGCGGAGAGCGTCATCAGGACCGTGTCCCCGGTCCAGACACCGGCGGCGGCCACATAGCCGGTCCGTACACCGCGCCGGGCGGCGACGGAGAGCACGTACAGCGAATTCGGCCCCGGCAGAAGGACGATCAGCACCAGGCCGGCGAGATAGGTCGGAAGATCGGTGACACCCAGCATGGACGGAGTGTCGCACGGCGGCACGACACTCCGTCCAGGCGTTTCACTGCGGGAGACGCCGGCATGCGCCGGGAGGCATCAGGAGACCCCGGGAAGGCACCGGGAAGGCACCGGGAGGCGCCAGCAGACGCCAGGAAACACCGGGAGGCACCAGCAGACGCCGGGAGACGCCGGGGCAACATCAGAAGGCGTCCGTGGGCACGTACGTCCCCCAGACCTCCCGCAGCGCGTCGCAGACCTCGCCCACCGTCGCCCGCGCCTTGAGCGCGTCCTTCATCGGGTACAGCACGTTGTCCGTTCCCCCCGCCGCCTCCTTCAGCCGCACCAGCGCGGCGTCGACCGCCTCCTGGTCCCGTCCGGCACGGAGCGCGGCCAGCCGCCGGGCCTGCTGGGCCTCGATCTCCGGGTCCACGCGCAGCGGCTCGTACGGCTCCTCCTCGTCGAGCCGGAAGCGGTTGACGCCGACGACGACGCGCTCGCCGCTGTCGGTCTCCTGCGCGATGCGGTACGCGCTGCGCTCGATCTCGCCCTTCTGGAAACCGCGCTCGATCGCGCTGACGGCACCGCCCATGTCCTCGACCTTGCGCATCAGTCCGAGGGCGGCCTCCTCCACGTCGTCCGTCATGCTCTCGACGACGTACGACCCGGCGAACGGGTCGACGGTGGCCGTGACGTCCGTCTCGTACGCGAGGACCTGCTGGGTGCGCAGCGCGAGGCGGGCGGACTTGTCGGTGGGCAGGGCGATGGCCTCGTCGAAGGAGTTGGTGTGCAGCGACTGGGTGCCGCCGAGGACCGCGCCCAGCCCCTGCACGGCGACGCGGACGAGGTTGACCTCGGGCTGCTGGGCGGTGAGCTGGACGCCCGCGGTCTGGGTGTGGAAGCGCAGCATCAGCGACTTGGGGTTCTTCGCGCCGAACTCCTCCTTCATCACCCGGGCCCAGATCCGGCGGGCGGCCCGGAATTTGGCGACCTCTTCGAGGATCGTGGTGCGGGCGACGAAGAAGAAGGAGAGGCGCGGGGCGAAGTCGTCGACGTCCATGCCCGCCGCCACCGCCGTACGGACGTACTCGATGCCGTCCGCGAGGGTGAAGGCGATCTCCTGCGCGGGCGAGGCTCCGGCCTCGGCCATGTGGTAGCCGGAGATGGAGATGGTGTTCCACTTGGGGATCTCGGCCTGGCAGTACTTGAAGATGTCCGCGATCAGCCGGAGCGAGGGCGCCGGCGGGAAGATGTAGGTGCCGCGGGCGATGTACTCCTTGAGCACATCGTTCTGGATGGTTCCCGTCAGCCGGTCGGCCGGGACGCCCTGCTCCTCGCCGACCAGTTGGTAGAGCAGCAGCAGGAGTGCGGCGGGGGCGTTGATGGTCATGGAGGTGGAGACCTTGTCCAGCGGAATCCCGCCGAACAGGACGCGCATGTCGTCGAGCGAGTCGATCGCCACCCCGACCTTGCCGACCTCGCCCGAGGCGATCGGGGCGTCGGAGTCGTGGCCCATCTGGGTGGGCAGGTCGAAGGCGACCGACAGGCCCATGGTGCCGTTGGCGATGAGCTGCTGATAGCGGGCGTTCGACTCGGTGGCGGTGCCGAAACCGGCGTACTGGCGCATCGTCCAGGGCCGCCCGGTGTACATCGTCGGGTAGACACCGCGGGTGAAGGGGTACGCACCGGGCTCGCCGAGCTTCTGGTCCGCCCGCCAGCCGTCGAGCGCGTCCGGCCCGTACACCGGCTCGATGGGCAGTCCCGACTCGGACTCTCGCGTCATCTGATGCGCCTCCCCTTCAAGCTACCTACTGGTAATAAATCTCGCGACGGACTGTAGCGGCGCCCGCGCGACCGGTGGAGAGCCACCGGCTGGGACCTTGCTCACAGGACCCGTACCGGTCTGGACGCGCCGTTCCCATCATGCGCAGGATTCGGCAACCGGGCAGGGCGGGAATCCGTCCAAGGAGACACCGGAACCACCGGGCGGGACACCGGAACCACCGGGCGAGGCAGGGGGACCGAGGATGACAGGCAGAGCCGTAGACGATGGAAGCGATGGAAGCGGTGCGAGCCGCGGCAGCGGTACGGGCGGGGTGAGCGGGGTGAGCGGCGGCGGTCCGGGCGTGCGCCGGCGCCGCGGGAGGCGCTCCTCCGCGACGCGGGCGGCGGTCGGTGTGCTCGCCGTCACCGCGCTGGCGGCAGGCTGCAGGGCCCAGGCCGCCCAGGGTACGGAGCCGGTGCCACCGCCCGCCCCGGCCTCCGGCACCCCGGCGGCGAGCCCCACCCCGCGCCCCTTCGCCACTCCCTCCGACGACGCGAAGCCGGGCGGCGGCCCCACCGCGACGCCCTCGGCGACCGCACCCGTGCCGCAGCCGAGCACCGCGCCGCCCACGCCGCGGCCGGCGGTCCTGATGAAGACCGGGTCACAGGGCAAGCAGGTACGGGAACTCCAGGCCCGGCTCCGCCAGATCGGCCACTTCGGCCGCACCCCCACCGGCTACTACGGCACCGTCACCGTCGCGGCCGTCCAGTCCTTCCAGGGCAAGCGGGAGCTCGACCGCACCGGCAGCACCGATGCCGTCACCTGGCAGAAGCTGCTCGGTATGACCCGGACGCCGACGGCCGCGGAGCTGGACCCGCCGACCGAGCGGCCGGCGACCGAGCCGGACGAGCGGTGCATGACGGGGCGGGTCCTGTGCATCAGCAAGAACAGCCGGACCCTGTCGTGGATGATCGACGGCCGGGTCGTCTCCTCGATGGATGTGCGCTTCGGCTCGCAGTACACGCCCACCCGCGAGGGGACGTTCGCCGTGTACTGGAAGTCCCGGCACCACGTCTCGACGCTCTACGACTCGCCGATGCCGTACGCGATGTTCTTCAGCGGCGGCCAGGCGGTGCACTACTCCTCGGACTTCGCGGCCCGCGGCTACAGCGGCGCGTCGCACGGCTGTGTGAACGTCCGGGACGAGGGGAAGATCGCCGCACTGTACGCGCAGGTGAAGAACGGCGACAAGGTCGTCATCTACTGGTAGCGGGCGCCGACGCCGGACGCGGCTCGCGCCGACGCCGGACGAGCGAAGGAAAGGGGCGCGGACGGGACCGGGGGAACATGTCCCGCCCGCGCCGATGCGCCGAGCCGTAGGTACGGGGGGAACCCCGGCTCATAGCGCTGCCGATGACCAGTCGGCTCACTCTGTACTGCGCCCCGCCGCCGAAAAACGTCACACCTGAGGGTGAGGCCCTTCCGGG
Source organism: Streptomyces sp. NBC_00654 (assembly GCF_026341775.1). Classification (NCBI taxonomy): domain Bacteria; kingdom Bacillati; phylum Actinomycetota; class Actinomycetes; order Kitasatosporales; family Streptomycetaceae; genus Streptomyces; species Streptomyces sp. NBC_00654. The sequence continues at coordinate 1,366,639 of NZ_JAPEOB010000001.1, read as the reverse complement.
CGAAGCGAAAAGCGCAGGTCAGCGAATGGCCGAGGCGTTCGGTGCCAGGGACTGCGGGGCCGCGGACGAGGCGGCGGCGCCTTCCTGACCGCCGGCCGGCCCGGCGAACGAACCCGTCCCCACGCCCGGGACCGCTCCGGCGCCCGGACCCGTACCGGCGCCCGCGGGCTGCGTACGGAAGGAGATCGCCGGGAGCGAACCGCCGTTGCCGCCGCCCTCCCCCGATCCGCCGTCGCCGCCGTTCCCGCCGTCGCCGCCCTGGCCGTCCCCGTCGGCCTCGTCCAGGAGCCGCTCGCAGAACCGTTCCAGGTTCTTCTCGCCCTTCGCCAGCCGGATGAGGCGGCGCCTGCTGCTCTCGTCGAGCTTGCCGTCGCGGTAGTCCCGGCAGGCCTTGAGCGACTTCTCGTACCACGTGCCGGACGCGGCGTCGCCCGGGCCGTCGGGCAGGTCCTCGGCGTCGGCGTCGTCCCCCGAGCCGTCCGTGGGTCCGGCGCCGTCCGGCCGGTCCGTGCCGCCGCCGCTGCCCGTGGCGGTCCCGGCCGCGGTGCCCTCGTCGGTGCGCCGGCGGTCGGTGCCGTCCACCCCGGTCCGCCCGTCCCCGGGCGAGTGGGAGGCGTCGGGTGTGGTGCCGGGGTCGGCCGGAGCGGACGGGCCGACGGACGGTCCGTCGTCGTCCGGCAGCCCGGATCCCAGTTCCCCGGGCGACGCGGCGGCCGAGACGGAGGCCGCCGGGGCCGGGGTGTGCCGGCCGCCGAACGGCCCGGTGATGATGCCGGTTCCGGCCGCGACCGCCACCCCGCCGAGCGCACAGCCCGCGAGCGAGACGACCAGGCCGAAGCGCACGGGGCGGCTCCAGCGCGAGCGACGGGGCACTGCCGGGCCCGCGCCGCCGATCCGTACGGAGTCCAGCAGTCCGGATTGTCCGTGCGCCGCGGCGGCGGATCTCTTCGCGGCGCGGGCGTTCGCCCCGGCCCCGTGGCCCGCCTGCCGGAAAGCGGCGATCACCCTGTCCTCACCCGGCAGTTCACCGCCGCGCGGGCGGGCGGCGGACCGGGCCTCGCCCAGCGCCCGGGTGAGCCGCAGGGCGTCGGTGCGGGCGTGATCACCGACGGGTACGACCGGTTCGCCGCGGAGCAATTTCTCCGCCGCGTCCTTGTCAAGCCACTCGTAGTGCTCGTCGGCCATCACATGTCCTTCTGCGTCCACGGGCGTGAATGCGTCACACCGGGAATGACACCGGCGGGTGCCGCCGAACCATGACGTCCGGGGCGCTGCGCGGGCAGAGCGCCCAGTTCCGCTCCCCCGGATCCACCTTGACCTGCACCGTCGTCCGGCCCCGGCTCCGCCGCCCGGTCGAAGGTCCCGCCCGGGTCCGGTGTCCGGTCCCCCGCCTCCTCCGACGGGTCCGCGCCGAGCAGCTCCGCCAGCCGTTTCAGGCCACGGTGCGCGGCGGTACGTACGGCGCCGGGCCGCTTGCCCAGGGTCTGCGCCGCGCTCTTCGCGTCCAGGCCGACCACCACCCGCAGCACGACGGCCTCGGCCTGGTCCTGCGGCAGCTGGGCGATGAGCGACATGGTGCGGTCGGTGTCCAGCGCCTCGATGGCATCGCCCGCGGTGTCCGAGTCGCCCGGCCTGCCGGTCAGTTCGGACTCGTCGCCGCCGATGGCGGGGCGCCTGCTGCGCATCCGCAGATGGTCCAGGGAGCGGTTGCGCGCGATCCGGGCCGCCCATCCGCGGAACCGGTCGGCGTCACCGCTGAACCGGCCGAGGTCCCTGGCTATCTGCAGCCACGACTCGGACGCCACGTCCTCCGCGTCCGGCTCCCCCACCAGTGTCCGTATGTAGCCCAACAGCCGCGGCTGCACCGCGCGGTACACAGCACGGAAGGCGTCCTCGTCCCCGTCCTGTGCCGCGAGCACCGCGGCGGTCAGCTCCGCGTCGTCCCCCAGCACTCCCTCAACCCGCCCTGATGTCCTGAATCGCAGCTGGTCACCACTGCTGCGCCACTCTGCGCGACTCAGCACGCTACGTGCTCGGCGGGTGTCGCGTCCATGGCTTGTACAACCCGCAACAGTTCACTGACACAGCGCGGTGTGACAGAAAACGCGGCCGCGGCGCTGAGAGGAGTACGGGGTCGTGCTGCGACCCCGTGGAAGACGACCGGGGCCTCTCCTGTGGGGGGTGGCGGCCCCGGTCGTCGTCCCTCGGCCGGACATCCGCTCCGGCGACTCCCGCTCCGCCGGCCGGTGACGGGCCCGGCTTCCGCTCCGGCGACTCCCGTACCGCCGCCCCGGTGACGGCCCAAGTGCCCGCCCGGGTGACGGGCCTTCAGCTCTGCCCCCGGGCCCGCCGTGACATCACCGCGCGCAGCACCCGCCGGCCCTCCGTCGACAGGTCGAGCGCCCGTCGCAGGCCGGCGCCGCCGCCCCGTGTACCGGCACTCTCCGCGAGGATCTCCAGGATCCGCGTCTGACGGCGCAGCTCCCCGGCGACGAGCGGGCCGATGCCGTTCTCCTCGCCGGTCCGGCAGCGCCGCAGCGCCTCCTGGTCCCCGTACGCGTCGTAGCGCAGGTGGACCTCCAGGGCGGCGAGCGAGCAGGCGTCGGCCCATTCCCGCAGCGGAGCCGCGGCGAAGTCCGAGGGGGCGGCGGCGAGCAGCCCGCGCAGCGGTGCGGCCGGGCCGTCCGCGGGGTCCTCGCCGGCCTGCGCCGTGCGGGCGGCCGTGAGCCGGGTGGCCCATTCTCGCCCGTCCTCGCAGCTCGCCCAGAGCGGGCGCAGCGGTTCCGGTTCCGCGGCCCCGCCGAGCGGCGGCAGACAGCGGTCCAGGCAGGCGAGCGCCCCGGCGGCCAGCGCCCGCTCGTCGGCAACGGCGATCAGTTCCAGCAGACTCATTCGACGTCTCCCTCGGTCGTACCGCGTACTGCGCCCGGGTGGCTGAAAATCGTCAGTTGCGGCGACACAGTACGGGGGACCTCGGGCCAGGCGTGCGCCACCCCTCGCCACCAACGCCGACATCGGATTCGGGCCGAGTGCGGCCCGTTCGCAGGGTGAGCAGCCGCGCGCCGCATCGCTCCTGGGCGAAGGTGCCCCGGCCGCTCAGCCCGTCGCGTCGATCCGTGCGGCCAGCTGCTGGAACTGTGCCCAGGTCAGCGCGGGCTTCCCCGGGACCCAGAGCTTCTGGGCCGTCGCCTTCAGCGGCATCCGGATCCCCTGGGCCACCTGCTGCGCGGTCTGCGCCTGCGGGAGGTCGCCCCAGACCGCGAACCGGCCGCCCAGGATCTGCTTCGAGTAGCGCGAGGGAACCGGCTGGGTGCCCCGCAGGACGAGCGGGGTCCACTGCTCGTAGATCCGTTTGCCGGTCGGATAGACGAAGTCGTTGGGCTGACCGAGTACGTAATAGAGGAATTCGTCGTTGAGGTTCACCACCCGGCGCCCCTCGCTCAGATACTCCTGCGGCGGCCGGGCGCCGATCTCCTTGCCCGTCCAGTACTCGACCTCGATGTCCTTCCGGGCCTGAACGGTGCCGCCGCGGAAGAAGCCGTCGTTCCACGCCTTGGCCGTGCGGCCCTTGGCCTGGACCACCGCCGCGCGGTCGTTGAGCCACCCGGTGGCCAGGTCCTCGATCGTGGCCCCGTCGCCGTACTTCTCCCGGGCGGCCCGGAGCAGCTGGGGGTACGAGGCCGCGGGGTCGCTCACCGTCAGCGCGCGGTACTCGTCCGCGCCCAGGTGCCAGTAGGCACCGGGGAACAGCTCGGTGTACTCGTCGAGCAGTTCGTCGACGAGTTCCGCCGAACCCGGCTCGGAGATGTCGAGGGACCCGGTCGACGCCACGCCCTGAACGTTGCGCAACTGGAGGTCCGGGTGGGCGCGCAGTACGGCACCCAGGTGGCCCGGGGAGTCGATCTCCGGGACGACCTCGATGTGCAGGCTCGTGGCGAGGCCGACGATACGGCGGACCTCGGCCCGGGTCAGGTGCTCGGGCGAGACGACCTCGGGGTGGGACTCGGACTCGATCCGGAAGGCCTGGTCGTCGGAGAAGTGCAGGCCGAGCTGGTTGAGCTTGAGATCGGCCATCTCGCGTACCCGTCCCTCGATCCACGACGCGGTGTAGTGCTTGCGCGCGATGTCGAGGTTGAGTCCGCGCTGCGGCCGGTCCGGGGTGTCCTTCACGACGCCCTCCGGCATGGTGCCGGCGGCGCGCAGCGACTGTTTCAGGGTGCGGGTCCCGTAGAAGACCCCGGCCTCGTCGGGCCCGCTGATCCTGACCCGCCGGTCGCGGGTGGTGAGGGTGTACGACTCGGGGGCGCCCCCGCCCGCCGTGTCGAGCGCCAGCTCGACGTCCCCGGCGCGGGCCGCCGCGGCGCCCCGGTAGCGGATCTTCAGCTCCCCGGCGAGCAGCCGCGCCTCGTCGGCCAGCCGTTCGCTGCCGTCGGCGACGACGACCGTGCTGTCGCGTCCGGGCTGCCAGCCGGGCCCCCGGGCGGGGGTGTGCTCGCGTACGGCGGGGATGGTGCGGGGTGCGGTGGACAGCGGGTAGCTGCGGGTGGGCGTCGGCGCGGCCGAGGGCGAGGAGGGGGCGCGTGACGACGCCGCGCCGCCGGTGGACCCGGAGCCCGAGCCGTCGCCGTCCGGCCAGACGGCGACGGTGAGAGCGACGGCGGCGGCGGCCGTGACGGCCGCACCGGCCACGAGGGCACCGCGTGAGGGCGACATCGGTCAGAATCCTCCGGATCGGGATCGGGATCGGGATCGGGGCGAGCGGGGGCGGGGCGGGCAGGCCCGTTGGGGGCGGTCCGGTACGAGGCGAGCCGGTACGAGGCGAGCCGAATGCGGGCACTTCCCTCAACTATGTACTCATCGCCCATAGTGCATCGAACGAGGGCTGGACGGGCAGCGGCCCGTCGTCCATCACACGTTCCGAAACTCTCCCGTCCGAGTGATTTTTCCGGCGTCCTCCGGACGGCCGTAGCCCGATCTCGCTAGCGTTACGACACATTCGTCGCTCCTTTCACTCCCACCCCGTGCAACCTCGTCGCTCTCAGCTCCCTCTTCCAGGGGCACAGAAGTCATTGATTCGAGGAGTCCACGCTGTCCAGGTCCAGCGAGCCCCACGCCGGCCTGCCGAAGCGATCACCGCAGCCGGCCGGGCTGACGGCCATACCCGTCCAGTGCCGCGGCCGCGCCGGGGCACCCGCACCCCTGCCGGCTCCGCCGGGTGGCCGCCCGGCCGGTCTCGTCCGGCTCAACACCGCGCCGCGCGACGCCGTCGAAGCGGCCCTGCTGGAGTGCTGCGCCAGCCGCCGCTGGGCCCAGCGGATGGCCGCCCACCGCCCGTTCCCGGATCTCGGCGCGCTGCTCGCCGCGTCCGACGAGGCGGGCTACGACCTGTCCCCCACGGATATCGCCGAGGCGCTCGCCGGGGAGAGCGCCCCCCGCCTGCGCCATGACGCGCCATACGCCGCCCACCTCGCGCTCCGGGCCGCGCACGCCGAGTACGAGAGCCGCTTCGGCCATGTGTTCGTGATCTGCCTGGACGCGACCCGGCCAACGCAGCAGGTGGACCAGGTACTGGCAGGCCTCCGGACCCGGCTGGCCCACGACCGGGACGAGGAGCGGGCCGTCACGGCGGAGGAGATGCGACGACTCGCCCGGGTCCGCATCGTCGAACTGGTGACGGCCGCGGGCCTGGACGGCGGCCCGCTCCAGGATCCGCCCTGAGGGCCGGGCCGCAGGGGCCCCTTCCAGGGGCTCTCCCGCCGGCCGCTTCCGGGCCCGTACCGGGCCCGCCGCCCCGTTCGAGCGGGTGCCCCGGCGGCCCGACAGGGGTTACGGGACCTTTCGCCCGCTCTAGCCCGTCCGTGCCTGTTTGATTGCCACTTTGATCACACCAGAGGCCCCGGCGCGAACGAACCGACAAAGCGTCGCTACGATGGCCGGGGCCGGTGGACCGTACCCGGCCGGGTCAGACCGACAGTCAAGCCGGCCGACCCCAATCCCCGCTCCCGGAGGGTTCTTCCGTGCCGGCTGGAACGCTGTACCGCGGCCGGGAAGGCATGTGGTCCTGGGTGGCTCATCGAGTCACCGGTGTCCTCATTTTCTTCTTCCTGTTCGTACACGTCCTGGACACCGCTCTCGTCCGCGTCTCCCCCGAGGCCTACGACGAGGTCGTGGCCACGTACAAGACATGGCCTGTCGCGCTGCTCGAATACGGCCTCGTGGCCGCCATTCTCTTTCATGCGCTGAACGGTCTCCGTATCGTCGCCGTGGACTTCTGGGCCAAGGGCCCGCGCTTCCAGAAGCAGATGCTCTGGACCGTGCTGGGCATCTGGATCGTGCTGATGGTCGGGGCCCTGTACCCCGTCCTCGGCCACGCCGTACGCGACATCTTCGGGAGCTGAGGCCCATGTCCACCGAGACCTCTTCCGCGATCGGGGACGTCGAAGGCGTGAGCCTCTACGACGTCGACCACCCGGCCCCCGTGATCGAGCCCCCGCGCAAGCGGACGGGCAAGACGCCCAAGGGCTCGCGCACCAATTTCGAGATGTACGCCTGGCTCTTCATGCGCCTGTCGGGCATCGTCCTGGTCGTCCTGGTCATCGGCCACCTGCTGATCCAGCTGGTGCTCGACGGCGGTGTCTCCAAGATCGGATTCGCCTTCGTGGCGGGCCGCTGGGCCTCGCCGTTCTGGCAGGTCTGGGACCTCACGATGCTGTGGCTCGCCATGCTCCACGGCGCCAACGGCCTCCGTACGGTCATCAACGACTACGCCGAACGGGACAACACCCGCTTCTGGCTGAAGATGCTGCTGTACACCGCCACGGTGTTCACCGTCCTGCTGGGCACGCTGGTGATCTTCACCTTCGACCCGAACATCCGCTAGGCGCCGGGACAGAGGGACCAGAGGAAAACCATGCAGATCCACAAGTACGACACCGTCATCGTCGGCGCCGGCGGCGCCGGCATGCGCGCGGCCATCGAGTCGACCAAGCGCAGCCGTACCGCCGTGCTGACGAAGCTCTACCCGACCCGCTCCCACACGGGCGCGGCGCAGGGCGGCATGGCCGCCGCGCTCGCCAACGTGGAGGAGGACAACTGGGAGTGGCACACCTTCGACACGATCAAGGGCGGCGACTACCTGGTCGACCAGGACGCCGCCGAGATCCTGGCGAAGGAGGCCATCGACTCGGTCCTCGACCTGGAGAAGATGGGCCTGCCGTTCAACCGCACGCCCGAGGGCCGGATCGACCAGCGCCGCTTCGGCGGTCACAGCCGTAACCACGGCGAGGCCCCGGTCCGCCGGTCCTGCTACGCCTCGGACCGCACCGGCCACATGATCCTCCAGACGCTGTACCAGAACTGCGTCAAGGAGGGTGTGGAGTTCTTCAACGAGTTCTACGTCCTGGACCTCCTGCTCCAGGACGTGGACGGGGTCAAGAAGTCCGCGGGCGTCGTCGCCTACGAGCTGGCCACCGGCGAGATCCACGTCTTCCAGGCGAAGTCCGTCATCTTCGCCTCCGGCGGCACCGGCAAGTTCTTCAAGGTGACGTCGAACGCCCACACCCTGACCGGTGACGGCCAGGCCGCCGCGTACCGCCGCGGTCTGCCGCTGGAGGACATGGAGTTCTTCCAGTTCCACCCGACGGGCATCTGGCGCATGGGCATCCTGCTGACGGAGGGCGCCCGCGGTGAGGGCGGCATCCTCCGCAACAAGGACGGCGAGCGCTTCATGGAGAAGTACGCGCCCGTCATGAAGGACCTCGCGTCCCGTGACGTCGTGTCCCGCTCCATCTACACGGAGATCCGCGAAGGCCGCGGCTGCGGTCCGGCGGGCGACCACGTCTACCTGGACCTCACCCACCTGCCGCCGGAGCAGCTGGACGCGAAGCTCCCGGACATCACCGAGTTCGCGCGTACGTACCTGGGCATCGAGCCCTACACGGACCCGATCCCGATCCAGCCGACCGCGCACTACGCCATGGGCGGCATCCCGACCAACGTCGAGGGCGAGGTGCTGGCCGACAACACCACCGTCGTCCCGGGCCTGTACGCCGCCGGCGAGGTCGCCTGCGTCTCCGTGCACGGCGCCAACCGCCTGGGCACCAACTCGCTGCTCGACATCAACGTCTTCGGGCGCCGGTCGGGCATCGCCGCCGCCGAGTACTCCGCGAAGAACGACTTCGTCGAGCTTCCCGAGAACCCGGCCCAGCAGGTCGTCGACCAGGTCGAGCGGCTGCGCGGCTCCAACGGCACCGAGCGGGTGTCCGTGCTCCGTCTGGAGCTGCAGGAGTGCATGGACGCCAACGTGATGGTGTTCCGCACCGAGCAGACGATCAAGACGGCGGTCGACAAGATCGCCGAGCTGCGCGAGCGCTATCTGAACGTGTCCATCCAGGACAAGGGCAAGCGGTTCAACACCGACCTGCTGGAGGCCATCGAGCTGGGCAACCTGCTCGACCTGGCCGAGGTCATGGCGACCTCCGCGCTGGCCCGCAAGGAGTCCCGCGGCGGCCACTACCGCGAGGACTACCCGAACCGCGACGACGTCAACTTCATGCGCCACACCATGGCGTACCGCGAGGTCGCGGACGACGGCACCGAGTCGATCCGGCTCGACTACAAGCCCGTCGTGACGACCCGCTACCAGCCGATGGAGCGTAAGTACTGATGGCTACCCCGACACTGGAAAAGACCGGCCCGGCCGACAAGCCCGAGGCGGGCTTCGCCGACTCCCCGTACATCACGGCCACGTTCCGGATCCGCCGCTTCAACCCCGAGGTGTCGGACGAGGCGCAGTGGCAGGACTTCCAGATCGAGATCGACCCGAAGGAGCGTGTGCTCGACGCCCTTCACAAGATCAAGTGGGATGTCGACGGCACGCTGACCTTCCGGCGCTCCTGCGCGCACGGCATCTGCGGCTCCGACGCGATGCGGATCAACGGCAAGAACAGGCTCGCCTGCAAGACGCTGATCAAGGACATCAGCCCGGAGAAGCCGATCACGGTCGAGGCCATCAAGGGCCTCACGGTCCTCAAGGACCTCGTGGTCGACATGGAGCCGTTCTTCCAGGCGTTCCGCGATGTCATGCCCTTCCTCATCACCAAGGGGAACGAGCCGACCCGCGAGCGTCTGCAGTCCGCCGAGGACCGCGAGCGCTTCGACGACACCACCAAGTGCATCCTGTGCGCCGCGTGCACGTCGTCCTGCCCCGTGTTCTGGAACGACGGGCAGTACTTCGGCCCGGCCGCGATCGTCAACGCGCACCGCTTCATCTTCGACTCGCGCGACGAGGGCGGCGAGCAGCGGCTGGAGATCCTCAACGACCGTGACGGTGTGTGGCGTTGCCGCACGACGTTCAACTGCACGGACGCCTGCCCGCGTGGCATCGAGGTCACCAAGGCCATCCAGGAAGTGAAGCGCGCGCTGATCACGCGCCGCTTCTGACCCTCCCGGTCCGCCGGGCGCACTTCAAGAGGCCCCGCCTGCCGCAGCGTCGCTGTGGGAAGCGGGGCCTCTTGCTGCGCCCCGCGGGCGCGGGCGGTACGGTCATGCGGAGCTGAAGACCGAACAGAACGGGGATCCCGTGACCGAGCCCAATCCGTACGCGGACGACTCATACAAGTGGGGCCCGCCCCAGCAGCCGGGCCACCCGCCCACCGTGGCGGACGGGCAGGGTTACGGCTACCCGGCGCCGGGCGCCGCACCCGCGTACGGCTATCCGCAGCCGCTGCCGGACTCGGCGACCCAGCCGGGCCCGGGGTACGGGTATCCGGGGCCCGGCCAGCCGGCGCCCGGCTACAACCTCCCCGCGCAGCCGGGCATGCCGGGCGGCGGGGTTCCGATGCTGTCCTTCGGCGACATCACCGTCATGAACGACTCGATCGTGACGCCGTCCGGGACGATGCCCCTCAAGGGCGCCGTGTGGACGGCGACCGACATGTCGCGCACGGAGGAGAAGATCCCGCCGGTCGCGATCGTGCTGGCGATCGTCTTCGCCCTGCTGTGTCTGATCGGTCTGCTCTTCCTCCTGATGAAGGAGAAGAAGACCACCGGCTTCATCCAGGTCACGGTCACCAGCGGGGGCCGGCACCACTCGACGATGATCCCGGCGATGGGCCCCGAGACCTTCCCGATGGTCATGGCCCAGCTCAACACGGCCCGCTCGATGAGCGCCTGAGACCGCGCGGGTGGCCGGCCGCTCCGGCGTCCGGCTCACTCCCGGCCGTCTCCCGCCTCCCGGTTGCCCGCTCCCACCCTCGGCCGTCTCCCGCCTCCCGGTTGCCCGCTCCCACCCTCGGCCGTCTCCCGCCTCCCGGTTGCCCGCTCCCACCCTCGGCCGTCTCCCGCCTCCCGGTTGCCCGCTCCCACCCTCGGCCGTCTCCCGCCTCCCGGTTGCCCGCTCCCACCCTCGGCTGAGCCTCGTTCCCCGCCGGCTCTCACCCCCCGGCCGGCTCCCGCCCTCGGCTGAGCCTCGTTCCCGGCCGACTCTCCCCCTCGGCCCCCTGTCACCCTCGGCCGACCCTCGCTCCCGTTGACGGCGGAGCCCGCCCGGCGGCCCTTGCGCCCGGCGCCCTCCCCGTCCGGCACCACGCCCTGACGCACCGCCCCCGCAAGGCACCTCGATGCCCGCGCGGCCCCCGGTGGCGCCCTCGTGCGTCGGCCAAGCCGGTGGACCGGTACTCCTCCTGACGCTCCCTCACTCCCGTGCCCCGGATCACCCGAGCCCGTCTTGAACATGTTCAAGAACAGGTCTACAGTCCATGACAAGAGCTTTTGAACACGTTCAAGGGAGCCTCGGGGCATGGACCTCACTGTTGTCGCGTACGTCATCTATCTGCTGATCAGCGTCGCTCTCACCATCTGGGTTGCCCGCACCCTCAGCCGCAACGGCAAGGTGTTCCTCGCGGACGTGCTGCACGGGAACGAGAAGCTCGCCGACGCCGTGAACCATCTGCTGGTGGTCGGCTTCTACCTGGTCAACCTCGGCTTCGTGACCCTCTATCTGAAGAACGCCGACAGCGTGGCCAACGCCCGCGAACTCTTCGACGCCCTGTCGACCAAGGTCGGCGTGGTGCTGCTCGTGCTCGGCGGCATGCACCTCGCAAACGTCTACGTACTGAACAAGATCCGGCGGCGCGGCATGATGGAGCGCGAGCAGACCCCGCCGGTGCCGCCGCAGGGCTGGGCCGGTCCCACCCCGCAGGGCCCGTGGATCGCCCCCGCCGCCGGACGGTGAGCCGGATGGCCGACTCCGGACCTCGTACCCCGGTCACACGGCTCACCGTGCTCTACGACGCGCAGTGCTCGCTCTGCGTCCACGTACGGCACTGGCTGATGAAGCAGCATCAGCTCATCCCGCTGGACCTCGTGCCGGCCGCCTCCGAGGAGGCGCGCCGGCGCTTCCCCGGCCTCGACCACGCGAAGACGCTCGACGAGATCACGGTGATCGGCGACCGGGGGCAGATCTACCGGGGGACCGCCGCCTGGATCGTCTGCCTCTGGGCACTGTCCGAGCACCGGCCCAAGGCCCACTGGCTGACCACCCCGGCGGGCCGCCCGTTCGCCCGTGCGACCGTACTGGCCGCGGCGAAGTACCGCTCGGTGACCGCACCCTCGTGCGGCGGGGGCGGCGGGGCCTGCGAAGTCCCGGTCATGGGTGCCGAAACGGGCGGATAGCCTGGGGACCGTGGCGAGCGACAAGCAGGACGAGCTAGGTGTGAAGGGCGATCCGGGCGTGAAGGATGTCAAGCCGGCCAAGGCCCCCAAGAGCGAGCAGACCCGCACGCTCATCCTCGAAACCGCGCTCCGGCTCTTCCAGGAGCGCGGTTTCGACAAGACGACCATGCGAGCCATCGCCCAGGAGGCCGGTGTCTCCGTCGGCAACGCCTACTACTACTTCGCGAGCAAGGAACACCTCGTCCAGGGCTTCTACGACCGGATCGGCGCCGAACACGCCGCAGCGGTCCGGGAGGTCCTGGACAAGGAGACGGATCTGGAGACCCGGCTGGCCGGGGTCCTGACGTGCTGGCTGGACATCGCCGCGCCGTACCACGAGTTCGCGGCCCAGTTCTTCAAGAACGCCGCCGACCCGGAGAGCCCGCTGAGCCCCTTCTCCGTCGAGTCGGAGCCCGCCCGCGAGGCGTCCATCGCCATCCACCGCGAAGTGCTGGCGGGCTCCAAGGCCAAGATCCCCGCGGAGCTCGTGGACATCCTGCCCGAGCTGATGTGGCTCTCCCAGATGGGACTCGTCCTGTACTGGGTGTTCGACCGTTCTCCGGAGCGCGAGCGCAGCCGCCGGCTCGCGGTGCGCGGCGCCCGGCTCACCACCCGGGGCGTGGCGCTCGCCCGGTTCCGCGTGCTGCGGCCGCTCGTCCACGAGGTGCACGAGCTGTTCACCGACTTCCTGCCGGGGATGGCCGAGACGGCCACCGCCCGCAAGAGGGCCTGAGGGCTGTCGCGCGGGAACCGAGAAGTCCCGCCGTACGCCCGGGTGGGCGTGGCGGGACTTCGGGGTGAGGGGGTCCGGCGGCGTCAGATCCGGCCGAGCTCCCACAGGCGCCAGATGCCGGTGCCGTTGGAGAGGTACTGGGATCCGGAGATGTCCGTCTTGGCGACGACGTAGTCCTTCTTCTGCCACAGCGGGACCAGCGGAACGTCCTCGCCGACCAGCTGCTGGAGCTTCTTGAAGTCGGCCGAGGTCCTGCCCCTGTCGCTGTACTGGAGCGTGGCCGTGATCAGCTCGTCCATCTGCTTGCTCGCGTAGCCGTTGTGGAGGCTGTTGTCGCGGCCGACGAGCGGCTGGCTGAAGGTGTCGGGGTCCGGGTAGTCGGGGAGCCAGCCGACGGTGTACGCGTCGTACGCGCCCTCCGCGTAACCCTTCTGGAAGTCCGTCCACTTCACGGCCTTCACCGAGACCTTGAACAGTCCGTCCTTCTCCAGCTGGCGCCGCAGCTCGGCGGTCTCCGCCGTGTACGCCTCGTCGGCCTTGTAGGCGAAGTTGATGCGCAGCGGAGTCTCGACGCCGGCCTCCTGCATCAGCTTCTTGGCACGGTCGGGGTCGGGCGAGGGGTACTTGTCGAAGAACGGGGTGCTGTGGCCGATGTAGCCCTGCGGGATCAGCGAGTAGAGGGGCTCGACGGTGCTCCGGTAGACCTCGCCCACCAGCGGACCGCGGTCGATGACCGCCGCGACGGCCTGGCGGACCTTCTTGTTCGCGAATGGTGAGCCCTCGCGGACGTTGAAGACGAGGTTGCGGATCTCGGCGCTCTCCGCCTCAGTGACGCGCAGGTCCGGGTCGCCCGGGTTCAGCTCGGCGAGCCGGGCGGGCGGCAGCTGACGGTGCGTGACATCGAGGTCACCGCTCTTCCAGCCCGTCAGAAGGTCCTCGGAGCCCTTGTAGTAGCGGATCTCGACCGCTTCGCCGGTCTTCTTGAGCGCGCCCCGGTACTTGAGGTTGGGTACCAGCTCGGCGCGGACGCCCGGCTCGTAGGACTTGAGGACGTACGGTCCGGAACCGTCGACCTTGTTCCCGCCACGGAGCTTGCTCTCGGGGTACTGGGTGGAGTCCACGATCGAACCCGCGCCGGTGGCGAGCTTCTGCGGGAAGGTCGCGTCGCGCGAGGACAGGTTGAAGGTGATGGTGCGGCCTTCGGTCACGACGTTCTTCAGGCTCGGGAACAGCGCCGAGGGGCCGACGTCGGTCTTGATCCTGAGCATCCGCTCGAAGGAGTACTCGACATCGGCGGCGGTGATCTTCCGGCCGTTGGAGAAGGTGAGGTCGTTGCGCAGCTTGCACTGGTACGTCTGGAGCTTCTGCCCGACGAATCCGCAGCTCTCGGCGGCGTCCGGTTCGGGCACGATCGCCCCGGCCCTGAACGTCATGAGCGACTGGTAGAGATTGCTGTAGATCGCCCAGGAACCGGCGTCGTACGCACCGGCGGGGTCCAGCGAGGTCACGGCATCGGTCGTGCCCACTGTGACCGGATCAGTCTTCTTCCCGTCCGAGGGAAGTAGTTGCCAGGCGCCGACGCCCGCGATGATCAGTACCGCGAGAATCGCGAGAATCCGTATCCGGATCGACCGCATTGCCGTGCTCTCCCTTACCAGCCCCACCTCGACTATGTGCTCAGACACGCACATTGCCGCATGCTCGCGCTTACCCAATCACACGATTTTCACAACTGGAAGAGTAAATAGGGGACTCACAGCGATTTGTTCGCCGCCTGAAACATGACACGTCCGATAAGGGTGTTTACGCCATCCACTTGGTCTTTTTTCGTAGCAGACGGTGACGCTTCGGTCCGGATTCCGGGAGCATCACGATCGCCGCGGAAAGCGGTCCGCGGGACGGTTCTCAGGCCTGCCGGGAGGCCAGCTCCACCACCGTGATGTCCGACGGCGCCCCCACCCGCACGGGCGGCCCCCAGGCTCCCGCGCCGCGCGAGACGTAGAGCTGGGTGTCCCCGTAGCGTTCGAGTCCGGCGACGGTGGGGTTGGCCAGTCCGGCGATGAGACTGCCGGGCCAGAGCTGTCCGCCGTGGGTGTGGCCGGAGAGCTGGAGGTCGACGCCGTGCTCGACGGCGTCGTGGATCACGACGGGCTGGTGGGCCAGGAGGACGGCGGCGCGGGAGCGGTCCCGGTCGCCGAGGGCCCGTACGAAGTCGGGGCCCTGGCCCTCGCTCTCCCCGGCGACATCGTTGACCCCGGCGAGGTCGAAGCCGTCGATCTCCACACGGGCGTTCTCCAGCGGGTGCAGTCCCAGCTCCCTTACGTGGTCGACCCATTGGGCCGCGCCGGAGAAGTACTCGTGGTTCCCGGTGACGAAGAAGCTGCCGTGCCGTGCTTCGAGCCCGGCCAGCGGCTCCGCGGCCGTGCCCAGGTCCGCGACGGACCCGTCGACGAGGTCCCCGACGACGGCGATCAGATCGGGCCGGGTCGCGTTCACCGCGTCGACGATGCGCCGGGTGTGGGCGCGGCCGAGGATGGGGCCGAGGTGGACATCGCTGACGACGGCGATCCGGAACCCGTGTGCCGAGCGGGGCAGCCGGGCGAGGGGTACGGTGATCCGCTTCGTACGGGGGCCGCGCAGCACCCCGTGGGTGCCGTACCCGACGGTGCCGAGCCCGGCGACGGCGGCGGCGCCGCCGACGGCCCTGGCGACGAACAGCCGCCGCGAGGGCCCGGCCGCCGCGGTCGGGGGTGCTTCGGGCGCCGCCGTGTCCGCGTCCGGGGCATCCGGCGTGGTCGAGGAGCCGGCGGAGGGCGCGGAGGGGGCGGCGGGGGCTCCGGACAGGGCCATCGTCTCGGTACGCGGGTGGGCACCCGCCTCCGCCGGGCCGTCCCGGCGGGCGAGCACCCGGCGCAGGAGGGGGCGTACGGCCTCGCCGACGAGCAGGGCCAGCGTCAGGTACAGGAGCGCGGCCAGCCACAGATAGCCCGGCCAGGCGAGTACCTGCTGGAGCCAGAAGGGGAATCCGGCGCGGCCGGAGACGAGCGCGCCGACGCTCAGCAGGGGCAGGACGAACGCGGCGGCCGTGCCCGCCCGGCGCATCGCGCTGCCCGGCGCCGTCGTGTCACCGACGAGACGCCGCCATACGTAGCGGTGCACGGCGGCGAGCAGCGCCAGTACCCCGACCGCCACCAGGATGAAGACCACTGCCATGTGCGCACCCCCGTTTGCCTGTCCTCGGACCGGCCGCCGGACCGCTCCCCCTGCCGGTTCGTACCGCGAGGGTCAGGTGCGCTCACGGCGCAAAGCCCTGACACCACGGAACCCGATCACCCCGACCGCCGTCCCCAGAAGAAAGGACGTGATGGCGAGCAGCAGGTGCACCCAGAAATAGGTGGTCGGGTCGCCCGCGTCGTCGAACGCGAGCCCGCTGCCGTCCTTCCACAGGTTCTTGACGAAAGTGATCCAGATGAACCAGCTCCACACCCCGAACGCGAGCAGGAACCAGGAGACGGGGCGGCTGAGCTTCATGGATTCAGTATCACCGCCCGCCTCCGGCCGGATCGCCCGGGGTGGGGGGTACGGCGGGGTGCGGGGTGGGCTGTCCTGGCGTTACCTGCGGCGGGTCCGGCGGTCCGGGTCCCCAAGCACATCTTCGCCCTGTACGTTTCCGACCGTGCATGCTCTGAAAAAGACCGTGTTGACGGTCCTCTCCGCCGCGTTGCTGTCCGGTTTTGTCCTCAGTCCCGCTTCTGCGGCCGACAAGGACAAGACCGACGACAAGCAGCCGAAGCCGACGCACCCCATGTCGAACGTCGGCGGTGAGCAGCTCGCCAAGGTCGGAACCCAGGTCAATCTGGGGCCCGGCGCCCCGGTCCTGCCCAAGGACCTCACGGGCCGGTCGTGGATCGTCGCGGACGCGGAGAACGGCCAGGTGCTGGCGGCGCACAACTCCCACTGGCGGCTGCCTCCCGCCTCCACCCTGAAGATGCTCTTCGCGGACACGGTCCTGCCGGCGCTCCAGCCGAAGAGCCTCACCCACAAGGTGACGGACGCCGAACTCGCCGGTGTCGGCGCGGGCAGCAGCCTGGTGGGCGTCAAGGAGGACCACACCTATACGGTCCACGACCTGTGGCTCGGGGTGTTCCTGCGCTCCGGCAACGACGCGGTGCACGTGCTGGCCTCGATGTTCGGCGGCGTCCCCAAGACGGTCCAGGCGATGCAGAGCCACGCCGAGGAGTTGCAGGCCCTCGACACGACGGTGGTCTCGCCGGACGGGTACGACGCGCCGAACCAGGTCTCCAGCGCGTACGACCTCACCCTGTTCGCCCGCAGCGGGCTGCAGAAGAAGGACTTCCGCGAGTACTCCGCGACGGCCTCGGCCGACTTCCCCGGCGAGGAGAAGAAGGGCAAGAAGCGCGAGAGCTTCGAGATCCAGAACACCAACCGGCTGATCACCGGGGACATCGGGGTGGAGCCGTACAAGGGCATCGCGGGGGTCAAGAACGGCTACACCACCCACGCGGGCAACACCTTCACCGGTGTCGCCGAGCGCGACGGCCGGGTGCTGCTGGTCACCGTCATGAACCCGTCCTCCGACGAGAGCCACGCCGTGTACAAGGAGGCCGCGAGCCTGCTCGACTGGGGCTTCAGCGCGAGCGGCAAGGTGACGCCGGTCGGCGAGCTGGTGCCGCCGAAGTCCGCGGAGACCGGGACAGGCAAGGGCGCCGAGCCGGCCGCCGGGGCGAACAAGTCCGGGCAGGACGGGGAGGCGTCCGCGAAGAAGAAGACCGCGGTCGCCTCCAAGGGCTCCAGCGGGGTCGGGATCGCGCTGGCGATCACCGGCGGAGTGCTGGTCGTGCTGGCGGCCGGGGTGTTCCTGGTCAACCGGCGCTGGCCGCTGCCCGACCTGGTCCGCCGCCTTCCCCGTCGCTGACCGCCCCCTCCGTCCGGCCGCCCTCCGCCCGCCCCCGCTCCTTTCCCGTTCCTTCTGCTGCTGCTTCTCCTTCTGCCTCTCCTTCTGCTTCTCCCTCGATACCGACCTTGCTCCGCGTCGCCGTCCAGGCGGCGCAGAACAGCAGCAGCTTCGCGGTGAAGTTGATCCACAGGAGCAGGGCGACGGGCACGCCGAAGGCCCCGTACATGCTCTTGGACGCGACGCCCTTCATATAGCTGCCGAGCAGCAGTTTGAGCAGTTCGAAGCCGACCGCGCCGAGCAGCCCGGCGACCAGCAGCCGGCGCCTCGGCGGCTCCACCCCGGGCAGCAGCGTCAGCAGATAGAGCAGCAGCAGGAAGTCGGCGAGAACGGCCACCACCAGTGCGGCCACCTGCAACAGCACACCACCCGCACCGTGATCGGTGACGCCCAGCAGATCGGCGGTCCGGCCGACGGCCGTCGAACCGGCCGCGGAGACCGCCAGCGTCGCGAGCGCCGCGCCGCCCAGGCCCAGCAGCAGCCCGGCGTCCTTGAGCTTGCGGACGACCGGGTTGCCCTCCTCGACGCCGTCCATCTCCCAGACCGCGCGCAGACACTCCCGCAGTGAGCCGACCCAGCCGATACCGGTGAACAGCAGCAGCGCACCGGCCACCACACCGACCGTGCCCGCGTGGGCCACCAGATTGTCGATGCCGAGCTGGTCGGAGATGCCCGGCACCTGATCGGCGATCTTGTCCTCGATCTTGTCCAGCTGCTTGTCGGAGAGCAGCGCGGCGCCGATCGCCGCACCGACCGCGATCAGCGGGAAGAGCGCCAGGAAGCTGATGAAGGTGATGGCGGCGGCCAGCCGGGCCCAGTGGACCCGGTCCAGCCTCTCGTAGGAGCGCCAGGCGTGCGTCCCCATCAGCCGGGAGACGAGCGGCCCGACGACGGGGAGTTTCTTCAGCCAGTCCATGACGTACGCGTACCCTCCAGGCCCGGAAGAACCGGTGCGGGTGGTTCTCTGACACCCAATCAATCACCCATTCCAGTGAGCACCGTAACAAATGCCGCAAAGGGGTTTTGTCTGGCGATACGGTCACCATCATGTCCGTCGACACGGTGTCCTTGACCGGCTGGGGCCGCACCGCCCCGACGACCGCGCTGCGGTTCCGCCCCCGCAGTTACGAGGAGGCGGCGGCCGTCGTGCGCGGGCGTGGTCCCCGCGGCGTCCTCGCCCGCGGGCTCGGCCGCGCGCACGGCGACGCGGCCCAGAACGCGGGCGGCTCCGTCCTCGACATGACCGCGCTGAACCGCGTCCACACCATCGACACCCGTACGGGCACCGTGGTGTGCGACGCGGGGGTGAGCCTGCACCGGCTGATGGAGGTGCTGCTGCCGCTGGGCCGGTTCGTGCCGGTCACGCCCTCGACCCGCCACATCACGGTCGGCGGTGCGATCGGCTCCGACGTCCAGGGCCGCGACCATCGCCTCTCCGGTTCCTTCTCCCGGCATGTCGGCTCGCTGGAACTGCTCACCGCGGACGGCGAGGTGCGTACGGTGCTGCCCGGCACCGCGCTCTTCGACGCGACCGCCGGCGGGCTGGGGCTGACCGGTGTCGTGCTCGCCGCCACCCTGCGGTTCCAGCCGGTCACCTCCTCGCTGATGTCGGTCGACACGGAGCGGGCGACCGATCTGGACGACCTGCTGGCCCGGTTCACGGCCGGTGGGGACCGCCATCGCTACGCGTCCGCCTGGCTCGATCTGCTGGCACGGGGCGGCGCGACGGGGCGCGGCATCATCACCCGTGGGGAGCACGCGCCCCTGCACACGCTCCCGGCACGCGCGCGGCGCACCCCGCTCGCGTTCCGCCCGGGGCAACTGCCGGCCGCCCCCGCCCTCGTCCCGGCGGGGCTGCTCGGCCGGACCTCCGCCGCCCTGTACAACGAACTCCGCTTTCGCGCCGCCCCCAGGTCCCGCACCGGTGAGCTCCAGCGGATCCCCACGTTCTTCCACGCCCTGGACGGCGTACCGCACTGGAACCGGCTGCACGGCCGCGGCGGCTTCGTGCGGTACCAGTTCGTCGTCCCCTACGGGCAGGAGGAGACGCTGCACCGCGTCGTGCGGCGCCTCTCCACGCGCCGCTGTCCCTCGTTCCTCGCCGTGCTCAAACGGTTCGGCCGGGCCGACCCGGGCTGGCTGTCGTTCCCGGCTCCCGGCTGGTCGCTCGCACTCGATCTGCCCGTCGGCCTGCCCGGTCTGGGGCGGTTCCTGGACGGGCTCGACGAGGAGGTGGCGGCGGCCGGCGGCCGGGTCTGCCTGGCGAAGGACGCCCGGATGCGGCCCGGGGTACTGGCCGCGATGTATCCGCGGCTGCCCGAGTTCCGGGCGCTGCGGGCGGAGCTGGACCCCGGCGGAGCGTTCCGGTCCGACCTCTCCCGCCGGCTCTCGCTGTGAGCTCCCGTCCGTATCCCGTTCCCACCAGGAGTGATTTCGTGAAGGACGCCTTCGGTGCCCCGCAGTCCCTGCTCGTCCTCGGCGGCACCTCACAGATCGCGCTGGCCACCGCGCGCCGGCTGATCGCGCTCCGCACCCGCACGGTGTGGCTGGCCGGCCGCCCCTCCCCCGCCCTGGAGACCGCCGCCGCCGGGCTCCGCGCGCGCGGCGCCGAGGTCCGTACCGTCGCCTTCGACGCCCTCGACCCGGAGTCCCACGAGACGGTGCTCGGCAAGGTCTTCGCGGAGGGCGACATCGATCTGGTGATGATGGCGTTCGGCATCCCGGGCGACCAGACGCGCGACGAGGAGGAGCCGCTGCGGGCGGTCCGGGTCGCCCGGACCAACTACACGGGGGCGGTCTCCGCCGGGCTGGTGTGCGCGGGCGCGCTCCAGGCGCAGGGTCATGGGTCGCTGGTCGTGCTCTCCTCCGTGTCCGGCGAGCGCGTACGCCGCGCCGACTTCATCTACGGGTCGAGCAAGGCCGGCCTGGACGCGTTCGCGCAGGGGCTGGGAGACGCGCTGCACGGCACGGGGGTGCGGGTGATGATCGTCCGCCCCGGTCCCGTCCGCCCCGGTTCCGTACACCCCGGTTCCGTACACCCGGGCTCCGTACGCGGCGACGGGGCCGAGCCGGACGGCACGGACGGGGCAGCGGCGGTGACAGGTGTCGTGGACCCCGCGGAACTCGTGCGCCGGCGGCTCATGACCACCCCGGAGGCGGTCGCGGACGCCATCGTGACAGGGCTGAGGCAGGGCACCGGGACGGTGTGGGTGCCCGGGGCGCTACGGGTGGTGATGTCGGCACTGCGTCATGTGCCGCGCCCACTGTTCCGGCGGCTGTCCGTCTGAGGGCTGCCCGTCTGAGGGCTGCCCGGCGGCCCGCCGCTCAGGGGTGCAGCGACGGCTCGTCCACGGAGGAGCCGCCCTGTGCGGGAACGGCGGGCGCGACGCCGCCTCCGAAGGGGAATTCATTGATCTTGCGCCAGACGGCGTCCGCGCCCTGTTCGTAGAGCGCGAAGGAACCGCAGGTCCAGGCGGCCTCGTAGGAGGAGAGCTCCTCGTACGCCCGGTCCATCGCCTCCTCGGAGATGTCGTGCGCCACGGTGACGTGCGGGTGGTACGGGAACTGGAGATCGCGCACCAGCGGCCCGGACGCGTCCCGGACCCGCTTCTGCAGCCAGGAGCAGGCCGAGGCGCCCTCGACGACCTGGACGAAGACGACCGGCGAGAGCGGCCGGAAGGTCCCGGTGCCGGACAGCCGCATCGGGAAGGGCCGGCCGGCCGTGGCGATCCGGGCGAGATGCGCCTCGACCGCCGGCAGGTCGGCCGCCTCCGCCGCCGTCGGCGGGAGCAGGGTGACGTGGGTGGGAATGCCGTAGGCGGCAGGGTCCCCGAAGCTCGCGCGCCGCTCCTGGAGCAGGCTGCCGTAGGGCTCCGGGACCGCGATCGAAACGCCGAGCGTTACGGTCCCCACGTCGTTCTCCTCAATCCTCGTCGGTCGGTCCGCCGATGGCCGGTTCTCGGTCCCGCCGCCGCAAGTGTGCAGCCTGCGGCGGCGTTCTCGCCAGGGCCGTTGGACTCAGTGCTTGGCGGGCAGAAGGCCCATACGGTCGTAGGTCTGCGCCAGGGTCTCCGCGGCGACGGTCCTGGCCTTCTCCGCACCCTTGGCCAGGATGGAGTCCAGCGTCTCCGGGTCGTCCAGATATTCCTGCGTACGGCTCCGGAACGGGGTGACGAACTCCACCATGACCTCGGCGAGGTCGGTCTTGAGCGCACCGTAGCCCTTGCCCTCGTACTTCTGCTCCAGATCCGCGATTCCGGTTCCGGTGAGGGTGGAGTAGACGCTCAGGAGGTTGCTGACGCCCGGCTTGTTCTCCGTGTCGTAACGGATGACCGTGTCGGTGTCGGTGACGGCGCTCCTGACCTTCTTCGCCGTGATCTTCGGCTCGTCCAGCAGGTTGATGAGGCCCTTCGGCGTGGACGCCGACTTGCTCATCTTGACCGACGGGTCCTGGAGGTCGTAGATCTTCCCCGTCTCCTTGAGGATGTACGGCTCCGGAATGGTGAACGTCTGCCCGAACCGGCCGTTGAACCGCTCGGCGAGGTCCCGGGTGAGCTCGATGTGCTGGCGCTGGTCCTCGCCGACCGGGACCTGGTTGGCCTGGTAGAGCAGGATGTCCGCGACCTGGAGGACCGGGTAGGTGAAAAGGCCCACGGTCGCCCGGTCGGCACCCTGCTTGGCGGACTTGTCCTTGAACTGCGTCATCCGGGACGCCTCGCCGAAGCCGGTGAGGCAGTTCATGACCCAGCCGAGCTGGGCGTGCTCGGGGACATGGCTCTGCACGAAGAGCGTGCACCGGTCGGGGTCCAGGCCGGCCGCCAGCAGCTGGGCGGCGGCGAGCCGGGTGTTCGCGCGCAGCTCCGCGGGGTCCTGCGGAATGGTGATCGCATGCAGGTCCACGATCATGTAGAAGGCGTCGTGGGACTCCTGCAGCGCCACCCACTGGCGGACCGCACCGAGGTAGTTGCCGAGGTGGAACGAGCCTGCGGTGGGCTGGATTCCGGAGAGCACGCGAGGACGATCAGAGGCCATGGGACCCATTGTCTCAGGTGCGGAACCGTTCTCCGGCAGCCGGTGTACGGCGCAAATCTGCGCGCCCCCTCATGTGCGGCACCGCGCCCCCGCACGTGCGGTACCGCGCCCCCGCGCACACGATGACGCGCCGCGATGACGCGCCCCGCACGGACCGGCGCGCGAGGCGCGCCGCGCCGTGAAGGTTTCCTCGCGCCGGATCGGACCGACGATACAAAGTGGGCACGACCCCCGCCCACGCCGCACGACGAACGGAGATCCCGTGTCGACCACGGAAACTGCCATCGCCTCCGCCGAGGCGCACAGCGCGCACAACTACCACCCGTTGCCTGTCGTCGTCGCCTCGGCGGAAGGCGCCTGGGTGACCGATGTCGAGGGGCGGCGCTATCTGGACATGCTCGCCGCCTACTCGGCGCTGAACTTCGGTCACGGCAACCGCCGCCTGATCGAGGCGGCCAAGGCTCAGCTGGAGCGGGTGACCCTCACCTCCCGGGCCTTCCACCACGACCGCTTCGCCGAGTTCTGTACGGAGCTCGCCGAGCTGTGCGGCATGGAGATGGTCCTGCCCATGAACACCGGCGCCGAGGCGGTGGAGACCGCGGTGAAGACGGCCCGCAAGTGGGGCTACCGGGTCAAGGGCGTCCCGGACGGCATGGCGAAGATCATCGTCGCCTCGGACAACTTCCACGGCAGGACGACCACGATCATCAGCTTCTCCACGGACCACGAGGCACGGGCCGACTTCGGCCCGTACACCCCGGGGTTCGAGATCGTGCCGTACGGGGACCTGACCGCGCTCCGCGCGGCGATGACGGAGAACACCGTGGCGGTGCTGATGGAGCCCATCCAGGGCGAGGCCGGGGTGCTGGTGCCGCCGCCCGGCTATCTGCCCGGGGTCCGGGAGCTGACCCGCGAGCGGAACGTGCTGTTCATCGCGGACGAGATCCAGTCGGGCCTGGGCCGGACGGGAAAGACCTTCGCCTGTGAGCACGAGGGCGTCGTGCCCGACATGTATCTGCTCGGCAAGGCGCTGGGCGGCGGGATCGTACCGGTTTCCGCCGTGGTCTCGTCGGCCGCGGTACTGGGCGTGTACCGGCCCGGGGAGCACGGTTCGACGTTCGGCGGCAATCCGCTGGCGTGCGCGGTCGCACTGGAGGTGATCGCGATGCTGCGGACGGGCGAGTACCAGCAGCGGGCGGCGGAGCTGGGTGATCACCTGCACCGGGAGCTGGGGCTGCTGACGGGCGGCGGCTCGGTGGAGGCCGTCCGGGGGCGCGGCCTGTGGGCGGGCGTCGACATCGCCCCGGCCCTGGGCACGGGCCGGGAGATCTCCGAGCGGCTGATGCGACGCCGGGTGCTGGTCAAGGACACCCATGGCTCGACGATCCGGATCGCGCCGCCGCTGGTGATCTCCAAGGAGGACCTCGACTGGGGCCTGGACCAGCTGCGGGCGGAGCTCGGCGCCTGACGCGGGTGGACGGCGCGGGCGCCTGAGCGTACGGGCGGGCGCCTGAGCGTACGGACCGGGGCGTACAGGGCGCACGGGTCCCGGCCCTCGGTTCGGGGGCCGGGGCCCGGGTCCCGGGTCCCGGGTCCCGGGTCCCGGCTAGAGGATGACGTGGGGCAGGAAGCGGGCGTACTCGTCCGTGACAGGACCCGCCGATTCCCGGATGCCGAGTCCGGCGGCCTCGTCCTCGACGACCCACGCGCCCAGCACCACCCGGTTGCCGTCGAAGTCGGGCAGCGGGGCGAGCTCCTGGTAGCAGCAGGGCTCGTCCCGTACCGCCGCCGCGCTTCCCGGCCCGTGGAGGGTGACCCCGGCGCCCTCGCGGCCGAGCAGGGGCTTGGCGGCGTATCCGGCGCCGCCGGGTCCGGCGAGGCCGCGGGGGCCGTCGAGGTAGGACGGCAGCAGGTTCGGATGTCCCGGGTACAGCTCCCACAGGACGGCCAGCAGCGCCTTGTTGGAGAGGAGCATCTTCCAGGCGGGTTCGATCCAGCAGGTGGTGCCGGTGCCGCCGCCGTTGTCGAGCGTGTCCAGCACATGCGGTCCGAAGCGGTCCGTCGCCAGCCACTCCCAGGGGTAGAGCTTGAAGCAGCTCCGGATGAAGCGGAGCCGCTCGTCGACGAAGCGCCCGCTCAGCCGGTCCCAGCCGATGTGTTCGACGGACAGCGCCTCGGTGTCGATCCCGGCCTGCTGGGCGGTCTCGCGCAGATACGCGACCGTCATCAGGTCCTCGCCGAGCTCGTCGCCGTCCGAGTGCGCGAAGTGCAGCGGCCCCGGCGGCAGCAGGGGCGCCTGCCGCTTCCAGGCCTCGACGAGGCGCTCGTGGAGGGAGTTCCACTGGTCCGCGCCGGGGAACCGGTCCTCCATCCAGAACCACTGCGGGCTCGCGGCCTCCACCAGCGAGGTCGGGGTGTCGGCGTTGTACTCCAGCATCTTCGCCGGGCCGGTGCCGTCGTACCGGAGGTCGAACCTGCCGTACAGGGAGGGCAGTTCGGCGCGGCGCCGCCAGGAGTCGGCGATCAGTGCGGCCAGCCGGCGGTCGGTGATGCCGAGATCGGCGAACCGGTCCCGCTCGACGATGTGCGCGGCCGCGGCCAGGCACATCGTGTGCAGTTCCTCGACGACCTCTTCGAGCGCCTCGACCTCGGGCAGCGTGAAGACGTAGTAGGCGCTCTCGTCCCAGTAGGGGCGCAGCGAGCCGTCCGGGTAACGGGTGAGCGGGTAGACCAGGCCCTGTTCCTCGACGGTCTCCTGCCAGCCGGGGCGCGGTTCGATCGTGCGGCGTCGCATGCGCGTCAGCCGCCGCCCGTTCCGGAGCAGCCGAACCCGCCTCGGTCGACCGCGGCCTTGTTGAAACTGCCGCCGGTCACCTTGCCGTTGCTGCTGGTGCCGCCGTAGTAGTACGAGCCGCTGCCACCGCTGCTGCTGCCGCCGCTGCCGCCCGCGCACTCGTAACTCGGCAGCTTGTCCTGGGTCAGCGGGTCGACGCACCGCCGGTCCGGATCCGAACCGCAGGAGGTGATCGTCGCCGCGAGCACTCCCATACCGCCGAGCACCACAGTGCTCGATCTCAGCCTCCGCTTGGACATTTTCCGCTCCCCCGTTGCCCTGTGCTGTCGTTTCCTGTCCTGTTCGGTCCACCCTCAGACCGCTCGTCAGATTAGATGGCCGGGCCACTCGATCGGAACCCGGTGCGTCAACCACGCGCCAGTAGAGTCCCTATGTGTTCTTTGGGATGATCTGCGCGCTCGGTTCCGCGGTCTGCTTCGGCACGGCCTCCGTCCTCCAGGCCGTCGCGGCCCGCGCCGCGGCCCGGCCGGGCTCCGAAGCGGGGGTCGACCCCGCGCTGCTGCTCACGTCCGCACTGCAGCGTGGTCCGGTGACCACCGCGACGGCCGGGATGGTGCTCGGCGAGACCATCGGCCCGGCCCTGGTCGGGGTCATCTGGCTCGGCGACGAGACCCGGGACGGCCTCGGGTGGCTGGCGGTCACCGGGTTCGCGGTGGCCGTCGCGGGGGCGCTGGCCCTGGCCCGGTTCGGCGAGGCACCGGTGGACGGGGCGGGGGCTCCGGACACGGCAGGGGCGCCGGGGACGTCAGCGGGGAAGGCGTAGGCAGACCCTCGCCCCGGCGGCCCGGCAGCCGGTGGCCCCTGCGCCCCGCGCCCTCGCGGCCCCTACGGCAGCACCCGGCACAGTGCGTCCAGCGCCCCCGCCCAGGCGCTGTCGGGCGGGGAGCCGTAGCCGATCACCAGCGCGTCACGGCCGGGCGGCGCGTCGCGGTGCCGGAAGCGCGCGAGGCCCTCCAGGGCCAGCCCCTGCCAGGCGGCCGCCTGGATCACCGCGCGCTCGCTGCCTTCGGGGAGTTCGAGGACCGCGTGCAGCCCGGCCGCGATTCCGCCGACCCTGATGTCCGGCGCGCGTTCGGCGAGCGCGGCGACGAGCTGGTCGCGGCGGCGCCGGTACCGCAGCCGCATCGAGCGCACATGGCGGTCGTACGCCCCCGAGGCGATGAACTCCGCGAGCGTCAGCTGATCCGGCGCGCCCGGTGTCCAGTCGAACTCCCCCTTGGCCCGCGCCACCTCCGTCACCAGCTCCTGCGGCAGCACCATCCAGGCGAGGCGCAGACCGGGCGCGAGGGACTTGCTGGCGGTTCCCAGGTAGACGACGCGCTCCGGATCGAGCCCCTGAAGCGCCCCCACCGGCTGTCTGTCGTACCGGAACTCCCCGTCGTAGTCGTCCTCCAGGATCAGCCCCGCCGTGGACCGGGCCCAGTCGACCGCGGCGGCCCGCCGGTCGGGGTGCAGCGGGACGCCCGTCGGGAACTGGTGCGCGGGCGTCATCAGGACCGCCCTGACGCCGCGCATCCCGGCCAGCTCCCCCGTACGGGACCCGAGGCCGTCCAACGGCAGGCACGGGGTACGCAGTCCGGCCTCCCTCAGCAGGTTCCAGTGCGGGTCGAGCCCGTACGACTCGACGGCGACCTCCCGCACCCGCCGCGCCCCGAGCACCTTGCCCAGCAGCATCAGCCCGTGGACGAAGCCGGCACAGACCAGAATCCGCTCCGGTGCCGCGTACACCCCGCGGGCCCGCGCCAGATACTCGGCCAGTACGGTGCGCAGTTCGACGCGTCCGCGCGGATCGCCGTACCCGAACGCCTCGTTGGGGGCGGCGGTCAGCGCCCGGCGGGCCGCCTTGAGCCACTCCGCGCGCGGGAAGGCGGCAAGGTCGGGCGAGCCGGGCTTCAGGTTGTGGACGGGCCCGGACCGCACCGCGGGGGACGGTGGCACGGCCGGGTCCGCCCGGCGCGGCACGGACCTCGGCGCGACCCGGGTCCCCGAACCCTGCCGGGCGGTGAGCCAGCCCTCGGCGACCAGTTCGGCGTAGGCGTCGGCCACGGTGTTCCGGGCGACGCCCAGGTCGGCGGCGAGCGTGCGGGAGGACGGCAGCCGGGTCCCGGGAGTCAGCCGCCCGGTGCGCACGGCCTCCCGCAGGGCCTCTATCAGTCCGCTGCGCAGTCCCCCGCCGTGCGGTTCGATATGCAGATCGGCACCGAAAGTGGCCCAGGAATCTGTCATGGGAATGGACCATACCGTTGCGCCACCCAGGCCATAGCGTCGTAGACATGACGACACACACGCACGACCGCACCACCTCCGCGTACGCCCCCGAGCACCCGGCCCGCCTGGCCTGGTCCCGGCTCGCCCCCGATGTCTACAAGGCGATGGTCCGGCTGGACGCCGCCTCCAGGAAGGGTCTGGACCCGCTCCTGGTCGAACTGGTGAAGGTGCGGGCCTCGCAGCTCAACCGCTGCGCCTTCTGCCTGGACATGCACTCCAAGGACGCGCTCGCGGCGGGCGAGTCCGTCGAGCGGATCGTCCAGCTCAGCGCCTGGGACGAGTCGCGGCACTTCTACACGGAGAAGGAGGTGGCGGCGATCGAGCTGACCGAGGCCATCACGGTGCTGACCGACGGCTCCGTCCCGGACGAGGTGTACGCGAAGGCCGCCGAGCACTTCGAGGAGGCGGAACTCGCGCAGTTGATCTCCACCATCACGGTGATCAACGCCTGGAACCGCTTCGGCGTGTCCACCCGCCAGGTCCCCGGTCACTACACCCCCGGCGACCTCAAGCACTGAACGGCCTCAAGCACTGAACAGCCTCAGGCGCTGAACAGCCTCAGCCCCTGAACGGGGTCGGACCCTGAACGGCGTCGGACGCTGATGGCTTCGAGGACGGCGCCACAGGGGGGAGCGGAACCGGCGGTCAGAACGGACTGCCGTACGGGTCGAAGTGCGTCACGGCCACGTCCAGGATCTCCTGCTGCCGCGGCCACTCGCTGTCGGCGGCGCCGACCAGCACCGCGTACAGCCGACCGTCCGAGGCCGTGAAGACGCGCTCGACGACCTGGCGCCGGCCGCCGGTCTCCTCGCTGTCGTACGCGTAGACCAGCTCGGCCGCCTCCCCGCCTCCGGGGTTCTCCACGGCGCCGCGGCTGATCTCCTCGAAGCCCGGGTTGGAGCTGAGTTCCTCGGACGCGCGTCCGACGGCGTCCACGGCGGTGATGGACTCGGCGATCCGGAAGATCTGCATCAGTTCCACGCCGTCGGCCGACCTGTAGAACACCGCGCCCTTGTCCTCGGTGCGGACGTCCCACTCCCGGGGGACAGCGATCCGGAAGCCTTCACGGTCGTCCGTATCGGCGTATTCGGGAGGCGGCGCACCGGACGGCGACGCGGATTCCTGGGCGGTTTCCGACGCGGAGGCATCGGGAAGGGCCCCGTCGGTCCCCCCGGCGTCCTCACCGCCGGTCGTCCCGTCGGCCGAGTTCTCCAGCTCGGTGGAGGTGGCGCTCGCCCCCCGCGCACCTTCGTGACCGCCGTCGTTGTCGCCGCCGAGCGTGAACCACAGCGCCGCCGCACCCACCGCGAGCACGCCCACCGCGACCCCGGCGGTCAGTGGGGTGACCCGCTCCCGGAAGGACCTGCCGCCGCCCGCCCCGCCGGTCCCGGTGGTCTCGAAGGTCCCGGTGATGTTGTTGTACGTCCCCGGCGGCGCGGGCGGCCCTGCCGGGCCCGGAGGACCGGCCGGACCCCAAGGCCCCTGCGGCCCCGGTGGCTCCTGCGTCACGGGGGCCACCGGAACCACCGGCGGTACCGAGGGCAGCGGCGGGGGCGGCGGGGTGTGGCCGCGCCGCTCCTCGGTCTCCCAGCTCTGTGTCTCGTCGTTCCAGCGTGCTCCGCCGCCCCCGTTCACCGCTCAGCTCCCCAGCAGCGCGGCGAGCGCCTGCCCCACGGCGATGCCGGAGGCCAGCGTCCCGGTGAGGGCACCGGTCGCCGTCAGTGCGTCCCGGAGCCGGGCCAGCCTTCCGGGAGTCGCCGCGCCGGCGCCCTCGATCTCCTCCGTCACCGAGACCAGTTCGGCGTCGAGGATCTCCGTGGCGTCCGAGGCGACGAACCGTTCGAGGTCGGCGCGGAGCTCCCGCACGGCGCGGAGCAGTTCGGCCTGGGTCCCGTCGGCGGGAGCGGCGTGCTGGTGCTGTGTGACGGTGTTGTGGTCACCGATGGCGAAGGCGCTGCCGGTCACCGATCCCACGTGGACGGTCCGCTGTACCGGCTGCTGTCCGTCGGGCGTCTCCATGGTCACTTACCTCCGGTGTTCGGGTGCTGGTCCGGCCGCGGCGAGGTGCCGGGTCCGGACGGCTTCGGCGGGGGCT
This sequence comes from Streptomyces sp. NBC_00654, assembly GCF_026341775.1. NCBI lineage: Bacteria > Bacillati > Actinomycetota > Actinomycetes > Kitasatosporales > Streptomycetaceae > Streptomyces > Streptomyces sp. NBC_00654. The sequence goes on along the minus strand of NZ_JAPEOB010000001.1, from coordinate 1,336,971 downwards.
TCTGCGCGCCGGGGCCCTGTTTCGCCCCCGGGGCCCGCTTCGGGTCCGCGGTGGACCGGTGGCCGGCGTTTCCGTACGAGACGTTGTTGTGGTCCCCGATGCCGATCGCGCTGTCCTTCGCGGACTCGATGAAGACCCCGCCCGCGCCGATGTTCACGATCTTCTGCTCGAACTCGTCGGTCTGCCAGCCCGCTTCGCGCAGGGCGAGCCGCACACCACCGGTCACCCGGTCCTGGATGCTCTTCAGATACCGGTTGATGTCCATGTCCTGGAAGAGCGAGGCCTCGTCGTCCGAGCCCAGCTGCCGGATGGACATCGCAGGCCCGTCCGTCAGCGCACCGCTGTTCCCGGCGGTGAGGACCGTCCAGCCGCTGACCGCGCCGCGGCCCAGGGTGACGACCGAGCGCACCAGCGAGCCCGGAGTGCGGGCCACCGCCCAGGCGGTCTTCCCGAACCAGTTGTTGTTGCGGTGCCGGTGGGCGATCCGGTCGGCCTCCTGGAACAACGGGTGCACCGGCATCAGGACATGCGGCGCGAGCTCCAGCATCAGCATCCCGCCCTGGGTGTGGACCCGGACGAAGACGGTGACGACGACCTCCTCGCTCCATCCGCCGACACGGATGCGCAGGAAGTGCCTGCGGCTCTCCCCGCCCTCCTCGACGGCGCCCAGCCGGTGGGTCTCGAAGCCCTCGGGACCGTACGGGGCGTCCTCGCGCCGCCGCATGCCCAGCACCGGCAGGAACACGCACTCGTCGATCTGCAGCTCGCGCAGCCGGTCCCGTACGGCGGCGGCAGCCTCCGGGGAGCCGTGCGGAGACGGCACCCGCAGCTCCTGGAGCAGTGGCACGATCCGGCGGAGGATCCGCGCGTTGTCGATCGGTTCGGTCGGGCCGTCCTCGCTCGGCCGGAGCTCGACGGCCAGGTTCCACGGGTGGTACGGGACCCCGGCACCGCAGAACGGATCGCCGGCGCTGTACATGATCAGCGGGGCGTGCTGCTCCAGCCTGATCCGCTGCTGGAGCCGCCGGAAGCGGCCGCCCACGGTCCGTTCGGCCGGGTCGGCGGTCTGGTCGGGGAAGTTCTTCCTGGCCAGCTCACCGGCCATGACCCGGGCGAACTGGCCGCGCCGGAGCCCCACCAGGGTGGCGATCAGGGCGAAGAAGGCAATCGCTCCCCAGGCCGCGCCCGAGCCGGACCCGCCGGAGGAGAAGCCTTCGTTCAGCACGGCGAGACCGAGACCGGCCCCGTCCGGGATCGCGTCGGACAAGCCGTCGGACAGCCCGTCGGAGGAGTCGTACGAGGAGCCGTACGAGGAGTCGTAGCTCCCGGAATCGTCGTCGTCGTCGAAGAGACCGGCGAAGGCGCTGCCGACGGTCCAGAGCACCGCGAGGAACAGGAGGACCCGCCCGTACCAGCGCATCAGGAACGCCGGGATCCGGCGGTAGACCGGTGGGTTGCGCGCCGACCCCCTGATCAAGGGCGCGAGGGCGAGCAGGACGCACGGCATCACGAGGACCGCGACGGCACCGCGGGTGAGCACGACGCCCAGCAGCCAGGTGGCCAGGATGCCCGCGGCCCACCGGAGTTCGGAGCGGCGTGCCCGCAGGGCGTGCGCCAGCACCCGGGCGGCGTCGAAACCCGTCGACGGGGCGGCGATCCGCTCCTCCTGCACATACAGCTGGTCGATCACGGCGTCGCGGTAGCCGTCGTGCAGATAGACCCCGGCGCAGAGCAGTCTGCAGGCCTCGCTCGTGGCCGGGTGCACGGGCGGTTTCCCCAGCAGGTCGTCCTGGCTCCGCGACGGTTGCGGCACGGTACTCCCGGTCACCGGTTCCCCCTAGCTGACCACAACTCACGCTCCGGCAGCGTGCGTTGGTGGTGGAAAGGGGACACCATACCCGCACTCCGCAGCCCGGTGGAGACTTTTGGGAGCCGTGGCGTCACCACGGGTGACGTCTGCCCGGTCATGCGTCCATCGGGTGCGGGACCCGCGGAACGCCGAAGCGCCCCGGCAGCGGAATGCTGCGGGGGCGCTTCGGCGTACGGCGGTTCCGGCGGGACCGGGACCGGGACTCAGATCAGGCCGAGCTCGCGCACCGCGTCGCGCTCCTCGGTGAGCTCCTTCACCGAGGCGTCGATGCGCGCGCGGGAGAACTCGTTGATGTCCAGGCCCTGGACGATCTCGTACGTGCCGTTCCTCGTGGTGACCGGGAAGGACGAGATGATGCCCTCGGGCACGCCGTAGGAGCCGTCCGACGGGATACCCATCGAGGTCCAGTCGCCCTCGGCGGTGCCGTTGATCCAGGTGTGCACGTGGTCGATGGCGGCGTTGGCGGCCGAGGCGGCGGAGGACGCGCCACGGGCCTCGATGATCGCGGCGCCGCGCTTGGCGACGGTCGGGATGAAGGTGTCGGCCAGCCACTTCTCGTCGTTGACGACGTCGGCGGCGTTCTTGCCGGCCACCTCCGCGTGGAAGATGTCGGGGTACTGGGTCGCCGAGTGGTTGCCCCAGATCGTCAGCTTCTTGATGTCGGAGACGGCGGCACCGGTCCTGGCGGCCAGCTGCGAGATCGCGCGGTTGTGGTCCAGGCGGGTCATCGCGGTGAAACGCTCGGCCGGTACGTCCGGGGCGGCGGCCTGCGCGATGAGCGCGTTGGTGTTGGCCGGGTTGCCCACGACGAGGACCTTGATGTCGTCCGCGGCGTTGTCGTTGATGGCCTTGCCCTGCGGCTTGAAGATGCCGCCGTTGGCGGAGAGCAGGTCGCCGCGCTCCATGCCCTTCGTACGCGGGCGGGCGCCGACGAGCAGGGCGACGTTCGCACCGGCGAAGCCGACGTTGGCGTCGTCGGTGATCTCGATGTTGCGCAGCAGCGGGAAGGCGCAGTCGTCGAGCTCCATCGCGGTGCCCTCGGCGGCCTTGAGGCCCTGCGGGATCTCCAGGAGGCGCAGGTTGACCGGCACGTCCGGGCCGAGCAGGTGGCCGGAAGCGATGCGGAAGAGCAGCGCGTAGCCGATCTGGCCGGCTGCGCCGGTCACAGTGACATTCACGGGAGTGCGGGTCATGGCGATCTCCGTTAGACAGCTGGCGGTGGCGGTCCCCGACCCCTGGTGCCGGGCCCCTGGTGCTGGACACCTCTGAATCTTGATGTGAAGAGATATCCAGCGATCAGGCTATCCGACCCCGGCCGCCCCGGCCGCCCGCCCCCCTGTGGCACGGCACACAACCGGTCACACAGCGCACGCGGGCACGGGGGCGACCCGCCCCTCACCCGTGCCGCACACTCGCCCCGCACCCGTGCCGTACCCGTGCCGTACCCGTGCGCCGGGCCGGTCCGCCACCGTTGCGCAACGATCACACCGTGCCGGAATGGTCACTTCCGTGCCACAGGCCCCAGTGATCCCTTGAACCCGCGTCCGCCGTCCATGACGCTGGAGGCAGGACGGGGCAAGGCCGCTCAAGCCACCGCATACCGGAGTTGCTCGACTTCCGCAGGGGTCCCGCCCGGGGGGTGTCCGTCCCTTCACGGGGGAAGGGACGGACACCCCGTCACCACGCGGGCCGGACCGGCACCGCACCTCAGCGGATCGTGAAGTGGACCGCGTCCTCCAGCACCGGAATGTCCAGCCACGGCTTGGGCTGGGCCATCAGCGCGAGCAGCACGATCAAGGTGCCCATCAGCCCGTACGTGACCAGGTCGGTGAACCGGGACCGTACGGCGAGCATGCCGACCGAGGGGACCGCCCAGCGCAGCACGGCCCCGGTGAGAAGCGCGGCGCCGATCAGTATCGTGCCGATCCGGAACGCCGCGGCGAACGGGTCGGCGGCGACGATCAGCAGCCCGGCCCCGGCCGTGCAGAGCACGGTGAGCAGCGGCCACTGCCGGGCCGGTGCGGGCGCGTCGCCCGATGCCGCCCGACCGCCGCCCTCGGGACGCGCGGTGTCACGGGTCAGCGACGGGAAGCGCCGCGACCGGCGGGGGGCGGTGCTCCCCGCACCGGGCTCCTCGGCCGTCGCACCGCCCTGCTCTCCCGACTCGCCCTGCTCTCCTGGCTCGTGCGGCTCGTGCGGCTGCTCGCCCCGCTCCCCCGGGCCCCTGTCCCCGGGGACGGACACGGAGGCGGGGTCGGAGGCGGGGTCGGGAGCGGGAGCCGGATCGGCCCCGGCCGGACTCGTACCAGCACCCATGGGGTTCCTTCCGGTTCGGGTCAGCCCGCGGTCGCGGCGGCGTCGGTGGCCTCGGCGGCCGTCCGCTCGGCTGCCTCGACCACGTTGACCAGCAGCTGGGCGCGGGTCATCGGGCCGACACCGCCGGGGTTCGGGGCGACCCAGGCGGCCACTTCGGCGACTCCGGGGTGCACATCGCCGACGATCTTGCCGTTCTCGTCGCGGCTGACGCCGACGTCGAGCACGGCGGCGCCCGGCTTCACGTCCTCGGGCTTGATCAGGTGGGGCACCCCGGCGGCGGCCACGATGATGTCGGCCTGCCGGAGGTGGGCGGAGAGATCACGCGTACCGGTGTGGCACTGGGTGACGGTGGCGTTCTCGGTCTTACGGGTCAGCAGCAGCGGGATCGAGCGGCCGATGGTGACACCGCGGCCGACGACCACGACATGCGCGCCGTTGATCTCCACACCGTGGGCACGGAGCAGCTGGACGACACCCTGCGGGGTGCAGGGCAGCGGGCCGGTCTCGTTGAGGACCAGCCGGCCGAGGCTCATCGGGTGCAGGCCGTCGGCGTCCTTGGCCGGGTCCATCAGTTCCAGGACCCGGTTGGTGTCGATGCCCTTGGGCAGCGGGAGCTGAACGATGTAGCCCGTGCATTCGGGGTTGGCGTTGAGCTCCCGTACGACCTCCTCGATCTCCTCCTGCGTGGCGGTGTCGGGGAGTTCGCGCTGGATGGAGCCGATGCCGACCTGCGCGCAGTCACGGTGCTTGCCGTTCACGTACCAGCGGCTGCCCGGGTCGTCCCCGACGAGCAGGGTTCCCAGGCCGGGGACGATGCCCTGCGCCTTGAGGGCCGCCACACGGACGGTCAGATCGGATTTGATCGCGGCAGCGGTGGCCTTGCCATCGAGAATCTGGGCAGTCATGTTCCCATCCTCGCGGATGACCCCGCCCGCATACCAATTGCGGGTCCCCCATGGACACAAGGTTGCACTTGCACAACACCTGGAGGGCCGGACTGGACAAACTTACGTACGGCTTATAACGATGATATTCGCAGTGCCGCGGTAGTACGGGGGGCGGACCGCTGACCTGTTCCTTCCTCCGTGTGGCCGCATCCGTCCCCGCACGTCTGTTGAAGGAACACCCCATGAGCTTCGGCGACCCGAACAACCCGTACGGGCAGCAGCCCGGCCAGCCGCCCCAGGGCCAGCAGCCCGGCTACGGCTACCCGCAGCAGGCTCCCCAGGGTGTCCCGCCGCAGGGTTACGGCTACCCCCAGCAGCAGCCCGGCCAGCCCTACGGCGGCGGCTACCCGCAGCAGGCCGGCTACGGCGGCGGCATGCCCGAGCTGGCCCACTGGGGCCTGCGCCTGGGCGGGCTCATCATCGACGGGCTGATCCTCGCGGTCCCGTACGCCGTGGTGGCCGTGGGCGGCGCCATGGGCGACGGCGCGGGCGGCGTCCTGGCCATCATCGGCTTCCTCGGTCTGATCGGCGTCGCCATCTGGCTGCTGTACCTGGAGGGCTCCACCGGCCAGACGATCGGCAAGAAGGCCGTGGGCATCCGCCTGCTGCGCGAGGCCGACGGCCGTCCGCTCGGCTTCGGCATGGCCTTCGTGCGCCGCCTGGCCCACTTCCTGGACAGCGCCGCCTGCTACATCGGCTGGCTGTGGCCGCTGTGGGACTCGAAGAAGCAGACGTTCGCGGACAAGGTCTGCTCGTCGGTGGTCGTCAAGGCCGGCTGACCCCGCCCCGACCCGCTCGCCTCGGAGGCCGCACCCGTTCGACGGGTCGCGGCCTCCGCGCGTTTCCCGGACGCTCTCGGAAACGGCCCCCCGGCAGGAGCGGCCGTCCGCGTGAACAGCCGTGCACGGGAGCGGCCGTGCACGGAAGCGGCAGGAGTGCCGGTGGCCGGCCGGGCTCAGCGGCCGGGGATGTCCGACGGGGCCGGTGTCGTGCGCTCCATGACCACGAAGCTCCCGGCCCGGTGCTTGAGCCGGTACTGCGCCTCGGGGTGGAGCTGCTCGGCGTACGCCACCGGGTCGGTGATCGGCCGCGACCAGCCGAAGTCCAGGTTGACCGCGACGATGTCGGGGGCCGTGCCCGGGGCCCCGCCGATCCAGTAGACGGTGCGGTCGCCCGTGAGGTGCGCCATCAGCGTGATGTCCGTCTCGACCCGTGCCCCGGCGGGGATGGCCTCCAGCGCCTCCCGGGCCGCGTGGACGCGCGCGTCGGTGCGGTAGGTCTCAGGGCGCAGCACGTCGCGCAGCGGCAGATGCTGGGTGAGGGCCACGGCGATCGCGGTGGCGACGGGTACGGCGACCTTCGCGTACGAGGCGAGCCACGGCCGCGCGGAGTCGCGGCTGCGACGGATTCCGTCGCACATGGCCAGGAACACCACGGGCATGAGGATGGCGCTGTAGTGCCAGACCATGCCCCAGTGGTGGGAGTCCTGGGACAGCAGACGCCAGCCGAGCGTGGGCACGACGAGCAGGATCAGGGGCGAGCGCAGTGCCATGAAGGCGGTGATGCCGACCAGGAAGACCAGCATCTCGATCTTGACCGAGGAGTTGAGGACGCCGAGGACGGAGTCGAACAGGGAGACGTCCTGCTCCCCGTTCTTGTCGATCTTCGTCCAGTAGTCGTACGTTCCCTCGCTGCTGGCCGCCGGTATCAGGACGAGGACGGTGACGGCGAAGGCCAGCACGCCGAAGGCCGCCAGCAGGGCGCCCTGGAGGCGGCGGCCGTACAGGAAGAGCAGAAGGCCGACGACGGCGACCGTGGCGCCCAGGTCCTCCTTGACCAGGACCAGGGGCAGGGACCACAGGACGGCGGCCGTCCACCGCCGGGTGAGCAGGGCCCGGCAGACGAGCGCGAGCAGCGGTACGGCGAAGGCGATTTCGTGGAAGTCGGACTTCACCGCCTCCTGGAGTCCCCAGGACAGCCCGTACGCGACGGTGACGCACATGCCCGCACGGCCGCCCAGGATCTGCTGCGCGGTGCGGCCGACGATGACGGCGGAGGCCGCGAAGAGTGCGGCCTGCGCGAACAGCAGGGCTTCGGCGGACGGCCAGATCCAGTAGAGCGGGGCGAGCAGCGCCACGACGGGGCTGAAGTGGTCGCCGAGTATCAGATAGCCGGGGCCCTTGATGTCGACGACGGGAGCGTTCAGTCCGGCGTACGCCCGTACCTCCTGCTCGAAGATCCCCAGGTCCCAGGAGGGCGAGCCGAAGCGGCTGTACTGGAGGTGCGAGTACAGGAAGTACAGCGCGCACAGCACCGCGGCGGCGATCAGATACGGGCGCAGGGGGACCCGGTCCGCGGTGGAGGCCGGGACCTCGTCCGGCGGACCGCCCGGTGCCGGTACGGCGGACCGGCCCGTCTTCCTCTTGTTCAGATCAAGCACGACGCCCCCGCAACGGATTTCCACGGCGGTTTATTAGAACAGAGGCACGACCAAGACCTGAATTCCCGGATATCCCGGACACGGTGCGGCCCCCGCCGCACCCCGGGAGAGGGGTGCGGCCGGGGGCTCGGTCGCGGCTCAGTGGAAGAAGTGGCGCGTTCCGGTGAAGTACATGGTCACGCCCGCCTTCTTCGCGGCCTCGATGACCAGCTCGTCGCGGACCGATCCACCGGGCTGGGCCACGGCCCTGATGCCGGCCGCGGTGAGGATCTCCAGGCCGTCCGGGAACGGGAAGAACGCGTCGGAGGCGGCGTACGCCCCGCGCGCCCGCTCCTCGCCCGCCCGCTCGACGGCGAGCTTGGCGGAGTCGACGCGGTTGACCTGGCCCATGCCGACGCCGACCGAGGCGCCGTCCTTGGCGAGCAGGATCGCGTTGGACTTGACCGCGCGACAGGCCTTCCACGCGAAGGCGAGCTCCTTCAGCTCGTCCGCGGAGAGTGCCTCACCGGTGGCGAGGGTCCAGTTGGCCGGGTCGTCGCCCTCGGCCTGGAGCCGGTCGGTGACCTGGAGCAGCGCTCCGCCGTCGATGGGCTTGACCTCCACCGGGGCGGCCGGGCCGTCGGGGCAGCGCAGTACGCGGATGTTCTTCTTGCGGGCCAGCACCTCGACGGCACCGTCCTCGTACGCCGGGGCGACGATGACCTCGGTGAAGATCTCCGCGACCTGCTCGGCCATGGCGACGGTCACCGGGCGGTTGACGGCGATGACCCCGCCGAAGGCGGACAGCGGGTCACAGGCGTGCGCGTTGCGGTGCGCCTCGGCGACATCGTCGGCGATCGCGATCCCGCACGGGTTGGCGTGCTTGATGATCGCGACACAGGGCTCGGCGTGGTCGTACGCGGCCCGGCGCGCGGCGTCGGTGTCCGTGTAGTTGTTGTACGACATCTCCTTGCCGTGCAGCTGCTCCGCCTCGGCCAGGCCGCCGGCGCCCGAGGTGTAGAGGGCGGCGGGCTGGTGCGGGTTCTCGCCGTAGCGCAGGACGTTGCCGCGCTCGTACGTCGTACCGAAGAAGTCGGGGAAGCCCGAGTCGTCGGCGGCGGCGTAGTCGGCCGCGAACCAGGAGGCCACGGCCACGTCGTACGCGGCGGTGTGCTGGAAGGCCTCGGCGGCCAGGCGCTTGCGGGCGCTCAGGTCGAAGCCGCCCGCGGCGACGGCGGCGAGGACGTCGGCGTACCGCTCGGGGCTCGTCACGACGGCGACGGACGGGTGGTTCTTGGCGGCGGCGCGGACCATCGAGGGGCCGCCGATGTCGATCTGCTCCACGCACTCGTCGTCGGAGGCGCCGGAGGCGACGGTCTCCTTGAACGGGTACAGGTTGACGACCACGAGGTCGAACGGCTCCACGCCGAGCTCGGCGAGCTGCTCACGGTGGGTGTCCAGGCGCAGGTCGGCCAGGATGCCGGCGTGCACGCGGGGGTGCAGTGTCTTCACGCGGCCGTCGAGGCACTCGGGGAAACCGGTGAGCTCCTCGACCTTGGTGACCGGCACTCCGGCGGCGGCGATCCGCCCGGCGGTGGAGCCGGTGGAGACGAGCTCGACGCCCGCCTCGTGCAGACCGCGGGCGAGGTCTTCGAGCCCCGTCTTGTCGTAGACACTGACCAGGGCGCGGCGGATGGGCTTATTCACCGACATGACCGAGATGAACCTTTCGTCCCTCAATGCGATGGCCGTCACGGGCGAGTCGCCCCACGGCCTCGACGAGCAGCTTGCGCTCGACTTCCTTGATGCGTTCATGGAGAGCGGCTTCGCCCTCCGGCGTGTCCTCTTCGGTCACCTCGACCACGCCCTGCGCGATGATCGGACCGGTGTCGACGCCGTCGTCGACGAAGTGGACGGTGCAGCCGGTGACCTTCACGCCGTACGCGAGCGCGTCGCGCACCCCATGGGCACCGGGAAAGCTGGGGAGCAGGGCGGGGTGTGTGTTGATGAACCGGCCGCCGAACGCGGCGAGGAACGTCCTGCCCACGATCTTCATGAATCCCGCGGAGACGACGAGGTCCGGGCGGTGCGCGGCCGTGGCGGCCGTGAGCGCCGCGTCCCACTCCTCGCGGGTGGCATGGTCCTTGACCTTGCACACGAAAGTGGGCAGCCCGGCACGCTCGGCACGCTCCAGGCCGACGATGTCGTCACGGTCCGCGCCGACCGCGACGACCTGGGCGCCGTAGCCCTCGGGGTCGTCGCCGATGGCGTCGAGCAGGGCCTGGAGATTCGTACCGGAGCCGGAGACCAGCACGACCAGGCGGGCCGGAGCGGCGGAGGGGGGCGGGGAGGCCACAGCTGGGCCCTTTCTCGCGTGGTAAGGCAGGTGCGATGTGCGTGCGGTGCTCTTTGTACGGTCGTACGAAAGAATCTCGCCCCTCGATACGGGGAACTCTACGAACGAGCCGACCGTCAGCAACGATACCGGCACACCCAGCGGCCCCCACGGGACGGGGGCGTGACCGGGAGGTAGCGTCAGGGGACAGCGAACCGCCCACCGGGCGGACGAACCGTCCTCGGGGCGGACATGACGAGATGGGGAAGACGTTCACCACATGCCGGACCGACGCCGCCGCACCGCCTTCCGCCTCTCTCGTTCCTCCGGTACGCCGGGTTCCTCCGGGCCGTCCGGTCCCTCGGGTACGCCGGGTTCCTCCGGCGCTCCGGGTTCCGCCGGGCCCACCGATGACAATCCGTTCGCGCCGCCGCCCGCGGACCGGCCCGACCAGCCCTGGCAGCCACGCCACCCGTCCTCGCCCACGAACGGCAACGGGGAGGGTGACGGGGAGGATGACGGCTCCGGCAACGGCCCGTCCGGCGACCGCCCGGCCTGGGGCAGTCAGTGGAGCGACCAGCAGCCCGGCCGGGGCACCGGCGGCTTCGGCAGCCGCCCCGGCGGCGGGCCGGGCGGTGGCAAGGGCGGCCCCGAGGGCAACCCGGGCGGACTGCGCTGGGACCCGACCGACCCCGCCCAGCGGCGCGCCCGCTACGCGGTGCTCGGCGGCATGTGGGCGTTCTTCTTCGCCCTCTTCGACTTCCCGGAGATCGCCCTGCTCCTGGGCGCGCTCTCCGTCTACTGGGCCATCAGCTCCCTGCGCGCCAAGCCCAAGGGCGCGTCCGCGACGGACGGCACGGCAGCGGCCAGCGGCGCGGGCACCCCTGCGACGGCCGGCCCGGCAGGGGCGGGGGCGGGCGACGGGGCCGCGCCGCCCGCGACGGCCGGCCGGAGCGGCGGCAACCGGCCGCAGACCACGGCGGCGGTCAGCGGCCTGGTGACCGCCCTGCTCGCACTCTCGATCGTCGCGACGTCCTTCACGGTCCAGCTGGTCTACCGCGACTACTACACGTGCGTGAACGACGCCCTCACCAAGTCCGGCGCGCTGGCCTGCAACGATCTCCTGCCGAAGCCGCTGGAGCCCTTCTTCGGCGTCAAGAAGTAGCCGCCCGGCCGGACTCCGGGGCCGCCGAGGGCTCCCGCGATTCCACCGGGGGCTCCGGTGGGTCCGCCAGGAGCTCCGGCGGACCTGCGGGAAGCTCCGGCCGGAAGTCGGCCTCGAGCCCTTCGGAGTCCTGCCGGAGGGAAGCCCACCGGGCCTCCGTGGCCTCCTTCCCGTCGTGCCAGGGATCGGTCGGCAGGAAGTCGTACGGTTCGAACCCCGCGACCGCCCCGGGTGCGGGGTCCGCCGGGCCGGACATGGACACGGGACCGGGCAGGGCCGCGCCGCCGGCTCCTCCCGTCCCCTCCGCACCGTCCCCGGCCCCGCGCTTCCGCCGCCACCGGCGCCGCCGCCCGGTGATCTCCGGCGCGGCATCGTCGCTCTCGCCGTGCGCGTCATGCACGCCGCCAAGTACGCCGCCGTGTGCGCCGTCCCGCACGCCGCTTCGGCCGCCTTCGCCCCCGGGGGCCGGCGCCGGCTGTCGCGCGCCGGGCGCCGCCGCGCCGGCCTCCTCCCCCGCCGCCTCCGGCCCGCTCCGACGCCGCCGTGCCCACCCGGTCTCCCGCAGCCGCCACATCCGGAGCAGCAGCACCAGCGGTACGGCGATGGCGGCCGTCCACGCCAGGGCTGCCGGGCCCGTCAGCCACCACACGGGCCCGAACTCCGCCAGCGCCCCGGTGCCGAGCGGGCCCCCGGCCATCGCCGTGAGCACCGCCGTACCGGCCCCGCATCCCCCCGCGGCGAGCCCCGTCACCAGCACCGTCTCCCCCACGCTCCAGGCCCCGTCCCGTACCGCCGGTTCGGGAACCGCCCTGCGTACGGTGAACCAGGCGACGGCCAGCCCGGCCGCGAGGGGCACGGCCGCGGCCGCCCAGTTGACGGGCGAACCCGGCCCCTGGTCCGGCAGCGCCGCCAGCAGCGGGAACTCGGGCAGGGCCGGGCTCCCGGCGAAGGCCATCGGGGTGACCGTGGCCCCCGTACCGAGCGCGAACCCCGGCCCCAGCCCGTACGAGGCACCCCACAGCGCGGCGTTCGGCACGAGCGCCAGGGCCAGCAGGAGCACGGCGAACCGCCCCGCCCAGTCGCCCGAGAGCGCGAGGAACGTCTCCCGGGCCGCCTCCATGTGCCACACCAGCCCCGCCGCGACCACCAGCGCACCACCGCCGAGCAGCACCATCACCCCGGCCGCGGCGGACCGGCACACCGCCTCGGCCCGGGTCCGGAACAGGGTGCGCGCGACCGCCTCCTGAATCCACAGCGGCGCCCAGGACGGCACCGGGCCCAGCGGCCGCCCGCCCGCCGTCCACACCCCGGCCGCCGCGGCACCGGCCACCACGACGGCCAGCGGGAACGCCAGCGTGTCCGGGTCCGCGCTCAGCGAACCGTCACGCGCATAGGCCACGGCACCGGCCGCGACCAGCAGATATCCGGTCGTGACCGCGCCGAAGGCACCGGCCGGGGACGGCCGGGGGCGCCCCTCGTCGGGGTCCGCCGCGCCCCGGGCGGCCCGGTGCGCCAGCCAGACCGGCAGCAGGGAGAGCAGCAGCGGAACGGTCGCCACGGGGGCCGGGATCCCGCTGAGGGTGTCGGTTCTGACGAGTTCGGCGCCATGCGCGAGCAGCCAGAGCCCCGCCGCGACGTGCAGGGCTCCGCCGGGTCCGCTGTCCGGGTACGGAGAGCTGATCCACAGCACCATGACAAGCACGGCGAGCGAGCCGAGCCCGAGCCCCGCCGCGATCACCCCGCGCAGAAAAGCGGAGGCCAGCGCGGCGGACCTGCCCCGCTCGGCCGACAACATCGGGCTGCGCTCGGTCACTTGGGTCACGCTGCCATGCTGCCAACGACACGCGCTTATTCCGTGTAACGGGCGAACGGCCGCTGTGTCGCTCAATATACGTTTATGTACTTTTTCACCCAGCGCAGCACCGCCGGGGGTCACCCATGACTCGGAGCACGACCGACACGGCCGCTGCCGACCCCCTGCCCTCCCCCAAGGAGCGCCGCAGGCTGCGTGAGGCGAAATCGCTGACCGAGGAGCAGGTCGCGGCGGCGGTCGGCGTCACGCGTGCCACCGTCCGTTCCTGGGAGACGGGGCGCACGAGCCCGCGCGGACGCAAGCGCACCGTGTACGCCAAGCTCATCGGCTCCTCCGCCGAGGACGCCGCACGGACCGCTCGGGCACCCCGTCCCGCGTTGACCACCTCGAACACCGGGGTGAATCCAGCCGCCGAGGGCGAGACGCGGCCGCCGGCAACCTCGACGGCCCCGAAGGCTTCAGGGGCTTCGGAGGCTTCAGGGGCTTCAGGGGCTTCGGAGCCCGTGAAGGCTACGGAGGTTTCGAGGCCGGCGGAGGCTTCGGGGCCCTCGGAGACCCCTGAGCCGTCGGAGCCGAACGCTCCCCGGCCTACGGCCGCCGCCCCGGCCATCCGCCCGGAGTCTCCGGCTCCCGCCGTCTCCTCCGCACCGGCTACACCCCCCGTCCCCGCCGCACCGGGTACACCCCCCGAGTCCCCCTCGCCTCCCGCGCCCGACGTGACCGGGCTCTCGCCGACCGAGGCGTTCGACGCCCTGTACAGCGGCTGCGCCCAGGGCCTCGTCCGCCAGACGTATCTGCTGACGGGCCGCCGCAATCTCTCCGTCGAGTCCGTCGAGCGCGCGTTCCAGCTGGCCTGGCACCGCTGGCCCGAGGTCGCCGTGGACCGTGACCCGGCGGGCTGGGTGCGGGCCGCCGCGTACGAGTACGCGATGTCGCCCTGGCACCGGCTGCGCCGCGCCCACCGTCATCCCGACGCACCGCCCGCCGAGCCGGACCGGCGGGCCCTGCGCGACGCGCTGCTCGACCTGCCCCCCTCGTACCGCCGCACGCTGCTGCTCTACGACGGCGTGGGCCTGGATCTGCCGGAGACCGCGGCCGAGACCGAGGCCAGCACCCCGGCGGCGGCGGGCCGGCTGATGAACGCGCGGGCCGCCGTCGCCGAACGGCTGCCCGAGCTGGCGGGCTCCGCGTCACCGACGGAACAGTCCGCGCTGCTGCACGAGAAACTGGGGGCGCTCGCCCTCGCCGGGAAACTGCCCGCCCTGCCACCCGCGCGTACCGTGCGCACCGGAAGCGAACGCAAGGCCCAGCTCTGGACCCGGGCGGCCATCGCCTTCGCCGCGCTGCTCATCGGCGCGACGGGCTTCACCCTGCACACGGCCCCCACACGGTACGAGCAACCGCTGTCGCCCCCGGAGCGGGTCGGCGGCGTTCCGCCGCGCGGTGGCCCGCAGAAGCTCACCTCCCAGGACCTGGAACTCCAGAAAACACTGCGCGAGCAGTTCGCCAACGGCCCGGAACGGCTGGTGCCGCGGATTCCCTGACCGGCGGCTTCCCGGCCGGTACGCATTCCCGATCGGCGCGCATTCCCCGATCGGCGCGCATTCCCCGACCGGACGGAACGGAAACGGCGCGGGCCCGTACCCCTTGTCCGGGGGTACGGGCCCGCGCCATCCGTGCGGTGTGACGCGGTGCCGGGGCGGCCGGGCCGCCGCGGCGCGCGATCAGGCGCCGAGGATCTCGCGCGCCAGCTTGGCGGTCTCGGTCGGCGTCTTGCCGACCTTCACGCCGGCGGCCTCAAGGGCCTCCTTCTTCGCCTGGGCGGTGCCGGAGGAGCCGGAGACGATGGCGCCCGCGTGGCCCATGGTCTTGCCCTCGGGGGCGGTGAAGCCCGCGACGTAACCGACGACCGGCTTCGTGACGTTCTTCGCGATGAAGTCGGCGGCACGCTCCTCGGCGTCGCCACCGATCTCGCCGATCATCACGATGAGGTCGGTCTCGGGGTCGGCCTCGAACGCCGCGAGGGCGTCGATGTGCGTCGTACCGATGACCGGGTCGCCACCGATGCCGACGGCGGAGGAGAAGCCGATGTCACGGAGCTCGTACATCATCTGGTAGGTCAGCGTGCCGGACTTGGACACGAGACCGATGCGGCCGGGCTTGGTGATGTCGCCCGGGATGATGCCGGCGTTGGACTGGCCGGGGGTGATGAGACCCGGGCAGTTCGGGCCGATGATCCGGGTCTTGTTGCCCTTGGCGCCCGCGTGCGCCCAGAAGGCGGCGGAGTCGTGGACGGCGATGCCCTCGGTGATGACGACCGCGAGGGGGATCTCGGCGTCGATCGCCTCGACGACGGCGGCCTTGGCGAAGGCCGGCGGCACGAAGAGGACGGAGACGTCCGCGCCCGTCTTCTCCATCGCTTCCTTGACGGAACCGAAGACCGGGACCTCGGTGCCGTCGAAGTCGACGGTCGTGCCGGCCTTGCGCGGGTTCACGCCGCCGACGATGTTGGTGCCGTCAGCCAGCATGAGCTTGGTGTGCTTCATGCCCGTGGCGCCGGTCATCCCCTGGACGATGACCTTGCTGTCCTTGGTGAGGAAGATAGCCATGGTGTTGGAGTCCCTCGTCCCTTACTTCGCAGCCGCGGCGAGCTCGGCGGCCTTGTCGGCCGCGCCGTCCATGGTGTCCACACGCTGCACGAGCGGGTGGTTGGCGTCGGAAAGGATCTTGCGACCCAGCTCCGCGTTGTTGCCGTCGAGACGCACGACCAGCGGCTTCTCGACCTTCTCGCCCTTGGACTCGAGCAGCGCCAGAGCCTGGACGATGCCGTTGGCGACCTCGTCGCAGGCGGTGATGCCGCCGAAGACGTTGACGAAGACGGACTTGACGTCCGAGTCGCCGAGGATGATCTCCAGGCCGTTCGCCATGACCTCTGCGGAGGCGCCGCCACCGATGTCGAGGAAGTTGGCGGGCTTCACGTTGCCGTGGTTCTCACCGGCGTACGCGACGACGTCCAGGGTCGACATGACCAGACCGGCACCGTTTCCGATGATGCCGACCTCGCCGTCGAGCTTGACGTAGTTGAGGTTCTTGGCCTTGGCGGCAGCCTCCAGCGGGTTGGCCGCGGCCTTGTCCTCCAGGGCCTCGTGGCCGGGCTGGCGGAAGTCGGCGTTCTCGTCGAGCGAGACCTTGCCGTCCAGCGCGATGATGTCGCCGGAGGCGACCTTGGCCAGCGGGTTCACCTCGACGAGGAGCGCGTCCTCGGCGACGAAGGTGTCCCACAGCGTGACCAGGACCTCGGCGACCTTCTCGGCCACCTCGGCCGGGAACTTCGCCTGGGCCACGATCTCGCGGGCCTTCTCGATGGTGACGCCGGAGTTGGAGTCGACCGGGACCTTCGCGAGGGCCTCGGGGGTCTTCTCCGCGACCTCCTCGATGTCCATGCCGCCCTGCACCGAGGCCATGGCCAGGAAGGTGCGGTTGGTGCGGTCGAGGAGGTACGAAACGTAGTACTCCTCAAGGATCTCCGGCGCGGTCTCGGCGATCATCACCTTGTGGACCGTGTGGCCCTTGATGTCCATGCCGAGAATGTCGGTCGCACGCGCGACCGCCTCGTCGGGGGTGGCGGCCAGCTTGACGCCGCCGGCCTTGCCTCGGCCACCGACCTTCACCTGCGCCTTGACGACAGACTTGCCGCCCAGCCGCTCGGTCGCCTCGCGGGCTGCCTCAGGCGTGTCAATGACTTCACCGGCCAGCACCGGTACACCGTGCTTGGCGAAGAGGTCCCTCGCCTGGTACTCGAACAGGTCCACGCGCGTCCGTCCCTTTTAGTGGTCTCGCGGTTGGTTTTCTGCGTGGGCGTGCCGCGAAGGGCATCGTGACTGCGCTGTCACCAGGAATGCGCACACGGTGTCCGAGTACGCGGCATGTCCATCCGGCAGGTTATCCCCGCGCTCCACAGGACCCTAAATCGCAGATCACACCTGAGCGGTGATTACGGTCACAGGTCGCGCCGATGGCCACGTCGCCCAGGACGAAACCGCACGTCGGCAGGGTCACCGAGGGTTTTCCCCGTCCGGTATGGGCAGCGGCCTCTTCTCGATCGCCGCCGCCATGATGTCCGGGAACAGGTCCGGCGTGCAGGCGAACGCGGGCGCCCCGAGCGCACCGAGCGCCGCCGCGTGCTCCCTGTCGTACGCGGGCGCGCCCTCGTCGGAGAGTGCGAGCAGCGACACGAACTGCACGCCCGACGCCTTCATCGCGGCGACCCGCTTGAGCATCTCGTCCCGTATCCCGCCTTCGTAGAGGTCGCTGATGAGGACGACGACCGTGTCGGCGGGGCGGGTGATCCGGGACTGGCAGTAGGCGAGCGCCCGGTTGATGTCCGTACCGCCGCCGAGCTGGGTGCCGAAGAGGACGTCGACCGGGTCGTCGAGCTGGTCGGTGAGGTCGACCACCGCCGTGTCGAAGACGACGAGCCGGGTCGCCAGGGTGCGCATGGAGGCGAGGACGGCGCCGAACACGGAGGCGTGGACGACGGACGCGGCCATCGAACCCGACTGGTCGATGCACAGGATGACGTCCTTCTTCACGGACCGGGCGGCGCGTCCGTAGCCGATGAGACGTTCGGGTACGACGGTGCCGGCCCCGTCCGCGCCCGGAACGGCGAGGTAGTTCTTGAGATTGGCCCGGATGGTGCGGTCCCAGTCGATGTCCCGGTGACGCGGCCGGCTGATCCTCGCCGAACGGTCCAGCGCTCCGGTGAGGGTGGCCCGGGTGCGTCCCGCGAGGCGCTTCTCCAGGTCCTCGACGACTTTCCGCACGACGGCCCGCGCGGTCTCCTTCGTCGTCTCCGGCATGGCCTTGTTGAGCGAGAGCAGGGTGCCGACGAGGTGGACGTCGGCCTCGACGGCCTCCAGCATCTCCGGCTCCAGCAGCAGTGCCGACAGGCCGAGGCGGTCGATCGCGTCCCGCTGCATGACCTGGACGACGGAGCTGGGGAAGTACGTACGGATGTCACCGAGCCAGCGGGCGACGGACGGGGCGGAGGCGCCCATTCCCGCCGAGCGCTCACTCCCGCTGCGGCCGCCGGGCTTCTTCTCCCCGCCGCCGTAGAGCGCACCCAGCGCGCTGTCCATCGCGGCGTCCCTGCCGGTGAGCGTGCACCCGGTGCTCTCGGCGCTGTCCGCGCCGAGCACCATCCGCCAGCGACGCAGCCGCTCGCCGTCGGCCGGGATCTCCGCCGTCCGCGCCGTCATCCCGCTCTCCCCTTCCGATTCCCGCACGGTGTCCGCTTCCGTTTCCCGCACGGTGTCCGCCCCTGTCGTGTCCACCGTCATGCGCTCGCCTCCAGCTTTCCGGCGTTCGTCCCGTCCTGTACGGCGGGCTCGGGGGCGAGGCCGAGCAGCAGTCGCAGCACCGGAACCACCGCGTCCGCCCTGTCCCCGTCGAGGCCGGGGCCGAAGCCCGGCGCGGCGGGGTCCATGCCGCCGTGCTGGTGCCCTCCGGGGGCAGGCCCCCGGCGGACCAGCTCGCCCAAGGTGCGCCGTACGCCCGGCTCATAGGCGGAGAACGTGCGGCGCAGCAGCGGCAGCACATCGGTGAAGGTGTCCGCGGGGACACCCGTGAGCCAGGCGTCGACCAGGCCGAGCAGCCGCTCGTCATGGACGAGCAGCATGCCGCCGCCCGCCGCGCCGCCGACGAAGCCCTCGATCCAGGCCGCCGCGTCGGGCGGCGGGGTGCCGGGCGAGAGCGCGAGGCCCATGAGGAGCGCCGCCTCGTCCTCGGCCAGCCGTCCCTCGTCGAGCAGCAGGCGGGTGGCGCGGCCGCGGATGACACCGGCGACGGTGTCCCGGCCGGCCAGCTTGCGCAGCACGGCGGCCCAGCGCTCCCGCAGTTCCCCGGCGGGCACGGCACCGGCGAGCAGTCCGATCGCGGTGTGCACCCCGTCCATCTGCCGGCGCAGCGCTTCGGCGCCGTCCGCGTCGAGCCCCGTGCAGGCGGGCGGCAGGCCGACGCAGATCCGCTCGGCGAGCCCGGCGGCGACCTCGCCGAGCGCGGCCGTGTCCGTGGACCGGACGTCCCCGTACCGCAGGGAACGGGCGAGTGCGGGCAGCGCGTCGGCCAGGTGGCCGACGTCCGCGTCGAGTGCGGCCCGGTCGGCGAGGGCCCTCATCACGACGGGCAGCGCCTCGGGCAGCTCGGCCAGCAGACAGCGCTCGGCGAGGGCGGTCACCTCCGACAGCGCGGTGGCCGACACGGCTTCGGACTCGGCCTTCGCCGTGGCCGCGGAGAGCACGGTGGTGCCCCACACTCCGGCCTCCGCGACCCGGACATGCAGCTCGGGTTCCCAGCGCAGCCGCCAGCTCTCCCGGAACGTGCCGGTGCTCCCCCGGCCGGTGGTCGTCTCGCCCCATCCGACGGCGAGCAGCCGGAGCCGGTGCAGCAGCCGGCTGCGGGCGGCGTCCGTGTCCTTGCGGAGGTCGAGGTCCACCTCCCGTTCCAGCGCTTCCGGTTTGAGCCGGAGGGTGCGCTGCTGTCGTGTCAGGTCGCGTTGCAGCGGGACGGCGGGGGCGCTGTCGGGGACCTCGCCGAGGGTCTCGCCGACGATGAGCCGGTCCTGCACGAGAGCCAGCGGCACGTCGGAGCCCTCGCACATCACGGCCCGGACGGCGTCGGTGGCCTCGCCGAGCCCGGCGAGCGGCCTGCCCCGCATGGCCGCGAGGGTCTCGGCGAGCCTGACCGCCTCGATGACATGGGCGGTCGAGACGAACCGGTCCTCGCCGCGCAGCAGCCCGGCGACCTTGGTCATCCAGCGCTCGACCGGCCGGTCGGCCGCGCCGAAGAGATGGCCGTACCAGCCGGGTGAGTCGATTCCGGCCCCGTATCCGCTGTGCCGGGCGAGGCGGCGGTGGGTCCAGGGCACCCAGGTCAGTTCGGCCCTGACCTTCGGGAGTCCCTTGAGCAGCGCCCGGTCGGCGGTGACGGTGGTCCGGGCGGCGAGCGCGGGCACGTGCCAGGCGCCGCAGACGACCGCGATGTCGTCCCCGAACTCCTTGCGGGCGGCGCGCAGCTGGATCCGCATGCAGGCTTCGCGTACGGCGTCGCGGGGGTGGCCGCCGTCCCCGTACACCTCGCGCAGTGCGGTCATGGCCTCGGCGAGCACGGCGAACGGGGCCCGTGGATCGGCGGGCACGCCGTCCGACGCGCGGTGCTCGACGACGTCCTCCCACCAGCGCTCCGGGTCGTCGTATCCGGCGGTCCGGGCGAGGACGCCGATCGGGTCGACGGCGGGCGAGAGCGGCCCCCGGAGGTCCCCCGCACCGTCGCCGCCGTCGCGGCCGTCGCCGTCCTCATCGCCCTCGGTGTCCCCGAGGCTGTCTGGTTCGTCGGGGGTGCCGGCGCCGGGGCCTGGGCCGGGGGGACCCGCCGCGGTCTCCTTCAGTGCCAGCGAGTGCGCCGCGGGCAGGTCGATGAAGCGCACCGGGACGTCGTGGGCCAGTGCCCAGCGGATCGCCACCCACTCGGGCGAGAACTCCGCCATCGGCCAGAAGGCCGCCAGCCCCGGGTCGTCCACGGCGTGGGCGAGCAGCGCGACGGGCGGACGCATCCGCGGATCGGCGGCGAGCGGCAGCAGCGCGTCGCCCTCCGGCGGCCCTTCGATGAGCACGGCACCCGGCCGGGCGGCGTCCAGCGCGGCGAGAACCGCGCGGGCCGATCCGGGGCCGTGATGGCGCACCCCCAGCAGCAGCGGCCCGGTGACCGCGGTGCGCGCGGTGCGCGCGGTCATACGGAGACCTCGCGGCAGGCGCGGTAGAAGTCCTTCCAGCCGTCCCGCTCACGGACCACGGTCTCCAGATACTCCTGCCAGACCACGCGGTCGGCCGCCGGGTCCCGGACGACCGCGCCGAGGATTCCGGAGGCGACGTCGCCGGGGCGCAGGATGCCGTCGCCGAAGTGGGCGGCGAGGGCGAGACCGTTCGTCACGACGGAGATGGCCTCGGCCGTGGAGAGCGTCCCGGAGGGGGACTTGAGCTTGGTGCGCCCATCGGTGGTGACGCCGTCGCGCAGTTCGCGGAAGACCGTCACCACACGCCGGATCTCGGCCATGCCCTCGGGAGCCGCCGGAAGGTCGAGCGAGCGGCCGATCTGGTCGACGCGGCGGGACACGATGTCCACCTCGGCGTCGGGTGTCGCGGGCAGGGGCAGGACGACGGTGTTGAACCGGCGGCGCAGCGCGCTGGAGAGCTCGTTGACCCCGCGGTCCCGGTCGTTGGCCGTGGCGATCAGGTTGAAGCCCCGGACCGCCTGTACCTCCTGGCCCAGTTCGGGGACGGGGAGTGTCTTCTCGGACAGGATCGTGATGAGCGCGTCCTGCACATCGGCGGGGATACGGGTCAGTTCCTCGACCCGGGCGGTCATGCCCGTGGACATGGCCCGCATGAGCGGGCTGGGCACCAGCGCCTCCCGGCTGGGGCCGTGGGCGAGCAGCTGCGCGTAGTTCCAGCCGTAGCGGACGGCTTCCTCGGGTGTCCCGGCGGTGCCCTGGACGAGCAGGGTCGAATCGCCGCTGACGGCCGCGGCGAGGTGCTCGGACACCCAGGTCTTGGCGGTGCCGGGGACACCGAGGAGCAGGAGGGCACGGTCGGTGGCGAGCGTGGTCACGGCGACTTCCACGAGGCGGCGCGGGCCCACGTACTTCGGCGTGATCACCGTCCCGTCGGGGAGTGTCCCGCCCAGCAGATAGGTGGCGACGGCCCACGGCGAGAGGCGCCAGCGGACGGGCCGGGGCCGGTCGTCGGCAGCGGCCAGGGCCTTGAGCTCGTCGGCGAACGCGTCCTCGGCATGCGGCCGCAGGACCTCGGCCGCGGTGGTTCCGGTGGTTTCGGGCACGGTCATGGCTCCCCCTCCAGATCGGTCGACCTGTTGTGGTTCCCACCGTGCACCATGCCACTGACAATCGGCCCCGACCGCAGGTCAGGGCCGATATGACGGCAGTTGAGGAAGGGTCAGCCGACGATCGGGGACACGGCGACGCAGCCGCCGGCCGCGAGCATGCCCTCGCCCTTGGCCTCCTTGATGACCTTGCCCTTGTACGTGATGGTGCAGGTGACGTCGGCGCCACCGGCCTCCAGCGCGAACGGCATGACGGCGGGCGGCATGATGCCGGTCAGCGTCACGGTCTTCTTCCACGGCAGCGTGGGCGCCTTGACCGTTTCGAGCTTCGGCTCCATGGCCTCGCCCTCGCCGCCGTGGAACTGGATCTCGTCGACGCCCGTGCCGGTGACCTCGTAGGTGACCTCGTACTTCTCGGTCACGGTCTTGTCGACCGCCTTGTCGACGGCCTTGTCGACCGTCTCGGAGGAGCAGGCGCCGAGACCGAACACGAGACCGGCGACCGCGACGGCTCCGGCCGCGGTACGGGCGGTGCGGGACATGCGGGTGGTGCTGATGGAGCGGTTCATTCTGGGATCCCCCCTGGATCGGATGTCCGAATGCCGGAGCTCGCAGAGAAACGCAAAGGAAAAGCAAAGTCAAGTTGAGCCAGTCCCGCCAAGTTCGCAGGTCACGGCCGATTGTCAGTGGGGCGCCCTACTGTCGTTCCCATGCTGCGATCTCACGGGGGAGAACCCTCGCGCGCCGACGGCCCGGTGGCGCGCTGGACGGTGGAGCAGGTACTGGCCCTGGCTCCTGACGACGCCTCGCGCAAGGCGGGGAGCAGGCTCGGTTCGGCTGGGCCGTGGTCGGACGGCGGTTTCGACGGTTCGGGTGCGGTGTGGGGGCTGTGCAAGGGGAGCGGGGGCAAGCCGTATCGGACGGTGATCGACACCACCGGCCCGGCGTACAGATGCAGTTGCCCGAGCCGCAAGTTCCCGTGCAAGCACGCGCTGGGGCTGTTGCTGCTCTGGGCGGGCGGCGATGCGGCGATCCGGCCGGGGGAAGCCGCCGAGTGGGCCGGTGAGTGGCTCCGGGGACGTCGCGTGCGCGCGGCGGAGAAGGGCCCTCCGGCGTCGGACGCGGCACCGGGCCCGGCCGATCCGGAGGCCGTCAGGAAGCGCGCGGAGCGCCGGGCCGAGCGGATCACCGGCGGTGCCGAGGAGTTGGAGCAGCGCCTCGCCGATGTGCTGCGAGGGGGACTCGCGTCGGCCGACCGGGCGGGGTACGGACTCTGGGAGGAGACCGCGGCCCGCATGGTCGACGCCCAGGCCCCGGGACTGGCCTCCCGGGTGCGGGAGTTGGGGGCGATACCCGCTTCCGGTCCCGGCTGGCCGGTACGGCTGCTGGAGGAGTGCGCGCTGCTCCATCTGCTGGACACGGCCTGGCTGGGGCTGGACCGGCTGCCGGACCGCCTGGCCGCGACCGTGCGGACGAGAGTGGGGCTGCCCGCCGCCGCCGAAGGACTCCCGGTCCGTGACCACTGGCTGGTCCTGGCGCAGTACGACATCCCGGACGGCAAGATCGTCGCCCGCCGGATCTGGCTGTACGGGCGGGAGTCGGGCCGCACCGCGCTGCTGCTCTCCTTCGGGGCGCCGGGGCGCTCTCCCGGCCAGGCCCTGCCCGTGGGCGTCACGCTGGAGGCGGAGCTCACGCCGTATCCGGGGTCCGGGCAGCCGAGGGCGGAGCTGGGCCGTCAGTTCGGCGCACCGACACCGTCGGGGACCCCTCCGCCGGGAGCCGGTACGGCCGCCGCGCTCGCCGCGTACGGGGACGCCCTGCGGCACGATCCCTGGCTGGAGGCCTGCCCCGTCACCCTGCGCGATGTCATACCCGTGCCGTCCGGGGACGGTTGGCAACTGGCCGACGCGCGGGCCGAGTCCGCCGTGCCCGTGGCACCGGCCGCGCTGTCCCGGCCCGGCCTGTGGAAGCTGGTCGCGCTCTCCGGCGGTGGCCCGGTCACCGTGTTCGGTGAGATCGGCCACCGGGGCTTCGACCCGCTGGCGGCCTGGACCACGGGCGCAGGCAACGACCCCGGCGGCGGGAGCCGGAGTGGGGGCGGCGAGGAACCCGTACCGCTCATCTGACCCCGCTCCAGGCCCCCTGCCCTGTCCCGTCCCGTCCCCTCCCGTCCCGTCCTGTCCCCGGCTCAGTGAACCTCTCGCCGCCCGCGCGTTCTTGCACTCCTGCGACCACCGAACTTGGAGGGGGACCGATGCCCCGTACGAACACCGACACGAACACGGACACGGACACCGGCACGCGTACAGCCCCGAACACGGACACGGACATGTCCGCGCCGACGGACACGACCGCGTCCGCGTCCGCAGCCGCAGCCGCGCCCACGGCGTGGGAGGACCTGGTCACCTCGGCACTGCTGGGCACCGACCGCCGGCCCCCGGTCCTCCCCGGGGGCGGCCCCGCTCGGGAGGACAGCGCCGCGACCGCTCCGGCCGCGCTGCTGGACGCCGCCGCACTGCACACCGTGCGGCGCAGGGCCGGGCTGCTGCCCGCGCGTCCGGGCGCCCGGCCCGCCCCCGCGGCCGCCGACGCGCGCCCGCCGCTGCCCGCGGCGGCCCGCCGCAGGCTCGCCCAGCTGCTCGCCGACCGTGCCGCACCGTCCGGCGGCGGACGGCGCGGCACGACGCCCGACCTCACCGAACTCATCCCGCAGTGGCTGGCCACCGCCAATCTGCGCGGTTTCCGCGCCCCGGCGGCGCTGCTGCCGCCGTTGCTGGACGCGGCGCGGGCCCGTACGGATCTGCGCCCGCAGGCCCTCACCTTCGCCGGGCCTCTCGGCCTGTGGCTGGCCGGGCTGAACCCGGAGTGGAAGTTCGCCCTGCGCGGCTCCTCCGGCGGCTCTCCGCGCCCCGACACCACGGATCCGCAGGCGGTGCGCCTGCTGTGGGAGGAGGGCCTGTTCGCGGAGCGGGTCGCGCTGCTGGACGCCGTACGGGCGCAGGACCCCGGCGCCGCGCTCGCCCTGCTGGCCACCACCTGGTCCACCGAGCGGGCCGAGGACCGGCTGATGTTCCTCGACTCGCTGCGGACCGGTCTGTCCGGCGCGGACGAACCCTTCCTGGAACAGGCACTGTCCGACCGCAGCCGCAATGTCCGGTCGACCGCCGCCGAACTCCTGTCCGCGCTGCCCGATTCCGCGCTGGCCGGGCGGATGGCGGCCCGTGCCACCTCATGCGTGAATCCCGACCGTACGGGCGGCGGGGCCTCCATCGCCGTGGAGGCCCCGCACGAGTGCGACAGCGGGATGCAGCGCGACGGTGTGGCGCCACTCCCGCCGGCCGGACGCGGGGAACGGTCCTGGTGGCTCGGCCAGCTGGTGGAGGCGGCCCCGCTGACTGTCTGGCGCCAGCAGTTCGGGGGGCGTACGGCGCACGAGATCGTGGCCCTGCCCGTCGCCGACGACTGGGCCGGGGAACTGCACGCGGCCTGGTGCCGGGCAGCGGTGCGGCAGAGGGACGCGGAGTGGGCCCGCGCGCTGCTCGGCGCCCCCTCGACACCCCCGTCCAACGGCCCCGGGACGGCCTCGCTCGCCGAGCGGTCGAAGCTCCTGGTCACCCTGCCCGGCGCCGAACGCGCGGGGTGGGTCGCGGATTTCATCGCCGCGCACGGACTGTCCGAGGCCTTCCAGCTGCTCGGGGTCTGCGCGGTGCCGTGGGCCGGGCCCCTCGGCCGTTCGGTGGTCGACGCGCTCGACATCGCCCGGGACGCGGGGAGTTACCCCTGGAGCTTCAGCGGGGTGATGGGGCTCGCCGAGCGCTGTCTGGACCCCGTGGAGGCGGATCGCCTGGAGGTCCTCACAGCCACCCAGGACGAGCCGGAAGGCGCGTCACCGGGGGCGGGCGGCTACTGGTCGGAGGCCTTCCAGCGGCTGGTCTCCACGCTGCGCCTGCGGGCGGCGATGGATGCCGAACTGGCCTGAGCAGCCAGTCCGGCGGGCGTCCGCCGGGCCGGTTCAGGCTTGTGCGGGCTGACGGACGTTGGCGTTCACCCAGGTGACGATGGAGGCCGTCGTCGCGCCGGGAGTGAAGATCTCCGCGACACCCTGCTCCTTCAGCGGCGCGATGTCCGCCTCGGGAATGATGCCGCCGCCGAACACCTTGATGTCCTCCGCTTCGCGCTCCTTCAACAGTTCGATCACCTTCGCGAAGAGCGTGTTGTGCGCCCCGGAAAGGATCGAGAGACCGATCGCGTCGGCGTCCTCCTGGATCGCCGTGTCCACGATCTGCTCAGGGGTCTGGTGCAGCCCGGTATAGATGACCTCCATACCGGCATCCCGCAGCGCCCGCGCGATCACCTTGGCTCCACGGTCGTGGCCGTCGAGTCCCGGCTTGGCCACCACCACACGAATCGGACCGGTCACACCCATCACTGCCTCCACATGGTCTCCCGCGCCTGAAGGGCCGGGGATGTGAACGAACGTTATCCACAGCATCCCGCAAGCCGCCGTTTCGCGGTGGACGGGGAGGGGGAAATCACACGGGGGACACGCATGGGGACATGTTCGCCACGCGCCGTTCCCCGCACCCCTGGACACCCCCACCTCGCGCGTACGGACGCGAAGGGTGCCGCTACGAGGTCGCCGTACCACCGCGCCGCCAGCCGCGCGGCACGGTGGTACGGCCCATCGTCAGCCACTGCCCCCGCCGCGCCGCCCGCGCAATCTCCGCGCCCCCTCGCAGCGCCGCGCCGCCCGCGTAACCTCCGCGCCGCCCGCGTACCACCGCACCCCCCTACGTACCGCCGCGCCGAGCCCTTTCGCGGCACGGCCGCCCGCGCTCGCCCCCACCGAATAGAACACTCCTCGAACAAAGCGCCAAGGCTGCGTAGGCGGTCCACCGAAAGGCGGCTGATTGCCCGTTTCCTGGGGCCCAAAACCTGCCGAAGATTGTCGTCGTCACGTACCGCCGGGTACAGTCGCGGCCACTGCTTTCCCCCTGGGGTCCCTCCACCGGACTCCGGAGCAGGCCCTGCTGCCGAGGCGAGAGAGAAGTTGGTGAACGACCAGCACCCCCACGCCGGACACGTCGGACACGACGGTGAGTCAACCGGCAGCTTCGACACCGATCCGCTCTTCGGTGTACTTCCGGACGGTCAAGACAGCAGTTACCAGACGGGCTACGCGACCGGGTACAGCGGCTACGACACCGCGTACGCCACCGGGGCACCGGACCACAGCGGCCAGTACGACGCCACCCAGTGGGCCACGGGCGCGCAGCAGACCGCCCCGTACGACGCCTACACCCCGCAGGCGCAGCCCCAGCAGCCGTACGACGCTTCGGCCGCCTGGACCTCCGGGCCGGGAATCCCGGCGCAGGCGGGCGCCCCCGATGTCTCGGGCCAGTGGGACAGCACCGCCTGGCAGCAGACCGGCGGGCAGCAAACCGGCGGGCAGCAGACCGGCCAGTGGGCGGCGACCGACACGGGCGCGTTCCCCACCACGACCTTCAGCACCGCGTCGTACGAGACGGGTTCCTACGACCTCCGTACGCACGACACGGGCGCGCACGACACGGGCGCGTACGGGACCGCTTCGTACGAGACGGGTGCGTACGACACCGGGACCTACGACACGGGTTCCTACGCGACGACGACGGCCTACGGCACCGGAACGTACGACTCCGGCACCTACGACGCCACCGCCTGGAACTCCGGCGCCACGCCCGGGAGCGCGCCGTACGAGCCAGAACAGACGTCCTACTCCCTGTACGAACAGCGGACGGCCTCCACCGGGACGGCCGGAGTGCCGTCGGAGGCACTGCCCGAGGCGCCGGCGACGGCGGAGTTCGCCGTCCTGGAGTCCGAGGCGCCGGAGTCCGCGACCAGCGGGTCCGGCACCGACGGATACCGGGCGGAGGAGTACGAGGCGGCCGAGTACGGGCCGGACGAGTACAGGGCGGACGGCCCCGGCCCCGGCATCGACAAGCTCGGCACCGTCACCATGGAGCGCGCCGTCGACTCCCCCCGGCCGGTGGCCCGCTCCGCTTCGCGCAGCCGCGCGCGGCGCCGTTCCCCCGCCAAGCGGTCCGCACTCCTCACCGTCGCCGTCCCCTCCGCCTGCGTCATGAGCGTCGCGGGCATCGCGGCCGCCTCCGTCGGCGGACTCGGCGAGACCGAGAAGCGGCAGGACGACACCATCTCGATGGCGGTCGCCGACCCCAGCACCGTCAAGCCCGTCGCCGCGAACAACAAGCTGGACACCCAGCTCGCCCGGCTCAGCGCCGATGCCGACGACTTCCGGGACCGCGCCAGCCGCACCCAGGAGCGCATCGACCTGAAGGAGCGGCAGGCCGCCGAGAAGAAGAAGCGCGCGGAGGAGGCGGCACGCCGTGAGGCGCTGCGCCCCAAGTTCGTCCTGCCGGTCAAGCAGCACGGACTCAGCGCCTACTACGGCCAGGCGGGCGTCAACTGGATGTCCGTCCACACGGGCATCGACTTCCCCGTCGGGTACGGCACTCCGGTGATGGCCGCGACCGACGGCACCGTGCGCACCCAGTTGAACAGCGCCTACGGCAACATGGTGATCGTGACCATGGCCGATGGCACCGAGACCTGGTACTGCCACCTCAGCAGCACCAGGATCCGCTCGGGCCCGGTGAAGGCCGGTGATGTCATCGGGTACGCCGGGGATTCGGGCAACTCGACCGGCGCGCACCTGCACTTCGAGGTCCGGCCCGGCGGCGGCTCGGCGATCGACCCGCTGGCGTGGCTCCGCAGCCACGGACTCAACCCGACCTGAGCGGCCCAGGGCCGGGCGTCCCCTCGGGCCGAGGGGATTCCGGCCGGGAAATCCACGACACGCCCGGGGGGCGGGACGGCCGAGGCCGCCCCGCTCCCCGGGCGTTCTCCGTCTGCGGCCTCTCGGCCCGCAGCTCCTCGGCCTACAGCTTCTCGACCGGCGCGTACCGCAGGAGCAGCTTCTTGGGCCGCTCGTCGCCGAAGTCCACCGTGGCCTTCGCCTGGTCCCCGAAGCCCTCTACGGCCGTCACCGTGCCCAGACCGAACTGGTCGTGCGTGACCCGGTCCCCCACCACCAGCGTGACCACCGGCTTGTCCGAGCTGCGACGGGTCGCGAAGCCGGACGGGCCGGAGCGCGAGCGGGACGAGGACAGCGAGGACGTGATGCCCGAGGTCGGACCGGCCGGAGCCGCCATCGGCCCCTTCCGCTTCCACTCCAGGTGCTGGTCCGGGATCTCCTCCAGGAAGCGCGACGGCGGGTTGTACGAGGGCTGGCCCCAGGCGCTGCGCATCGCGGCCCGGGTCAGATAGAGCCGCTCACGGGCGCGGGTGATGCCGACGTAGGCGAGCCGCCGCTCCTCCTCCAGCTCCTTGGTCTGGCCGAGGGCCCGCATGTGCGGGAAGACGCCGTCCTCCATCCCGGTCAGGAACACCACGGGGAATTCGAGGCCCTTGGCCGTGTGCAGCGTCATCAGGGTGATGACGCCGGAGCCGTCCTCGTCCTCGTCCGGGATCTGGTCCGAGTCGGCGACCAGCGCGACCTTCTCCAGGAACTCGGCGAGGGTGCCCGCACCCTCCTCGTCGCCGCGCTCCTGCTCGAATTCGAGGGCGACGGCGGCGAGCTCCTGGAGGTTCTCGATACGGGTCTCGTCCTGCGGGTCCGTGGAGGCCTGGAGCTCGGCGAGATAGCCGGTCCGCTCCAGGACCGCCTCCAGGACGACGGCCGGTCCGGCACCGGACTCGACGATCGTGCGCAGCTCCTCCATGAGCGTGTTGAAGCGCTTCACGGCGTTGGCCGAGCGGGCCGCCATGCCGTACGCCTCGTCGACGCGGCGCAGCGCCTGCGGGAAGGAGATCTTCTCGCGCAGCGACAGCGCGTCGATCATCGCTTCGGCGCGGTCGCCGATGCCCCGCTTGGGCACGTTCAGGATGCGGCGCAGGGGGACGGTGTCCTCGGGGTTGGCGAGGACCCTGAGGTAGGCCAGGACGTCCCGGACCTCCTTGCGCTCGTAGAAGCGCACTCCGCCGACGACCTTGTAGGGCAGCCCGACGCGGATGAAGATCTCTTCGAAGACACGTGACTGGGCGTTCGTCCGGTAGAAGACGGCGACATCGCCGGCCTTCGCGTCGCCCGCGTCCGTCAGCCGGTCGATCTCGTCGGCGACGAACTGTGCCTCGTCGTGCTCGGTGTCGGCGACATAGCCGGTGATCCGGGCGCCACTGCCGGCGTTCGTCCAGAGATTCTTGGGGCGGCGGCTCTCGTTCCGCTCGATCACCGCGTTGGCGGCGGAGAGGATCGTCTGCGTGGAGCGGTAGTTCTGCTCCAGCAGGATCGTGGTGGCGTTGGGGTAGTCCTCCTCGAACTGGAGGATGTTGCGGATGGTCGCGCCCCGGAAGGCGTAGATCGACTGGTCCGCGTCACCGACGACACACAGCTCGGCGGGTGCGTCCGCCTCGCCGGACGGGCCCACCAGCTCGCGCACGAGGGTGTACTGCGCGTGGTTGGTGTCCTGGTACTCGTCGACCAGGACGTGGCGGAAGCGGCGGCGGTAGTGCTCGGCGACATCGGGGAACGCCTGGAGCAGGTGGACCGTCGTCATGATGATGTCGTCGAAGTCCAGGGCGTTGGCCTCGCGCAGCCGTGCCTGGTACAGCGCGTATGCCTGGGCCAGTGTCTTCTCGAAGCCGTCGGCGGCCTGGCCGGCGAAGGTCTCCTCGTCGATCAGCTCGTTCTTCAGGTTCGAGACCTTGGCCGTGAACGACTTCGGCGGGTAGCGCTTGGGGTCGAGGTCCAGATCGCGGCAGACCAGGGCCATCAGCCGCTTGGAGTCGGCGGCGTCGTAGATCGAGAACGACGAGGTGAAGCCGAGCTTCTTCGACTCGCGGCGCAGGATCCGTACGCACGCGCTGTGGAAGGTCATGACCCACATGGCGTTGGCGCGCGGGCCGACGAGCTGCTCGACACGCTCCTTCATCTCGCCCGCGGCCTTGTTGGTGAAGGTGATCGCGAGGATCTGGCCGGGGTGCACACCGCGCTCCGCGAGCAGATGGGCGATCCGGTGGGTCAGCACCCGGGTCTTGCCCGAGCCGGCCCCGGCGACGATGAGCAGCGGCGAACCGGCGTGCACCACGGCGGCGCGCTGCTCGGTGTTCAGCCCGTCGAGCAGCGCGGCGGCGTCGATGACCGGCCGCGGGGCACCGTCCCGGTAATAGCCGTCGCGGGGCGGCGGGGGCGCGTCGAAGACGCCCTCGAAGAGACCCTCCGGCACCGCTTCGGGTGCGTGGTCCTCGGGAGGCGGCGGGGGCCCTTCCTCCGAGTGCTGGAGGCCGGTCAGGAAGCTGTCGTCAAAGAGGCTGCTCATCGCTTGACGAGTCTAGGCCGCCGCACCGACAGTCCGTGGCCGCATCGGATACGAGGGCGGCCGGACGGGCACGTACGGAGACCGGGCACCCACACCGCGTAGGGGAAGGGCGGCGGCGCCCGGTTCCCGCGGGCCCGATTCACCGAGGTCACGAAAATGTATCGGGCATATCGAACATCAACCTTCACAGCGGCCCCACGGGTGGCTAGCGTGCTCGGTCGGGCGCCCCGTACCCCCTTGCGGCGAACCACGCCGAGCGGACGCCCCCGCCGAATCCGTACTGCCCGACGGCAGCCCGGGACCGGGGACCCACCAGCGGTACCGGGGTGAACCGGCCCTTCCCCACGGGGCCGTAGGGCAGCCTTCCGTTCCGCCCGAACCCGACAGCCAACCCGGCAGGCGGTCCACGGAAGGAGATGCCGGCCTTGGCCTCGCATCGCAAACCGCGTACGAAGGTGCGCACCACCACTCCCGCCGTCGGGCTGACGACGGCGGCGCTGGCCTCCGTCACGCTGCTCTCCACGCAGAGCGCGACGGCCGCGCCCGCGGAGCCCAGGCCCGGGATCGAGGAGGTCCGGAAGAAGGTCGACGACCTCTACCGGCAGGCGGGCACCGCGACCCAGCAGTACAACGAGGCGAAGGCGGCCTCCGCGAACCAGCGCGCCGAGGTCGACGCCCTGCTCGACGATGTGGCCAAGCGCGCCGACAAGGTCAACGAGGCCCGCCGCGCCCTCGGGAACTACGCGGCGGCGCAGTACCGCACCGGCGGCATCGCGCCCACCGCGACGTTCTTCCTGGCGGACGACCCGCAGGCGTACTTCGACCAGGACCAGCTGATGGACCGGATGACGAGCCAGCAGCAGAAGGCCGTCGCCGACTTCCGCGAGCAGCAGTCCGCGGCGGCGGTCAAGCGCACCGAGGCGGTGAAGAGCCTGGAGACGCTCACCGAGTCGCAGGCCACGCTGCGCACCAGCAAGCAGAGCGTGCAGACCAAGCTGACCGAGGCGCGCACCCTGCTGTCGACGCTGACCGCCCAGGAGAAGGCGCGGCTGGCGGAGCTGGAGCGCGAGAAGAAGGCCGAGGCCAGGATCAAGGCGGAGAAGCTGGCGCGTCAGCAGGCCGCCGCCGAGGCGGAGGCCGAGCGGAAGGCCAAGGAGGAGGCCGCGAAGGAGCCGGACTCCGGGAGCGGCACCGGTGGCGGGACGGACACCGGATCGGGGCCGGACAGCGGCTACGCCGCCAAGGCGGAGAAGGTCCTCGCGTTCGCGCGCGGCCAGATCGGCAAGCCGTACGTCTGGGGCGCGACGGGCCCCGCCTCGTACGACTGCTCCGGGCTGACGCAGGCGGCGTGGAAGGCGGCCGGGGTCGACCTCCCCCGTACGACCTGGGACCAGGTGAAGGTCGGCACCCGGGTGGCCACGGCGGATCTGCGCCCCGGGGACCTGGTCTTCTTCTACGACGACATCAGTCACGTCGGCATCTACAAGGGCGACGGCATGATGATCCACGCGCCGAAGCCGGGCGCGAACGTGCGCGAGGAGTCGATCTACTACATGCCGATCTACGGCAGCGTGCGCCCCGCCTGACCGCGCGACGCCCCGGACGGCCGGTGAAGGCCGTCCCGGGGCGCTCCGGGACGGGACCGGCCGGCTCAGGTCCAGAGGGTGGCGATGAAGATGTTGGCGACCGTCAGACCGCCGACCGCGGCGAACGCGCCCTTGTCGACCTTCTCCTCGTCCCGCTTGATGTAGACGAGCGCGAGGATGACGACCAGGATCAGCAGCTTCACGCCGATCTTGATGTTGTTCACGGTCTGGTCGTCGGCCTGGTTGAGCCCGACCAGGGCGACGCCGGTGACCAGCATGGTCAGCGCACCGTGCAGCATGGCCGGAACGAATCGCGCCGTGCCCGCGC
This sequence comes from Streptomyces sp. NBC_00654, assembly GCF_026341775.1. Taxonomy (NCBI): domain Bacteria; kingdom Bacillati; phylum Actinomycetota; class Actinomycetes; order Kitasatosporales; family Streptomycetaceae; genus Streptomyces; species Streptomyces sp. NBC_00654. The sequence continues at coordinate 1,303,920 of NZ_JAPEOB010000001.1, read as the reverse complement.
CCATCGCCTTCATCTGGGTCAGGAAACCTCCCAGCAACGAGGCGATGCCGATGATGTGCAGGGCGACGAAGATATTGATGAGTACGTCCATGGTCCCGCAGCCTAGGGCCCTGCCCCGAACCGCGGATCGCGGCCCTGGCCGTAGCACCACCTCACAGCCAGGTGTAGCGTTCTTGGCTCGTTCTTACGGATTTCGCCCGGACCTGCACGAATTGCCTGACTCTGAGGCAGTATTTCCGGTCATTCCGGCACAGCGAAACGCCACATGCGTGCAATAGCTGTCATGTCGACTCTTTTCCGCGCCCCGCGATTAGCGTCCCTCCCAGGTGATCGGCTCTCCAGCGCCGCCCGTACCGGGCGGCACCCGCTCACCCCGCCGCGAGGTCCGGCGGTCGGCCGCTCCCCCCGTGGTGGCCGGCCCACCGGGCCTCGCGTGCCCGTCGGCAGCCCCCGGCGGGCAGCCGACAGGAAGGATGCAGCCCTCGTGGCCGCGCACCGGAAATCAGCTCACCGGAAACCCAAGCAGCGCCTGTTCACCGGCCCTGCTGCCCGCACCGCGGCCACCCTGGCCCTCGCCGGGGCGGCGACCGCCACCACCGCCACCGGTGCCGGGGCGGCCCACGCCGAGCCCCGGCCCACCCCGGCCCAGGTCAAGACCAAGGTGGACCGGCTGTACCACGACGCGGAGGTCGCCACCGAGAAGTACAACGGGGCGAAGGAGAAGGCGACCGCGACGGCGAAGGCCCTCGACGCCCTGCGCGACGAGGCGGCCCGCCGGACCGAACGCCTCAACACCTCGCGCCACGACCTCGGTTCCCTGGCCACCGCGCAGTACCGCACCGGCGGGCTCGACCCGGCCGTCCAGCTGGCGCTCTCCTCCGACCCCGACCAGTACCTCCAGCGCGCCGCGTTCCTGGACCGGGCCGGTGACCGCCGGGCGACCGTGCTCAACGGGATCCGGCGCCAGCTGACCGAGGTGGCGCGGGTCCGGGCGAGGGCCGAGGAGGAGATCGGCACCCTCACCGCCCGCCAGGCGGACCTGAAGAGACACAAGGCCCGGATCACCGGCAAACTGGCCGACGCACGGCGGCTCCTGGACACCCTGACCGACGCCCAGCGCGCCGACTACGAGCGCGCGGCCGACGCACGGCACGGCGGCGGCACCTCCCACGCGGACCGCGCCTTCCCCCGCGGCTCGGCCGTGGCCCCCAACGCCCGTGCCGCCCAGGCCGTCGGCTTCGCGTACGGGGCGATCGGCAAGCCGTACGTCTGGGGCGCCACCGGCCCCTCCTCGTTCGACTGCTCCGGGCTCACCCAGGCCGCCTGGCGCGCGGCCGGTGTCTCGCTGCCCCGCACCACCTACACACAGATCAACGCCGGACAGCGGGTCTCCCGCTCCGAACTGGCCCCCGGCGACCTGGTGTTCTTCTACTCCGGGATCAGCCATGTCGGGCTCTACATCGGCGGCGGCCGGATGATCCACGCACCGCGCCCCGGCGCACCGGTCCGCATCGCGCCCCTCGACGAAATGCCTTTCGCGGGAGCGACCCGGGTGGCGTAGTCTCCCGGCGCCGACACCGGACCCGCCGAAGGACTCCCCGTATGCCGATGGCCCCCCGTACACCGATGGACATCGAGGTCCAGGAGTACGCCCGCGCGCTCGCACTCCGCTCCCCCGGCCACTACCGGGTGGGCCCCTTCACCGTGCGGCACAACCCGCTCTGGACACTGAAGTACGCGAATTACGCCATCCCCGACCGGGACGCGGAGCCGAGCGCGGCGGAGGTGACGGCTCTGATCGACGCGTTCCGCGAGCGGGAGCGGATGCCTCGGCTCGAATACCTGCCGGTCTGGGCCCCGGCGGTCGAACCGGCGCTGCTGGCCGCCGGGTTCACCGTGGAGAACCGGGCCCCGCTCCTGGCCTGCGCCCCCGAGGCGCTGCTCCCGCCGAAACCGGTGGACGGGCTGCGGATCGCGGTGCCGGTCACCGACGCGGAGTTCGCCGACGCCGCCCGCACCCAGCACCAGGGCTTCGGCGGCGAGGGCGAACCCGCGGAAGACATGGCCCACGGGCTGCGCAAGGCGGCGGCCGACGGCGGGATCGTCGCTCTGGCCACCCTCGACGCCGCTCCCGCCGGGGTGGGCGGCTGCTCCATCGCGGTCGGCGGTCTCAGTGAACTGGTCGGCCTGGCCGTCGCGGAGACCTTCCGCCGCCGCGGCGTCGGCGCCGCGCTCTCGGCCTGGCTGACGGAGCGGGCCTTCGGCCAGGGCTGCCGGACCGTCTGGCTGGAGCCGGGCGACGGCGACGCGGAGCGGATCTACGCGAGCATCGGCTACCGCCGGATCGGCGAGAAGCTGAACATCTCGCTCGCCCCGGCCGCGGGCTGACCCGGGCCGGGCCTGGCCGGGCGGCACGGGGCGGCATGGCACAGGGCGGCATGGCACAGGGCGGCATGGCACGGGGCGGTCCGGCACGGGGCCGTCCGGGTCTCCCCCGCGCGCAGCCGCCGCGCGGACCGGCCGTCACCCCGGCCCACCACCGCCCGGACCGGCCGTCACCCCGGCCCGGACCGGCCGTCGCTCAGACCAGCCGTCGTGCCGTCGCCCACCGGGTCAGCTCGTGCCGGTTGGAGAGCTGGAGCTTCCTCAGCACCGCCGAGACATGCGACTCGACCGTCTTCACCGAGATGAACAGCTGCTTGGCGATCTCCTTGTACGCGTAACCCCGCGCGATCAGCCGCAGCACCTCCCGCTCCCGCTGGGTCAACCGGTCCATGTCCTCGTCGACCGGCGGCGCGTCCGTCGAGGCGAAGGCGTCCAGCACGAAGCCGGCCAGCCGCGGGGAGAACACCGCGTCGCCGTCCTGCACCCGGAAGACCGAGTCGACCAGGTCGGTGCCGGTGATCGTCTTGGTGACATAGCCGCGCGCACCGCCGCGGATGACCCCGATGACATCCTCCGCGGCGTCCGAGACGGACAGCGCGAGGAAGCGCACCGGGTTCTCGGCGGCCGACATCATCGAGGCGCAGCGGCGCAGCACCTCGACACCGCCGCCGCCCGGCAGATGGACATCGAGGAGGACGACCTCGGGGCGGGTCGCCGTGATGACGGTGACCGCCTGGTCGACGTCGGCGGCCTCACCGACGACCTCGACCCCGGTCTCCTCGGTACGGCCGATCTCGGCCTGGACCCCGGTGCGGAACATCCGGTGGTCGTCGACGAGCACGACCCGTACCCGCCGCTCCGGGCCCCCGGTGGCTTCGGTGTTCTCGGTCATTCGCTCGCCCTTTCCATCTCCAGCTCGACTTCCGTGCCCCCGCCGGGCACCGAACGCAGCCGGGCCGTACCGCCGTTGCGCTGCATCCGGCCGATGATTGATTCTCGTACGCCCATCCTGTCCCCCGGTACGGAGTCCAGGTCGAATCCCGGACCCCGGTCCCGTACGGAGACGAAGACCGTGCGGCCCTCGACCTCCGCGTAGACCTGGACGGCGCCGCCCTCGCCACCGTACTTGGCGGCGTTGACCATCGCCTCGCGCGCGGCCTGCATCTGGGCGGTCAGCCTCTCGTCGAGGGGGCAGTCGCCGACGACGACGACCTCCAGCGGGACGCCGTGCTTGTCCTCGACCTCGGCGGCGGCGCGCTTGACCGCTTCGGCGAGGTTCTCGGGCTCGTCGTCCTCGTCCTTACCGGTGCCCTCGGGGTTGTACAGCCAGTTGCGCAGCTCGCGTTCCTGGGCGCGGGCCAGTCTGCGGACCTCGCCGCCGTCGTCCGCGTTGCGCTGGATCAGGGTGAGGGTGTGCAGGACGGAGTCGTGGACATGGGCGGCGACCTCGGCACGCTCCTGGGCCCGGATGCGCATCAGCCGTTCCTCGGAGAGGTCCTGGGTCATCCGGACCAGGTAGGGGCCCGCCAGCAGTGCTATGCCGGTGAGTACGGCGATGGCGGCGGTCAGGACGTTGCCGAGCTGGGCCGCCGAACCCCGGACCACGATGAAGACGGCGAGGCCGAGGCCGACGAGTGCGACTCCGGCGAGCCCGCGGGCCAGTTGCAGCACGCGGCGGCTGCGGCCGACCTCCATCCAGCGGGCGCGCCGGGCGTTGTCGGCCTGCCGCCACACCAGGACGGAGCCGGCGCCGATCAGCAGCGTGGGCCAGATGTAGCGGTCGGCCTTGCCGCCCATGTCGACATTGCCGACGAAGATCATGGCACCGATGAGGAGCGCGACCAGGGCGAAGACCTGTCCCTTGTCGGGCTTGCGGAGCCGGCGCCGGCCGTCGGGGGCCGTCTCGAAGACCGAGCGCGGCGCCTCGACCCCGCCGACGCCGAGTGGGACGACGATCCAGAACACCGCGTACAGCAGGGCGCCGAGGCCGTCCGCGAAGAACAGCCCGAGGAAGACGAACCGCACCCAGACGACGGGCAGCCCGAGGTGTCCGGCGAGCCCCCGGGCGACACCGCCGAGCAGCCGTCCGTCGGCGCTGCGGTACAGCTTGCGCGGCGGCGGCTCCTCCGGGTCGGACGCGAGGGAGCTGGCGGCTCGGGTGGTGGCGGTCGGCATGCACCGATCGTCACACGTACGCGACGGGCGCGGCATCAGGGTCGCCCCCCCGTCGACCCTGATGCCCGCCCCGGGCCGCCGCCCCTCAGGGGACCCCGGGGCCAAAATCAGGGATCGGCCAGGGTCGCGGCGGGTGCCGCCGGGAGGTCCGGGCGGTCACCATGGAGTCATGATCGCTCCTCAGGACGCCGGCCCCGGCGCCGCGCCCCCGGCCGGACCGAAACCGCAGCTGCGCCGCAGCCCGCGGCAGAAGGTGGTGGCAGGGGTCTGCGGCGGCCTGGGGCGCTACTGCGACGTGGACCCGGTGATCTTCCGGATCGTGCTCGGTGTGCTCGCGGTGACGGGCGGGATCGGCCTGATCTTCTACGGCTTCGCCTGGCTGCTGCTCCCCGTGGAGGGCGAGGAGGAGAACGAGGCGCGCAGGCTGCTGTCGGGCCGGGTCGAGGGCGCGTCGCTGGTCGCCCTGATGCTGGCGCTGATCGGCTGCGGGCTGTTCCTGTCGATGCTGGGCAACGGCGGCATCCTGGCGTTCGCCTCGATGCTCTCGCTGGCGGTGGTCGGCTTCTCCGTGTGGACGCAGCACCGCAGGACCGCGGCTCCGGAGGACCCGCTCGACGTGATGGGGGCGCAGAGCACGACGGGGGCCCCGCACGCCGGTGGCCTCGGTACGGCGCCGCCGGAGGTGAAGGCGCCGCCGACGCCGGGCAGCCCGTCCTGGTGGCGGGATCCGATCATCAAGGACGGCACCTCGGGGCCGGTGGGGCCGGGCTATCTGTGGGGTCCCGCGGACACCAGCCTCTCCTCCCCTGCGGCGAGTCCGCGCCGGGCGACGGCGGACGCTCCCTTCCGGCCGCCGGGGCAGGCCACGGGCGGCACGCGCGGCCCGCGTTCGATCGGCGGCCCCGTGTTCCTCCTCGCCCTGGTCGCCGGAGGTCTGGGCACCGGGCTGAGCTGGGAGACCCACCCGCTGGGGACGTGCCTGCAGATCGGGCTGGCCGCCGCGCTCGCGGTGTTCGGTCTCGGCCTGGTCATCGCTTCGTTCCTCGGCCGGACCGGCTTCGGCACGATCATGATGGCGATGATCACGGCAGTGCTGCTGGCGGGCGCCTCGACGCTGCCCAAGGACATCAGTACGGACTGGATCCACAAGGAGTGGCGCCCGGCCTCGGTCGCCGCGGTCCAGCCGCGCTACGAGCTGGGCACCGGGGACGCGAGGCTCGACCTGTCCGGGGTCGCGGTCCCCGCGGGCGAGACCGTGCGCACCCGGCTGGAGGTCGGGGCGGGCCGGGCCACCGTGGTCGTACCCGGTGCGGTGACGGTGAAGGTGTACGCGGAGGCCGGCCTCGGGGACATCCGGGTGCTGAAGGCCGCGCCGCGCGAGGGCGTGCGCATCGCCACCGACCTGAGGACCGAGCGCAGCTACGCCCCGCCCAAGGGCGCCGGGCCGGCCGGCACGGTCGAACTGCGACTGGAAGTGGGCATCGGACAGGTGGAGGTAAGCCGTGCTGATTCATGAGTTCCGGCCCGGCCGCGCGGTGGCGGGCCTGGCGATGCTCGGCCTGGCCGCCGGTTACGCGGGCGACGCGGCGGGGGCGTGGCACGTCCCCTGGACCTTCTTCTTCCCGTTGTTCTTCGGCGGCCTGTGGCTGGCCGCCACCGTGACCTGGGCGGCCTACATGTTCCGGCGGCGCAGGGACGCCCGGAAGCTGTCCGCGGAGAGGACGGAGGCACCGGCGAGCACGAGCGGCAGCCAGGCCATCAGATAGATCAGGTCGTTGCCGTAGTAGTACGGGGTGGTCTGCCAGCTCACGGTCAGCCACAGGCTCAGCGAGATCAGCGCGCCGCCCAGCGCGGCGAGCCGGGCCCAGAGACCGATGAGGGTGCCGAGGCCGACGGCCAGTTCACCGATCGCGATGGCGTAGCCGAAGCCCTCGGGGCTCTTCAGCGCCAGGTCGACCAGGCCCGGGATCGCGGCGGAGTCGCGCACCGCGCGCATCATCTCGCCGATGGACCCGGCGCCGTCGGCGGACATGAACGAGCTGTCCGTCAGCTTGTCGAGCCCCGCGTAGACGAAGGTGACGCCGAGGAAGACCCGCAGCGGCAGCAGGGCGTATTCCCGTGCCCGCTCGCGCAGAGGCCTCGGCTCGTTCAGAAGGTACGTATTGCCGCCGTAGCCACGCATCAATGCCCCACTCTCCGATTGCCCGTCACCCGACCATACGTACGCCGGAAACGGGCCGCTCACCAGGGCTGGGGTTCAATCGGCGGACATACGTGCCGGAGACGGCCCGGGGCGGCCCCGCAGGTGCCCCGGCGGTGTCCCGGCGGCAACGGACCGGGGCCGTCCGGCCGGTGACCTCAGTCGGCGACCTCAGTCGGCGACCTGAGCCGGTGACCTCGATCGGCGACCTCAGTCGGTGACCTCGATCGGGCAGCGGTTGGTCTCCACCCCGGCGGCCGTGACGACCTGCACATCCACCACGCCCGGTTCGACCTCCACCGGCACGGGCACGGTGAGCACCGTGTCGGCCGGATTGGCGAAGCCCCCGGCGACCGGGATCAGCGGGACATGGACATGGACCCGGCCGATCCTGACGACCAGCCGGGCCAGCCGGTCGGGACTTCCGGCACCGGGCGGCACGAAGCCCGCGCCACGGATCTCGATGTCGTCCCCGGTACGGATCGGGGCGTCCAGGTCCCCGGCCTCCCGCGCCCGGACGACGGACAGGACGACCGGGCGGCCGCCCTCCGCGTACTTCCCGGCGAAGTAGGTCGCCGCGGACACCACGACCAGGAGCGCCAGACCCCACGGCAGGTCGGGCAGCTGCTCGGGGCGGCGGGCCAGCCGGACCGCCGCGAACAGCACCGCGACGGCGCTCACCAGCACGTACTGCACATCGGTGAAGCTGCCGCGCCCCGAGTCGTCGGTCAGCAGATCGGCGGCGCGCGGCCGGTCGGCGCGCAGCTTCTGGAGCCGCTGCGCCAGCACCCGTACGGTCACCACGCGGCGTACGACGACGGCCACGGCGCAGACCAGGGCCAGCACCGTGAGCACTCCGGCGGACCGCACCAGGTCCAGTCCCTCGATCAGGGCGTCGCGGTCGCGGTGGTCGGACGCGCCCGCCAGCTGGAGGGCGAGGACGAGCACGGAGAACACGGCCAGCAGCACCCAGGCCGCGGCGACCGTCCGTGAGGTGGAGAGCCGGTTGTCCTCCCCGATGAGGGGGGCGAGCAGCCCGCCGCGGGCCCGGTGGAGGCGGGCGGCACCGGTCAGCAGGACCGCGGTGACGAGCCCGGCGATCAGACCCGCGGTGCGGGCGGTGGACCAGCCCGCGCCGATGGCGGTGACGCTCTCGCCGATGACCAGCGCGACGACGCCTCCCCAGACGACGAACAGGGTGCGCTGCCACACCTGGTGGAGCCAGGCGTCACCCGCCTCACGGCCCCGTGCGGCGACGGCGCGGGCCGACTCGGTCAGCTCGTCGGAGACCCACTGCCGGGAGGCCGAGGCCGACCGGGCGACGCCCGCGGGCAGGCCCTTGCCCGCCGCCAGTTCGTCGCGCTTGGCGAGGAAGGCGGCCACCGCGCGCCGGTGTCCTTCGCGTGCTCCGTGCGGGCAGTCGCCGCACGTACAGCCTCCGCCGTGCGTGCTGCTCGCCCTCGCCTCGTCCAACGCCACGGAGAATTCCGCCCTTTCCCGCCCCGGTACAGCCAACTCACCTGTGATTTCTGCGAATTGTGCCGTACGGGACGGCTGCGGACCGCATCGGGGCGGGCCGGGGGCGCGTGTCGTCAGAATGTGCGACTGATCCGCTGCCACAGTGGCTGGTAATTGATCCACGCCACCAGGTCGCTGCCGAGCTGTTCGCGGGTGGTGACCGCGTCCCGGTGCTGGATCAGGACGGGCTTCCCGGCGGCCCGCGCCATCAGCTGCACCTGGCAGGAGCGTTCCATCGTGAGGAACCACCAGGCCGCCGCGTCCACCGAGTCCCCGACGGTCAGCAGCCCGTGGTTGCGCAGGACGACCGCCTTGCGGGGGCCGAGCGCGGCGGCGATGCGGCGCCCCTCGTCCTCGTCCACGACGACCCCGGTGTACGTGTCGTACAGGGCGTGGTCCTCGTAGAAGGCACAGGATTCCTGGGTGATCGGCTCGATCAGCTCGCCCAGCGCGGACAGGGCCCGCCCGTGCGGGGAGTGGGTGTGCGCGACGGCCACGACGTCCGGGCGGGCCCGGTGCACCTGCGCGTGTACGGCGAAGGCCGCCTGGTTGACGTGGAACCGGCCCTGCACGACCTGCCCGTCCCCGTTGACCAGGATCAGGTCCTGCGGGGCGATGTCCTCGAAGGGCGCCCCGAACGGATTGACCCAGAAGCAGTCCGTGAGCTCCGGGTCCCGGGCGGTGATGTGCCCGGAGACGCCGTCCTCGTACCCCTGCTGCCCGAAGAGCCGCAGCGCCCCCGCCAGCCGCTCCCGGCGGTACGCGCGCTCCTCGCCCGGCGACGCGTGCACGGGCGGCATCGCGAACCGCAACTGCTCGACGGGTATCGGCTCGGGTGCGGCGGACGGCAGGGCGGTGGGCTCGGACATGGCGGCTCCTCGGGGCTCCCGGGCGGCGTACGGGATCGGAAGTTACCGCCGGTTGCCACAGGTGGCCAGTGCGATCACGGACCGAGTCAGGCGCTGAGGACGAGGTAGGCGAGGCTGAACTGCGAGCGGTAGCCGCCGTAGTAGCCGGTGCGGCGGGCGTCGACCTCGGCCATCACCTCGTCGTACAGGGGGTGCCCCGGGTTCTCCAGTGCCCAGCGCTGGCCCCGCCCGATCGGGCCGTTGGACTCGAAGACATCCCATTCGCGCTCGTCGGCGACGGTGACCTGGAGGGGGCGCAGCCCGGTGCTCTCCGCCAGCCGGATCAGTTCGAGCAGCGAACCGAAGTCGCCCGGCTCGGCCCCGATCCCGTCGAGCGCGGCCGGGGTCGGCTCGCGCAGCCAGATCCCGTCGCCGAACAGCACCCGCCCGCCGGGGCGCACGGCCGCCCGCAGGGCCTTCAGCGCCTGTGCCGTCGAGCCGGGCCAGGCGTGGGACGAGCCGATGGAGACGGCGAGGTCGTAGTCTCCCCCGGCCCATTCGGCGGCGGGTACGCCGTGGAACCGCACGCGCTCCGCGAGGCCCCGCCCGTCGGCCAGCCGGCGCCCGCGCGCCACGGCGTCCGGGTCGGTCTCGACGGCGTCCCCGGTGGACCCGGGCGCCGACTCCACCAGGCGCATCAGCAGCTCGCCCCAGCCGGCGCCGAAGTCGGCGATCCGCGCCCCGGGCTCCGGCGCGCAGGCCGCGATCAGCTGGGCCGCGTGTTCCTCGGAGAGCGGGGTGTTCCAGGTCAGACGGTGGTTGTGCGGGGCGGAGATGAGCGGGCGGATCTCTTCGGCGGACATGGTCGCGCAGCCTCGCACGGACCGGGCGGGCCCGCCACCGAATTTCCGCGCGCCCGCCGGGTGCGTATCCGCCGCCGTCCGGAGGCGGATACGACGATGCCGCCGCCCGGACGTCCGGGCGGCGGCATCGGTACGGGTCCCGCGGGAGGGACTACTCCCACTCGATGGTGCCCGGCGGCTTGCTCGTCACATCGAGGACGACGCGGTTGACGTCGGCGACCTCGTTGGTGATGCGGGTGGAGATCTTCGCCAGTGTCTCGTACGGCAGGCGCGACCAGTCGGCCGTCATGGCGTCCTCGGAGGAGACCGGGCGCAGCACGATGGGGTGACCGTAGGTACGGCCGTCGCCCTGGACGCCGACCGAGCGGACGTCGGCCAGGAGGACCACCGGGCACTGCCAGATGTCGCGGTCCAGGCCGGCCGCGGTCAGCTCCTCGCGGGCGATGGCGTCGGCCTCGCGCAGCAGGTCGAGCCGGTCCTTGGTGACCTCGCCGACGATGCGGATGCCGAGCCCCGGGCCGGGGAACGGCTGGCGCTGGACGATCTCCTCGGGCAGGCCGAGCTCCTGGCCGACCATCCGGACCTCGTCCTTGAACAGCTGGCGCAGCGGCTCGACGAGCTGGAACTCGATGTCGTCGGGGAGGCCGCCCACATTGTGGTGGGACTTGATGTTGGCGGTGCCGGTGCCGCCGCCGGACTCGACGACATCCGGGTAGAGGGTGCCCTGGACGAGGAAGGCGACGTCCTCGCCCGCCGCGCCGGCCTCGGCGATGAGCTCGGCCTGGGCCTGCTCGAAGACGCGGATGAACTCGCGGCCGATGATCTTCCGCTTCTGCTCCGGGTCGGAGACCCCGGCGAGCGCGTCGAGGAAGCGCTTCTCGGCGTCGACGACCTTGAGCTTGACGCCCGTGGCGGCGACGAAGTCCTTCTCGACCTGCTCGGTCTCGCCCTTGCGCATCAGCCCGTGGTCGACGTAGACGCAGGTCAGCTGGGAGCCGATGGCCTTCTGCACGAGGGCCGCGGCGACCGCGGAGTCCACCCCGCCGGACAGGGCGCAGATGGCGCGCTTGGTGCCGACCTGCTCACGGATGAGCGCGACCTGCTCCTCGACCACATTGGTCGTCGTCCAGTTGGGCTCGATGCCCGCGCCCCGGTAGAGGAAGTGCTCCAGGACCTGCTGGCCGTGCGTGGAGTGCAGGACCTCCGGGTGGTACTGGACGCCGTAGAGCTTCTTCTCGTCGTTCTCGAAGGCGGCGACCGGTACGACGTCGGTGGACGCGGTGACGGTGAAGCCCTCGGGGGCGGCGGAGCAGGCGTCGCCGTGCGACATCCACACCGACTGCTCGGCGGGCGTGCCCTCGAAGAGCGTGGAGCCGGTCTTGGAGACGGTGAGCCCGGTACGGCCGTACTCGCGGGCGCCGTTGTCGTCGACGGTGCCGCCGAGCGTGGTGGCCATCAGCTGGAAGCCGTAGCACATGCCGAACACCGGAACCCCGGCCTCGAACAGCGCGCGGTCGAGGGTGGGCGCGCCAGGCGCGTACACCGAGGACGGGCCGCCGGACAGGATGATCGCGCGGGGGTTCCTGGCCAGCATCTCGGCCACCGGCATGGTGGACGGGACGATCTCGCTGTAGACCCGGGCCTCACGGACACGGCGGGCGATGAGCTGGGCGTACTGCGCGCCGAAGTCGACAACGAGGACCACGTCGGCCGTGGTGTCGGGGGCGGCGGGGGGTGCTGCTGGCACGGGGGCGGCCTTCCGGCGGTGATGAGGGGTCTGTTTTGTCGATTCTACCGGCCGCGCGCGTCTCACGATCCGGGCCCGGCGTTGGTGGGACGGCGGGGCCGGGGCCATACTGTCCCCATGCGTCAGCACACGACCTTCGTCTTTACCTATGGCATCCGGCCCGCCGGCTGCCATGGTCGTGCTGCTTGAGCCACTGACAAGCAACGTTCCAGGCGCCCCGGGCCGACAGGCCCGGGGCGCTCTGCGTTGCGGGCCTGTCGCTCCGGGGGCCCCACCCCACCAGGAGTCACCCCATGAGCAGCGGCACCACCCCCACGAAGACCCTCACCGAGCAGACCGGCGCGCACACCGACGAGGCCGCGTCACTGATCGGCGACGCCCGTGCGCGCATCGATGTCCTCGACGACCGGATCATCGGCCTCGTGCAGGAGCGGATGGCCGTCTCGGCGGTGATCCAGGAGGCCCGGATCACCTCGGGAGGGCGCCGGGTGAACCTCTCCCGGGAGATGGACGTGCTCGCCCACTTCCGGGACGCGCTGGGCAGGCCCGGCACCTCGCTCGCGATGACGCTGCTGGAGCTGTGCCGAGGCCGGGTGTGACCTGTGCGCCCCTGCCGGGCTGTACGGCCGTATCTGCGTTCGGGCCCGGTCTCACCCGTACGGCGCGTGACCGGGGCCACAGTGGCTTCGTTGGTCCGGGTGTCCGTGCCAACCAGGGGCGGCATCGGTAGGAAACCACGCGTGGCTCCGTCGGGACGTGTGACGTACTGCAGGTACGTCGTGGGACCGCGTCCCGGCGCATGTGACCGGTCGGCAGGGGACAGCAGCCCGGTCACCCCATGTGCGGTCGGCCCCGGGGACGCCCGGGGACGACCGCATCCGGTCGAAACGGTTGCGCCGCGCGCAGTCCTTCGACCACGATGCGAGGGGTTCCCGTCCCCGCCCATCCCCTCCCGTCCCGCATCATTTCGCCCCACAGCACTTCTCGCCCCCGGCTCTCCTCGCCCCACAGCCGTCCCGCCCGCGGTTCTTCGCCATCGGCCTCCGCGCGGGCGCACGACGGGCCGGCCCACGCCACCGGCGCGCAGGGGATCCGACCCGGCACAGCCCCTCCTCCAGCGGCGCACCCCCCGGCGCCGCCACGGCACCGGCGCGCTGCCCTGAACGCCGGTGGCGACAGCCGAGGGCCCCGCGGACCGTTCCTGGTCCGCCGGGCCCTCTGTGCTTGCCGGGTGCCGGGTGCCGGATGCCGAACGTCCGGTGCCGGTGTCAGTCCTGCCGGACGCGGCGCCGGGTCGTCGCGTACAGCACCCCGCCCGCGGCCAGCGCGACGGCGGCGGCGCCGGATGCCAGGAGCGCGACAGAGCCGGTGGAGGCGAGGCTGCCGCCGCCGGCCGCGCCGGTGCTCCCGGAGGTGGAACCCGAGGTGCCCGAGGTGCCGCCGCCCGACGTACCGGAGGCGGGCGCCTCGCCGGAGGTGCCGGACGCCGAGCCTCCGGTGCTGCCCGCCGTGGCGCCTTCCGAGCCCTCCGACGTACCGCCGGAGTCCTCGGAACCGGAGTCCTCACCGTTCAGCACCAGCAGCGCGGAGTTGTTGGCCGGCTTCGGGTCGAAGGGCAGCGCGGGGTCCGAGAGGAAGATGTTGCGGACGGTGACCTTGCCCGAGGCACCGATCAGCTTCTCGTGGATCTTCAGCTCGAAGGGCAGGGTGACCTCGGCGTCCTCGCGGACGGTCATCGAGGTGTCACAGACGTAGCGCGGAGCACCGAGCTGCTCGTCGCGCTGGTTCCCGCCGGCCGAGACGCCCCGGCAGGAGTCGGGCTTGGCCGTGACACTCGCGCCCTGGGGCACGGTGAAGTCGACCGTGGCGACGTCCTCGCCGGAGCGGAGGTAGCCGATCCAGGCCGGGCCCTTGTTGCGGAAGCCGATGTCGGCCTTCACGGTGTCGCCCTCGGCGCCGGACGCCTTGTCCCCGTACGCCACGAAGTCGGCCGTGTTCTTCGTACGGAAGTCGGCCTCCTGCTGGTTGTCCCGGGGGTTGAGGTCCAGCCCGCGGGCGGACGGCACCTTCTTCAGGGTGAGGGCCGGGCCGGTCCCCCGGTCGAATCGCGCGCCCGCGCGATGGGCGGCGCGCTGGTCGGCGCCGTCCTCGTGGATGCGGTAGATGAAGGTGTCGTAGTACGCGCGCTCGGTGGACTTGACGGTGAGCGGCGTCTCCAGCGTGTACGTCCCACCCGCCTCGAACTCTCCGTCGATGGAGCAGAGCGCGGTGGACCAGGCGAAGTCGCCCATCTCCGGGGCGCTGTTCTCCAGGTACTCGCAGTTGGAGTAGCGCTGGGGGAGGTCCAGTCCGCGCGAGTACATCAGGGTGAGCAGGACCCCGTCGGCGGCCCGGGTGCCGTCGTTGGTGAAGGTGATCGGGGCCTGCTGCGTGTCACCCGGGGCGGGCTCCTGGTCGAACGGGAGCTGCTTCATCACGAGGTCGGGGCCGCCGACCGTGACCTTGGTGGTGAACGGGGTGAAGGTCGCGCCCTCGGCCGCCCCGGTCACCCTGATCGTGCCCGAGTCGCCCTCCTTGCTGCCCTTGGCCGCTCCGACCCTGAGGTCGGTGAGCAGGCTGAGACCCGCCCACACACGGTCGTCGTGACAGACCGCCGTGGCTCCGGTGACCTCGCACTCCGCGCCCGCCTCGCCGTCGAAGCCGACATCGGCGACGCCCGCGACTCCGGAGAGGTCGAAGGTGTACGTGACCTCGCCCCGGTAGCCGCCCGTCTCCTCGTCCTCGGCCGGATTGCTGACGGTGATCCCGACGGTGGACTTCCGCGGCGAACCGCTCGCCGGGTACGGGTACAGACCGGTCTGCGCGGGGCCGCCCAGCGTGAAGACGGGGTCGGCCGCCTTCACCGGTGCGGCCACGGCGAGCGCACCGGCGGAGAGCGAACCTGCGGCCAGCAGACCGGCGACGGCGAGACCGCCCGCGGTACGGCGCAGCGCGGTTCTCGGGGAAAGGCGTGTCATCGCGGACCTCATGGGACTCGACAGAGCTGTGTGACTGCTGTGAGGCAGTACCGGTTCGACCACGCAGCCGTCCGAAGAGTTGCCCTCAGCAAGATCACGGATTGGGCACGGCGTCCCCGTCCGCCCGGACCGCGGCGTTGCCCTTCGGCGGGACCGTGTTCCCCTTCGGCGGGACCGTTTTCCCCTTCGGCGGGACCGTGTTCCCCTTCGGCGGCACGGTGGGCATGCCCAGGAACGGCAGCTTCAGCGCCCCGAACGCCTCCTTCGGCACCGCCGGTGACCGCGGTTCCACGGCGGCCAGCCGCTCATAGGCCTCGCCCTGCGCGGGACGGGGGTCCTCCGCCCCCTTGTTGGGCCAGAAGGACATGGCCCGCTCCGCCTGCGCCGTGATGGTCAGGGAGGGGTTGACGCCGAGGTTGGCGGAGACCGCGGAGCCGTCGACGACGGAGATTCCCGGGTGGCCGTACAGCCGGTGGTACGGGTCGATGACCCCGTCCTCGGCACTCGCCCCGATCGGGCACCCGCCGAGGAAGTGCGCGGTGAGCGGGGTCCCCATCAGCTCGCCCACGTTGGAGCCGGCGAAGCCGTTGATCTCCTCGGCGAGCAGCGTGGCACTGCGGGTCGCCTCGGCGATCTGCGTCGGGTTGGGCGCCCCGTGCCCCTGCCGGGCGGTGAGCAGGCCCTTGCCGAGCCCGCCGGGCTTGCGGTACGTCGTCAGGGAGTTGTCCAGCGACTGCATGACGAGGCCGATGATGGTCCGTTCGGACCAGTGGCGGTTGGAGAGCGAACGCGCGGCGAGCGTGGGGTGCCTGACCACATTGCCCAGCCAGCCCAGTACCCGGCGCCCGCCGTAGGGCACCTGGAGGATGGACATGGCACCCATGGCGTTGGAGCCCTTGCCGTAGCGGACGGGCTCGATGTGCGTGTCGGCGTCCGGGTGGATCGAGGAGGTGATGGCGACGCCCCGGGTGAAGTCGGCCCTCTTGGCGCCGTGCTTCCTGCGGTAGCGGCGGTCGCTGGTCTGCGAACCGACCAGCGCCTCGGAGTTGGTCCGGGTCAGCTCGCCGAGCCGTGCCGAGAGCCGGGGCAGCAGCCCCCGGTCCTTCATGGTGTGCAGCAGGGTCTGGGTGCCGTACGTGCCCGCCGCGACGACCACCTCGCGGGCGCGCAGCCGGGTGGGCTTCGCCTTCTTCCGGCGGTCGGTCGGGACGGTCGTGACGCGGTAGCCGCCCTCGGGGTCGTCGGTGACCGCGACGACGGACGTCATCGGGTGGATGACCGCTCCGGCCTTCTCCGCGAGGTGGAGATAGTTCTCGTTGAGCGTGTTCTTCGCGCCGTGGCGGCAGCCGGTCATGCACTCCCCGCACTCGGTGCAGGCCTTGCGGGCGGGGCCGGCGCCCCCGAAGTACGGGTCGGCGACCGTACCGCCGGGCTTCGCCCTGGCCGTGCCGTCGGCGTCCTCGCCGTCGCCGAAGAAGACGCCCACCGGGGCGAGGTGGAAGGTGTCGCCGACGCCCATGGCCTGTGCGGCGGCCTTGAGGTGGATGTCGGAGGGGGTCATGGTCGGGTTGAGCCGGACCCCCAGCATCCGTTGGGCCTGGTCGTAGTACGGCTTCAGCTCGTCCTGCCAGTCGGTGATCCCGGCCCACTGACGGTCCTCGAAGAACGGCGCCGGCGGTACGTACAGCGTGTTGGCGTAGTTCAGCGAGCCGCCGCCGACGCCCGCGCCGGCCAGCACCACCACCTTGCCGAGCAGGTGCACGCGCTGGATGCCGAAGAGGCCGAGCGCCGGAGCCCAGAGGTAGTTCCTGAGGTCCCAGGAGTTCTTGGGGAGGGTGCCGGGGGTGAAGCGGCGGCCCGCCTCCAGAACCCCGACCCGGTACCCCTTCTCGGTCAGCCGCAGCGCCGACACCGCACCGCCGAAGCCCGAGCCCACGACGAGGACGTCGTAGTCGTACGCCGCGTCGTCCTCGGCCCGCACCGGGTTCACGGGCCGGTTCCGGTCAGGGCTGTCCTGGGACATGGCTCTCCTCGGTACGAAAAGGACAGAAGTGCCGCGGCGTACGCGCGGTCGCCGGGGTACGGGGAAGTGAGGTCGCGGGGCTGTGAGGCTGCGGGCTGTGAGGCTGCGGGGAAGTGGGCTGCGGGCTGCGGGCTGCGGGCTGCGGGGAAGTGGGCCGCCGCGGGTCAGCGCAGGCGGAACGCCTTCATCGCCTTCAGGCTGCGGTTCATGAGCGCCGCGTACTTCTCGTCGTCCATCCCGAAGGACGGGGCGAGCGGAAGCAGCCGCTGCTGGGCGACGGTCTGGGCCTCGGTGTACTTGAGGATGCCCTCGGAGCCGTGCCGCCGGCCGAGACCGGAATCCTTCATGCCGCCCATC
Source organism: Streptomyces sp. NBC_00654 (assembly GCF_026341775.1). Lineage (NCBI taxonomy): Bacteria > Bacillati > Actinomycetota > Actinomycetes > Kitasatosporales > Streptomycetaceae > Streptomyces > Streptomyces sp. NBC_00654. The sequence goes on along the minus strand of NZ_JAPEOB010000001.1, from coordinate 1,286,787 downwards.
GGGGACTGCACGCTGCCGTACGCGGGGGCGTACCCCTCGTTGATGTTGACCGTGCCGGTCCGCAGCCGCGCCGCCACCTGGTGACCACGCCTGCCGTCCTTGGTCCAGACGCTCGAATTGAGACCGTACGGAGTGGCGTTGGCGAGGCCGATGACCTCGTCCTCGTCGCTGAACCGGTAGATGGAGACGACCGGCCCGAAGGTTTCCTCGGTGCAGACGGCCATCGGCGCCTCGACGCCGTCCAGGATGGTCGGCTCGTAGAACAGCGGGCCGATGTCGGGCCGGGCGACACCGCCCGCGACGACGGTGGCGCCCTTCTCGACCGCTTCGGCGACATGCCGGGTGACGGTCTCCAGCTGCGGTTCGCCGACGAGGGAGCCCATGTCGGCGCCGTACGCGAGGGAGCTGCCGAGCCGCATGGCCTTCGTGCGGGCGGCGAACCGGGCCACGAAGTCGTCGGCGACCGACTCGTGGACGTACAGCCGCTCGATGGAGATGCAGAGCTGTCCGGCGGAGGAGAAGCAGGCCCGCACGGCGCCCGCCGCGGCCTTCTCCACATCGGCGTCCGCCAGGACCAGCATGGCGTTCTTGCCGCCGAGCTCCAGGGAGACGCCGACCAGGCGGGCGGCGGCGCCCTGGGCGACCTCGCGGCCGGTGCGGGTGGAGCCGGTGAAGGAGACATAGTCGGCGCGGCTGACGACCTCGGGGCCGACGACGGGGCCCTCACCGAGGACGATCTGGAAGACCTCGGCGGGCAGCCCCGCCTCGATGAGCAGATCACGGGCCCACAGCGCGGTCAGCGCGGTCTCCGTGTCGGGCTTCATCACCACGGCGTTGCCGGAGACGAACGCGGGCAGGGCGTCGCCCACGGACAGCTCGAACGGGTAGTTCCACGGAGCGATCTGGCCGATGACCCCGCGCGGCTGGCGCAGCTCGGTGACCTTGGTGAGGGTCGGTACGACGCCGGTGTGCCGCTTCGCCCGCAGATACGAGGACGCCTTGCGGCCGTAGTGCCGGGCGGCGACGGCGACGGCCTGCACCTCCTCGTGGGCGTGCAGACGGGCCTTGCCGGTCTCCAGCTGGATGAGGTCGAGGACCTCGGACTGGCGGCTGAGCACGAGGTCGTGGAAGCGGAGCAGGACGGCCGCCCTCGCCCGTACGGGGGTCGCGGCCCAGGCGGGCTGGGCGGCGCGGGCGCGCTCGAAGGCGGCCGCCACGTCCTCGGGGGTGGACTCGGGCAGGTCCGCCAGCTTCTCCCCCGTGAAGGGGGTGTGGTTGGCCGTACGGCCGGAGCCGACCACCCCGCGGGTCAGCTGGGCGATCACCTCGGGGGTGACCACATCGGCGGCCGTGCGCGCGCCGGCGGGAGCGGCCGCGACGGGGTTCGTACCGAGGGGGGCAACAGGAGCCTGCGAGTCCGTCATGAGGCCGAGAGTATGTCCACCCGCACACTTTGCATACCCGTGGGTAATAGGTTTTCACACTCCCCACAAGCCGACGGCCGGCCGCCCCGCAAACTCGCCAGTGATCGCTGGCCACATAACCGCTGATCAGCGCCTATGTATCCGGCAGCGCTCGTCAGTCCGTCGTCTCCGGCGCCCGCCAGCTGCGCAGCATGATCTCGAACTGCTCCCGGCTGGTCTCCCGGTCCGCCACCGGCGCGGTCATGTACAACGCGTACTCGGGACCGTTCGTCTCGCCGTAGTACATCTGGTCGATGCCGTAGCGCGGGCCGGGATGGTCCTTGGACTCGACCCAGGTGAACTCCCAGAGGGAACCCGGACGGTCACGGTAGGTGTTGGAGTGCAGGGTGATCCGCTCATAACCGGGCAGCCGCTTGGAGAGATCCTTCTCCAGGTTCAGCATGTGCGTGTACGAGTTCTCGAAGTCCGGTGCCGGATCGACGCTGATCCGGATGCGGTGCGCCCCGTTGTCCGGCGTGTAGTCGATCTGGTTGCCGTCCGTGCGGCGCGTCCACCCCTGCGGTACGAGCAGGCTGAAGCCTTCCGGATCGTTGACCCGCTCCCAGCCGTCGGGTATCTCCTTCAACGGCTTCGCCGAAGGGGTCGCGGGCTCCGAGGGCCGGGGCGAGGTGGTCCTCGGTGCGGTGCTGACCCCCTGGGCGGCGCCCTTGCCCGCGGATCCCCCGTCGCCGTCCCCGTACTTCATCGCGGCCAGGCCTGCCGCCCCGCCGAGCACCGCGGCCGCGGCGATGACCACGAGCGTGGTGCGCCACCGGGCCCCTCCCCGCCGGGTCACCGGTACGGAGACGGGCCCGGAAAGCGCGGGCCCGGGGAGCGCGGGCCCGGAAAGCGCGGGCCCGGAAAGCGCGGGCCCGGGGAGCGGGGCCTCGCCGTGGCCGGGGACCGGGGCGGACAGGGTGTGCGGGGTGCCGGGAGACACTCCCCCGGGCAGCCGGTTGGTGGCACCGTCCTGGGCCGGGAGTCCGCGCATGGCCTCCTCGCCGACCCGTTGGGTCGGGACGAACTCCTGGGCGGCGCGGGGCTTCCGGCCCTCCATGGCGTCCAGCAGCATCTGTTCGGTCTCGGCGGCCGAGGGCCGGTCCTCGGGGTCCTTGCGGAGCAGCGCGGTGATCACGGGGGCCAGCGGTCCGGCGTTCCTGGCCTCGGGCGCCTCCTCCGTGACGACGGCCTGCATCGTGGAGATCGGAGACGTACGGCGGAACGGGGAGCGCCCCTCGACGGCGGTGTACAGCGTGGCGCCGAGCGACCAGAGGTCGGAGGAGGGGCCCGGGTCTCCGCCGCGTACCCGTTCGGGCGCCAGATAGTCGATGGATCCCACCAGTTCACCGGTCCTGGTGATGGTGGAGTCGCCCTCGATCGCGGCGATCCCGAAGTCGGTCAGCAGCACCTGCCCGTCGCGGGCGAGCAGGACGTTGCCGGGTTTGACGTCCCGGTGCAGCACTCCGGCACTGTGCGCGGCCCGCAGGGCGCTCAGCACATGGAGGCCGATCCTGGCCGCCTCGCGCGGCGCCATCTCGCCGGTCTCCTTGGCCGCGTCGGCGAGCGAGGGCCCGTCGACGTACTGCATGACGATCCAGGGGCGGTTGTCGTACTCGATGACGTCATGGACGGTGACGACGCCGGGGTGCGTGATGCGGGCCGCCGCGCGCGCCTCCTTCTGGGTGCGGGCGTGCAGGACGAGGCGGTCGGCCTCGGCGACGTACAGCCCGGCGGTCAACTCCTTGACGGCGACGGTGCGGTGCAGCACCTCGTCATGGGCGCGCCAGACCTTGCCCATACCGCCGCGGCCGAGGACCTCGCCCAGCCGGTAACGCCCGGCCAGCACCAGACCCGTATCCGTTCCCGCACCCGTGCCCTGTGAATGATCCACGTGTTGTCCCCGCCCCGTTCCTCGGCTGCCAGATTACGGAGGAGGGGCACGGCCATGGAACCTGGGATCGCCCACGAGACCGCACTGTGATGCTTGTCGCCCCGGTACGCCCGCCGTTCACGGGCGTCGGCACCGGCCGGGCCGGAGGCGATGTCACGGTGCGTGCCGCCGGGGTCGCCCGGCCGTGGCGCGGGGCGCGGTGATGACGGGCGGTCAGGAGCCGACGCGGTAGGAGGCGATGGCCTGTTCGTAGATGGCGGTGACCTTGTCCCGCTGATCATGCGGGCCGATCACCTGGATGATGTGGTACCTGCCGTCGACGACCATCGCCAGGTTGCGCACGTACACCTCGCGTCCGCCGCTCTCCTGCCAGGTGAACTGGCCCTCCGCCATGGCCTGTCGGCCGACGTCGACCCGGCGCAGCCCGGCCGACGTGGACCAGCTGGAGTCCCGGAACTGCTGGAGCTCCGGCTCCTTGTCCCGCTGATAGGCCAGCGGATCGGCACCGTTGGCCTTGACCGTGTCGCGGCCGGGCACGATCAGCAGACTGAACCCGTCGCTCCCGTAACGAATCTGACGGTCCGCGTTGGCGGGGCTGCGCTGCCAGTTCTTGACCACCCCGACCTCGAAGCCCTCCACGTCCTTGCGCAGCACATAGCCCGGGGCGAGCGCGACCGCGGAACGGCTGGTCTGCGGCTGCTGGGAGCCGGGGTTGGCGGAGGCGTCTCCCGAAGCCCCGGGGGTCCCGGCGCCGGGACCGGCAGGGGTGGCGGAACCGGAGGGCGTCTTCACGGCACCCGCGCCGGACTCGTCCTCGGGCATGAAGATCAGGGCGTACGCGACGGCGGCGGCCATGCCCAGCAGGATGAGGACGAGCAGCAGCCGGCCGAGGCTGCGCGGTCCCCGCCCCTCGCCCGGACGAGCGGGCTCGCGCAGCACCCTGGGGCCCTTGGGCTCACGCGGTGCGCGGGGCGGGCGGGACGGCCGGGAGTCCCGGGGTTCGGGGATCTCGTACGGCTGCTCGGGCAGCAGGCCCGCCTCCTGCCGCGTCTCCTCGTAACGCGTCTCCTCGTAACGCGGTTCCTCGTAGCGCGGTTCCTCGTGACGCTGCTTCTCCTGACGCTGCTTCTGCTTGCCCTGGCGGTGCCGGCCGTGCGCCGAGCCGCCCCCGCGGCCCCGGCGCTTGCGGACGAGCTCGCCCCGGCGCCGCACGATGGGAAGCCGGGTTTCGTCGGCGGAGGGCAGCGGGACGACGTCCGTGCCCGCTTCCGGTTCCGGGGCGGCCCGCACCAGGGAGCGCAGCCAGCCGCTCAGCTCCTCGACGTCGGGGCGCTCCGAGGGGTCCTGGCGCAGCAGCGATTCGACGACGGGCCGCAGCGCGCCGCTCTCCTCCGCGAAGGCGGGCGGCTCGCCGCACACCATCTGGACGAGCTCGGCCGCGTTCTCCTCGGGGTAGGGGGCGTGGCCCTGGACCGCGCGGTAGAGCAGGGCGCCGAGCGCCCACAGGTCGGTGGCGGGGCCGATGGGCGGTGCGAGCTGCCAGTTCTCATGGACCGGTCCGGCCTGCTCGGGCGCCCAGCGCTCGGTCACCGCGCCGACCACGGCGATCCGTGCCTGCCGGGCGCGTTCGGCGGCGCGCGGGGTGGCGGGGCCCCGGTAGGCGGGGGTCCCGCCGGCGGCGACGACCTCGTCCCAGCCGCCGGACCCGGATCCGGCGGGCAGCGGCTCCGGGCCGGGCGGTACGGGGGTGCTGCCGGGGCGGCGTGAGTCGGCGCGCAGCGCGTCCTCGCCGGAGCCGCCCGCGGGGACGGGGCGGCCGGAGCCCGGACCGTCGCCCCAGGTGCCGGCCAGGTGGACCCGGCGGCCGGGCGGGCGGCCGTCGCCGTTCCCGTCCTCGTCGTCGTCCTCGTCACGTCCGTCGCGGCCGGCGTACGGGGCGTCCGACGCGTACGGGTCGTCGGCGGCATGGCGGTCGTCCGCCGCGTAGGGGTCGTCGGCGGCGTACGGGGCCGAGGCGTACCGGTCATCCTCCGCGTACGGGTCGTCCGGCGTGCTGCCCCAGGCGCCGGGGAGCACGGAACCGCCGGAGGCGGGGCGCTGGACCGGCAGGAGGGCCGTGTCGTCGGCGGCCGGGTCGCCCTCCGCGCCGTCCCCCTTGCGGTAGTTGTCCTCGTTCACCCGGGCGGCGGCGCGGGCGCCCGCACGGTAGGCGGCGATGGCTCCGGCGCGCGCGGCGCGCAACTGCGCGGCGCTCGCGGCCCCGGGCGGCACCGTTCCGGGCCGCACAGGGTCGAGCGGGGCGGGGTCGATCTCGGCGGAAGGCGGTGGGGCGGAGAACGGGACGGCCGGGGCTGCCGGCCGCGGGACGATCTCCTGGCTCTCCGGGCGCGCGGGCGCCGGTTCAGCGCCGTAGGCGTCGTCCGGATCGTCCTGGTGATCCGGAGCGTCCGTGCGGTCCGGGTCGTCCGCGTGATCCGTGTCGGCGTAGGTGCCGTACGCGTCGTACTCGCCGTACTCGGCCGGCCCGCCCTGCCCGCCCGCGTCGTCGTCGGCCTGGTCGTCGTCATCGTCGGGCAGCGGTGCCGTGACATATCCGCACAGCGCTTCCTCGGCCGCTCCGGCCGCCAGGCCGGTCAGCACGACGCGGCCGTCGTCGCAGATCAGGACCGTACGGACGGTGATGTTGCGATGGGTCCAGCCGTGGGCGTGCAGCACGCGCAGCGCCGTCAGCACATCGGAGCCGATCTCGGCGGCCCGGTACGGGTTGAGCGGACGCTCGGCGAGGAGGGCGGCCAGCGGGCGTGCCGGTACCAGTTCGCTCACTATCCAGAGCGATCCCGCCTCGGCGAACACGTCGAAGACCTGGTCGAGCCGCGGGTGGTCGGGCACCTGGGCCGCGGCCTGCGCGGCCTCGATCGCGCGCCGGACGGCGGGGTCCGTGGAACGGCGCACCGCACGGCCCGCGGCACGTCCGGTGCCGCGTCCGCCGGCCGGTGTCGGGCCGTCGGCGTCGAGCACCTCCGCGTCCACGATCTCCGGCAACGGCACCTGGCGGACCAGGACTTCCTGCCCGCTGTATGTGTCGAACGCCCGGGTCTCGACCAGTTCGTAACCATCGAACGGGGGCAGGGGAAGGCGGTAGCGGTCGGCAAGCACCCGACCCGCGTAGTCGTCCACGACGCCTCCCCAGAGCGCACTGTCCCCCGGTCACCAGGGCCGTATGAATCAGTCAATTACGGTCAGTTGCCGTGCAATTGACCTGTCGTTCCGGGTGCGTACGACCCCGGCCTCCTACGATACGTGGCAAGCCCCGGCCACGCGGCCGGGTCGCGGCAACCCGGCCGCCCCGGCCGTCGCCCCGGCCGTCGGCCCGGCCGTCAGTACGGCTGTCGGTCCGGTTGTCAGTCCGTGGGCTTGAACGTGGCGAACGCCGTCTCCCGCATCGTTTTGCACTCCGCCCCGTCCCACTCGCTCGCCTTGCAGCTGACCATGATCGAGTAGCCGCGCTTGGCGTCGACCTTGAAGCCCCGGTTCTGCACCCGGACCCGGATGCCCTTCTGGTCGCGCTCGAAATGCCAGTCGGCGACGGTCGGGTAACCGTTGTACTCGACCTTGTCGATGCCGATCTGCTTGAAGCCGTTGCTGTGGACCTTGGTGCCCGCCACCGCCCCGGCCCATGCCGCTGCCGCGTCGCTTCCGGGCGAGTCGTTGAAGTCGACCTGGACACGCGGGAAGCCGCCGTCGGCGTTGTAGATCCCGCCGGAGTTCCTGCCCGCTATGGCATCGCGCTTGAAGCCCTCGGGCATCGCCATGGTGAAGTGGAACCGCTTGTCGCTGACCTTCTCGTACCCGGCGGGCAGGGCGTCGGCGGGGGGCTTCGGCGGGTCCGCCGGGTCCTCGGTCTTCGGGTCCTGCTTCTTGGGGTCCTGGGACGGCTGCTCCGAAGCCTTGCCGTCGCTCCCGCCCTGGCCTTCCTTGCCCGCGTCCCCCTGGCCCTGGGCGGAACCGGCCGAGGCGGAGGTGTCGCCCTTGCCCGAGCCGCTGCCCCGGTTGTCCTTGTCGTCGCCCCCGCTGAGGGCGATCGCGAGCACCGTACCGATGATGGCGAGCGCGACGACGGCCGCGATGACCGCCAGGGTGCGGCGCGGCACCACGTCCGTGATGGACGCGCGGACGGGCGCGGCACCGGCCTGCGGTCCCCCCGGGCGCTGCGGCGGCACGGCGGCGGTGGTGGCCGGTGCCGTCGGGGGCTTGGCCGGTGCCTTGGGCGCGGCTGCCGGAGCCGCGGCGGAAGCCGTCACGGGACCCCGGTCCTGCGGTCCGGGCCTCCCGCCGGGCGCGGCCTGGGCCGCCCCGGACGCGGAGGCAGCACCGGCCCCCGCCGCGACCGCCGGGGCCGGCTTGACGTTCCGTACGGAGCGCAGGGCACCGCGCAGCCGGTCGCGGGCGCCCTCGCCGGACTCGCCGCCCGGTCCGGCCGCCTGCCTGGACGGCTTCGGCGGCTTCCTGCCGGCGTTCCCGGCGTCGACGTCCACCGGCAGGGCCATGATCTGGGTGGAGTCGGCCGGCGGCGGCACCGGCACGTCCGGAGCGTTGATCACGGCGTTGAGCAGGGCACGCGCCCCGGCGTCGTCCAGCCGTTGGTCGGGGTCCCGGGCGAGCAGGCCGTAGATGACCTCCTCCAGCGGGCCCGCGTTCTTGGGCGGGTCGAGCGGCTCGGTCATCACGGCCGTGAGGGTGGCGATCGCCGACCCCTTGTCGTACGGCGGGCAGCCCTCGACGCTCGCGTACAGCAGTCCGCCGAGCGACCACAGGTCGGCGGGCGGCCCCGGCTTGTGGCCACGGGCCCGCTCGGGCGAGATGTACGAGGGGGCGCCGACCAGCATGCCGGTCGAGGTGACCGACGGGTCGCCCTCGACCTGGGCGATGCCGAAGTCGGTCAGCACGACCCGGCCGTCCTCGGAGATCAGCACGTTGGACGGCTTCACATCGCGGTGCAGGATGCCCTCGCGGTGCGCCGAGCGCAGCACGTCGAGGATGGCGAGCCCGACCTCCGCGGCACGCCTGGGGGTCAGCGTCCCGTCCTCACGGATCGCCTCGGCCAGCGACTTTCCCTCGATCAGTTCCATGACGATCCACGGCCGGTCGTCCTCGTCGACCACGTCGTAGACGGTCACCGCGCCGTTGTTGCGGATCCGCGCGATCGCCTTGGCCTCGCGCAGGGTGCGCGTGATCAGGCGGCGCTTCTCGTCCTCGTCGATGGCCGACGGGAACCTCAGTTCCTTGACCGCGACCGTGCGGCCCAGCGTCTCGTCGGCAGCGCGGTGGACCGTGCCCATGCCGCCCCGGCCGAGCACCTCCCCGAGCCGGTAACGCCCCGCGAGAAGACGACCTTCCTTGTCCCGTTGGGGCTCCCGTGCCTGCTCCGCCTCCGACATGCGTCCCCTCTGCGATCAACCCGCCCTGGCAGAGCGTTCATTGTCCCTCACCCCGGGACCGGTCCTGGTGCCGGGTCGGGGTCCGCCATGATGTGGCCGGAGGAAAGGGATCCCCCGCCATGCCGACATTCAGGGCGCTGCTCGCCGCCCCGCTGGTGTTTTCTCTGCTCGTCCCGGGTACGGCGTGCCCGTCCAGCGAACCACACCTCACGCCCGCAGCCTCCTATCTGCCCCGTCTCCTCGTCCAGGGCGATGCCCCGGCCGCGGCCCTGCTGGCCCGGAATTCCGCCACCGCCCCGGGCCGGACATACGCCTCGGCGGGTCCCGGCATCCGGCAGCGGGACCGGTTCCGGGCAGGCAGCGTCACCAAGACGTTCGTCGCGACGGTGATCCTCCAACTCGCCGGGGAGGGCAGGCTGAAGCTGTCGTCCCCGGTCGAGCGCTATCTCCCCGGGCTGATCCGGGGCCACGGCCACGACGGCCGCCGCATCACCCTGCGCGCGCTGCTCACCCACACCAGTGGTCTCCCCGACCACGCCGCCGGTCTGCCGGTCACCGTCCCCTCCATGACCGGCCGGGCGGGCCCGTCCGTCCGGCCCCCGTCCGCCGAGGCGGTGGTCCGGGCCGCGACGGCCCGCCGCCCCGCCGCGGCGCCCGGCCGCTACGCCTACTCCAACACCGGCTACCTGACGCTGGGCCTGGTCATCCAGCGCGTCACCGGTCACTCCTACGCCTCCGAGATCAGACGCCGCGTCCTTGTCCCCCTCCGCCTCGGCGGAACCTCTCTCCCGGGCGCCCGCACCGGTCTGCCCGCCCCGCACTCCCGCGGCTACTACCGCGATCCGCGGGACGGGTCCCTGCGGGACGTCACCGCGATGGACCCGCGCCTGGCGGGCGCCGCGGGCGAGATGGTCTCGACGCTCGCCGACCTGAACCGCTTCTACGCGGCCCTGCTGTGCGGCTGGCTCCTGCCGCCCGCACAGCAGGCCACCCTGCTGAACACCCGTGCCGCCCATGGCTCCTACGGGATGGGCGTCTACCCGGAGAAACTCTCCTGCGGCATCACGGTGTGGGGGCACAACGGACGCACACCGGGCAGCTACGTCCGTACCGCCGCGACCCGCGACGGCCGACACATCCTCACTTTCCGCATCAACACGGACACCTTGTCCGATACCCGTCTGGAACCGGCCCTGCTGGAGGCGGAGTTCTGCCGCCCTTGACGCCACCCGGGTCGGCGCCCCGGTCCGACCGCCCGGTCTCCGGCCACCCGCCGGGAACCGCCGCCCGCCGAAACCGCCGGCCGTCAGGGGCTGCCCCCGTCAGGGACCTTGGGACGCGCGTCAGATGGGCACGATGTCCGGCGCCCCGAGCCGCGCCGCGTCGGCCGTCAGGTCGTCCGGCTGCCGCTGCGACTCCCGCTCCGCCTCCACCCGCTTCTCGTAGTGCTCGACCTCCCGCTCGATCTGCCCCTCGTCCCAGCCCAGCACCGGGGCCATCAGCTCCGCGCACTCCCGGGCGGAGCGGGTGCCCCGGTCGAAGGTCTCGATGGAGATCCGGGTGCGCCGGGTCAGCACGTCGTCGAGGTGTCTGGCCCCCTCGTGCGAGGCGGCGTAGACGATCTCGGCCCGCAGATAGTCGTCCGCCGCCGCCAGCGGTTCGCCCAGTGAGGGGTCGGCCGTGATCAGTTCCAGGATCTCCTCGACCATGGAGCCGTAGCGGTTCAGCAGATGCTCCACCCGGGCGACATGGATGCCCGTCCTGGCCGCGATCCGGGCGCGGGCGTTCCACAGGGCGCGGTAGCCCTCGGCGCCCAGCAGGGGGATGTCCTCGGTGACACAGGCCGCGACCCGCTGGTCGAGCGCGTGCACCGCCTCGTCCACCGCGTCCTTCGCCATCACCCGGTACGTCGTGTACTTGCCGCCCGCGACGACCACCAGCCCGGGGACCGGGTGCGCCACGGTGTGCTCGCGCGAGAGCTTGCTGGTGGCGTCCGACTCACCGGCCAGCAGCGGCCGCAGCCCGGCGTAGACACCCTGGACGTCGTCCCTGGTCAACGGGGTGGCCAGCACCGAGTTGACGTGTTCGAGCAGATAGTCGATATCGGCGCTGGACGCCGCCGGGTGGGCCTTGTCGAGGTCCCAGTCGGTGTCCGTGGTCCCGATGATCCAGTGGCGTCCCCACGGGATCACGAACAGCACGGACTTCTCGGTGCGCAGGATGAGGCCGGTCGAGGAGTGGATCCGGTCCTTGGGGACGACCAGATGGATGCCCTTCGACGCCCGTACGTGGAACTGCCCGCGCTCACCGATCAGCGCCTGGGTGTCGTCCGTCCACACCCCGGTCGCGTTGACCACCTGCTTGGCCCGGACCTCGTACTCCCCACCCCCCTCGACGTCCTGCACCCGCGCCCCGACAACCCGCTCGCCCTCGCGCAGGAAGCCGATCACCCGCGCCCGGTTCGCCACCTGGGCGCCGTATCCGGCGGCGGTGCGCACCAGGGCGGCCACATAGCGGGCGTCGTCCATCTGCGCGTCGTAGTACTGCAGGGCCCCGACCAGGGCGTCCCGCTTCAGCGCGGGCGCGACGCGCAGGGCGTGCCGGCGGGAGAGGTGACGGTGCACGGGCAGTCCGCGGCCGTGGCCCGAGGAGACCGACATCGCGTCGTACAGCGCCACGCCGGATCCCGCGTAGAGCCGCTCCCAGCCCTTGTGCTGCAACGGGTAGAGGAAGGGCACCGGCTTCACCAGGTGCGGGGCGAGCCGCTCCAGGAGCAGCCCGCGCTCCTTCAGCGCCTCCCGCACGAGCGCGAAGTCGAGCATCTCCAGATAGCGCAGCCCGCCGTGGATCAGTTTGCTGGACCGGCTCGATGTGCCGGAGGCCCAGTCGCGGGCCTCGACCAGTCCGGTCGAGAGCCCTCTGGTCGCGGCGTCCAGCGCCGTCCCGGCGCCGACCACGCCCGCCCCCACGACCAGCACGTCCAGTTCGCGCTCGGCCATCGCGGCGAGCGCCGTCGCACGCTCCGCGGGTCCCAGTGTCGCTGTCCTCACTGCTGCCTCCCGGTAGATCGGGGTGGTCGGGCACGGAGGTGCGGCCCGGCCCGGGAGGCCGGGCGTCCGTGCCCACCTCTCGATTCTGTCCGCGGTCGGCGACTTCAGCCACCGCCTGTGGACAACACCCGGACGACCGGAGCCACACAATGCGACATATAGGTCATATTTACGCCTAGTCTGACATTGCACTGTTCCCAGCAGTTGCGCTTTCCGTCTTCATGGTCTTAGGGAAGGACGGCCTTCGACATGCCCGCAGACCTCGCCGTCATCGGACTCGGTCACCTCGGCCTGCCCCTCGCCCAGGCCGCCGTCGCCGCCGGCATCGACACCGTCGGTTACGACACCGACCCACGCCCCTGCACGGAACTCGCCGCGGGCCGCACCCCCGTCGAGGGCTCCCTCACCGCCTCCGACATCCGCCGGATGCTCTCCGGGGGCTTCCGGCCCACCAGCAACGCGGCCGAACTCGGCCGGGTCCGTACCGCCGTGATCTGCGCCCCGACCCCGCTCGGCGCCGACCGCACCCTCGACCTCACGGCGCTGGGCGACGCGGCCCGCGCGCTGGCCGCCCGGCTGCGGCCGCACACCACCGTCCTGCTGGAGTCGTCCGTCCCCCCGGGCACCACCGAGAACTTCCTGCGCCCCCTGCTCGAAGAGGGCTCGGGCCTGCGCGCCGGACGCGACTTCCACCTCGCGTGCTCCCCCAGCCGGCTCGACCCCGGCAACCGCACCCACATCTACGCCAACACCCCCAAGGTCATCGGCGGCCTCACCTCCGCCTGCACCGAATCGGCCGCTGCCTTCTACGGCCGGCTCACCGACAAGGTCGTCCGGGCGCGCGGGCCCCGCGAGGCCGAGATGACCAAGGTCCTGGAGACCAACTTCCGGCACGTCAACATCGCCCTGGTCAACGAGATGGCGGTGCTCTGCCACGACCTCGGCGTCGATCTGTGGGACGTCATCCGGTGCGCCGAGACCAAGCCCTTCGGCTTCCAGCCCTTCCGGCCGGGACCCGGCGTCGGCGGCCACGGCGCCCCGGTCGACCCCGGCTACCTCCCGTACAGCACCCGCACCCCCGGCCACCCCCTGCGCATGGTCTCGCTCGCCCAGGAGATCAACGACCGCATGCCGAGCTATGTGATCCAGCGCTGCGCCACCCTGCTGAACGAGCACGGCAAGTCCGTGCGCGGCGCCAGGGTCCTGCTCCTGGGCGTCACCTACAAGCCGGACAGCGCCGACCAGGAGGCCTCCCCCGCCCGCGAGATCGCGACCCGGCTGATGGACATGGGCGCGCAGATCGGCTACCACGACCCGCACGTCCTGGACTGGCGCGTCCGCGAGCTGCCCGTGCCGCGCGCCGACTCGCTGTACGAGGCCGCCGCCGGCGCCGACCTGACCGTACTGCTCCAGCAGCACCGCACCTACGACCTCCAGGGCCTCGCGGTGAAGGCCCAGCTTCTCCTGGACACCCGGGGAGCCACCCCCGCCGGAGCCGCGCACCGGCTCTGAGGATGCCTCCTGAACGGGCTCCGGACCAGTCGCCCCAACGTTTTCGGTGGGCGTTGTCGGAACCGACTGCTAGCCTGCGGCGTCACAACTCGCACACTCGTGCGCATTCGCCCCAGGGGGAGACCCACCGTGAGCCAGCCCGTGCCGCCGAACCAGCCCCAGCAGCCCTACGGGGGCCAGCCCGCCGAAGGCAACCCGTACGCGAACCAGCCGCAGCCCGGTGCCCCGACCGGCAACCCCTACGGCCAGCAGCCGGGCGCCCCGGCGGGCAACCCGTACGGCCAGCAGCCCGGTGCCCCCACGGGCAACCCCTTCGCGGACCAGCAGCCCGGCCAGTTCGGCGGCGGCACCCCCTTCACCCCGGCACCCCCGGCGCGCAACAACATCGCACTCGGTGTGGTGACCGCGCTGGGCGCGGCGATCATCGCGGGCATCCTGTACGGCGTGATCGCGGGCTCCATCGAGCGCGAGGTCGGCTACGCGGCGGTCGGCGTCGGCTTCCTCGTCGGCTTCGCCGCCAGCAAGGTCGGCGGGAGCAACCCGGTCGTCGTCGGGGCCGCCGCGCTCTTCTCGCTCGGCGGTGTCTACCTCGGCCAGCTCGTCGGCATGTCGATGATCATGGCGGACGTGGCGGGCGCGACCTTCTCCGAGGTCTTCTTCGACCACTTCGACGTGGTGACCCGGCTCTGGAAGGAAGAGTCCGACTTCATGACCTACCTCTTCCTCGCCCTGGGCCCGATCGCCGCGATCGGCGGCGCCAAGAAGGCGGGCTGACACCCGCCTCGCCCGTACGTACCTGTGGAAAGGGCCCGGACCGTCATGTGACGGTCCGGGCCCTTTCCACAGGTACGTACGGATCAGCTTCCGTGGGTACGGCTCAGCGGCGGTGCTGCGAGTCCGCCACCGTCACCTCGACGCGCTGGAACTCCTTGAGGTCGCTGTAGCCCGTGGTGGCCATCGCGCGGCGCAGGGCGCCGAAGATGTTCATCGAGCCGTCGGGGGTGTGCGAAGGCCCGGTGAGGACCTCCTCCGTCGTCCCGACCGAGCCCAGGTCCACCAGCTTGCCGCGCGGCACGTCCTCGTGGACGGCCTCCATGCCCCAGTGCCGGCCACGCCCGGGGGCGTCCGTCGCACGGGCCAGCGGGGAGCCCATCATCACGGCGTCCGCGCCGCAGGCGATGGCCTTGGGCAGGTCGCCGGACCAGCCGACGCCACCGTCCGCGATCACGTGGACGTACCGGCCGCCGGACTCGTCCATGTAGTCGCGGCGGGCCCCGGCCACATCGGCGACCGCGGTCGCCATCGGGACCTGGATGCCGAAGACGTTGCGCGTGGTGTGCGCGGCGCCGCCGCCGAAGCCCACCAGGACACCGGCCGCGCCGGTGCGCATCAGGTGCAGGGCCGCGGTGTACGTGGCACAGCCGCCGACGATCACCGGAACGTCCAGCTCGTAGATGAACTGCTTCAGGTTGAGCGGTTCGGCCGCACCCGAGACATGCTCGGCGGAGACCGTCGTACCGCGGATGACGAAGATGTCCACACCCGCGTCGACGACGGCCTTGGAGAACTGGGCGGTGCGCTGCGGCGAGAGCGCGGCGGCGGTGACGACACCGGAGTCGCGCACCTCCTTGATGCGCTGCCCGATCAGCTCTTCCTGGATCGGCGCGGAGTAGATCTCCTGGAGCCGCCGGGTCGCGGACTCGACGGGCATCTCGGCGATCTCGTCGAGCAGCGGCTGCGGGTCGGCGTGCCGGGTCCACAGCCCTTCCAGGTTGAGCACGCCCAGGCCGCCGAGCTCGCCGATCCGGATGGCGTGCTGCGGAGAGACCACGGAGTCCATGGGAGCGGCCAGGAACGGCAGCTCGAAGCGGTAGGCGTCGATCTGCCAGGCGATCGAGACCTCCTTCGGGTCGCGGGTGCGGCGGCTCGGTACGACGGCGATGTCGTCGAATGCGTATGCCCGGCGGCCGCGCTTGCCGCGCCCGATCTCGATCTCAGTCACGATGATGTGGCCTTTCCCTCTACGTCTGCGCTGACCAGTATCCCCGACACACGCGTGAGGGGCGGTCCCGGGAACACCGGTCCGCCCCTCACCTGCGGTTTCGCGTTACTTCCTGCTGTAGTTCGGCGCTTCGACAGTCATCTGGATGTCGTGCGGGTGGCTCTCCTTGAGACCCGCCGAGGTGATCCGTACGAACCGGCCGTTGGACTGGAGCTCCGGCACGGTACGGCCGCCGACGTAGAACATCGACTGGCGCAGACCGCCGGTGAGCTGGTGGACGACCGCGGAGAGCGGGCCCCGGTAGGGCACCTGGCCCTCGATGCCCTCGGGGACCAGCTTCTCGTCGGAGGCGACGCCCTCCTGGAAGTAGCGGTCCTTGGAGAAGGACTTGCGGTCGCCGCGGGTCTGCATCGCGGCGAGCGAGCCCATGCCGCGGTACGACTTGAACTGCTTGCCGTTGATGAAGAGCAGTTCGCCCGGGGACTCCTCGCAGCCCGCGAGCAGCGAGCCGAGCATCACGGTGTCCGCGCCGGCCACCAGGGCCTTGGCGATGTCGCCCGAGTACTGGAGGCCGCCGTCGCCGATGACCGGGACACCGGCCGCCTTGGCGGCGAGCGAGGCCTCGTAGATCGCGGTGACCTGCGGAACGCCGATACCGGCGACCACACGCGTCGTACAGATGGAGCCGGGGCCGACGCCGACCTTGATGCCGTCCACACCGGCGTCGATCAGCGCCTGGGCGCCGTCACGGGTGGCGATGTTGCCACCGATGACATCGACCGACGCGTTCGACTTGATCTTGGCGACCATGTCGCCGACCAGCCGGGAGTGGCCGTGGGCGGTGTCGACGACGATGAAGTCGACACCCGCCTCGATGAGCGCCTGGGCACGCTCGTAGGCGTCGCCCGCGACACCGACGGCCGCGCCGACGAGCAGCCGGCCGCCCTTGTCCTTGGCCGCGTTCGGGTACTTCTCGGCCTTGACGAAGTCCTTGACGGTGATGAGGCCCTTGAGGACGCCCGCCTCGTCGACCAGCGGCAGCTTCTCGATCTTGTGGCGGCGCAGCAGCTCCATGGCGTCCACGCCGGAGATGCCGACCTTGCCGGTGACCAGCGGCATCGGCGTCATGACCTCGCGCACCTGGCGCGTGCGGTCGGGCTCGAAGGCCATGTCACGGTTGGTGACGATGCCGAGGAGCTTGCCCGCCGGGTCGGTGACCGGGACACCGCTGATGCGGAACTTGGCGCACAGGTCGTTCGCCTCGCTGAGCGTGGCGTCGGGGTGCACCGTGATCGGGTCGGTGACCATGCCGGACTCGGAGCGCTTGACCAGGTCGACCTGGTTGGCCTGGTCGGCGATGGAGAGATTGCGGTGCAGTACGCCCGCGCCGCCCTGCCGGGCCATGGCGATGGCCATGCGTGCTTCGGTGACCTTGTCCATCGCCGCGGAGAGCAGCGGGATGTTCACCCGTACGTTCTTCGAGATGTACGAGGAGGTATCGATCTGGTCGGGCGCCATGTCGGACGCGCCGGGCAGCAGCAGCACGTCGTCGTATGTCAGCCCGAGCGTCGCGAATTTCTCGGGCACTCCGTCGACGTTTGCAGTCATGACACCTTCCCCAAATGGCCTTGATCGGTGCGGATGTCCATGCTAACGGGCTCCGCGGGTGTCTCATTCCACGATCAAGATCACTAAGAGTTTTTGTACTTTCCTACGGTCCGCCCCCGGGCCCCTCCGCCACCGGGCGGGCTACTGCCCGGCGAGGGCCCGCAGCCTGCTGAGCGCGCGGTGCTGGGCGACCCGGACCGCGCCCGGGGACATTCCGAGCATCTGCCCGGTCTCCTCCGCGGTCAGACCGACCGCGACCCGCAGGACCAGCAGTTCCCGCTGGTTCTCCGGAAGGTTGGCGAGGAGCTTCTTCGCCCAGGCCGCGTCGCTGCTGAGCAGCGCGCGCTCTTCGGGGCCGAGGGAATCGTCGGGCCGCTCCGGCATCTCGTCGGAGGGGACGGCCGTCGACCCCGGGTGCCGCATGGCGGCCCGCTGGAGGTCGGCGACCTTGTGGCCCGCGATGGCGAAGACGAAGGCTTCGAAGGGCCTGCCGGTGTCCTTGTAGCGCGGCAGCGCCATCAGGACCGCGACACAGACCTCCTGCGCCAGGTCCTCCACGAAGTGGCGAGCATCACCGGGCAGCCGGTTCAGCCGGGACCTGCAGTAGCGCAGGGCGAGGGGGTGGACATGGGCCAGCAGATCGTGGGTGGCCTGCGCGTCGCCTTCGACGGCACGGTGCACCAGAGCACCGATCACCGTTGTCTCGTCGTCGCGCATCGGACCATGGTGCCTTGATGCCGTCTGGTCCGCTCCACCGCGTCCTGAGTTGTGCACCGAAGCGTTATGAGCGGGTGCGCCGGATGTCATGTCCTGCGCCCTCCCCTTCCGCTCGTCCGAATCGTTCCCGAGGAACTCCACGACTCAAGGATGCGTCATCGGCCGGGAAGCGTCACACAGCGCCGGTACGGAGGGGCCGGCACGGGTACGCCGCCGGGCTCCGGGCCCACCGCCGCGACGCGACCGCCGGCCCGCCGGTCCCGTCGCCCCGTCCGCCGGAGTGCGGACGGGGAAGGCCTCGGCTGCCGGGCACGGCCCCCGCCCTCAGCGGACCAGACCCCAGCGGAAGCCGAGCGCCACCGCGTGGGCGCGGTCCGAGGCGCCGAGCTTCTTGAACAGCCTCCTGGCGTGCGTCTTCACCGTGTCCTCGGAGAGGAAGAGCTCGCGCCCGATCTCCGCGTTGGAACGGCCGTGACTCATGCCTTCGAGCACCTGGATCTCCCGCGCGGTGAGCGTGGGGGCCGCCCCCATCTCGGCGGACCGCAGCCGGCGCGGGGCGAGCCGCCACGTCGGATCGGCCAGCGCCTGGGTCACGGTGGCCCGCAGCTCGGCGCGCGAGGCGTCCTTGTGCAGATAGCCGCGGGCCCCGGCGGCGACCGCGAGCGCGACCCCGTCCAGGTCCTCGGCGACGGTCAGCATGATGATCCGGGCCCCGGGGTCAGCGGAGAGCAGCCGCCGGACCGTCTCCACACCCCCCAGACCGGGCATGCGTACGTCCATCAGAATCAGATCCGAACGATCGGCACCCCAGCGGCGGAGGACTTCCTCGCCGTTGGCCGCCGTCGTCACGCGCTCGACGCCGGGCACAGTGGCCACCGCGCGACGGAGCGCTTCTCGGGCAAGCGGGGAGTCGTCGCAGACGAGGACGGATGTCATGACCGTCCTCCGCAGCTGATGCGCGTCACCTTGAGCCTCCAGGCTGATACAAGTCGTCACCTGTGCGGTTGACCCCCTCGGACATGTGCCCGAGCTCGTTCTCCGTCAACCGCCTCCGCCCTCTCAACGATGGTCACTCGAAAGAGTTACGGGTCGGACCGTCGGGTTCGGCACTCTACGTGAAGGGCCGCACACGGAGGAGAACGGCGCGGGCGATCCACCTCTCGCCCGAATCTTCACCTGAAGGTATGCCCTGTTTGGCGGGTTTTCTTCCCTTTTGCTGGTGTCTGTGGCTAGATTCGCAATCAGTCATATTTACATCTACTAACACCGTAGATGTACGGTCGGAACTCCGGCCGCCGAAGTTCGACGACGGTCGAGCATGCCGTTTCCGACTCAGCACGGTTTCGAGGGGACAAGCAATGGCAGATTTCTCCCGCCTTCCCGGACCCAATGCAGATCTGTGGGACTGGCAGCTTCTGGCCGCCTGCCGAGGGGTCGACAGCTCACTGTTCTTCCACCCGGAAGGTGAGCGCGGGGCGGCTCGGAGCGCACGCGAGACCTCGGCGAAGGAGGTGTGCATGCGCTGCCCGGTACGCGCCGAGTGCGCGGCACACGCGCTGGCGGTACGGGAGCCCTACGGAGTGTGGGGCGGCCTGACCGAGGACGAGCGCGAAGAGCTCATGGGCCGCGCACGCAACCGGCTGATCACGGCGACCCCGTCGGGCGCCGCCCACGGATCCGGACGCGCCTGACACCTGAGCCCGCCCCCCTGGGGCAGAAACGTTTCTCTCGAACGGCGGACATGGCGCGTACCGGCAACCGACGACGTCGTACGCCGGCGCTGGAGCGCGCCGCGAGCCGACGGCCGGACAGCGCCATGAGCCGCGCGCACGCCGGCGGCGCCCTCCGGGGGCCGCCCGCCCGGCGGGCGGCCGCTCAGCGGGCGGCCGCTCAGCGGGCGGCCGCCAGGGACAGCTGGTCCAGGGTGGCCGCCACCGCCGGGACCCGCGCCAGGTCCGGCAGGGTCAGCGCCACGATCTCGCGCTCGATGGCCGGCTCCACCGAGATGGTGCGCGCCCCCTTGGGGCGTACCGACTCGATCGCCAGCGCCGGGAGCACCGCCACCCCCAGTCCCGCGCCGACCAGGCCGATCACCGCCGGGTAGTCGTCCGTGGCGAAGTCGATCCGGGGGGTGAAGCCGGACTCCTCGCAGACCTCCACGAGCTGGCGGCGGCAGCGCGGGCATCCGGCGATCCACGGCTCGTCGGCCAGTTCGCCGATGCCCACGCTCCGCGCCCCGGCCAGCCGGTGCCCGTCCGGGACCAGGCCGATCAGCCGGTCGGTGAGCAGGGGGCGTGCGACCAGGTCGTCCCATTCGCCGCCGGAGGTCCCGTACCGGAAGGCCAGCGCGATGTCGCAGTCGCCGTCGCGCAGCATCTCCACCGATCTCGGCGGCTCGGCCTCGACGAGGGAGACCCGCGTGCCGGGGTGCTCCGCGCGCAGCGCGGCGAGGGCGCCGGGGACCAGGGTGGAGCTGCCGCTGGGGAACGAGACGAGCCGGACCCGGCCCGCCCGCAGCCCGGCGATGGCGGCGACCTCCTCCTCGGCGGCGGTCAGCCCGGCCAGGATGCCGGAGGCGTGCCGTACCAGCGCCTCGCCCGCCTGGGTGAGGCGCATCTCGCGGCCCGTACGGATCAGCAGCGTGGTGCCCGCGGAGGACTCCAGCGCCTTCATCTGCTGGCTGACGGCGGGCTGGGTGCAGCCCAGTTCGCGCGCGGCGGCGGAGAAGGAACCGGTGGTGGCCACGGCGCGCAGGACACGGAGATGACGGGCTTCGATCACCTCACCACCATAAGCGAATCTTGTATGAGTGGCGAATTATCGCCTAGTTACTTTGAGACATGATTCGTTAGCGTATGCGCCATGAAGCTACTGACCGTCAATGTGGGGATCCCCCGCCCCTCCGCCCACTCCGATGCCCCCACCGGGATCGACAAACGGCCCGTCGAGGGGCCGGTACGGGTCGCCGACCCGGGCGCGAAGGGGATCGGCGGCAGCGGGGTCGGCGGGGACGCGGTGTGCGATCTGCGCCACCACGGCGGCAGCGACCAGGCCGTGTACGCCTTCGCCCGCGAGGAGCTGGACGGCTGGGAGCGGGTGCTGGGCGGGCGGGCGCTCCCCAACGGGGCGTTCGGCGAGAATCTGACGACCCTGGGCATCGACGTGAGCGGCGCGAGGATCGGCGAACGCTGGCGGATCGGCTCCGGCCTGGTGCTGGAGGTGACCTCGGGCCGCATTCCCTGCCGGACGTTCGCGGGCCATGTCGGCGAGAAGGGCTGGGTCAAGCGGTTCACCGAGGCGGCCGCCCCGGGCGCGTACCTCCGGGTGATCGAGCCGGGCACGGTCCACGCCGGGGACCCGGTGGAGATCGTGCACCGCCCGGACCACGACATCACGGTGGCCCTGCAGTTCCGGGCGGTGACGACCGAACGGGATCTGCTGCCCCGCCTGTTGGCCGCCGGGGACGCGCTGCACCCCGAGGCGGCGCGCAAGGCGCGGGCGTACGTCGAGGAGCACGGCCGGGGGCCGTCCGGCGCATAGCGCCGTCCGCCCGGCGGGCGGGGGGTCCGGCGGCGCGCGCGGGGCACTAACGTGCCGCGTATGACGACTGCACTGATTACGGGCGCGACGGCGGGGATCGGGGCCGCTTTCGCGCGGCGGCTCGCGGGCGACGGGCACAACCTGGTGCTGGTGGCCCGTGACACCGAGCGGCTGCGGGTCCAGGCCACCGAACTGCACGACCGGCACGGCATCGAGGCCGAGGTGCTGAGCGCCGATCTGTCCCAGGACTCCGGGATCGCGGCCGTCGAGGCGCGGCTGGAGGACTCCCGGCACCCGGTCGACCTGCTGGTCAACAACGCCGGTTTCGGCAACAAGGGGCGCTATCTGGATGTGCCCGTCGCCGATGAGCTGATGATGCTGAAGGTGCACTGCGAGGCGGTGCTGCGGCTGACCTCGGCGGCGGCCGCCGGGATGCGGGAGCGGGGCCGGGGCGGAGTCATCAACGTGGCCTCCGTCGCGGCGTTCCTGCCGCGCGGGACGTACGGGGCGTCGAAGGCGTGGGTCGTGCAGTTCACCCAGGGCACGGCGAAGGACCTGGCGGGGTCGGGGGTCAGGCTGATGGCGCTCTGCCCCGGTTTCGTCCGTACGGAGTTCCATGACCGCGCCGGGATGGGGACGGGCAACATCCCGGGCTGGATGTGGCTGGACGCCGACAAGCTGGTGGCGGCGGCGCTCTCGGATCTGGCGCGCGGCAGGTCGGTGTCGATTCCGGACCCGCGCTACAAGGCGCTGATGGGACTGGTCAAGGTCACGCCTCGCGGCCTGCTCGGAGGGGTCTCCTCCAGGACAGGCCGCAAGTACGGACCTCAGTGAGTGGTGCGCGGTGAGTCGTGCGCGGTGAGTCGTGCGCGGTGCCGACCGTCCGGACCGGACGCGCGGCAGGGCTATCGGACGCCGCGGCCCGCGTAGGCGCCGATGTTGGGGGCGCCGGGCTTCAGCCTGTTGCCGAAGTAGTCCTTGCCGCCGTTGTCCTCGATCTCGGCTCCGGCGGCGAGGGCGGGCGAGCCCTTGCCCAGCCGGAAGTCGGGGCGCAGCTTCGGGTCGGCCGTGATGCCACCGGGGTCGGGGCGGGTCATGCCGATGCCGTGGAAGGCGTTGTGGTCGAACGAGAGTCCGGCGGTCGGGTTCTTGAAGGCGTAGCCGCCGGTGCCCTCGCTCACGAAGAGGTTGTTGCGGATGGACAGTTCGTGCTGCGTGGTGGCGGGGCTGCCGGCGTCGTCCTGGACGAGGTAACCGGGCACCGTCTCCGCGCTGTTGACGAAGGTGTTGTTGTGGATCCGGGTGTCGAGGATCGGGCCCCAGCAGTTCTGGATGAGGCGCGCGCCGTCGTTGCGGCTGACGTTGTAGCGGGCGACCGTGCCGATGGTCCTGGCTCCGCTGTACGGGCAGACCAGCAGGAAGCCGCCCTTGTTGTCGTGGCTGTAGTTGTACTGGAAGACCGTGTTCCGGGAGGCGCCGTCGGCGTCGAAGGACATGCCGTCGTGGGTGTTGCCGCCGCCCGAGACCTCGTTGTACTCGATGGTCGTGTCGTCCGTGTTGAAGGTCCAGATGCCCGCGTTGGCGGAGGGCGAGCGGAGCTGGAACCCGTCGATCCGGTTGTGGTCGACGCGGGCGCCGCTGGTGGTGTCCAGCTTCATGCCGTCGCCCGCCAGGGACTTGAGGGTGTTGTGGTGGATGCGGACGCCGGTGCTGGGCGTCCACTCCCCCGGGTAGACGTTCGGGTCCTGCTGCTGGCCGACCAGATCGCGCTTGGAGAAGGTGGACTTGAAGTAGATGCCCTCGCGGTCGACGTTCTCGATCCGGTTGTAGCCGATGTCGAGACCGTCGTACCGGCTGGCCTTCGCCGTGCCCTCGACCGCGATGTGGATCGCGCTGGAGCCGGTCAGTGTCTTGAAGTCGCCACCCCGCACATCGTGGATGTAGAGGCCCGAGATGCTGAAGCCGCGGGCGGTGCCGTAGTCGGTGAGCCGGAGGCGGACGCCGTTGCGCTCGCTGCCGGGGTTGTCGGCGTTGGTGATCTCCAGGTCGCGGAGGTGGACGTACTGCGTGTTGGAGAGCAGTACGACATCGTGGGCGCCCGCGCCGTCGAGCCGGGCGCGGGCAGCGCCGGGGCCGTAGTCGGCGATGGTGAACGGGGCGCGGGCGGAGCCGCCGCCCTGCGGGGCGAGGGTGCCGGTGCAGGTGGCGCCGCGCCGGAAGAGCAGCCGGTCGCCGGGGCCGTAGGTCCGGGCGTTCGCCTCGGCGAGGCCGGTCCAGGGCCGTGCCCTGCTGCCGTCGGCCGCTGCCGTGCCGGTGGTGGCGGAGCAGTCGACGTAGTGGGTACGGCCGGTGGGCGCGGCCTGCGCGCCGCCGGTGCCTGCGGCGGTCAGACCGGCGGCGGTCAGGGCGGCGAGCGCGGCCGCGGTGACGCGATGTCTCACAATTCCTCCGTACGAACAGTCAGAGTCGGTCGGGCAGTTGGGTCGGGCAGGGGCGGTGCGGTCGGATCGATTCACCGGCCGGCGGATCGGTCGGCGGACCGGCCGGTCGGATCGGCCGAACGGTCGGATCGGTCGGCGTCGCCGGAATCCTGAACGCCGATTGATCGAACGTCAATGGATTGCGTTTGAATGATCGAAACTGCCATCGTTCGATCACGCTGGACTAGGGTCGGGACAGGGCTCCGGGAACCGCCGGACCGGGGACCGCGCCACACATTGCGAGGGGACTGCCGCCGTGCGCGAAAGTGCTGCTGAACGTCATGACCGACTGCTGGACCTGGTCCGTGAACGGGGCTCGGCCCGCGTCTCGGATCTGGCCTCCCTGCTGGGGGTCTCCCCCGTCACGGCCCGCCGGGACGTGGAGGATCTGGCGGTACGGGGCCTGCTCGACCGGGTGCACGGCTCCGTGTCCTGGCCGCGGGACGCCACGCCCGCGCCCGCCGCGGCCCCCGGTCCGGGTGCCGCCGGTCCGGGGGGCGGGATGGTCCTCGGCATGCTCGCGCCCTCCGCGACGTACTACTTCGCCGAGGTGATCCGTGGAGCGCACGAGGCGGCGGCGCGGGCCGGCGCCCGGCTGATCCTGCGGATCTCCGACTACCGCCCGGAGGAGGACCACGCCCGCACCGAGGGCCTGCTCGCGGCGGGCGCCGAGGGCATGCTGGTCGCGCCCGGGTGGCGGCGGCCCGGCGACCCGGCGGCGTTCGGCGACTGGATCACCTCGCTGCCCGTGCCCACCGTGCTGCTGGAGCGGCAGCCCGCCGCCGGCTCCCCGCTCGACGCCCTGGACAGGGTCTGCTCGGACCACCGGCACGGGGTGCTGCTGGCCGTGCGCCACCTGGTGGGACTGGGCCACGGCGCGCCGCTGCTGATGGCCCGCGCGGACTCCCCGACGGCGGTCGCCGTGCGGTCCGGGTACGAGGAGGCGCTGAGCGTGCTGAAGCTGCGCGCCCCGCAGGACGTGATCGATTCCGTACCGGCCGAGCTGGCCCCGGACGGCTTCGAGGACGCGGTGCTGGCCCTGCGCGACGCGGTCACCTCCGGGGTGGCCACGGCGGCGCTGATCCACAACGACGTGGACGCGATCCAGGTGGTGCAGCGCCTGGCCGAGCTGGGTGTACGGGTGCCGGAGGACCTGGCCCTGATCGCGTACGACGACGAGGTGGCGGCCCTCGCCGACACCCCGCTCACCGCGGTGGCGCCGCCGAAGCGCGAGGTGGGGCGGCACGCCACGGAACTGCTGGTGGAGCGGCTGGCGCAGGCCCGCGGCACGGGCGGTGCCGCGCCCCGCCGGCATCTGTCGCTGCTCCCCGAACTGCGGGTCAGGTCCTCCTGCGGAGCCCCCCTGGGGTAGGCCTCGCGCGGTCTCCTCGACCACTTCCGTTCGTAACTTATTTGATCTTTTTTCGATCAATCAATCTTTCGCTCTTGACTTCGGTCACGGCTGGTTCAAGGATCACGGCCAACGCCAATGTCGTCGCCTGTTCAGGAGCCACGCTGTGAGCCGCAGTCGGAGCAGAACGTCCCATGTCATAGTCGGCGCCGCCACCGCCCTCGCCGTTCTCACGGCCTGCGGCGGCAGCGGTGACGACTCCGCAGCCCCCGGAAGCGACGGGAAGCCCGTCAGCATCACCTTCTGGGGCTGGGCCAAGGGATCCAAGGAGGTCGTTGACGCGTTCAACGCCTCGCACAAGAACATCAAGGTCGTCTACGAGGAGATCCCCTCCGGCAACGCGGGCGGCTACGCCAAGATCTCCAACGCGGTGAAGGCGGGCAACGCCCCCGACCTGGTCAGCATCGAGTACCCGCAGCTGCCCGAGTTCGTCAGCCAGGGCGCCCTCCAGGACATCAGCCAGTACGTCACCGACGACGTCAAGAAGAAGCTGCTGCCGCAGGCGGTGGAGCTGACCACGCTGGGCGGCAAGAACTGGGCCGTCCCCTTCGACGCCTCGCCGCAGGCGTTCTACTACCGCCAGGACCTGTTCAAGAAGTACGGCGTCGAGGTCCCCACCACCTGGGACGGCTTCCGCAAAGCCGCCGAAGAGGTCAAGAAGGCCGACAAGAAGGCCCGTATCGGCACCTTCTTCCCCGACGACCCGACCACCTTCCAGGCGATGGCCTGGCAGGCCGGGGCCCAGTGGTACAAGGCCGAGGGCGACACCTGGAAGGTCTCCACCACGGACGCGGCCACCACCAAGGTCGCCGACTACTGGCAGGGACTGCTCGACGACGACCTGATCCGGGCCAACGCCTCCTTCAGCCCGGAGTGGACCAACTCCCTCAAGAACGGCGGCACCGTCGGCTACCTCGGCGCCGCCTGGGGCGCGGGTGTCCTGAAGGGCACGCTGCCCGAGCAGAGCGGCAAGTGGGCGGTCGCCCCGATGCCCAGCTGGGACGGCAAGCCGGCCAGCGGCATGCTCGGCGGCTCCACGTTCGCGGTGTCGAAGAACAGCAAGAAGGCCGAGGCCGCCGTCGAGTTCGCGACCTGGATGTCCACCACCGAGGACGGCATCAAGGCCCGGATCGAGTCCGGTACGTCGAGCGCCTTCCCGGCCGCGGCCGAGCTGCGCCCCGTGGCGAAGAAGGCCTTCGACGCGAGCTTCTACGGCGGCACGGACATCTACCAGGTGTTCGAGGGCGCCGCGACGTCCATCGGCCAGAACTGGGCCTGGGGCCCGACGACCGGCACCTCCAACACCGTGATCAAGGACCAGTTCGGCAAGGTCGCCAGCGGCGGTTCGACGATCTCCGAAGCGGTGAAGGCGGGCCATGACGCCACTGTCGCCGAGCTCAAGAAGCGCGGCCTGAAGGTCGAGGACGCCGGCTGATGAAGCGCGCCCGGACATCCAGAGCCGCCGCCGTCCTGCTGGGGCCCTTCTTCGTACTGTTCACCTTGGCCATGCTCGTGCCGATCGGATACGCGGTCTGGCTCAGCCTGTTCACCGAGAAGCAGTCCGGACTGGGCTTCGGCGGCACCGAGACCGTCTTCAGCGGCCTCGACAACTACGCGGCGGCCCTGGGCGACCGGGCCTTCCGCGAGGGCTTCGTCGTTCTGCTCGGATACTGCCTCTTCTACATTCCGCTGCTGCTCATCGGGGCCCTCGCCCTCGCCCTGCTGCTGGACTCCACGCTGGCCCGCGCCCGCCGGTTCTTCCAGCTCGCGCTCTTCCTGCCGCACGCCGTGCCCGGCATCATCGCCGCGCTGATCTGGGTGTACCTCTACACGCCCCAGCTCAGCCCGGTCGTCAGTGCCATGGAGCACGGCGGGATCGGCTTCGACTTCTTCTCCCCCGAAGGCGCTCTTCCCTCCATCGTCAACATCGCGCTGTGGGAATGGCTCGGCTACAACATGGTGATCTTCTACGCCGCGCTCCAGGCCATCGACCGCTCCGTACTCGAAGCGGCCACGGTCGACGGCGCCGGCGCCTGGCGGATCGCCCTGTCCATCAAGATCCCGCTGATCCGCGCCTCCGTGGCGATGGTCGCGCTGTTCACGATCATCGGCTCGCTCCAGCTGTTCACCGAACCGCTGATCCTCAACAAGGGAACGGGCTCGGCCGTCTCCTCCACCTGGACACCGAACATGTACGCGTACACCGCGGCCTTCGAGCGCAACGACTACGGGCTCGCCGCGGCCGCCTCCATCCTGCTGGCCCTCACCGCCGCGCTGCTCTCCTTCGTCGTCACCCGCTTCACCGGCCGGAAGGGCAAGAAGGCATGAACTCATCGACCCGCCCCAGCCGCTGGATGTCCAGAACCGCGGTCAACGGCTTCCTGCTCCTCGCGGTCGTCTACATGCTCTTCCCCCTCGTCTGGCTGGTCACCGCCGCCACGAAGGACACCGGGGACCTGCTCGCGGGCAGCGCGTTCTCCTTCGACGGCTTCAACCTCGGCGAGAACCTGTCGAACCTCGCCTCCTACGGCGACGGCATCTACTTCCGCTGGTACCTCAACAGCCTCCTGTACGCCGGTGGCGGCGCCATCGTCTGCTCGCTGATCTGTGTGGCCGCGGGCTACGCCTTCGACAAGTACGAATTCCGGGGCAAGGAGAAGCTGTTCGGCCTGGTCCTGATGGGCGTGCTGGTGCCCACCACCGCGCTGGCCCTGCCGATGTATCTCCTGGCCTCCGAGATCGGCCTGGTCAACACCTACTGGTCGGTGCTGATCCCGGTGCTGGTCAACCCGTTCGGCGTATATCTCGCACGGGTGTTCTGCACCGGCTATATCCCGAACGAGGCGCTGGAGGCCGCCCGGATCGACGGGGCGGGCGAGCTGCGCACCTTCTGGTCGATCGGTCTGCCCATGGTCATGCCGGGCTTCGTGACGGTCTTCCTCTTCCAGTTCACCGCGATCTGGAACAACTTCTTCCTCCCCCTGGTGATGCTGTCGGACCGCAAGCTCTTCCCGCTGAGCCTCGGTCTGTACTCCTGGAACACCAACACGCACGGCGAGCCGAGCTTCTACCCGCTCGTCGTCACCGGCTCCCTCCTCGCCGTCATCCCCCTGATCGTCGCCTTCGTCTCGCTGCAACGGCACTGGAAGGCGGGTCTGACCGCCGGAAGCGTCAAGTGACCGCCGGACCGCCCGCGCGAGCCCTGAGGAGTACGAGTCCCACCATGCCCCACGCCACTGACAACCGGCCGAAAGCCCTGCTGGCGATGGCCCCCGGCATCGCCGAACGCCTCCTCGCCGAACGCCACCACACCCGGCTGGCCGCCCTCACCCGCACGGACACCCGGCTCGTCGGCCATGACCTGGCCGCTCCGACACCCGAGGTGGCCGCCGCACTCGCCGAGGCCGAGGTGCTGTTCACCTGCTGGGGAGCGACCCCGCTCACCGCCGAGGTACTGGCCGCCGCCCCGCGGCTGCGCGCCGTCGTGCACGCCGCCGGATCGGTGAAGCACCACATCACCGACGCGTGCTGGGAGCGCGGGATCACCGTCACCTCCGCCGCGGCGGCGAACGCGCTGCCGGTCGCCGAGTACACGGTGGCCGCGATCCTGTTCGCCAACAAGCGCGTCCTGCACGCCGCCCAGCGCTACCGCACACTGCGCGCCGACCACGACTGGCGCGACGAACTGGACGGCACCGGCAACTACCGCCGGACCGTCGGCATCGTCGGAGCCTCCCGCATCGGCCGCCGGGTGATCGAGCTGCTGCGCCCGTTCGATCTGGACGTGGTGCTCTACGACCCGTACCTCTCCGAGGAGGAGGCCGCCGCGCTGGGGGTCGGGTCCGCGTCGCTGGCGCAGGTGTGCGCGCGCAGCTCGGTCCTCTCCGTCCACGCGCCGCAGCTCCCGGCCACCCACCACCTCATCGGCGCGGAGCAGCTGGCACTGCTGCCGGACGGGGCGACGCTGATCAACACGGCGCGGGGTTCGCTGGTGGACGAGGAGGCGCTGCTGCCGGAGCTGGTGAGCGGGCGGCTGCACGCGGTGCTGGACGTCACGGAGCCCGAACTCCCGCCGTCGCACTCCCCGTTGTACGACCTGCCGAACGTCCTGCTGACCCCGCACATCGCGGGCTCGCTCGGCAATGAGCTGTACCGGATGGCCGACCGGTCCCTGGACGAGCTCGAACGTTTCGCCCGGGGGCTGCCGTTCGCGGATCCGGTGACGCCGGGAGTGCTGCCCCACTCGGCGTGAGGCTCCGGGCACGACGCACCGAGGCCCGGTGCCCCCGCGACGGGGATACCGGGCCTCGGTGGTTCTCGTTCCGGTACGGCGCGCTGCCGTACCGGAACGGCGTACTACGGCGTACTAGTGGGAGTGACCGTGGCCGTGACCGGCCTCGGCCTCTTCCTCGGCCGGCTTCTCGACGACCAGGGTCTCGGTCGTGAGCAGCAGCGACGCGATGGACGCGGCGTTCTCCAGGGCGGAGCGGGTGACCTTGACCGGGTCGATGACGCCGGCCTTCACCAGGTCGCCGTACTCGCCGGTGGCGGCGTTGAAGCCCTGGCCCTTGTCGAGCTCGGAGACCTTCGAGGTGATGACGTAGCCCTCGAGGCCGGCGTTCTCGGCGATCCAGCGCAGCGGCTCGACGGCGGCACGGTGCACGACCGCGACACCCGTGGCCTCGTCGCCGGTCTTGCCGAGGTTGCCCTCCAGGACCTTGACGGCGTGGACCAGAGCGGAGCCACCACCGGAGACGATGCCCTCCTCGACCGCGGCGCGGGTCGCGGAGATGGCGTCCTCCAGACGGTGCTTCTTCTCCTTGAGCTCCACCTCGGTGGCGGCACCGACGCGGATCACGCAGACGCCGCCGGCCAGCTTCGCGAGGCGCTCCTGGAGCTTCTCGCGGTCCCAGTCGGAGTCCGTGGACTCGATCTCGGCCTTGATCTGGTTGACGCGGCCCTTGACGTCGGCCGTGTCGCCGCCGCCGTCGACGATGGTCGTGTCGTCCTTGGAGACGGTCACGCGACGGGCGGTGCCCAGCACGTCCAGACCGGCCTGGTCGAGCTTGAGGCCGACCTCCTCGGCGATGACGGTCGCACCCGTGAGGGTGGCGATGTCACCGAGCATGGCCTTGCGGCGGTCGCCGAAGCCCGGGGCCTTCACCGCGACGGCGTTGAAGGTGCCGCGGATCTTGTTGACGACGAGGGTGGAGAGCGCCTCGCCCTCGACGTCCTCGGCGATGATCAGGAGCGGCTTGGAGCCACCGGCCTGGATGACCTTCTCCAGCAGCGGGAGCAGCTCCTGGATGGAGCCGATCTTGCCCTGGTGGATCAGGATGTACGGGTC
Organism: Streptomyces sp. NBC_00654; assembly: GCF_026341775.1. Classification (NCBI taxonomy): domain Bacteria; kingdom Bacillati; phylum Actinomycetota; class Actinomycetes; order Kitasatosporales; family Streptomycetaceae; genus Streptomyces; species Streptomyces sp. NBC_00654. Next base: position 1,256,328 of record NZ_JAPEOB010000001.1, on the reverse strand, counting down.
GTCGAGGACGGCCTCCATACGCTCCTGGTCGGTCACCATGTACGGGGACAGGTAGCCCTTGTCGAAGGCCATGCCCTCGGTGAACTCGAGGTCCAGACCGAAGGTGTTGGACTCCTCGACGGTGATGACACCGTCCTTGCCGACCTTGTCCATCGCGTCCGCGATGAGCTCGCCGACCTGGGTGTCCTGCGCGGAGAGCGCGGCCACGGCGGCGATGTCGGACTTGTCGTCGATCGGACGGGCGGTCGCGAGGAGCTCCTCGGACACGGCCTTGACCGCGGCGTCGATGCCCTTCTTCAGGGCGGCCGGGGAGGCGCCCGCGGCGACGTTGCGCAGACCCTCGCGGACGAGCGCCTGGGCCAGCACGGTGGCGGTGGTGGTGCCGTCACCCGCTACGTCGTTGGTCTTGGTCGCCACCTCCTTCACGAGCTGGGCACCGAGGTTCTCGTACGGGTCGTCGAGCTCGACCTCACGCGCGATGGTGACACCGTCGTTGGTGATGGTGGGAGCGCCGAACTTCTTGTCGATGACGACGTTGCGGCCCTTGGGGCCGATCGTCACCTTGACCGTGTCGGCAAGCTTGTTGACGCCGCGCTCAAGGGCGCGACGGGCGTCCTCGTCGAACTTCAGAATCTTCGCCATGGGCTGTTCTTCCCTCTCAAAACGAACTGCGCCCCTCACCACCCGGCTAGTTATTTCGCAGGGGGCCAGGGGCGCAGAACAGAAGCAAACGTGGGTGAATTACTTCTCGACGATCGCGAGCACGTCGCGGGCCGAGAGGACGAGGTACTCCTCGCCGTTGTACTTCACCTCGGTGCCGCCGTACTTGCTGTACAGAACGACATCGCCGGTCTTGACGTCGAGCGGAAGGCGCTCGCCGTTCTCGAAGCGACCCGGGCCCACGGCCAGGACGACGCCCTCCTGGGGCTTCTCCTTGGCGGTGTCCGGAATGACCAGGCCAGAAGCCGTGGTCTGCTCGGCGTCGAGCGGCTGGACCACAATGCGGTCCTCAAGCGGCTTGATCGCAACCTTGGTGCTGGTGGTCGACACGATCCGGTCTCCCCCTTCGGAGATCTCACGGGGTTTAACAGTCTTTGGGTGGCGACCAGGTCGATCCGTCGTCGCGGGTGCCGGACCTGCCCTGCCGCACAGTGGTGCTGGCACTCTCCAGAGGGGAGTGCCAGACCTGAGACTATGACCGCGATTAGCACTCGGTCAAGCGGAGTGCCAATTCACCACCCTCGCGTCGTGCGGGGGACCGTGCCGCGGAGGGCCGCGCCGCAGGGGGCGCGGAGGACCGTGCCGGGGACCGCGCGGCGAGCGGCCGCTGACCGCACGCGCCGCGGGTCCCCCTGAGCACCGCGGACTTCGGTGACGGCGACCGGCCGCCCATCTGCTGGGCCGCCTTGCGTCCCAGCCGTTCGATCGGGTCCACCGACTGCGCGCACCCGGCGGTGACGGTGAGGAGCGCACCGGCCGTCAGCAGCCCGGCCAGCAGCCGGTGCGCGCGCGTCATACGTAGTCCTCCAGCCTGGCCACCGCGTACCCCTTGTCGGTGATCGTCTTCATGACCCGTCGGATCATGTCCGGCATGGAGCCCTTCCAGTCCTCGCGCCCGCGGAAATGGGTGAGGATGATGTCGCCCGGGTGCAGGTCCCGGTCCCATTCGCGCCACTCCATGTGGTCGGGGAACGCCTCGGCGGACCACAGGGGCACGGCCGTCACCCCGCAGGACTTCGCGACGGCCAGGGTGTCGCGGTTGTAGTTGCCGTACGGCGGCCGGAAGAGCGTGGGCCGCTTCCCGTAGCGCTTCTCGATGTTGGCCTGCTGGTCGCAGATCTCCTTCTTCTGCTCGCCGTACGAGAGGCCGGGCAGATAGCGGTGGTTCAGCGTGTGGTTGTTGAGGGTGACGCCGCGCTTCTGCATCTGCGCGAAGTAGCCGTAGTCGTCGTCGATGACGTAGTCGCTGAGGAACGCGCTGTACGGGATGTCGAGTTCCGTCATCATCCGCAGCAGCTCGGGGTCCTTCTCCGCGCCGTCGTCCATGGTGAGGAAGACGATCCGCTCCTTGGTGGGAACGGTGGTGAAGACGGGAGGCAGCGCGTCGCCGTCCGTGACCTCGAAGCCCTCGCGGGTGGTGATACGCGGCTTCACCACGGGCGGCGCCGGGGCCGCCAGCGGGACCCCGGCCAGCCCCCACTTCTTCGCCGCGGCGGCACGGGCGGCCTGTTTCCGCTTGGCCTCCTGGGCGCGCGTGTCCGGGGCGCGGGCGGGTCCGGCCTGCTGGGCCGGTCCGCCCGGCTGTCCGGCGCCGGGCCCGTCCCGCTTGTCCGGGGCGCCCGCGCCGCCGCCGTCCGGGCCGGCGGCGCATCCGGAGCCGATCACGGCGACCAGCAGCGCCGCCAGAACCAAGGAGCCCGGTCCGCGCCTCTTCGTGGCCAATTTTTCCTTTTGTCTTACTGGCTGCATGGCGCCGCATCCTGCCAGCCCGTCACCGGGCCCCCACCCCGACACCGCCGCCGGAACCGCCCGGTCCCCCGGCTGGCTCACACGGAACCTGGCTCACAATGGACCGGGTGAACGCACCTACCCCCACCGGTCCCGCCGGCCCCACGGACCCGCTCGCCGCCTTCGCCGCCCTGCGTACGCCGGAGGGCACCGGACTCCTGGCCGCGCTGCGGGACCACGACCCCGCGCAGGAGCTGGCCACCGCCACCCGGCTGCGCCGTACGCACCCGGCGGATCTGGTGTCGGCGGCGCTGGGGCAGGCGCGGCTGCGGCAGCGGGCGGTGGCGAAGTTCGGCGCCGAGGACGCGTACCGGATGTTCTTCACGCCCAACGGTGTGGAGCAGGCCACCCGTACATCGGTCGCCGCCCACCGCGCCGGACGGTTCGCCTCGCTCGGCGTACGGAGCGTGGCGGACCTGTGCTGCGGGATCGGCGGCGACGCGATCGCCCTGGCGCGCGCCGGGATCCGGGTGCTCGCCGTGGACCGCGACCCGCTGACCGCCGAGGTCGCCCGCGCCAATGCCGAGGCGCTCGGGCTGGCGGACCTGATCGAGGTCCGGTGCGCCGATGTCACGGAGATCGGCACATCCGCGTACGACGCGGTCTTCGTCGACCCCGCCCGGCGCGGGGGGCGGGGCCGGATCTTCGACCCGGAGGCGTACTCACCGCCGTTGTCGTGGGCGACCGCGGCCGCGCTGAAGGCCCCCAGGGCGGCGCTGAAGATCGCCCCCGGCGTCCCGCACGAGGCGATCGGGCCGCAGGCCGAGGCGGAGTGGATCTCGGACGGCGGCGATGTGAAGGAGGCGGTGCTCTGGTTCGGCGAGGGCTTCACGCCCGGCTCGTACCGGGCCACGCTCCTGCCCTCGGCGGCGACCCTCACTGCGGCGGCCCCGCTGCCCGCCCCGCCGGTCGGCCCGGTCGGCCGCTATCTGTACGAGCCGGACGGCGCGGTCATCCGCGCCCATCTGGTCGCCGACATCGTGGAGCGGTGCGGCGGGCGGCTGATCGACGAGACGATCGCGTACATCACGAGCGACACGGCGTACACCTCGCCGTACACGACGGCGTACGAGATCACCGACCGGCTCCCGTTCGGCATGAAGAAGCTCAAGGCCCTGCTGCGGGAGCGGGAGGTCGGCGTCCTGACCGTCAAGAAGCGCGGTTCGGCCGTCGAACCCGAGGAGCTGCGGCGGCGCATGAAGCTCCAGGGGCCCCATTCGGCCACCGTGTTCCTGACCCGGGTGGCCGGTGCCCCGACGATGCTGATCGGCCACCCCGTCGGCGGGTGAGCCGGTGGCGCGTCAGCGGGGCGCCCCGCCGGCCGCCGGCACCGGCGGCCGGGAAGCGGCGCCCATCAGGACCCGTACCACCCAACGGCGGTGCGTGAGCGCCTTGGTGATGCCGATCAGACCGATCACCCAGGCGATCAGGCCGACGCCCATCACCAGGACCAGCAGCCCGTACGGGTCCTCGGCCGCGGCACCCGCCGGCGCGGCCGTGCACGCGAACAGGCCGACCGCGCACAGCGCGAAGGACATCAGCAGCCAGGCGAGGCTGGTCCCGGGAAGCCGCAGCCGCCGGTCGCGGACCGGATCGCGGTCCAGCGCGCCCCATTCCAGGAGCAGTTGACGGACCTTCCGGTCCCGGCCCAGGCCCAGCGACACGAAGATGCCGGACGGCACCAGGAGCGCGAAGCCGAGGACGAGGGCGACGAGCGCGCCGATCGCGCTGAACACGTCGTACGTCTCCTCGAACATGATGAGCGCGGTCCCCACGAAGGACCAGCCGAGCGCGGCGAGCGCCCCCCACATCCACAGCAGCCCGAGCCGGCCCCTCCCCACATGCATCCTGACCAGCTCGCCGAGGACCACGTCACGGTCGGCGAGCAGCGTCTCGCGGTCGGGCCAGGAGCGGATCTCCACAGGCGGCGGGGGCGGCGGCAACGGCGAGCGGCGTGACATGCCCCAGACACTACCGGCGGGCGGAAGGGCTCCGGCGCGGCACTCACCCGCACGCTGCGGGCCGATCCGGACGGACGGGGCGGGCCACACGGTCCAGGAGGCCGCGCCCGCCCGCCGGTCACGCGTCGCGCAGCGCCTGGACGTCCAGCTTCCGCATGCCCAGCATGGCCGTCATGACCCGCTCGGCCCTGGCCCTGTCCGGGCCGCCGAGCAGCTCTCCCAGCACGCGCGGGACGATCTGCCAGGACAGCCCGTACTTGTCCTTGAGCCAGCCGCACATGCTCTCCTCGCCGCCCTCGGAGAGCGCGTCCCACAGGCGGTCCACCTCGGCCTGGTCGGCGCAGTCGACGGAGAGCGAGACCGCCTCGGTGAACGAGAACTCCGGGCCGCCGTTGAGCGCGATGTACTCCTGGCCCGCGAGGACGAACTCCACGGTCATCACCGAGCCGGTCACGCCGGGGGACGCCTCGGTGTAGTGGGCGATGTCCACGATCCGGGAGTCGCCCCCGAAGACGGACACATAGTGGCCGGCCGCCTCCTCCGCCTGGTTGTCGAACCACAGGCATGGCCTGATCTTCTGCATGGCCGTCTCCTCCTCGGACCGGCCGGCGGGGCGCCGGATGCTGTGGAAGGTAGACCTCCGGCACCCCCCGGACTCATCAGGACACGCCCGCCGCCCCCTCCGGCTCGGCCGGGGCCGAGGCCCGCTCACCCGCGGGGAGCAGCACCAGCGCCGCCAGCGCGGCCGCCGCCAGGAGCCCCGCGCAGACCCAGAAGGCCGCCGCGTGGCCGGCGGCCAGTTCGGGGCGCCCGGAGCCGCCGCCGGTCACCTGGGCGGCGACGGTGACCAGGACCGCGAGGCCCAGCGAGCCGCCGACCTGGCGGGCGCTGTTGAGCAGCCCGGACGCCATGCCCGTCTCGCCGGGTACGACACCTGTGGTGGCGGCCGTGCCGAGCGGTACGAAGCACAGGCCGACGCCGAAGCTCGTCACCAGGGACGGGCCGAGGATCGAGTGGAGGAAGCCGCCGTCCGCCGTGGCCGTCGCCGCGAACCCGGCCATGCCGAGCGCGGCGATCGCCCCGCCGGCGGCCAGCAGCCGCCGGGTGCCGAGCGTCGCGACCGTACGGGTGGCGAGGACCGAGCCCGCCACGACGCCCACGCAGAACGGCAGGAACGCGGCACCGGCCGCCGTCGGCCCGTAGCCCAGCACCAGCTGGAGGTGGAGCGAGACGAAGTAGAACGCGGCGAACTGGCCCGAGGACAGCAGCAGGCAGAACAGGTTCGCCGTCAGCACCGGCCGCCCCTTCAGCAGGCCCGGCCGCAGCAGCGGCGACGCGGTCCGCAGTTCGACGGCGATGAAGGCCGCCAGCAGCAGCACCGCGGCGCCGAGCGTGCCCAGCGTGGTGGCGGAGCCCCAGGAGTGGTCCGCGGTCCGTACCAGCCCGAGGACCAGCAGCGTCGTACCGGCGGTGGCCAGCAGCGCCCCCGTCACATCGAGCCGGGCCCCGGTCCGGACGGGCCGGGCGGTGAGGCCCGTACGCACCGACGCGGCCAGCGCGAAGACCACGATCGGCACGTTCACCAGCATCACGGACCGCCAGCCCGCCGCGTCGGTGAGCAGCCCGCCCGCGAGCACGCCGACCGCGCCGCCCGCCGCACCGGCCATGCCCCACAGCCCCAGGGCGCGCGAGCGGGCGGGTCCGGCCGGGAAGGCGAGGGCGATCAGGGCGAAGGCCACCGGGGCGAGCGCCGCCGCGCCGGCCCCCTGCACCGCCCGTGCCGCGACCAGCGCGCCCGGCGACTGCGCCAGACCGCCCGCCAGGCTCGCCACCCCGAACAGCACCAGGCCCGCGGTCAGGACGCGGCGGCTGCCGATCAGGTCGGCGAGGCGCCCACCGAGCATGAGCAGCCCGCCGAAGGCCAGGGCGTAGGCGTTCACGACCCACAGCAGCCCGTCCCGGCCGAAACCGAGATCGCTGCGGATGTCGGGCAGCGCCACGTTCACCACGGACATGTCCAACGACACCAGGAACTGCACGGTGAGCGCCACGACAAGCAGCCAACGCACCTGCTTCGCGTCACTGTTCACGACTTCCCCTTCTCTCACATCTCTCGGCCCAGAAATTACTATACGTGTATAAAAATTAATCACGGACGCACTGAGGAAGACATGAGCCACAACGGCCCCAGGGGGAGAGATGTGACGGGCGCGGGAGACAATGCCCCGGTGTCAGGCACAGAGAAGGAACCACCGGCGAAGAAGCGATCCGTGGGACGGCCCCGCAGGCTGGACCCGGACGCGATGGTCGCCACCGCGCGCCGGATCATCGAGGAAGAGGGCGTCGGAGCCCTGAGCATGCGGCGGGTGGCGAAGGAGCTCGGCAGCACGCCGATGGCGCTCTACCACTACGTGAAGGACAAGGACGAGCTGCTGATGCTCACCCTGTCCGGCACCGCGGCCGCCTTCCCGCGGCCCGAGCTGCCCGCGGACCCGCGCGCGCGGCTGCTCGCCGTGTCCGTGCACATGCACGACATCCTCGGCCGGATGCCGTGGGTGCTGGACATCCTGGCGCTGGGCGAGCTGACCGACAGGAACGCGCTGTGGATGGTGGAGGAGATCATCGGCTCCGCGCTCGACTGCGGCCTCTCCCCCGCCCGCTCGGTGCGCGCCTACCGGACGATCTGGAGCTACGTCTACGGCGACCTGGTCTTCCGCAGGGCGGCGGCCCGCCGGGCCGAGAACCCGCCGAGCACGCGGTACTTCCCCGAGATGGTCACCGCCGAGGACGCGGACACACTGCCGCGCCTCACGGCGATCAAGGACCGGTGGCGCGAGTACGCCGCCGACTACGAGGTCGCCGACGAACTCGACGCGATCATCGAGGGGCTGATCAGCCGAGGGACTCGAAGCGCCAGCGGTGCACCGCCCGGGTGATCAGGCCGGCGTCCGGCTCGGGGAGTTCGGGCAGCTCGTCCCCGTACTCCCCCGCCCACCAGGTGATCACCAGGACCCGGTCCTGGGGGGCGCGCAGCAGTTCGCTGCGGAGCGGCTCGCGGGCCAGCTCGCCCGTCCGGGCCCGTGCCCACTCCAGCAGCTCGGCGCCCCGCCCCTCGGTGGCGCGGGCCTCCCACATCAGCGCGACGGTCGAATCGCTCATGAGTACAGGTTGTCCTTGCTGATCTCGTGCACATGGTCGTGATCGTGCGTGTGGCCGTGTCCGTGCCCGTGGCTGTGACCATCGCCATCGCCGTGTCCGTGGCCGGGCTCGCCGGGCACATGGGTCTCGGTCACCGGAAGCGAGGAGTCCGCCGACAGCCCCAGGTCCGAGACGGGCCGGTTGCGGGCCACCATCTCCGCGCCCAGCGCCGCGACCATCGCCCCGTTGTCCGTGCAGAGCCCCGGCCGGGGCACCCGCAGCCGGATACCGGCCCGCTCGCAGCGCTCCTCGGCCAGCGCCCGCAGCCGCGAGTTGGCCGCGACCCCGCCACCGATCATCAGGTGGTCGACGCCCTCGTCCTTGCACGCCCGGACGGCCTTGCGGGTGAGCACGTCCACCACGGCCTCCTGGAACGACGCCGCCACGTCCCGTACCGGCACCTCCTCGCCCGCCGCCCGCTTCGCCTCGATCCAGCGGGCGACCGAGGTCTTGAGGCCGGAGAAGGAGAAGTCGTACGCCGGGTCGCGCGACCCGCTCAGCCCGCGCGGGAACGCGATCGCCTTCGGGTCGCCCTCCTTCGCCAGCCGGTCGATGACCGGGCCGCCGGGGAAGCCGAGGTTCAGCACCCGGGCGATCTTGTCGAAGGCCTCCCCCGCCGCGTCGTCGATGGTCGCGCCCAGCGGCCGTACGTCGTTCGTGATGTCCGGGGCCAGCAGCAGCGAGGAGTGCCCGCCGCTGACCAGCAGCGCCATCGTCGGCTCGGGCAGCGGGCCGTGTTCCAGCTGGTCGACGCAGATGTGCGAGGCGAGGTGGTTGACCCCGTAGAGCGGCTTGTTCAGGGCGTACGCGTACGCCTTCGCCGCCGAGACGCCGACGAGCAGCGCCCCGGCGAGCCCGGGACCGGCCGTGACCGCGATGCCGTCCAGGTCACGGGCGCTGATCCCGGCTTCCTTCAGGGCGCGCTCGATGGTGGGGACCATCGCCTCCAGATGGGCGCGGGAGGCGATCTCCGGGACGACCCCGCCGAAGCGGGCGTGCGTGTCGACGCTGGACGCGACGGCGTCCGCGAGCAGCGTCGTCCCGCGCACGATGCCCACGCCGGTCTCGTCGCAGGAGGTCTCGATGCCGAGTACGAGCGGTTCGTCAGCCATCAGTCAGTCTCAGTTTCTTGTACGTGGAGGCGCATGACGAGCGCGTCGATGTTGCCCGGCTGGTAGTAGCCGCGCCGGAAGCCGATCGGCTCGAATCCGAAGCGTTCGTAGAGCTTCTGCGCCCGGGTGTTGTCGACGCGGACTTCGAGGAGCACCGTGGCGCACTCGAAGGCCGTGGCGTGTTTCAGCAGATCGGTGAGGAGTTCGGAGCCCAGACCGCCGCCCCAGTACTCACGGATCACCCCGATCGTCTGGACGTCGGCGAGGTCGCCGAGGGCGGCCAGTCCCGCGTAGCCGACGATCCGCCCGGTGGCCGGGTCCTCGGCGACGACATAACGGCGGGTGGCCCCCGGACCGCGGGAGTGCGCCAGCTCGGACCAGAACATGCCGGGCGACCAGGCGTCGTCCGGGAACAGCTCGTGCTCCAGCTCCAGCACCGGTTCGATGTCCCACCAGCGCATCTCGCGCAGCACAGCGGCCGTGGTCCTCACTTGGGGGTGACCACCTTGTAGTTCTTCGGCACCTGCGCGTCGGGCCTGCGCAGATAGAGCGGCTGCGGCGGCAGCAGCTCGGCCCCGGCGGCCAGCCGCTCGGCGGCGAGCGCGGCCAGCGCCCCGGCCGAGACATGCTCGGGTCCGCGGGCGTCGCCGAACGCCTCGGGATACAGCACCGCGCCCGCCCCGACCACGGGCAGACCCGCCAGCTGTCCGGCGATGTCGGCCGGCCGGTCGACGGCGGGTTCACCGGTACGGGTACGGGAGTCCTCGTACCGCGCCCAGTAGACCTCCTTGCGGCGGGCGTCCGTCGCCACGGCGAACGGGCCCTCCAGCCCGGCGAGCCCGGCGGCGTACGCGAGGCCGTCCAGCGTGCACAGCCCGTACACCGGTACGGAGAGGGCGGAGCCGAAGGTCGCGGCGGTGACCAGGCCGACCCGGAGCCCGGTGTACGGGCCGGGGCCCACGCCGACGACCAGACCGGTCACGGCGTCGAGTTTCACCCCGGCCTCGGCGAGGACCCGGTCGACGGCGGGCAGCAGCAGTTCCCCGTGCCTGCGGGCGTCGACCTGACCGGACTCCGCGATGACGGATCTCCCGTCGTGAAGGGCGACGGTGACGGCGGGGGTGGCGGTATCCACAGCGAGCAAGAGCACGCAAACAGCCTACGGCTCCGCCGACAAAGGCACGGCGCCCGTCCGTCGTACCGATCAGCCCCGCCCCGGCTGCTACCGTCACCGTGGATACGCGTATACGACGTAAACGCTTGTATGACATGCCCTGGGTGGCGTGCGAAAGGGGAGCTCACGGTGGCAAGAGGAAGCTCGGGAATCGTGGCCGGGCTCACTGCGGCGGCCGTTGCCGTGGTCAGCTTCCTCGCCTACCAGGCATCGGCGAACGCGCCGGAGTCGGTGGCCTCCGTCACCCCGAAGGCGTCCGCCTCGGCCTCGGCCTCCGCCTCGCCCCACCCCTCCACGAAGCCCGGGAAGCCGGTGCGCCCGCTCGCCGTCCCGGCCGATTCCGGCACCGGGGCGCGCGTCGTCTACGCGCTCAAGGACCGCCGGGTGTGGCTGGTGAACGCGAAGGAGAAGGCGGAGCGGACGTTCGCCGTGATGCCGAGCACCGTCAGCCCGCTGCCCGGGACGTACGGGGTGACCTCGCGCTCCGGCAGCGTCCAGGGCTCGGACGGCGTGCTGATCGAGCACGTGGTGCGGTTCGTGAACGTCGGCGATGTGGTCGTGGGTTTCAGCGCGGCGCAGGACGGCTCCATGGAGAGCCCGGACCCGACCTCGAAGACCGGCGGCGTGCGGATGACGCGGGCGGACGGCGAGGCGGTGTGGACGTTCGCGACCGTCGGCGTCAAGGTCGTCGTCGTCCCGTAGCGCACCGGCCGTCGTCCCGTGGCGCACCGGGCGCCGTCGCCCCGTGACAGAGGGCCGGGCACCTGGGCCTCCGCCCCCACCGGCCTCCGGGCCGCCCTGCCGGGATGATCCGGGCGAGGCCCTACGCCGCGTCGCGCCGCACCCCGGTCACCGCTCCGCCGTCCGGTTCGCCCTCCGCGCACGCGGGCGGTGTCGACACCGCCGTGGCCGCCGCGCAGGAGGCCAGCAGATCCTTCATCGACAGGGCGGACGGCGTCGTCCGCGGCTTCGGGGACTGCGCCGGCTGCGGCTGCGGCCGCGCTTCATGCTCGGACGTCGGCATGGATGCCTCCCGGGCTCCACTGGAGGGCGTGGTTAGGTAGACCTAACCAGATCTCCACTCCATGTGACCACGCCCACCGCGCCCCGCGCAACAATTTACCGACGGCTTGTCGGAAAGGGTGCGCTCAGAAGACCGGCAGCGCGGTGAGCGACGCCCCGTCGAGCAGGAAGACCCGTCCGCCGTCGGCCGTGATCCAGTAGCGGTCGACGTTCCTGATCAGGCGGAACACCCATGGCTCCCGCTCAAGATCCAGATCCAGCACGTTGATGCCGCCGGCCTTCGCGTTGACGGCCACCGACCAGAAGCCGTGGCCCTGGACGAGGAGCGGGCTGGGCGGATCGCACTGGACCAGCCCCTCGTAGGTCCAGTCGGTGGGCTTTCCGTCGGCGATTCCCAGCCGCCGGGGGAATCCGGTGACGGCCGCGTACACATGCGTGCCGTGAAGGGTCGGCGGGCCCGAGGAGACCGGCACCCCCCGCACCTTCCCGAAGGTGTCCACGGCCCAGCGCTCCTCGCCGTCGCCGGCGTCCAGCGCCGCCAGACGGTTGCCGCTCACGACGACGGTGTCCCCCGAGACGGCGAGTCCGGGGCGGCCCGTGGACTGCCCGCGCCGGACCCACTCCCGGCGCCCGTCGCCGGTGGCGAACGCCGCCACGCCGCCGCCCCCGACGACGATCAGACGGCCCGGCGCGGTGGCACCGCGCGCCCCGGACCCGGCGGTGAGGGAGATCCCGGCCTCGGCGGTCCAGCGCACCTTCGCGTCGGACCGGCCGACGGCACGCACCCGGCCGTCCCCGGTGACCACGTACACCGCGTCGTCGTCGGCGGCCAGGACGGAGGAGACCTCCGCGTCCGCCGTCCACTTCGGTTCACCCGTCGAGGCGACGAACGTACGGAGCACGCCCTTCCGGTCGGCCGCGGCCACCAGCCTTCCGGAGAGCGACACATAGCGGCTGCCCGCCGTGACGCCGGGCGCCTTCCACTTCTCCGAACCGTCGACGACGCTCCGCGCCACGAGACCGCCGCCCTTCGCCCCGGCGACGATCACATCGCGTACCGGAAGGGGCGCCGGGGTCTTCGCGTCGACCGCCGTGGCGACGGTCCACAGCGGCTTCGGGGTCTCCCCGTTCACATAGTCGCCCCGCACCGTGGACAGGGCGCGCAGCTTCGGCGTCGGCACGGCGGGCGGTATGGCGAACGGGTCCCCGTCGCTCTCCCGTCCGCTCCACCACACCGCGCCGCCACCGGCCGCCGCCACCGCCCCGCCGACCGCCAGCGCGGTCAGCAGACGGCGGCGCGTCACCGGCCCCCCGGTGACGGTGGCGGCGGCGCCCCGGCCCGGCACGGTGGTGGTCAGCTCATGGAGGCTGCGCTCGCGCGCCGAGACGTCCTGTGCGAGCGGGCCCTGCCGCCAGACGCGGTCGGCGCCGCGCGGCGGGTCGAAGGCCCCGGCCAGCTGCTCCGGCACGGGCCGGTGCGCGGGGTCCTTGGCCAGACACGGCGCGATCAGGGGCCGCAGCACGGGAGGGACCCGGTCCAGCCGCGGTTCCCCGTGGACCACCTCGTACTGCACCGCCGCGACGTGCGCCCCCTCGTACGCGCGCTGCCCGCTCGCCGCGTACACGAGCACGGCGCCGAGCGAGAAGACGTCCGCCGCCGGACCCACGCGCCGGCCGAGCGCCTGCTCGGGGGCGCCGTATCCCGGTGTGACCGGGACCTGGCCGGTCACCGTCAGGGTGAACCCGTGCTCGGGGCGGGCGATGCCGAAGTCGATGATCCGGGGGCCCGCCGAGGTGAGGACGATGTTGGCGGGTTTCAGGTCGCGGTGGACGAGACCGGCGGCATGGATGTCCTGGAGCGCGCGGGCCAGCGCCACCGCCAGGACCCGGACCCCGGACTCGTCGAGCGGACCGTACGCGCGGACCGCCTCGTCCAGGTCCGGGCCGATGAGGAACTCGGTGGCGATCCAGGGGCGCCCGCCCTCGGTCCGGGTGTCCAGCACCCGGGCCACTCCCTCACCGGTGACGGCCTGCGCCATCCGGGCCTCGCGGACGAAGCGCTGCGCCAGATTCCGGTCGTGCGCCAGGTGGGAGTGCAGGACCTTCACGGCGGCGGCACGCCCCTGCCCGTCCTGTCCCACGTACACCTTGCCCATGCCGCCCTCCCCCAGCACGCCGCGCAGGTGGTACGGGCCGAGTCGGATCGGGTCGCCGGTTTCCAGGGGCTTCATGTTTCAGCGGTGCTTTCCGTGAGTGCGGTGACGGAGGGGGTGACGCGGTGCGGGGTACAGCGGTACGGGGCACGGCGGTACGGGGCCGCTCCGCGCCCGGAGGCGCGAGAGGGCCGGTGCGTTCAGCCCAGGGGGTACGCGGCCGCGTACGCGTCGCCGAGCGCGACGAGCGTGCCCGAGCCCTCGTGCGGGAAGTACCGGCCGACCGCGGCCTTGTAGGGGCGGGCCGAGACGCCGGTACGCGCGTCCGTGACGGTCAGCCCCGACGCGGACGCGCTGTAGACCCGGCCGCCGCTCACGGCGGGGGGCACGTCCAGGACGGTCCCGGTGTCGGCGCGGCCCTTCTCCGTCCAGCGCGGCTTCCCGTCACCGGCCCCGACCGCGACGACGCCCCGGTCCTGCTCCACCGCGTACACCACACCGCCCTCGACGGCCGGCGGGCTGTAGGCGGCCCCGGCACGCCCGCTCGCGTACCGCCACGCCTGGGCGCCGTCGGCCAGCCGGAGTGCGAGGAGTCCGCCGGATCCCGTGTAGACATGCTGGTCGTCGACCGCGAAGCGGGCCCGGGCGAAGGCGGGCCGGTCCCCGTCGAGCGGCCGGTTCCAGAGCTGCCGCCCGGTACGGGTGTCGCGGACGACCAGGCTGATCCCGCCCTTCGCGGACTGCTGGACGAGGACGAGATACCGGCCCCGGGCCTGTGCCGTCAGGAAGTGCAGCGGTTCGGACCCGTCCGGCCGCGCGGGCAGCGGCCGGGACCAGCGGGTCGCTCCCGTACGGCTGTCGAGCGCCAGCAGCGACCAGGTCTGGGCCTTGAGGAATCCGTCCGTCGAATAGGGTCCCCGGCCCCCGACCACGTACAGGGTGCCGTCCGCGACACAGAGCAGCTGGTTCTCGAAGAACCGTCCCCGCAGGCCGGGAAGCCGGGCGAAGGGTGTGGTGAGCTTCCCGTCGCCGAGCCCCACCGTGCCGATGGTCAGCGGGTCGGTCTCCTCGAAGGGGAACTCGATGGCGTAGATCTGTTCGCCGTCGCTGGTGACCTGGTGGAAGCGGTACGTGTCGAGGTCCGTCCACTGGGCCTTGCCGGTCTTCGGGTCCAGCGCCTGGAGCGTGCTGGCACTGTCGGCGACCACGACGAGCTTTTCCAGGAGGAGCGGAGCCGGTGGTACGCGGGGGCTGATCCCGTAGTCGGCCCGCACCTGCCAGAGCTGGTCCCAGGCGGGGCCCTTGGAGGGGGTCCGGCCGGCGGCGCCCTTCTCCGGGCCGTCGTCGTCGGCCCCCGTCAGATACCGGGCCCCCGCCGCCACCCCGGCCGCGCCGAGCAGTCCGGCACCTCCCAGGGCGAGCACCCGGCGGCGGGACATGCCGGACTTCGCCCCGTCCGCGGCCGTCCCGGCGAGCGCGGGACCGCGGCCGTGCTCGTGCCCGGGACCGGGGCCGTGCTCGTGCTCGTGTCCGGCGGGCGGTGGCAGGCGGTGGGGGGTGACGGCCCAGACCGCCGCCGCGCGACGGGCCATCTCCATGAGCAGGGCCTCGGGCAGCTGGTCGGCGAAGTGACCTGCGGGCGGGGCGAGTTCGGCCGCGAGCGCCGTGGTGGCGGGCCGGCCGGCCGGGTCCTTGCTCAGGCAGCGGGCCAGCACGGGAACCAGGGCCGCGGGCACGCCGGTGAGGTCGGGGGTGGTGTAACGGACCCGGTAGAGCAGGTCCGCGGGCAGACCGGAGCCGAAGGGACCGCGTCCGCTCGCGGCCCAGGTGAGCACCCCCGCGAGGGCGAACACATCACCGGCCGAGGTGTGTTCCTGGCCGGTGGCCTGTTCCGGGGACATGTACGCGGGCGTACCGGCGGCCGCTCCGGTACGGGTCAGCCGCTCGTCCCCGAGGGCGCGGGCGATGCCGAAGTCGATCACCTTGGGGCCGTCCGCCGTGAGCATGATGTTGGACGGCTTGAGGTCACGGTGGACGACGCCCGACAGGTGCAGCTGGGTCAGGGCCGCGCACAGCAGGGCGCCCAGGGCCCGTACCGCCGCTTCGGGCAGGGGCCCGGCGAGCCGCACCGCCTCGTCGAGCGGTGGGCCGAGGACGTACTCCGTTGCCAGCCAGGGGGTTTCGGCGGCGGGGTCGGCCTCGAAGACCCTGGCGCCGTGGACGGGTCCGATGACGCGGGCGGCCTCGGTCTCCAGCCGGAAGCGGGTACGGAAGGCGGGGTCGGACGCGATGCGGGCGTGCATCGTCTTCAGGGCCACGGTGCGCCCGCCGCCGGAGCGGGCCAGATAGACGGTGCCCATGCCGCCGCCGCCGAGCCGGGCGAGGGGGCGGTGGCCGCCGAGGGAGTGCGGGTCGTCGTGGGTGAGCGGAGAGAACATCGGCCGTCAGCCCCGGGCGGTAGGAACGGTGGTGGACAGGGGAAGCCCGGCCGCGAGGGCCGCGGCGGACTGCCGGACGAGCTCGGCGACGACCCGCGCGGGCAGCGGTACGGGGAAGGCGGCGTCGAGCACGGTGGCCTCGGGCGCCCCCGGCCCCGGCCCGGTACCCGCGCCTGTCCCCGGCCCCGGGAAGCCCGCGGCCCCCGCTCCCAGTCCGGCGGCGAGGCGTGCCGCGTCCGGGCGGGCGGCCGGGTCGCGGGCCAGACAGGCGGTGATCAACGGGCGCAGGGCGGCGGGCAGTTCCGCGCTCTCGGGCACCACATGACCGGTGCTCGCGTACGAGAGCACCGCTCCCAGCCCGTACACATCACCGAGGGGGCGCGGGCGGCCGCCCGTGAGCTGCTCCGGGGCGAGGCCGCCGGGCTCCGAAGCGGCCGGGCCCACGCGCGCCGTGCCGTCGGGCCCCGCCGCGCGCACCGCGCCGAATCCGGCCAGCCACGGCCCGTCCGCCGTGAGCAGGACGGCCGACGGGGACACCCCGGCATGGGTCACCCCCTGGGCGTGGGCCACCGCGAGGGCGTCCGCCAGGGCCGCCCCGAGGGCACGGACGAATCGTTCCGGCAGCGGTCCCCCGTGGGCCGCCAGCGCGGCGGGGAGGGGCAGGACGGGTGTGTAGGGCGCCGCGTACCAGGGGAGTCCGGCCGGGTCGTACGCCGCCTCCGCTACCGGGAGGAAGCGCGGTACGGACAGCCGGAGCGCCTGCCGCGCCTCCTCGGCCCACCGCGCCGGGTCGGCGTCGGGGCGCGGGACACAGACGAGGACGGTGCGGTCGCCGTCGGCCGCGCGGGCGAGATAGCGGCGGTCGGGGACGGGGCGGCCGCTGTCCCGGGCGTCCAGCGCGGCCAGCGGGACGTACGGCCCGATCCGGGCAGGGTCGTCCTGGCGTAGGTGTTCCATGCGATGTCCCCCGAGATCAGTGCCGAACGGGGTTCAGACTACTGAGCGGGCCCACGGCACCGGTCGGGCGCTCCCCTCCCCCGTCAGTACGCCGGGCCCGTACGCGCCCCGGCCCGTGCGCGCTCCGGCCCGGCCGCGCTCCGGCCGCCCGCCCGTACGCGCCCCGGCGCCCCGCTCTACGCCAGCTCCGCCCGCAGCCCCGCCCAGCGCGCCCCGATGCCCACCAGCGTCACCTCGCGCCGCTCGTCGTCCGTGTCGCCGACCGCCCGGTCGATGAACACCTGGAGCCGGTCCTCCGACAGGTCCTCGACCTTGCCGTCGCCCCACTCCACGACCACCACCGAATCCGGCAGCGATACATCGAGGTCCAGGTCCTCCATCTCGTCGAGCCCGCCGCCCAGGCGGTAGGCGTCGACGTGGACCAGCGCCGGACCCGTCCCCAGGGACGGGTGGACCCGGGCGATCACGAAGGTGGGGGACGTGACGGCGCCGCGCACCCCGAGGCCCTCGCCGAGCCCCCGGGTCAGTGTCGTCTTCCCGGCGCCCAGTTCGCCGGTGAGCATGACCAGGTCGCCGGGGGCCACGACACGGGCGAGGCGTCGGCCCAGCTCCCCCATCTGCTCGGGGGACTCGACGGCGATCCGTACCGTGACGGGAACCTCTGTGCCCGGGGACGTCTCAGCGGCCGGGCTGTTGTGCGGTGCTTCCATGTTCGCCAACGTTAGCCGCAGGCACCGCCCCGATCCGTACCAGCAGGTCGGCGAGACGGTCGGTGACGGTCTCCGGGTGCTCCAGCATCACCAGGTGCCCCGCGTCCGGCACGATCACCAGCTCGGCGTCCGGCAGCACGTCCGCGATGGCCTCGCTGTGCGAACTGGGCGTGACCAGGTCCTTGTCGCCCGCCAGGATCAGCACCGGGAGGTCGCGGAAGGCGGGCAGCGCCCCGCTCTTGTCGTGTTCGGTGAAGGCGGGATAGAACTCGGCGACCACATCGATCGGGGTGGACTCGATCAGCCGCTCGGCGAACCGCGACACCGCCGGGTCCACGTCGCGCGATCCGAACGAGTACCGCTTGATCAGCCCCGCGAAGAGGTCGGCCGTCGCCCGCCGCCCCCGCTCCACCAGCTCCGCCTGCGAGCCGAGCGCCTTCAGCACCCCGGGCAGCACCCGGCGCACCGCGTTCACACCCGCCACCGGCAGCCCGAAGCTCACCTCGCCGAGCTTCCCGCTCGATGTGCCGACGAACGCGACGGCGGCCACCCGGTCCCGGATCAGCGCCGGGTACTGGTCGGCGAGCGCCATCATCGTCATGCCGCCCATCGAATGCCCGACCAGGACGAGCCGGCCCTCGGGAGCCGCCGCGTCGATGACCGCCTTCAGATCGCGGCCGAGCTGGTCGATGCCGACCGGTACGCCGTCGGCCTGGGCCCGGCCGCGCTCCGACCGGCCGTGGCTGCGCTGGTCCCAGTGGACCGTGCGCACCAGGCCGCGCAGCGCCGCCCGCTGGAAGTGCCAGGAGTCCTGGCTGAGGCAGTAGCCGTGGCTGAAGACGACGGTGACCGGTACGGGAGCCTTCCGCCCGAAGAGCCGTCGCCGCCGCGAGCCGGCGCCGCCCTCGCCCGCCGCCTCCGCCGGGGCGGGGGGCTCGGTCTCGTCGACCTCGTAGTACAGCTCGGTCCCGTCGTCCGCGAGCGCCCGCCCCGGCATGCCGCGCAGCGAGCCGTAGGGGCCGGTGGCGTCCAGCGCGAGGCGGGCCTTCTTCCGCATGCCCCGGCCCACGGTGAGCCGCTCGACCGCGACCCCGGCCGCCGCGCCCGCCGCGATGACTCCTATCGCGGCGCCCGCGATGCCCGCCCGGCGCCAGCCTGCCGCCGCGGCGGCCGTCGCCGCCGCCACGTCCCCCGCGCTGCTCTCGCTCACCGTGCCGCGCTCCTAGTCGTTGTCGGTCGGGATCTCGTGCGGCTCGTCCTGCTCGTTCACGTACACCCGGGGCACCCGGGCCGCGATCCGGGTGACGATCTCGTACGCGATGGTGCCGGCGGCCACCGCCCAGTCCTCGGCGGTCGGCTCGCCCCGGTCGCCGGGGCCGAACAGTACGGCGTCCGCGCCGGGTTCCGGCCGGTCGCCCGCGAGGTCGACGACGAACTGGTCCATGGCCACACGGCCCGCGATCGTGCGCACCCGGCCGTCGACGAGGACCGGTCCGCGCCCCGAGGCATGGCGCGGGATGCCGTCCGCGTAGCCGAGGGGGATCAGGCCGAGGGTCGTTTCGGCGGAGGTCGTGTAGTGGTGCCCGTAGCTGATGCCGTGCCCGGCCGGGACCTCCTTGACCAGGGCGAGGGACGCGGCGAGCGTCATCACGGGGCGCAGCCCGAAATCGGCGGGCGTGCCCAGCTCGGGGCTGGGCGAGATGCCGTAGATCGCGACCCCGGTCCGGACAAGGTCGAAGTGCGCCTCGGGGAGGGTCAGCGTCGCCGGGGAGTTGGCCATGTGCCGCACCTCCGGCTCGACGCCCTCCTTCTCCGCGTACGCCACCATGTCGCGGAACACGCCGAGCTGGGCGGCGATCGAGGGGTGGCCCGGTTCGTCGGCGCAGGCGAAGTGGGACCAGAGACCGGTGATCCGGACCCGGCCGGCCTTCTCGGCGGCGCGGGCCTCGGCGACCAGGCGGGACCAGTCGGCGGGCTGGCAGCCGTTGCGGCCGAGGCCGGTGTCGGCCTTGAGCTGGACACGGGCCGGGCGGCCGGCCGCCTCCGCCGCGGCGACGGCCTCGCGCAGCGCCCACATCCCGCTGACCGACACATCGATGCCGGCCTCGATCGCCTCGCGCCAGGGGCCGCCGGGTGTCCACAGCCAGCACATGAGCGGGCCGTCGAGCCCGGCCGCGCGCAGGGCCAGGGCCTCCTGCGGGGTGGCGGTGCCGAGCCAGGTCGCGCCCGCCTCCTGCGCCGCCCTGGCGCAGGGCACCGCGCCGTGCCCGTAGGCGTCGGCCTTCACCACGGCCATGAGCTGCGCTCCGCCCGCCCGCGTGCGCAGGGCGCGCACGTTCGCGCGCAGGGCGGCGAGGTCGATCTCGGCACGGGCTCTCAGGGGCGCTGTCTCGTTCATCGCGCCCAGTCTCTCAGAGGCGTGGGGCGGCATCCCGTCACTGTCCGCACCCCCGCCCGGCCAACCGTCTCCCGGTCATCCGTTCGACCACCCGTCCCGCCGCCGCGCGCAAAAGCCCGTAGAAGCCCCTGCCGCGGGAGCCCGTCAGGGGCCCTGCCACGCGGCCGTCGGGGGCCTGCGAGGGGGGCCGTCGGGGGCCTGCCAGGGGGCTTTCGTGGCGTCAGCGGCGTTTCAGCTCGTGCTCCAGATGGTCGACCAGGACCGGGACATGGCTGCCGGAGACGTCCTTCACAGCCGTGATCAGTGTCACCGGTCCGCCCCCGCGCACCAGGGCGACCAGCCGGTCGACGGCCTCGGTGTGGGCCGGGTCGCCCAGCTCGGTGCGGTAGCGGTCGACGAAGCCGTCGTACCGCGCGCCGGAGCGGTCCTGGTGGTACCAGGAGCGGAGTTCGTCGGACGGGGTGATGTCCTTCAGCCACACGTCGATCGCGGCCCGCTCCTTGGACCGGCCCCGTGGCCAGAGCCGGTCGACGAGCACGCGGGTGCCGTCACCGTCCTCCGGCGGGTCGTAGACCCTGCGTACCCGTACGGAATCCGTGCCCGGACCGCTCACCGCACCGACCGCCTCTCTCGCCCGCTCACGCTCACGCCCCGGTCTCCACCCTGGCCCGGCCTCCCCCGTCCCGCAGCCCGGAGCCCGCAGCACGGAGCACGGAGCACGGAGCACGGAGCCCGGGGCAGGCCGCCCGCGGCCCGGAACCCGCGGGGCCGTTCTCACCCGGCCCGTACGTCGCGCCAGGCGGCCGGGACGCGGTCGGCGACGTCCTGTGCGGCGACCGGTGCGCCGTCCGAGCCGTGCCGGGCCGCGAGGCCGTGCAGATAGGCGCCCACCGACGCGGCGTCGCGCGGGGCGAGCCCGGCGGCCAGCAGGGACCCGGTCAGCCCGGACAGCACGTCCCCGCTGCCCGCGGTGGCGAGCCAGGACGTGCCGGTCGGGTTGACCCGTACGGGTGTGTCGCGGGCCTCGGCGACCAGGGTCGTCGACCCCTTGAGCAGGACCGTGGCGCGGTAGCGGGCGGCCAGCTCCCGTACGGCGGCGAGCCGGCCCGCCTCGACCTCCTCGCGCGGTACGCCGAGCAGCGCGGCGGCCTCCCCGGCGTGCGGGGTGAGCACGGTGGCGGCGCCGCGCGTCCGGACGGCGTCGGCGTCCATCAGCCGCAGCCCGTCCGCGTCGACGAGCACCGGCACGTCCGAGGCCAGCACATCGGCGACCGCCGCCCCGGCCGCCGTACCGTCACCGAGCCCCGGCCCCACCACCCAGGCCTGCACCCGCCCGGCCCTCGACGGCGGCCCGGCGTGCACCAGCGCCTCCGGGTAGCGGGCGATCACCGCGTCCCCGCCGGGGCCGACGTACCGCACCGCCCCGGCGCCGCCCCGCAGCGCGCCCGCGACCGCGAGCACCGCCGCGCCCGGGTAGCGCTCCGACCCGGCGACGACGCCGACGACCCCGCGCCGGTACTTGTCGCTCTCCGCGTCCGGGACCGGCAGCAGCGCCGCCACGTCCGCGTACTGCAGCGCCTCCAGGTCCGGCGGCTCGGGCAGTTCGGGCCCCAGGCCGATGTCGACGAGCCGCAGGGCGCCCGCCCGTTCGGCGGCCGGGTCGATGAGCAGCCCCGGTTTGTACGTGCCGAAGGTGACCGTCGCGTCCGCCCGCACGGCCGTCCCGTGGATCTCCCCGCTGTCGGCCTCCACCCCGCTGGGCAGGTCCACCGCGAGGACCGGGGCCCGTGACCCGGACAGCGCCCGCAGCAGCGCGGCGGCCTCCGGGCGCAGCCCGCCGCGTCCGCCGATCCCGGTGATGCCGTCCACGATCAGATCGACGGCGCCGAGCCCGTCCGGGCTGTCGAGCACATGCCCGCCGGCCGCCTCCAGCGCGGCGAGCCCGGCGGCGTGGACCTTGTCGGGCGAGGTCAGCAGGGCCCGTACCCCCGCGCCCCGCCGGGCCAGCCGGGCCCCCGCGTACAGCGCGTCGCCGCCGTTGTCGCCGCTGCCGACGAGGAGCAGGACCCGGGAGCCGTACACCCGCCCGTTGCGCCGGAGCAGATCGCCGCAGGCCACGGCGAGCCCGGCGGCGGCCCGCTGCATCAGGGCGCCCTCCGGCAGCCGTGAGATGAGTGCCGCCTCGGCGGCCCGTACGGTCTCCACGCTGTACGCACGTCGCATACGGTCAACCCTCCGCGATCACCACGGCCGACGCCACCCCCGCGTCATGGCTGAGGGAGACGTGCCAGCTCCGTACGCCGAGTGCGGCGGCGCGCGCCGCGACCGAGCCGCTCACCCGCAGCCGGGGCTGCCCGCTGTCCTCGACCCAGACCTCCGCGTCGGTCCAGAGCAGCCCGGCGGGCGCGCCGAGCGCCTTCGCCAGGGCCTCCTTGGCCGCGAACCTGGCGGCCAGCGACGCGACACCGCGCCGCTCCCCGCTGGGCAGTGTCAACTCCCGTTCCACGAACAGCCGCTGGGCCATCTGGGGCGTACGCTCCAGCGCGGCGCCGAAGCGCTCGATCTCGGCCACGTCGATCCCCACCCCGATGATCACGAACTCACCCTCGCCTTTCCCCTGGTCATGCTTCTCGCCACTCCCGTCCCACTCCGCTCACTCCACTCACTCCACGGTGACGGACTTCGCCAGATTGCGCGGCTGGTCCACCTCGTTGCCGCGGGCCGTCGCGAGTTCGCAGGCGAAGACCTGCAAGGGCACGGTGGAGACCAGCGGCTGAAGCAGCGTAGGCGTAACGGGGACGGTGATGAGGTGGTCGGCGTACGGGGCGACGGCCTCGTCGCCCTCCTCGGCGATGACGATGGTGCGGGCGCCGCGCGCCCTGATCTCCTGGATGTTCGACACGATCTTGTCGTGGAGCAGGGAACGGCCGCGTGGTGAGGGCACGATCACGACGACCGGCAGATCCTTCTCGATGAGCGCGATCGGCCCGTGCTTGAGCTCACCGGCGGCGAAGCCCTCGGCGTGCATGTAGGCGAGTTCCTTGAGCTTCAGCGCACCTTCGAGAGCGACCGGGTAGCCGACGTGGCGCCCGAGGAACAGCACGGTGTTCTTGTCGGCGACGGACCGGGCCAGTTCGCGTACGGGCTCCATGGTCGCGAGGACCCGCTCGACCTGTCCGGAGACCGCGGCGAGCTGGCGTACGACGGTCCGGATCTCGTCGCCCCACTTCGTCCCGCGCACCTGCCCGAGGTAGAGGGCGACGAGGTAGCAGGCCACCAGCTGGGTGAGGAAGGCCTTGGTGGAGGCGACGGCGACTTCGGGCCCGGCGTGCGTGTAGAGGACGGCGTCGGACTCCCGGGGGATGGTCGAGCCGTTCGTGTTGCAGATGGCGAGGACCTTCGCGCCCTGTTCGCGGGCGTGCCGCAGGGCCATGAGCGTGTCCATGGTCTCGCCGGACTGCGAGATGGCGATGACGAGGGTGCGGTGGTCGAGGATCGGGTCGCGGTAGCGGAACTCGCTGGCGAGTTCGGTCTCGCAGGGCAGCCGGGTCCAGTGCTCGATGGCGTACTTCGCGATCATCCCGGCGTGGAAGGCGGTCCCGCAGGCCACGACGACGACCTTGTCGATCTCCCGGAGCACACCGGGCGCGATGCGCACCTCGTCCAGCAGCAGGAAGCCCTCCTGGTCGGTCCGTCCCAGCAGGGTGTCCGCGACCGCCTTGGGCTGCTCGGCGATCTCCTTGAGCATGAAGTAGTCGTAGCCGCCCTTCTCGGCGGCGGAGGCGTCCCAGTCCACGTGGTACTCGCGCACCTCGGCGGTCCGCCCGTCGAACCCGGTGACGACGACGCCCGCCCGGCTCAGCTCCACGACCTGGTCCTGCCCCAGCTCGACCGCCGCCCGGGTGTGCGCGATGAAGGCGGCGACATCGGAGGCGAGGAACCACTCGTCCTCCCCCACGCCCACGACGAGCGGTGAGTTCCGCCGGGCGCCGACCACCACGTCGGGCTGATCGGCGTGTACGGCGACGAGGGTGAAGGCCCCCTCCAGCCGCCGGCACACCTGGCGCATGGCCTCCGCCAGTTCCCCGCAGCCGGAGAACGCCTCGGCCAGCAGATGGGCGACCACCTCGGTATCGGTCTCCGAGCCCAGCGCGTGCCCGCGCCCGGCGAGCTCGCGCCGGAGCGCGGCGAAGTTCTCGATGATCCCGTTGTGCACGACGGCGACCCGGCCCGCGTTGTCCAGATGGGGGTGCGCGTTGGCATCGTTGGGCGCCCCGTGCGTGGCCCACCGGGTGTGCCCGATGCCGGTGTTCCCGGCCGGAAGGGGCCGGTCCTTCAGCTCCTTCTCCAGATTGACGAGCTTGCCCGCCCTCTTCGCGGCGGCCAGCCCGCCGTCCGCGAGAACGGCGACACCCGCCGAGTCGTAGCCCCGGTATTCGAGGCGCTTGAGACCTGCGACGACGACATCCTGCGCCGACTGCCTACCGACGTAACCCACGATTCCGCACATATCGGCACCCTAAGGCCGCAGCCTCGTCGTGGGCGGGGGAGCGCGCGGGACGTATCAGCCACCTTCGGGCGCACCGGTTCCGTACCTCTCCAATGCGCCCCGGATGCGCCGCACGCCCCGCGCGCGCCCGCGGCCGTCAGGCGCAGTACTGCGCCTCCTTGCCGATCGACCGGTACATGCAGTCGGCGTTCTCGATCAGCTGGAGCACCGCGTCACGGTTGCGCGAGGTCTCCCGCTCGATCACCTCGTCGGGCGGGTAGAAACCGCCGCCGGACGCGGACCCGGGATACATCTCGAAGGTGTACCCGAAGATCTTCTGCGAGCCCCACAGCCAGTCGTCGATCGATCCGTCGGTGATGTAGAGGTCGCTGGACTGCTCGGCGGTGTAGCCGTTGCTCGCGCCCATCTTCTGGCCGACGGCGGCGAACGCGTTGCGGTCGTCGGCGCTCATGCCGGTGGCGGTGTCGCTGTACGTGTAGCCGAACGGCCACAGCACCAGCTGGCTGTAGGTGTGGAAGTCGATGCCCGCCGTGATCTGCTGCTTCCCGCCGACCACCCGGCCGCGGACGAAGTCGGCGACGACCTTCGTCTCGGGCGCGGACTCGGCCGCGGCACCGCGGTAGGTCTCCGAGGAGGTGCTGGAGGACGAGCCGCCGCAGCAGCCCCACTTGAAGGCCCAGTTGCGGTTGAGGTCCGTTCCCACGGCCGTGGAACCGGAGTTGGGCTGCCGGTTCTTGCGCCAGCTGCGGTACGAGCCCGACGCGATGTCGTACTCCCCGCCGTCGGGGTTCACGTCCGGCACGATCCACAGCTCGCGGCCGTTGACCGCCTGGGTGATGCGGGAGTCGGTGCCGTAGTCCTCACCGAGCTCACGGAGCAGGTAGAGCGCCATCTCGACGGTCAGGTGCTCGCGGGCGTGCTGATGGGCGGTGAAGAGGACCTCGGGCTCGGCCTCGTCCGTGCCGACGTTGTCGCTGACCTTGACCGCGACGATGTCCCGGCCCTGGTAGGTCTTGCCGATCACCCGCTTGCTCATGATCGAGGGGTACGCGGCGATACGCGCGTCGATCTCCGCGCTCATCTCGGCGTAGTTGTGGTAACCGGAGTCGGACGGCGGAAAGTCGAGCACTCCGGCGCCGCCCGCCGCGACGGGTTCGGCCTCCGGCGCGGGAAGAGCCTCCAGGACATGGCCGCGCGCCCGGAGCTTCCTGGCCTGGGCGGCGTCCGCGGTGATCACGATGCCGTGGTCGTGCACCTCGTCGACCGAGACCCCGGCGCGGGCGATCTCGGTGCGGGTGACGGCGGTGGTGCGCCCCGTGATCTCGTACTGCGAGGTCTGCTCGTCCGCCGCGACGACCGCGCCCCGCGCCGAGGTGTCGGCACTGGCGACGGCGGAGACGGGAGCGGCGAGGCCCAGGGCGAGCAGGACGGCGATGGTGGCGTTCCGTCTGGTTTTCGTCGGTCGGGTTTTCCGTGCGCTGACGAGTCGCATGCTGGCAGTCTCCTGAGTCCGTGAGTGGGGGATGGACCTGTGCGACGCACATATGGTCGTGTCATGACATGCCCGGGTCAAGAGGATGCTTCCGGCCAAGGCCGGTCCTGATACCCGCACATCCCCGGGCGCTCCCCCGACGCTCCCCCGGGCGCTCCCCCGGCACGCCGGGCTAGGGCGTGTGCCGAAAGTCCCGCCTGGCTCGCGACGCCCGGCACGCCGGGCTAGGAGCCGGGTCGCACGCCGGGCGCTCCCCCGCCCCGCTCGGCCTCCGCGAGCCGCCGGCGCAGCGCTGCCTTCTCCGGTGCGGTGCCCGGGAGTTCGAGCGCTTCCCGGTACGCGGCGGCCGCCTCGCCGAAGCGCTCCAGGCGGCGCAGCAGATCGCCCCGCGCGGCCGGGTACGGCGGGTACGCGCGCAGCCTCGGCTCCCCGGCGAGCGCGTCGAGCAGCGCGAGACCCGCCTCCGGGCCGTCCCGCATCGCCACCGCCACGGCCCGGTTCAGGGCGACCACCGGGGACGGGGCGAGGGCGAGCAGCACGTCGTACAGCGCCACGATCTGCGGCCAGTCCGTGCGCGCGACGTCCGGCGCCTCGTCGTGCAGCGCGGCCACAGCGGCCTGCACCCCGTACGGCCCGGCCGGTCCGCCGGTCAGCGCGTCGACCACCAGACCGCGCCCCTCCTCGATCATGGCCCGGTCCCAGCGCCCCCGGTCCTGCTCGTCGAGGAGCACCGGCTCACCGTCCGCCCCGCTGCGGGCGTCGCGCCGGGCGTGGACGAGCAGCATCAGGGCGAGGAGCCCGGCGGTCTCCCGTTCGGCGGGCAGCAGCCGGCGCAGGATCCGGGCCAGCCGGATCGCCTCGTCGGCCAGATCCGGCCGCTGGAGACTCGGTCCGGAGCTGGCGGCGTACCCCTCGGTGAAGATCGAGTAGAGGGCCTGGAGCACTCCGGGCAGCCGTTCGGGCAGTTCGTCGGCGCCGGGCACCCGGAACGGGATACGGGCCTCGCGGATCTTCTTCTTCGCCCGCACGATCCGCTGGGCCATGGTGACGGTCGGCACCAGGAAGGCCCGCGCCACCTCGGGTGTGGTGAGTCCGGCCAGACAGCGCAGGACGAGCGCGGTCCTGTCCTCGGCGGCGAGCGCCGGGTGGGCGCAGGTGAAGAAGAGCTGGAGCCGTTCGTCGGGCAGCTCGCCCGCGGCACCGGCGGGCGGTGCGGCGTACACGCGTTCCGTCTCCGCCCGCTCCGCGTCGGCGCGCAGGACGGCGAGCCTGGCCGCGTACGTCCGGTCCCGCCGCAGCCGGTCCACGGCCTTGCGCCGGGCCGTCGTCAGCAGCCAGGCCCCGGGACGGGCCGGGACCCCCTCGGCCGGCCAGTGCAGCAGCGCCGCCTCGATGGCCTCCGACGTCACCTCCTCGGCCAGGTCCAGGTCCCCGAACCGGCGGACGAGGGAGGCCAGCAGCAGACCGCGCTCCTCCCGGAACACCGCCTCGACCGAGGCCCGCGCCCCGGCCTCCCCCGCACCGGCCCCGGCTCCCCCGCCCGTCACCGTCAGGCCCCGAAGTCGGCCACGGGCCGCACGACGACGGCACCGCTGCCGCGCGCCCCGGGGCAGCGGGCCGCCCAGTCGAGCGCGGTGTCGAGGTCGGGCACGTCGATGACGAGGAACCCGCCCAGCACCTCACGTGTCTCGGCGAACGGCCCGTCCGTCACGGTCCGCTCCCCCGTCGGCCCGACCCGGACGGTCGTGGCGGTGACCAGGTCGGCCAGCGACTCCCCGGAGACGAGGATGCCCGCGTCGCGCACGGACCTGTCGTAGTCCGTCCAGTCCTCGACGGTGCAGTCGGCCGCGCCTCCGTTCTCGTCGATCGCCCCGCTGTGGATCAGCAGCATGTACTTCATGGTCCTGGCTCCTGTCGTGTCCTGCCATATACCGTCGCACCCCGCTGTGGGGTGCCTTTCACCATGACGACGAACGGGACCGGGACCGATCGACACGCCGCGGGAATTTTCTGCCGCCGGGTTCCCGGTGATCGTCCCCGGTCCGGGCGGTGGAGGCCCGGAGCGGGCCGCGCCGGGCGGGCAGCCGGGTGCCGGCGATCTCCGCACGGGAGGAGATGAGCGGGCCGCGGCACGCTCCCTAGTGTTCGAGGCCTCTACTTCCAGGAGGCATTCCGATGGCGACCGCTTGCCCCTTCGCACTCGACCGCAACGGCACGGACCTGCACGCCGAGAACGCGCGCCTACGATCGCAGGGGCCGGTGGCCGCGGTGGCGCTCCCCGGTGGGGTCACCGGCTGGAGCGTGGTGGACCACGCCCTGGCGAAGCAGGTGCTCAACGACGCGCGGTTCGTGAAGAATCCGCAGCGCTGGCCGGCCTTCGCCTCCGGTGAGATCCCAGCGAACTGGCCGCTGATCAGCTGGGTCGTGATGGACAACATGACCACCCATGACGGTGATGACCACAACCGTCTGCGCAAGCTGATCTCGCAGGCGTTCACCCCGCGCCGGGTCGACGAGACCCGGCCGCTGGTCGAGAAGATCACCACGGAACTCATCGAGGACCTGGCGGACGTGCCGCCCGGGGAGGTCATCGACCTGAAGGGCCGCTTCGCCTACGCCCTGCCCGCCGCCGTGATCTGCGACCTGTTCGGTGTTCCGGCCGAGTCCCGCGCCGAGGTGCTGCGCGGGGGCGAGGTGACCACCAGCACGTCCCTCACGGAGGAGGAGGCGGCGGCCAACGTGGCGCATTGGCACCAGGCGCTGGGCGACCTCGTCGACGCGAAGCGCGGGGCGCCGGCGGACGACCTGACCAGCGTGCTGATAGACGCGGCGTACGAAGGGCAGCGGCTGACCCACGAGGAGCTGGTCGGCACCCTGTTCCTGATGCTCGGCGCGGGCTCCGAGACGGTGATGAACCTCCTGTGCCACGCGGTCCGCAATCTGCTGGCCCACCCCGACCAGCTGGCGATGGCGATGAGCGGCGAGGTCTCCTGGGACCAGGTCACCGAGGAGGCCCTGCGGGTGCAGTCGCCGATCAACCAGCTGCCGTTCCGGTTCGCGACCGAGGACATCGAGATCGGCGGGGTGACGATCCGCGAGGGCGACCCGGTCCTCATGGGCTTCGCCGCGGCGGGCCGCGATCCGAAGCTGCACGGCGAGGACGCGGACCGCTTCGACGTCACCCGTACCAACAAGGCGCACCTCGCGTTCGGCCACGGAGCGCACTTCTGCATCGGCGCGCCGCTGGCCCGGATGGAGGTCGCGATCGCGCTGCCCGCACTGTTCGAACGGTTCCCCGATCTGGAGATCGCGGTGCCGGACGACGAGCTGGTGCCGCTGGCGTCCTTCATCATGAACGGCCCCCACACGCTGCCGGTACGTCTGACGCGGCCGCGGAGCGCCTGACGACGGGCTACGGGCTACGGGCTACGGGCTACGGGCTACGGGCTACGGGCAGGCTCACTGCTCGTCGTCGAGCCCCTGCACATCGACGGGCCGTGTTCCGTCGAAGGTCACGAGGATTCCGTGGGGGTCCGCCAGCCGGAAACGGCTCTCGGCGAAGCGGATTGCCCAGGTCCGGTCGGCCCACACGGTCGCTTCGGGAACCGCGAGGGGCAGCTCCGGCAGGTCCAGCCAGCCCAGTTCCTCGGCGGTGAGCGCGAACTGCCGTTCCCGGAGCCGGGTACGGCAGTACTCCATGGCCCTGCCGACGAGGACGTCGAAACGGCTCACCACGTCGTGGGCGAGCCGGAGGGCGGATGCGTCCGGCGGGGCGGCCGGCTCCATCACCAGACTCACCCCGGCCGGCTCCTCGCCCGCCGGGGCCGGGATGCGGCCGGTCCAGCAGGCCAGCGACGCCGGGCTCTCCGTCCGCCCCAGCGCGAGCCCGGCGATATGCAGGACCTCAGGCAACTCGGCTCCGGCGAAGCCCTCTTCGGAGCCCCGATCTTCGGCGCCCCGCCCATCAGCGTCCGGCCCTTCAGCGCCGCGCTCTTCGACTGCGGGCTCTTCGACTGCGGGCTCTTCGGCTCCCGGGCCGCCCGGTGGTACGCCGTTGTCGGACATCGGCCCAGCCTAACTGATCGTTTCAGAATGCGGTTCGGAGTCGTCTCAAGCAGATGATGCTGCAGGCGAGTTGGAGCAGGCCGAGATGGAGGTCGGCGCGTATCTCGTAGCGGATCCGAAGGCGTTTGAACTGGTGCAGCCAGGCGAAGGTCCGCTCGACGACCCAGCGGGTCCTGCCCAGGCCGGAGCCGTGCGGTGTGCCGCGGCGGGCGATCTTCGGTGTGATCCCACGAGCCCGGACGAGACGGCGGTACTTGTCGTAGTCGTAGCCACGGTCGGCGAACAGTCGCCGGGGCCGGTGGCGTGGCCGGCCGCGCAGGCCGCGGATGTGCGGTATGGCGTCCAGAAGTGGCATGAGCTGGGTGACGTCGTGGC
Source organism: Streptomyces sp. NBC_00654 (assembly GCF_026341775.1). Taxonomy (NCBI): domain Bacteria; kingdom Bacillati; phylum Actinomycetota; class Actinomycetes; order Kitasatosporales; family Streptomycetaceae; genus Streptomyces; species Streptomyces sp. NBC_00654. The sequence goes on along the minus strand of NZ_JAPEOB010000001.1, from coordinate 1,226,254 downwards.
GGTTGCCGCTGGTCAGAGCAACGGCGAGCGGGGTTCCGTGCCGGTCGACGATGATGTGGTGTTTGCTGCCGGGGCGTGCGCGGTCGACCGGCGAAGGTCCGGTGTGAGCCCCCTTGAGGGCCCTGACGTGCGAGCCGTCGATCGCAGCGTCGTCCATCTCCAGCAGGCCCTCTTTACGCAGTTCTGCCAGCAGGACTTCGTGGAGGCGGGGCCAGACTCCGGCTTCGGTCCAGTCCCGCAGACGCCGCCAGGCCGTCACCCCACTGCAGCCCACCTGCTCCGCAGGGACGTCCCGCCAGCTCACACTTTTGCGCAGCACGTAAACGATGCCCCGCAGAGCAGCACGGTCATCGGCCGGCAGCCGCCCGGGATACCGGTGCCGCCGAGGCGGACGAGGAGGCAGCAGCGGGGCTATGCGTTCCCACAGGTCATCGGGCACGAGATCAGCAGACACCCGGCAGATCCTGCCGACACAACACCCAACTGCCAAGCCAACACACCGATCTCATTCTGAAATGATCAGTAAGGGGTGTGGTGGGGCCCGGCAGCTGCCGGAGCGGGGAAACCGCGTGGTCGCCCGGGTCGTGGTGCCGGTATCGTCCGGCCCCACGACCCGCCGCACCGGCGGCGCACGCACGGAGAGCGATTCGGATGACCGGCCGGCAAGCAGTGACGACCTTGTGGCGACCCACCGGCCCCAAGGAACTGGACCTGGTCCGCGAGCTCGACTGGCGTGCCTGGCCACCCCGGCTGCCCGAACAGCCGATCTTCTACCCGGTCCTCAACGAGGACTACGCGATCAGGATCGCGCGGGACTGGAACGTGAAGCACGATGGCGCCGGGTTCGTCACCCGTTTCGACGTCGAGTCTCAGTTCCTGAGCCGGTACCCCGTCCAGCAGGCCGGGGGACGCACGATCCTCGAACTCTGGGTACCCGCCGAGGAGCTGGAGGAGTTCAACGCCCACATCGTCGGCGGGATCCAGGTCGTCCACGAGTTCCGCTGAGGCGGGCCACCCGCTGACGGGCCTGACGCGGCGGGTCGGCGACTTCGCCTCGATACTCTGTGCGGCGTGATCAACTCCCTGACGCATGCCGACGATTCCGAGGTCGCGACGGCGGGCGCGCGTGCCGGTGCGGACGTGGTGCGTGCCCTGTACGGTCAGCCGCTCTCCCGTATCGACAAGGGTGCCGGAGACTTCGCGACCGCCGCCGATGTGGAGGCGGAGAGGGCGATCCTCGATGTCATCCGTGCCGCGCGGCCCGACGACGCGGTGCTCGGTGAGGAGGGCGGGCGGCAGGGTGCCGCCGACGCCGGACGCCGATGGCTGGTGGACCCTCTGTGCGGCACGCTGAACTACGCGGTCGGCAACATGCTGGTGGCCGTCAACGTGGCGCTGGGCGACGGGGCGGCGGCGGTGGCCGACCCGTTCAGCGGCGAGGTCTTCGCGACGGACGGCAGGACCGCGTGGGTGCGGCAGGACGGGGTGGACACACGGCTGGTGCCCACGTCCGCCACCCGGCTGGTGGACGTCAACCTCGATCCGCCGTTCCCGAGCGCGCCCGGGTTCCGTGCGGTGGACCTGCTGGCCGATCCGGCCTTCATCGAGCGGTTCCGGCCGCGGGTCGTGTCCACGACGCTGGCACTGGCCTGGGTCGCGGCGGGCAAGCGTGCCGCGTATGTCACCGATGGCGGTGACCTCTCGGAGAGCGTGCACTTCGCTGCCGGGATCGCCCTGTGCAGGGCTGCGGGCTGCGTGGTCACCGGCATCGACGGCGCCCCGGTCGGGCGGGCGGGGCGCGGACTCGTGGCGGCGGCCGACCCCGAGGCCCACGGGCTGCTGATGGAGATGATCCGTACGGCGGCCGGGTGACCGGGGCGGGGCCGGACGACCCCGTCGGGACCGGGCGGGCCGGCCGGCTGTCAGCCGCGCTTGCGACCGAGGCCGTCGCGAAGGCCCCCGGAGAGCACCAGCTGGGGCGCGGCAGGCGCGAGTGCGGGCGCGGGCGCCGCAGAGGGGGGCGCGACGCGCTTCGGTGCCTGCGGGGCCTACGGTGCCTGCTGGGCCTGCGGGGTGGCGGCCTCCCGCACACGGTCACGCGGGTCCCTCACACGGCGGCAGCACGTGGCGCGTCGTCGTCGACGAAGCCGAGCCGGCGGTTCATGCCGATGGCCGCCGCGTTGGCGGGGTGGTGGAAGGTCCGCAGCACATGCGTGCCGCGGGAACGCGCGAAGCCGATGGCCAGAAGCTTCATGGCCAGCGAGACACCCCTCCCCCGGTGGCCGGCCAGCAGCCCGGTCATCTCGCTGAAGGCGTGTCCCTCGGGCTGGATCGACGTGGTGGCCATGCCGACCCATGCCCCGCCGTCCAGGGCGAGAACGATGCCTCGGGGATCGTAGGTCGGAATCTCGATGCGCTGGGCGAGGTACTCGTCGTACGTGTAGAACTCCCCGCGCTCCGGTATGTCGGCGGAGCACGTCTTGTTCAACTCATAGAGCGCACGCCGGTGTTCGGCCGTGTCGCCGAGTGCCGCCATCGTCGTGAACTCGATTCCGGTCTGTCGGCAGCTCCGGAGGCGGGGCTCGAACCGGGCATCGTCGAACGCGTCCAGATCGAGCTTGAGTCGAACCCACTCGACGGCCATGAGGGCACCTCCAGGGTCAGCGGCCTGAACACACGTTCCCAGAGCCTATCGACCAGGCGCGCGCCGGATCACAGCGCGGCACTGGCGGCCGGACGGCTCGAAGCCCCAACCCCGGGCGCACAGAGGGCTGTCCGCTCTTCTCGCACCGGCCGCGCTCCTCTAAAGTGGCCCTCTGCTGTCTGGCCTTGGGGGGCTTGTGTCGGATCGTGGTTCCACTCCTGTTCCACCCGCCATGCGCATCGTCGCGCGGGAGCTCGAACTCGGTCCGCGCGAGGGACTGGTATGCACGGATCCCAAGAGCTTCCCGTGGATCGTGGTGCTGCTGCCGGGGCTGATCGGACTGCTGGTGCTCTGGATGGGGATCTCGGCCATGGTGGAGAACCAGCGGAACGGCGACGCCTGGTACTACGCGCTGCCGCTGCTCCTCCTGGCGGCCGCCATCCTCGCAGCGGCCTGGTACTTCCTCTTCCTCGCGCTCACGCGACGGCAGCCACAGGTCTGGGTGGGCCACTACCGGCACGGCATCGTGCGGGAAGTCGCCGGACGGGAGCCGGAGGCATACTCCTGGGACGAGATCGCCGGCATCCGGCGGTGCGGTACCAGAGTGACGAACGGAATCACCAGCGTCACCACACACGAGCTCTGGGTACGTCCCCACGAGGGCGACGAGATCGTGGTGGACGACGCCTACGAGGGCATCGCCCGGTTCATCGACGGACTGGACAAGGCGTTCACGCGCGTACGGCTGCCCCAGGACAGCGACCGGCTCAAGGCCGGCGAGCGGATCGACTTCCTCGGCGCCCACATCGATCCCGCCGGTCTCGGCTACCCCGAACACCGGCTCGACTGGCGCGAGGTCGGCCGGATCACGGTCGAGAAGGGCTGGGTGGAGATACACCGGCGCGGCGGAGGAAAGCCGTGGACCAGGCTCCCCGTCGAGATGATCGAGAACCTGTCGGTCTTCCTGGCCCTCGCCGCGCGGGCGCGCTGAAGCCTGTCCCGGAGCCCCCCCTGATCACGATGCCGTGGACGCACCACCGGCTTGCGCGCCCGCACCGCCGGCTTCCCCGTTCCCACCACCACCGGCTTCCCCGTCCCCTCCACCACCGGCTTCCCCGTCCCCTCCACCACCGGCTTCCCCGTCCCCTCCACCACCGCCGGATCCGCCCCGCTTCCACAGCCGCAGCTTCTCCGGATTGCGGACGACCCAGATCCGGGTGACGCGGCCATCGGCGACCTCGAACGAGGCCACGGTCACGACGGCACCCGCGCGCCGGGCCACCAGCCCCGGCACCCCGTTGACCGACCGCTCCAGGAGTTCGAGCCCAGGAGCCCTGTCGGCGATGGCGACCATGTACTGGGCGATGCGCGCACCGCCTTCGACCGGGCGCAGGACGGTGCCGACCAGGCCGCCACCGTCGGCGGTCATCACGGCCGCCGGGTCGAGAAGGTCGACGAGGGCCGCGATGTTCTTGGTCTCCCATGCCTCTTTGACCTGCCGGACGGCGTCGGCCTGCCCGGCCGCCGTCACCGGAGCCCGCGCGCCGCGCACCCGCCGCCGGGCGGAGGCCGCGAGTTGCTTGCAGGCCGCGGGCGTCCGGCCGAGGATGCCCGCGATCTCGGCGAAGGGGTACCGGAAGACGTCGTGCAGGACGAACGCCACCCGCTCGGCGGGTGTCATCGACTCCAGGACCACGAGGAAGGCCATGGCCACCGATTCGTCCAGGACCAACTGGTCGGCGGGGTCGGCGGGGTAGGCGGGGTCGGCGGGGTAGCCGGGGGCGGTGCCACGGCCGGTGTCCCACTCCGCGCGGTCGGGCAGCGGATCGGGCAACCACGCTCCGACATAGCGTTCGCGCCGGACCCGCGCCGAACCGAGCACGTCCAGGCAGATGCGGCCGGTCACCGTCGTCAGCCAGGCGCCGGGCGACACGATCTCGTCCCGCCGGCTGCGCGGCAGCGCGTACCAGCGAGCGTAGGCCTCCTGCACGGCGTCCTCGGACTCGGTCAGAGATCCGAGCAACCGGTAGGCGACATTGATCAGTTGGTGACGCTCGCCGGCTATCCCGCCCGCGCCCGCCCCAGCCGTCCCCATGCTCCCGACCGCCCCCTCGCCTTACCTTTCGCGGGCCCGCGTCGTCGGACCGGTGAGACCTTATCGATCTACCGCCCCCAGGGCGGGAAAAGGGGACTGCGGCATGGCGACCCGGGCGACGGCACAGCACCGCTTCTCGTTTCTGCGGATGGCGATCGGCCTCCAGACCCTGACCATTTTCCTGCAGGCGGTCTCCGCCGGACTGCTGCTGTCCTCGGCCTACGGAGAGACGCTGCACAGCGCCGGAGCCCGCGTGATGTACGGGGCGTCGATGCTGTACGTACTCGCGGCGGTGCTGGCCTGGAAGCCGGGCGGCGGATCGCCCCGGCCGCTCTGGTACGCGTCCGGCTTCCTCGCCCTCGCCTCGGTCCAGGTCGCGGTCGGCATCGCGCACGTACCGTCCGTACATCTCCCCCTGGGTGTCCTGATGTTCGGCCTGAGTGTGCTGGCACTGGCGCGGCGCTGAACGGGCCCTCAGCTCAGCGCGCGTCGTAGTGGTGGCGGGCGGTGTCGATCTCGTCGTGGTGGTCGGTGGCCCATTGGGCGAGGGCGTAGACCGTTCCGCGCAGGCTCTCTCCGAGTGGGGTGAGCTGGTATTCGACGCGTGGGGGCACCTCGGCGTAGGCGGTGCGGGTGAGAAGACCGTCGCGTTCGAGGTGGCGCAGGGTAAGGGTGAGCATGCGCTGGGAGATGCCCGGGACCCGCCGGTTCAGGGTGCTGAATCGCAGGGGTCCGGTACTGAGCATGCCGATGACGAGGACCGACCACTTGTCGCCGATCCGGTCGAGGGTCTCCCTGGCTCCGCGGCCGTTGTCGGGCCACATCTCGCAGGGATGCGGGGGGTTGTCCGCAGCGCCGTCAGGTTCATGAGTGTGCTCTTCGAACATCGATGTGCCTTTTGTAGGGTGCCTGATACATCTCTACGGTGGGGCTGCGCACAAATCGTAACCAAGCGAGGTAGCCGTATGTCTTCCACGATCGCAGTCGTAGGCGCCGGTCCGGGCCTGGGCAAGGCCATCGCCCGCCGCTTCGGCACCGCCGGGCACCCTGTCGCCCTGGTCTCCCGCAACGGCGAGAAGCTGAAGGGCCTGGCCGACTCCCTGACGGCCGAGGGCGTGAACGCCCGCGCCTACCCGGCCGACGTCACCGACAGGGAGGCCCTGACCGGCGCACTGCACACGGCCGCCGAAGAGCTCGGGCGGATCGGTGTACTCGCCTACAGCCCGTCCCCCGCCTTCCCCGACGTGGCCGGCCAGGTGGCCGACCTGAAGGCTCTGGGTTTCACCTCCGCGGCCGAGACCACGGTGGAATCCGCGCAGGCCATGTTCGACCTGATCGTCGGTGGCGCTCTCACCGCGACGGCCGCCGTCCTTCCGGGCATGCGAGCGGCCCGCGACGGCGCTCTGCTGTTCACGGGCGGCACGATCGCCGTCGACCCCCTCCCGGGGATGGCCAATGGCGGCATCGCCATGGCCGGGCTGCGGTCCTGGGCGCGCAGCCTGCACGACGACCTGGCCGAGGAGGGCGTCTACGTCGGCCACTTGGCCATCGGCGTGCCGATCGTGCGCGGTACGGGCGCGGGCGACCCGGACTCCCTCGCCGACCGCTGGTACCAGCTCTTCCGCGCGCGCGACACCTTCGGCGCCACCGTCGGCTTCTGAACCCGCCCGGGACGGGACTGAACCCGCCCGGGACGGCCCGTCCCACGCCCTTCATGGGCGCTCCGACCCCTCGGCGGACCCGGCCCGTGAGTCACGGGCCGGCCCGCTTCGCGCCGCAGTCACCCGCGACCCGCAGTCCGGACAACGGAGGTACCGCACATGAACGCCGACACCGATCGGCCGGCCTTCCTGCTCGTCCACGGAGCCTGGCACGGAGCCTGGTGCTGGGACTCCGTACGCGCCGAGCTCGACGCCGACGGCCGGCGGTCCCACACCGTCGACCTGCCCAGCGCCAACCCCCCGGGCGGACGGCACGACCGCGCCCGCCCGGTGGGCATGCTGGACGACGCGGACACCATCCGGGACAGCCTCCGGCGCATCGACGGCCCGGTGGTGGTGGTCGCCCACTCCTACGGCGGCGTCCCCGCCACGGAGGCCATCGGGGATGCCGCGAACGTGGTGGGCGCGGTGTATCTCGCCGCTTTCCAACTGGACGTGGGCGAGAGCATGTTCACGTTCCTGGGAGCGCCCGTTCCGGATGACGGCACCGGCCAGGCTCCGCCGTACGAGGACTCCCGGCGCATACTCTTCGGCGACGCGTCCCAGGCCGACGCCGACCGCGCCGTGGCCCGCCTGCGCCCGCAGAGCGTGCGCTCCTTCACGGAGCCGGTGACCACGGCGGGATGGCGCACCGTGCCCTCCAGCTACGTCGTCTGCGACCACGACCGGGCGCTCGAACCGTCCCGGCAACGCGAACTCGCCACGCGCGCCGGTTCCGTCCACCGGCTGCCGAGCAGCCACTCGCCGTTCCTCTCCATGCCCCGGCAACTCGCCACTCTCCTGGGCGGGATCGCCACCTCGACGATGGCGCGCCCCGGCCAGGGCTGACCACTGTCTCCGGGCGCCTCCCTACCGGCCCCGAGGGCATTTCCGCGGCCGACCGCTGGATCGGGGACGAGGCTGCGGGGCGCGGCTGCGGAACGCGGTTGCGGAACGCGAGGGCCTCCTACTTGCTCCGCACGTTCCCCAGCGGGTCGGGGCTCTCCTCCAGTGCGGCGGCCGCCGCCTTCCAACTGGTGTCACCGGGATGGAGGGCGCCGCGCAGGAAGGCCGTGGTGAGCTGCTGACGAAGGACGGCTTCATGAAGGGGAGATGCTCGGCGGCGAACGGAGTCAGGTCGTCACCCAGCCCGGTCAGGGCGAGCAGCACCCCCGCCAGCGCTCGGGCAGCTCGACCGGCGCGGGCAGCCCGGCGAGCACGGGAAGCGCGGCCAGGTCCCCGCGCAAGGACGCCCGCCGCGTCCAGCAGACCCTGCTGGCCGCCGGCCCGACACCCCATGCCGCCCTGGGCCGGTGGGCAGACCTCTTCGTCGACTTCCTATGCTCAACCGATGAGAGAACCTCATCCGGTCGAGCTGCCCGGGACGTTCGTCACCAGGCGCGATGATCATTGGTACGGGCGGTTCCGGTTGCGTTTCGCTCAAGTGTCGCCGTGGCCCGGCCTACCCACGACGTTCATTCGAGTACGTCCGGGATGGCGGTCCCTGGTCGAGGAAACGCTGGCACTGGTGACTGCCGAGATGCCCAGGCAGAACTGGCCGGTCCATCTACTCAACCAGAAGGTCCATGGGAGCACATGGGACTTCGCCCTGGGCCCACCGGAAGCCGACTACCTCTGCCTGGAGCTGCTGTCGGACATCTGCTACATCGACATACGCAACCTTCACCAGCTCATCGACCTCCTGGCACCGGCCATGGAGGACGCGCACTTCTTCGTCTATTCGATGGGTGACGGCCTCGACCAGTGGATTGACGAGGTACGCGTCCACGACGGGCGGAGCAGCGTTGCGCGGTGGTCCGTCGCGGGCGAGGCGTGGATCGAGTTCCCCGCGCTGTGCGCGGAGCTCGCGGACAGTCGCGCCGGGGACGAGGCCTTCGGCCGGTTCGTCAGGCTGATGAGTGATCGGCGAGCCGTCTGACCGGCAGGCGCGAGAGGGCGCGGGCCGGAGGGGCGGATCTCCGGCTTACGGGTCGCGGGTGGGACGGTGGTGGGCCGAGCGTAGCCCCGGCCCACCACCGGGGACCAGCGGCAGACCCTGGGCCGCCGCTGGTGCCGAGGCGTGACCGATGAGTGTCACAGGGGGTTGAGGCGGGCCTTGAGCAGGCAGAACTCGTTGCCTTCAGGGTCTCCCAACACATGGAACTAGTAGTTCTGGACAGTGAGGGACCAGGGACTACCGCGCACCCCACCAGCCCGGAACGGGCGGACCGAGTGCCCGACCCTCACACGAAGCTCTGCCCGTGCAACACGCACCTCACGGTCTGGCCGCACTGGTCGTGAGGATCATGACTACTAGACCCACAACTATGACGGCACACACGACCCAACATGCGATTAGCTGATTCCGCGTTGTGTCCCCCGGGCCCCGATACGCACACATGACAGCTCGCTTCCATCGTGTTTCGACGTCCGATGCCCGCGACCAGGCATTGCAACCGCTAGGGCCACGACTTGGCGCAATGCGAGCGGACTTCGGCTGACCATGCCCGCTGACCCAACGGCTAGAGGTGCGCCGTACCCAATCGGCAGAGTTCCGGGGTTCGAGTCCTCGGGCGGGCACAGATCAACCGAAACCTGATCCGGATGACAGCTTTCTTGAACGTCGTGATCTTCGGCCAGTTCCACCGAAACCACGCGGCGACGCCGCTAGCTACGCCCGTTGCTGCGTGTGCACAACTGACTCAGCATTTCTGGATTACTGGTCACCGTATTCCAGAAATCCTCTGTGCAGTCGAATGTGTACATCGCGACCTTGTGTACAAGGTGTCTCCTTATGCACAAGGTTTGCGTGAAGCGGGCAGACCGCGCTAAGTTCCTGCTGTGGAGATGACGACAGCCGCACCGGCAACGGGATTTCTCGCCGTGATCGCTGCCGTAGCGCTAGTGGCGATTACACATCCAAGTAGAGAAATCAGGGAACGTGCATTAGCGGCCCTGCGTGCATTATTTGGAGGTCAGGCTCGGTAAGTTCCGATGGAGTGCCAGGCTCGCTTTCAACCGAGATATGAATAGCACTTACGGGCGGGAACCTATTTCAGGTCCCCGCCCCGGCGTCCCATCTCTCCCGGTTGCCGATTTCCTTCCTTCGACGAGCCCGCTCCTGCTCTCGTCTATGGGCACTCTTGTGCTCCTGCTTACGAGCCCTCTCCTGTCCACGCTGCCGCTGCCGCTCCTGTAGCAGCTCTTTGCGGTGGGCGGAGGTCTGCGGCCAGACAGCGCGGACGAAGCTACGTACTCCGAACACGACGATTCCCAGAGCGACAACAGCCAAGACAGCCCACCAAGGGGCCGTTTCTGGCAGGGAAAACATGATCTTGTATCCCATCGGAGAGAGGTCGGTCGCGGTAGGTAGTTGGGGCGCGAAGTCCATGAACTTGGGGCAGTATCCGTGATACTCCGTGAACTGCTTGGCCAGAGCGGCGTTAGTACAACATCGGCCGAAGGCCACCGGCAATCGCTAGAGCGATATCGCTGTAGCGATATGAGACACTCGGGGACACGTTGGATTGTCAAATGCAGCCCGCCGCAGCGGAGTTCGAACATGGCCAGTTGGTCATCGTTGCTTCGAGGCATGCTCATCATCAGACCTGGGCCCGGACGGCACCGCAACGTCTAAGAACTCCTAACGGAATGACACTTTGGGGTCGGCTCCTCGTCGTGGGATGCCGTCGGGCAGCATGGGGCGATGGACTTCGAACAGCCGTTGCCTCGCGAGCTGAAGGCTGTCGATTCGGCCTCGCTGTTCAGGCTGGAGGAGCGGGCGTGTGACCTCGGTCTGAGTCAACGGTTGGACCCGGCGTGGGTGCGCGCGAATGCGGCGCCTGACGGCACCCACTATCTATGGCCGGCCCTGTGGCACACCTTGTCCCACCGCCCGGACGTACCACGTCACGTGCGGTGGGAACTGCTGATCACTCTGCGTACGGGAGACCGTGTGCTGAGCCTGCTGGATGTGATCCCCGACGACTTCACCCCGCTGCCGAAAGTGACCTCACGCGAAGAGGGCATGCAGGTCAGGCGGCTCCTTGACCGTGCTCCTTCGGTGCGGGAATGGCTACTGCGGGAGGGGGAGGGCCCGGGCCGCCTGTGACAGGCGTCGCCAGCAGATGAGTGCGCACCCGAGAGTGAGGAAGGCTTCGTGGATGTCGTCGCGGATCTCCCAGCGGATCCGCAGGCGGCGGAACCAGTGCAGGTGGGCGAAGGCGCGCTCTACGACCCAGCGTTGGGTTCCGAGTCCGGAGCCGTGCTCGATGCCGCGTCTTGCGATCAGTGGCTTCACACCGAGCGCGCGGACGAGGCGACGGTATTTGTCGTGGTCGTATCCGCGGTCACCGAGCACGACGTCGGGGCGGTGTCGAGGTCTGCCGCGCTTGCCCCGTACGTGCGGCACTGCCTGGAGCAGTGGGATGAGCTGGGTGACGTCGTTGCGGTTGCCGCCGGTCAGGGTGACGGCGAGCGGGATGCCAGTGGCGTCCGTGATCAGATGGTGCTTGCTGCCCGTCTTGCCCCGGTCAACAGGGCTTCGTCCCGTCTTGGAGCCCCCTTTAACGCCCGGATGTGGGAGCCGTCGACGGCCGCCCGCGAGAAGTCCAGGGCGTCCGCGCTCCGGAGTTTGGCCAAGAGTGCTTCATGGAGCCGGGGCCACACGCCGGCCTCGGTCCACTCGGCCAGGCGGCGCCAGCACGTCATGCCCGAACCGAAGCCGAGCTCCTGCGGCAGGTGTTCCCAGGCGATCCCGGTGTGCAGCACGAACAAGATGCCCTGAAACACCTGCCGGTCCGGATGCCGCTTCCGCCCCGGATGCCGGTACCGACGCTCAACCATCGGCAGCAGCGGCTCGATCACCGCCCACAGCTCGTCATCGACATCCCACGGCTTCCGCCGAGCCACTGCGCACCCCTAAATCAACGGCCTTGGAGTGATCCAACCACCTTGAAGATCATTTCGTTAGGAGTTCTAAGCGTGGGCCACTTAACCCCACTTCAATGGCCGATCTCGTAGCACAAAGAAATGGGGGCCGCAACGCCATACCGTCCCCACTTTCCTCCACTTACGCGGATGTGATTACCACGGTCGCAGTGGGCACCGCTACCCCCACTTGCGGGTCACTTGCATGTCACTTTCCACCCCTCGGGAGGCGACCCCATGCCCCGCAGACCACTCCCCCTTACAACATCCCCAGGTGCCCCGAGCTGACGGCGCCGTCACCACGACGTGAACCACGCGGCGAGTCCGCTTCCTGTGGCCATGGCGAGGGCTGCCACCAGCCATCCGGGGACGCGCTGGATCGTCACACGGAGCCCAACGCGAAGCTCGAAGGAAGGGCGAGGGCTCTTACTGGTTCCATGTCTCCAGCTCAGCACGCTGCGTGCCCGAGGGGAAGGACGTTCCGCGGACGCTGCCTCGTCAGTAAGTCACCAGCGGAGCTATGAAACTCCACGCCGGAGGTGAATCTCCCATGCCTCGCAGACCCCACCCCCCTTGCAGCATCCCCGGGTGCCCCGAGCTGACGGCAGCCGACGGACGCTGCCCGAAGCACGCCAGGGAAGCGAACGCGGACCGTGCCTCGCGCGGCGGTGCTGTCTACACGACCCGTTGGCAGCGCATCCGTAAGGCGTACCTGTACGCGAACCTGTGGTGTGTGCTGTGCGGTCGTGCGGCGAACGTGGCCGACCATTTCCCGCTGTCCCGACGTGAGTTGATCGCTCGGGGTGAGTCGAACCCGGATGCGGCGAAGCATCTTCGTCCGCTGTGCGTTGCGTGCCACAACCGGGAGACCGCACGTAATCAGCCGGGCGGATTCGCTGCCGAAGCACGTTCGCGGCGGGAGGCGTTCGAACCTCCGCCGTTCTGACCAGGGGGTGACCCCCTTCCCCTCTCGCTGCTGAGCGGCAGGGAGGCAAAAGACTCTCGCCGCAGCTAAAGCCATTTGCGCGGGCCTGATGCATTACCCGCATATCGAAAGGAAGTGACCTTGGCCGATCCACGGCGCAAGAAACCCGCGCTGCAAGTGATCCGGGAAGGCAACGCCGGAAAGCGTCCTGTCCCGGATAGCACTGCCGTACCACCCTCGGATCTGACCGAGCCGGATTGGCGCGAGACTTTCCGAACGGTGGACGATCCGAAACGGGAAGCGGTCAACACCCGCTGCCGTGCTGTCGCCTCGCGTGAATGGCAGCGCGTCGTCCCCGTACTGAAACTCGCGGTCGGACTCGGCGAGGTAGATACCACGGTCCTTAAGGACTACTGCATATCTGCCGCGCGGATCGACCAGTGCGATCGGGAGCTGTCGGAGAACGGCTTGCTCGTCCAGGGCGAGCGGGGGTGGCAGAAGAACGGCGCTACCACCATCGCGGGCCAGTACCGCACCCAACTCGGCCGATACATACGGGAGTTGGATCTCTCGCCGAGTGCGCGCACCGCCATTACGACCCCCGAGCCCGACGCTGACGACTCGGATGTTTGGGACTGACCCGACACGCCACACAACCCCGTATCGCTATCCAATATCAGGATGGCGGTACGGGGTATTTTCATTTACCGCGCGGGAGTGCATTCAGCCCCTGGTATGCCTCTCGCAAATCGGAGGCTTCGGGTAGTTGCCGACTTTCCACGGCCTTTACGACTTCCAAGGCCCGCCAATGATTAGATGGTACGATACGGCCTGACAGGATTGCGCGCTGCGCAGCGTCGCACGCTTCGTCCAGTTGGTCACTTCCAAGAAGTGCCAACGCCAGATCGATATTTGCTGAGGCTACGCGGCGAGGCCATTTCTCCACATCGTCAGCGGGTGCAAGTTTAGCGATAACTTGGCGCGCGTAACCTTCGGCCGCCGGATCTCCGACCCATGCAAGCGTTGTCGCGGTATAAGCTAGAGCCTTGCTCGGGTCGTATTGATAATGGTGCTCGGTTCCTTTTCCTGGAACCATCCCGGCCGACATGCGGCGGACGCGCTCGATAGCTGCATAGGTTTCCTGTTCCTCTCCGAGTCGCGCTCTCGCCCGCCCTTCCTGTGCGGTGGCTTGGATTGCGGCAGAGGTACCGACAGGTGCCAAGTTCTGTGCAATCAGTGAGAGTTCAAGAGCGCGCTTGTAATCACCTTCCGTGAGGACCCTCCAAGCGTCCGTCTCATAGCACCATGCTTCTATCTCGCGGTGCTCCGCGTGCTGCGCCAGAGTTGCCGCTGTCTGCAAACGAGCGGTGGCCGCATTGTCTTGGTGCAAGTCGATATGGAGCGTGGCCCCGAGCAATTGGAACCAGCCGCCAACGACATACAAGCGGCGTTGTTCTGCAAGAGTCATGCGAGCATCCATGAGACGCGCTACATACGAAGAGTGCTTGCGGACTCGCCGTAGTAGATCCTGGGGCGGGGATACGGGGTATTTCATGGCTAGGTCATCAAACGCAAATTCGAGGCGCCCCAGAGTTTCCCGACCCACATCACTTGCCGATACTCGCCGGGCGAGTTCGAGCGCTTCGAATTCGTCATCATCGTCCGGGGAATTATTGGCGATCCAGCTATTGCGCGACGCAGGCGAGGCGTAGGCGTCGGGCACAAGCAGCGCGTCCAGTTCTGCCGATGTGACCGCCAGCACCTTTGCAATTCTCGGCCGCTGCCACGGTTGAGGGTCGTTCTTCCCGCCCTCCCAGCGCTGAACGGTCGAGCGGTCAACGCCTACCGCTTCCGCGAATCCCTCTTGGTTGAGCCCGCACGCTTTCCGGCGCTCTGCCAACCTCCGCCGCCGACTGCTCATCGTGGCCCGTCCCCTCTCGCGCCGGTGCGTCTTCCCTGGCCAGCGTAGCCAGCGCGGCCCGCGTGCGGCGAAACTGCGGCCTTTCTGCCGTGGTCACGCGTCCCCGGTCGCGCTTCCGTAGTTGAACGACCAACGCCCGAAGCGGACTTGGCCAAAGAGTGAGTTGGTGACCATGGCGAGGCAGACCACGACGCACGCAAGCACCGCAGGGAGGACCGACGCCCCGCAGTCTCCTCAGCCTGTCGCCGGATGCCCGCACTGCGACAAGGTCGCCATAGACTGCGACCGCGCCAAGGCGAACGGCGACGGTAGCCGCGTGAGCGACTGCAACGTCAGGCTCAGCCGGCACCTCACGGACGCGCACAGATGACCACCACTCCGGCGCAGCGGCAGAGACGCCCCACATGCCCTCTTCCGGCCCCGCAGCTCGTGAGCCTCACAGACGACCCGTCCGGGCCTTATGCGGACTCCCCGCCCGGGTGGTGGGACCAGTACGGCGGGGCTCTGAACATGGCGTCGGGCGTGGTCTACCTTCCGGGCCCGACGCACCCGCCATCGCCCCTCCACCCCGAGGACTGCCCGAACTGCGGCCCGCTGGACAGCGCGTGAAGTACGTACGCCGCGCCGGGCGGTCCGCATTCGTGTTCGTAACCGCTGCACTCATCACAGCGATTCCCACGCTGGCCGCAACCGGCCGCTTATGAACTCCCACCCCTGCCGGACGTAACCGAACCCGTTCCCCCATGAAATTCGGAATCTCGGCAGGGGTGGGGCACCAAACACCAACGGTCACAAGGAGATGCAATGAGCGCTGCCGGAAACCGTCTCTTATTCGCGTGGCTGGAAGTCACGGGACTCTACAATGAGTTCTGTGATCACTGCTACGCGGACAGCGGGCCCAAGGGCACACACGGAACCATGACTGTGCGGGACTGGCTGGACGTGATCGACCAGCTTGCCGACATGGGCACGTTGGACGTTCAGTTCATCGGTGGTTGTTCGCGCGGTCGTGGTGTCCCTCGCAGGTCGTGTCGCTTCAGTTGCGGGCGGAGAGGCCCGGCCGTGTTGCCATGACGACTCGCATTGTGTCCCTTTCGGAGACGGCGACGACCGTAACACGTGAGGAAGGTCACCTCGAATGCCCGCTGCCCGCCGACCGCACGCGGATTCTTTGGGACGTCAGATGCAGGAGCCGATTGCCTGCTCTTCGTCTTGAGGCGGCGGGTGGTGTAACGGGCTGCGGCGGCGCGATCGCCGTGGCGGTCACGCGTCGCCCCTAGAGAGTCGCCGATCCGGTCCAGGAGGACGGCGGCGTCGGCGAACCATTCGACGCCGTGGACAACGTGGTCAAGGACGACGAGACCTGTCCGTGAACGGGCGAGGGCGGTGGGGTGGGTGGCTCGGTGTTCGGCGACGCTGAGGAGCAGCAGTTCGGGCAGAGGGAGCAGGCGGTGCTCTTCTGCAGGGGAAGATCTGTGCGTGACTGACTTCCTTGAGGAGCACCAGGCGCTCATAGTCTGGCTCTTTCCCATCGTGCTCGCCTTCGCCGGAGTCTGGCTCGGAGCCTGGATCCAGGCCCGTGGGGGCCACGCGCAGGCCAAGGCTGCGGAGAAGGCAGCAACAACGGCTGCGGCAGCAACCCTCCAAGCGGTCCGCGAACAGGCCGACCACGCCGCGGCCGCCGCCCACGCCGCGGCTCTGCGCGAGCAGCGGATCAGCGCAGCGACGAACCTGATCCGCGCTGACAGGGCCTTCGGCCGAGTGCTACACACGCTGTTCCGGCAGCCCGACGCGGGAGCTTCCACGCCCGCATACGACGAACTTCTCCACGCCTGGGGGGTGGTCCAGCTTGTCGCACCCGCCTCCCTCACCGCCGCGTCCTCCCGCGTTCTGCATGCGTCGCAGGACCTTCAGCGTCTTGCGCGCGAACGAGGTGAGGCGTACCGGTTCCACATGCAGTTGACGGGCGTACGTGTCTGGATGCCCGAGTACGAGGATGCTCGTCGGGCCGTGGAGGCCCTGGATGCTTGGCGTGCCGCGTATGAGGCCGAGGACTCGAACATGATGGATGCACACGATGCGGCGTCGGCGGCTCTCGACCGGATCCCTAATCTGAGCTCAGAGGGAAAGTCGGCTCTGCTCAACGACGGCTTGGAGCCTGAGATCGGCCCCTTGCTTGAGCAGTCCTGGCGGGAGCACAACGAGGCCCTGGACGAATTCGTCCGCTGTGCGCGCGCTGCGCTGGGTGTCACCGACTAGGAAGCCGCCCCTCGCACTGCTCGGCAACCGAGGGTTGGCGGCCAGGCACTCGCGGATCACCTCTTGGACGATGGGGGGCTCCATGGGCCCAATGTTCCCCCGATCCGAAATCGGGGGAACACCTGACAGATCGGGGACAAGTCCGATAGATCTGTGCCCGTGAGCGACTCCATGCCCGAGGACGGGAAGCCCGAGAACAGCAAGCCCAGGTCCGTGACCGAGAAGGCGAAGGCCCTGGCCGAGAGGCACAAGGGCAAGCTCATCGCCGCCGGGAGTATCCTCCTAGCCGTCGGCGCCGTGGTCACCAAGACGGCCCTGGAGCAGCTCGCTCAACGCGACGAGGACACCGAGGACGCCCCCGTCGCAGACGCCGAGGACTTCACCGAGGTCAAGGAGAGCGAGCCGGACTCCGCCTCCGGCAAGCCGCGAAACTCCCCAGTCGAGCACGGCGTGAAGAAGCACACGAGGACCCTCCGCGACGGGCGTGTCATCGAGATCCCGCCTTACAGGCGGGGCGGCGCCCGGAACGACGACGAAGACTCCGGCGAAGCCGCAGCCTGAACGGCCGCGCCGGAGCTGCCCGCGGCGACCGGCTAGATGATCTATTCCAAGGGGTCAGTGATCGTAAGCGATCAGTGAGCGCAGGACGGTTTGTCCGGTGGCGTCGTTGTGCCAGATCGCCGCGGTCAGCGCGAGGATGCTTTGCATGACGCGGGCTATGACCCCTCCGGGTGTGCGCCCTCGGTACCGTTCGAGGTCGAGCTGTCCAACGATCTTGGACACCCTCATTCTCGTCTCCGCCGGCACACCTTGGACCACACCACCAGGAGGAACCAGTGTCATACCTGCAACCGCTTACCCCCGAGGAGAAACTCGCCGACGCGAAGAAGCAGTTGAGCCTCCCGCGTATCGTCGTGATCTGCGGCTCCACCCGTTTCATGACCGAGATGACCGAGGCCGATCTGCGGGAGACCAAAGCCGGAAGGATTGTCGTCAAGCCGGGTTGCGACATGAAGTCGCCGCACGAACTTTGGTCCGATCCTGTCGAGGCCGAGGCGCTGAAGGTTCGACTCGACGATCTGCACCGGGCGAAGATCCGGCTCGCTGATGAGGCACTCGTAGTCGGCGACTACATCGGAGACAGCACCCGAGCCGAAATCACCTACGCCCGGTCGCTGGGAAAGCCCGTGCGGTTCACGCACCCCGCAGTCGACCCCGACGCCTGACCGCCCACCCCCACACCCTCCGCAGGTATCCCTTGGAGTTGATCACCTAGGTAGCGGAGTGACCTTGCTTCCTGCTCCGATCTGAGCACGTAGGCGCTCGATCTCCTGGTGTTGTGCGGCGATGCGAGAGAGTGCTTGCTGCTTGAACTCGGTCAACTCGGAGATCTGCATGTTGCGTTCGGCGACCCGTTCCTTGAGCTCACCCACGTGAGCTTTGAGTCGATCGATCTGCGCGGCTCGTGGGTCGACGATCTGGCCAGCCGCTTCGAGGGCCAGCAGGCGGCGGCTGAATTCCTCGGCGAGATGCTGGTAAGGGCCGGGACGGGAGGAGCCGTCACGGTTCTTCTTCGGGTAGAAGCCGGTTCGGGTGACCCCGGCCATTGCAGCAAGGGTCTTGATGTCGCGTCGGCTGTCCTCGGGGAGGTCCCCGGCGAGTAGCCGGTCCATCGCGGCGCGGATCGCCGTCTCGTTGTGCTGGCGGTCCTGATCGGTGATGCGTCCCATGTCAGGCTCCGTTTCCGGCGGTGCTGTCGATTTCGGCGAGGACGTGCTCGCAGCGGGCAAGGTCGGCTTCCAGGCGTTCGCGTTCGGCTCTGTGTCCGCGGCCGAGGTTGCCCAGGAAGACCTTGGTGGTTGTCTGGTGCTCGGCCCAGACGGGTCGATGGCAGGCGTGGTGGGTGGCCTGCGGGCAGCGCGTGGAGTCGCACATCCCGATCAGCGGCTTCTTGGCGTTCGGGGTCTGGGCGAGCTTCAGGCAGAGTGCCCGCGACGGGTCCGTGAACCAGCAGTAGTTGGCGACGCCGAGGTGGAGGGAGGAGGCCCGCTTGGAGAGCATGGTGCGGATCTGCTGATCGTTGAGCACGACGTGTGGGGCCTTCTTCGTCTGTTCGTGCAGGGCGCTGTCCACCGAGTCGAAGAACTTCACGAGGTCCCTCGCGCCCGGCCCGGAGGGCTGGATCCCCTGTTGGTGCTTGCGGTATTCGGCAAGCGTCAGGTCGAGGTTGCGTTGCTGTTCCTCCGCGGTGACCTCGGCCAGGAGCCGGGACTGAGCACCGCCGGGCCGGTTCGCGTACCCCTCCGTCGTCGCCACGGACACATGCTTCAAAGCAATCTTGGTAGCGAGCACTCCGCCGGGCCGGTAGGCCAGGGCCATGGCCAGCGTCCTGCGGAACATACGCAGGCTGACCTGGTGCTCAGGGATCGGAGATAGGCCGAGCCTTTGCCCGCTGGGGCCGTTGACCCAACGACGGAAGCGTTTGTAGAGCAGGTTGAAGGCGAAGTTCCCGAACAACAGGGTTCCCGGTTCCTCGGAGCCCATGAGATCCTCGGCGACCTTGACGGCGCGGTGGACCTCTTCCGTGACGATCCACTCGTCATCCGTGCCGCCCAGCGGCTGTCCCTTGATCACCTTGCTTGCCAGGCGATAGCGGACCATGCCCGGGATCGGCTCCTCGGTCAGACGGCAGCCCACGGCGAGCTCGGCGATCTCGCTGATCCTCATCCCGGAGACCGCCGCGGTGACGATGATGCATGCCGTCCGCAGTTGACGCTCCAGAGTCCTGACCTGATCTTCGGGAATCGGAGCCGTCCACGGGATCTCGCCTTGTTCGTCCGCCCGGATGACCGTGGCGGCGTCCCGGCCCCATGGCTGCTCGACTCCCACCGCGTCCAGGGCCCGCAGGAGCACGGGACGTAGCGCCGGTAGGTGGCGGTAGTTGAATTCGGAGCGTCCCGCTTCACGGGCGAGCGAGTCGAGTGACACCTGCAGGAGTGGATCCTCCGGCGCGAACGTGCCCTTGGACAGACGCAGGGTGATACGTCCCTGCGGGAGTCGGTCGAGGGGCCGGGCCTCGGCGATCCGGCGGCGTACGACTTCCTCCAGGACGGCCACGCCTCGGACGCGTGGTGCTGGACTCGGTGCCGGCTGCTGAAGGTCACGGACCTGGTCACGCAGCGCGAGGATGTGCGGGGCGAGGACCTGCACCATGTAGAGCGCGGCACCGAGCAACGGCTGCAGGGCCTCGTCGGGGACGACGGGGGTGGAGTTCTCCCCGTTCCTGGTCCTGCGGAGGCCCGCGACCGTCGACGCGGCTCGCCCGCCGAAGGGCTGCAGGTCAACTGCGTAGCGGTCGGTACTGAACAGCTCCCGGTAGTGGGCCAGTTCGATGACGACGTTAGCGGCTCTGGCCATGGTCGGGCTCTGCTGCCCGATCACCTCGCCCCTCTTGTCGCGACGTCGCGCACGTTCCGCCACGTAGGCGGTGCAGTGGTACTCCGTTACGTCTCCGAGCCGGGAGATACCGTGACTGGTGAGCCAGTTCAGCCACCGAGCGGTCTCCTTCAGCTTCAGGTTGCACGTCTGCACGGTATGGGGCGTGCGGACGGCTTTCGGGAGTTCCCGGACCCGCTCATGGCCCGGGAGCATCAGGGCCGCGGCGTACTCCTTGGCGACCACCCGCCAGAGCGGGTTGCGGATCGGGGTGAAGTCCAGGATCCGATCAGCCGTCTTCATGTAGGCGGGGAGCCCGGTGACCTGGCTGAAGTCCCAGACGTCCTGCCCGAAGACGGGCCCGGCCTGCCCGGGAGGAAGCGCGAATCCGACCGCCGGGCAGAGAGCGAGCCCGGCGAATGCGGAGCTCAGGGGCTCCGCGGTGCTCACGGCGGTGTGGCGTCTGATCACTGTGTGCGCTCCTCGGGAAGCAGCGGCAGTTCGTCGTCGGTATCGGCCACCGTGTCGGCCGCGCGGAGGACCAGTTGTGCGTCACGCGCGCGGAAGGCATCGAGGACTTCATCGACGCGTTGCGCGTAGGGGCCGAAGATGGCCATGAACTGGGAGGCATGCGTCTGCTTCCACTGGCGGGAGAAGAACGCCTTCATCCGCAGCAGATTCGGGACGTGCCGTGGCGCGAAGATCGCCAATGGGCAGAGCAGGCAGATCCACGGTCGTGCCGGGCAGGGCTTGCCCGCCGGACCGTGCAGGCCGCTGAGTGGATCGGTGCAGGCAGCGACGAACACGTCGCGCTCGCCGCCGAGTAGCTCGGCAAGCGCCGAGTCGTCCAGGTCCATCCCGGCGACTAGCCCGGGAAGTTCCCCAGCAAGGTCCGCCGCCTGATCCTCCGTCAGGATCACCGGCGGACGGGATTTTCGGAGCAGGTCGGCCTGAGCTTCTTCGATGATGGTCTCGACGGCGTCCTTCTGGGCCGGTGTGGTCACGGTCAGGTAGTGATCGCCTTCCACCTGGGGAGTGTGGTTCGGGTCCACGGTGGCCCGGGTGCTGCCGAACCAGCTTCGCCGTTCACGCAGAGACTGGTAGGTGGTCCGGATGCGGGACTCGTGGATCTTGAGCGGCTTTCCGTCGTCGCCGACGACTTGGTGCTTGGTCATCCAGGCCCGCACCGGATACGTCGAAATGGGGGTCGTGTGCCACGGCCCCCCGACGCTGCCGGGCACGTGCCGCAGCCACAAGGCATCACGGAACTCGCGAGGAGCGTGCCGCCGGGACAGTTCGGAGTGCCGCAGCCACTGTTCCAGCAGGCGCACGCCGCGCCGGTTCAACGTTGTACTCTCCTTGGCCGTGCGGCCCTTGAGGTAGTCGAGCAGGACCACCCCGTCGCCGGCCCAGTCCAGGCCCTCGACGCTGAGATCGTCGACACCGTCGGGAACGACCCCAGTGTAGGTGGCGAAGAGGAGCCGGTAGGCCAGCGTCGCAGAGACGTCGGGGAACAGGGCGGTGGTCGCCCGCCTGAGCTCGGGGATCTGCCGGTTTACCCATGGCGTGCTCCAGCCGAGCTCCGCGCCGATCTCGGTAGCGGTGGTCGGGCCGCAGTGAACAAGCTGCCAGTGCACGTTCGGTTCGCTCCACCCACCCTCGCGGGGATCCTGGCCGTCCTCGGCGGCGGCGAGCGCCCGCTGGTGAGCGGCGTAGGACTCTCGAACCACAGCACGGCATGCTTCCTGCAGTCGCTGCCACTCCCGCTCTCCGTAGGGAGCCAGCGGTGCCCTGGCCACGGTCCGGTTGAACGCCCGGCCGCGGACGAGTTCACGCACCTCGGGCCGCAGTACCCGTACGTCCTCATCGAAGACGGTCAGCATGCGACGGCAGGCCGCTTCAGCCTGATGAGACAGGCCCCACAAGTACTCTGCGAGACGTGCCCGGGAAAGCCCCGCAGCAGATCCCGTGAAACCGTCGGCGTCCAGGGTCTTGACCATCGCGCGGGCAGCGTTGACGTACATCTCCACGGTGGAGGGTGCATCGACCCGCCCGTGCGGGTGGACCAGTCTGACCAGGCCGCTGAGCAGCTCGCGGGCCAGGACCGGATTGGGGCACGTGCCGAAGGTCAAGGTGACCGCGGTGGCGTTGCTCAGGACGCATTCGATGCCCAGCGGCTCGTCGACGATACGCGCGGGCATCAACTCTCCTCGTCGTCGAACTCGTCGTCGACCTCGTGGGCGACTGCCTCGCGGCCAGCGGGATCGTAGAGGCGTTCCGCCCGGTCGTAGGCGTCCTTGTAGATGCGGGTCATGTCCAGGCGCCGAAGGTAGGTCTCCGTGACGAGGACACTGGAGTGCCCCAGCAGGTCGCGCAGCACCATCAACGGATCGGCCTTGCTCAGGTAGAGCGCCAGCGCGGCGTCGGCATCCGTGTCGCGAACGAGCTTCGCCGCCTGCGTGTAGTAGCCGCCGACCAGCAGTTCCAACGTGCGCATCGCGAAGCTGTGACGCAGCCGGTGGGCGAAGACGTGAGGGAACCGGGGTTCGTGCCGATCGCGGATCCGCGTCGAAGTGCGGGCGAAGACGGTGGGCCAGGCCGTGAACGGGCCACCGTCGTACCGGACGGCCAGCAACATGCTGCCTCCGTCCGGGGCGACCAGGCGGCGTCGCTCGACCGGCCGCAGCGAAGCCCACTGTGTGCGCTTGCCGTTGACCCTCCCGCCTCGCGCATCCGCTTCGGTCACCACCAGCGGCTCCCCCCATCGCGCAGGCGGACGCCACGACGAACCCTCGGCGGAGAGGGGCCGGAACAGGTCCATATAGCCGTGCACTTCGGCCAGCGCCGCATAGTCGATCCAGGTCGTGCGGTACTTGCGTCCCTTCGTGATGCCGGCCGCCACCGGGAAGGAGATCGGCAATGCCGTCGGCGCGGGAGGAAGCGGCGGAACCTCGGTCGTGAGCAAGTAGGTGAACTCCTGTCGGCGCAAGCCAGTCGACAACGCCAGCCGACCGATCGCCGCGTTGCGGGCAGTCTCCCTCCCGCGGAAGCCCTCGTCCTCGCCTCCGTCGGGCCGCAGCCCCGCCAGAGCACGCAGGAACAACTCGGCGAAGTCGTTCTCCAGGTACTTGATCGTCACGTGGGCCTTCGGGGTACGACGGTTCGCCAGGTTCACCGACCGCTCGCGCACCTGATCGCCGTAGAACGTCTGAGCCTGCTTGTAGGTGAACGGCTCGGCCGACGCGACGCCTTCAGCCACCGCCCACCGATAGAAGCCGGACAGGATGCTCATGTGCTGGTTCCACGTCGTGGCCTCGATCCGCTGCTCCAGCGGACCGCTCGCCCGGAACACCGCGTACGAACTCAGCGCGGCCTTCAGACGGGTCCGCTCCTCAAACGGGCCGAACCCGTGCGCGGCAAGATGCTCCAACCATCCACGCAACACCTGCGCGTAGTACCGCCACGACCGCGGTGACGGGCAGCCACTCGACGGCAGCTCGCTCAGCCACCGATTCACGGCGACGGTCGGCCGCGGTACCCCACCATCCTCAAACAGCAGGTCGTCATCGACGAGCACCGGCATGCCCTCGGGGATCACCGGCCTGTCATCGAGACCCCAGGACTCCCAGCCACCAGCCGAGAAGAATGTCTGTTGCATGACGGGCGACTCTAGGTATGAGACACAGTCGACTGCAAACGACAGAACACTAGTTGGGCGGACCTCAATGCTCGCGCAGGGCTTGAAAGAGACACTGCGACTAAGCAGCGACAACGGTGGTGAGCCAACGCTCTACCCGGGTTTGCCTGAACTGATCAAGCACGCCCACGGGCGCGGCCTCGGTGTCGAGGTGTTCTCGAACATGACCCGCATACGCGCGGAACTGTGGGACACGTTCACCGAACACGGCGTCAAGCTCGCCACGTCGTACTACTCGGACAACGCCGAGGAACACGACTCGGTGACTCGACTCCGTGGGGCGCATAAGAAGACTCGCGCCAACGTTCAAAAAGCCCTGTCGCTCGGTATCCCGCTGCGGGGTGGAGTCGTCGCCGTGCGGGACGGACAGCGCGTACACCAAGCGGCGCAGGACCTTACGGCGCTTGGCGTCGGCACGGTCGGCGGGGACCGGACCCGCGCATTCGGGCGGGCGAGCCAGGGGGCCGCGCCGACCATCGCTGATCTGTGCGGGCACTGCGCCCACGAGAAATTCGCCATCGGCCCGACCGGCGAAGTGTGGCCGTGTGTCCTCGGTCGATTCCTGGCACTCGGCAACGTGCTGGAAAGGCCGATCTCCGATATCTGGGGCGGCGCACAAATGACCGACGTTGCGGCCGAGATCGCAGCGGTTCACGGGGATGGTGTCCAGTCGTGCACTCCTCCGCAATTCCTGCCCATGTGCGGCCCCTGCGGCCCGTGCGTTCCCTCGGTCGGGCACTGCGACCCCAAGGAAGCGGGCACCGCCGCTACGATCGCCGCACCGGTCTAGCCCGCTGAATGCAAAGGGAGCGCACACATGGACGATCACGGGGACGACTTCGGCCCATGGGGGTGGGAGGACCAAGGCAACGCCATCCGGCGGACCGAGGACGAATGGCTCACCATCGCTCGGTACGTCCGGCACGCAGCCAACAAGCTCGGGCCGGAACTCCCGCTGTGCCTCCCTGGTGAACCGCAGGAATGCGGGCGGACGGCTCAGCAACACGTGATTGCTTGGGCCGCTCACCTCAAGGCGGTTTCCCATCACCTGATCGAACAGGCCACGCCGAGCGAGGCCAGGGGCGCACATGCCATCGGGCCGATGTATCAGCGGCGTCTCTCTGATCTGCGCGCGTCCACCTCCGCGCCGCACTGACTGACCGCACACCCATACCGGCCCCGTCCGCGTGCTGCCCCGTGGCACACGGGCGGGGCTACTGCGCGTCCTGGCGCTCGTCCTCGCCGCTGCGGTCGCGTACGTAGGTACCTCGCTGCGGCACGGTGTAGACGTACCCGAGTTCCCGAAGGTGCCGCACCGCGCGGCGGGCAGTGTCCCGAGCCACGCCCCATCGCTGGATCAACGAGGACTCCGAGGGGATCGGACGGTCCACGGCAAGGGTGCCCGACTTGATATCCCGGATGATCTCTGCCGCGATCTGCTGATACGGCGGCGTCGGGGCTTCGTAGTCAATGCTCGCTCGGGCTCATGAGGGGAAGCGTAGACAACCGGCCACGCCGAGGGCCGTTTCTATACGTAAGTAGATGAGGGTAGAGGAGTTGCGACATGCGCGATTCTATCGCCCGTGCACTGCTCTATCGCCCGTGCACTGCTTTTGGGTGCTGCGGCTGCTGCTGCCCGCCCGAGGAAAACGCCGAGCCGTTCCCGTGCTCGTCCCCGAGCCGACCAATCCGCCCCGCGTCATCTGCGGCCCGACCACGCCGATCCCCGCTCACGTCCTCGCTCGCTCGATGCCGTCCCCGTGGCACCACCGCATAGGGCCGTGGCTGCTCGTGCGGGAAGCCGAACAGACGCTAGAGCTGCATGTGATCCGGGAGCATCGGCGCGCTGCTGCCCTCGCTGTGGAGGGAGTGGACTACCCCTACACGTACGAGGGTGCTCCGTTCCCCGCGTCCGCGTTCGCCGCTGCGGGGGTGTCCGCATGACCGCAGATGAGCTGTTCCCGGAAGTCCTCGCGGGACACGTCGCGCTCTGCGTCGGCTGCCACGAAGTGACCCGCGCCCCGATCCCCGTGCGCTACATCGAGAGTGCCAGTGGCCCCGGAACGACCCTCTACGCGTGCCTGGACCACGCCGTGGAGTTCGGGTCGGGGCCCGACGCCCGAGGACGTGTTGCGCCGTCCGTAGCGCCCTACTCAGACAGCAAAACGCCCCGTTCGGCCAAGTGCCGTGCGGGGCTCTGTCGTTGGCGCTGACGTGCGCGTATGCTCAGAACTGGTAGTCAGGAGTGTTGGGGTCGGTCAGAACGTGCCACTGCTCCTCCCCCGTCTGGCCGATGTCGGCCGGGCGCGCACCGAGCTTGAGAAGGCGTTCGAGCTCGGCGTCCTGATCGCGGTCGGTGGCGTTGACGTCGATGTGCAGCCGGGACTTCCCCTTCTCCGGCTCGTCCCTGCGACTGAGGATGATCGTCGGCTGCGGACCGCCGAACCCTTCGCGCGGCCCGATCTCCAGCGTTCCGTCGTCCTCACGATCGAGCACGACGAAGTCCAGGACCTCGCACCAGAACCGCGCCAGCACCTCGGGTTCGCGGCAACCGAGCACGAGCTCACTGATACGACATGCCATTGACGAAACCACCTCTCAGCCTGGGGTGCGCAGGGGAGACCACACACCGACCTTGTGACTCCCAGC